>NZ_RCTF01000004.1 GCF_003667445.1 Xanthobacter tagetidis | reverse complement strand
CCGCCGTCGCCCTCCGGCTTGACCGGAGGGCCCATCCGGCGGCCGGGCGGGAGGCGGGGAGGGGGCGTGGATGCTCCGGTCGAGCCGGAGCATGACGGCGGTGCGGGTTTTCTGCGTTCCGCTGCCCCCCTCGCCGCCGTCGCCCTCCGGCTTGACCGGAGGGCCCATCCGGCGGCCGGGCGGGAGGCGGGGAGGGGGCGTGGATGCTCCGGTCGAGCCGGAGCATGACGGCGGTGCGGGTTTTCTGCGTTCCGCTGCCCCCCTCGCCGCCGTCGCCCTCCGGCTTGACCGGAGGGCCCATCCGGCGGCTGGGCGCGATGCGGGGAGGTCGCTTGGATGCTCCGGTCAAGCCGGAGCATGACGGTGGTGCGGGTTTTCTGCGTTCCGCTGCCCCCCTCGCCGCCGTCGCCCTCCGGCTTGACCGGAGTGCCCATCTGGCGGCCGGGCGCGATGCGGGGAGGTCGCTTGGATGCTCCGGTCAAGCCGGAGCATGACGGCGGTTTTGCCCGCACGGGCGCCGCCCCGCTCACCCGAGCGCGATCTCGTCGAACAGGTCGCGCCAGTCGGGATTGTCCTTCTCCACCAGATCGATCTTCCACTGCCGCAGCCACGCCTTCAGCCGCTTCTCGCGCTGGATGGCGCCAAGCGCCGTGTCGTGCGTCTCGAACCAGACCAGGCGATGGACATGGTAGCGGCGGGTGAAGCCGGGTCCGGTGCCGAGCCGGTGCTCGAACACGCGGCGCGTCAGGTGGTTCGTCACGCCCACATAGAGCGTCCCGCGCGGTCTGCTGGCGAGGAGGTAGACGAAATAGCGCCGCGCCATGCTCCGGCTCCGCTGCGGTTGCAGGCAGAATGACGGGGTGGCGGGTGGTTGGCCAGGGCTTGGATGCTCCGGTCAAGCCGGAGCATGGCGGCGGTATTTGGGGATGCGGCTGGATGTGATCCGGTTGGGCGGTGTTGCCGCCGACATCCGCTCCTCTCACCGCCGTCGCCCTCCGACTTGATCGGAGGGCCCATCTCTCCGCCGGGCGCGAGGCGGGGAGGGTGTATGGATGCTCCGATCAAGCCGGAGCATGACGGTGGTGCGGGTTTTCTGCGTTCCGCTGCCCCCCTCACCGCCGTCGCCCTCCGGCTTGACCGGAGGGCCCATCTGGCGGCCGGGCGCGATGCGGGGATGGAGCGTGGATGCTCCGGTCAAGCCGGAGCACAACGGCGGTTTTGCGGGGATGTGGCGAGGCGCGATGCGGTTGGCCCATGGGCGACGGTGATCCGGTGGTGCTCTCCCGTGTTCAACAAAACTCAAGACTGTTGAACACGCCCCGGCCCCCTCACCCCACCCGCTCAAACCACTCGTCCTCGGTAATCACCTCCACCCCCAGCCCGCGCGCCTTCTCCAGCTTGGAGCCGGCGCCCGGCCCCGCCACCACCAGATCGGTCTTGGCGGAGACCGAGCCGGCGACCTTGGCGCCGAGCCGCTCGGCCATGGCTTTCGCCTCGTCGCGGGTCATGCGCTCCAGCGCGCCGGTGAACACCACGGTCTTGCCGGCCACCGGGCTTTCCGCCGCCACGCGCTCCAGCGGCTGGGGCTCCACCTCGGCGAGCAGCGCCGCCACCACGTCCAGATTCCGCGGCTCGGCGAAGAACTCCACCACCGCCTCGGCCACCACGGCGCCGATGCCGTCGATGGCGATCATCTCGGCCCAGGCCTCGTTGCCCTTGGGGTGGTCTTCCCCCGGCATGACCGCCGCCAGCGCCCCGTCGCGCAGGGCCTCCACGGTGCCGTAATGGCGCATCAGGCGGCGGGCGTTGGTCTCGCCCACATGGCGGATGCCGAGCGCGAACACGAAGCGGTCCACCGCCACGCGCCGCCGCGCCTCGATGCCGGCGTAAAGGTTCTTGGCCGAGGTCCGGCCCCAGCCGTCGCGGTTCTCAAGGCGCTGGAGGTCCTTCGCGTTGCGCGCCTCCAGCGTGAAGATGTCGGCGGGGGAGCGGATGAGGTTCCACTCATAGAGCGCGGCCACCTGCTTCTCGCCCAGCCCCTCGATGTCGAAGGCGTTGCGGGAGACGAAGTGGCGCAGCCGCTCCACCGCCTGCGCCGGGCAGACAAGGCCGCCGGTGCAGCGGCGCACCACGTCCTCCTTGCCGGTCTTGGGGTCCACCTCGCGCACCGCGTGGGAGCCGCAGGCGGGGCAGGTGTGGGGGAAGGCGTAGGGCAGGGTGCCCGGCGGGCGGTGCTCGGCCAGCACCCGCACCACCTGGGGGATCACGTCGCCCGCCCGCTGCACCACCACCGTATCGCCGATGCGGATGTCCTTGCGGGCGATCTCGTCCTCGTTGTGCAGCGTGGCGGAGGAGACCACCACCCCGCCCACCGTGACGGGCCGGAGCTTCGCCACAGGGGTGAGCGCCCCGGTGCGCCCCACCTGGATCTCGATCTCGTCGAGCACCGTGGTCGCCTGCTGCGCCGGGAACTTGTGGGCCAGCGCCCAGCGCGGCGAGCGCGAGACGAAGCCGAGCCGGCGCTGCAGATCGAGCCGGTCCACCTTGTAGACCACGCCGTCGATGTCGTAGCCGAGCCGCGTCCGCTCTTCCTCGATCTTGCGGTAGTGGGCGATCAGCTCCGCCGCCGTGGTGGCGCGGATGGTGAGCGGGTTGGTGGGAAAGCCCCAGCGGGCGAACGCCTCCACCATGCCGTGCTGGGTGTCGGCCGGAAGGGAGGAGGCCTCGCCCCAGGCATAGGCGAAGAATTTCAGCGGCCGGGCGGCGGTGATGGCCGGGTCGAGCTGGCGCAGCGAGCCGGCGGCGGCGTTGCGCGGATTGGCGAAGACCTTCTCGCCGGCCTCCGCCTGCCGCGCGTTGAGCGCCGCGAAATCGGCGGCGGACATGTAGACCTCGCCGCGCACCTCCAGCACATCCGGGACCGGCGGGACCTCCGAGTCGGGATTTTGCGAGATTTGCGCGGGACCGGCCGGGATTTGGACGGGAATAACGGGAATAGTGCGGACATTCGCCGTCACGTCCTCCCCCTCCTGCCCGTCGCCGCGGGTGGCGGCCACCACGAGGCGCCCGTTTTCGTAGCGCAGTGAACAGGATAGCCCGTCGATCTTGGGCTCGCAGGTGAACGCCAGCTGGTCCCCGTCCTTGAGGTTGAGGAACCGTCGGACACGGACGACGAACTCCTCAACCTCCTGATCGGAAAAGGCATTTGCCAGCGAAAGCATGGGGACCGCGTGGGTCACCTTGCCGAACTTCTCGGACGGGGCGGCGCCCACCTGCTCGGAGAGGCTGCCCTCGCCCTTCAGCTCCGGGAAGCGGGCCTCGATGTCCTCGTAGCGGCGCCGAAGGAGGTCGTATTCGGCGTCGCTGATCTCCGGCTCATCCTTTTGATAATAAAGGGAATCGTGGCGGCGGATCTCGTCCGCGAGCGCCGCGTGCTCGTTCGCGGCCTCGGACTGCGTCAGCGCCTCCACGGCAATGGAGCGGGCGGCGGGGGCGGGGTGGGGCGCGGTCATGTCAGGTCCTCTGGCCCCCCTATGTGGCAAAGCCCGCCGCCCCCGGCAACTCGCCCCGCAGCGTCGTCCTCCGGGAAAGTCCGGGCTGCAATGGCGTCGCTATTTTGTAAGATGTCCAAGCTAGGGCTAAGACACGATTCTTTCGCGCAGCGGCGCGGACGGGCGGGTTCGGCGACGCGGGCGACGACATAAGGGGGCAGGAATGCGCAGGGTTATCAATGTGTTCGGCGCGCTCGTCGCGGGTGGCATGCTGGCCTGCGGCCCAGCCTTCGCCCAGACTGCGGACGATGCCGCCCTGATTGCGCGCGGCGAATACCTCGCCAAGGCGGGCGACTGCATGCCCTGCCACTCGGCCGATCCCAAGGCCAAGCCGTTCGCCGGCGGGCTCGGGCTGAACACGCCGTTCGGCGTCATCTTCTCGCCCAACATCACCTCCGACCGGTCCACCGGCATCGGCGATTGGACCTACGACCAGTTCGTCAACGCGGTTCGCAACGGCATCCGGGCCGACGGCGCCTACCTCTACCCGGCCATGCCGTTCGACGCCTATACCGGCATCTCGGACGACGACATGAAGGCGCTGTGGGCCTATGTGCGGCAGATCCCGCCGATCCCCAACACGCCGCCGGAGAACGGGCTCGCCTTCCCCTTCAACATCCGCCTCGGCATGCTCGCGTGGCGTGAATTGTTCTTCACCGAGAAGCGCTTCGCCCCGACGGCCGGCAAGAGCGAGGCGTGGAACCGCGGCGCCTATCTCGCCATCGCGCTCGGCCACTGCTCGGACTGCCACACCCCGCGCAACCTGATGGGCGCCACCAAGGCCAAGCACCTGTTCCAGGGCGCCGAGATCGACGGCTTCTGGGCGCCGGACATCGACACCGCTTCGCTGAAGAAGAACGGCTGGACCGACGACAGCCTCTCGGCCTTCTTCAAGAGCGGCTCGGCCACCGGCAAGACCTCGGTGTTCGGGCCGATGGCGGAGGTGGTGCACGATTCGCTCACCTTCCTCACCGATGCCGACCGCACCGCGCTCGTCACCTACCTCATGGACGCCCCGCCGCCGCCGGACCGCCCGGCGCCGCAGGCCGCTTCCCCCTTGTCGCCGCAGGCTTATGCGCGCGGCTCGACGCTCTATGTGGACAATTGCATCGCCTGCCACCTCGACAAGGGCACCGGCCGCGCCGACACCATCCCGCCGCTCGCCGGCAATCCGGCCGTGGTGGCTGCGGAGCCCTACAACGTCATCATGGCGGTGCTCGGCGGCCTGCCCGCGGGCGGCACCTACGGCGCCATGCCGTCCTTCGCCGGCCGGCTCGACGACGGCCAGATCGCCGACCTCGCCAATTATGTGCGCACCTCCTGGGGCAATGCGGCGCCGGCCAACGTGACGCCGGGCATGGTCGCCGCCTGGCGCGCCACCGCCCATGTGCCGGACTACGGCACGCAGGCCGCCTCCGCCTTTTCCTGTCCGGACGTGGGCGGCGCGCCCGGCGCCGACGGTCCCGATCCGAAGGCGGTGGCCGCGCTCTCGTCCATGATGGCGGGGGGGCAGCGCTCCATTCCCATGATGGTGGACACCTACAAGGCCACCAATTCCGACGCCGGCAACGGCACCATCGTCGACGCGCTCACCGCCGCTTATTGCCCGGTGGTGGCCAAGAGCAAGGCGCCGGACTGGCAGAAGTATTCGGAGCTGCGGCGCTTCACGCTGCAGGCCGCCATGGAGGTCTCGCGCCGTACCGTGTCGGGCCCGGTGGACAGCCAGCCGATCATCTGGGCGCTGCCGGTGGGGACGTCCCTGGTGGTGAAGGAGCCGGCCTCGCTCGCGGCCAAGCTCGCCTGCCCGGCGGACGACGGCAAGGCGGTGCCGGCCGCCCTTTCGGCCGCCGCAGCGAAGGCGCTGGGCAAGCCCAAGCCGCCGGTCTCGGGATCGACCGCATCCTCGCTCGCCACCACGCTCGCGGCGCAGAACCCCAAGGCGAAGCTGGCGGACGTGGCGAACGCGATCATCGTCTCCTACTGCCGCGTGGTGGCGGCGCTTCCGGCGACGTCGGTGGCGGAGCAGAACGCGCTGCTGAACGGCTTCGGCCAGCAGGTGGTGCAGGCGCTCCAGCTCCTGCCGCCGCCCAAGGTGGCCGCCGCCGCTCCCGGCAAGAAGTAAGCGGCGGGGGCGCACTTCCCCGGCCCCCCAACCGCCGTCATGCCCCGGCTTGTCCAGGGCATCCACCCGACGGCTTGCCCCCGACGCCGCACGCAGACGCCCGCCCGGCGGCGAAGTGGATCCCCCGGACGAGCCGGGGGATGACGGCGCGGTCGACGGCATAGGGCAGGGATGCCATGGGCGCGCTGCGGCGGAAGCCAAGAGCCGCGCGGCAAGGCGAGCGCGACCGCCGGGCGGTTCATTTCCCCCGGCGGGGCGCCTTTTCGGCGGCCAGCGAGCGGCGCAGGGCCTCGGTGATGTCCACCACGTTGCTGCCGGGGTCGGGCGCGGCTTCGGCCTTCCCGGAGGCCGCCGCCTTGCGCGGGCGGCGCGCCTTGCTCTTGCGCGCGGCGATCAGTTCCAGCAGGCGGGCCTGGACCGGATCCTCCACCAGGTCGTCGGACCAGTCCAGCATCTTGCCCGAGATCAGCTTGCCGATCAGCGCCGCGGCGTCGCGCGAGGGCTTGGGCGCGTCGGCGAGGCCGGTGAAATAGGCGTCTTCCGGGCGCACCTCGTTGCCGAAATGCAGCGTCCACAGCACCAGGCCCTTGCCGTCCGGCCGCAGCAGCACGGCGCGCTCGCGCCCGTAGAGCACGAGGCGCGAGACGGCGGCAGTGGCGGTCGCGGCCATCGCGTCGCGGATGACGCAGAACGCCTCTTCGCCCACCTTGTCGGCCGGGGTGAGGAAATGCGGCCGGTCGTACCAGATCCAGCCGATGCTGCCGGCATCGACGAAGCGGTCGATGTCGATGGTGCGGGTGCTCTCAAGCCGCACGGCGTCGAGGTCGGCGTCCTCCAGCATGACGTAGGCGTCCTCGCCCACCGGGTAGCCCTTGACCTCGTCGTCCTCGTCCACCGGCTTGCCGGTGAGGGCATCGACATAGCGGGCTGCGACGCGGTCGCCGGTCTTGCGGTTGACGGTATGGAAGCGCACCTGGCCGCTGGCGCTGGTGGCCGGCATCATGGCGACTGGGCAGGTCACAAGGGAGAGCTTCAGATAGCCGGTCCAGAAGGCGCGCGCCGCCATGGTGTCACCCTCCGTCCCTTGGCTGCGCAGCGCAGCCCTCCGTCGCGATCTCGGGCCGCACGGTCGTGGCGGCCCCTTTTATCGTCAACGGGTTATCGGAAAGCTGGTTCCGCCCTCAGCGGCGCTCGTTCAGTTCCGCCTCGTCGAGGGTGCGCGCTTCGTCGGCCAGCATGATCGGGATGCCGTCGCGGATCGGAAACGCGAGGCGGGCCGGGCGCGAGATCAGCTCCTGCCGCGCGCGGTCATATTCCAGCGGCGCCTTGGTGAGCGGGCAGACCAGGATTTCCAGGAGCTTGGGGTCCACGTCCTGGCCTGAGCGCGGGGGAATGGCCATGTCTGTCAAACCTTGTCTCAGCTGCCTCGCAGCCTTGGTCGTTCGACCGGTGAAGCGGCGTCGGCGGCACCATAGACGCCGCCGGCCGCCGCTTCACGCGGTTTTTTGCCCCGCCTAGCGGCGCTATTCGGCCGCCGCGCCGAGCGGGGCGGACTTCAACCAGCGCAGCACCGGGGCGCGGGCGGCGCGGGTCTCGTCGAGGCGCCGGCGCGGGGCGTAATAGGGCGCGCCCAGGAAGCGCGCCGTGTCGCCCGCCTTCGCCGCCAGTGCGAGGTCGCGCAGGGTGGCGATGAAGAGGTCGAGGGAGGCCTTGGATTCGCTCTCGGTCGGCTCGATCAGCATCGCGCCATGCACCACCAGCGGAAAATAGACCGTCATGGGGTGGTAGCCCTCGTCGATCAGCGCCTTTGCCACGTCCAGCGTGGAGATGCCCGTGCCGGCGAGCCAGGTGTCGTCGAACAGCGCCTCGTGCATGGCGGGCCGGTCCGGGAACGGCACGCTCATGAGGTCGTTGAGGCTGGCGCGGACATAGTTGGCCGACAGCACCGCGTCCTCGGACGCCTGGCGCATGCCGTCCGCCCCGTGGGACAGCATCCAGGCGAGCGCCCGCACGAACATGCCCATCTGGCCGTGGAACGCGCTCATGCGGCCAAGCGCGGCCTCGGCGCCCGCCGCGCCCTCGTCCTCCACCAGGGTCAGCGCGCCGCCGTGCTCCACCACGCAGGGCACCGGGGCGAACGGCGCCAGCGCCGGGGACAGCACCACCGGCCCCGCGCCCGGCCCGCCGCCGCCGTGCGGCGTCGAGAAGGTCTTGTGCAGGTTGATATGCATGGCGTCGACGCCCAGGTCGCCGATGCGCACCTTGCCGAGGATCGCGTTGAAGTTGGCGCCGTCGGCATAGAAATAGGCGCCGGCCTCATGCACCGCGGCGGCGATCTTCACCACGTCGGGCTCGAACAGGCCGCAGGTGTTGGGGTTGGTCAGCATGAGGGCCGCCACCTCGGGCGAGAGAGCGGCCTTCACCGCCTCCACGTCCACCGTGCCGTCGGCGCGGGCGGGGATGGCGCGCACCTCGTAGCCGATCGAGGCGGCGGTGGCGGGATTGGTGCCGTGGGCGCTCTCGGGCACCACCACCACGTGGCGGTGGCCTTGGTCGGCGGCCAGGTGGGCGGCCTTGATCGCCATCATGCCGCACAGTTCGCCATGGGCGCCGGCCTTGGGCGGCAGCGCCACGGCGGCCATGCCGGTGAGCTCCAGCAGGTAGCGCGACAGCTCCGTCATCACGGCCAGCGCGCCCTGGACGGTGGAGACCGGCTGCAGCGGATGGATGTCCGCGAAGCCGGCGAGGCGCGCCATCTTCTCGTTGAGGCGCGGATTGTGCTTCATGGTGCACGAGCCGAGCGGGAACAGGCCGCTGTCGATGCCGTAATTCATGCGCGAGAGGCGCACGTAATGGCGCATGGCCTCGGGCTCGGAGAGGCCCGGCAGATCGGGCGCGACCTTGCGCTCCAGCCCGCCGAGGCGGGCGCGGAAGTCCGGCGGCTCGGGAATGTCCACGCCGGTGACCTCGGACCGGCCGATCTCGAAGATCAGCCCTTCCTCAAGGTCCAGCCCCCGGTTGCCGGTGAAGGTGGCGGGCGCCTGCGCGGCGGTTCCTGCGGTAGGGGCGGTGGCGCCCCGGCCTTCGCGGTTCATGCCAGCACCTCCTTCAGCGCGGCCGCATAGGCGGCGCGGTCGTCTTCGGTCGTGGTCTCGGTGGCGGCGACCAGGATGAGGTCGTCGAGGCCGGCCTTCGGCGCAAGGCGGGAATAGGGGACGCCGCCGAGCACGCCCTTCTGCGCCAGCCTCTCGATCACGTCCGCCGCCTTGCCCGGCACGCGGATGGTGAATTCGTTGAAGAACGTCGCGTTCAGCACCTCCACCCCCGGCACCGCCGCGAGCCGCTCGGCGAGGTCGCAGGCGCTCGCATGGTTGAGGCGCGCGAGCCGCGTCAGCCCCGTGCGCCCGAGCAGCGACATGTGGATGGTGAAGGCCAGCGCGCAGAGGCCGGAATTGGTGCAGATGTTGGAGGTCGCCTTCTCGCGGCGGATGTGCTGCTCACGGGTGGAGAGCGTCAGCACGAAGCCGCGCCGGCCTTCCGCGTCCACCGTCTCGCCGGCGAGGCGGCCGGGCATCTGGCGGATGAATTTCGGCCGGGTCGCGAACAGGCCCACATAGGGGCCGCCGAAATTCAGCGCATTGCCGATGGACTGGCCCTCGCCGACGACGATGTCGGCGCCCTGGGCGCCCGGCGGCTCGACGAGGCCGAGCGACACCACCTCGGTGAACACCGCGATCAGCAGCGCGCCGGCGGCATGCGCCTTCGCGGCGATGGGCTTCAGGTCCACGAGATTGCCGAACACGTCCGGCGACTGCACGACGATGCAGGACACGCTCTCGTCGATGGCCGACAGCAGGTCTTCCCCGCCCGCCGGCACCGGCGCCAGCGCCGCCACAGCGTCGTCGGCATAGCGCGAGACGGTCTCGATGGTGGCGCGGTAATGGGGGTGCAGGTTGCCGGCCAGCACCGCCTTGCGCCGCCGGGTGACGCGGTGGGCCATGAGCACCGCCTCGGCGGCGGCGGTGGAGCCGTCATACATGGAGGCATTGGCCACCTCCATGCCGGTCAGCTCGGCCACCTGGGTCTGGAACTCAAACAGGTATTGCAGCGTGCCCTGGGCGATCTCGGGCTGGTAGGGCGTGTAGGAGGTGAGGAATTCCGAGCGCTGGATCAGGTGGTCGACGCTCGCCGGCACGTGGTGGCGATAGGCCCCCGCGCCGACGAAGAATGGCACCGAGCCCGCCGGCACGTTCTTCGCCGCGAGGCGGGCAAGCTGCCGCTCCACCTCCAGTTCGCCCTTGGCGCGCGGCAGATCGGGCAGCTCGCCCTCGCGCTTGTCCTTCGGGATGTCGGCGAACAGGGCGTCCACGGAGGCGATGCCGATCCGCGCCATCATCTCGGCGCGGTCGTCGGCGGTCAGCGGCAGGTATCGCATGATGCGGTCTTTCTCAGGCAGGCGGCACGCGCACGCGTCAGCCCAGCGTGTCCAGGAAGGCCTTGTAGGCGTCGGCATCCATGAGGGCGTCGAGCTCCGCCGGGTCGGCGAGCTTCAGCTTCAGGAACCAGCCCTGGCCCTCGGCGTCGGTGTTGACGAGGCCGGGATTGCCCTCCAGCTCGGCGTTCACCTCCACCACCTCGCCGGAGAGGGGGGCATAGACTTCGCTCGCCGCCTTCACGCTCTCGACGACGGCGGCCTCCTTGCCCTTCTCCACGGTCTTGCCGACGTCCGGCAGCTCGACGAAAACCACGTCGCCGAGCTGGCTCTGGGCGTAGTCGGAGATGCCGACGACGGCCACCGCGCCGTCGACGCGGACATATTCGTGGTCCTTGGTGTAGCGCACGCTGGTCATGGTCTCAGGCCCCCGGTTCAGGATTTGCGGTGGTAGCGCGTCGGCATGAAGGGAAGGGCGACGACCGAGGCGGGCAGCGCCTTGCCGCGCACCAGCACTTCGAGCGCGGTGCCGGGCGCGGCATAGGCCGGCGGCACATAGCCCATGGCGATCGGCGCGTTGAGGCTCGGCGCGAAGCCGCCCGAGGTCACGACGCCGATGACCGCGCTGGCGGCGGCGATCTCGGCCCCCTCGCGCGCCGGCTGGCGGCCCTCGATCCTCAAGCCAACGCGGGTGCGCTGCGTACCCTCGGTCAGCTCGCGCTGGATGCGCACCGCGCCGGGAAAGCCGCCATCGAGGCGCCGGCGCTTCTGGATCGACCAGGCGAGCGCGGCCTCGATCGGCGAGGTGGACAGGTTGATGTCGTGCCCGTAGAGGCAGAGCCCCGCCTCAAGCCGCAGGCTGTCGCGCGCGCCGAGGCCGATGGCGCGCACCTCCGGCTCGGCCATCAGGCGCGCCCAGAGCAGCGGCGCCTCCAGCGCCGGCACGGAAATCTCGAAGCCGTCCTCGCCGGTATAGCCGGAGCGCGACACCTGCATGGGGAAGTCGTCCACCAGCAGCACCGCGGCTTCCATGAAGCCGAGGCCGAGCGCGTCGGGGCAGTGGCGCTCCATGACCATGGCCGCCTCGGGCCCCTGGAGCGCGATCAGCGCGCGGTCCTCCACCACGTCGAGCCGCACGGAGGAGGGCAGGCGCGCGGCGATGTGGGCGAAGTCCACCTCCTTGCGGGCGGCGTTCACCACCAGCAGCAGGCGCCCGTCATTGGCCTCGCCGGCGGGGCGGGTGACCATCAGGTCGTCGATGATGCCGCCGTCCTCGGCGGTGAGCTGGGAATAGCGCTGGCGGCCCTCGGCAAGATTGAGAATGTCGGCCGGGATCAGCGCCTCGAGCGCGCGGGCGGTGGCGGCGTGGTCGCGCCCCTGCAGGATCGCCTGGCCCATGTGGGAGACGTCGAACAGGCCCGCATGGGTGCGGGTCCAATTGTGCTCGGAAAGGATGCCGTCGGCATATTGCACCGGCATCTCGTAGCCGGCGAACGGCACCATGCGGGCGCCGAGGGCGATATGTTCGGCGTAGAGCGGGGTCTTCTGGAGGGGACCCGCGTGTTCGTCCGGCTGCGCCATGAAAGGCTCCCGACAGGATGCGCCAAGCTGGCGGACCCGTGTCCGGGTCCGCGCGGCGCCCCCTCTGTCCGGGAAACCTGAGAGATTTCACCACGCCTCGTGGAAGGGCGCGGCTTACTCCTTCGGTGAGCGCCTGCCTCCGTCGCGGGAGGTGCGCTGCTTTCCAGAGTCTCGTCCCCCTGCGGCCCTTTTGCCTGAGCGGTTCCGGGGCGGTTGCGCCTTCGGCGCCGGCTGCGCCCCGAAAGGCCGCCGGTCTCTCCCGCAGGGATCGTCCGATCGGCTTCGCGCCACTCCTGATAGGCGAGTCGCGATGCCGTGCCGCAGCATAGGGGATAAGGCGATGGCGTCAATGCGGGAGGGCGCCGATGCGCGTTCCGGCGCAAGGACCGGCAGTTTCTCCGGTCATCGCCGGCGCTTCCGGGCCATCGGAAGATGCCGGTGACGGCACGCGCGTAGTTCCCTCCGCCGCCGTTACTGTCATGGGCATCACCGCATGAGAAGCGATGGATTTTTCTGTGTTTCGGCAATTCCGGTTGCATTTCTATTCCGTGAATGGCTCCTTCGCCGGGCGCGGGGTTCGATTTGGTCGGGTGGGATAGGAAATCATCATGCACATGATCCGCCTTCTTCTCTTCTTTCTCTGCGTCGCTTCCGCGCCCGCGCTGGCGGCGGAACGCACCATGATCATCCTCGATGCCTCCGGCTCCATGTGGGGCGCCATCGACGGCAAGCCGAAGCTGGAGATCGCCCGGCAGGCGCTGCGCCAGACGCTGGCCAGGCTGCCGCCCGGCGCGGAAGTCGGCCTCATGGCCTATGGCCATCGCGAGCGGGGCAACTGCGCCGACATCGAGCTGGTGGTTCCCCCCGCGCCCGGCAGCGGCGCCGCCATCGCGGCGGCGGCCGACAAGATGCGCTTCCTCGGCAAGACGCCGCTCACCGAAAGCGTCCGGCAGGCGGCCTCCGCGCTGCGCTCCGGCGAGGACAAGGCGACCGTCATCCTCATCACCGACGGGGTCGAGACCTGCGCCGCCGATCCGTGCGCGCTCGCGGCCGAACTGGAGGCGACGGGGATCGACTTCACCGCCCATGTGGTCGGCTTCGGGCTGACCCGGGAGGAAGGGCGCCAGGTCGCCTGTCTCGCCGAGCGAACCGGAGGGCGCTACATCCGCGCCGGCAACGAGGCGGAACTGAGGGACGCGCTCGCGCGCACCGTCGCCGCGCCCCCGGTGCCCAAGCCGCAGACGGCGGCGCCGCCGCCGTCCGTCGCCGTCCCGCGGGCGACGGTTTCCACCGCCGCCAAGCCCGCGATCGGCACGAGCTTCACGGTCAAATGGACCGGCCCCGCGGCCGCTAACGACTATCTGGACATCGTTCCCGCCGGCACCAAGGACATCGGCAACGAACTCTCCTACGCCTATGTCGCGAAGGGCACGGACGCGGCCCTGCGCGCGCCCGGAACGCCCGGAACCTACGACATCCGCTATGTCTGGGCCGGGCCGGACCAGCATCGGGTTCTGGCGACGGGCAAGGTCGAGGTTGGCGACAGCAAGGTGGCGCTCATCGCGCCCGCCTCCGTTCCCGCCGGATCTGCGTTCGAGGTGACCTGGAAGGGACCGGGCGAGGGGCACGACTATGTGGATGTCGTGCCCTCCGGCCACAAGGAAACGGCGGGCGAACTCTCTTATGCCTACGCCAAGCAGGGCAACCCGGCGACGCTGAGGGCACCCGGCGACGTCGGGCGGTACGCCTTGCGCTATGTCCTGGAGGCGCCCGGCGGCCGCACGGTGCTGGTCTCCGTCCCGCTGGAGGTGACCGCCGCCACCGCGGCGCTCGCCTTCCCGCCCAAGGCCAAGGTGGGCGCGGAGCTGACCGTCAACTGGCGCGGACCGAAGGGCGCGGGAGACTATGTGGACCTCGTTCCCGCCGCCCACAGGCAGACGACGGGCGAAACCGACTATGCCTATGTGGATAAGTCGGACGACGGCGAGACGGTGGAACTGAAGCTGCCGGCGCAGCCGGGCGCCTATGTGGTGCGCTATGTGCTCGAAGCCCCCGGCGGCCGGCGCGAGCTGGCGCGCGTCCCGCTCACGGTGGAGGATGTGGAGCCGGTCATGCTGAAGGCCCCGGCGCAGGTCGCCCCGGCCGCCGCCGTCGAGGTGGACTGGTCCGGGCCGAACGGCAAGGGCGACTATGTGGACCTCGTCCCGGCCGGCGCGGCCGAGACCAGCGGCGAGCTGGACTATGCCTATACCCGCACGCTCGACGGCAAGCCCGCCGTGCTGACCGCGCCGAGCGCGCCGGGGCGCTTCGAGGTCCGCTACGTGCTCCAGGGCGTCGACGGCCGGCGCGTGCTCGGCCGGGTGCCGGTGGAGGTGCGCTGAGCACCTGCGGCGGGCGGGCGCTGTCCTCCCGCCGCAATCCGGGTGCCCATCGCCCGCGCCTCTGATATATGCCCCCTCCGACCGAGACTTCCGACGAAGGGGCATTCCTCATGGCGAACGTCACCGCTTTTCCCGACAAGGCCACCATCGCCAAAGAGACTGCCCGCATGCTGATCGAGGTGGAGGCGGTGCGCTTCTCCTCGGGCGAGCCCTTCATCTTCACCTCAGGCTGGGCGAGCCCGGTCTATGTGGATTGCCGGCGCCTGATCTCGTTCCCGCGCGTGCGCCAGACGCTGGTGGACTTCGGCATCTCCACCATCTTCCGCGAGGCCGGCTACGAGAAGTTCGATGCGGTGGCGGGCGGCGAGACCGCCGGCATCCCATTCGCGGCCTGGGTGGCGGACCGGCTCATGCTACCGATGCAATATGTGCGCAAGAAGCCCAAGGGCTTCGGCCGCAACGCGCAGATCGAGGGCCATATCGAGGAGGGCCAGCGCATCCTGCTGGTGGAGGACCTCACCACCGACGGCAAGAGCAAGGTGCTGTTCGTGAACGCGCTGCGCAATGCCGGGGCCGAGTGCGGCCACTGCTTCGTGTTCTTCTATTACGACATCTTCGCCGAATCGGCGGGCATCCTCAAAGACGCCGGTCTCACCCTGCACCGGCTCGCCACCTGGTGGGACGTGCTGGCGCAGGTGAAGGAGATGAACACCTTCCCGACCGAGCAGGTGGCGCAGATCGAGGCATTCCTCCACGATCCCCACGCCTGGTCGAAGGCCCACGGCGGCGCCGCCACCACCGGAGAGTGAGCCCCCGCCGATGGACCTCTACGCCCTGATGCGCCCGGCGCTCGGCCTCGTCTCGCCCGAGCGTGCCCACGAGCTGGCGCTGGCCGCGCTCCGGCACGGTCTGGTGCCGGCGGCGCCGGATGGCGACGACCCGGTGCTGGCGACCCGCGTGTGGGGGCTTTCCTTCCCCAACCCGGTGGGCCTCGCCGCCGGGTTCGACAAGAATGCCGAGGCGGTGGACGCCATCCTCGGCCTCGGCTTCGGCTTCGTGGAGGCGGGGACGGTGACGCCCCGCCCGCAGCCGGGCAACCCGAAGCCGCGCCTGTTCCGCCTGGAGGAGGACGAGGGGGTCATCAACCGCTTCGGCTTCAACTCGCAGGGGCTCGACCCGTTCGTGCGCCGGCTGGAGGCGCGCCGCGCGGCGGGCCGGCCCGGCATCGTCGGGGCCAATGTGGGGAAGAACAAGGACACAGCGGACGCGGTCGACGACTATGCAGCCGGCATCGCCGCCACCTGCCGCCTTGCGGACTATCTGGTGTGCAACATCTCCTCGCCCAACACGCCGGGCCTGCGCTCGCTCCAGGCCAAAGTGGAGATGGAAACCCTGATCGCCCACGCCATCGCCGTGCGCGACGCCGCCATCGCCGATCCGGCGGCCCGCCCGCCGCTGCTGGTGAAGGTGGCGCCCGACCTCGACGACCAGGGGCTCTGCGACGTCGCCGAAGTGGCGCTGGAGACCAGGGTGGACGGCCTCATCATGGGCAACACCACGCTCGCGCGGCCGGCCACCCTGAAAAGCCGCTTCAAGGGCGAAACCGGCGGCCTGTCCGGCAAGCCGCTGTTCGCTCTGTCGACCGAGCGCCTCGCCGCGCTCTACCGGCTGACGCGCGGCCGCATCCCCCTGGTGGGGGTCGGCGGCATCGCCTCGGGCGCGGACGCCTACGCCAAGATCCGCGCCGGGGCGAGCCTGGTGCAGATCTACTCCGCCATGGTGTTCGGCGGGCCGTGCCTGGTGGCGCGGGTCAAGGCGGACCTTGCCCGGCGCCTCAAGGCGGACGGCTTTACCTCAGTCGCCGATGCGGTGGGTGCCGACGCCCGGTGAGCCGGCCTCGGCCTTCAGCAGGTCGCGGATCTCGGTCAGCAGCGCCTCGGTGGCGGTGGGCGCCGGCGGCGGCGCCTTGGCGGCGCTCTCCGCCTGCTGGCGGCGCAGATGGTTGATGCCCCGCACCAGCATGAACAGGATCGCCGCGACGATCAGGAAGTTGATGGCGATGGTGATGAACGCGCCGTAGGCGAGCACCGCCCCCTGCTTCTTGGCGTCGGCGAGGTTCTCCGCTGTCACCGCCGAGGACAGCGGAACATAGTAGTTCGAGAAGTCGAGGCCGCCGGTGACGGCGCCGATCACCGGCATGAAGATGTCGCTCACCAGGGAGGTGACGATGTTGCCGAAGGCGGCGCCGATGATGACGCCCACCGCCAGGTCGACGACATTGCCCTTCACGGCGAAGTCCCTGAATTCCTTCAGCATGTTTGTCAGCATGGTGGCCTCTCTTGGTCGTCGTGGCGCGGTCGGCTCCGGGCGTGGGGCACCAGGAACGCCGGCTCTCGGCGCGCCCCGCCTTGCAAGCCTAACCCGAAACGCGCCGCCCGGTTCGCCCAAGGCGCGACTTATCGTGCGCGTGACGCTTTCATGACTTTGAGCGCGCCCTTGCCTATGTTAGGGAGTGCCGCCCTCGTCCGCGGGGGCGGGCCTTCGGGCTCGATGGAAACGACCCTTCACGGGCCCTCATGGCCACCATGACGGGCAGCATGGCGAAACCGGCGAGAATGGCGGAACGGCAGACCAGCTTCGGGTATGAAGATCTTCTGGCGTGCGGACGTGGCGAGCTGTTCGGGGCCGGAAACGCGCAATTGCCGCTGCCGCCCATGCTCATGTTCGACCGCATCTCCGAGATTTCGGAAACCGGCGGCGAATACGGCAAGGGCATGGTGCGGGCCGAGTTGGACGTCAATCCAGACCTTTGGTTCTTTCCCTGCCACTTCAAGGGCGATCCGGTGATGCCGGGCTGCCTCGGCCTCGACGCCTTGTGGCAGATGGTGGGCTTCTTCCTCGGCTGGCTCGGCTCTCCGGGGCGCGGGCGGGCGCTCGGACTGGGCGAACTCAAATTCTCCGGGCAGGTGCTGCCCGAGATGAAGAAAGTGGTCTACGGGGTGGAGCTCAAGCGCGTCATGCGCTCCAAGCTGGTGCTCGGCATCGCCGACGGCTGGCTCGAGGCCGACGGCACCGTGATCTACCGGGCCAAGGACCTCAAGGTCGGCCTCTTCCAGACGGACATGGCTCCGGGGTCGGCGGGCGCCTGACAAGGCCTCGCCACGATCCCGCGCCATAACGTCTCAAAAGCAATGGGGGACGGGTGACATGCGCCGCGTCGTCGTTACCGGGATGGGCATCGTCTCGTCCATCGGAAATTCCACGCAGGAGGTGCTCGCCAGCCTGCGCGAGGCCAAGAGCGGCATCTCTTTCGCGGACGACTACGCCAAGCTCGGCTTCCGCTCGCAGGTGCATGGCGCCCCGACGCTGAACGCGGAAGAGGTGGTGGACCGGCGCGCCATGCGCTTCCACGGCGGCGGGACCGCCTGGAACCATGTCGCCATGGACCAGGCGATCCGCGACGCGGGGCTGGAGAGCACCGACATCTCCAACGAGCGCACCGGCCTCGTGATGGGCTCGGGCGGCTCGTCCACCAAGACCATCGTCGACGCCGCCGACATCACCCGCGACAAGGGACCGAAGCGCGTCGGCCCGTTCGCGGTGCCGAAGGCCATGGGCTCCACCGCCTCGGCGACGCTGTCCACCTGGTTCAAGATCAAGGGCCTGAGCTATTCCATCTCGGCCGCCTGCGCGACCACCAACATCTGCATCGGCAACGCCTACGAGCTGATCCAGTACGGCAAGCAGGACATGATCTTCGCCGGCGGCTGCGAGGACCTGCACTGGACGCTTTCCGTGCTGTTCGACGGCATGGGCGCCATGTCCTCGGCCTATAACGACCGCCCGGCGGTGGCCTCGCGGGCCTATGACAAGAATCGCGACGGCTTTGTCATCTCCGGCGGCGCCGGGGTGCTGGTGCTGGAGGAGCTGGAGCACGCCAAGGCGCGCGGCGCCCGCATCTATGCCGAGGTCGCCGGCTACGGCGCCACCTCCGACGGCGCCGACATGGTGGCGCCCTCCGGCGAGGGCGCGGCGCGGGCCATGAAGCTCGCCATGTCCTCCATCAAGGCGCCCATCGACTACATCAATCCGCACGCCACCTCGACGCCGATCGGCGATCTCAAGGAGATCGAGGCGATCCGCGAGGTGTTCGGCGCCAATTGCCCGCCGATCTCGGCGACCAAGTCGCTCACCGGCCATTCGCAGGGCGCAACCGGCGTGCACGAGGCGATCTACTCCATCCTCATGATGCAGAACGGCTTCATCGCCGAGAGCGCGAACATCGAGGAGATCGACCCGGCCTTCGCCGACATGCCGATCGTGCGCCAGCGGGTGGACAACGCCCAGCTCGGCCACGTGCTTTCCAACGGCTTCGGCTTCGGCGGCACCAATGCCTGCCTGGTGCTGAAGCATGTGGACGCCTGACGTCGGCGGGTTCCGGCGGCAGGCATCAACGAAGCTGCTCTAAGGGTAGGCGATGCAGGATCTGATGAAGGGCAAGCGTGGTCTGGTGATGGGCGTCGCCAACGACCACTCCATCGCCTGGGGCATCGCCAGGGCGCTGGCGTCGCAGGGCGCCGAGATCGCCTTCACCTATCAGGGCGAGGGCATGGGCAAGCGCGTGCGCCCGCTCGCCCAGAGCATCGGCTCGGACCTGCTGATGCCCTGCGACGTGGAGGATCTCGCCAGCGTCGACCAGGTGTTCGCGACCCTCAAGGAGACGTGGGGCAGCATCGATTTCCTGGTGCATGCGGTGGCCTTCTCCGACAAGTCGGAGCTGAAGGGGCGCTATGCCGATACCAGCCGGGAGAACTTCTCCCGCACCATGGTGATCTCCTGCTTCTCGTTCACCGAGGTGGCGCGGCGCGCCGCGGCGCTCATGCCGAACGGCGGCTCGCTGGTGACGCTGACCTATGGCGGCTCGACGCGGGTGATGCCGAACTACAACGTGATGGGCGTCGCCAAAGCGGCGCTGGAGGCGTCGGTGCGCTATCTGGCGGCCGACTACGGCCCGGCCGCCATCCGGGTGAACGCGATCTCCGCCGGCCCGGTGCGCACGCTCGCGGGCGCCGGCATCGCCGATGCGCGGCTGATGTTCAACTACCAGAAGCGCCACGCCCCGCTGCGCCGCACGGTCAGCATCGAGGAAGTGGGCGGCTCCGCGCTCTATCTGCTGTCGGACCTGTCCACCGGCGTCACCGGCGAGGTCCACTTCGTCGATTCCGGCTACAACATCATCTCCATGCCCCATCCGGACGTGCTGAAGACGCAGGAGGATGCGGAGGCCAAGCTCGCCGCCGATGCTCCGATTGCAGCCGCCGAATAGCCGCGCGGCGCCCGCGCGATGGCCGGCCACAGCCCCAATTCCGGCCTCTCGCGCCGGCATCTGATCGCGGCGGCCGCCGGTGCTCTGTCCGCCGCGGCGCTGCCCGCGACGTCGCGCGCGCAGGCCGCCGGCCCGCGGCCCCTGACGGTGGAGGCGGCCGCCAAGCTCGGCGCCCTGCCGGGGAAGGCCGTGCTGGGGGCGCCGGGGACCGCGCCGCGCATCACTGAGCTGGTGGATTTCAACACGCCCGAATGGCGCCGCTCGGCGCGCGACATGCGGGAACTCCTGGCCGGAGACCCGCGTCTCGCCTATGCGGTGGTCCAGGCGCCGCGCATCGATGTCCGCTCGCTGGAGGCGGCACGGGTGGCGCTCGCGGTGCTCGGCAGGGGCGTGGACCTGTTCGAGGCCTTCTATTTCGATCTGGCCGAAAGGGACGGACCGATCGACGGCGTGGTGGCCCTGGGGGCGGCCCAGCGCGCGGGTCTCGACCGCTACCAGATCTTCAACCGCTCCATCCAGCCGCAATATACCGAAGATCTTTCGCGGGCCGCTGCGCTGGCCTCGGCGCTCGGCGTCATAGACACCCCGGCCTATGTGATCGGCGACGCGGTGTATGCGGGCTATCTCGACCTTGCCCGCAAGCGCGCGCTGCTTGCCGCAGCGAGACCTTGAGGCAGGACCGCTTCTCCGGTTAAGGAGACGGTATTTCCCTCCTCGATGCCGGGTCCTCCGGAGCACGCGGCGAAACCTTCCATGCCGGATCTCCTGATCGCTGTAATCGTCTTCCTGGCGCTGTTCTGCGGCGCCATGCTCGGCATGGCGGTCGCGCGCCGGCTTGCCGAGCGCCATCTCGCCAAGGAAACGCAGGATGCGGTGAAGCTCGGCGTGGGCATGGTGGTGGCCGTGTCCTCGCTGATCCTCGGCCTGATGACCGCGTCAGTGAAAGGCAATTTCGACTCCACCTCGCGCGACGTGCAGCAGTTCGCCACCTATCTCATCACCCTCGACGGCACGCTGCGCGACTACGGGCCTCAGGCCGAGCCGGTGCGCCTGGCGCTCGCCGGATTCACGCGCGAGCTGCTGGCGGATACCTGGGGCATCAGGGAGCCGGCCGCCGCTCCCAATGGGCGGGGACAGGCGCAGGAGCACGACCCCTGGTCGCAGGTGCCGTTCTCCGACGTCACGCGGGCGCTGCGTGCGCTGTCGCCGGAGACGCCCCTTCAGATCGAGCTGAAGGCGGAGGCGCTCGATCGGAGCCGCAGCCTGTCGGTGCTGCGATGGACCGTGATCGAGGAAAGCGTGACCGCGGTGCCGCCGCTCTTCACGGCCGTGCTGATCGCCTGGCTCACGTTCATCTTCATGAGCTTCGGCCTGTTCGCGCCGATCAACCGGGTTTCCGTCACCACGCTCATGCTGTGCGCCGCCTGTCTCGGGGGCGCGATCTTCATCATCCTGGAGATGAGTTCGCCGTTCGACGGGCTGATCCATGTCTCGCCCGCCTCCATGGAGCATGCGCTGGCGCAGATGATGAAGCCGGTTTAGGGCACGCGCCGATCAGCTCGCACGGCAAGCTGATCGGATAACGCGTTCCCTCCCGACCGCGTGGATGGCCGGGACAAGCCCGGCCATGACGTGGCTCAAGGATTTAAGGGGGCTCCAGGCGCCCATCTCTGCGATTGACCAAACGGCCGCTCACGCCTTCCTGCGGCGGGTCGTGGTGCGCGGCCCGTCCGCGAGCGGCGCGGCGGCGGCGGTGAAATCGGCCCAGGGGTCGGCGGCGGCCGCGAGGCGCGCCGGCGCGTTCGCAACCGTGAAATAAGCGGGACCGATGGCCGGGCCCAATTCGTCCCAGTGGAGCGGCATGGAGACCGGCGCGCCGGGCCGGGCGCGCGGCGAATAGGGCGCGACGGCGGTGGCGCCGCGCTGGTTGCGCAGATAGTCGATGAGGATGCGCCCGCGCCTTTTGGCCATGGCGATGGTCGCCACATAGCGCTCGGGACTGTCGGCCGCCATGGCGTCGGCGATCGCCTTGGTGAACGCCTTCACCTGCGGCCATTGTGCCTTGGGTGTGAGCGGCGCAACGACGTGCAGGCCCTTGCCGCCGCTGGTCTTCACGAACGGAACGAGGCCGGCCTGCTTCAGCCGCTCGGCAACCTCGACGGCGCCGGCAAGGGTCGCCTCCCACGGCACGCCCTCGCCCGGGTCGAGGTCCATGACGATACGGTCAGGCGTCTCCCAGTCCTTCACCGTCGAGCCCCAGGGATGGATCTCCAGCGCCGCGGCCTGGACCAGGCCGAGCAGGCCGGCGAGGTCCTTGATGCTCACCAGCGCCGCGCCTGAGGCGTCCCTCGGATCGCGCACCGCGACGATGGCGCGCCGCGCGCCCTGCCACAGGTGCTTCTGGAAGAAGCGCTCGCCCGCAATGCCCTCCGGGCAGCGCACCAGCGCGAGCGGCCGGCCCGTGAGATGCGGCGAGGCCCGGTCGTAGACCTCGGCCCAATAGTCGGCGAGGCCCTGCTTGGTGACGCCTGCATCGGGCCAGTAGATCCGGTCGGGATGGGTGAGGGCGGCCGGCGCCCGGCGCGGCGCCGTTGCCTCCGCCGCCGGTTGTTTCGCCTGTGTCGGCATCTCGCGCACCACCTTGCTGGCCGGCTTGTCGTCGCGCAGGCCCTGGAACGAGGCGTGGCGCAGGTTGCCGTCCGCCGTGAAGCCGCGGAACTCCACCTCCGCCACCACCTTGGGATCGACGAAGCGCACGCCGCGCGCCGCCTCCGCCGACAGGGGCACGGCGAACGTGCTCTGGGCCGTCTCCAGGGCGGAGAAGGTGCGGAACAGCTCGCGCGCCGCGGCGGCGGAAAAGCCGGTGCCCACCCGCCCCACCGGCACGAGGCGGCGCTTCTCGTAGACACCGAGCACCAGGGAGCCGATGGCGCCCTTCGCCACCGACGAGGGGGTGAAGCCCGCCACCACGAATTCCTGCCGCGCCGTGCACTTGGTCTTGATCCAGTCGCGCGAGCGGCCGGAACGGTAGCGGCCGTCAGCGCGCTTGGAGACGATGCCCTCCAGCGCGAGGCGGCAGGCATGGGCGAACACCTGCGCGCCGTCCTCGGTGAAATGGGCGCTGAAGCGCAGCACCGGCGGCGCGCCCGCGAGCAAGGCCTCCAGCCGGGCCTTGCGCGCGATCAGCGGCACCGCCGTGAGGTCGACCCCGTCCAGATGGATCAGGTCGAACGCATAGAGCACGAGCCGGTCGCTGCGGCCCTCGGACAGATCGTGCTGGAGCGCCGAGAAATCCGCGGCGCCGGATGCCGTCTCCACCACCACCTCGCCGTCGATCAGTGCCTGCCGCACGGGGACGCCGGCGAGAGCCTCGGTCAATGCGGGACCGAAACGGTCGCTCCAGTCGAGCCCGCCGCGGGTGATGAGCCGCACCGTCCCTCCGTCGATGCGGGCGAGGACGCGGTAGCCGTCGAACTTGATCTCATGGACATAGTCCGCCCCCTTCGGCGGGGCAGCGGCGAGGCTCGCCAGCATGGGCGCCACCACATCCGGCAGCGCTGCGGCCTTGGCGCCCGGCAAAGCGAGCGGATCGTCGGCGGGCGGCGCGGCGGACACCGCTTGCGAGACGGCGGCCCGCTTGGGCTTGGCCCCGGCCTTCGCCGCCGGCAGCTTTTTGGCCTTGGCCTTCGGCGCCATCTTCGGGGTCGTCTTGGGTGCGCTCGCGGCCTTCGGTGCGGGGTCGCCCACCGGTCCGCCGGTGCGGGAGGACCAGCCCGGCGCCTCGCCTTCCACCGCCTCGATGGGGCGGCCCGTCTTCACCGAGAGCGGCTCGCGCTCGACCACCGGCGGCGCGTCCGGCGACCGGGCCTCGGCGTCCTCGCCTTTGATCAGCAGCCAGTTGACCCGCTTTTCCCGCGCCCGCGGCGCCATGCGCACCAGGTGCCAGCGGCCCTTGAGCTTGTCGCCGTGGAGCGCGAATTCCAGGTGCCCCTTCTTGAGCCCCGCATGGGCGTCGCCGATCGGGCTCCAGGTGCCGCGGTCCCAGACGATGACGGTGCCGCCGCCATATTCGCCCTTCGGGATCGTGCCCTCGAAATCCCCATAGTCCAGCGGATGGTCCTCCACCTCGACCGCAAGGCGCTTGTCCGCCGGGTCGAGGCTCGGGCCACGCGTGACTGCCCAGCTCTTCAGCACGCCGTCGAGTTCCAGGCGCAGGTCGTAATGCAGCCGCCGCGCCGCGTGCTTCTGGATGACGTAGGCGGCGCCCTTCGCCTTTTGAGCTGCGCCGCGCGGCTCCGGGGTCCGGGTGAAGTCGCGCTTCCTGCGGTAGGTGGCGAGCGACATGGCTCAGCCCGCCTTTCGCCGGGACTTGGCCGCCGGCGCTTTCGCTGGGGCCTCCTTGGCGCCCTTCGCCTTGGCGCTGCGCGCCGGCGCCTTCTTCGGCGCCTTCGCGGATGGGGTGCCGCCCGCCGTCCCGGCGCTGCGGCGCAAAGCATCCATCAGGTCGATCACCTTGCCGCCGGCCGCCTTGCGGGCGGGCTTCAGGGGCTTGCCGGCCTGCTTGGCCTTCACCAGTTCGGCCAGGGCCGCCTCGTAGCGGTCCTCGAACCCCGCCGGATCGAACGTGCCGCGCTTGGTGTCGATGATGTGCCGGGCGAGGTCGAGCATCTCCCCCTTGGTCTTCACCTGCGGCACGTCGGCGAACGCCGCGCGGGCGGAGCGCACCTCGTAGTCGAAGTTCAGCAGGGTGGCGACGAGACCCTCGTCCTGCGGCCGCACCAGGATCACGCGGAAGCGGCGGAACAGCACCGCATGGGCGAGCGCCGCCGCCTTGGCCTTGCGCAGTCCCTCCCTGAGCGCCACGAACGCGGTCTCGGCGCCCGCATCGGCCGGGGCGAGATAATAGGAGCGGTCGAGATAGATCTCGTCGATCTGGTCGCAGGGCAGGAAGCCGGTGACGTCCAGCGTCTTGTCGCTCTCGGGGACGGCGGCGGCCACCTCCTCGGGCTCCAGCGTCACGGTGCGGCCGTCGGCGGTCTCGTAGCCCTTCACCTGGTCTTCCGCCGGGACCGGCTTGCCGGTGACGGAATCCACGAACTCCCGCTTCACGCGGTGGCCGGTGGCACGGTTCAGGGTGTGGAAGGCGATGCGCTCGGAGGTGGAGACGGCGGTGAACAGCGCCACCGGGCAGGTGAAAGCGCCGATCCTGAGGACGCCCTTCCATTGCGCACGCGGTGCCATCTCGCCCCTCCCCGGCCCCTGTTGTGTCCGCCCTCTGCGGGGCGGAGAACGCGGCAGGCCCGGCTTTCGTTCCGGCGCGCTACCGCAGCCCCGCCTCGGCCAGTGCCGCTTCCTGCCGGTGGGCGAGGGCGGCCGGGTCGAAATCGCCGATGGCCTCCTCGAACAGCCGGTGGAAGTTCAGCTCCGCATTGAGGTGCAGGAACACCGCGCCGAGGCCGATGGCGGCGCGGTCCATGAACACGAACTCGCGCGGCACCGTCACCGGGCCGAGCGCCTTCAGCGCGGTATGGACCTGGAACGCCTCGCGCCGCCCATACTGGCCCGGCGCCACCCCGTCGGCGATGGTGCGCACCCGGTCGTCCATCAGCGGGCCGTAGATGAAGCCGGCCCAGATGTTGAGCACGTCGATGACCTCCCGCTTCAGGCCCTTGAAGCCCCAGGTCTCGTAGGCGCCGACGATGCGCGCCTCGTCGCCCGCCATGAGGCCGCGATAAAGCTCCACCACCCCGGCCACGAAGCGCGGCGGGAAGATGCGGATGCAGCCATAGTCCAGCAGGTTGATCCCGGCGGGAGCGTCCTCGTCCCGGAACACCGTGTAGTTGCCGAGATGGGGATCGCCGTGGATCACGCCGAACCGGCTGAACGGCACCCACCAGGCGGCGAACATGGCCTGCGCGAGACGGTTGCGGGTCTCAAGCGGCTCGTCCACGAAGGAGAGGATGCGCTCGCCCTCCAGCCATTGCAGCGTCAGGAGCCGGCCGGTGGACAGGTCGGCGCGCACGCGCGGGACGCGGACCCGCTTCTCGTCGGCAAGCATGGCAGCATAGAGCGCGGCGTGCTTCGCCTCGCGGCGATAGTCCAGCTCCTCGCGCACCCGCTCGCCGATCTCGACCGCGATCTCGCGGGTGTCGATCACCGCGCTCAGGCGGCGATGCAGCGAGAACAGCAGATCGAGCTGGGCGAGGTCCGCCTCCACCGCCGCCTGCATGTCCGGATACTGGAGCTTGCACGCCACCTCCTCGCCGTCGAGCGTGGTGGCGCGGTGCACCTGGCCGAGGGAGGCGGCGGCGGCCGGCTGGTGGGCGAAGGTGGCGAACCGGCTTTCCCAGTCCCGCCCGAGCTCCGCCATCATGCGGCGCTTCACGAACGCCCAGCCCATGGGCGGGGCGTCGGCCTGGAGCTTCTGCAGTTCGGCGGCATATTCCGGCGGCAGCAGGTCCGGAACCGTGGCCATGAGCTGCGCCACCTTCATGAGCGGGCCCTTGAGGCCGCCCAGCGCCGCGGCGAGCGCGGCCGCATTGGCGCCGCTCTCCCCGCCGATGAGGCGGCTCGATGCCATGCGGGCGGCGACGCCCCCCATGCCGGCGCCCACCCGCGCATAGCGCAAGGCGCGGGCGGAGAAGCGGTTCCTCTCCTCGTCGCTCATCGTCCCGGGTTTCCTGTTCGCCTGTCTTCCGTCAGGTGGGGTCGCGGCGGCCGGAAGTCCAGGTGACGCAGGGCAGCACCGGCCGCGCAAGCGGCGTCGGCATGTCGCAGGAGCGGGCCGCGCCCCCAAGGCCCGCCGCTCAGCGCGGCTCGACGCCATCGCGGATGGCGCGCAGGCGCGGATAGAGTTCGGGGAAGCTGTCGAGCGGCGTCACGCCGACCATGCGCATGTGGCCCGTCGTACCGAAGCGCATCCACTGGATCACCTTCACCGGCGTTCCGGTGCGGGCGTCCACGCCCTTCGCCATCACCTCGTAGCCGGTGTGGTTGGCGATGCGCAGCGGCTCGGCCCGCTCGACCTGGAGGTCCTTCAGGCCCGGCAGGCCGGCGAGCGCGCGTACCGCGAAGCGGCCGCGCTCGTCGTCGCGTGGCGCCCCGCCGGCGACGGAGACGACGAAATAGGGCTGCTCGGCGCCATCCACCACGTTGTTCGGCCCGTCGGTGAGGATGACGGTGGAGCCGCCGAGCGTGCGCACCACCCGGAAGCCGGCGAGGTCATTGAGGGTGTAGGGCAGCGCCGCCACCTGATCGCGGGCCGAGCGGAAGGCGAGCGTCGACAGCGCCGCGCGCACCTTGGCGTCGGGATAGGCGGCGTCCTGGCCCTCCGGCACCTGGACCGTCACGAGGGCAGTCAGCATGTCGTTGCCCGCCAGCAGCACCCACTTGCGCAGCGTCACCGCGCCGGCGGCCTGGGTGCCGGTGACGAGGATGCCCTTGGCTCCGGCCACCGGGAAGTTCTCGCGGCGCTGGACCTTGATGCCCTTCTCGGCGAGCGCCGCGTCGGTGAAGCTTGCCTCCAGCTGCGGGAACGCCTCGGCCGGCATGTCCACCAGCAGCACCGCGGCGCCCTTCTCGCGATCCTCGAAGCCGGCGAAGGTGCGCCCCTCGCTCATGCCGTCCGGCGGAACCATGCCGATGATTGAGCCGCGCGGGAACTCCACCTCGGCGGCGGCGGCGCTGGACAGGGCGGCGGAGACGGCGACGAGCACGGCGGCAAAGGCAAGGCGCATCAGGCGGGCTCCAAGGGGCCGGACCGGGATCCGGACGTTCGGCTTCTGTGGTCCAAAGGGGGCCGAAGCGTGACGAATCAAGCGGAAACCGTCACCCGGCGCAAGGTGAGGTTGATGCGACCGCCGCCGTCGATCAGCGTGGACGAGCCGGCGATCACCCGGTCCACCCCGTGAAAGGCGAGCCGGCTCGCCCCGCCGAGCCGCAGCACGTCGCCGGACGACAGACGCACCGAGCGGGTGGGATCGCTGCGCGCGGGGCCGCCGATGCGGAACACGGCGGTGTCGCCCAGCGACACCGACAGGACCGGCGCCGTCAGGTCGTCCTCGTCCCGGTCCTGGTGCAGGCTCATGCGCGCATCCGGGGCGTAGAGGTTGACGAGGCAGGCCTCCGGCGGCGGGGCGTCGCCCGCATGGGCCGCCCACAAGGCGCGGAGCGCCGCCGGCATGGCCGGCCAGGGCGCGCGGGTGTCCGGATGGAACGGCTGGTAGCGGTATCCGGTCTCGTCCGACACCCAGCCGAGCGGCCCGCAATTGGTCATGCGCACCGAGAACGGCTTGCCGGTGCGCGGCATGCGCGGGGTGAAGAGCGGCGCCGCGGCGATCACCGCGCGGATGTCGGCGATGAGCGACTCCTGCGCCGGCCGGTCGAGCGCCTCCCGGAACCAGAGGCATCCGGGCGCGATCTCAAGGCCCTGTTGATCGGCTTCACTTTCCCGCACCTGCGGCGCCTCCGAAGCGATTGGGATGGAGTAGTCGAAAACACCCCATTCGCCATGGTGCCATTGCAGCGAAGACAGGGCAAATATTCGGCTGAAACCATTCGTGACGCTTGAGCGTGACTGCTGCCGGGAACTTTTTCTTCGCTCGGCTGTCCTTCTCTTCAGTTTCGTAGCCGAGAGGAGTTCGGATCATGAGACATGGCAAGACCTTCGGGCTTTCGCTTTTCCTGCTGGCCGCCGGCACCGGCGGCGCGCTGGCTCAGGCGACGGTCGTCACCCCCCTCCAGCAGCAGTACATCACCGCCTATGTGGCCCAGAACCCGGTGCCGGCCGCCACTTACGGGTCCGAGTTCGATCCCACCGTGGGCGCGGTGGTTCCGGAAACCGTGGTGCTGAATCAGTTCGCGGTGCGCCAGGAGGAGAACCGCAACTGGGACGGCGGCCAGGATGCGGTGCGCTCCATGCTCTATTTCGTCACGCCGACCCAGCAGACGGTGCTGGTGGAGCCCGGCACGCGCCGCGTCGTCTACGTGATGCGGTAGAGCACCCCTCTAACTTTTAGCGCAAGAACGCGGTATCCGGTCAGCTTGCAGCTGCAAGCTGGCCGGTGCGCGCCGGATGCGCGCCACGAACGGGGGGGCCGATGGCGCCGCACGGAAAATTCTACTGGAACGAGCTGCTGACCGACGACGTGGAGAAGGCCAAGGCCTTCTACGGCGCGACGCTGGGCTGGACCTTCGAGCAGATGCCCATGGAGAGCGGCGGCACCTATTTCGTCGCCATGCTGGGCGAGGAGGCGGTGGCCGGCATCATGGACAAGACCGACATCGTCCCGCCGTCGGTGCCGCCGCACTGGTTCAGCTACATCAACGTGGACGACCTGCCGGCCCGCCTCAAGATCCTGGAGGCGGAAGGCGGGCGCATGCTGCGGCCGCCCTTCGAGGTGCCGGGCGTCGGCGCCTTCGCCATCGTGATGGATGCGACCGGCGCCCCGCTCGGCTTCATGAGCGCGGTGGACGCCTGAGGCGCTGGCCTCACACCGCGAGATCGTCGAGCCGCACCTGCCGCACGCCCGCCGCCGTCATGTCGGCCCACGCCTTGGCGAGCGAGCCGTCGAGGTCGATGGCGCGGCAGCAATCGTCCACCACATGGGTCGCGAAGCCGTGCCGCGCCGCGTCCACCGCCGACCAGGCGACGCAGAAGTCGGTGGCGAGGCCGGCGAGGTAGACGGTGTCGATGCCCTTGTCCCGGAGATAGCCCGAGAGCCCGGTCGGGGTGGTGCGGTCGGCCTCGTAGAAGGTGGAATAGCTGTCGATCCCCTTGTGCACCCCCTTGCGGATGATGAGCTGGGCGTGCGGCACATCCACATGGGCGGAGAAGCGCGCGCCGGGCGTGTCCTCGACACAGTGGTCGGGCCACAGCACCTGCGGCCCGTAGGGCAGGTCGATGGTCTCGAACGGCACGCGGCCGGAATGGCTGGAGGCGAACGAGGCATGGCCCGGCGGGTGCCAGTCCTGGGTCAGGACGACGTTGCGGAAGGTCGCCGCCGCGCGGTTGCACAGGCCGAGAACCTCGTGGCCGCCCGGTACGGCAAGCGCCCCGCCGGGCAGGAAGTCGACCTGCAGGTCCACCACCACGAGGACGGAGCGCGGGTCTGACCCCGGGGCGCGGCCCCTCGGGTGGCGGTCGGTCATGAAGGTTCTCCTCGCAGCAATGTGAAAAAGGGCCGAAGCGGCGCAATGGACGCCTTGCGGCGCCAAATGGCCCCCCCTATATGCGCCTTCGATCGTCGTTTTCGCGACGAACCCCAATTTCGTAAAGGGGGCCGGCGGATCGCCGCGGGAGGGGCCCGTGGGTATCCCCAGCGGACGCCGAAAGGGTCCGGCCGGTCTGCCGGCAAGGAGAAACATATGGCCAAGATCATCGGCATCGACCTCGGCACCACCAATTCCTGCGTCGCGGTGATGGAGGGGTCCACCCCGAAAGTCATCGAGAACGCCGAGGGCGCGCGCACCACGCCCTCCATCGTCGCCTTCACGGAGGACGGCGAGCGCCTCGTCGGCCAGCCCGCCAAGCGCCAGTCCGTCACCAATCCCGAGCGCACCTTCTTCGCGGTGAAGCGCCTCATCGGCCGCCGCTACGACGACCCGACCGTCGAGAAGGACAAGAAGCTCGTGCCCTACTCCATCGTGCGCGCCGACAATGGCGACGCCTGGGTGGAGGCCGACGGCAAGAAGTATTCGCCCTCGCAGATCTCCGCCTTCATCCTGCAGAAGATGAAGGAGACCGCCGAGGCGTTCCTCGGCGAGAAGGTCGAGAAGGCGGTCATCACCGTCCCGGCCTACTTCAACGACGCCCAGCGCCAGGCCACCAAGGACGCCGGCAAGATCGCCGGCCTCGAAGTGCTGCGCATCATCAACGAGCCCACCGCGGCGGCGCTCGCTTATGGCCTCGAGAAGAAGAATTCCGGCACCATCGCGGTCTACGACCTCGGCGGCGGCACGTTCGACGTGTCGGTGCTGGAGATCGGCGACGGCGTGTTCGAGGTGAAGTCCACCAACGGCGACACGTTCCTCGGCGGCGAGGACTTCGACATGCGCCTGGTGACCTACCTGGCCGACGAGTTCAAGAAGGAGCAGGGCATCGACCTGCGCAACGACAAGCTCGCGCTCCAGCGCCTCAAGGAGGCCGCCGAGAAGGCGAAGATCGAGCTGTCGTCTGCGACCCAGACCGAGATCAACCTGCCCTTCATCACGGCCGACGCTTCCGGCCCGAAGCATCTCACCATGAAGCTCACCCGCGCCAAGTTCGAGGCGCTGGTGGACGACCTGATCCAGAAGACCGTCGAGCCCTGCCGGCTCGCGCTCAAGGATGCCGGCCTCACCGCCGGGCAGATCGACGAGGTTGTCCTCGTCGGCGGCATGACCCGCATGCCCAAGGTGCAGGAAGTGGTGAAGCAGTTCTTCGGCAAGGAGCCCCACAAGGGCGTCAACCCGGACGAGGTGGTCGCCATCGGCGCCGCCATCCAGGCGGGCGTGCTCCAGGGCGACGTGAAGGACGTGCTGCTGCTCGACGTGACCCCGCTGTCGCTGGGCATCGAGACGCTGGGCGGCGTGTTCACCCGCCTCATCGACCGCAACACCACCATCCCCACCAAGAAGAGCCAGGTGTTCTCGACGGCGGAGGACGGCCAGACCGCGGTGACCATCCGCGTGTTCCAGGGCGAGCGCGAGATGGCGGCGGACAACAAGCTGCTGGCCCAGTTCGACCTCATGGGCCTGCCGCCGGCGCCGCGCGGCGTGCCGCAGGTGGAGGTGACGTTCGACATCGACGCCAACGGCATCGTCAACGTCTCCGCCAAGGACAAGGGCACCGGCAAGGAGCAGCAGATCCGCATCCAGGCCTCGGGCGGCCTGAACGATGCCGACATCGAGAAGATGGTGAAGGACGCCGAGGCCCACGCGGCCGAGGACAAGAAGCGCCGCGCGGCGGTGGAGGCGAAGAACCACGCCGAGGCGCTCATCCACTCCACCGAGAAGGCCCTCGCCGAGCATGGCGAGAAGGTCGGCGCGGCGGAGAAGGGCGCCATCGAGACCGCCGTGGCTGACCTCAAGAGCGTGATGGAGGGCGACGACGCCGAGGCCATCACCGCCAAGACCAACGCCCTGGCCCAGGCCTCCCTCAAGCTCGGCGAGGCCATGTATGCGGCCCAGCAGGGCGGCGAGGCGGGCGCCTCCAAGCCGGCGGACGACGTGGTGGACGCCGAGTTCACCGAAGTCGACGACGACAAGAAGAAGTCGGCGTGACCTGACGCGCGGCGCGCCGCTCTCCCCTCGCGGGACGGGCGGCGCGCTTTGCGCGTTCGACGGACGCGGCAGGGTCGCCGCGACGATTGTGTGCGGCGCTGGCCGAATTCCCGCCGTCGCCCTCCGGTTTGGCCGGGGGCTCATTTCATAGGGCATGTCCCTGACGCATGCCCGGGCGCGGCGGATGGAGGCTCGGTCAGGGCGGAGCATGACGGCCAGGGCTTAAAGGACGCTCCCTTCGCGGAGCCGGCGGCGGGTGAAGACGGAACATGGCCAAGCGCGATTATTACGAAACCCTCGGCTGCGACCGCGGCGCCGACGAGACGGTGCTGAAGACCTCCTACCGCAAGCTCGCCATGAAGTGGCATCCCGACCGCAACCAGGGGGATGCGGAGGCGGAGATCCGCTTCAAGGAGGTCAACGAAGCCTACGAGGTCCTGAAAGACCCGCAGAAGCGCGCCGCCTATGACCGGTTCGGCCATGCCGCGTTCGAGAATGGCGGCGGGGGCGGCCCCGCCGGATTCGGCGACGTCGCCTCCACCTTCGCCGACATCTTCGACGACCTGTTCGGCGGCGGCATGGGCCGCGGGCGCGGCGGGGCCGGCGGCGGGCGCGGGCGCGGCGCGGACCTGCGCTACAACATGGAGATCACGCTGGAAGAGGCGTTCTCCGGCAAGACCGCGCAGATCAAGATTCCCACCTCCGTCACCTGCGAGGCCTGCTCGGGCTCGGGCGCCAAGCCCGGCACCCAGCCGAAGGCCTGCCGCACCTGCGGAGGCGCGGGCAAGATCCGCCACGCCCAGGGCTTCTTCACCCTGGAGCGCACCTGCCCCACCTGCCAGGGCCGCGGCTCGGTGATCGAGGACCCGTGCGGCGCCTGCGGCGGCGCGGGCCGGGTGACGCGCGAGCGCACCCTCTCGGTGCAGATCCCCGCCGGCGTCGAGGACGGAACCCGCATCCGCCTCGGCGGCGAGGGCGAGGCCGGCGTGCGCGGCGGCGCGGCGGGCGACCTCTACATCTTCCTGTCCATCGAGCCGCACACCTTCTTCCAGCGGGAGGGGGCGGACCTCTATTGCCGGGTGCCCATCTCCATGGTCACGGCCGCGCTCGGCGGCCAGGTGGAGGTGCCCACCATCGACGGCGACAAGACCAAGGTGAAGATCCCCGAGGGCACCCAGTCGCAGAAGCGCTTCCGCCTCTCCGGCAAGGGCATGCCGATCCTGCGCACGCGCTCCCACGGCGACATGTATGTCCAGGTGGTGGTGGAGACGCCGCAGAAGCTCACCAAGCGCCAGCGGGAGCTGCTGGCCGAGTTCGACAAAGAGAGCTCCGGCGAGACCCACCCGGAATCCGCCGGCTTCTTCTCCAAGGTGAAGGAATTCTTCCAGGGCGCGCCGGGCGAGGGGGCGTGACACGGGGCCGGCTGGTCCGCTCTCCGCATCGAGACAAGCGCCGGAGCCAATCCCGGGTGCGACATCGCGTCGGTGCGGCTGCGGACGTAAGGGCAGGAGAGCAGGTGGCGGCCGGTCCGGCTTGACCCCCACTGCTTTCCCGTCTAATCGCCTGCCATCCCCCCGGGGGCTCCGAGGTGTCTATGCTGCATTCACACGACCAGCGCAGGGCGAGCTGCAAGCTGCCGCTCGGAAAGCCGCCGCTGAAGGACGAGGTGCGTTTCCTCCAGTCGTGGTTCCAGAATCCGCTGAAGACCGGCGCGGTCTCGCCCTCCGGCCCGGCGCTTGCGAAGATGATGGCGCGGTATCTCGATCCCGCCCACGACGGCCCGGTGATCGAACTCGGACCAGGCACCGGCCCCGTGACGAAGGCGCTGCTGGAGCGCGGCTTTTCGCCGGAGCGCCTCTATCTCGTCGAATACAATCCCGATTTCTGCGCCCTGCTGCGCCTGCGCTATCCCGGCGTGACCGTGATCCAGGGCGACGCCTATGCGCTCGGCAAGACGCTGGCCGGCAAGCTGCCCGGCCCGGCGGTGGGCACCATCTCCTCGCTGCCGCTGTTCACCATGCCGCAGCCCGAGCGCCACCGCATGGTCAACGAGGCGTTCGACCTGTGCCGTCCCGGCGCGCCGTTCGTGCAGTTCACCTATGCGGTGGTCTCGCCGGTGCCGCTGCTGCCGGGCAAGATCGAGGGCGAGGTCTCCCCACGGGTGTGGCGCAACCTGCCGCCCGCCCGCGTGTGGGCCTATCACCGCCCGTGAGGGCGAGCGCGCCGCCGCCTCCTCGCGCCCGCGCGGCGGAGACGGCGCCGTGACGCGCTTCGTTTATCTCACCCACCCTCAGGTCAAGGTGGATCCGGCCGTGCCGGTGCCCGACTGGGGCTTGTCCGACATCGGCCGGGCGCGCACGCGCGCCTTTGCCGCCCAGCCGGGGCTGAAGGCGTTCCGGCGGGTCGTCGCCTCCACCGAAGTGAAGGCCAAGGAGGCGGCGCAGATCATCGCCGCTGCCCTCGGCCTCGCGGTGGACGTGCGAGACGGCCTGCACGAGAATGACCGCTCCGCGACCGGCTACCTGCCCGAGCCCGAATTCCAGGCGGTGGCCGACGCCTTCTTCGCCAATCCGGACGAGAGCGTGCGGGGGTGGGAGAGGGCGCGGGACGCCCAGGCGCGCATCGTCGGCGCGGTCGAGGCGGCGCTGGCCGCTGCGCCCGGCGAGCCGACCCTGTTCGTCGGCCATGGCGGGGTCGGCACCTTGCTTCTGTGCCATCTCACGGGCTACCCCATTGCCCGGGTCCACGATCAGCCGCCGGTGGGCGGCGGTTGCTGGTACGCGGCCGGCGCCGGTGCGCCGCCGCGCGGCTGGCGCACCATGGAGGAGGGGCTGAGCCCGTGAGCGACGCTGAAATCTCCCCCCGCGAGCGCCTGATCGTGGCGCTCGACTTCGCGACCGTTTCCGCCGCCGAGGCGCTGGTCTGGCAGCTCGGCGACGACGTCGCCTTCTACAAGATCGGCCTGGAGCTCACCATCGCCGGCGGCCTCGACTTCGCGGCCGATCTCATCGGCTCCGGCAAGAAGGTGTTCCTGGACCTCAAGCTCCACGACATCGGCAACACGGTCGAGAAGGCCACCGCCGCGGCTGCCGAGCGCGGCGTCAGCCTTCTGACGGTCCACGCCTATCCGCAGACGCTGAAGGCCGCCGCCAAGGGCGCCGAGGGCAGCGCGCTGAAGGTTCTGGGCGTTACCGTCCTCACCTCCTACGACGATGCCGACCTCGCTGCCGCGGGCTATGCGAGCGGGGTGGAGGACATGGTGCGCCGGCGCGCGGCGAGCGCGCGCGAGGCGGGCGTCGCCGGCGTCATCTGCGCGCCGACGGATGCGGCCATGGTGCGAACCATCCTCGGGCCGTCGGGCCTCGTGGTGACGCCCGGCGTGCGTCCGTCCGGCGCCGACGTGGGCGACCAGAAGCGCATCGCCACGCCCGCGGACGCGCGGCGCGCGGGGGCGGACATGATCGTGGTGGGCCGGCCCGTCACGGCGGCGGCCGATCCGCTGGCGGCGGCGCGGGCCATCATCGCGGAACTGGCCGCGGCCTGAGCGGCAAAAAAAGGGGGGCGCAGGGATGGCGAAGGGCTACTGGTTCGTGAACCTCGACGTGGTCAACCCGGTCGATTTCATCACCTATCGCGACGCGAACCTCGACTACGCGCAGCGTCACCACATCCCGCTCCTGGTGCGCGGCGGCGACTTCGAGCAGATGGAGGGCATCAAGCGCCACCGCAACGTGCTGGTGGAGTTCCCCTCCTTCGAAGCCGCCGTTGCCGCGCATGCTTCGCCGGAATACGCGCCGATCGCCAGGCTGCGGAGCGCCACCGCCATCTGCGACGCCGCCGCTGTGGAGGGCTTCGACGGTCCCCAGCCCTCGGCAGCGCCGCCGACGCCGGTCGCCGGCCGGCCGCTCGGCTACTGGATGGTGCGGATCGATGTGAGCGATCCCGAGCGCTACAAGGACTATGCCGCGGCCGTTACCGAGCCGTTCGCCGAATACGGCGCCTGGTTCGTGGTGCGCGGCGGGCGCAACGCGCTGCTGGAAGGCAAGGGCCGCCAGCGCTACGTGGTGCTCTCCTTCACCGACGTGGAGACGGCGCGCGCCTGCTATTTCTCGCTCGGCTACCAGCGCGCCCTCGCCATCCGCAAGGAGGCCGCGGAGGCGGACTTCGTCATCATCTCCGGCTTCACCGGCCGCGAGACCTTCTCCGCCTGACGGGCGGCCCGTCCGCCCCCGCGAAACCCGGAGCACCTGTCCGTGTCCGATCTGCGCATCGTCATCTCGGGAGCCGGCGGCCGCATGGGCCGCGCTCTGATCTCGGCCATCCTGGACACGCCGGGCCTCGCTCTGGCCGGGGCGCTGGAATATGCCGGCAGCGGCCATCTCGGCGAGGATGCCGGGCTCATGGCCGCCGGCCGTCCCGCCGGGGTCAAGGTGACGGGCGTCGACGCGGCGCTGCCCGCGGGCGACGTGGTGGTGGATTTCTCGACCCCCGCAGCCTCGGTCGGGCTGGCGCGCCGGCTCGGCGCGTCGGGCACGCCCATGGTGATCGGCACCACCGGCTTCTCGGCCGCCGACCTCGCCGCGCTCCAGGAGGCGGCCGGCGCCATCGCCATCGTCCGGTCCGGCAATATGAGCCTCGGCGTGAACCTGCTGGCCGCGCTCACCCGCCGGGTGGCGCAGACGCTGGACGAGAGCTTCGACATCGAGATCGTCGAGATGCACCACAACAAGAAGGTGGACGCGCCCTCCGGCACCGCACTGCTCCTGGGCGAGGCGGCCGCCGAGGGCCGCGGCCGGCATCTGGACGAATGCGCCGACCGCGGCCGCGACGGCGTCACCGGCGCCCGCAAGAGCGGCGATATCGGCTTTGCCAGCCTGCGCGGCGGCTCGGTGGTGGGCGAGCACGTGGTGATCTTCGCCGGCCCGTCCGAGCGCATCGAACTCGCCCACAAGGCCGAGGACCGCCAGATCTTCGCCCGCGGCGCGCTCGCCGCGGCGCGCTGGGTCAAGGGCCGCCCCGCCGGCCTCTATTCCATGGCCGACGTGCTCGGCCTCGCCGATTTCTGAGGAGCAAGAAGAAGATGTCTGATCGCGTCCTCGTCCTCGTCCGTCACGGGCAGAGCGAGTGGAACCTCAAGAACCTGTTCACCGGCTGGCGCGACCCCGGCCTCACCGAGCAGGGCGTCGCCGAGGCGAAGCGCGCCGGCGCGCTGCTGAAGGCCGAGGGGCTCGCCTTCGACGTCGCCTTCACCTCCGCGCTCACCCGCGCCCAGAACACCTGCCAGCTGGTGCTGGGCGAGATGGGCCTCGACGGGCTGAAGACCATCCGCGACCAGGCGCTGAACGAGCGCGACTATGGCGACCTGTCGGGCCTCAACAAGGACGATGCCCGGGCCAAGTGGGGCGAGGAGCAGGTGCACCAGTGGCGCCGCTCCTACGACGTGCCGCCGCCCGGCGGCGAGAGCCTGCGCGATACGGTGGCGCGGACGCTGCCCTTCTACATCCAGGAAATCCTGCCCTGCGTGCTGCGCGGCGAGAAGACCCTGGTGGCGGCGCACGGCAACTCGCTGCGCGCGCTGGTGATGGTGCTGGAGCGCCTGTCGCCGGAGGGCATCATGAAGCGCGAGCTCGCCACCGGCGCGCCGATCCTCTACCGGCTCGCGGCGGATTCCACCGTGATCGAGCACCGCGACCTGATCGCCTGAGGCGGCCGTCCGCCGCACCTTGAGGCCGGCGCCGCGGCGCTGGTATCTAGAGCGGTGCAGTCCAGGGAGGCGGTCATGGGAGAGGGGGCGGGGCAGGCCCGGGTGGCGGCGCAGCGCGGCTTCCTCCTGCGCGGCGCGCGGCGCGCCGGGAGCGCGCTTGTCCTCGCCCTGCTTGCGGCCGGGGCGGGAACCGGCACGGCCCGCGCCGAGGCGACCATCTGCCGTTCCGTCGCCTGCGTCACGCTCCAGACCAACACCCAGGAGACGGCGCTCGCCGTTCTCGGCCGGCTCCTTGAGAGCGCCGAGGGTCAAGCGGTGCTCGACGCCAACGCCCGCGCCACCATCGCCATCTACACGACCTCGAGCGCGCAGGAGCGCGCCGTCGCGGTGCTGAACGCCCGCGCCCCGGACGATCCCGCCGTCACCAGCTTCAACATCTGGAACATGCTCGGCGGCCCGGCGAGCGCGCCCGTGAAGGCGCGCGCGGCGACCGGCGATCTGCCCGGCACGATCGCCGCCGATCTCAGGGGCGCCTTCTCAGTGCTTCAGATCGGGCCGCTGAAAGACTTCTATGCCGGCCGCACGGACGCCTACGGCATCGCCTACAAGGCTCCCGCGGGCCTCGTGGGCGATCCCCGCCCGTTCCTCGTCTTCCCGCAGGTGAAGGATGCGCCCTGGCGCACGCCCGAGACCGACGCCGCGACCGTGCAGGGCCAGAAGGACCAGTGGCTACTGCTCGCCCCGCAACCGGCCTTTCCGAGCGGGCATTCCATGTTCGGCTTCACCACGGCGCTCTATTTCGGGCTCCTGGCGCCGTCCTACTACCAGGACCTGTTCGCCGCCGCGCAGCAGTATGGCAAAAGCCGCCACGTCATCGGCGTGCACTATGCGCTCGACGTGATCGGCGGGCGCATCGCGGCCATGTATGTCCTGGCGCATCTGCTCGCCGGCGACCCCGATTATTCCACCGACTTCGCCGCCGCTTTGGAGCGCAACCGAGCGCCGGTGACGGCCCTGCTGGGCGCGGACGCGGTCTCCCCGATCCATGCGGCCTGCGGCGCGGACGTCGCGGCCTGCCTCGCGAACGGCCGGGTGCCCGAGGCGGCCGCCTTCCGGGCGGCGCGGGAGGCGGCGCGCCACCTCTTGACCTACGGTCTGCCCTCGGACGGCGCCACCGATCGCGCTCCCGTGGTCCCGCTTCATGCGCGGGAGCTGATCCGCAGCCGCTTCCCCTATCTCAGCGGCGCCGAGCTGGACGAGGTACTCGCCACCACTGCGCTGCCGTCCGGCGTGCCGCTCGACAGCGGCGGCGGCTGGGCGCGGCTCGACCTCCACGCGGCCGCAGGCGGCTTCGGCGCCTTCCCCCGCGAGGTCGGCGTGACGCTGGACGCCGCCCAAAGCGGGATGTCCGCCTTCGACATCTGGAGCAACGACATTTCCGGTCCCGGCGGCCTCGTGAAGCGCGGATCGGGGACGCTGCTGCTGGCCGGCGAGAACAGCTATTCCGGCGCCACGCGGGTGGAGGAGGGCACGCTGGCCGTCTCCGGCGCGCTGGCATCCGACGTTTCGGTCTCGCCCGGCGCGCGGCTGGTGAGCACAGCGCCCGGCCGCATCCTCGGTGGCGTGCTCGACAATGCCGGCACGCTGGTCGCGGACACGCTGCGGGTGAAGGGCGCGGTCTGGCTGTCGGGCAACTCGGAGCTGGTGGCCACGATCCGCCGCGGCGGCGCCGCCGCCGTGGCGGCCGACGGCCCGGCGCGGCTCGGCGGGCGGCTGGTCCTTGCGGCACCGGACGGCACGGCGCCGCAGCCGGGGGACTACGAGGTGGTGCGGTCGGACGGCGGGATTTCGGGCAGCTTCGCCGACCTCGCGGCGATCGACGGCAGCCTGGAGGCGCGGGCGCGCATCGAGGGCGGGGCGGTCATCGTCTCGCTCGCGCCGAGGCCCGGCGCGGCACCGACACCCGCCAAGTAAAGCCGACACGCCGCAGCGCCTCTGCGGGTCGTCATCGGGCGCGCCGGGCGACAACTTGCGTGGCCGATGTCTTCATTTGGAAATACGTTTGCTATCCCTTCTGTTTACGCTTCGACAACCAAATGTTCATCGCCCATTAAGAGAAGTAAAAACTCTTTTCTCTCCGTCCTTTAGAAAATTTTCATGCGCTGCTGTCACGCTCATTCCGGGTTGGGAACGAGTAACAGGTGGCGTACCGATGACCGATGCCTATCGGGCCAGAGTGAAATACGTGATCGGACCGGACGGGGGACCGCTGACCATTGCGGATCTGCCGCCGCCGGACACGCGACGCTGGGTCATTCGCCGCAAGGCGGAAGTGGTCGCGGCGGTGCGCGGCGGGCTGCTGTCCCTTGAGGAGGCCTGCAAGCGCTATACGCTCACCGTGGACGAATTCCTCTCCTGGCAGGCCTCCATCGACCGCCACGGCCTTCCGGGCCTGCGCACCACGCGCATTCAGCACTACCGGCAATAGCCGGCGCGCTCAGGCGCCGGCCTTACCGGTGCCTTCGAGCACCGCGGCGATGAAGGCGGCGAGCGCCTCTCCCCCGGCCTCGGGCGATCCCACATTCTCGATCACCAGGTCCGGTGCCACCTCCACGGCCGGCGCATGGCGCAGGCGCGCGGCGATCTCGGCCGCGCTTTCGCGCCCCCGCGCGGCGAGCCGCATGGCCCGGACCTCGGCCGGGGCGCTCACCAGCACCACCCGCACTGTTGCGAAACGGCGCCGCGCCTGCGGGAGGCTGGCGCGCGAGCCGTTGGCCACCACCACGCCGCCGCCGCGCAGATGCGCCGCCACTTCCGGCCCGAGCGCGTAGCCGAGCCCGTGGGCGCGCCAGGACAGCGGGAAGCGCGCCGCCGCGCACCCGGCCGCAAAATCCGCCTCGCCGAGCGTGCCATGGGCTTCGCCCGCGCCCGGCGGACGGGTGACGAGGCGGCGGGCGAACAGCACCCGGCCGTCCCCTTCAAGGCGGGCGCGCGCCTTGTCGATCAGCGTGTCCTTGCCGGCGCCCGAGGGGCCGACCACCAGCACCAGCGGGCCGGGACCGACCGGCTGCGTGCTTGCCCCTGACGCGGTCATGCCACCCGGATCCCCGCGCGATGGACCTCGCGCACCACCGGCATGTCGCCGACCAGCCGCACGCGCACGAGGTCGGCGCGCTGTCCCGCGGCGATCTCGCCGCGGTCGTCGAGGCCGGCGGCCCGGGCCGGCGTGCGGCTCACCATGCGCACCGCCTCGGGCAAGGTGATGGAGGGCACCCGCCGAGGCAGCTCGAAGGCGGCCCAGAGCAGGCTGGAGGGCACGTAGTCGGACGACAGGATGTCGAGCATGCCCTCCCGCGCGAGGTCTTCGGCGGCGACATTTCCGGTGTGCGAGCCGCCGCGCACCAGGTTCGGCGCACCCATGAGCACGCGCACCCCGGCGGCGTGGGAGAGCTTCGCCGCCTCGTAGGTGGTGGGGAATTCGGCCAGCGCCGCGCCTTCGGCGACCGCCTGAGCCACATGCTCGGCCGTGGCGTCGTCGTGGCTCGCCAGCACGCAGCCATGGGCATGGGCCAGCGCCACCAGCTCCTGCCGGTTGGCGCGCGCATAGCACTCCTGGAAGGCGATGCGGCTTGCGATGATCGCGTCCATCTCCTGCGGGCCGATGCCGGCCTTCTCCATGTAATAGCTCGCGAACTGCTCCACCGAGGCGAATTGCCGCTGGCCCGGCGTGTGGTCCATGAGCGAGATCAGGCTCACGGGCGCGATCGTCATCACCGCGGCGGCGTCCTCCACCACGGTCTTGGTCGGCACCTCGCAGCGCAGGTGGAGGAAGTGGTCTGCACGCAGCACCCCGGCCGCGCGGGCCTCGGCAAGCGCGGCGACGAGGCGGGGCAGGTCGCCGTCGAGGCTGGAGACGCCCTTGTCCGGCCAGATGCGCAGGCTGTCGAACACCGTGGTGATGCCCGAGGCGGCGATCTGCGCGTCGTGGGCCATGGCGGCGGCCATCGGGTTCCAGCGCACCTTTGGGCGGGGCGAGAGGTGGCCTTCCACATGGTCGGTGTGCAGTTCCACGAGGCCGGGCACCACGAAGTCGCCGTCGAGGTCCTGCGCTCCCTGCGGCACCGCGCCCGTACCGACGGCGGCGATGCGCCCGCCTCGGACGTGAACGTGCCCCAGGACCATCTCGTCCGCGAGCACCAAGCGGGCGTTGGCAAGCACCTGTTCGGTCATGAAATCCCCTGGTCTGGCGTGCCGGCGGTCGCGGCCGCGGCCACGCACACCGCGCGATGCCCGGTTCGACGCCGCAGGCGCGGCCGCCAACGGTCGCCCGTGCGCGTACGCAGCTCGGCTGGCGGGAGATGATCCGGCAACGCGGTCGCGGAGAGCTTTACCGCGCCGCTGGACGCGTCGCAAAAGGTACGCACGATTTGTATAGCGTTCTATACAAATGCCCAGGCCGCGTTCGGGAGCCATCAATGTCGGAGACGCCGGGAAGCCTGCACGCCGAAGGTCACATCCCTGTGACGGACGAACCGGCCGGCGTCGAACGGGGCAGCGGGGTGACCTTGTGGCGCCAGATCGCCGAGCGCATCGAGCAGGAGATCGCCACCGGCGCGCGGCCGCCGGGCGCGCGCCTTCCCGTGGAGACCGACCTTGCCGCCACCTTCGGCGTGAACCGCCACACGCTGCGGCGGGCGCTCTCCTATCTCACCGAGCGCGGCCTGATCGAGGCCACCGCCGGGCGCGGCACCTTCGTGAAGGAGCCGCCGCTGCGCTATCCCATCGGCCCGCGCACGCGATTCTCGGAGATCGTCGCGGCGGGCGGGCGCGAGCCGTTCGGGCGCTTCCTGGGCTCGCGGGTGGAGCCGGCGGATGCCGGGGTGGCGCGCGAGCTCTCCCTCGCGGTGGGCACGCCGGTGCTGCGCATCGAGAGTTCCCACGAGGCCGACGGGGTGCCCATGTCGGTGGGGACCTCCTGGTTTCCCCACGCGCGCTGCCGCGATCTCGACCTCGTCTATGCCGCCACCGGCTCGCTCACCCGCGCACTGGCCACCCTCGGCATCGCCGATTACCGCCGGCGTGAGACGCGCCTCACCGCCCGCCCGGCGACGGCGCAGGAAAGCCAGACGCTGAGCCTGCCGCCGGGCCGCGCGGTCATGGTGCTGGAGCGGCTCGATGCCGAGCTGAACGGCGCGCCGCTCCAGTTCGGCCGATCCGCCATCGCCGCCGACCGGGTGCAGCTGATCCTCAAGCCCTGAAGCGGACTTTGCCTCGCCGCCGCGCGCGCGATACATCCGATGGCCCGTTGCCGTATGGCGGCGGGGCAGCGCGGAGGACATCATGGCGGCGGACGGGAAGACTTATGACGGCGTGAACGAGAGCGTGCACGCGTCCACCGGCATCGTCGCAGCGCCGCACCATCTGGCCGCGGAAGCGGGCCGCGACGTTCTCGCCGAGGGCGGCAACGCGGTCGAGGCGGCGCTCGCCGCGGCGGCCGCCATCGCCGTGGTCTATCCGCACATGAACCATCTGGGCGGCGACGGCTTCTGGCTGGTGCGCGAGCCCTCCGGAAAGGTGCGCTATATCGAGGCCTGCGGCTTCGCTGCGGCCGGCGCCACCATCGCCCACTACCGCGACCTCGGCTATGACGCGCTGCCGACGCGCGGACCGCTCGCCGCGCTGACCGTTCCCGGCGCGGTTTCCGGCTGGGCCGCCGCCGGCGCCATCGCCCGCGCCCATGGCGGCCGCATGAGCCTGCCGCGGCTGCTGGAGCGGGCTGTCCACCATGCCCGCGAGGGCGTTGCGGTGTCGGCATCGCAGGCGCGCCTCTCCGCCGAGAAGAAGGCGGAGCTGGAGAACGTGCCGGGCTTCGCGGCGGCCTTCCTGCCGGACGGCAAGGTGCCCGAGGCGGGCACGATCCAGCGCCAGGGGCGGCTTGCCGACACGCTCGACCATCTCGGCCGCGCCGGCCTGCGCGACTTCTACGAGGGCGACATCTCGCGTGAGCTGGCGGCGGACCTTGAGCAGATCGGGAGCCCGCTCCGGCGCGCGGATCTCGCCGCCTACGCCGCCGTCGAGCGCGCGCCGCTGACGGTAAAGGTGGGCGCCGCCACGGTCTACAACGCGCCGCCGCCCACGCAGGGGCTCGCCTCGCTGCTGATCCTCGCCCTGTTCTCCCGGCTCGGGGTGAAGCGGGCCGAGGGCTTCGAGCACCTGCACGGCCTGATCGAATCCACCAAGCGGGCCTTCATGATCCGCGACAAGGTGGTGTGCGACTTCGACCACGTTCCGGAGGACCTCGCCGCCATCCTCTCCGACGCCCGGCTCGACCGGGAAGCCGGGGCGATCGACGCGCGGCAGGCGCTGCCCTGGCCGCGCCCGGCCCAGAAGGGCGACACCATCTGGCTCGGCGCCGCCGACAAGAGCGGCCTCGCCGTCTCCTACATCCAGTCCATCTTCTTCGAGTTCGGCTCGGGCTGCGTCCTGCCGGCGACCGGCGTGCTGATGCAGAACCGCGGCGCCAGCTTCTCGCTCGATCCCAAGGCGCTGAACCCGCTGATGCCCGGCCGCCGGCCGTTCCACACGCTGAACCCCGCGCTCGCGGTGCTGGGCGACGGGCGGGTGATGGCCTACGGCACCATGGGCGGGGAAGGCCAGCCGCAGACGCAGGCGGCGGTGTTCTCGCGCCATGCCATGTTCGGCGTGCCGCTGGGCGAGGCCATCGCGCGGCCGCGCTGGCTGCTCGGGCGCACCTGGGGCAGCTCCGTCACCAATCTGCGCCTGGAAAACCGCTTCGACCCGGAGCTGGTGGACCACCTGCGGCGCGCCGGCCATGATCTGGAGGTGCTGGCGGAACCGGTCTCGGACACCATGGGCCATGCCGGCGCGGTGGTGATCCACACCGACGGGCACCTGGAAGGCGCGCACGATCCGCGCGCCGATGGCGGCGCCGCCGGGGTGTAGCCTCCGGGCGGAGGCGAGCGGGGAGCGGGCGGCCATGATCGGACGTCGGAGCCTGGTGAAGAACGCGGCGCTCCTCGCCTTGGGCGCGCACGGCCTCGCCGCCGGCGTCGCGCGCGCGGCGCCCGGCCAGCCCACCGGCGGCGCGGTGCAGATGACGCCGGACCGGGTGCTCAACCAGACCGCCGTCCCTGTGTTCGACTTCACGGTGGTGAAGACCCATCCGCATGACACCTCCTCCTATACCGAGGGGCTGGTGAAGGCGGGCGGCACGATCTTCGAGGGCACCGGCCTCTATGGCCGCTCGCGCCTGCTGGAATGGGACCTGGAGAGCGGCCGCGTGCTGCGGCGCCTCGATCTCGACCCGAATTATTTCGGCGAGGGCGTCACGGTGCTGGACGGGCGCATCTACCAGCTCACCTATCTGGACAACCGGGCCTTCGTCTACGACCAGGCCACGTTCAGCAAGATCGGCCAGCTCGATTACGGCACCCAGGGCTGGGGCCTGACCCATGACGGCACGCATCTCATCATGAGCAACGGCTCGTCGATGATCGAGTATCGCGACCCGAAGACCTTCCGTCGCGTGCACCGCTTCTATGTCTCCGACGCGGTGGCGCCGGTGGGCTTCCTGAACGAGCTGGAATTCGCGCGTGGCCGGCTCTACGCCAATGTCTGGCAGACGCCCTTCATCGCCATCATCGATCCCGCTGCCGGAACGCTCGCCGGCTGGATCGACCTCACCGGGATCAATCCGGACCCGGCGGCGCTGAAATATCCCTATGTGCTGAACGGCATCGCCTTCGACGAGGCGACAGGTAACCTGCTCGTCACCGGCAAGTGCTGGCCGCATGTGTGGGAAATCGCTTTGGTGCCGCGGGCGGGGTAGGTCGCTTGCGGCGGGCAAATTCGGGGCGGGCAAGTTGGGACGGGCAAGGCGCAGCCTGCGCGAAGGGCGCCCCCGCCATCGGCCGGAGCGCCCTTCCTCATTCCGTTATGTCAGCCGGATCGCTGCTCAGGCCCTCAAGCGAGGGCGCTGGTGCAGCGTTCGGTTCAGCGCTGACGCTCGTCGCGGCGCTCGCCGGGCTGGCCCTGCTGGTCGCGGTGCTGCGGGTTGCCGTGCTGGCCACCCTGCTGACCGCCCTGGTGCTGGCCGCCCTGCTGGCCCTTCTGGTTCTGGCCGGGCGTCTGCGCGTGCTGCTGCTGGTTCTTCGGATCGTGCTGGTTCTTGGGATCGCCCTTCGCCGGGTTCTGCGGCTTTTCCCCGGGCATCTGATGGCGTTGATCCTGATCGCGGTTGGTCATGATCTTGTCCTCCAACCAGCCCCGCCAAACCAACGTGGTCGCCCCCCGAAGGTTCCGCCACTTCCGCGACGGCAGGATGGCGCTGGCGCCGCAGCGTGGTGCGCAAAAGCGAAGGCCCGGCGCTGGGCCGGGCCTCGACAAGGGGATTTTGCTTTGGAAGAAGGGCGATCAGGCCGCCTCTTCCGCCTCCAGGTCGCTGTCCACGTCGGCCTCGTCGGCCGCCTTGGCCGGGCCGCGGCGCGGGCCCTTGAGCAGGTTCTGCTCGATCAGCTTCACCGATTCGGTCTCGGTGATGTTCTGAACCGCCGACAGCTCGCGCGCCATGCGGTCGAGCGCGGCCTCGTAGAGCTGGCGCTCGGAATAGGACTGCTCGGGCTGGGCGTCGGAGCGGTAGAGGTCGCGCACCACCTCGGAGATCGAGACGAGGTCGCCGGAATTGATCTTGGCTTCGTATTCCTGCGCGCGGCGGCTCCACATGGTGCGCTTGATGCGGGCGCGGCCCTGCAGGGTCTCCAGCGACTTCTCGACGATGTTGGTCTCGGAAAGCTTGCGCATGCCGACGGTGGCGATCTTGGACAGGGGAACGCGCAGCGTCATCTTGTCCTTTTCAAACGAGATCACGAAAAGTTCGAGCTTGAAACCGGCGACTTCCTGTTCTTCGATGGCCGTGATGCGGCCCACGCCGTGCGACGGGTAAACGATATGCTCGCCCGTCTTGAAACCGAGACGGGCCTGCGCGCTCTTCTTCGTCGACATGCTCTGTGCACTCCTGATCCGGCCCGGAAGACCGGGCCGAACCTGTTGGCGCGGCGATCGGCCCGGTCCGGTCACCGGGGCGAGGCGCGCCTTGCGCTGCGGACTAGGATCGCGGCCGGAACGCCCGCCTATCCCATGATCCAGTCGATGGCGACGGAAAGCCGTCATGCCAAGCCGGTATTACCGGCGGGCACGCAAATTCTCGCCCCTTTGTTCCCGAGAATGCGCCACTGGCGGGCACGATGCGGCTGAGGTAGAAGCAATCGACTGTAATGGTTCATATATCACAATTTTCGTCAGAATCAAAGCACGTCGGATGTAAACCTTACCACCGGACAACTTCCGCTACGGCAGAAGCCGTCGGTTCTGGTTTCGCCTCTGGTCCGGCGGCGCCGGGCGGATGCGTCCCCCGCGGCGCTTTCGCGCAGGGTGGGGGGTTAGATATAAGGATGTCCTTATATCTTGATTGCCGTTGGCCGGCGTCCGTGCTAGAGGCTGCGCGCCCGGGGCGCATGGCGGCCCGGCGCACGACGCGGCCCCGGCCATCCGCGGGCGCCCCATCGGGGGCACCTTGCGGGCAGACCCGGCCGACCCAGCGGAGAGGATCCATGAGCAACGATTACGTGGTCAAAGACATCAACCTCGCCGATTGGGGCCGCAAGGAACTGGACATCGCCGAGATCGAGATGCCCGGCCTCATGGCCACCCGCGCGGAGTACGGTCCCTCGCAGCCGCTCAAGGGCGCGCGCATCGCCGGCTCGCTGCACATGACGATCCAGACCGGCGTGCTGATCGAGACCCTGAAGGCGCTCGGCGCGGACGTGCGCTGGGCCTCGTGCAACATCTATTCGACCCAGGATCATGCCGCCGCCGCCATCGCCGCGGCCGGCACCCCGGTGTTCGCCGTGAAGGGCGAGACCCTGGAGGAGTACTGGGAGTACACCCATCGCATCTTCGAGTGGGCCGACGGCGGCGCCCCGAACATGATCCTCGACGACGGCGGCGACGCCACCCTCCTGGTCCATCTCGGCAAGCGCGCGGAGGAGGGCGACACCGCTTTCCTCGACGGCGCCACCAACGAGGAGGAGGAAGTCCTCTTCGCGGCCATCAAGCGCCGCCTGAAGCACAAGCACGGCTGGTACTCGCAGCTCGCCAAGTCGATCCAGGGCGTGACCGAGGAGACCACCACGGGCGTGCACCGCCTCTACGAGATGCAGAAGAAGGGCATTCTTCTGTGGCCCGCCATCAACGTGAACGACAGCGTCACCAAGTCGAAGTTCGACAATCTCTACGGCTGCCGCGAATCGCTGGTGGACGGCATCCGCCGCGGCACCGACGTGATGATGGCCGGCAAGGTGGCGATGGTCGCCGGCTTCGGCGATGTGGGCAAGGGCTCGGCCGCTTCGCTGCGCAATGCCGGCTGCCGCGTCATGGTGTCGGAGATCGACCCCATCTGCGCGCTCCAGGCGGCGATGGAAGGCTATGAGGTGACGACCATGGAGGACGCGGCGCCGCGCGCCGACATCTTCGTGACCGCCACCGGCAATCTCGACGTCATCACCGTCGACCACATGCGCCACATGAAGGACCGCGCCATCGTCTGCAACATCGGCCACTTCGACAGCGAGATCCAGGTGGCCGCGCTGAAGAACTTCAAGTGGCACAACGTGAAGCCGCAGGTGGACGAGGTGGAATTCCCCGACGGCAAGCGCATCATCCTGCTCTCGGAAGGCCGCCTCGTGAACCTCGGCAACGCCACCGGCCATCCGAGCTTCGTGATGTCGGCGTCGTTCACCAATCAGACGCTGGCGCAGATCGAGCTGTTCACCAAGCCGGGCCAGTACGACAAGAAGGTCTACACCCTGCCGAAGACCCTCGACGAGAAGGTGGCGGCGCTGCACCTCGACAAGATCGGCGTGAAGCTCACCAAGCTCTCGGACCAGCAGTCGGCCTATATCGGCGTCGGCCAGAAGGGCCCGTTCAAGCCCGAGCACTACCGCTACTGACCCGTTCCGTGCGGGGGCACGCGAGAGGGCCGGCCGCAAGGCCGGCCTTTTTCGTTGGCGGGCGGCGCCGAAACTGGCCGGCGCATCACACCCAGCCGCCCCCCAAGCCTCCGTCATGCTCCGACTTGATCGGAGCATCCACCCCCGTCGCCGCATCGCGCCTGACTGCAGGATGGGCCCTCCGGTCAAGCCGGAGGGCGACGGCGGTGACAGGGGCGACGGTGAAAGGGGCGGCGGTGGGAGTTGGCGAGGGCGGTGCCTGAAGCGGGGCGGCGCCGCCGTGACCGGAGCATCGGTGGCGCGACCGTCGCCACCCCATCCCGCGCATTGTCTTCCCCCGCGATCGGAGCTAGGTGTTAGCAGATCTGGCGCGGTGACGCTGGGGAATGTGCTGCGGGGGCTGCCTTGGCAAGTTCGGAGCGAGGGTCCCGGGACGCCCGGCGTGCGGACCATTGCCGGCGGCGTCGCCCCATCCGCATCGTTTCGCCGGGCATCCGGTGCCGCGCCCTTTCGGCGCGCTGAAGGCCACGCCGCGCCATGTTCGCAAGCCTCCGGGACCGCACGCGCGCCGTGCCCTTCGCGGCCGAGATCGGCGCCCTCGGCGTCGTGTTCGGCGATATCGGCACCAGCCCGCTCTATGCCCTCAAGCAGGGCGTTCTGGCGGTAGGCGGCACCAACTTCCTCGCGTCCGACGTGCTCGGCCTGCTCTCGCTCATCACCTGGAGCATCATCCTCTCCGTCACGGTGAAGTACGTGATGCTGGTGCTGCGCGCCGACAATGACGGCGAAGGCGGCATCCTCGCTCTGGTGACGCTGCTCGACCTGCACCGCTCGGCCATCGGCCTGCGCAAATATCTGCTGGCGGCCGGCCTGCTCGGTGCCGCCATGCTGATCGGCGACGGCGTGCTGACCCCGGCCATCTCGGTGCTGTCCGCCATGGAGGGCCTGGAGGTGATCGCGCCCGAGCTGGACCACTGGGTGGTGGCGCTCACGGTGGTGGTTCTGGCCGCGGTGTTCCTCTCCCAGCGCCTCGGCACCGAGCGCATCGCTTCCTTCTTCGGACCGATCATGCTGGTCTGGTTTGGTTCGCTGGCGGCGCTCGGCGTCCACGGGATCGTCCAGGCGCCGCACGTTCTGGCCGGCCTCGACCCGCGCCACGGCATCCTGCTGATGTGGGACCATCCGACCCTCGCGGGCGTGATCCTCGGCGCCTGCTTCCTCGCCATCACCGGCGGCGAGGCGCTCTATGCCGACCTCGGCCATTTCGGCCGCAAGGTGATCGCGCGGGCCTGGCTCGCGGTCGCGATGCCGGCGCTGCTGCTCAACTATTACGGCCAGGGCGCGATCCTGCTGGTGGACCCAAACGCGGCCCGCAACCCGTTCTACGACCTCTCGCCGGACTGGTTCGACGTGCCGCTGCTGCTGCTCGCCACCGCCGCCACGGTGATCGCCTCGCAGGCCATCATCACCGGCGTGTTCTCGCTGGCGAAGCAGGCGATCGAGCTCGGCTACCTGCCGCCCATGCGCATCCGCTACACCTCCGAGCACAACGAGCAGCACATCTATGTGGGCCGGCTCAACTGGCTGCTGATGATCGCCTGCATCGCCGTGGTGCTGGGCTTCGAATCCTCCGACAGCCTCGCCTCGGCCTACGGCATCGCCGTCGCTTTCGCCATGGTGACGACCACCATCCTGTTCATCGCCCAGGTGCACCGCGCCTGGAACTGGCCCGCGCCGGCAGTCTGGGGCCTGGCCGTCGCCATGATGGCGGTGGACCTCTCGTTCGCGTCCGCCAACATGACCAAGATCCACGAGGGCGGCTGGCTGCCGCTCTCCATCGCCGGCCTCGTCATCTTCGTCATGGTGAGCTGGCGGCGCGGCCTGGAGGGGGTCGTCGCGCAGCAGGTGCGCTTCACCGAGCCGCTGGACAGCTTCGTCCTCCGCAAGGACCGCTCCGGCGACGCCCAGAGCCCGCGCACCGCCATCTTCCTCTCGCGCGCCGGCGCCATGACGCCGGTGGCGCTCTCGCGGCTCTCGGAACTGCTCAAGATCCGTTTCGAAACGTCGGTGATCGTCTCGGTGTGGATCGCCTCGCGCCCCCGCGTGTCGGTGGAGGACCGGGTCAAGGTCACGACCATGGATGCCGGGTTCGTGCGGGTGGACCTGCGCTTCGGCTACATGCAGCAGATCGACGTGCCCTCGGTACTCGGCCCGGCGCTGTCGGCGCGCGGCATCGACCCGGAGGTGGCGGTGTACGTGATCGGCCATGAACGCATCATCCCGCCGGACGAGGTGACGCGGCCCCGGGACGTGCTGGCGCATGCCTTCGGCTTCCTGGCGCGCAACGCCGAGCGCTCGGTGGACCGCTTCGGCCTGCCGCGCTCGCGCACGGTGGAAGTCGGCTACCCGGTCAAGCTCTAGCAGGGCGCGCGGCACGGCGCGGGGCGCCGGATGCCGTGCCGATGCCGGCATTGGAACAAGGAAAAGCTTTCACCTGATGCGAAAAGCGTGTTCAGGTGACGCTGGGCCCGGGGGCGGCAATGGACGCACCTCTCACGAGGCGACGTCCCAAACAGTGGGGTTCGAGGGCGATCCGGACACGCAGGGCCCGTTGCGGGGCTGAGGCGGGGAGGGGTCGCGCTCTGCGGGGGAACGGTGGCGCATGGGACTGAAAGAGGGAGTTGCGAAGGCGTGGGCCTTCCTGCGTGATCGCGTCGGCCTGCACGGCCTGGGGTTCATCGCCAGCCTGGCCATCATCGCCTTCGCGGCGACCGTGCTCTACAACATGCTGCACGACCTCAAGTTGTCGGACGTGACCGACGCGCTGAAGGAGAAGAACCCGGCGCACGTGGTCGCCGCCTTCTTCCTGGTCGCCGGCGCCTATGTGACGCTCACCTTCTACGACTGGTTCGCCCTGCGCACCATCGGCAAGGACCACGTGCCCTACCGCATCGCCGCGCTGTCGGGCTTCTGCTCCTATTCCATCGGCCACAATGTGGGCTTCACGGTCTTCACCGGCGGCTCGGTGCGCTACCGCATCTATTCCGCCTGGGGGCTCGGCGCCATCGACGTGGCGAAGATCTGCTTCATCGCCGGCCTCACCTTCTGGCTCGGCAACATCGCCGTGCTCGGCCTCGGCATCACGCTGCACCCGGAGGCGGCGACGGCGGTGGACCGGCTGCCGCCGACGATCAACCGCGCCATCGGCATCGCCGCCTTGTGCGGGCTCGTGGCCTATGTAGCCTGGGTGTCCGTGAAGCCGCGCACCATCGGCCGCTCGTCCTGGTTCGTGACGCTGCCCAAGGGGCGCACCACCCTGGTGCAGATTGGCATCGGCATCCTCGATCTGTCGCTGTGCGCGGCGGCCATGTACATGCTGATGCCCGCGACGCCCTATATCGATCCGATCTCGCTGGCGGTGATCTTCGTCACCGCCACGCTGCTCGGCTTCGCGAGCCATGCGCCGGGCGGGCTCGGCGTGTTCGACGCGGCGCTGCTCGTGGCGCTGCCGCAGTTCGACAAGGGCGAGCTCGTGGGCGCGCTGCTGATCTTCCGGCTGTTCTACTACATCGTGCCGTTCGCCCTCTCGCTGACCCTGCTCGGCATCCGCGAGCTGACCCTGCGCGGAGTGGGAGCACCGACCGTGGCGCTGGGGGCGGATGCGGCGCCGCCGGCTCCCGACGCTCCGCCGGTGCGCGACGAGCCGCCGGCCTCCAAGCCGGTCAAATCCGCAACGGCCCCGGTCGCCAAGGCCGGCGCCGCTGCCAAATAGGCCGCGGTCCAGGTTCTGCCGGTCAGCGGGGCAGGGTGATGCCGCCGCCGCCGAGGCCGCCGAGGCCGGGGATGCCGAGGGCGCTGCCCAGCTTGCCCTTGGGCACCTTCACCACCTGGGCGCCGGGCGGCAATGCGAACTGGCTCGGGTCCTGCGGCGCGCGGGTGAGTTCCGTCACCTCGTAGACGGTGGACTTCTTGCCCTCGATCTCCACCTCGGTGCGCAGGGCGATGCCGTCGGCGGTGATGCAGGCGAAGGTGGTGGCGCTGGTCAGGTTGGCCTGCGGGTCCACCTCCCACACGTCGCAGCTCTCGCCCGCGGCCTGCGACTGGCCGACCTTGGTACCGCTGCCGGCGAGCGCGCCGACCGAATACTCCTTGGGGATGTCGATCTCCATCGCCATGTTCGGCACGTTGGGGAGCATCATCACCATCCTGCGGGCGTTGAGGTCGATCAGGCCGAGGATCGGCGTCGGCAGGTTGGGATTGGTCATCTCCACCCGCATGCGCGACTGGCTGTGGGCGAGCTTCAGCGTGCCGCCCCGCTTCAGGGAGGCGGTGAGCGCGAAGTCGACGCTCGGCATGGGCAGCGGGTCCGCCAGAGCCGGACCGCAGGCGGCCGCCGCCGAAAGCACGGCGCCGGCGAGCGCCGCAACGCCGCGGGTCGGCAGGACGGGAGCGGTCGAGAAGGGCGCGGACAGGGGCATGGGTCCTCTTCCTTGGATCGGCACGTTCATAGCAGATGACGGCGCCCGATCATCCCTTCGCGGGCCGAGGCGAGATCACATCCGGTTTCCGGGCTGTCAGGTGCGGCCGGGTTTGGCGCCGCGGCGGCTTTGTCGTAATGGCTTCGCCAAGGCGCACCAGCATGGCCGGTCAAGGCCCGCGCCGCGATTCGCGCGGGACCGGCCGAGGCGCGAATCGCGCACGACGCGGGGATCGACACCGGCCGGGGGAACCGGGCCGGCGGGAGCGAAATGGACCATGAAGCGGCTTCTGTCCCTTCTTACCGGTGAGCAGGCGGGCCGGCGCGCGCCCGCCCTCGGCCTGTTCGCGCTGGCGCTCCTGTGCGCGCTCGGCATCGGCCTCGAACTCATGAACCCGGTGCTGGCGCTCGCCATGGGCGCGGTGCTGGTGGCGCTCGCGGTGTTTGCGCCGGCCGCGCCGCCCCCGCCTGCCAGCCCGCCTGTGTTCGAGCCGCTGCTGCCGGCCGAGGTGCCCGCGGTGCGCGACCGGCGCGTGGAGGCGCTGGTCGCGGCGCTGCCTGAGCCGGCGCTGCTGCTGACGCCGGAAGGCGAGATTGTCACCGCCAATGCCCGCGTCGCGCTCGCCATCGGCCCGGCGCGCCCGGGCGACCCCCTGTCCTTCCTGGTGCGGGTGCCGGAGGTGCTGGACGCGGTGCGCGCCGCCGCCAAGGACGGCCTGCCGCGCCGCGTGGAATTCGCCGAGCGCGTGCCGCTCGACCGGTGGCTGGAGGCCCATGTGGTGCCCCTGCACCTCGAACCCCTCGCCGAGGCGCGCGGCGGGCCCGACGCGGTGCTGCTCACCTTCCGCGACCTCACCCAGCAGCGCCGGGTGGAGCAGATGCGCGCCGACTTCGTCGCCAATGCCAGCCACGAGCTGCGCACGCCGCTGGCCTCGCTCTCCGGCTTCATCGAGACGCTGCAGGGCCCGGCGCGCAACGATCCGCCGGCGCGCGAGCGCTTCCTCGCCATCATGGCGGCGCAGGCGCGCCGCATGTCGCGCCTGATCGATGACCTGCTCTCGCTCTCGCGCATCGAGCTGAACGCCCATGTGCGGCCGGAGACGCCGGTGGAGCTGGGCGCCATCCTCGCCCATGTGCGCGACACGCTCTCCCCGCTGGCGAAGGATCGCGGCGTCGCCATCGAGCTGGCGCAGGAGGCGCCTGTAAGCGTGCGCGGCGACCGCGACGAGCTGATCCGCCTGTTCGAGAACCTGGTGGAGAACGCGCTCAAGTACGGCGCCGATGGGAAGAAGGTGACGGTGAGCCTCGCTCTGGAGGGACCGGCGGCGGCGCCGTCCGCCGTGGTGGCTGTGCGGGACTACGGCCCCGGCATCCCAGCCGAGGACCTGCCGCGCCTCACCGAGCGCTTCTACCGGGTGGACGTGGCGGCCAGCCGGGAGCAGGGGGGTACCGGCCTCGGGCTCGCCATCGTCAAGCACATCGTGGTGCGGCACCGGGGCCGCCTCAGCATTGACAGCGTGCCCGGCGAAGGGTCGATTTTCGCAGTGCGCCTGGACGCTTTGCCGGAGAAGGAAAAAAGCGAAGAATTTCCAGTGGCTTGACCTGTCATCTCGATGTCACTGACGCGTCATAGAACCTTGGCGCGCGGGGACTATGACTCCCCGGCCCAATGTTGCGTCGCGGCCACCGGGCCGCAGGGGCGCTGCGAAATTGGCAAGGAGACAAATCGTGAAGCTCACCACCGCTCTCGGCGCGATCGCCGTGGCCACCCTCATGGCCGGCTCCGCCCAGGCCGTCGACTTCAACGGCGCTGGCGCCTCCTTCCCCGCCCCGGTCTACCAATCCTGGGGTGCCAAGTATAAGGAGAAGACCGGCAACGCCCTGAACTACCAGTCCATCGGCTCGGGCGGCGGTCAGAACCAGATCATCAACCGCACCGTGGACTTCGGCGCCTCCGACGCCGTGATGCCGAGCGAGAAGCTCGCCTCCGCCAAGCTGCTCCAGTTCCCGACCGTGATCGGCTCGGTGGTCGCCACCGTGAACCTCGAAGGCGTCGAGACCAAGAAGCTGAAGCTCACCGGCGCGATCCTCGCCGACATCTATCTCGGCAAGATCACCAAGTGGGACGACGCCGCGATCACCAAGCTGAACCCCGACATCAAGCTGCCCTCGCAGGCGGTCGTGCCGGTGTACCGCTCCGATTCGTCGGGCACCACCGCCATCTTCACCGGCTACCTCAACGAGGTGAGCGCGGACTGGAAGTCCAAGGTCGGCTCCGCCACCTCGGTCCAGTGGCCCGTCGGCGCCGGCGCCAAGGGCAATGAGGGCGTCACCGGCACCGTCAAGAACACCAAGGGCGGCATCGGCTACGTCGAGTACATCTACGCCTCCGCCAACAACCTGGTGGTGACGCAGCTCCAGAACAAGGCCGGCAAGTTCGTGGCCCCCGAGGTCGCCGGCTTCCAGGCCGCCGCCGCTTCCGCCGACTGGAAGGGCGCCAAGGACTTCGCCGCCTCCATGATCAACGCCCCGGCCGAGAATGCCTGGCCGATCGTCTCCCCGACCTACGTGCTCCTCCCGAAGGACCCGAAGAACATCGAGGCCTCGCGCGAGACCATGAAGTTCTTCCTGTGGGCGTACACCAAGGAAGGCGCCGAGATCGCCGAGAAGCTGCACTACATCCCGCTGCCGGCGGACGTGGTGAAGCAGGTCGAGGAGGCCTTCAAGGCCGAGATCAAGACCCCGGACGGCAAGCCGGTCCTCTGATCGGAAAGGTTGCGGCGCCTCACCCCTCCGGGCGGGGCGCCCACCGCCTCCGGCCCGGCCGGAGCGCGCAGGGACAACCGGGCCGCGTTCATCCCGGCTCGCCGATACATCTGACTGACGCTTTCGATTGATTTGGGGCGTGGATGGGCGACGGTTGGCCACGGGCCGCCGACCCGGACACTTCAGCCGCCTGGCGCGGCACGCGGGGGAAGGGCAGCGGAATGGACGCGACGATGGACACCAGGGGGGGCGGCCAGATCGAGCCGATCACCAAGGCCAAGGCGACCGGCGCGGTCTCCGATCCGATCTTCATCGCCCTCTTGTGGGCGAGCGGCATCTTCGTCCTGCTGCTGCTCGGCCTGATCATCGCCCAGCTCTTCATGGGCGGGTTGCCCGCGCTCCAGCACTTCGGTCTCGACTTCATCTGGACCGCCAACTGGAACCCGGTGACCGAGAATTACGGCGCCCTGGTCATGATCTACGGCACGCTGTTCAGCGCCGTGATCGCGGTCGTGGTGGCGCTGCCCCTCTCGTTCGGCATCGCCTTCTTCCTCACCGAGATCTGCCCCCAGGCGTTCAAGCGCCCGATCGGCGTCGCGGTGCAGCTGCTCGCCGCCGTGCCCTCGATCATCTACGGCATGTGGGGCTTCTTCGTCATCGTCCCGCTGATGGCGGCCTATGTGCAGCCGCCGCTGATCGAGACGCTCGGCCAGGTGCCTATCCTCGGCCTGCTGTTCTCCGGCCCGCCCCTGGGTTCGGGCATGCTCACCGCCGGCCTGATCCTCGCGGTGATGATCCTGCCCTTCATCACGGCCATGTTCGTCGAGACCCTGGAATCGGTCCCGCCCATGCTGAAGGAATCGGCCTACGGCGTCGGGGGCACCACCTACGAGGTCTACAAGAACGTCTCCATCCCCTACGGCCGCACCGCCATGGTGGGCGCCATCATGCTCGGCCTCGGCCGCGCGCTCGGCGAGACCATGGCCGTCACCTTCGTGATCGGCAACGCGACGCGCCTGTCGGCCTCGCTGTTCGCGCCGGGCGCCACCATCGCGTCCACCATCGCCAACGAGTTCCCGGAGGCGCCGATCGGCTCGCTGAAGCTGACCTCGCTGCTGCAGCTCGGCTTCATCCTGTTCGTCATCTCGTTCATCGTCCTGGCCCTGTCCCGTGCGCTCGTGCGCTCGCGGCTCGACTGAGGGGAGCAAGCACCATGGCCTCTCTCGCCGCGCGCCGCGCCAAGGACACCACCATCAAGGCGATCTCCACCGTGTTCGCGGTGTTCGCCATCTTCCTCCTCGCCTGGATCCTGTGGACCCTGCTCGCCCGCGGACTGCCGGCCCTCAGCCTCGGTGTGTTCACCAACGTAACCGCGCCGCCCGGCCAGAATGGCGGCCTCGCCAACGCCATCGTCGGCTCGCTGATCCAGATCGTCATCGCCATGGCCATCGGCGGCCCGATCGGCATCTTCGCCGGCACCTTCCTGGCGGAGAACGGCAAGGGGACGAGGATCGGCGCCGCCGCCCGCTTCGTGAACGACATCCTGCTCTCCGCGCCGTCCATCCTGGTGGGCCTGTTCATCTACGGCTTCCTGGTGGTCCCGTTCGGCGGCTTCTCGGGCTGGGCCGGCGCGCTGGCGCTGGCGATCCTCGTGATCCCGGTGGTGGTGCGCACGACCGAGGACATGCTGAACCTCGTGCCCGTGGGCCTGCGCGAGGCGGCCTTCGCGCTCGGTGCGCCGCAGTGGAAGGTGGTGATGTTCATCACCTGGCGCGCCGCCAAGGCGGGCATCGTCACCGGCGTCCTGCTTGCCATCGCCCGCGCGGCGGGCGAGACGGCGCCGCTGCTCTTCACCTCGCTCGGCAACAATTCCTGGTCGCTGGACCTTTCCAAGCCCATGGCCAGCCTGCCGATCGCGATCTACCAGTATGCCGGCAGCCCGTTCGACGACTGGGTGGCGCTCGCCTGGGCGGGTGCGCTCATCATCACGGTGGGCGTGCTGGTGCTCAACATTCTCGCCCGCCTGTTCCTGGCGCGCACGAAATAGCCCCGCACCGGGGCTGGGCGCCCGCGAGCGGCGCCGCCCCGGAGCGCCACCTACGAAATGGCCCGCGGCCGGGATGCATGCCGGGCGCTTCAGGATCAAAATGAGGCTCAGATGAACTCTGCCGTCGATCCCACCTTCAATCTCGCCTCGGCCGTCGCCGCCAAGCCCGACGCTCCGCAGGCGCCCGCCAAGATCAAGGTCGAGAACCTCAATTTCTACTACGGGCAGAACCATGCCCTGAAGAACATCAACTTCGAGATTCCCGAGAAGCGTGTGACCGCTATGATCGGCCCGTCGGGCTGCGGCAAGTCCACGCTGCTGCGTGTGTTCAACCGCATGTACGACCTCTATCCCGGCCAGCGCGCCGAGGGGATGGTGGGCTTCGACGGCGTGAACATCGTCGGCAAGGAGCTCGACGCCACCATCGTGCGCACGCGCATCGGCATGGTGTTCCAGAAGCCCACCCCGTTCCCGATGACCATCTACGACAACATCGCGTTTGGCGTGAAGCTGCACGAGAGGCTGAACAAGGCGCAGATGGACGAGCGCGTGGAATGGTGCCTGCGCAAAGCCGCCATCTGGGACGAGACCAAGGACCGCCTGCATACCTCGGCGCTCGGCATGTCCGGCGGCCAGCAGCAGCGCCTGTGCATCGCCCGCACCATCGCGGTGAAGCCGGAGGTGATCCTGCTCGACGAGCCGACCTCGGCGCTGGACCCGATCTCCACCTCGAAGATCGAAGACCTGATCGACGAGCTGAAGCGCGAGTTCACCATCGTCATCGTCACCCACAACATGCAGCAGGCGGCGCGCTGCGCGGACATCACCGCCTTCTTCTATCTCGGCGAGCTGATCGAGGTGGCGCCTTCGGACGTGATCTTCACCAATCCGAAGGAGATCAAGACCCGCGACTACATCACCGGCCGCTTCGGCTGAGCGCGCAAGGAACATCGAGATGCCCGAGCATACCGTTTCCTCCTTCGATGCCGAGCTCAAGGAGCTGGGCCGCAAGGTGGTCGAGATGGGCGGCCAGGCCGAGCGCCTGGTGGCCGACAGCGTCACCTCCCTCATCCGCCGCGACGCCGCTCTGGCGCAGCGCGTGGTGCTCCTGGACGCCACCTGCGACCAGATGCAGCGCGAGATCGAGGAGAAGGCCATCCTGGTCATCGCCAAGCGCCAGCCGGTCGCCGGCGACCTGCGCGAGGTGGTGTCCTCGATCCGCATCGCCAACGATCTGGAGCGCATCGGCGACCTCGCCAAGAACGTCGCCAAGCGCGTGATCGCCATCGAGGGCGAATACCACCCGCAGAAGCTGGTGCGCGGCGTGGAGCACATCTCCGACCTGGTGCTGGAGCAGCTCAAGGAGGTGCTCGACGCTTATGCCGGCCACAACGAGACCAAGGCAGTCGAGGTGTGGGGCCGCGACGGTGCCATCGACACCATGTACACTTCGCTGTTCCGCGAGCTTCTCACCTATATGATGGAAGATCCGCGCAACATCTCGGTGTGCACGCATCTTCTGTTCTGCGCCAAGAACATCGAGCGCATCGGCGACCATGCCACCAACGTGGCGGAGATCGTCTACTACATGGTCACCGGCCAGAACCTGCCGGAGAGCCGCCCCAAGGCGGACGCCTCCAGCGAGACCACGGTGGCCTTCCCGGGACGCACTGTCCAGGGCTGACGCCGGTCGCGCCGGCGGCCTGGCCGCCGGGCGCTTCCCTACGCGGTTCGGAGCCGGACGGTCCGGCTCCGGCGCATGTGTCGATGACAGTGGAATGAGAGATCCGTGCCGGCGCATATCCTGATCGTCGAGGACGAGGAACCCCTGACCCTCCTGCTCCGCTACAACCTGGAGTCGGAGGGATACGGCGTCGAGAGCGTCGGCCGTGGCGACGAGGCGGAGACGCGCCTGCGCGAGAGCGTGCCGGACCTCGTCATCCTCGACTGGATGCTGCCGGGCCTGTCCGGCATCGAATTGTGCCGGCGCCTGCGCACCCGGCCGGAGACCGAGCGCCTACCGGTCATCATGCTCACCGCCCGCGGCGAGGAGACGGAGCGCGTGCGCGGCCTCGCCACCGGCGCCGACGACTATGTGGTGAAGCCCTTCTCGGTGCCCGAGCTGCTGGCGCGGGTGCGCGCCCTGCTGCGCCGCGCCAAGCCGGAGCACGTGGCGACCCTGCTGCGTGCGGGCGACATCGAACTGGACCGCGAGACCCACCGGGTGCATCGCGCCGGCCGCGAGGTGCATCTCGGCCCGACCGAGTTCCGGCTGCTGGAATTCCTCATGCAGAGCCCTGGCCGCGTGTTCTCCCGCGAACAGCTGCTCGACGGCGTGTGGGGCCAGGACGTCTATATCGACGAGCGCACGGTGGACGTGCATGTGGGCCGCCTGCGCAAGGCGATCAACCGCGGCCGCCAGTCCGACCCGATCCGCACCGTGCGCGGGGCGGGCTATTCGTTCAACGAGATGTTCGCCCGGTCGCACTGAGGCGGGCGCGGCGCCGGTCCTAACCCTCCGCCTCGAACGCCCCCGGCAGATGCTCGGCGGCGCCGGTGCGCGCCAGCAGCACGGCGTCGAAGCGCAGGTTCATGCCGTCATATTCCGGATGGGCGGCAAGATACGCCTCGGCCGCGGCGGCGATGCGGCGGCGCTGGCGCGGCAGCACGGCGAAGGCGGCGTCGTCCAGCCCGGCCCGCAGCTTCACCTCGCAGAACACCAGCAGGTCGCCGAGCCGGGCCACGAGGTCGATCTCGCCGGCCTTGGTCCGCACGCGCCGCCCCAGCACCTCGAACCCGCGCGCCTCCAGGAGCGTGGCCGCGCGATCCTCCGCCGCGAGGCCGCTGCGGAATGCGGCGCGGCGCTTCTCGGTGCCGGATGGTGGCTCAGCCACCGCCGTCCTCGGCCGGGTCGTCGTCGGCACCGTCGCGCGCGCGCGCCTCGGACAAGGCCAAAGCGCGGGCATAGACCTCGCGCTTGGGGCGGCCGGTCAGGTTCACCACCTCGGCCACAGCGTCCTTCACCGTCCCCTGCGACAAAGCGCGCAGCAGCGCGGCGTCCACCGCCGCGTCGTCGGCCGCCGCCTCGCGCGGCGGGCCGACCACCAGCACGATCTCGCCCTTGGGCGGCTCGCGCGCGGCATAGTGCGCGGCGAGGGCGTCGAGGTCGCCGCGCCGCACCTCCTCGAACGCCTTGGTCAGCTCGCGGCACACCGCCGCTGGCCGCGCGCCGAGGCCGGCGGCGAGATCCGCGAGGCTTTCGGCGAGGCGCGGGCCGCTCTCATAGAGGACGAGGCTCGCCGGGATGCGCGCCAGCTCGGCGATGCGCGCGCGCCGCTGGCCGCCCTTGGGCGGCAGGAAGCCGTCGAACAGGAAGCAGTCGGTGGGCAGGCCCGCCGCCACCAGCGCCGCCAGCAGCGCCGAGGCGCCGGGTATCGGATGCACCTTGTGGCCCGCCTCCAGCGCCTCCAGCACCAGCTTGTAGCCGGGGTCCGATACCAAAGGCGTGCCGGCGTCCGACACGAGGGCGAGGCGCGCGCCCTGCTCCAGCCGCGCCAGCAGCTTCGGCCGCGCCGAGGCGCCGTTATGGTCGTGATAGGGCACCAGCTGGGTCTCGATGCCGTAGCGGTCGAGCAGCCGGCGTGTGATGCGCGTGTCCTCGCAGGCGATGGCGTCGGCGCCGGCCAGCGTCTCCAGGGCGCGCACGCTGACATCGCCGAGGTTGCCGATGGGCGTCGCCACCACGTGGAGGCCCGGCGCCACAGGCGGCACCGGAACCCGCACGCCGGCGATGAGGAAGCTTTTCGGCGCCTCGCCCGCGCGGGCGGAGGATGAAGAGGGGACGCTCATGCGGCGACCATAGACCCAGCCGGGCGGCCGGGAAACGGCGCGGCGTCAGCCGGCATTGGAAATGTCCGAGCCGGCGCGGTTTCCCGGTGCCTTTGCCTTCCCCTCGTCAAATTGCCGCCGCAAGGGGTGGGGCGATCCCGTGCGGGGGCGCGGGCGGCGGGAGACGGGCATTGAGGCAGGACGGGCACGGGACGGCGCGCGCCGTAGCGGAAGGCGATATCTCGCGGCGCGCGGTCCTGGTGCGGTGGTTGCGCACCGGTGGCAGCCTCGGCGCGCTCGGCCTGCTCTCGGCCTGCGCCGGTGGCGACCTCGGCGACGCGCCGCAGGTGACGCCCGCGCCGCCGCCCACCACCCAGCAGCTCGGCGCGGGCGGCACGGTGGTCGCGCTGCTTCTGCCGCTGGGCGCGCAGGGCAATGCGGGCATCGTCGCCCAGTCCATGAAGAATTCTGCGGAGCTTGCCGTCGCCGAGGCGGGCGGAACCGACATCCGCCTGATCGTGAAGGACGACGGCGGCACCGCCCAGGGCGCGCGCATGGCCGCCGAGGCGGCGGTGGCGGAGGGCGCGAAGGTGGTCATCGGCCCGCTGTTCGCCCATTCGGTGGCGGCGGCGGCGCAGGTGGCGCGGCCGCTCAACATTCCCATGATCGCCTTCTCCACCGATGCGAACGTCGCCGGCGGCGGCGTCTTCCTGCTGAGCTTCCTGCCCTCGGGCGACGTGGAGCGCATCATCCGCTTCGAGGCCGGCGAGGGCCGGCGTTCGGTGGCGGCGCTGCTGCCGGAGAGCGCCTATGGCACCGTGGTGGAAGGCGCGCTTCAGCAGGTGGTGGCCGCCGCGGGCGGCCGGGTGGCGGTGCTGGAGCGCTTCGGCACCGACCGCGCCAAGATGGGCGAGGTGGCGCGCCGCGTCGCGCCCGCGCTCGCCCAGGCGGACGTGCTGTTCATCCCCGATACGCCGGACCAGGCCCTGCAGATGGTGCAGATGCTCTCCGCCAACGGCGTCGACATGAAGCGCCTGCGGCTCGCCGGCACCGGCCTGTGGGACGACCAGCGCCTGTTCGCCGATCCGCTGTTCGAGGGCGCCCAGTTCGCCGCGCCGGACCTCTCCGGCTGGCACGCCTTCTCCGACCGCTTCCGGGCGCGCTTCGGCGCCGAGCCGGTGCGCACCGCGACGCTCTCCTACGACGCGGTCTCGCTCGTCACCGCCATGGTGCGGGCCACCGGGCCGGACGGGGTGACGGTGGCGGCGCTCTCCAGCCCCTCGGGCTTCTCGGGCGTCGAGGGCACGTTCCGCTTCCGCGCCGACGGCACCATCGAGCGCGGCCTCGCGATCATGGAGATCAAGGGCGGCGCGGTGCAGGTCGTGAGCCCCGCGCCGCGCGCCTTCGCCCAGCTCTGAGCCTCAGACGGACGCGCGGACGGCGCCAGGCAGCATGGCGCCGGTCTCGCGCGCCCGCACATGCCAGGAGAGCGCCTCCTCGATCACGTGCGGCGTGTGGCCGCCGCGCGCGCCGGCACGCGCCACATAGTCCTCCAGCGCGTCGCGATAGAGCGGGTGGACGCAATGGGCGATGATGAGCCGCGCCCGCTCGCGCGGGGCCAGCTCGCGCAGGTCCGCGAGCCCTTGCTCGGTGATGAGGATGTCCACGTCGTGTTCGGTGTGGTCCACATGGCTCACCATGGGCACCACGGAGGAGAGCGCGCCGCCCTTGGCGATGGACTTCGTAACGAACACCGAGAGATAGGCGTTGCGCGCGAAGTCGCCCGAGCCGCCGATGCCGTTCATCATCTGCGTGCCGCCCACATGGGTGGAATTCACGTTGCCGTAGATGTCGAACTCCAGCGCCGTGTTGATGCCGATGATGCCGAGGCGGCGGATGATCTCCGGGTGGTTCGAGATCTCCTGCGGCCGCAGGATGAGGCGCGGCTTGTAGTCGGCGATCCGCGGCATCACCGCGTCGTGCTTCGCCTTCGACAGGGTGATGGAGGAGCCGGAAGCGAAGTTCAGCTTGCCGGCATCGAACAGGTCGAAGGTCGAATCCTGCAGCACCTCCGAATACATGGTCAGGTCGTGGAACGGGCTCGCGATAAAGCCGTGCATCACCGCATTGGCGATGGTGCCGATGCCCGCCTGGAGCGGCTGGAGGCGGGAGGTGAGCCGGCCGCGCCGCACCTCGTGCTCCAGGAACTGCATCAGGTGGCCGGCGATGGCGGCGGTCTCGCCGTCCGGCGGCAGCACGTTGGAGGCGCTGTCGAGCTTCCGGGAGACGACGATGGCGGCGATCTTCTCCGGCGGGATGGCGATGAAGGGCAGGCCCACCCGGCTTTCCGGCGTGACCACCGGGATCGGCTCGCGGAACGGGCGGCGGGTGGGGATGTAGATGTCGTGCAGCCCCTCCAGCTCCGCCGGCTGGGTGAGGTTGATCTCGACGATCACCTTTTCCGCCAGGATGGCGAAGGTGGCGGAATTGCCCACCGAGGTGGTGGGGATGATGCCGCCATTGGCGGTGATGCCCACCGCCTCGATCACCGCGACGTCGATCGGTCCGAGCATGTGGGTGCGCAGGTGCTCCACCGTCTCGCTGAGGTGCTGGTCCACGAACATCACCTCGCCGGCATTGATCGCCTTGCGCAGCGCCGGATCGGACTGGAACGGGATGCGGCGCGAGAGCAGGTGCGCCTCGGCCATCTGCTTGTCGAGGTCGTTGCCCAGCGAGGCGCCGGTGATGAGGGTGATCTTCAGCGGCTCGTTGAGCGCGTGCGCCGCCTTGGCCCGCGCCGCGAGCGCCAGGGGCACCGCCTTCGCCTCGCCGGCCCGGGTGAAGCCGCTCATGCCGACGATCATGCCGTCGCGGATCAGGTCCGCCGCCGCCTCCGCGGAGACGATCTTCTCGTGTAGCTGGCCGAGGCGGATGCGGTCGTGCGGCATGGGGGCTCCAAGCTGATGCGGGTTTGCGCGTCGCTTGGGCTGTCGCAATAGGAAGGGCGCCGCCCCCTGGGATATTCGACTAAAGGCCGCTTTGCCTCAGGCGTGGATGCCGATGGGCAGGCCGAACGCGTCCCTCTCCGGCGGATCGGGAAAGCGCAAGGCCTTGCCGTCCAAGGCCCGGCGCGCGGTCCACAGGCAGGCGCAGGCGTCCACCAGGTCGTCGAGCCCCGCGCGGAGCGCATTGGCCGTCTGCGTTGAGAGCGCATCGGTGGGAAGGCCAGCGGCCGCCAGGAGGTCGATGCGCAGGCGCAGGCCGTCCGGGCAGGGACGGCCCTTCACCTTCTTGGCGCGCGTCAGCTCCGCCTGCCCGTTCATGGCCCAGAAGGCGGCTTCCGGATGGCATTCGATCAGGCGGTCCCGCAAGTCCGCGCGCCCGCGCAGCAGCGCGTCCGCCTCGGCGATCTTGGGGAACAGGTGGAAGCTCTGCTTGGCCACCGCGCGCGGCGGATCGGAGGCGGCGCGGGCAGCGGCGCAGGCGGCGCGGTAGCGCGTCGCCTCATCGCCGGCGCCGAGCCCGGCTGCCACCGCGGCTCGGGCGGGCACCGAGAACACCGAGGACTGCCGCCGGCCCAGCAGCGGGCGCACCAGCCGCTCGGCGGCGCGTCCGCGCGGCCCGGAGCGCTCCGGCAGTCCGATGGGGATGTCGATCGCGGCGATGCGCGGGGCGTCGTCGCCGGAAAAGAGGTCGGCGAGCGCGGCGATGCGCGTCAGGGACAGGGGGCCGGCGCCAGTCCAGGCGGCGACGATCCAGCCGCCGCGACAGCCGTCGATGCCGGCGCAGAGGGCGGTTTCCATGGTCATGGCATGCGGCTCAATCCTCGCCCGGCTTGGCCTTGGGCAGGGGCATGGTGGAGGCCTGGGGCACGGGGGCGGTGTAGTATTTGCGGCCGGTGACCGAGCCGGTGGTCGCGGGGCCGTGGTCGCCCGGCGCGTAGGACATGGGCGGCGGGCGCTGGCCCTCCGGCCCGACGATCCAGCCCGGCGGCAGGTTGCCCGGGGGAAGATTGCCAGGTGGCACGGGGCCGCGCGCCGGAACATCGCGTCCGGTCCGCGCCGGCGCGCCGTAAAGTGCGCCGGGCGGCACCGGGTCCGGCGCCGGCTGGCGCGCCACCTCCGGTGCGGCGACCGGTGCCGCCGGGTAGGGCGCCGTCGGCGCGGAGGGCGGACGCAGGCTCGCCGGCTCGGGCGGCGGATAGGCGACCGGCGGATAGGACTGCGCGGGTTCCGGCGCCTTCACGGCGACCAGCGGCGCCGGCAGCGGGCGCGGCGCCGGCTTGCAGATGGCGCGCCCGGAGGTGCGGCGCATCAGGTCCACATGGATGTGGTCGTAGTGGAACATGTTGGAGCCCGGCGCCAGCACGGTGGTGAACAGCTCGCACGCGCCCGCCTGCACCTGGAGCAGGAAGCCGCGGGCATCGGCGGGGCCGCGCCAGCCGTCCTTCACCGTCACCCAGCGCCCGTCGGCGAAGCGGAAGGCGCCGATGTCCAGCGCATTGCCGAAGGCATGCTCGGAGATTTTGGCGTTGGGGTCGCCGTTCATGCCGCGGCAGGAATAGGCCGACATGTGGCGCATGGCGGTCACCGGCTGGCCCATCCAGGCCATGGCGGCAGGCTGGATCACTTCGGCGATCCAGCGGTCGGTCTCGCGGATGACGGGACAGGAGAGCTTTCCGGTGGGCTCCAGCACCACGTTGCCTTCGGCGAAGGCGTGCACCTGGAACGGATGCTCCATGCCGCAGGAACCGGAGCCGTTGAGCGCCGAGAGCGGCTCCATGAAGGCCGAAGCGACCACGCCCTTCTCGGCGAGGCACTGCTCTTCCGCCTGGGCACGCCAAGCCTCGCGCGTTTCGAAATCGAAACGACAGCCGGTGAGCAGCCCCATGAGGACGAGCGAGGCTACGAGAAACAAGGATACGCCGCGCGCCATGGCGGGCATCGTGGCGGAGCGGCGTTGCGAAGGGGTTAAGGGCAGGCCTGCCGGGGCGCTGTTATCCGCGGATCGGGCCCCGGATCGTTCGGCCGGCGGCGCGCGGCGGCGCCGCGCGAGAAGGGGGCGAAATTACACGAAAGGCGGCGCTCGAACCCGGCGCCGCCGTCTTGATGCACCCGTCGTCAGGGACGGCGCGCCGGCGGGGCCGGCACGCCGGTGATCGCGTCAGTCGGCCTCGGGCTCGCCGCGCAACGGTTTGGCGGGGGCGGGCTCTGCCGGGGGTGCGGCATCGCGCTGCTCGAACGCGGACTGGAGTTGTTCGGCGAGCCGCATCAGGTCGTCCGGCACCTGCTCGCTGGTGTAGCCGTCGAACAGATCGCGCAATTCACGGCCGATAAGGTCCTGACGTGCGGAAATGTCCCGTCGGTGAGGCGTTCGCATGCCGCCGGTCTCTTTCTGGTTCTGCGTCGACGCGGGGGAAGTATCCAAGGGGAAGGCGCGCACCGTTCGCATGGCTCTTCATCTAGGCAGACGCAGGCGAAAGGCACATGTGCCATCCGCAAGCGTACGTTGCAACAGGGATCGGCGGCGCGGGCGCACCACCGTCGACAATACCGGAAGACTGACGCCGGCACTCATTCGCGGAACAGCCGCGAGGGCTGCGCCTCGCTCGTTCCCGGCTCCTCGTCCCAGGCCAAGTGGCCGAACGCATCCACGTCGGCACGCTTGACGTGTGCGCCGGCGAGCGACTCGTGCGCCTGCCGCAGTAGACGTCGCTCCTCGTCGACGATACGCGGACGGCGCGGCCGCGCCCCCGCCTGCCCTTCGGGCAGCGCAGACCACGGCCTGGCCGTTGGGGGACCGCTGTGCGCGTGTCTCGGTTCGGTCATGGTGAAGGTCTCCGCACGTCCATCCGCCGGTCAAACGCGGCCCCGCTGAATTTGTTCCAGGCGGAAAGCAGGGTCGACGGGCGCTCTCGCGCCGGGAACTCGCGCGGGAGCGGTTTGCGCGCAAGCGGCTCGCGGGGGGAGGGGCTCGCGCGGGCACGAGCAAGAGCCGAAGGGAGCGGGCAAAAGAAAAGCGGGTCGGCGATGCCGGCCCGCTTATGAAGTCGAACTCAGAGGTCGGAGAACTCTAGGGTCAACAAGGTAAACAAAGTCTTCCTTGCGGCGCCGTCCGGCCAGAAAAACCACCCGCAATACCATCGGGAAAACCGCCACGAAAACAGTCGGAAGGTGCCGGATACGGGACAGGGACGGGTCAAAAAGCACAAAAGAAAAGGGGCGCCGGAGCGCCCCTTTTCCGCGATCGGTCCGGTCGGCCTCAGGGGCACTGCACCCGGTACTGGTTGCCGTAGCGATCCTTCGCCCAGCAGGCGCGCGGGGTGGTCTCGGCGCCGATGATGGCGCCCGTGCCGGCGCCGATGAGGCCGCCCACCAGGGCGCCAGTGCCGGTGCCCGTGGCGGCCGCGCCGATGAGCGCACCCGTGCCGGCGCCGATGGCTGCGCCGCCGACCGTGCGGTCGGAGCGCGAATATTCGCTGCACCCGCCGAGAGCGAGCGCGACGGCGCACGCGATGAGAGCCGCTTTCATCTTGATCTCCTGCCCCTTCTTACGGCCCGGAAGGCCGCAAGAGCGTCCGCACGTCAGAGTTTGCCCCGCAGAGCGGCCGGCGGACGACGCCGCTCGACGGGACGTTCCGGACGGCCGCCCGCACGGCACCGGACCCAACGTCATATACCATGGCGTTTCCCGGGCAGCCCATCCTTGCCCGAGATCAAGCGCAAGCACGGGCTTTCGGTTCCCGAGGTTCCCGACCCTTGCGTCATCGTGCTGCCGGCGAGGCGGGGGCGGCCCCGTCCGGCGTCCGCCCCCGCCTTGCCAGCATTTTCAAGGGATCAGCCGGGACATTCCGTTCTCCCGATAACCGCCGGCCCGTCGCTGCGCGGCGGGCGCCGCGGCAGGCCGGAAATCGCCGGGTGTGGCCTGTCGGCCACGTTGGGTGGTATTATTCGACTATGGATGCTCTTGGCGGATCGTCCGCGGCGCCTTTTTTGCGCCTGCCCAGAGACAAACCCGCGCCCCAATGGGAACCCCCGCCGATCCCCGGCGTTCGGTAAGGCATAGCTCAAGAGAGGTCGTGATTGATGCCGTCATCCGCCGCGCGCGCGCGCGCTTTCGATCCCCGCCGTGCCGTCCTTCCCGACCCCGAGACCCATGCCCTGTTCCTGGACGTGGACGGCACCCTGATCGACATCGCTCCCCATCCCGATGCGGTGCGGGTTCCGCCCGGCCTTGCGGGCCTGCTCGGCGACGTGTCCGCGCGCTTCGGCGGGGCGCTCGCGCTGGTGAGCGGGCGCACCGTGGCGCGGCTCGACGCGCTGTTCGCGCCGCTCGTTCTGCCCGCGGCAGGGGTCCACGGGGCGGAACTTCGCCTCGATGCCTCAGGCCCGGTCGCCTCCTCGGTCCAGCCCTTCCCGGAGCGGCTGCGCCAGGGCCTCGGCGAGCTCGCGCGCCGCTTCGACGGGGTGTTCACCGAGGACAAGACCAGCGCCATCGCCGTGCACTACCGCGCGGCGCCCGACGCCGGGGCGCTTCTGGGCCCCGAGATCGCCGCTCTGGTCGAGGCGTTCGGCCGCGGCTATGTGGTGCTGCCGGGGCAGATGGTGTTCGAGGTGAAGCCGGCGCTGCACGACAAGGGCACGGCAGTGGCCGCATTCCTGGAGCAGCCGGCCTTTGCCGGGCGCCGGCCGGTGTTCGTCGGCGACGACGTCACCGACGAGGCTGGGTTCGCCGCCGCCCGCGCCCATGGGGGCGCCGCGGTGTCGGTGGGCCGGCGGCTGCCGGACGTGGACATCGTTCTCGCGGATGCCGGCGCGGTGCGGGACTGGCTCGCCGGGCTCGCCGCAGGGACGGCCCGGTGATCCGGCCGGCGGGGGAAGAGATGGCAGGGCGCGCGTCCCGCATCGTCGTGGTGTCGAACCGGGTCGCCGTCCCGGACCCGGCGCGCCGCGCCCAGGCCGGCGGCCTCGCGGTGGCGGTGAACGCCGCGCTGAAGGAGCGCGGCGGCATCTGGTTCGGCTGGAGCGGGACGATCACGCCCACGCCCTCGGACCATCCGGTCGTGACCACCCAGAAGCGCATGACTTATGCGGTGATCGACCTGAAGGAGGACGATTACCAGGAATATTACAACGGTTTCGCCAACCGGGTCCTCTGGCCGATCTTGCACTACCGCGTCGACCTCGCGGAATTCGCCCAGGCGGACCTCTCCGGCTACATCCGGGTAAACCGGAACTTCGCGGACCATCTCGCCAAGATCATCGGGCCCGACGACGTCTTGTGGATCCACGACTACCACATGATGCCGCTGGCCCAGTATCTGCGCGAGCGCGGCCACAGGAACCGCATCGGCTTCTTCCTCCACATCCCCATGCCGCCCCCCGATCTGATCCAGGCCCTGCCGAAGCACGGCGAGATCGTCGGCGCGCTCGCTTATTACGACCTGGTCGGCTTCCAGACCGAGCAGGACAAGGAGAATTTCGCCCGCTATCTCGACACCCGCGGCGGCCAGTCCTCGGCGGACGGGCGCAGCTACGACGTGGGCGGGCGCCGGGTGAAGCTCGGCGCCTTCCCGGTGGCGATCGAGACCGCGGCGTTCGCCCGCCGTGCCCGGCACGCCAGCCGGAGCCAGTTCGTCAAGCGCTTCAAGGAGAGCCTGAGCGGCCGCAAGCTGATCGTCGGCGTGGACCGGCTCGATTATTCCAAGGGCATCCCCAATCGCCTGGAAGCCTATGAGCGCTTCCTGCGCAACGCGGAAGACTGGCACGACAAGGTCGCCTATGTGCAGATCACGCCCAAGAGCCGCACCGAGGTGCCCGAATATGCGGAGATGGACCGCTTCGTCTCGCGCAAGGCGGGGCAGATCAACGGCCTCTACAGCGACGTGTCGTGGACCCCGCTGCGCTATGTGAACCGCACCTATTCGCGCTCGGCGCTTGCGGGCATCTACCGGGCGGCGGGCGTCGCCATGGTGACGCCGCTGCGCGACGGCATGAACCTCGTGGCCAAGGAGTTCGTCGCCGCCCAGGACCCGGAAGATCCCGGGGTGCTGCTGCTGTCGCAGTTCGCCGGTGCCGCGCACGAGCTGTCCGCCGGGGCTCTGATCGTCAATCCGCACGATCTCGACGGCATGGCCGAGGCGCTGCGGCGGGCGCTGGAGATGCCGCTCCCCGAGCGGTCCGACCGCTACCGGCGCATGATGTCGGTGCTGGAGGCCAACGATATCGACCGCTGGGCCAAGCGCTTCCTCGCCGAACTCACCGACGACCGCGCGCTGCCCGCCATGTCGCTGCCCCCGGCGGCAGTGCGCACCGTGCGCGCCCGTCCCGACTGGCGGACCGGCCCTGCGCCGCGCAAGGCGTGAGGCGTTCCCTCCGGCGCCGGCGCATCATCCGCCCCAGCGCCCTTCGGCGAGGGCCGGCATCTCCTGCCGGCCGGCAGACCGGCCGCGGACCATGATCTCGGCGCCCGGCCGGAGCGGGGTGGGGAGCGGAAGCTCGATCTCGAACCCGCTTGCGCCGGTGGCGCCGGGATAGTGCACCGGCACGTCGGGACGATCGACCCTTCTGAGGGCGAAGTTCGCGGCGGCTTCGCCGTCCACCACCACCGCGAATGCATCGATCGGCGCGCCGTCCGGGCCGAACGCCCAGCCCTCCAGCCGCAGCACGTCGCCCTGAACCTCGCATTGGTCGAGGAACCCGGCGCCGAGCGGCGGCAGGGTGGGGGACCACGCGGCGAGCGCCGTGCGCTGGGCCGGCGTGAGCGCCGGAAAGAGGGCCCCGATCCGCGCCAGCAAAGGATGGCGCTCCGGGCGGGACAGGAGGCTGCGCGGCCAGGACAGGCCGGCAACGTGGCGCGCGTAGCGGCGCCTCAGCCGGGCGGCGCGGGACAGCAGCGCCCGGTGCGGGACGTCCCTGACCGCGTTGGCGTCGTGGATCTGGAAATAGGCCAGGTCCTTCTGCCGCGACAGCAGCGCGGCGCTCGCCTTCAGCCGCTTGCGGTGGAAGAATTCCTGCCGCGACTTGACGGGATAGTGGTTCAGCCGCACCGGTCCCCACACCACGTCCTGCGATCCGCCCGGACCGATCTCGGGGCAATCGCGCAGCGCCTGCCCGTCGGCATGGACATAGCGCAGGCCGTCCCGGAGCATGAAGGCGTGGGGGTTGATGCAGGCGAGGCCTGCCCCGCGCCGCAGCAGCGTCTTCACGTGCGGGTTCACCTCGTGGTGCCGCTCGCTGCGGTGCTGGAAGCGCTCCAGCACCGCGCGCGGGCTGAAGGCGATCTCGCCGGCGCTGCCATAGGTGCACCAGTTGAGCCCTATGGCGCCCACCGCGGGGTCGGCGGCGCGCGCGCCGATCCAGCCTTTCAGGTCGAAGCCGGCGCGGTCGGGATAGATGAACTCGTCGGCATCGATGAACGCGACGAAGTCCACATGCGCCGGCCAGATCTCCAGCATGCGCGCATAGGCGCGGGGCTGGGGGGCGGACGTCGCGTCGTCGGGGAAGGGGATGCGGGTCAGGAAGCCGAGGGTGGACAGGCGGTCGAGCAGCTCGGAGGTGCCGTCCCGGCTCTCATTGTCGAAGACGAAGATGTGGTCGATGCCGAGCGCGCGATGGTGCGCCACCCACTCCAGCACATAGGGCGCCTCGTCCCGGAAGATGGCGCAGATGGCGACGGACGGGGCGGCCGGGCGCGCCGCGTCAGGCTTGCCGGCCACGCCGCCGCCCGATCAGTCGAACAGGCTGGAGACCGATTCCTCGTGCGCCGTGCGGGCCACCGCCTCGCCGATGAGCGAGGCGATGGAGACCACGCGGATGTTGCGGGCCACGCGCACCGCCTCGGTCGGCTGGATCGAATCGGTGATCACCAGCTCCTTGAGCTTGGAGGCGGTGATGCGCGCCACCGCGCCGCCCGAAAGCACGCCGTGGGTGATGTAGGCGGTGACCTCCTTGGCGCCGCGGGCGAGCAGCGCCTCGGCCGCGTTCACCAGCGTGCCGCCGGAATCGACGATGTCGTCCACCAGGATGCAGGAGCGGCCCTCGACGTTGCCGATGACGTTCATCACCTCGCTCTCGCCGGGGCGCTCGCGGCGCTTGTCGACGATGGCGAGCTGGGCGTCGATGCGCTTGGCCAGCGCGCGGGCGCGCACCACGCCGCCGACGTCGGGCGACACCACCATGAGGTTCGAGATGTCGAACCGGTCCTTGATGTCGCGCACCATGACGGGAGCGGAATAGAGGTTGTCGGTGGGGATGTCGAAGAAGCCCTGGATCTGCCCCGCATGGAGGTCCAGCGTCATCACCCGGTCAGCGCCGGCGTGGGTGATGAGGTTCGCCACCAGTTTGGCCGAGATTGGCGTGCGCGGGCCGGGTTTGCGGTCCTGGCGCGCATAGCCGAAATAGGGCAGCACCGCCGTGATGCGTTTGGCCGAGGCACGGCGCAGCGCATCGATGATGATGAGCAGCTCCATCAGGTGGTCGTTGGCGGGGAACGAGGTGGACTGCACCACGAACACGTCCTGACCGCGCACGTTCTCCTGAATCTCGACGAAGATCTCCATGTCGGCGAAGCGCCGCACCACCGCCTTGGTCAGCGGGCTGGCGAGGTAGGCGGCGATGGCTTCGGCGAGCGCGCGGTTGGAATTGCCGGCGACGAGCTTCATGGGACCGTTCTCGGATGACATTTCGTACTCCGCCCGACGCCAGGGCCACCGTGCTGGATTGTCCAGATAGGCGGGCGGTCGGGCCTTTGTAAAGGCCGTGTCGGGTGATCGCTCCGGCGTCAGTGCGCGGCGTAGCCGAGGGCGGCGCCCCGCTCGCCCTGGAGGCCGAGGCTCGCGGACCGCTCGGGCGCCACGGGCGCCGCTGCCGCGATCGCGGCCGCCGCCGGCGCGGCCGGACCGCCGAGAGCCTCCGACAGGCCCGCCATGGTGCTTTCGGCGATCTTGGCGAGGCAGGCGTCGGTGCAGGCGGCCCAGGGGTCGGAGCCCTTGGCGGCCGAGACCGTCTCCTCGCCGGAGACGCGCGCGACCCGCTCGCGGTCGCGGCCATAGATGTCCCAGACATAGGCGACCGACGTCCTGCCGCCCTCCTGGTGCGCCGAGAGGTAGCCCTTGACGCGGTAGGGAGCGTCCTGCTGGCGCGACACCACTTCCACCCTGCGGGCGTCGGCGGCGCTGGACAATTGGGTCACGAGGCGGTCGAAGCTCTGCGGCGGGGGGCCTTCGATGCGGTCGAAGGCAAGCGCGCCGCCGCCGCCGGACAGGCCGTCGGTCTGGCAGCCGGCGAGCATCAGGCCCGCGCCGATCACGCCGATTGTGGCGAATGCCTTGAGGGCGCGCGCATATCCCGCTTCGCCCGACCGCATGGCCTTCATCCGTCCCCGCTAAGGTTTCATTAACACCTCAGGGGTAGCGGCAAACGGCGCGGCGGTCCATGGGAACGGTTAAGGAACGTTTAAGATTCCGCCTAGAGCGCGCGCAGGAAGCCGAGCAGGCGCATGGAGCCTTCCGGCCAGGGACCGAACCCCGCCTCGGCGTTCACATGGCCGGCATCGCCCGCATCCACCAGCGCCGCGCCCCAGTCGAGCGCGAAGCCTTCCGCCTGCCGATAGGCGCAATGGGGATCGGTGCGGCTCGCCACGAGAACCGAGGGGAAGGGCAGCGGATCGGTCGGCACCGGCGCGAACGTGGCAAGCTCCGGCACGCGGCTCGCCGCCAGGTCCGGCGGTGCCACCAGGAAGGCGCCCACGACCTTGCCCGAGGGGAAGGAGGGTGCCGCATGCACCACGGTGGGCACGCCCAGCGAATGGGCCACCAGCACCACGGGCCGGGTCGCGCGCGTCACCTCCTCCACGAGGCGCTGGGTCCAGGCTTGGCGGTCCGGGGCGTCGAAGTCCGCCTGGTCGACGCGCCGCGCGGTGGAGAGCGCACGCTCCCACCGGCTCTGCCAGTGATCGGGGCCGGAGCCCTGCCAGCCCGGCACCAGGAGGATGTCGACGTCGGATGACTTCATCAGCGGGCGATCCTTGCTTCAGCCGAGCGCGATGGCGGCGATCAGCCGGCCATAGTCCGGCTCGTGCCGGTGGGTGGCGCGGCGGTAGGAATAAAAGCGCTCGGCGTCGGGATAGGTGTCGAGGCCGAGGTCCTCCACATGGCCGACGCCGGCCTCCTTCAGCCGCAGGGCGATGAAGCCCGGCAGGTCGAACAGCGCGTGGTGCGGCCGGTCGGCCGGCGCGAAGAACTGGACGAACGCCTTGTCCGCCGCGAGGAAGCGCTGCACGAAGTCCTCGCCTACCTCGTAGCTCGGCTGGCGGATCAGCGGGCCGATGGCGGCACGGATGTTGGCGCGGCGCGCGCCCTGCTGCTCCATCAGCGCCACGGTCGCGGCGATGACGCCGCCGAACGCGCCCTTCCAGCCCGCATGGGCGGCGCCGACCACGCGCGCCTCCGGATCGGCGAACAGGACCGGGCCGCAATCGGCGATGGAGACGGCGGCGGCGATGCCCGTGGTCGCCGTCACCACGGCGTCGGCCTTGGGCGCGTCCTCGCGGCTCCAGGGGGCGGTGGCGAGCTCCGCGTCGGGCGAATGCACCTGCCAGCAGGCGACGAGGTGGCCCGCCTCCACCCCCAGCGCCTTCGCCATGCGGGCGCGGTTCTCGGCCACGTTCGCGGGATCGTCGTTCGAGCCCTGGCCGCCGTTCAGGCTCGCATAGATGCCGGAGGACACCCCGCCGCGCCGGGTGAAGAAGGCATGACGGATGCCCGGTAGGCCCTTGAACGACGGCGCTTCCACATACATCAGCGGACCTCCTCGGCGGCATCGAACGCGACCGGCGCGCCGAGCCCTTCATGGGCGATCACCATAGCCTTGAACAGCGCGCCCATCTGCCCCTCCTGCGTCCCGGCGAGCCGCAGCTCGGCAGCCTCCACCGCCGCCTGCGCCGCCGCGTCCTTGCCCGCCTTCAGCCGCTCGGCGCGCTGGGCGAGCCCGAGGCGCAGCAGGAACGCCCCCTGGCCGAGCGGGCCGAAGGCACGCGCGCCCGCGGCGCGGGCAAGCCGCGCGAGGGCGGAGAAGTCCACATGGGCGGTGAGGTCGGCCTCGCCCGGATCTGCGAGCGGATCGACAAAGCGATGGGCCTTCAGCGCCTGGAGCGTGTCGCCATAGCCGCCGCCATGGCCGTAGTCGATCACCAGCGCCGCGCCGCCTTGCCCGGCGATGCGACGCGCGAGCGCCTGCGCGGGGCCGGGCTCCATGCGCTCCAGCACCGCCCCCTCGGCGGGCGGGCCGAGCGGCGCGGCCAAGGGGGCGGCCTCCGGCGACGGCATGGGATGGAGCCCGAAGGCGAGCGCGCCCGCATCATCGAGGCCGACCCGGCGCTCGTGCCAGCGCCCACCTTGGAACACGAACTGGTCGATGGGGATGGCGTCGAAGAATTCGTTGGCGACGACGATGGCCGGGCCGTCCGGCACGTCCTCCAGGCGGTCGTGCCATTGAGGCGTGGCGACGCCGAGCGCGCGCGCCTGGGCGGCGCGCAGCGCGGGGCTCGTCTCCACGAGATGCAGCCGCGCGGCGGCGGCGAAGTCCGGCATGACGCGCGCCGCGCGCAGGGCATCCGCCATCAGCGTGCCGCGGCCGGGGCCGAGTTCGACCAGGCGGAAGGGGGAGGGAGCGCCCATGGCCTGCCACTGCGCCACCGCCCACAGGCCGATCAGCTCGCCGAACATCTGGCTGATCTCGGGCGCGGTGACGAAGTCGCCGGCCGCGCCGAGCGGGTCGCGGGTGATGTAGTAGCCGTATTTCGGATGGCCCAGCGCCAGCGCCATGAAGCGGCGCAGCGGCATGGGTCCGCCGGCGGCGATCTGCCCCCTGATCTCGGCTTCGAGCGCCCCGCTCACGGCGCGGGGCGCCTCCTGAGCGCATAGAGGAGCAGCGCGAGGCCGGCCAGCACCACCGGCACCGACAGCCACATGCCCATGGTGGTGCCGAAGGCGAGATAGCCGAGCTGGGCGTCGGGCTCGCGGAAGAACTCGCCGGTGATGCGCCCGAGCCCGTAGCCGATGCCGAAGATGCCGGCGGCGACGCCCGGCCGCTTCAGCCCGCCGAGCCGCACTACGAGCAGCATCACGAGGAACAGCACCAGCCCTTCCAGCGCCGCCTCGTAGAGCTGGCTCGGATGGCGCGCAACGTTGCCGCCGGTGGGGAAGACCACCGCCCACGGGACGTCCGCTGGGCGGCCCCACAATTCGCCGTTGATGAAGTTGGCGATGCGTCCGAACAGGAGGCCGAGCGGCGCCACCACGCCCGCGACGTCGAGCAGCGAGAAGATGCGTATGCCGCGGGCGTGGGCGAACAGAACCAGCGCGACGATGGTGCCGGCGAGCCCGCCGTGGAACGACATGCCGCCCTTCCAGACGGCGACGATGTCGGCCGGGTTGGCGGCGAAATAGGCCGGATTGTAGAACAGCACGTAGCCGAGCCGTCCGCCGAGGATGACGCCCAGCGTCGCCCAGAACAGAGCGTCGTCGAGGTCCTGCGGCCGCATGGGCGAGGTGCCGCCCCACAGCGCCGGCCGCGCCACCAGCCAGCGCGCATAGAGCCAGCCCAGCACCAGCCCGGCGATATAAGCGAGCGCATACCAGCGGATGGCGAGCGGGCCGACATGGACCAGCACCGGATCGATGGCGGGGAAGGGCAAGGCGAGGGTCGGCATCGGCTCCCCGGGGCTGCGGCGGCCGCCATGTGGCAAGCCGCGGGTGCCGCCGTCAAGCCGGCGCGGCGCAGGGCAGGGGTTCCGCCCAAGCGGCCCCCGCCGCTGGCGGGACGGCGCGGCGCCCTATAGATAGAGCAACGTTCGCAAGGCCCGCGCTCCGCCGCGCCGGGCGCCGGAGATGGTCATGGCTCTCAAGGTCGCGGTCCAGATGGACCATATCGCCCGCATCAACATCGCGGGGGATTCCACCTTCGCTCTGCTGCTGGAGGCGCAGCGGCGCGGGCACGCGCTCTACCACTACACCCCCGAGCGCATGGCCATGCGCGACGGCGTCGTCTTCGCCACCATCGAGCCGCTCACCGTGAAGGACGAGGCCGGCGCCCATTTCGCGCTCGGCGAGAAGGTGCGCGTGCCGCTCGCCGAGATGGACGTGGTGCTGATGCGCCAGGACCCTCCGTTCGACATGGCCTATGTCACCGCGACCCATCTCCTGGAGCGCATCCACCCGAAGACGCTGGTGGTGAACGACCCGGCCCATGTGCGCAACGCGCCGGAGAAGATCTTCGTCACCGAGTTCCCGGACCTGATGCCGCCGACGCTGATCTCCCGCGACCTCGACGAGATCAAGGCGTTCCGCGCCGAGTTCGGCGACGTGGTGATGAAGCCGCTTTATGGAAATGGCGGCGCCGCGGTGTTCCGCCTTGCCGCCGACGACCTCAATTTCGGCTCGCTCTACGACCTCTTCGCCACCACCTTCCGCGAGCCCTGGGTGATCCAGCGCTTCCTGCCCGCGGTGAAGCACGGCGACAAGCGCATCATCCTGGTGGACGGGGCGGCGGCGGGCGCGGTGAACCGCGTGCCGAGCGAGGGCGACCTGCGCTCCAACATGGTGCGCGGCGGCGCGGCGAAGCCCACCGACCTCACGCCGCGCGAGCAGGAGATCTGCGCCCGCATCGGCCCCTCGCTCAAGAAGATGGGGCTGATCTTCGTCGGCATCGACGTGATCGACGGCAACCTCACCGAGATCAACGTCACCTCGCCCACGGGCCTTCGCGCCATCAAGCGCCTGGGCGGCCCGGATATCGCCGTCGAGATCTGGGACAAGATCGAGGACAAGCGCGCGGCGCGCTGAATTTCGGAGTTTCGACGATGGCCCAGCCCTTCACCGCCTCGGTTCCCCACAAGCTCGGCCGGGAGGAGGCGACGCGCCGGCTGCAATCCGGCCTCACCACGGTGCGCGACCGCTTCGCGAGCCATGTGGAGATCGTCGAGGAGCGCTGGACCGACGGCCACCTCGACTTCCGCGTCGCGGTCATGGGCCAGCACGCCTCCGGCACGCTGGATGTGCTCGACGAGGCCGTAAACCTCTCGGTGGAGCTGCCCTTCTTCCTCTCCATGCTGGCCAACAAGGCCAAGGACCTGGTGATGAAGCAGGGGCAGATCCTGCTGGAGAAGAAATAGCGCGGCGCCCTTCACCGCCGTCCTCCCTCGGCTCGTCTGGGGGATGACGGCGGTTTAAAGGACGGATGCAGCTGGGTTTTGCCGGAAGCCTGCAGCCACCGCTGCCTCTCTCCCCGCCGTCATCCCCCGGCTTGTCCGGGGGATCCACCCGGCGGCTAGGCCGGCGCTTCAGTCTTCGGCCGCCCGCAGACCGCAGAGTGGATGCCCCGGACAAGCCGGGGCATGACGGCAACTCGGTCGGGTGCGGCGGGCTTTTTTCCTCCCTTGCCCCTTCCACCACCGTCGCCCTCCGGCTTGACCGGAGGGCCCATCCTGCGGCCGGGCGGGCGGCGGGGAGGCGCCATGGATGCCCCGGTCAAGCCGGAGCACGACGGCGGTTTAAAGGGCTGACGGTGCGAAAGGGGGAGGGCGACGCGAAACGCCCCCCGCCGCTCACACCGCCTTCAGCACCAGCGTCAGAGTGTCGAGCGTGAAGGTGCCGTCGGCCTCGATCTCGAAGTGGCGCTTCACCTCCTGCGGCGCGCCCTCCTGGAGCGAGCGGATGGCGGCGGCGTTGACCGGGCTGGTGCCGATGCGGGTGATCCAGGGGCCGTATTCGAGCCGCAGCCGCCGCGGCGTCTCGCCTTCCACCGCGAAGCCGGCCTCCCCGGCGAAGGCGCGCCACTCGCGCGCCGCATAGTCGCGCACGTGGGAGGGGTCGCGCAGCATCTCCACCGTCTGGAGGAAGGTGTCGAGCAGCGCGTTCTCGGCGGCGATCACGTCCATAAACACGCAGAGGCCGCCGGGCTTCAGCATGCGCCGCGCCTCGCGCACGCCCGCCGCCGCGTCCGCCCAGTGGTGGGCGCTGTAGCGCGAGACCACGATGTCGAAGCTGGCGTCGTCGAACGGCAGGCGCTCGGCGACGCCCTGCGCGGTGGCGATGTTGCCAAGGCCGCGGTTTGCCGCCTGGCCGGCCACCGCCGCCAGCATCTCGGCGGACAGGTCGTAGGCCACCACCTCGCGCACGTGCGGCGCGGCGGTGAAGCTCACATGGCCGCCGCCGCAGCCGAGGTCGATGAGGCGCGCATCGCCCCGGCCTGCGAGCAGGCGGGCGAGCGCGTTGAGGTCCTCGCCCTGGGCATGGACGGCGCTGGTCACATAGGCCTGCGCCTGCGGGCCGAACTGGCGCGCCACCAGGTCCTGGATCGTGGACGATTGTGCGGACATGGAGCGGCTCCGGCGTGGCGCGTGGGGGGATTTTGGGGGCCGGATTTCAGCCCGGCCCGGCCCTGCGCGCAAGCCGCCGGCGCGCAGGGCTCCTCAATGAGCCCTGCGGTCGCGGTCCGGGTGGTGGAACGCCAGCACCACCACCACCGAGGACAGGGCGAGCGCCGCCATCAGCAGGAAGCCGTCGGTGAACGACCCGCGCAGGTGCAGCACCCATCCCGTCAGCGCGGGGGCGAGGAAGCCGGCGAGCGCGAAGGCGAAGTCCATGATGCCGAGCGCGGTCGCCGCCCGCTCCGGCACGATGTCCACGTTCACCGCGTAATAGGCCGCATTGGCGCCCATGGAGGCGGCCACCGCCACCGTGATGCCGGCGATCGCCACAACGAGGTTGTCGGCGAACGCCACCGGCACCACCGCCAGCGCCGCCACCAGCTGGCTGCCGGCGATGACGTAGGAGCGCGCCACCCTGAGGCGCCCGGTGGTCTTCAGCAGGCGGTCCGACAGGAGGCCGAGCGCCCACAGCGCCACCGCCGCGGCCAGCCACGGCACCACCGTGAAGGCGCCGACCGTGGTCAGCTCCAGCTTGTAGACCGTGTGCAGGTAGCTCGGCAGCCAGCTCATGAAGAAGAACAGGAAATAGCCGAACACGAAGAACGCCCAGTAGTTGGCGAGCAGCGTGCGGTTGGTCAGCAGCGCGCGCAGCACCACGCGCTCGGGCCAGATGCGCTTGGCCGGGGGCGGCGCGGCGGCGGCCCCCGCGCGGATCGTGGCCAGCTCCGCCGCGTTGACGTGGGGCGAACGGGCGGGATCGTCGCGGAACAGGAAGAACCACAGCGGCACCCAGGCCACCGAGAGCGCGAACAGCACGCCGAAGGTCCAGCGCCAGTCGAGCAGCGCCAGAAGCTGGGTGACGATGGGGCCGCCGATGGCGAGCGCCACCGGCACCGCCAGCAGCGCGTAGCCGTGGGCGCTCGCCTGCTGCACCGGCGGCAGCCAGCGTGCGAGCGCGCCCGTCATGGCCGGGAAGTTCGGCCCCTCCGAGACGCCGAGCAGGGTGCGCGCCAGATAGAGGGTGAGGAAGCCGGAGGCGACGCCGGTGAGGCCGATGGACAGGCTCCACATGACCGCCGCGATGGTCAGCACCAGGCGCGCGCCGTAGCGGTCCACCGCGAAGCCGCCGATCAGCGTCGTCACCGCATAGCCGATGCCGAAGGCGCCGAGGATGGTGCCGGCATCGAGCTTGGAGAGCCCGAGCTGTGCCTCCATGGCCGGGATGGCATAGGAGATCGCGGCGCGGTCCACATAGTTCACCACCGTGATGATGAACAGCAGCAGCACCACCACGTAGCGAAACCGCGTCGCCGCCATGCATCCCTCCCCCGGCACCACCGGCGCACCCTAGGCGCGGTTGGGCGGCGAGGGAATGGGGAATGGATGTTCCCAATTCGTTCTTGCGCCGCTCCGCGTGCTCCGCTAGCCTTCCGCAATCAGGGGCTTCAGGGGGCGCGCATGATCCAGCGCGTGGCGACGGTGGCGTTCGAGGGGGTGGAGGCGCGCCCCGTGGACGTGCAGGTGCACGTGGCCGCGGGCCTGCCGGCCTTCACCATCGTCGGCCTGCCCGACAAGGCGGTGACCGAGGCCAAGGAGCGGGTGCGGGCGGCGCTGATCGCCTCCGGCCTCGCGCTGCCGGCCCGGCGCATCACCATCAATCTCGCCCCGGCGGACCTGCCGAAGGAAGGCTCGCACTATGACCTGCCCATCGCCCTCGGCCTCATGGCCGCCATCGGCGCCATCCCGGCGGATGCGCTGGCCGGCTTCACGGTGGTGGGCGAACTCGGGCTCGACGGCACGCTCGCGGCGGTGGCCGGCGTGCTGCCCGCCGCCATCGGCGCCAATGCGCGCGGGCACGGGCTCATCTGCCCCGCGCCCTGCGGCGCCGAGGCGGCCTGGGCGAGCCCCGACATGGACATCCTCGCGCCGGTCTCGCTCATCGCCCTCGCCAACCATTTCTCGGGGCGGCAGGTGATGGCGCGCCCCGAGCCGCGCATGGGCGAGCCGGCGCTGGCGCCGCTCGATTTGAGGGACGTGCGCGGCCAGGAGGCGGCGAAGCGCGCTCTGGAGGTGGCCGCGGCGGGCGGCCACAATCTGCTGTTCGTCGGCCCGCCGGGGGCGGGCAAGTCCATGCTTGCCCAGCGCCTGCCTTCGATCCTGCCGCCGCTCTCTCCGGCCGAGATGCTGGACGTGTCCATGATCGCCTCGGTGGCGGGCACGATCGAGAACGGCGCGCTGATGGACCGCCGGCCGTTCCGCGCGCCGCACCATTCGGCCAGCATGGCCGCCATGGTGGGCGGCGGCATCAAGGCGCGGCCGGGGGAGGTTTCGCTCGCCCATAACGGCGTGCTGTTCCTGGACGAACTGCCCGAGTTCACGCCCCAGGTGCTGGACAGCCTGCGCCAGCCGCTGGAGAGCGGCGAGGTGCTGATCGCGCGCGCCAACCACCGCGTCACCTATCCCGCCCGCTTCCAGCTGATCGCCGCCATGAACCCCTGCCGCTGCGGGCGCGCCGGCGAGCCCGGCTTCACCTGCAAGAGGGGGCCGCGCTGCGCCGACGAATACCAGGCGCGGCTCTCCGGCCCGTTCCTCGACCGCATCGACATCCATCTGGAGGTGCCTTCGGTCTCGGCCTCCGACCTCGTTTTGCCGGCGCCGGCGGAGGGCTCGCGGGAGGTGGCGGCGCGGGTCGCCATGGCGCGGGAGATCCAGGCCGAGCGCTACAGCGCCCTCGGGCGGCCGGACGTGCGCACCAATGCGGCGGCCTCAGGCCCGCTGCTCGATGCCGTCGCGCAGCCGGACAGCGCCGGCGCGGCGCTGCTGCGGGACGCGGCGGACGCCATGCGCCTCAGCGCCCGCGGCTACCACCGGGTGCTGAAGGTGGCGCGCACCCTGGCCGACCTCGACGGCGCGGACGGCATCGGCCGGCGCCACCTCGCCGAGGCGCTGGCCTATCGCGCCGCCGCCGAGCGCCCGCGTGCCGCGGCCTGAGCGGCGCGCCGTCGTGCCCGACGCATGCGGCGCGTGCGGAAAAGCGGGGCACCCGCTGCCGGGTCCCCCGCCGGCCGGTCAGCGCACGGCGTTGACGGTCAGGCCCTCGAAATAGGTGATCTGGGCGAGGTCGCCGGGCGAGACCTGCTGCAGGTCGCCGAGCACCTTGGGATCGGTCGACCGCATGGTGCGGACCGTGCCATCCGGCGCCTCGAAGGTGACGGTGCCCGCCGCCGCGTCGATGCCGACGAAGATGGTGGTGACCGTCACTTTGCGGACGCCGAAATCCTGCGGCCAGCCGGGCAGCCCGGCGTCCAGCACCTCTTCCGCCAGCACCTCGCCGGGCTTGCCTTGGCGCGCCTTGCCGAGCGCCGTGACCTCGCCGGGCAGGACGCGGATGACGAGGTTCTGGCCCACCGGCATGCTCAGCACGTCGGCATAGAGCGCCGGCACCCGCACCGCCCAGCGCCGTCCGTTCGGCTGCTCCAGCACCACCCGGCGGGTGGCGGGATCGCCGGAGACGAATGCGGCGTTGTAGGTGAGGATGTTCACCGGGCCGACGCCCGGCAGCACCACCGAGGTGACGCTCGAAGGGGTCGGCCGCGGCTGCGCCAGAGCCGGTGCGGAAAGAGCGATCAGGCCGGCCACGGCGAGGCCGGCGGCGCGGGCGGACGGACGGTAGCGCGAGATCATCTGAGAGGCCCCATCAAATTGCGTGTCGGGCACCGGCTGCCCGACACCATCCGGCCGGGCGCGGCCGGTGCCGCACGCAGGCGCCATAGCGCGATCCGCGCCACCTGGCGTGGCCGGGCGTCAAAATTGGCCCCGAACATCAAGGTCGCGCACAGATTTCTGGTCGGGAGCGCGGGGCGCGGTACGGGCGTGCGCGCCCTGTTTCCGATCCGGCATCCATGCCCATAGGGGAGATCGTGCTCCGCCATCGGCGCGGCAGCATGATTCGCCCTGTCATCGCGCGGCATCTTCCCCCGGCGACATGCCCGGGCGTCAATGCTAGTCTTGGGTCGACCGCGGGGGGCCGTGGCGCACTCCGGGCGCGTGCCGGCCCTGGCCGGACAAGAGGAGCGTGCCGCGCCGGACGGGGTTCGGGCGGCGCTTCGGCGTGGCGGAGATTGTCACACGGGCGTCGGAAAATTATGGTGTTGCTCTCGATCACCCGGCACATATGCCGGACCGCGGCCCCCGGCCTCGTTCAGGGCAGGGGCCGGGATGTCGGGATGCCCTTGAGACCGTGGATGGGGCGAAGGGCGCCAGCCCCGCAGTTCGCCCGCAGCGGCCCGAGGGAGGGGGCGTTGCAATGAAACGCATCGGACAGAACGATCCGGGCTTCGACTTTCCCGCGCTCGTCGGGCGCGGGATCGACGTGGCCAAGGAGAGCCTCGCCAAGTGGCCGGGCCTGAAGCCGGCCGGCCGGCTGGGCGAGGGACAGGCCGCGCCCGGCGCGCCGCTGTTCCAGCAGCCCTGGTTCGGCCGCGATGCCGCCTTTCCGTTCTTCCCCGAGCGGGCGGCCGCAGGCGTGCCGGGCGGCGTCGCCAAGCCGCTCCTGCCCGATCCGCAGAAATTCGTGACGGACCTGCGCGCCTATTCCGGCATCCGCCACCGCGAGGCGGTGCCGCTGAAGGACAATGTGGTGCTCGGCCGCCTCGGCGCGCTGGAGGTGCGGCTCGCCCGCACCGCGCGCGACGTGCGCCGCGCCCAGCGTCTGCGCTACAAGGTGTTCTACGAGGAGATGGCCGCGGTTCCGGACGCCGCCACGCGCCTCGCGCGCCGCGACATGGACAGCTTCGACACCATCTGCGACCACATCCTCGTGCTCGACCACGAGGCCGGCAAGGTGGTGCTCGGGCGCCGCAAGCCCAAGGTGGTCGGCACCTACCGGCTGCTGAAGCAGGACGTGGCCCAGCGCCATGGCGGCTTCTACACCCAGGGCGAGTTCGACGTCTCCGGCATCATCGCCGCCCATCCCGGCCTCAGGTTCCTGGAGCTCGGCCGCTCCTGCGTGCTCAAGCCCTACCGCAACAAGCGCACGGTGGAACTGCTCTGGCACGGCGTGTGGACCTACATCCTGCGCAACAAGATCGACGTGATGTTCGGCTGCGCGAGCCTGGAGGGCACCGACCCGGACGCGCTGGCGCTGCCGCTCTCCTTCCTGCACCACAATGCCCGCGCGCCCGAGGAATGGCGCGCCCGCGCGGTGGAGCGCCGCTACACCTCCATGGACCGCATGGCGAAGGCGGACATCAACCCCAAGGCTGCGCTGCACGCGCTGCCGCCGCTCATCAAGGGCTATCTGCGGCTCGGCGGCTATGTGGGCGACGGCGCGGTGGTGGACCACCAGTTCGGCACCACCGACGTGCTCATCATGCTGCCGGTCTCGGCGCTGAGCCCGCGCTACGTGGAGCATTTCGGCCCGTCCGCCAACCGCCACGCCATCTGACGGCGCCGGCGGGGGGCCGCGGAAGGCGCGCGCGGCGCATGCGGGGCGCCGGAGAACCGCTTATGCTCCGGCGGTCCGGACGCCCTCTAACTCAAAGAGAGAGAACGCGTGATCCGATCAGCTTGCGAAGCAACCTGATCGGCGCGTGCTCTAGCGAATCATGATCGAAGTCTCGCCCCGCATCCGCATCCCCGAGGAGGAGATCGTCCTCGCCTTCGTGCGCGCCTCCGGGCCGGGCGGGCAGAACGTGAACAAGGTGTCGAGCGCAGTGCAATTGCGCTTCGACGTCGCCGCATCCCCGAGCCTGCCGGAGGCGGTGAAGGCGCGCCTTGCCGGCCTCGCCGGCCGGCGCCTCACGCGCGAAGGCGTTCTGGTGATCCAGGCCCAGCGCTTCCGCACCCAGGAACGCAACCGCGATGACGCCATCGAGCGCCTGGTGGAGCTGGTGCGCGCCGCATTGAAGGTGGACCCGCCGCGCCGCCCCACGCGGCCCACCCTCGGCTCCAAGACGCGCCGCCTGGAATCGAAGGCCCGGCGCGGCGCGGTCAAGAGCCTGAGGCAGGACAAGCCCGGGCAGGAGTGAGGCGGCAGCCGCGCAGGGGCTGCGTCCCCTAACGTGCCGTCTTCAGCAGCCGGTCCGCCGCCGCGCGGGCCTCGGCGGTGACGGTGGCGCCGGCCAGCATGCGGGCGATCTCCTCGCGCCGGTCGCGCGTCCCGAGCACGGCGACGGAGGTGGTGACGGGCAGTTCCTGATCGGCGGGGGCGCGCGCGGTGCCGTCCATCGCCCCGTCCATCGCGCCGTCCATCGCTCCCTTGGCGATCAGCAGGTGGTGCCGCGCCCGCGCCGCCACCTGCGGCGCATGGGTCACGCACAGCACCTGCACCTGGTCGGCGAGCCGGGCGAGGCGCAGGCCGATGGCATCCGCCACCGCGCCGCCGACGCCGGTGTCGATCTCGTCGAACACCAGAGTGGGCGCCGAGCCCTTGTCGGCCAGCACCACCTTCAGCGCCAGCAGGAAGCGCGCCAGCTCGCCGCCCGAGGCCACCTTCATGAGCGGGCCGGGGCGGGTGCCGGGATTGGTGCGCACCCAGAATTCCACCTGGTCGTAGCCGTCGGGGCCGGCGCTCGCGGGGTCGCTCGAAACCTTGGTGATGAAGGTGGCGCGTTCCAGCTTCAGCGGCGCGAGTTCGGCGCCCACCGCGTCGTCGAGGCGCCGCGCGGCAGCGTGGCGGCCCTGCGAGAGCGTATCGGCGGCAGCGCGATAGGCGGCCTCGGCATCGGCCGAGACCCTCTCCAGGCCCGCGAGATAGGTCGCGCTCTGGTCGAGCCGCTCCAATTGTCCGGCGAATCGCGCGACCACGGCCGGCAGGTCGTCCACGGGCGAGGCATATTTGCGGCCCGCGGCGCGCAAGGCGAACAGGCGCTCCTCGATGCGCTCCAGCTCGGCCGGCTCGAAGGCGGCGTCGGCAAGCGCCGTCTCCAGGTGGCCGCGTGCCATCTCCAGGGCGTTGAGCGCCTCGTCGATGGCCGCGACCGCCGGGCGCACCAAATCCTGCGCCTCGCCGGCGCGGCGTTCCAGCCGGCGCACTGCGGCGGCGAGCGCTGGAATGGGGGAGGCGCCGCCCGAGACCGCATCGAGCGCCTCGGAGAGGTCGCCGGCGATCTTCTCGGAACGCATCATGGTGGTGCGGCGCTCGGCGAGCTGCGTCTCCTCGCCCGGCTTCGGCGCGAGCGCGCCCAGTTCCTCCACCGCATGGCGGATGAAGTCCGCCTCCTTCTCGGCGGCGGCGATGCGCGCGCGCTCGGCCCGGGCGTTCTCCAGCGCCTCGCGCCACAGGCGCCACAGGCTGCCGAGCCCGGAAGCGGCGCCGGACAGGCCGGCGAAGGCGTCCAGCAGCGCGCGATGGCTCGCGGCGTCCACCATGGCGCGGTCGTCATGCTGGCCGTGCAGTTCCACGAGGCTCGCGCCGATCAGGCGCAGCGTCTGCACGCTCACCTGCTCGTCATTGATGCTAGCGCGAGTGCGCCCATCCGCCATCTGCACCCGGCGGATGACGAGCGGGCCTTCGTCGGGCAGGTCCGCGCCGGCGAGGATGTCATGGGCGGGATGGTCGGGCGCGAGGTCGAAGACCAGCGTCACCTGGCCCTTCTGGGCGCCGTGGCGGACCAGGGCGCCGTCGCCACGCCCGCCGAGGGCGAGCGACACGGCATCAAGCAGGATCGACTTGCCCGCTCCCGTCTCGCCGGTGAGGACGGTCAGTCCGTCCGCAAGGGAGAGATCGAGTTTCTCGATGAGGACGATGTCCCGGATCGAGAGCGAGGCGAGCATGGACCTTTAGCCGAGCCCCATCTTCTTGAATGCCTGGCTGATCCAGGACGCCTTGTTCTCCTGGGGCGTCATGCCGCCGGAGGAGACCAGCTTGTAGGCGTCCTTGTACCACGGACTGTCGGGGAAATTATAGCCCAGAACCGCGGCTGCCGTCTGCGCTTCGCTCACCACGCCGAGCGCCATGTAGCACTCGGTGAGGCGCATGAGCGCCTCTTCCACCTGCCGGGTGGTCTGGTATTGCGTAACCACCACCTTGAAGCGGTTGATGGCGCCGGTGTAGTTGCGCTGCTCCATGTAGTAGCGGCCGATCAGCATCTCCTTGCCGGCGAGCTGGTCGCGCGCGACCTCGATCTTTCGCTTGGCGGTGGCGGCGTATTCCGAGTTGGGATACTTGCGCACCACGTCTTCGAGCGCCTCCAGTGCCTGGCGGGTCTTGCGCTGGTCTCGGGTGATGTCGGGAATGTTCTCGTAGAGCGAGGAGGCGACCAGATACTGCGCGTAGGCGGCGTCCTGCGAGCCGGGATAAAGCGCCACGTAGCGGCGGCCGGCCATGATGGCCTCGTCGTACTTTCCGGCTTCGAAATAGGAATAGGTCGCCATCAGGAGGCCCTTTCGGGCCCACTCGGAATAGGGGTGGGTGCGGTCCACGTCCTCGAATCGGGTGGCCGCCTGGTCGGGCCGCTGCTGGCGCAGCAGGGTCAGGCCCTCATTGTAGATCTTCTCCGCCGGCTCGTCGGGGGGGAGCACCTCGTCCTTGTCGCTGGCGCAGGCCGACAGGACCAGCGCGCAGGCCAGCGAGACGGCGCACAGGGCGCCCCTCAGGCGCGCGCGCAACGTGTGAGCTTCGGTCGAAGATGGCATCACGATCCGTTTCCGTGCCGCGCCGTTCGGCTGCTGCGTTTCTATAGAAGCTTCGGGGTTAAGGAAATCGCGTCGCGATCGCCGCCGCCCCCCGGCTCTGCTCTCGGCCTTCGGCCCGCCCGCGCCTTGCCGCAGATGCGGGTAGGGGAATTTTCGGCCGGTATTGTGGCAGCAACCGGCCGGCAAAGCATTTCCTTGGGCAGGGCGTGTCGTGTGGGCCACAGCGGAGGGCACGGGGGACCCCGGCGGGGCGCCAAAAAAGGAAAACCCGGCGGGAGAACCCGCCGGGTGAGGAGGTTGACGAAAGTCGGGCCGCGGCGATCAGACGTCCGGGGCGAACACCGGCACCGGGGCGGAGACGCCGATGTCGACACCCACCGTGTCGCGCACCGGACGGGCAGCCTCCTCGACCACGGCGAAGGCCGAGCGGTCGGCGAGCAGCGCGTCCACCACCGCGAAATTCAGCTTGTGGCCGCCGCGGAACGAGCGGTAGCGGGCCAGCAGCGGCAGGCCGGCGAGCGCCAGATCGCCCACCGCGTCCAGCGCCTTGTGGCGCACGAACTCGTCGTCGAAGCGCAGGCCCTCGGGGTTGAGCACGCCGGCCTCGTCGAGGCAGACGGTGTTCTCCAGCGCTGCGCCGCGGGCGTAGCCGGCCGAGCGCAGGCGCTCCACGTCCTTGAGGAAGCCGAAGGTGCGGGCGGGCGCCAGCTCGCGGCGGAACACGCCGGGGTTCATGGTGGCGGCGAAGCGCTGGCGGCCGATCAGCTCGTGGGAGAAGTCGATCTCCACTTCGAGGCGGAAGCCGGCGTCGTAGGGGAGAAGCTCGCCGAAGGAGGCGCCGTTCTCGACCCGGACGGGCTTGAGGACCTTGAGATACTTGCGGCGGCCGCGCAGCTCGACCACGCCGGCGTCGTCGATGGCGTCCACGAATTCGGCGGCGCTGCCGTCGAGGATCGGAACCTCGGGGCCGTCGATCTCGACCGTCGCATTGTCGACGCCGAGGCCGGCGAAGGCGGACAGGAGATGCTCGACGGTGGAGACCAGGGCGCCGGAGCGATCGCCCAGCACGGTGGCGAGGTCGGTGGCCTGGACGGACTTGTGGGAGACGGTGGCCTTGCGGGGAGACTGGTCGGCGAAGGAACGGACGAAGACGGTACCGGTATTGGCGCTCGCGGGCTTCAGCGTGACGGTCGCCTCGACCCCGGCGTGGACGCCGGCCCCCTTCAGGGTGATCTCACGAGCGAGCGTGGTCTGCATGTTCCGCACCGTTCTTCAGGGAATGGCGACCCGAAGGCTGCCCACTTCCCTCCCCCAAAACATCACCTTGCGTTCCCACTTTCGCCGATCTTTCCCGAATAATTCGGAAACAGCGGAACCGGGAATCGCCCGAGGCGTTGGGTGAACCGTAGTCGGATGAGGCTGCGGCGCCAAATCACGCTTGCTTACCGCCTGTTACTGCGGTGCATATTAAAAATATTGTTAAATATCAATGAATTGGGGCCGCGTGCGTGGCGCGGCCCCGGGGCCTTTGTTACATCCGCGAGAGCAGGTCAGTTGGCCTGCCGGCGCAGGAAGGCGGGAATCTCCAGCTGCTCGTCGTCGTCGTGCGGCATGGCGCGCTGGGGCACTTCCGCGGCCGGACGGGGCGCGGGGCGCTTGGCGAATTCGGACACCGGATCGCCGGGGCGCTGCGGCAGGGTCGGACGCGCATCGCCCATCGGACGCTCACCCATCGGACGCTCACCCTGAGGACGCGGGCGACGCTCGCCGGCCCGCGGATCCATGCCGCGCGGTTCGGCCGGCGGCGCCATCGGCGGGCGCTGGCCGCGCGGCTCCATCGCACGGCCCTCGGGACGGCCTTCGGGGGGACGGCCGGGGGCGCGCATGCTGGGCTGGTCGCGGCGCTGCGGCTCGGCGGCCTCGGGCTCCTCGCGGCGGCCCACATTGGCGAGGCGCTGGAGCAGGCTCATGCGCTTCTTGTCGCCCTGGCCTTCGGCCGGAGCCTCGCCGCGCTGGGCGCGGATCTGGTTCTGCGCCGGCAGCGGCAGCTCCTCCAGGCGCGGCATGCGCGGCGGACGCGGGCGCTGGCCCTGCGGCGGGATGTAGGGGGCGAAGTCGTCCTCCACCGGCACCGGCGCCTCGGGCGCGGCCTCGGGCTCGACGAAGAAGGAGGGCTTGGGCGCCGCCTGGCGGATGGTCACCTCGTCGATGGCGACGGCGGACCGCTCCTGCATCCGATCCTGGCGCACCGGCTCCGGCGCGAACGGGTCGGCCTGGGGGGCGAGGCCGGCGGTCTCCGCTTCGAGGCCGATCAGGTCCTCGGCGGAGATGGCGGCCACCGCGCTGCGGATCTGCGCCTCACGGGTCGCCTCGACGGCGGCGCGGCCGGCGTTCGACATCTTGCGGCCCTGGAGGTCCGGGAAGCGGTCGGCCGGGATCACCTGCTCGGGGATCACCGCCGGATCGATGCCGGTCGCCACCACGCTGACGCGGATGATGCCTTCCAGGCCCTCGTCGAAAGTAGCGCCGAGGATGATGTTGGCGTCCGGGTCCACTTCCTCGCGGATGCGGGTCGCTGCCTCGTCCACCTCGAACAGGGTCAGGTCCTTGCCGCCGGTGATGGAGATCAGCAGGCCGCCGGCGCCGCGCATGGAGGTCTCGTCCAGCAGCGGATTGGCGATGGCGGCTTCCGCCGCCTGGAGGGCGCGCTTGTCGCCCGAGGCCTCGCCGGTGCCCATCATCGCCTTGCCCATGTCGCGCATCACGGCGCGCACGTCGGCGAAGTCGAGGTTGATGAGGCCTTCCTTCACCATCAGGTCGGTGATGCAGGCGACGCCCGAATAGAGCACCTGGTCCGCCATCGCGAAGGCGTCGGCGAAGGTGGTCTTCTCGTTGGCGACCCGGAACAGGTTCTGGTTCGGGATGACGATGAGCGTGTCGACGCTCTTCTGCAGTTCGTTGATGCCGTGCTCGGCCACCCGCATGCGGCGGGCGCCCTCGAAGTGGAACGGCTTGGTCACCACGCCGACGCACAGGATGCCGAGCTCGCGCGCCGCGCGGGCCACCACCGGGGCGGCCCCGGTGCCGGTGCCGCCGCCCATGCCGGCGGTGATGAAGACCATGTGGGAGCCCGAGAGGTGGTCGCGGATCTCGTCGAGGACTTCCTCGGCGGCGGCGCGGCCGACTTCCGGCTGGGAGCCGGCGCCGAGGCCCTCGGTCACCGCCACGCCCATCTGCACCACACGCTGCGCCTTGGTCAGCGCCAGCGCCTGGGCGTCGGTGTTCGCCACCACGAACTCGACCCCGTTGAGGCCGGCCTCGATCATGTTGTTGACGGCATTGCCACCGGCGCCGCCCACACCGAACACCGTGATCCGCGGACGAAGCTCACGAATGTCGGGCATCTGAAGATTGATCGTCATGCTGTTGCTCCGTCGAACCCGACCCTACGCGGCCCGCGCTTCACGAATCGTGCCTGGTTAATTTCTACGGCACCGATCGTTAACCATGTCTAAAAGCTGTCCCTCAGCCAGCGTCCGACGCGGCCGAAATATCCCGGCGCCTCGCCGTTGGCGGCCTGCCGGCGGCGCGGTTCGAAATGTTCGAGCCCGGCCACCTGCGGATAGACGAGAAGGCCCGCCGTGACCGCGAATGCGGCCCCGCGCGCGGCTTCCGGCAGGCGCGACACGCCGAGCGGGCGGCCGATGCGCACCTGCGGCCCGATCACGCGGGCGACGAGGTCCGGCAGCCCCTGGAGCTGCGCCGCCCCGCCGGTGAGCACGATGCGCCGGCCGGCGTCGGAGGCATGGCCCGTCGCCTTCAGCCGGTCGCGAATCAGTTCGACGATCTCCTCGGCGCGCGGACGCACGATGGTGACGAGGCGCGACTTCGGCACCATGTGCGGCTGGTCGCGCGGCTCGCCGGAGAGCGGCGGCACGGTGAGCATGTCGTGGTCGTCCGAGGACACCGCCACCACGGCGCCGTGCAGCGCCTTCATGCGCTCGGCGTCGGCGAGGCGCGCGGGCAGGCCGCGGGCGACGTCGTTGGTGATGTGCTGGCCGCCGATGGCGATGCCGTCCACATGGATGCAGTGGCCGCCCTGGACGATGGAGAAGGTGGTGGTGCCGGCCCCCATGTCGATGAGGGTGACGCCCAGCTCCATCTCGTCGTCGGTGAGCGAGGAGAGCGCCGCCACATAGGGCGCGGCCACCATGGCCTCGATCGAGAGATGGCAGCGCTCGATGCAGAGCACGAGGTTCTTGAGCGCCGTGAGGTCGGCGGTGATGACATGCATGTCGACGCCCAGCTCGCGGCCGAGCATGCCGCACGGCTCGCCGATGCCGCGCCGGCCGTCGAGCGAATAGCCCACCGGCAGCGCGTGCATCACGGCCCGGCCGTCGCCCACCCCGTAGGTGGAGGCGGCCTCCAGCACGCGGCGGATGTCGAATTCCTCCACCGCCGGCCCGGCGATGCGCACCGCGGCCTCGTAATGCTGGGAGGCGAGGCGCCCGCCCGAGACCCCGACCACCACGGAGGCGATCTGCACGCCGGCGGCGCGCTCGGCCATGTCCACCGCCTGGCGGATGGCGAGCTCGGCCTTCGCCATGTCCACCACCGCGCCGCCCTTGATGCCGTGGGCGCGGGTGTGGCCGATGCCGAGCACGTCCACCGCATGGGTACGGCGGGTGAGTACGTCGGAGGCGCCGCGCGGCTTCAGCCGGGCGATGGCGCACACCACCTTGCCGGTGCCGATGTCGAGCACGCCGACGATGCCGCTCTTGCGCGGCGGCAGCGGGCGCATCTTCGGCGCGAAACCCTGGGCGAGCCTGTGCCTGCTCATGTCGCGCCTCCCTTCCTCGCCTTGGCCCGGGCCTTGATCGCCTGCGCCCGCGCGTCCGCCGCGGCGTCGGACAGGCGCACCGCGACGCGGTCGGGAAGACGCAGGTCGATGATGGTGATGTCGCGGGACAAGAGCTTCCTGTCCCGGTCGAGGTCGGCAAGCTGGGTCAGCGCGCCTTCGAGGCCCTCCTCGGGCAGGCGCACGTCGACCCCGTTGCGCATCTTCAGCGTCCAGCGCCGGTCGGCCACCAGGATGGCGGCGCGCACCTGGTCGGCGATCACCGGGATGCGCGCCAGCGCGTCGACGATGTCGCCCACCCTCCTGTCGGCGCCCTCGCCGACGACGATGGGCAGGTTGATGTAGCGCGGATCGTCCGAATAGGGCGCGATGATGCGGCCGTCGCGGCCGATCACGTTGATCTCGCCGTTGATCTGCCAGAGCGCGAACGGCACCCGCTCGGTGATCGCGATGTCGATGCGGTCGGGATAGAATTTGCGCACGCTCGCGGACTGGATCCACGGCATGGCTTCGAGGCGCGCGCGGGTCTCGTCGGCGTGCACGAACAGGATCGAGGTGGAGGACTTGATGCCGGCCGCCTCCAGGATCGCCGCCGGGGTCACGTGATTCTGGCCCGACAGGTTCACCTGCACCACCTTGAAGCCGGCGATGTTGGCCGCCGCGTCGGCGATGTCGAGGCCGATCTCCTTGGCCTCCTGCACATGGCCGCCGATGACGGTGCCGTAGAGCGCGAAGCCGCCGATCACCGCCACGGTGAGTAGGCTCGCCCCGCGCCGGCCGAGGCTGGAGGCGGCGAGGCGCACGGAGAGGCGGCGCAGCAGCAGGGACAGGCGGCTCGCCGGCCGCGGCTCGGGCGGCAGGCGCTTGTGTCGGTCCGGCGGCACCGCGGCCGGACGCGGCGCCGCGGGCCTGTTCGGCTTCAGCGTTGGAGCGACGCGTCCTCGACCATCCATTTGACAAGCTCGCCGAACGATATGCCCGCATGGGCTGCCATATCGGGCACGAGCGAGGTCTCGGTCATTCCGGGCTGGGTGTTGACCTCCAGGCAGACGAGACCGGAGATGTCTCCGGTGCGCTCGTCGTATCGGAAGTCGGATCGCGACACCCCCCGGCAGCCGAGAGCTCGGTGCGCCGTCACGCTCAACATCCGCACGTGCTGGTAAACTTCAGGTAAAATCCGGGCCGGAAGGATGTGGATCGAGCCGCCGGGCGCATACTTGCTTTCGTAGTCGTAAAACTTGTGCGCCGATTCGATCTCGATCACGCCGAGGGCGTCCTCGCCCATGACGCCGCAGGTCAGCTCAAGCCCGGGAATGAAGCGTTCCGCGAGCAGAAGCTCGCCGAACGACCAGTCGTCCCGGTGGAGTTCCTGGGGCGGGTGGGCCTGGTCCTCGCGCACGATGAACACGCCGAAGCTCGACCCCTCGCAGATCGGCTTCAGCACGTAAGGCGGCTCCATGACATGGCCGGCCGCCGCCTCGGCGCGCGATACGGTGCGCCCCGCCGCCACCGGCACGCCGGCCGCCGCCAGGGTGATTCGCGCCTGCGCCTTGTCCATGGCAAGCGCCGAGGCGAGCACGCCGGAATGGGAATAGGGGATGCGCAGGATCTCCAGAATGCCCTGGATGGTGCCGTCCTCGCCCGGCCGCCCGTGCAGCACGTTGAGCGCGACGTCGGGTTTCAGGCGGGCCAGCACTTCGGCGACGTCGCGCCCCACGTCGACACGAGTGACGCGGTAGCCCTCGGCTTCGAGCGCCGCGGCGCAGGCGGCGCCGGACCTCAGGGACACCTCGCGCTCGGCGGACCAGCCGCCCATCAGCACCGCCACGTGTTTCGTCATCGCGTCTCGTTCCTCATGTGCCGCGCGGGCGCGCAGGCCGGGCGCGCGGAGGCGCGCCGCAGCCGCGGCCGGCCGGCAGCGCGCATTCCACCGCCGAACCCTTCCCAAATCCATAATGGGCACCGCGCCCCGATGCCACTCCGCGCCCCGCGGCGCGCGCCGCCGCATCGTGCTAATCTTGACGCAACATCACGGCCTTGACCCGGAGGATGCCATGACCGACCTCTCCGACGCGGGCGCCCCGGACGGGCCGCCGGAAGACACCAAGCTCACCCGCACCAAGCTGCGCTGGGCGCAGGAGGGCAAGTTCCTAACCGGCCGCGTGGCGCGGCCCGAGGGCGAGCGCCTGCCGCCGGGCCAGCATCTGGTGAAGGACTGGCCGGTGCTCGACCTCGGCATCCAGCCCATGGTGCCGCCCATGCGCTTCCGGCTCGACGTGTCGGGGGCGGTGGAGAACCCCGTCTCGCTCGACTGGGACGCCTTCCTGGCGCTGCCGCAGAAGAGCTTCGTCAACGACATCCACTGCGTCACCACCTGGTCGCGCTACGACAACACCTGGCAGGGCGTCTCCACCCATGACCTGCTCGATTTGGTGATGCCCGCGCCCCATGCGGTGGCGGTGATGCTGCACTCGTTCGACGGCTATTCCACCAACCTGCTGCTGGAGGACTTCGCGTCGGAAGACGCACTGCTCGCCCATGCGTGGGCGGGCGCGCCGCTCACCCGCGAGCATGGCGGCCCCATGCGCCTCGTGGTGCCGCACCTCTATTTCTGGAAGAGCGCCAAGTGGCTGAAGTCCATCGACTTCATCGCCGCCGACAAGGCCGGCTTCTGGGAGGAGCGCGGCTACCACATGCGCGGCGATCCCTGGGCGGAGCAGCGCTACTCCGACGACTGAGGCGCTCCCGCCGTCATGCTCCGGCTTGACCGGAGCATTCATCTTCTGCGTCGCGGGCGTTCTGACACCCCCACCCCAATCCCCTCCCCACAAGGGGGAGGGGTTTTCACGTCGCGATCGGGAAGGGCGTGACGCCCTCCACGTGAAGCCTCCCCTCCCCCTGGTGGGGAGGGGCAGGGGAGGGGGTGTCGACAGCCCGCGAAGCTGTTCTCACTCCTCCGCCCTGTGCGCGGCCGGGGCCGGCATGGCGGGGGCGCCGTGCCCGGCCGGCTCGGCGACGAGCGGGGCCGGGCCGTGCTGGGTTAGCGGGCGGTTGCCGGAGAGCGCGCGCAGCATCACGTAGAACACCGGCGTCAGGAAGATGCCAAAGAAGGTCACGCCGATCATCCCCGAGAACACCGCGATGCCCATGGCCCGGCGCATCTCGGCGCCGGCGCCCACCGACAGCACCAGCGGCACCACGCCCATGATGAAGGCGAGCGAGGTCATCAGGATCGGCCGCAGCCGGAGCCGGCTCGCCTCGATCGCCGCCTGGATCGGCGTGCGCCCGGCGAACTCCAGCTCGCGCGCGAACTCGACGATGAGGATCGCGTTCTTGGCCGAGAGCCCCACCAGAACGAACAGGCCGATCTGGGTGAAGACGTTGTTGTCGCCGCCCGAGAGCCACACCCCGGTCAAAGCGGCGAACAGGCCGGTGGGCACGATCATGATGATCGCCAGCGGCAGCATGAGGCTCTCATACTGGGCGGCGAGCACCAGGAAGACCAGGAAGATGGCCAGCGGGAACACGTAGATCGCCGAATTGCCGGCGAGGATCTCCTGGTAGGTCAGCTCGGTCCATTCGAAGTCGAAGCCCTTCGGCAGGGTCTCGCGGGCGATCCGCTCCACCGCAGCCTGGGCCTGGCCCGTGGAGAAGCCGGGGGCGGCGCCGCCGTTCACGTCGGCGGTGAGGAAGCCGTTGTAGCGCATGGCCCGCTCCGGCCCGGCCGCCGAGCGTACCTTGAGCAGCGCCGAGAGCGGGATCATCTCGCCGCTCTGCGAGCGCACCTTCAGCTGACCAACGTCCTCGGCGCGGGCGCGGAACGGCGCGTCGGCCTGGACGCGCACCGTGTAGGTGCGGCCGAACTTGTTGAAGTCGTTGACGTAGGTCGAGCCCAGATAGATCTGCATGGTCTCGAACACGTCGGTCACCGCGACGCCGAGCTGGCGCGCCTTGACGCGGTCGATATCGGCATAGAGCTGCGGCACGTTCACCTGGTAGGAGGAGAACAGGCCGGCGATCTCGGGCGCCTGCATGGCCTTGCCGAGGAACGCCTTGGTCGCCTCGTCCAGCGCCGCGTAGCCGAGGCCCACGCGGTCCTCGATCTGCAGCTTGAAGCCGCCGATTGTGCCGAGCCCCGACACCGGCGGCGGCGGGAACATGGCGATCATCGCCTCCGGGATGGCGGCGAACTTCATGTTCAGCGCCATCGCCAGAGCATTGCCCGACAGATGGGGGTCGCGCCGTTCCTCGAACGGCTTCAGCGTCACGAACACGATGCCGGAGTTGGACGAGTTGGTGAAGCCGTTGATGGACAGGCCCGGAAAGGCGATGGCGCTCTCGATGCCCGGCTCCTTCAGGGCGATCTCGCTCATCTTGCGGATCACCTCCTCGGTGCGGTCGAGCGTGGCGCCGTCCGGCAGCTGGGCGAAGCCGACGAGATACTGCTTGTCCTGCCCCGGCACGAAGCCCGACGGCACGGCGCGGAACACGCCCACCGTGAGGGCGATGATGACGAGATAGAGCCCCATCATCACCACGCGCCGCGTGACGATGCGCCCGACGATGCCGCCATAGCCGCGCGAGGCGGCGGAGAAGGCGCGGTTGAAGCCGCGGAAGAACCAGCCGAACAGCGCGTCCATCACCCGCGTCAGGCGGTCCTTGGGCGCGTCGTGGCCCTTCAGCAGCAGCGCCGCGAGCGCCGGCGACAGCGTCAGCGAGTTGATCGCCGAGATCACGGTGGAGATGGCGATGGTGAGCGCGAACTGGCGGTAGAACTGCCCGGTCAGGCCGCTGATGAAGGCGAGCGGCACGAACACCGCGATCAGCACCAGGGCGATGGCGATGATGGGTCCGGAGACCTCCTGCATGGCCTTGTAGGTGGCGGCGCGCGGGGAGAGGCCCTCCTCGATGTTGCGCTCCACGTTCTCGACCACGACGATGGCGTCGTCCACCACGATGCCGATGGCGAGCACCAGGCCGAACAGCGTCAAGGCGTTCACCGAGAAGCCCATCACGTACATCACCGCGAAGGTGCCGACGATGGACACCGGCACGGCGAGCAGCGGGATGATCGAGGCGCGCCAGGTCTGGAGGAACACGATCACCACCAGCACCACCAGCAGCACCGCCTCCAGCAGCGTGTGCACCACCGCGTCGATGGAGGCGCGCACGAACTGGGTGGTGTCGTAGACGATGGCGTAGTCCACGCCCTCGGGCATGTTCTGCTTGATCTCGGCCATCACCCGCTGCACCTCGTCGGCGATGCGGATGGCGTTGGAGCCGGGCGCCTGGAACAGCGGCACGGCCACCGCCTGCTTGTTGTCCAGCAGCGAGCGCAGCGCGTATTCGGCGGCGCCGAGCTCGATGCGGGCGATGTCGCGCAAGCGCACGATCTCGCCGCCGGTGCCGCTCTTGACGACGATCTCGCCGAATTCCTCGACGCTCGCGAGCCGGCCCTGGGCGTTGATGGAGAGCTGCAGGTCCACGCCCGGCTGGGACGGGGAGGCGCCCACCACGCCGGCGGCGGCCTGCACGTTCTGGGCGCGGATCTCGTTCACCACGTTGGCGGCGGACAGTCCGTGCTCGGCCACCTTCTGCGGATCGAGCCACACGCGCATGGAGTAGTCGCCGGCACCGAAGATCTGCACCTGGCCGACGCCCTCGATGCGGGCGAGCCGGTCCTTCACGTTCAGCACCGCGTAGTTGCGCAGATAGGTGGTGTCGTAGCGGTTGTTGGGGGAGAGGATGTGCACCACCATGGTGAGGTCGGGCGAGGACTTCACCGTCGTCACGCCGAGGCGGCGCACCTCTTCCGGCAGGCGCGGCTCGGCCTGCGAGATGCGGTTCTGCACCAGCTGCTGCGCCCTGTCCGGGTCGGTGCCGAGGCGGAACGTCACCGTCAGCGTCATGATGCCGTCGGTGGTGGCCTGGGAGGACATGTAGAGCATGTCCTCGACGCCGTTGATGGCCTCCTCCAGCGGCGTCGAGACGGTCTCGGCGATGACGATGGGATTGGCGCCCGGATAGGTCGCACGCACCACCACCTGGGGCGGCGAGACCTCGGGATATTCCGAGATCGGCATCGCCCGCATGGCGATCAGGCCGGCGAGGAAGATGAGCACCGACAGCACGCCCGCGAAGATCGGGCGGTCGATGAAGAACTTGGACAGGTTCATGGCACCTTCCTCCGTCGGAGGCGGCTGGACGTTGGCTGGGACGCGGAACGCGTAGGCTCGGCCCGATTGGGCGGGAGCCGCGAAAAGAGATGGGTGAGGGCCGGCCTCCAGCCGGGGGCGGTGGCCATCGGCCAGCCCTCACCCGACCCTCTCCCTGGGGGAGGAGAGGGATGGGAATTCAGATCCTGGGCCACCGTCGCCCTCCTCCCCGCCGTCATCCCCCGGCTTGTCCGGGGGATCCACTGCGGGGCGCCGCGACGCCGGGGTGTCGGCCCGGTGGATGCCCCGGACGAGCCGGGGCATGACGGTGGCTTGTTTGGGCGCCGGAGGGGCTTCCCCCGTCGCCAAGTCTGCTCCACCGCCGACCATCCCTCCCACCGTCGCCCTCCGGCTTGACCGGAGGGCCCACGCCCTGCCGGTATCCCGGCTCGGCGGTGGATGCTCCGGTCAAGCCGGAGCATGACGGCGGTTCTCGCCGCGGCGCCGGGCTATCGGCCTGGCGGATGCCCTAGATGCGCCGGGGCATGACGGCGACTACTTCACCGTCGCGGCCGCGGCCTGGGTGACGAGCATGGGCACCGGCTCCGGCGTCACCTCGGCGCCGGGGCGCACGCGGTGGAGGCCGTTCACGATCACCCGCTCGCCGGGCTTGAGGCCCGTGGTGACGACCCGGAGACCGTCGGCCGCCGGGCCGAGCGTCACCTCGCGCCAGACCGCCTTGTTGTCGGCGCCCACCACGAACACGAACTTCTTGTCCTGGTCGGTGCCCACCGCGCGCTCGCTCACCAGCAGCGCCGGCTCGGTCTTCACCTGGCCCATCTTGAGCCGCACGAACTGGCCGGGAATGAAGCGCCCGTCGGCATTGGCGAACTGGGCGCGCACGCGCACCGTGCCGGTGCGGGCGTCGACCTGGTTGTCGATGAGCTGCATGCGGCCCTCGACCGGGCGGCCCGCGCCGACGCTCATCAGCACCGGGATGCGCTCGATGCCGCCATCGGCGCCGCCGAGGGCGTCGAGCGCCTTCAGCACCACGCCCTCGTCGGCCGAGAAGCTGGCATAGATCGGGTCGACCGACACCAGCGAGGTCAGCACCGGCGCGCCGGGGCCGGCGGCCACCAGGTTGCCCACCGTGATCTCCAGCCGCCCGACCCGGCCGGACACCGGGGCGCGCACCTGGGTATAAGAGAGATTGAGCTGCGCGGCGCGCAACTGCGCCTCGGCGGCGCGCTGGCCGGCGCGGGCGGCGCGCTCGGCGTTCACCCGCTCGTCGATGTTCTGCTGCGAGATGGTCCGCGAGTTGATGAGCCGCTCGCCGCGCTCCAGCTCGTTCTTGGCCAGCTCCACGCGCGATTCGGCGGAGGCGACCTGCGCGGCCGCCTGGTCGACGTCGGCCTGGAACGGCTCGGGATCGATGGTGACGAGGAGGTCGCCGGCCTTCACCAGCGCGCCCTCGCGGAAGTGCACGGACTTCACCTGGCCGGCGACGCGCGAGCGCACCTCGACGCGCTCCACCGCCTCCAGGCGGCCGGAGAACTCGTCATAGAGCTGGGTCTCGCGCGACTCCACCGTCGCCACCGAGACGGGCGGCGGGGGCGGGGCGCTGGCGGACGCCGCGGCGGGGTCCGCCTTCGCTCCGTGCTCGGGCAGGAGGGCGAAGCTGGCGGCGCCGAGGGCGCCCACGGCGATGCCGAGGAAGAGCAGGCGCTTCAGGGACAAAGGACGGGTCATGGGTCGTTCCTGGATGCGGTCGGTCAGAGGACGGACGAGGCGGCGGCGTTCCGACGCCCGGTCGCGGATTTGAAGAAGGCGGCGAACAGCGCGGTGAGGCGCGCTTCCCAGGCCGGCGGCACGGCGGCCTCGCCGTCGAGCCCCTCGGGCCATTCGGTGGGGGCTTCCAGCACCTCGATGGTGGTGGGCACGCCCGCCTTGGCGAGCGCGCGGGCATAGGCGACGCTCTCGTCACGCAGGGGGTCGTCTTCGGCGCTGACGATCAGCGCCGGCGGCAGGCCGGCGAGCCGGGAGGAGGCGAGCGGCGCCGCATAAGGGTGGGACGCCTTGTCGGCAGTGCCGAGATATTTCTGCCAGCCGTCCGCCCACTTGCAGCCGGAGGCGCCGATCTCGGCCTCGCGCCACGAGGCGGTGGCGAGCGTCGGGTCGAGCATGGGCGAGATGAGGATCTGCCCGGCGATCGGCGGGTGCTGCTGGTCGCGCGCCATCATGGCGAGGCCGGCGGCGAGGTTGCCGCCCGCCTCCACCCCGGCGACGAACAGCTTCGAGGACTTGCGGGCGATCTCGCCGCGCTGGGCATGGAGCGCCGCCAGGACGCCGGCCATGGCGGTGAGCGCGAACGGAAACGGATGCTCGCAGGCGAGCGGATATTCCGCCGAGACCACCACCGCGCCGGCCACCGCCAGAAGGCGGGCGACCAGGTCGCCGCACTGGCACGAGCCTTCGGTGAAGGCGCCGCCGTGCAGATTCAGCACCAGAGGAGCCCCCGGCACCGCCCGTCCATAGACCCGCACCGGCATCTCGCCCGACGCGGTGGCGATGCGCCGCTCGGTCCAAGGCTGGCAGGTGGGGATGAGGGGCGGGGTCATGGCGCGTTTTCGGTCCGTCTTGGGGGCTGCTCTTGGAGACCGCTCTTGGGAGCTGTTCGCGGAGGCCCGCTGGCCTTGTGCGATGCAAAAAGCTAGACCTAACGGAAGTCTGGATAAACTGGCCAATTGCGATATTATTATTCACTTACATGAACAATCAGAGCTAAATCACAGGAAGCGACCGGGTGATGGACCAGCTTGCTGCAATGCGGGGATTCATGCGGGTGGTGGAAACCGGCAGCTTCACCCGGGCCGCCGCCGTGCTCGCGCTGCCCAAGGCGACCCTCACCAAGCAGATCCAGCAATTGGAGGCGCACCTCTCCACGCGCCTGCTCAACCGCACCACCCGCCGGGTGACCGTGACGCCGGACGGCGCCGCCTATTACGAGCGCGCGCTCGCCCTCCTCAACGACCTCGAGGAGCTGGACGGCTCGATGTCCGCCTCCCAGGCCAATCCGCGCGGGCGGCTGCGCATCGACCTGTCCCCCTCGCTGGCGGTGGAGGTGCTGATTCCGGCGCTGCCCGACTTCCTCGCCCGCTATCCCGACATCCAGCTCGACGTGGGCTGCACCGACCGGCCGGTCGACCTGCTCGGCGAGAACGTGGACTGCGTGATTCGCGCGGGCGAAATCCGCGACCCCTCGCTGATCGCCCGCCGCATCGGCCAGGTGCCGTTCCTCACCTGCGCCGCGCCGTCCTACATCGCCGCCCACGGCATCCCGCGCCATCCCAGTGAGCTTGAGACCGAGCACGTGGTCGTGCGCTATTTCAGCGAGGCGACCGGGCGCTATTTCGACTACGAGTTCCGCCGGGACGGGGAGGTGATCGAAGTGGCCGGCCGCTACCGGGTCGCCTGCAATGACGGCGTCGCCTACCTCGCCGCCGGCCTCGCCGGGATGGGCGTGCTGCAGGCGCCCGCCTTCCTGGTGGCGCCCCACATCGCCCGCGGGGCGCTCGTGTCCGTGCTCGGCGAGTGGGACGCCGAGCCGCTGCCCATCCACGTAGTCTATGCGCCGAACCGGCACCTCTCGAACCGGGTGCGGGTGTTCGTCGACTGGGTGGCCGACCGGTTCGCGCGCGCCAATCTGGCGTGACCCGGACCGGGGCGACTTCGGCCTAGTCCGGCACCATCCCGTTCTGCGCCAGCACCGCGCCGGCCAGATACAGCGATCCCGCCACCAGGACTCGCGGCGGCGGGAATTGGGGGTGGAACGACAGTCCGTCCAGCGCCGCGCCCACGTCCGCCGCGACCGACGCGGGGATGCCGAGCGCCTGGGCGGTGGCCGCCACCTCCTGCGGCGACAGGCCCATATGGTCTCCGGGAACCGGCACCGCCACCGCCGCCCGCGCCAGTCCGGCGAATGGGGCGAGGAAGCCGCTGACATCCTTGGTTCCCAGCATTCCGACCACCAGCACCAGCGGCCGCGAATAGCGCTCCTCCAGCTCGCAGACCGCATGGGCGAGTGCTTCGCCGCCGGCGGCGTTGTGGCCGCCGTCGAGCCAGACCTCCGCCCCCGCCGGCGCCCGCGCCACCAGGGGGCCGGAGCCGAGCCGCTGCAGCCGCGCCGGCCAGTCGGCCTTCAGGATGCCCGCCTCGAAGGCGGCGGCCGGTAAGGCCAGGCCCGGCATGGCCCGGAGGGCCGCTACCGCGATCCCGGCATTGCCGATCTGGTGCGGCCCCACGAGCCGCGGCCGCGGCAGATCGAGCAGCCCGTTCTCGTCGGCATAAGCGAGCCGCCCGGCATCGTCGGCGATGCTCCAGTGCTGGCCGCACATGAAGACCGGCGCGCGGGCGCGCGCCGCCGCGCGCTCGATCACAGCCTCCGCCTCGCCGGCCTGGGCGCCCGACACGACCGGCACCCGGGGCTTGATGATGCCGGCTTTTTCGCCGGCGATGGCGGAAAGCGTCGAGCCGAGGAAGTCCACATGGTCGATGGAGACCGGGGTGATGACGCTCACCGCCGGCGTCTCAATCACGTTGGTGGCGTCGAGCCGCCCGCCGAGGCCCACCTCCAGCAGCAGCACGTCCGCCGGCGTCTCGGAGAAGAGGATGAGCGCCGCGGCGGTGGTGATCTCGAACAGGGTGATGGGCGCGCCGGCATTCGCCGTCTCGGCCCGCTCCAGCGCCTCCGCCAGCGGGGCGTCCTCCACCAGATGCCCGGCGAGGCGGATACGCTCGTTGAAGCGCACCAGATGCGGCGAGGTATAGACGTGGACGCGCTTTCCCGCTGCCTCCAGGATGGCGCGCATGAAAGCGATGGTGGAGCCCTTGCCGTTGGTTCCGGCCACATGGATCGCGGGCGGCAGCCGCCGCTCGGGATGGCCGAGCGCCGCCATCAGCCGCTCCATGCGTGCGAGCGACAAATCGATCTTCTTGGGATGCAGAGCGGAGAGCCGGTCCAAAATGGAATCCGGCGCCCGCATGGGCTGGGCTAGGGCCATCTTCGTCTTCTTTCGAGGCCCCGCGGCTGGCGGGGACCGTCAGGCCGCGGAAGCGGGCGGCGCGGCCTCCGGAGCGGACGGGCGCGGCAGGCGCGCCTTGGGCGGCAGCGCCGGGGCGCGCATGAGCAGCCGGCACAGGCGGCCCAGCGTCTCGCGCATCTGGTGGCGGTGCACCACGAGGTCGATCATGCCGTGGGCGTGCAGGTATTCGGCCCGCTGGAAGCCCTCGGGCAGCTTCTCGCGGATGGTCTGCTCGATCACGCGCGGGCCGGCGAAGCCCACCAGCGCGCCCGGCTCGGCGATCTGGATGTCGCCCAGCATGGCGTAGGAGGCGGTGACGCCGCCCGTGGTGGGATTGGTGAGCACGACGATGTAGGGCTTCTTCGCCTCGCGCAGTTCCTGGATCGCCACCGTGGTGCGCGGCAATTGCATGAGCGAGAGGATGCCCTCCTGCATGCGCGCCCCGCCAGAGGCGGCGAACATGATGAAGGGCGTGCCCTTCTGCGCCGCGGTCTGGAGGCCGGTCACCACCGCCTCGCCGGCGGCCATGCCGAGCGAGCCGCCCATGAAGCCGAAGTCCTGCACCGCGATCGTGACCGGCAGCTCCTCCAGCATCCCGGTCGCGACCTTCACCGCGTCCTGGTAGGAGGTCTTGGCGCGCGCGTCCTTCAGCCGGTCCACGTAGCGGCGCTCGTCGCGGAACTTCAGCGGGTCGATCGCCACGTCGGGGAGGGCGACCTCCTCATAGGCGCCGTCGTCGAAGGTGTTCTTCAGCCGCGTCACCGCGTCCATGCGCATGTGATAGCCGGAGCCGGGGATGACGAACTGGTTCGTCTCCAGGTCCTTGTGGAACACCATCTGCCCGGTTTCCGGGCACTTCACCCAGAGGTTCTCGGGAACCTCGCGCCGCGCCAGGAAGTCGCGAATCTTCGGGCGGACGACGTTGGAAATCCAGTTCACGGGCATCTCCGGCGGATCAGCGCGGCGGCGTGTTGCAGCGCGGCGTGCCACGGCACACCTCTAAAGGCAAGCCGAGCGCGGCGAAAGTGCGGCGTGGGTGCCGCCCGGCGCCGTTCAGCGCCGCACGGCGCGCACTGCATCGGCGAGCGCGCGGGCGAGCTGCTCCACGGCGGGCACGGTCTCGGCGGTCGCCTTGCCGTGGGAATCGAGGCTGGCGCGCACCGTCTCCACCAGCGCCGAGCCCACCACCACGGCGTCCGCGCCCTTGGCGATGGCGGCCGCCTGCTCGGGCGTCTTCACGCCGAAGCCCACGGCCACCGGCAGCGCGGTGTGCCCCTTGATGCGCTTCACCGCGGTGCCGACCGCATCGGCGTCGGGGGTCGCCGAGCCGGTGATGCCGGTGATGGAGACATAATAGACGAAGCCCGCCGTGTGCTTCAGCACGGCCGGCAGGCGCCTGTCGTCGGTGGTCGGGGTGGCGAGCCGGATGAAGTCGATGCCGGCGGCGAGCGCCGGCAGGCACAGCTCGTCGTCCTCTTCCGGCGGCAGGTCGACGACGATCAGGCCGTCCACGCCCGCCGCCTTGGCGTCCGCCAGGAAGCGGTCGACGCCGTAGACGTAGATCGGGTTGAAATAGCCCATCAGGACGATCGGCGTTGTGGCGTCACCTTCCCGGAAGGCCTTCACCATGCCGAGCGTCTTGGCGAGCGTCTGGCCGGCACGAAGCGCGCGCAGGCCGGCGGCCTGGATCGCCGGGCCGTCCGCCATGGGGTCGGTGAAGGGCACGCCCAGCTCGATCACGTCCGCACCCGCGCCGGGCAGGGCCTTGAGGATAGCGAGCGAGGTCGCCCCGTCCGGATCGCCAGCGGTGATGAAGGTGACGAGGCCGGGCCGTCCCTCCTTCGCGAGGGCCTGGAAGCGGTCGTCGATACGGGTCGGGCTCGTGGTCGGGCTGGTCATGGAAGGTCGCCGGATTTTTGTTGGCCTGCCGCAAGGCAGGCAGGCGCCGCGACGGCGCCGGGACAGGGGCAGCGCGCCGCGGGAGCGGCGCGCGGTCGGAATGCCGTCAGGACTTCGGGCTGGTGATGGCGCAGTCCGCCGCCGTGGCGTTCGCACCGAACAGGCGCACCTGGTCCTGGCCGGTGACGCCGGGAACGGTCGAGAACAGGGTGGTGGAGGAGGTGCCCACCGCCTTGCCGCCGTTCTTGAACGTGCAGGTGACGACGATCTGGTCGATCACCTGGGTGGAATTGTTCTTCACCGCGACCGAGATGAACGCGCCGCCGCCGTCCGAGCGCACCTTGTCGGTGGTCAGGATGAGGCCGGCGGGATCGGCGGCCGCGCCCCCGGCGAAGGCGGCCATGGCGAGGGTCGGAATGGCGGACGCAAAGCGCAGCTTCTGCCTCATATCTGTGCCCCCAGATGCTCGGCCACCGTGAAGATGTCCTTGTCTCCCCGGCCCGAGAGATTCATCACCATCAGGTGGTCCTGCGGCCGCTCGGTGGCGAGTTCCAGCACCTTGCCGAGCGCATGCGCGCATTCGAGCGCCGGTATGATGCCCTCAAGCTTCGAGCACACCTGGAACGCGGCCAAGGCCTCGGCATCGGTGCAGGTGATGTACGTCACCCGGCCGATGTCGTTGAGCCAGGAATGCTCGGGGCCGATGCCGGGATAGTCGAGGCCGGCGGAGATGGAATGCGCCTCGGCGATCTGCCCGTCGCCGTCCATCAGGAGATAGGTGCGGTTGCCGTGCAGAACCCCGGGCTTGCCGCCGGTGATGGAGGCGGCGTGCTGGCCGGAGGCGATGCCGTGGCCCGCCGCCTCGACGCCGAACATCTCCACGGTGGGATCGTCCAGGAACGGATGGAACAGGCCCATGGCGTTGGAGCCGCCGCCCACGGCCGCGATCAGGCTGTCCGGCAGGCGGCCTTCCGCCTCCATGATCTGCTCGCGCGTCTCTCGGCCGATGATGGACTGGAAGTCGCGCACCATGCCGGGATAGGGGTGGGGGCCCGCCACCGTGCCGATGCAGTAGAAGGTGTCGTGCACGTTGGTGACCCAGTCGCGCAGCGCCTCGTTCATGGCGTCCTTGAGGGTCTTGGAGCCGGACTGAACCGGCACCACCTCGGCGCCCAGCATCTTCATGCGGAACACGTTGGGCTTCTGCCGCTCCACGTCCACCGCGCCCATATAGACCACGCACTTCAGGCCGAAGCGCGCGCAGAGCGTGGCGGTGGCGACGCCGTGCTGGCCGGCGCCGGTCTCGGCGATGATGCGATGCTTGCCCATGCGGCGGGCCAGCATGATCTGGCCGAGCACGTTGTTCACCTTGTGGGAGCCGGTGTGGTTCAGCTCCTCGCGCTTGAAATAGATCTTGGCGCCCCCATCCTTGCCGGCCTTGCGCGCCACATCGCGCAGATGCTCGGTGAGGCGCTCGGCGTAATAGAGCGGGGAGGGCCGGCCCACATAATGGGTGAGGTAGCCGTCCATCTCCGCCTGGAAGGCGGGATCGGCCCTGGCCGCCTCATAGGCCTTCTCCAGCTCCAGGATGAGCGGCATCAGCGTCTCGGCGACGAAGCGGCCGCCGTGGATGCCGAAATGGCCACGCTCGTCGGGACCGGTGCGGAAGGAGTTGGGGGCGTTCACGAAACCTCGGCTTTATCAAGAGGATACGGTTTTGCTGCGGCAGCGTCCCTCGCCGCGGCTGCGCTGCGCGCCGCCGCCACGAAGGCGCGGATCTTGTCCGGCGACTTGACGCCCGGAGCATCCTCGACGCCCGAGGAGACGTCCACGCCATCGACCCGCGCCACCGAAAGGGCGTCGGCCACATTCGCCGCGTCGAGCCCTCCGGAAAGCATGGCGGGACGGGAAACGTCAAGGCCGGCGAGCAACCGCCAGTCGAAAGGCCGCCCATTGCCGCCTGGCAGCACGTCGTCCGGGGCGGGCTTGGCATCGAACAGCAGGCGGTCGGCGACGGCCGCGAAGGCCGGCACTACGGCGAGGTCCTCGCGCCGGGCGACCGGCAGCGCCTTCATCACCGGCCGGCCGAAGGCGGCGCGGATGGCGGCGACCCGCGCCGGGCTCTCGGTGCCGTGAAGCTGGAGGATATCGGGATCGAGCGCGGCGACGAGGGCGGCGAGCGTCGCGTCGTCCGCATCCACCGTGAGCGCCACCTTGAGCGCCCGGCCGGCGACCTGCGCGGACAGGGCGGGCAGCGCGGCGATCGACAGGTGGCGCGGGCTCTTCGGGAAATGCACGAAGCCCACGAGATCGGCGCCCACCGCCAGCGCCGCCTCCAGCGTGGGGGCAGTCCGGAGGCCGCAGATCTTGATCTCGATGCCCATGGGTCTTCCGAAACGTTGAGGCGCGGGCCGTCGGGACGCCGCGCCGGCGCCCCCTCAGGTGGCGAGGCGGGTGAACTGTCCTCCCTTGCGGAAGCGCCAGAGATAGGTCGGCAGGATGGTGGCGAGGGCCGATGGGGCGACGCCGAGGCCTTCCAGCGTGAAGCCCGCCTTCGCCGCGGCCTCGCTCACCACGTTGTCGGCGCGCAGCATCGCCACCTGGTCGCGGGTGAGCGGCGCGCCGGGCGCCCAGTCGGTGAGGTAGGCCATGAAATGGGCGAGGCCGAAGGGCAGGTCGATCAGCAGCCGCTTGGCGGCGATCTCGTGCAGCATCAGCTCCATCAGTTCCCGGAAGGTGCGCACCTCCGGCCCGCCCAACTCATAGGTGGCGCCGGCCTTGGCCTTGCCATCCACCGCCGCGAGCACCGCCTGGGCGAGGTCGCCGACGAACACGGGCTGGAATTTCGTCGCACCGCCGCCGATCAGCGGCAGCGCGGGGGAGAACTGCGCCATGGCGGCGAAGCGGTTGAAGAACTCGTCTTCCTGGCCGAACACCACCGAGGGGCGCATGACGACGGCGTCGGGCGCCAGCTCGCGCACGGCCATCTCGCCCTCGGCCTTGCTGCGGCCATAGGCGGAGGGGGACGCGGCGTCAGCGCCGATGGCCGACATGTGCACCAGCGGCGCCCCTACCGCCTTCGCGGCGGAGGCGATGGTGCGGGCGCCGAACACGTGGACCGCATCGAAGCTCTGCCGGCCGCTCTCGGCCAGCACGCCTACCAGATTGACGATCGCCTCCGAGCCCTCCGCCGCGCGGGCGACGCTGTCGGGAAAGCGGACATTGGCCTGGCTGACCTGGATCTGGCCGACGAAGCCGAGCGGCTGGAGGAAGCCGGCGAGATCGGGCCGGCGCACCGCGACTCGCACCCGGTAGCCGCGCTTGGCGAGCACGCGCACCACGTGGCGTCCCAGGAACCCCGAGCCGCCGAATACCGTCACGAGGCTGTCGCTCACCGGACGATCGGTCACCGCCACATCGCTCATGCCATCACCCTCGCCTCAAGCGGGTCACCCGCCGCTTCGCATTCCGGCCCAGCACATACGCGAATGCGCCCTTGGCCGTAAAGCGTCCAGGTGGTCGCGCGGCCGGTCGCCGGAACCCCGCATGTATATATAGAGAGACAGGTGCCGCGGCCCCAGGCCGGCCGGGCTGGGGAAACGCGGCGGTTCGCGGCCATCCGTATTGACGGCGCGCCGCTTCCCTCCTATAAGCCCGGCACTTCGCTGGCGGCCAACGCTGCCCGCGTGTTCACCCATTCCAGCGCAGGGCACCAGAGCTGCAAGGGCTCGCACCGCCATTTGCGCGAAACGACAAGGATGGCCGATGGCCAATACGCCTTCCGCCAAGAAAGCGGCCCGCAAGATCGAGCGCCGCACCGAAGTGAACCGCTCGCGCCGTTCGCGCGTCCGCACCTTCCTGCGCAAGCTGGAGGATGCCCTCGCCGCCGGTGACGCCACCCAGGCGCAGGCCGCGTTCCAGGCCGCCCAGCCGGAGCTGATGCGCGCCGTGACCAAGGGCGTGATCCACAAGAACACCGCCTCCCGCAAGGTGTCGCGCCTCGCGGCCCGGGTGCGCAAGCTTTCCGCGTGAGCGGTAAGTAAATAGATAAGACAACATTTCTGTCTTACGGAAAAAGGCCCGACCTGTCGGGCCTTTTTCTTTGCGTGCGCTCGCGGGATCTGTCCGAGGGGGTGGAATGATTCGCGGCGGCCCCTACGGCGATCGGGTCCGCACGTCAATCCCCGCCGCCGAGTCGGGTCAGTTTTCGCCGTCATACGTCCGTCGCAGACCGATCAGGAAAAGAATTGGGCGCTGAACCACTTATGGGCCAAGCGCGCGGAGCGGCCGGGGGCTATTTTTATTGGCTGTATCATCTTGCCAGCGGCCTGCGACGCCCCTCATTGCGTGCCGCGCGCGTATCCGCCTCGAATCTCGTTGCTGGCACAGAGGTTTGCCGGCTGATTGAAGGCCCGGAACGCCCGGGCACCCTGCGACGCTTGTGCCCGTTATCCCGTGCGGCGGGGAAAGGCGTTGCACCCCCAACAGGGCCTGTGTATGTTCGACCTCACTCCCGGAGCGACACCGGGTGTTCACCGACAGGCCAAAAGTTTTCACGCTCTTCGTGGAAGAGGAGGGGTGTATCATGTTCTATTACATTGATATTTCCCCGGCGTGCGGCGTGCCCTTCCACTCCAGGTGTCTGTCTTTGATCAAAGTATTGCTCAGAATGAACGTGTAGTTTTCTTCTAGAGCAACCAAAGAACATAAAAACTCTTGAAATTCTAATGGTCCGCATCGCGCGTGCGCATGCGGCGGATGGGGCGGCTATGACTTTAGGCAACGGAATGGCACAAGGCGTGGCACCCTTCGCTTCCCTCAAGCCGTTTGCGTGCCTGGTTCCTCCCGCCATTCGATCCCGTCAGATGGTCAAGGCCGAAGCCGGGCCGCCGTCGGGATCGCCGATGGGCGCATGATGCCGCGCTGACACCGACGGCGCCGGACGGGCGCCCAGCCTCCCACACGCCAACCTTCGCGCGATGGCTGCGCAGCCCGCTTCCGGGCGCGACCAGCCGTCTCGTCTCAACCAGGGAGCCGCATGACCCGCGGCCGGGACCTCTATGTTCAAGTCGCACAATTCCGATGGATCCGAGCCTGGCAAACGCCCCTTCCGACCCGGCCTCGCCGATGCGGTGGGAGTGGATGCGGGCGCCAGCCAGTGGGAGCGCGTGCGCCAGCGCCTGCATGAGGAATATGGCGAGGAGAAATACACCAGCTGGTTCGTTCGCATGGAACTGGAGGCGCTGAAAAGCGACCTGGTCCAGCTCTCCGTCCCCACGCGCTTCCTGAAGTCCTGGATCCAGGAGAACTTCCTGCCGCGGATCACCGACCTGTGGGCCGAGGAGAGCGGCGTTGCGCGCCGCATCGACCTCGCCGTGCGCAGCGCGGTGAACCGCACCATTCCGCTCAAGGCCACCGAGCCCCGCGAGGCGGTGAGCGAGCGCACCGCGGAGCCGCGCGCCGCGGCGTCCGCGTCGATGCCGGCTGCCGCCGCGGCGAGCCTCGCCGCGCGCGACGTGGCCGCCGGCTCGCCGCTCGACCCGCGCCTCACCTTCGAGACCTTCGTGGTCGGCAAGTCCAACTCGCTCGCCCATGCCGCCGCGCGCCAGGTGGCGGACGCCGCCAGCGGCGCGAGCCCGGTGTTCAACCCGCTCTATCTCCATGCGGCGGTCGGGCTCGGCAAGACCCACCTCTTGCAGGCAGTGGCCTGGGCCGGCGTACAGAACGGTCGCCGCACCACCTATCTGACCGCCGAGCGCTTCATGTACGGCTTCGTCGCCGCGCTGAAGGCGCACTCGGCGATCGCCTTCAAGGACACGCTGCGCACCATCGACACGCTGGTGATCGACGACCTCCAGTTCCTGAAGGGCAACAACCTGCAGCAGGAATTCTGCCACACACTCAACGCGCTGCTCGATGGCGGGCGGCAGGTGATGGTGGCTGCCGACTGCCCGCCCGGCGAACTGGAGCATCTCGACGAGCGCGTCCGCTCGCGCCTCGCCGGCGGCCTCGTGGTGGAGCTCGCCCCGCTGGAGGAGGACCTGCGCCACCAGATCCTCAAGGCGCGCTACCAGACGCTCGCCGAGCAGCACCGCGGCTTCACGGTGCCGGCGCCCGTGCTCGAATTCCTCGCCCGCTCCGTGGGGCAGAGCGGCCGCGACCTCGACGGCGCGCTGAACAAGCTGCTCGCCTTCAACCAGCTCACCGGCGAGCCGGTGACGCTGGAGATGGCCGAGAACGCGGTAAAGGACCTGGTGCGCCCCTCCGACCCCAAGCGGGTGCGGATCGACGACATCCTGCGCATCGTGGCCAAGCACTACAACGTGTCGCGCGCGGACCTCCTCTCCCAGCGCCGCACCGCCAACGTGGTGAAGCCGCGCCAGATCGCCATGTATCTCGCCAAGGTGCTGACCCTGCGCTCCCTGCCGGAGATCGGTCGACGCTTCGGCGGTAGGGACCATACTACCGTTCTTCACGCCGTGCGCAAGATCGATGGGCTGGTCGCGACCGACCGCGCACTGGCGGACGAGATCGAGATTCTCAAGCGCCTCGTCCTGGAGGGCTGAGCGGAACTGCGGGGACGCGCGCCGCGCCGCAACCCGCTCCTGTGGACAGGCGCATCCACAGGGCTGTGGAGCACCCGCACGATCGCCGGCGGGCCTTGAGCGCGGCCGGTTCTTCCCGCCCGCGCCCTGTGGATGGGAACCCCGCGCCGCGAGCCCGGCCTGTGGGCGACGGCCCGGCCCGCGGGCTGTGGATGATCGTTGCGCAACCCACCGAAGCCTTGTGGATGAAGGCGCCGGGGGGCATTTCGGCGCACATTTTTTGCCCCTGCCCTTGCTTTGAGCCGGCGCGGGCGGCAATGTCGGCGGCCCGGCGCCCACCCCAGGGGCGCCCGTCCGCGGCGTGTCCACGCCGCGAGCGCCAAATTTCCAGAGCGAAGAGTGAACGGGCCAGGGCCATGAAGGTGACCGTCGAGCGCGCCGAGCTTCTCAAGTCGCTCAGCCATGTCCACCGCGTCGTCGAGCGGCGCAACACCATTCCGATCCTCGCCAACGTGCTCATCCGCGCCGCGAAGGCAGGCCTGGAGCTGAAGGCGACCGACCTCGATCTGGAGGTGGTGGAGACGGTGCCGGCCGAGATCGGCCAGGACGGCGCCACCACCGTGCCCGCCCACGTGCTCTACGACATCGTGCGCAAGCTGCCCGAAGGGGCGCAGGTGCAGCTCGAAGTGGGCGGCGAGCGCGGCACGCTCACGGTGCGCGCCGGCCGCGCCCGGTTCCAGCTCCAGACCTTGCCCGAGGCGGACTTTCCGGACCTCGCCGCCGGCGAGTTCTCCCACACCTTCAAGCTGAAGGGCGCGGAGTTCCGGCGCCTCGTCGACAAGACGCAGTTCGCGATCTCCACCGAGGAGACGCGCTATTATCTCAACGGCATCTATCTGCACGTGGCCGAGCCCACCAAGGGCAAGCCCATGCTGCGGGCGGTCGCCACCGACGGCCACCGCCTCGCCCAGGCGGAGCTGGACGCGCCCGAAGGCGCCATCGGCATTCCCGGCGTGATCGTGCCGCGCAAGACCGTCGCCGAGATCCAGAAGCTGCTGGAGGACAAGGACGCCGAGGTGTCCGTATCGCTCTCCGCCAGCAAGATCCGGGTTCAGGTCGGGCAGGTGGTGCTGACCTCCAAGCTGATCGACGGCACCTTCCCGGACTATGGCCGCGTGATCCCCCAGGGCAACGACAAGACGCTGTTCGTGGACAAGGTGGAGTTCGCCGCGGCGGTGGACCGCGTCTCCACCGTCTCGTCCGAGCGCGGGCGGGCGGTGAAGCTCTCGCTCGGCGACGGCAAGCTGACCCTGTCCGTGACCAACCCGGATTCCGGCAGCGCCACCGAGGAGCTGGAGGTCGACTACGGCTCCGAGCCGCTCGATATCGGCTTCAACTCGCGCTATCTGCTGGACATCACCTCGCAGCTCGAAGGCGACACGGCGGAGCTCAAGCTCGCCGATCCCGGCTCGCCGACCCTGGTGCGCGATTCCACCAAGACCGACGCGCTCTACGTGCTCATGCCCATGCGGGTGTGACGCCGCAGTTGCGTCTTCCGGGCGGCGTGTCCTAACTCTGGCCGCCCATGCCCCCCGCCGCGCGAATCCTCAAGCTCCAGCTCACCCGCTTCCGCTCCTATGCGGCGGCGCAGGTGAGCGTCGGCGCGGGTCCCATCGTCCTCACCGGGCCGAACGGCGCGGGCAAGACCAATGTCCTTGAAGCCATCTCGTTCCTCTCGCCCGGCCGCGGCCTGAGGCGCGCGCAGCTTCCCGACGCGGCTTACGCGGAGGCGGGGGAGGGGGCGCAGGCCTCGGGGGGCTGGGCCGTCTCGGCGCTGGTGGACGGCGCGCTCGGCGAGGCGCGGCTCGGCACAGGCATCGACGGCGGTCCGGACGGCGTGCAGCGCCGCTTCCGCATCGAGGGCGAGGCGGCCTCGTCCTCGGCATTCCTCGATCATCTCAAGGTGGTGTGGCTGACGCCGGAGATGGACGGCCTGTTCCTCGGCCCGCCCTCCGATCGCCGGCGCTATCTCGACCGGCTGGTGCTGGCGGTGGACAGCGCCCACGGCACGCGCGTCAACGCGCTGGAGCGGGCGCTGCGCTCGCGCAACCGCCTGCTGGAGGAGAACGGCGCCCCGCGCTTCCTCGACGCGGTGGAGCACGAGACGGCCGAGCTGGCGGTGGCGGTCGCGGCCGCGCGCCTGGAGACGGTGGAGCGCCTCGCCGCCGAGATCGCCGCCCACCGCGACGAGGCCTCGCCCTTCCCCCACGCGGAGATCACGCTCGACGGGGCGGTGGAGCGCCTCGTCGCCGAGCATCGCGCGGCCGTGGCCGAGGACCGCTACCGCGCCTTGCTCGCCGACAACCGCCCGCGCGATCGCGCGGCAGGCCGCACACTGGAGGGGCCGCACCTCACCGATTTCCTGGTGAGCCATGGCGTGAAGCGCCTGCCGGCCGCGCGCTGCTCCACCGGCGAGCAGAAGTCCCTGATGATCGGCCTCACCTTGTCCCATGCCCGCCTGGTGGCGGCCATGGGGGGGCTGACGCCGGTGCTGCTGCTGGACGACGTCGCCGCCTATCTCGACGCCGCGCGCCGCGCCGGCCTGTTCGAGGCGCTGGCGCGGCTTGGCGCGCAGGTCTGGATGACCGGAGCCGACCCCGCCGCCTTCGCGGCGCTGGAGGCGGCGGAACGCTTCATCGTCAGCCCGGGGCGGATCGTGCGGGACGCATAGGATGGCGTGCCGGGAGCACTGCGGTCTCCCCACCGTCGCCCTCCGGCTTGACCGGAGGGCCCATGGCCCGGCTCGGGAGCCATCCGCGGGGCATGGATGCTCCGGTCAAGCCGGAGCATGACGGCGGCTGGGGGCGGCCGCGGCGGCGCCTTGACCCGTTGCCGCGCTCCTTCGCCTTCTCGCGCTGCCCTGTGACCCCAAACTGCCGTCGCCCTCCTCCGGCGCGATTCACGGCCGCCTCCGGCCCACTCACTGCCCTGCGGCCCTCTCACTGCCGTCGCCCTCCGACTTGATCGGAGGGCCCACGCACCGCTTCCGCTTCCCGGCGCTCGGAAGGATGCTCCGGTCAAGCTGGAGCAGGACGGAGCGGGGGCCTTCGGCTGCAAAGAGTGGGCGAGTTGCGCGCTGGTTCCGCAAACGGCATCGCACCCTCCTGGCGCTCTCACATTCCCGCGATGTTCATTCGGGAAATCCTGTGGCGCCCGCGCCACCTGCGCGCCGGCGGCGGGTGCTAGGACATTTCGCATCTGCGAAGGCGGCACCGGTCGCGCTTTGCGGCGTTAACCTTAACGCCACCCAAACACGCTTGAATGCGCAGCGACGGGCGGCCTTCTGCCGCCGGCGTGCGTTGTGCGCGCAATGGCAAACCCGGAGTTCAGTTGGGCACCATGGCCAGCGATGACCCCATAACCTCCTCGCGCCTTTCCCGCCGCCTGTTCATGCTCGGCGCGCCGCTGGCGCTTGCCGCATGCCAGACCACCCAGCCGTCGGCGCGGGGGCCGGTCTATTCGTCCCATCTGGTGAGCATGTACGGCCCCGTCGAGGGCGAGCCCCATCCGGTGGACGCGGTGGACCTCGACGAGGTCGACCCTCAGTTCCTGCGCCAGGAGGTCGACTATTCCGGCGGCTACGCGCCGGGCACCATCGTGGTCGATATCGACAAGCGCTATCTCTATCTGGTCGAGCGGGGCGGCCGCGCCATCCGCTACGGCGTGGGCGTCGGCAAGCAGGGCTATTCCTTCAAGGGCTGGGCCACTATCCGGCGCAAGGAGAAGTGGCCGGGCTGGACTCCGACGACCAACATGATCCGCCTCCAGCCCGAGCGCTACGGCCCCTATGCCGGCGGCCTGCCGGGCGGCGAGGACAACCCGCTCGGCCCGCGCGCGCTCTATCTCTATGACGGCGACCGGGACACCATGTTCCGCATCCACGGCACCATCGAGCCGTGGAGCATCGGCAAGCAGGTGTCCTCCGGCTGCATCCGCCTGCTCAACCAGGACATCATCGACCTCTACGAGCGCGTGCCGCTCGGCACGCGGGTCATGGTGGTGGGCAGCGGCAGCGCCGGCGCCTGATCCCGTTCTGGGCCCAGGGGCGCGCCCGCACGCCGGGCGCGCAGTCTCCCGGAGTTGCGCGCTGGACAAGCCTTCCGGCTAATGATGAGCTTGAGCCAACCACAAGGCTCCGAGCGCGCGCCGCCGGAAGGGAGAGATGGTCCAGGCCTCCGTCGTCATCTTCGCGGCCCTCGGCTATATCGGGCTGCTGTTCGCCATTGCGAGCTTCGGAGACCGCATCCGGCCCGCATCGGCGCGGCGCGCCCCGCGCCCGCTGATCTATTCGCTGTCGCTGGCGGTCTACTGCACCTCCTGGACCTTCTTCGGCTCGGTCGGCTTCGCCACCACCCACGGCTTCGACTTCCTCACCATCTATCTCGGCCCGGTCATCGTCATGACCGTGGGCGCGCCGGTGTTCCTGCGCATCGTGCGGCTGGCGAAGGCGCACAACATCACCTCGGTGGCCGACTTCATCGCCGCGCGCTACGGCAAGAACCAGGGCATCGCCGCCTTGGTGGCGCTGGTCGCCATCGTCGGCGCCATCCCCTACATCTCGCTGCAGCTGAAGGCGGTCTCGGCCTCGCTGCTGGCCGTGCTCGGCCATTTCGCGGGCGATGCCTCGCACTTTTCGGTGGTGGGCGACCTCGCGCTGTTCGTCGCCTGCGCCATGGCGGCGTTCGCGGTGCTGTTCGGCACCCGCCATGCCGACGCCACCGAGCACCAGGACGGGCTGATGCTCGCCATCGCCACGGAATCGCTGGTGAAGCTCGCCGCGTTCCTGATGGTGGGCATCCTCGTCACCTTCTTCCTGTTCGGCGGCCCGGTGGACCTGTGGGACGCGGCGCGCAACGCGCAGGTGATCGGCCCGTTCGCCCAGGGCCTGTCGCTGGAGAACTGGATCACCATGACGGTGCTCTCGGCCGGCGCCTTCGTGCTGCTGCCGCGCCAGTTCCACGTGGCGGTGGTGGAGAACAAGGGCGAGAGCGAGATCCGCCGGGCGCGCTGGCTGTTCCCGCTCTACCTTGTGCTCATCAACCTGTTCGTGGTGCCGCTCGCGCTCGGGGGCATGACGCTGTTCCCGACCACCATCGTCGACAGCGACGTCTACGTGCTCGCGGTGCCGCTCTCGGCGGGCATGGAGGGGCTAGCGCTGTTCGCCTTCGTGGGCGGGCTCTCCGCCGCCACCGCCATGGTGATCGTGGAGAGCGTGGCGCTCTCGATCATGATCTCCAACGACCTCGTCATGCCGCTGCTGCTGCGCCGCCGCGCCGAGCGGACCGAGGAGGACAGCCAGCCGCGCGACATGATGGGCATCGTGCTGCTGGTGCGGCGCACCTCCATCTTCCTGACGCTGCTGCTCGCCTACCTCTATTACCGCACCACCGGCGAGGTGCAGCTGGCGCAGATCGGCCTGCTCTCCTTCGCCGCCATCGCCCAGGTGGGGCCGGCCTTCCTCGCCGGGCTCATCTGGCAGCGCGCCACCGCCAAGGGCGCCATGGCGGCGATCGTCGCCGGCATCGCCATCTGGGCCTACACGCTGCTGCTGCCGAGCCTCGCCGATGCCGGCCTGATCTCGCGCGGCTTCGTGGAGAACGGGCCGTTCGGGATCGCCTTGCTGCGGCCCACGGCGCTGCTCGGCATCCATGCCGGCTCGCTCGCCCACGGCGTGACCTGGAGCCTCGGCATCAACGCCTTGGTGCTGATCGTGGTGTCCTTCCTCACCCGCCCGAGCCAGATCGAGCGGGTGCAGGCCGGCCTGTTCATGATCCACAACGCCGACAAGCTGCCGCTGCGCCCGGCGTTCCGGCGCTGGCGCTCGTCGGTCACGGTGGGCGAGGTGATCGCCACGGTGGAGCGCTATCTGGGCGAGGCGCGGGCGAAGGCCGCGTTCGAGAACTTCGCCCGCATGCAGGGCATCCCGCTCGACGTCAACCGCGAGGCGGACGCGGGCACGGTGCGCTATGCCGAGCACCTGCTCGCCTCGGCGGTGGGCGCGGCCTCCTCGCGCCTCGTTCTGTCGCTGCTGCTGCGCAAGCGCGCGGTGTCCACCAAGGCGGCGCTGAAGCTGCTCGACGATGCCTCCGCCGCCATCCAGTACAATCGCGAGCTGCTCCAGAACGCCATCGACCATGTGGGCCAGGGCATCGCGGTGTTCGACAAGGACCTGCGCCTCGTGTGCTGGAACCGGCGCTTCGGCGACATGCTGGACCTGCCGGCGGACTGCTATGCGGTCGGCGTGCCGCTGCACGAGATCCTCGCCAGCGCCCCGGCCGAGCGCGAGGGCGCGCAGCTGCGCCCGGAAGAGCGCGTGGCGCGCTACGCCAATGCCAGCACCGCCTTCTCCGAGCGCCTGCACCAGCGCGGCACGGTGATCGAGGCGCGCTCGGACCCCATGCCGGACGGCGGCATCGCCGTGACCTACACCGACATCACCGCCTCGGTGGAGGCGGCGCTGGCGCTTGAGCGCGCCAACGAGACGCTGGAACGCCGCGTGCGCGAGCGCACCAAGGAGCTGGAGCGCCTCAACCATGCTTTGGAAAAGGCCAAGGCCGAGGCGGACGAGGCCAACATCTCCAAGACGCGGTTCCTCGCCGCCGCGAGCCACGACATCCTGCAGCCGCTCAACGCCGCCCGGCTCTATGTGACCAGCCTGGTGGAGCGCTCCAAGGGGCCGGAGGACCAGCGCCTCGCCGGCAATGTGGACGCCTCGCTGGAGGCGGTGGAGGAGATCCTCGGCGCGCTGCTCGACATCTCGCGCCTCGATTCGGGGGCCATGCGGCCGGAGATCGCCCCGTTCCGCATCGCCGACGTGCTGAAGCAGCTGGAGATGGAGTTCGCCCCGCTGGCGCGCGAGAAGGGCATCGACCTCGCCTTCGTGCCGTGCGGCCTCGCGGTGCGCTCGGACCGGCGGCTGCTGCGGCGCCTGCTGCAGAACTTCATCTCCAACGCCATCAAGTACACGCCCAAGGGCAAGGTGTTGGTGGGCTGCCGGCGCCTGAAGGGCAAGCTGCGCGTCGAGGTCTACGACACCGGCCTCGGCATTCCGAAGTCGAAGCACAAGCTGGTGTTCCAGGAGTTCCAGCGCCTCGACCGGGGCGCCCGCGAGGCGCGTGGCCTGGGGCTCGGCCTGTCCATCGTCGAGCGCATCGCCCGAGTGCTCGACCATTTGGTCGCCATGCGCTCGCAGCCGGGCAAGGGCTCGGTGTTCACCGTGGAACTGCCGATCGCGGTGCAGGTGCCGGAGGAGGTCCCAGTGCCGGCCGAGCCGGCGCGCGGCGGCGCGCGCCTCGACGGCCTCACCATCCTCGCCATCGACAACGAGCCCGCCATCCTGGAGGGCATGGAGCTGCTGCTCACCGGCTGGGGCTGCGAGGTCATCAAGGCCGCCGACGCGGTGGAAGCGCTGGAGCGGGTGCGGGACCTGCGCAAGCAGCCCGACTTCGCGCTGGTGGACTACCACCTCGACGACGGCAACGGCATCGACGCGGTGATGGCGCTGCGCTGGAAGCTCGGCAAGCTGCCGGCGGTGCTGATCACCGCCGACCGCTCGCGCAAGGTGCGGGAGGCGGCGAAGGCGGCCGAGATCACGGTGCTCAACAAGCCGCTGAAGCCCGCCGCCTTGCGCGCGGTGCTGGCGCAGGGCCGGCTCGCCCGCACCGCGGCGGAATGATCCGCGCCGCACCCTTGCGTGGTGCCGCCGCTCAGTCGGCGATCACCACCTGCGGCTCGCGGCCGATGAGCTTGGCGAGCTGGCGCAGCCGGCTCACCACTCGGTCGTTGATGAGCGCGGCGAGGGCCTGCGGCACGCTCAGCACAAGCTGGTCGCCCTGAACCTTCAGCGGCGTGCGCGGCAGGATGCCGGGCATGGCGGCCGACAGCAGATAGGCGACGCGCATGGCCGCGCCGAGGATGCGCGCGCGGTCCAGCATGCCGGTGGAGACGAGTTCCAGCACACGGGTGCCGTACTCGTCCTCGCCGAGGCCCATGTGGCGGAAATAGACCGCCAGCGCGATGTAGCCGCGGCCGGGGTGGTCCACGCCCACGAAGGCGGCATGGGCGATGATGTTGAGGCTCTGCTCGCCGCGATAGTCGGGATGGGCACGCCAGCCGATGTCCGCCAGAAGGCAGGCGGCGCGGCGCAGGCGCGCCTCCTCCTCGCTCTCCTCCAGCACCAGGGAGGAGGCGAAGAAGCCGTCGGTCCAGGTCACCAGCTCCTCGCCGTGGCGCGGGGCGCGCGAGCGCAGGAGGTTCAGTTCCGCGGCGGCGGCGATCAGCGGGTCCTCGCGCCGCGCCTCGGGGGTAAGCAGCGAATAGAGCAGGCCCTCGCGCACGCCCATGGCCGAGATCACCACCTCGGACGGGCGGCCGAGCCGCACCACGTTCTCCAGCACCAGCGCGCCGTAGGTGAGCAGGGGCCGGCGCGCGTCGGAGACGGTGTCGATATGGGCCAGCGCCTCCGGGTCGGCGCGATGGACGATGCGCGAGAAGTCCAGCGCCTCCTTGGCCGGCAGGGTGTAGCCGTGCATCACGTGCAGCGGATAGCCCTTCTGGAACATGTGGAGCCGCGCCAGCGCGCGCCACGTGCCGCCCACGGCGTAGAAGGTGCGCCCGGCGAGCTGGCTCAGCACGCCGGCCTCCGGCATGGTGTCGCGCACGATCTTCTCGGCCTTGCGCGGCGACTTCGACGAGCGGTCCTCAAGCGCGAGCCCGCCCAAAGGCAGGGTGATGCCGGCGCCGATCTTCTGGCCCTTCACGTCCACCAGTTCCAGCGAGCCGCCGCCGAGGTCGCCGACGATGCCGTCCGGCTGGTGCACGCCGGAGACCACGCCGCAGGCGGCCAGCTCCGCCTCGCGCTTGCCGGTGAGCAGCTCGATGGACACGCCGCAGATGGCCTCGCACTCGGCGATGAAGGCCGGGCCGTTCTGCGCATCGCGCGCGGCGGCGGTGGCGAGCGCCAGGACGCGGCCGACCCGCATGGCGTCGCACAGGGCCCGGAACCGGCGCAGCGCCGCGAAGGCGCGCTCCACCGCGTCCTGGGCGAGGCGGCCGGTGGAGAGCACTTCCCGGCCGAGGCCGCACAGCGCCTTCTCGTTGAAGATGGGTGTCGGCGCCCGCGTCAGGCCTTCATAGACCACGAGGCGCACCGAATTGGAGCCGATATCGATCACCGCGATCGGCGGGCCGGAGGCGAGGCGCCCCGGCGCGCCGTGCAGGTCGTCCGGCGCCTCAGCGGCGGACGAGGAGACTGCGCGGCGAAGAATCTTTGAGAGACTTTCCACGTCCAGACAAGCTCGGGTTCGTCATGAAATACTGGTGGGCGTTGAAGCGTTCCTCGCCCGGGCCGGGAACGATGCGCTCGGACGACCCGTCCGGCAACACCCGCCAGCTCTGCTCATTGTCGATCAGGTTGGCCACCATGATCTGGTCGAGAACCTGCTCATGCACGGTCGGGTTGGTAATGGGGCATAGTGTCTCGACGCGGCGGTCGAGGTTGCGCTGCATCAGGTCCGCCGAGGAGATGTAGACGATCGCCTGCGGGCTCGGCAATCCATGCCCGGCGCCGAAGCAGTAGATGCGCGAGTGCTCCAGGAACCGGCCGACGATCGACTTGACGCGGATGTTCTCCGAGAGCCCCGCGATGCCGGGCCTGAGGCAGCAGATGCCGCGCACCACGCAGTCCACCTTCACGCCCGCCTGGCTCGCCGCATAGAGCGCGTCGATGATCTCGGGGTCCACCAGCGAGTTGCACTTCAGCCAGATGGCCGCCGGCCGGCCGGCGCGGGCGTGGGCGATCTCCTCGGCGATGTTGTGCATCAGGCGCGGCTTCAGCGTGGTGGGGGAGACCGCCATCACGTCCAGCTCGCCCGGCGTCGCATAGCCGGTGATGAAGTTGAAGATGCGCGCCACATCCTGGGCGATCACCGGGTCGGCGGTGAAGAAGGAGAGGTCGGTATAGATGCGGGCGGTAATGGGGTGGTAGTTGCCGGTGCCCACATGTACATAGGTGGCGAGCGCGCCGCCCTCCCGGCGCACCGCCATGGAGAGCTTGCCGTGGGTCTTCAGCTCGATGAAGCCGAACACCACCTGCACGCCCGCACGCTCCAGGTCGCGCGCCCAGCGGATGTTGGCCTCCTCGTCGAAGCGCGCCTTCAGCTCCACCAGCGCGGTCACCGACTTGCCGGCCTCGGCGGCCTCGGCGAGGGCCTTCACGATGGGGCTGTCGGAGGAGGTGCGGTAGAGGGTCTGCTTGATGGCGACGACGTTGGGGTCGCGGGCGGCCTGGCGAAGGAACTGAACCACCACGTCAAAGGATTCATAAGGGTGGTGAACCAGAATGTCCTTCTCACGAATAGCGAGAAAGCAGTCTCCTCCGTGGTCGCGGATGCGTTCGGGAAATCGCGCATTGTAGGGCGGAAACTTGAGGTCCGGCCGGTCCACCGAGACGAGCTGCGAGAACTCGTTCATGGCGACCACGCCGTCGATGACGAAGATCTCGTCGTCGTTCACGCCCAGCTCGCGGGCGACGAAGTTGCGCAGTTCGTCCGGCATGGCGGCGTCGGCCTCCATGCGGATCACCTCGCCATAGCGGCGCTGCTTGAGCGCGGTCTCGAACAGGCGGACGAGGTCCTCGGCCTCCTCCTCGATTTCGAGGTCGCTGTCGCGGATCACCCGGAACACGCCCTGGCCCTTCACCGCATAGCCCGGGAACAGGCGCGCGATGAACAGGCCGATCATCTGCTCCAGCGTGACGAAGCGCATGGCGCCGGCGTCGTCCGGCAGGCGGATGAAGCGCTCGACCTTGGCCGGCACGCGGATCAGCGCGTTCATGCCCCGCCCGTCGCTCTCGCGCACCAGCTGGAGCGCCAGCGAGAAGCCCAGATTGGGGATGAAGGGGAAGGGGTGCGCCGGGTCGATGGCGAGCGGGGTGAGGACCGGGAAGACGTGATTGAGGAAGTGCTTCTCCAGCGCGTCGCGGTCGGCGCCCGAGGCATCCGCACCGTCCACCAGGACGATGCCGGCGCCGGCCAGCTCCTTGCGCAGCTCGCGCCAGCGCACCTGCTGGTCGGCGATCAGCTGGGCCGCGCCGGCCATGATCTTCACGAGCTGCTCGGAGGGGGTGAGGCCGTCCGGGCTCGGCGTCTGCACGCCCTCGCGCACCTGCTCCTTCAGGCCGGCGACACGGACCATGAAGAACTCGTCGAGATTGTTTGCCGAGATGGAGAGGAAGCGCAGCTGCTCCAGCAGCGGGTGGCTGCGGTTGGAGGCCTCCTCCATCACGCGCCGGTTGAAGTGCAGCCAGGAGAGCTCGCGGTTGATGAAGCGCTCCGGCGAGGCGGCGAGGTCGATTTCCTCGCGGGCGTCGTCCGCGGCGAATTCTTCCACCTGCGCCAAGGCTGCGACGTCGTTTGCGCTCATGCTGGGTCCCCCTTGCTCGGCCGGACCATGGCCGCCTTGCATGACCACTCTATGACGGCCGGCGGTGTCAGTCTTCGTCTTCGTTAGCAGCCAGTTCGCCCTGTTCCTTGAGCACCTGGGCGGCGAGCGCGCGCGTCACCGGGCGGGCGGCGGCGAGGGCGGCGGCGTCGATCGCCTCCACCACCCGCTTCGCCCCGGCCACCGAGCGCGGCGCCCGCAGGAGGAGGTATTGTACGGTGGCTTCATCCACCATCAGCTGGCGGTCGGCGAACAGCTTCACCAGCACCGCGGCGAGCAGCGCGTCGTCGGCGGGGGCGATCTCGAACACCGGAACGGTGCGCAGGCGCGAGGTGAGGTCGGCGGTGGCGAGGCGCAGCTGGGCCGGCGGCACGCGCGCGGTGATGAGCAGAAAGGCGTTCTGCTCGCGCGTCAGGTTCAGCAGGTGGAACAGCGCCGCCTCCTCGAAGGCGCCGGGCTCAAGGTCCTCCAGCACCAGCGCGCCGGTCGCGAGGGCGTCCGGCACGCCGGCCCGGTCGAGGGTCCGCGCCTCGATGGTGCGCGCGCCGGCGCGCTCGGCGAAGATGGCGGCGAGATGGCTCTTGCCGGCGCCCTCCGGGCCGACGAGGCACACCACACGCGCCGGCCAGTCGGGGAAGGCGTCGATCAGCGCGAGCGCGGCGGCGTTGCCCGGCGCGGCGAGGAAGTCCTCGCGTCGCAAGGCCGGCCGGCCGGGAAGCTGGAGCGGCAACTGGCGCGGGCGGGCGGATCGCGACATGGCGCTCAGGGCGCCCCGGCCGGGGGCGGCAGGAGGTCGTCCTCCTCGCCCCGGTAGATCGTGGAGTGCATGTACTGGCCGATGGCGAACCGCGTCAGCACCCCCACCGCGGCGGTGAGCGGCACCGCCAGCAGCAGCCCGACGAAGCCGAACAGGTAGCCGAACGCGAACAAGGCGAACATCAGCCAGACCGGGTGCACGCCGATGCTGTCGCCCACCAGCTTGGGATAGAGCACATAGCCCTCGATGGTCTGCCCGGCGATGAAGATGGCGACCACGGTGCCGATCATCCCCCAGTCCGGGAAGAACTGCACGATGGCGACGCCGATGGCGAGGATGAAGCCGGTGAGCGATCCCACATAGGGGATGAAGGAGATGATGCCCGAGACGATGCCGATCAGCAGGCCGAAATTCAGCCCGACCATGGAGAGCGAGACGGCGTAGAAGGTGCCGAGGATGAGGCACACCATCGCCTGGCCGCGCACGAAGCCGGCGATGGCGAGGTCCATGGAGCGTGCGAGGTGGTGCACCACCGGGCGGTGCGGGACCGGGACGAGGCGGTCCACATAGGCCACCATCGAGTCCCAGTCGCACAGGATGTAGAACATCACCACCGGCGTCACCACCAGCAGCGCGAACATGGAGATCAGCGCCTGCCCGCCGGACCACACCGAGGACAGCAGCCCCAGGAGGTAGGTCACGCTCTGGGACATGAGGTCGGAGATCGAGCGCTGCATGTCCGGCAGCCGGTCGCCGACGATGTGGGAGAGCCACTCCCGGTTCTCCTCGGTGACGAGGCCCTGGAGCCGCGTCACGTAGGATGGCAGACGCTGGATGAACTCGAACAGCTGGCTGGAGAGCACCGGCAGCAGCACGAGGAAGAACAGCATCACGAAGAACAGCATGATGCCGACGATGACGAGGCTCGACGGCATGCGGCCGATGCCGAGCCGCTCCAGGCGGATCACTACCGGATTGAGGAAATAGGCCAGCACGATGCCGGCGACGAACGGCAGCAGGACGCCCCGCAGCAGCCAGAGGACGAGGATCGTCGCCAGCAGCGCGCCGATCCAGAAGCCCACCTGAACCCTGCCGGCCATCGCGCCTCCTTGGGTCATGTGCCGCACCGCATCGCCTGTCGCTTCAGTTGCGTATCACATGCCGATACGTCAGGCACGCGCCGCGTCAGGCCGTCGCCGCGGCGCGCTGTCCCTGGGGATTGCGCAGCCGGCGCGGCGCGGCGGCTCACTTCGCCATGTGGCGCGTCCATTCCGCGAGATAGGCAGCGGCGGAAACACCCGTCAAGAGGCCCACCGCCACAAGGCCCAGCTCCATCAGCTGCGGCGCCTCGATGCCGAAGCCGGTGCTGGCGAGCACGAAGGCGGCGAAGCAGATCTGCGCCAGCGTGTTGGCCTTCGACACCAGCAGCGGGGCGATCGCCACCGGCCGGGCGAGCACCTGCGACAGCAGGACCGCGCCGACGATCAGCACGTCCCGCGTCACCACGGCGATGGCGATCCAGCTCGGCACCAGCGAGGTGGCCGCGAGCATGACATAGATCGAGACCAGCAGCGCCTTGTCGGCGAGCGGATCGAGATAGGAGCCGAGTTCGGTCTGCATGCCGAACTTCTTGGCGATCAGGCCGTCCAGCGCGTCGGAGATGCCCGCCACGACGAACAGCCAGAAGGCGAGCTGCGTGCGCTCCGACGCGATTGCCCAGATGACCACCGGCACCAGCAGGATGCGGATGAGGGTGATGATGTTCGGCAGGCTCACGCGGCGTTTCCCGGTCTTGCTCTTGCCGCCAGCATAAGCAGGGCGCTGGCCGGGCGGTAGGGTGGGCCGAGCTGCGTCAATCGCGGCGCACGGTCATGTTGCCGAAGGTCTGGCGGCTGGGCATGGCCTGGATGCGGTTGATGTTCACGTGGCGCGGCAGGGTGCAGGCGAAGAACACCTGCTCGGCGATGTCGGCGCCCGTCATGGGCTCGGCGCCGGCATAGACCTTCTGGGCGCGCCCGGCGTCGCCCTCGAAGCGCACCATGGAGAATTCGGTCTCCACCAGCCCCGGCTCGATGTTGGTGACGCGCACGCCGGTGCCAGCCACGTCCGCCCACAGGTTGAGCGAGAACTGCTTCACGAACGCCTTGGTGGCGCCGTAGACGTTGGCGCCGGGATAGGGGAATTCGCCGGCGATGGAGCCGGTGAGCACCACGTGGCCCTCCTTGCGGGCCACCATGGCCGGCAGGCAGGCGCGCACGGTGTAGAGCATGCCGTTGATGTTGGTCTCCACCATGGTGTCCCAGTTCGACAGGCTCGCCTGCTGCGACGGCTCCAGCCCCAGCGCGAGGCCGGCATTGGCGAACACCACGTTGTAGTCGGCGAACGGCGCCGGCAGGCCGGCGAAGGCGGCCTCGGTGGCCGCCGCGTCGCGCACGTCCAGCTCCACCGGCAGGATGCGCGCGCCCAATTCGTCGCGCAGCGCCTCCAGGCGATCCTTGCGCCGGCCCATCACCACCACCTGCGCCCCCGCGCCGGCGAAGCGGCGCACGGTGGCCTCGCCGATGCCCGAGGTGGCGCCGGTGACGACGACAGTGAGGGAACGGGGATCGAGCATGGCGGACATGAAGGGCTCCTTGGTCGGCGCCGGGGGGCGGGCGGGCTTCCCGCGCCCGGCTGCTGCGAACGGCACCTGGAAAGGGGCCGCGCGGCGCGAGCGGCCGGGGCGGAAGATGGTGGTGGGATAACGCGCATTAACCACTGCGTCCATCTATGCCGGCGTTGGGGTATTATTGTAGTCATGCGGTCATGGTGATGCCATGATCTCGGAAAAGGGTTCGCTCCTTGCACCGAGTGCAGGCGATGCGCGCATGGCGCGTCACGAGCCGAACGTTGTGAATGGCCATGGACGGGTTCCGATCTCGCTCTCGGGCGGTGGCGGTTCGGAGCTGAAATGGCTAGGGTTGCGGGGAACGTCCGGAGAGTGTGGATGAAGGTGGTCTATCTGGGGGCGGCGGTCGCTTCGGCGGTCGTTTTGGGCGGTTGCAGCACGGAACTCGACGGTTTCGGCGCGAAGCCCTCCGCCATGGACGCGAATCGCGCGATGACGGCGCCGACCGGCTCAGTGGAAAGCTCTTCCGCTCCGGTCGCGGTGTCGGCCGCTGCGACCGGCGCCATTACCACGCGCACCGCCGCCACCGTGCCTTTGACGCCTCCGCCCGCCAATCCCGGCGGCACCGCTTATGCCCCCTCCGCCGCCAAGGACCAGATGTCCGGCGCCTGGAACTTCAGCTGGGACAACGGCCGCAACACCTGTCCGCTGACGCTGTCCAACACCCGCGGCCTCAACGGCCTCGCCGCCCAGGCGGACGTTTCCTGCCCGAGCGAGATCTTCATGACCAAGGGCTGGGACATGATGGGTCCCGATCTGGTGCTGCAGAACCACCAGGGCAAGGTGACCGCCCGGCTCCAGCCCGCCGGCCCGAACATGTATGTCGGCACCATCATGGACACCAACCAGAAGGTTGCTCTGGTCCGCTGAGGCGCCGCGCGCCCGCGATCGCCAAAAGGCCCCCGGCGAGCCTCCCGGCTTTTCTGCACGTTCGAATGACGTCATCCCCCGCGCATCGTCATGCCCGGCATTGTGACAGGCATCCACGCCGTGCCGCCGACGCCTCGTTTTGGATGTGCGCACCCAGCCGCGCGGCGTGGATGGCCGGGACATCCCGGCCGTGACGGGCGGACCCGGAACACCCGCCCTGGCTGGCGATCCGTCCGGGACCCCGATGGCGCTCAGTGCGCCTCTTCCCAGTTCCTCGCGGCGCGGCCATCCACCTTCAGCGGCACCGCGAGCTCGACCGCCGGCGCGGGCGCGCTCTCCATCACGTGGCGCACCACGGGCAAGGTCGCTGCAGCCTCCGCCTCGCTCACCTCGAACACCAGTTCGTCGTGCACCTGGAGCAGCATGCGTGCGGAGAGCTTCGCCGCCGCCAGCGCATCTTCCATGCGCACCATGGCGCGGCGGATGATGTCGGCCGCCGTGCCCTGGAGCCGGGCATTGATGGCGGCGCGCTCGTTGAAGGCGCGGATGGAGGGGTTCTTCGCCGCGATGTCGGGATAGTGGCAGCGCCGGCCGAACAGCGTCTCCACATAGCCGTGCTCGCGGCAGAAGGTCTTGGTCTCCTCCATATAGTCGCGGATGCCGGGGAAGCGCTCGAAATAGCGCTTGATGTACTGCCCGGCTTCCTCGCGCGGGATGGAGAGCTGGTTGGCGAGCCCGAACGCCGAGATGCCGTAGATGATGCCGAAATTGATCGCCTTGGCGCGCCGGCGGATCTCGCCCGGCATGTCCTTCACCGGCACGTTGAACATCTCGGACGCGGTCATGGCGTGGATGTCGAGCCCGTCCTGGAACGCCTGCTTCAAGGCGGGAATGTCGGCGATCTCCGCGAGCAGCCTCAGCTCGATCTGCGAATAGTCCGCCGAGATGAGCAGGTTGCCCTCTTCCGCCACGAACGCGCGGCGGATGCGCCGCCCCTCCTCGGTGCGCACCGGGATGTTCTGCAGGTTCGGATCGGACGAGGACAGCCGGCCCGTGGTGGTGGCGGCGAGCGCGTAGGAGGTGTGGACGCGCTTGGTCTGCGGGTGCACGTAGTTCGGCAGCGCGTCGGTATAGGTGGAGCGCAGCTTGGCCAGCTGGCGCCATTCGAGGATCTTCTGCGGGAGCTTGTGGCCCTGCTCGGCCAGTTCTTCCAGGGCGGTTGCCTTGGTGGACCACATGCCGGTGGCGGTCTTGGTGCCGCCCGGCAGACCCATGCGGCCGAACAGGATGTCGCCCATCTGCTTGGGGCTGCCCACGTTCAGCCGCTCGCCGGCGAGCTCCGCGATCTCGTCCTCCACCCGCGCCGCGCCCTGGGCGAACTCCGAGGACAGGCGCGCCAGCATGGCCTTGTCGATGGCGATGCCGCGGCTCTCCATGCGCGCGAGAACCGCGATCAGCGGGCGCTCCAGGGTCTCGTAGACGGTGGTGCGGCCCTCGGCGGCGAGGCGGGGCTTGAGCACCTGCCACAGGCGCAGCGTCACGTCCGCGTCTTCGGCGGCATAGTCGGTGGCGGCCTGGAGCGGCACCTTGTCGAAGGTGATCTGGCCCTTGCCCTTGCCGGCCACCTCGGTGAAGGCGATGGGCTGGTGGCCGAGATGCAGCACCGAAAGCTCGTCCATGCCGTGGCCGTTGCGCCCGGCGTCGAGCGCGTAGGACATGCACATGGTGCAGTCGATGGGGGCGACCTGGATGCCGTGGCGCGCCAGCACCAGCTGGTCGTACTTCACGTTGTGGCCGATCTTCAGGACGCCCTTGTCCTCCAGCACGCCCTTGAGCGCGGCGATGGCCTCGTGGCTCGGGATCTGGCCCGGCAGGAGGCCTTCGCTGAACAGGCCGTCGCCTGCTCCCTGGTGCAGCAGCGGGATGTAGCAGGCCTCGTTGGGCGCGAGCGCCAGCGAGACGCCCACGAGGTCGGCCTGCATGGGATCGAGCGAATTGGTCTCGGTGTCGAAGGCGAGATAGCCCTGGTCCGCCGCCTTGGCGCACCAGGCCTTCAGCTCGGCGAGGTCGGTGAGCGCGCGGTAGGCCGTGCGGTCCACCGGCGTCGCCCGCGCCGCCTGGGCGCGGGTGCTGGCGAGGGCGGAGGGCGTGGGCGTGCCCGGCGCGGCCTTGGCCTGGCCCGGAGCGCCCGGCGCCGGTGCGCCTTCGTCGGCAGGCGCGGCGGCATCTTCGGCCGGCTCCGCCGCAGCGGGCGCGAACAGGCCGCCCGAGGGCGCGAGCCGCGCGTCGGCCTCCACCGCGCTCGCCTCGACGCCGTAGGCCTCCGCCACGCGGCGCGTGATGGTGGTGAATTCCATGGCCTTGAGGAAGGCGATGAGGCGCGCGGCGTCCGGCTGCTCCAGCACCAGATCGTCGAGCGGCACCTCGACCGACACGTCGCGCACCAGCGTCACGAGCTGCTTGGAGATGCGCGCCGCCTCGGCATTGCCGAGCAGCGATTCCCGGCGCTTGGGCTGCTTGATCTCGCCGGCGCGGGAAAGCAGCGTTTCGAGATCGCCATATTCGGCGATCAACTGGGCCGCGGTCTTGATGCCGATGCCGGGCACGCCGGGTACGTTGTCGGTCGAATCGCCCGCCAGCGCCTGGACGTCCGTGACCTTCTCGGGCGGCACGCCGAAATATTCCAGCACCTCGCCGACGCCGATGCGCCGCTCCGGCCGCGCCCCGCGCCCGCCGCTCTCGCCGGAAGCGGGATCGTACATGGCGACCTTCGGGCCGATGAGCTGCATCAGGTCCTTGTCGGCGGAGACGATGAGCACCTCCGCCCCGGCCTCGACCGCCTGCACCGCATAGGTGGCGATCAGGTCGTCCGCCTCGTAGCGCGACTGCTCCACCGGGATCAGGCCGAACGCGCGCACCGCCTCGCGCATGAGCGGAAACTGCGGGATCAGCTCGTCCGGCGGGTCGGATCGGTTGGCTTTGTAGGCGGGGTAGAGCTCCTTGCGGAAGCTGTCCTCCGACTTGTCGAAGATGATGGCGAGGTGGGTCGGGCGGATGCCGACCGCTCCGTCGCGCACGAACTGGAACAGCTTGGTGCAGAACAGCCGCACCGCCCCGGTGGGCAGCCGGTCGGAGCGGAAATTGTACTTCCGGTCCTGGTTGATGGACTGGAAATAGGCGCGGAAGACGAAGGAGGAGCCGTCCACCAGGAAGACGCGGTCACCGGGCTGGACGGGTCGGGGCGAAGGGGACATGGGCTTCCGCGCAAAAGGGGGATCGACGGCGCGCACGATGCCCGAGGGGGGCGCGGCGAACAAGCCTGCCGCTTTTTCCCTTGCCGGACCGGGCGCCCGCGGTGCGGAGGCGCTCCGGCTTCAGAACCGCGCGGGCACCACGTGGCGCGGCGCGAAATGGTCCTCGAAGCCGTGGTCCTTGCCGCGCTTCGGCAGCTTCACCTTCTCGCGCTTCACCTCGGCATAGGGGATCTGCGAGAGCAGGTGCGAGATGATGTTGAGGCGGGTCCGCCGCTTGTCGTCGGAATAGGCGACGTACCAGGGCGCCCATTCGGTGTCGGTGGCGGCGATCATCTCGGCCCGCGCGCGGGAATAGTCGTCCCAGCGGGCGTAGGATTCCACGTCCATGGGCGAGAGCTTCCAGACCTTGCGCGGGTCGTCGATGCGCCCTTCCATGCGCCGGGTCTGCTCCTCCTTGGACACTTCCAGCCAGTATTTGAGGAGGATGACGCCGGATTCGACGATGGCGCGCTCCACCAGCGGCGTCGCCATGAGAAACTTCTTCGCCTGCTCCTCGGTGCAGAAGCCCATGACGCGCTCGACGCCCACCCGGTTGTACCAGGAACGGTCGAAGATCATGATCTCGCCCGCCGCGGGCAGATGCGGGATGTAGCGCTGGATGAACATCTGCGACTTCTCCCGCTCGGTGGGCGGGGGCAGCGCGACGACGCGGAAGATGCGCGGGCTCACCCGCTCCATGATCGCCTTGATGACGCCGCCCTTGCCGGCGCCATCGCGGCCCTCGAACAGGACGCAGACCTTGGCGCCGGTCTCCTTGGCCCAGAGCTGGAGCTTCACCAGCTCGGCGTGGAGCGATTTCAGTTCGTGCTCGTAGTCCTTGTTCTTGAGCCGCTCGGCGCTGGCCATGGCGGTCCTCCCCTTGTGCCGGTGGCGATGCTGCGGCGCGGTCAGGCCCAGCTGAGGAAGAAGCCGATGTCGCCCGGCATGCCGTTCGGCCAGTCGACGATCATCGCCTTGAGCTTGTAGTGCGCCGGGCGCAGGTGGTCGCGCCACAGCTCGAACGCCTGGCGCGGGCGGCCGGTCAGCGTGTCGGGCCAGCCGTCCTCGGCATTGTTGATGGCGCGGCCCTTGTCCGTGCACAGCACGTTGGGAAAGCGCATGACCATGATCTCGGTCTCGCCGCGCTGGGCGGCAAGGCGCATCTTGGTCACGAGGCTCTGCGAAATCTCGTGCAGCCGCTCGGGGGTGAGGTCGATCGGTTCCGACAGGGTCTTGACGAGTTCCTGGCGCGCCTTGTCCGCCTGGTCCATGGCGGCAAGCTCCTTGTTGAGCTTCTTGCGCTCCAGCTCGTCCATGTAGGCGCGCAGGTCGTCGGCGGACATGAAGGTCTCGTCGGCGAGGTGCTCGGCCTGGGTGTTCGCGGCACTGGTCATCGGTCTGCTCCCTTGGCCGTCGGCCGCCCGCACGGGGCAGGGCGCCGGGGTGATCCCGGCGCGTTCGCGTTGTCCTCCACTCAACGCACCGCGCGCCCGGCTTCCTTGTGCCAGATCAAGAATGGGCGCCCGGCGGCGTTGCTTCCGCTGGCGGCGGTACCTTGGGGCGGGCGCCGGGCCGCAGCCGCTCGCGGATGGCCTGGAACATCACGTAGAGCGGCGGGATGACGAAGATGCCCAGCACCGAGGCGGCGATCATGCCGCCGAACACGGGCGTGCCCACGTTCTGCCGCGCCATCTGCGCCGCGCCGGTCGCCACCACCAGCGGCAGCAGGCCGAGGATGAAGGCGAGCGAGGTCATCATCACCGGCCGGAAGCGCAGCCGCGCGCCCTCGGTGGCGGCCTCAAGCAGCGGCTCGCCCTTCTCGCGGCGCTCCTTGGCGAACTCGACGATCAGGATGCCGTTCTTCGCCGCGAGGCCGATCAGCACGATCATGCCGATCTGCCCGTAGAGGTCGAGCGTGAGCCCGGCCATCAGGATCGCCGCGAACGCGCCGACCATGCCCACCGTGACCGAGAGCAGCACCGGCACGGGGATCGACCAGCTCTCGTAGAGCGCCACCAGGAACAGGAAGGCGAACAGCACCGCGAAGCCGAGGATGATGCCGGTCTGGCCCTCGGCCCGCTTCTCCTGGAACGAGGTGTCGGTCCAGGCGCCGGAGAAGCCCTGCGGCAGCGTCTTGGCCGCCACCTGCTCCATGGCGTTGAGCGCCTGGCCGGAGGAGACGCCCTCCGCCGGCGCGCCCTGCACCGTCACCGCGCGCTTGTTGTTGTAGCGGATGAGGGCGGGCGGCCCGACCTCCACCTTGACCTCCACGAACGAGCGCAGCGGGATCATCTCGCCCTTATTGTTGCGCACGTGGATGCGGTAGATGTCGTCGACGTTCTTCCTGTCCTCGCCCTCCGACTGCACCTGCACCTGCCAGGTGCGGCCGAACAGGTTCATGTCGTTGACGTAGAGCCCGCCCAGCGAGGCCTGGAGCGCCTGGAACACATCGCTCAGCGGCACGCCCAGCACCTGCGCCTTCTCCCGGTCGATGTCGAGGAAGATGGAGGGGTTGGAGGCCGAGTAGGTGGAGAACACGCGCGAGAGCTGCGGGTCCTGGTTGGCGGCGATGATGAGGCCGCGCAGCACCTGGGCCAGCACCTTGGGGTCGCCCGCGCGCAGGTCCTGGAGCACATAGGCGAAGCCGCCGCCGGTGCCGAGGCCGACGATGGGCGGCGGCGCCAGCGGCACCACCGTGCCGCCGGGGATGAGGCGCAGCTTCGCCCCCAGGCGGTCGATGATGGCGGCGGCGCCGTTCTCCACGCCCTCGCGGTCCTCGAACGGCTTCAGCGTGACGACGATGAAGCCGGCATTGGACTGGGAATAATTGTCGATGAAGTTGAGGCCGATCACGGACGTGAAGTCCTCGACCGTGTGCTCCTGCTTGAGCACCGCCTCGGCCTTGCGGATCACCTCCTCGGTGCGGCCCACCGAGGCGCCGCCGGGCAGCTGCACCACGACGAAGAAGGCGCCCTGGTCGTCCTCCGGCAGGAAGCCCGTGGGGGTCGCCTTGGAGAGCGCGAGGATGCCGCCCGAGGCCACCACCACCGCGATCAGCCCGAACAGCGACCAGCGCACGAGCCGCCCGACGATCGAGCCGTAGCCGTCGCGCACCCGGTCGATGAAGCGCATGACATAGCCGATCGGCCCCTTGCGCGGCCCGTGGGCGGGCTTCAGCAGGATCGCGCACAAGGCCGGCGAGAGCGTCAGCGCGTTGATCGCCGAGAGGAACATGGCGACCGCCACCGTGATGGCGAACTGGCGGAACAGCTCGCCCGAGATGCCGGGGATGAACGCCACCGGCACGAACACCGAGAGCAGCACCAAGGTGATGGCGATGATCGGCGCGGTGATCTCGCCCATGGCCTTCTTGGTGGCTTCGGCCGGGGTGAGCTCGGGATGCTCCTCCATCACCCGCTCGACGTTCTCCACCACGACGATGGCGTCGTCCACGACGATGCCGATGGCGAGCACGATCGCGAGCAGCGACACGGTGTTGGCGGAATAGCCGATGGCGTTCAGCACGATGAAGGTGCCGATCAGGCTCACCGGCACGGCGAGCGTCGGGATCAGCGTCGCCCGGAACGAGCCGAGGAACAGATAGACCACCAGCACCACCAGGATGAACGCCTCGATCAGCGTCTTCTGAACCTCGTGGATGGTCTCGGTGACGAACATGGTGGGGTCGTAGGTGACCTTCCATTCCATGTCCTCGGGAAAGGCCTTGGCCAGCTCCGCCATGCGCGCGCGGATGGCGGTGATGGTGGTGATGGCGTTGGCGCCGGGCGACTGGTAGAGCGCCAGCACCGCCGCCGGGCCGCCGTTGAACAGCGTCTCGCGGTCGAGGTTGGAGGCACCGAGCTCCAGGCGCGCCACGTCGCCGAGCCGGAGCACCGAGCCGTCCGCATTGGTGCGCAGCACGATGTCCTCGAACTCCTTCACCGTGGAGAGCCGGCCCTTGGTGCGCAGGTTGAGCTGCAATTGCTGATCGTCGGAGATCGGCCGCGCGCCGATGCGGCCCACGGCCGCCTGCACGTTCTGGGCGCGGATGGCGTCGACGATGTCGCCGGTGGTGAGGTTGAGGCCGGTGAGGCGGTCGGTCTTCACCCAGGCGCGCATGGCGTAGTCCTGGGGGCCCCACAGCCCGGCGTCGCCGACGCCGGGAATGCTCTTCAGCTCGTCCAGGACGTTGATGGTGACGTAGTTGGAGAGATAGAGCGGGTCCTTGGTCGCTTTGGGCGAATAGACGGCGAGCACGCCGAGCAGCGCCGACGACTTCTTCTTCACCACCACGCCCTGGCGCTTCACGTCCTCCGGCAGGCGCGAGAGCGCCACCTGCACGCGGTTGTTCATGTTGACGGTGTTGATGTCCGGGTCGGTGCCCAGCTCGAACGAGCCGGTGAGGGTGTAAGAGCCGTCGTCGCCCGACACGCTCTTCATGTAGATCAGCTTGTCCACCCCCACCACCTGGGCCTCGATGGGCTGGGCGACGGTGGAATCCACCACTTCGGCGGAGGCGCCGGGAAACACCGTGGTCACGGAGACCTGGGGCGGGATGATGTCCGGATACTGGGAGATCGGGATCGCCATCAGCGACAGCGCGCCGGCGATCACGGTGACGATGGCGATGACGATGGCGAGGCGCGGACGATCGACGAAGACCGAGGAGAGCATGGATCAGCCCCCGCTCGCGAGGCCGGCGGCGGGGGTGGCGCGCACCGCGGCGCCGGGCCGCAACTGCTCGAAGCCGTCCACCACCACCTGGTCACCGACCTTGAGGCCCTCCTCGACCACGATGTTCGCGCCCACGGAGCCGCCGGGCTTGATGCGCCGCGTGACCGCCTTCCCGTCCTGCACCACGAACACATAGACGCCGCCCTGGTCGGCGATCAGCGCCGCCTGGGGAATGACGATCTTCTCGTCGGGCTTGGAGGACGACAGCTCCACCCGCACCAATTGCCCGTCGATCAGCGCGCCCTTGGGGTTCGGCACGTCGGCGCGCATGATGACGGTGTCGGTGGTGCGGCTCACGCTCACGTCGACGAAGTTGATGCGCCCGACCTCCGGATAGACCGAGCCGTCGGAGAACTTGACGCGGACCTCCACGTTGGTGAGGTCCACCTTGCCCTCCTCCTTCTGCGCCTCCAGGTAGTCGCGCTGGCTGACGGGGAAGGTGACGTACATGGGGTTCTCGCTCACCACCGTGGCGAGCACGCCGGATTCGGGGCCGACGATGTGGCCCTTGGTGAAGGCGGTGCGGCCGATCTTGCCGGCGATGGGGGAGACGATGTCGGTGTAGCCGAGATTGATCTGCGCCGTCTTCAGGTGCGCCTCGGCGGTGAGCAGCTGGCCCTTGGCGGAGGCCTCGGCGGCGATCGCCTGGTCGCGGGCGACCACGGTGCCGGCATTCTTCGCCAGCAATTCCTCGGCGCGCTCGCGCTGGATCTTGGCAAGCTCAAGGGCGGCCTTCGCCCGCTCGACCTCGCCCTGGGCATTCTCCACGTCGGCCTGGAACAGCGGCTTCTCGATGCGGTAGAGCGGCGCGCCCTCCTTCACCGTCTCGCCCTCCTTGAAGAGCACCGCCTCCAGCATGCCCTTCACGCGGGCGCGGATCTCCACCCGCTCGGGTGCCTCCACGCGGCCGACGAACTCCAGCGCCGCGCGCACCGGCTTCAACTGCGCCTGGGCGACGCTGACGGGGATGGCGGGCGGGGCGGCGGGCGCGGGGTCGGCGGCACGGGCGGGCAGGGCGCCCGCCGCGGCCAGCGCGGCGAGGGCCGTCGCGGCAAAGGCGGTCAAGGAAAGCAGCATGCGGACGCGCCCGCCCGCCATGGTGGACTTGCGACGCATGCTCGCCTCCCGGCCTTGTTTCAGGCCCTTGTCGATGTACGAGCCGCGCCGTCAGCGGCGGGCTAGCATCCGCGCTGTTCTACGCGTTCTTGGTGTGCGGGAAAAGCGGCGGCTCGGGCTCAGCCAGGGGCGTCCACAGCCGGGTGCGCCCATCCCTTGGGGAAGCTCAGTCGGCGGTCCAGCGCGCGGCGGCGGCGTCATCGCTCGCCTTGGCGGCGACCCAGCCACCGGCGGCGCCGCGCTCCTCCTTCTTCCAGAAGGGGGCATTGGTCTTGAGCCAGTCCATCAGGAAGGCGGCCGCCGCGAACGCCGCCTCGCGATGGGCCGAGGCGGTCACCACCAGGACGATCGGCTCGCCGGGCAGGATGCGCCCGTGGCGGTGGACGATGACGGCGCCGGTGAGGGGCCAGCGCTCCCGCGCCGTATCGAGATGGCGCGCCATCTCCTCTTCCGCCATGCCGGGATAATGCTCCAGCACCAAGGCGGTGAGCGGCGCGCCGGCCGCGTCGGGATCGGCGCGGCACAGGCCGGTGAAGGTGACGAGCGCGCCGACATCCGTGCGGGCGTCCGACAGGCGGGCAGCTTCCGCGCTGGCATCGAACACGGCGCTCTGGACCCGCACCTCGAACATGCTCAGCCTCCGGTCATGGGCGGGAAGAAGGCGATCTCCCGCACCCCGGCGATCGGTGCGTCCGGCTTCACATGGCGCCGGTCGAGGGCGGCGCGCACCACCGCCGGGTTCTCGAACGCATGGGCATGGGCCTCGTCCTTGGCGGCCAGCCAGCGGGCGAGGTCGGCCACCGTGACCACTTCGGCCGGCGGCTCCACCGTCTCCTCTGCGCGGCCGACGCGCTCGCGCAGCCAGGCGAAATAAAGGACCTTCATCGCCGGTCCTCCACCAGATGGCGGGCGCCGGCCCGGAAATAGTCGTAGCCGGTATAGAGCGTCAGCACCGCCGACACCCACAGCAGCGTCAGGCCGAGGAACGAGACGCCGGGCAGCACCTTCTCGCCCGCCGGACCGGCGATCAGCACGCCGACGGCGACGAGCTGCATGGCGGTCTTCCACTTGGCGAGCCGCGAGACCGGCACCGAGACGCGCAGCTCGGCGAGGAACTCGCGCAGGCCCGAGACCAGGATCTCCCGGCACAGGATGACGATGGCGGCCCACAGCGACCAGCCGCGGATCGTGCCGTCGGAGGCCAGCATCAAAAGACAGGTGGAGACCAGCAGCTTGTCGGCGATCGGGTCGAGCATCCGGCCGATGGCGGACTGCTGCGACCAAGCGCGCGCCAGGTAGCCGTCGAAGAAATCGGTGACGGCGGCGGCGATGAACAGCGCCAGCGCCACCCACCGCAGCCACACCCCGCCCTGGAGAATGTCGGACCAGAACAGGCATCCGGCCACCACCGGCACGGCCACGCAGCGCCCATAGGTGAGCAGGTTCGGCAGCGAGAACGCATGGCCGCGCGCCGCCGAGGCGGTGGTGGGAGGGGCGGGGCGGGTCGCGGCGTCTGCCATGAGATCACTCTTCCTGCGGGCACGGGAGACGGCGCCCGGATCTGTCGCTCTTCCTTGGTCGGCTCCGGCGCCCCCGTCAAGGAACGAGGCCGGGAGCGGCGGGTTCATGGCCGGCCGTGGAAATAATCATAGACCGCCTGGGCGGTGGCGGCGTTGATCCCGTCCACCTGCCCGAGATCGGCGAGCGAGGCGCGCTCGATCGCCTTGAGCGTGCCGAAATGGCGCAGCAGCGCCCGCTTGCGGGTAGGGCCGACGCCGGCGATCGCCTGGAGCCCGGCCTCGGTGATGTCCTTCTTGCGCCGCGCCCGGTGCGAGCCGATGGCGAAGCGGTGCGCCTCGTCGCGCAGGCGCTGGATGAAATAGAGCACCGGGTCGCGCGGCTCCATGCGGAACGGTGTCTTTCCGGGCAGGAAAAACTGCTCGCGCCCGGCCTCGCGGTCGAGCCCCTTGGCGATGCCCACCAGGGGCACGTCGGTGATGCCCAGTTCCGCCAGAACCTGCCGGGCGGCGTTGAGCTGGCCGAGGCCGCCGTCGATCAGCACCAAATCCGGCCAGGGCGGCGTGTCGGCCGCGACGGGGGCGTCCTCCTCCTCGGCGGGATCGGCGCCCGGGCCGATATCCTCGTCCGGCGGCGGCAGGTCAGCGGAGGTGCCGCCGTTCCGTGATCCACCCGCGCGGTGGGAGGTCGCGGCCGCGCGGCCGCGCGGCTCTCCCTCTCCCGCTTGCGGGGGAGGGCCGGGGAGGGGGGGCGTCCCGCTCTCATCAAGCTGCCGGGGAGAATCGGCGCCGTCCCCCTCCCAACCTTCCCCCGCAAGCGGGAGAGGGCTTTCCCCTTGTAAGGCGCCTCTGGGCGCCTCCTTCAGCAGGCGCGAGAAGCGGCGGCGCAGCACCTCGCGCATCATGCCGAAATCGTCGCCGGGGGTGAGGTCGGTCGAGCGGATGTTGAACTTGCGGTACTGGCCCTTGGCGAACCCCTCGGGGCCGGCGACGATCATGCCGCCCACCGCATTGGTGCCCATGATGTGGGAATTGTCATAGACCTCGACGCGACGCGGCGGCGCGGGCAGGCCGAACGCCTGCGCCACCCCGTCCAGCAGCTTCTGCTGGGTGGCGGTTTCCGCGAGCGTGCGGGCCAGCGCCTCGCGGGCGTTCTGGAGCGCGTGGTCCACGAGGTCGCGCTTCTCGCCGCGCTTTGGGACCGCGATCTCCACCTTGAAGCCGGCCTTCTCGGAGAGCGCCTCGCCGATCAAGGCCTGCTCCTCCACCTCGTGCGAGAGCAGGATCAGGCGCGGCGCCGGCTTGTCCTCGTAGAACTGGGAGAGGAACGCGCCCAGCACCTCGGCCTCGGAGAGCGAGCGGTCGGCGCGCGGATAATAAGCGCGGTTGCCCCAGTTCTGGCCGGTGCGGAAGAAGAACACCTCGATGCAGGTGGCCCCGCCCTGCTGGGTGGCGGCGAACACGTCCGCCTCCTCCACGCCGCGCGGATTGATGCCCTGCGAGCCCTGCACCGCCGAGAGCGCGGCGAGCCGGTCGCGCAGCCTTGCCGCGCGCTCGAATTCGAGCTCGTGCGAAGCCGCCTCCATTTCGCGCGCCAGCTCCTCCTTCACCGCGCGGGAGCGGCCGGAGAGGAAGGCGCGCGCCTCGCGCACCAGCTCCTTGTAGTCCTCGTGGCCGACCTCGCCGGTGCACGGGCCGGCGCAGCGCTTGATCTGGAACAGCAGGCAGGGCCGGGTGCGGTTCTCGTAGTAGCTGTCCGAGCAGGAGCGCAGCAGGAAGGCGCGCTGGAGCGCGTTGATGGTGCGGTCCACCGCCCAGACGCTGGCGAACGGGCCGTAATAATCCCCCGGCCGGGAGCGCGCGCCGCGATGCTTGAGGATCTGCGGCGAGACGTGGTCCGCGGTGATGAGGATGTAGGGGAAGGACTTGTCGTCCCTGAGCAGCACGTTGAAGCGCGGCTTCAGCTGCTTGATGAGGTTCGCCTCCAAAAGCAGCGCCTCGGGCTCCGTGCGGGTGGAGACGAACTCCATGGCGACGGTGGCCGCGATCATGCGGGCGATGCGGTTGGTGTGGCCCACCGGGCGGGTATAGCTCAGCACCCGCTTCTTGATGCTCTTGGCCTTGCCCACATAGAGCACCTGGCCGGCGCGATCGATCATGCGGTAGACGCCCGGCCCCGCGGGCGCGTGCTTCACCGCCTTGACGATCGCCTCCCGGCCGGTGGCGAGGCTCTCCGCCGCCGGTGCGTCCTCCTCCACTGACGCTTCGGGCGCAGGGGTGGGAACCGGGGCATCCGGTGCGGTCTCGTCGGGAGCGCGGGCGATCTCGGGCGGGTCGGTGGGGCGGCGGCCGTTCATGGGCGCAAGTTAGGCATTGGCCGCGCCGAGGGCCAGGGGGGCGAGGGGGGCGAGGCGGCGGGCCGCCGCTTCACCATTCGTGAACCATGGCCGCCTTCGGCCGGCGGGCGCGGGGCGCCGGCGGCCAGACTGAACGGCGCGAAGCCTCATGAAATCAACGCACTAAATGGTCAATGGGAGATTCAGCATAGGGCGGCGAAGGGGGTTTGCGGGAAGGGGTTGGCAAGACCCTGCGGCAGAAGATGCGCGTGGAGCACGTGCCGATCCGCTCGCGTCGCGACCAGGCCGGCCCGTCGCCTATTCGTTTCTGAGGTGAAGTCGCCGCGCGGATGCGGCCGGTTGCGGAGAATGTGAACATGGCTCGTCGTCTCGTCTCTTCCCTTTCGGTCTCCACCGCCCTCCTGCTGGCGCTCGGCGCGGCCGGCGGCGCGCGCGCCGCCGACATGGGCTATGGCGCGCCGCGGGCCTATGTGCAGCCCGTTTCCGCCTTCACCAACTGGACCGGCTTCTATATCGGCGCCAATGCCGGCTACGGCTGGGGCACGTCCAACGTCCAGAATCCGGACGGCTTTCTCGGCGGCTTCCAGGCCGGCTACAATTTCCAGCTCGGCAATCCGTTCATGATCGGCATCGAGGCGGATTTCGACTTCGCCGGCATTTCCGGCGGCGGGTTCTCGCTCGACAATCTGGGCACGGTGCGGGCGCGCGGCGGCTTCACCTTCGACCGGGTGCTGTTCTACGGCACCGCCGGCTTCGCCTGGGGTCAGGGCAGCTTCGACGTGATGGGCCTGTCGTCGAGCCGCACCCAGAGCGGGTGGACCATCGGCGCGGGCCTCGAAATGGCGCTCGACCGCAACTGGAGCGCCAAGTTCGAGTATCTGTACTTCGACCTCGGGTCTTCGGACTTCCGGACCGTCTGGGGGCCGCGCAGCGTGGGCTTCGACGGCGGCGTGCTGCGCGGCGGCGTGAACTACCGCTTCTGACCGCTCAGGCGGCGAGCCCGAGCCGCGCCCGGGCGTCCGCGGCGAGGCGGGCGACCAGGTCGCCCGCGCTCATGCCGTCATTGCCGCGGGAGAGGGCGGCGGCCTGCCCCGCCCACAGGTTGGTGAAATCGCCGGCGCCCGCCGCCTCCGCCTTGGCCTTGAGCGGCGCCAGCGCGCCGCCGGCCAGCGGGAAGGCGGGCGCGTCGGCGCTCATGGGGCCGACCTCCCGCATCACCCGGTTCATGAACCCGCGCGCGGGGCGGCCGGTGAACAGGTCGGTGAGCGCGGTGGCGTCGTCGCGTGCCGCCCGGAGCGCCGCGCGGTGCACCTCCGGGGTGCGCGCCTCGCGGGTGAGGAGGAAGGCGGAGCCGATCTGCGCGGCGCTCGCGCCCAGCACCAGGGCTGCGGCGATGCCGCGCCCGTCGGCGATGCCGCCCGCAGCGATCACCGGCACCGGCACCGCATCCGCCACCTGGGGCACCAGCGCGAAGGTGCCCGGCTGGCGCGCCATCGCCCCGGCCATGGCCACCTTGCCGTCGGCTTCAAGGAAGGTGGCGCGGTGGCCGCCGGCCTCCAGCCCCATGGCGATGACCGCGTCGCAGCCGTGATCGGCGAGGAAGCGCGCCTCCGCCACCGTGGTGGCGGCCGAGATCACCTTGGCGCCGGTCTTCTTCACGCGCTCCAGCAGCGCCGGCTCCGGCAGGCCGAAATGGAAGCTCACCACCTCGGGCCGGACGCGCTCCACCACGGCGCAGAAATCCGCATCGAACGGCGTGCGCCCGCCCGCCGGCGGGGTGATCTCGGGATCAAGCCCCAGTTCCACGTAATAGGGTGCGAGGCGCGTGCGCCAGGCGAGCATCGCGACGGGATCGGGCGCGGGCGGCCGGTGGCAGAAGAAATTGGCATTCACCGGCCCGTCGACCGCCGCGCGCACTTCGCGCAGCGCCGCCTCGAACTGGGCGAGGTCGTACATGGCGCAGGGCAGGGCGCCGAGCCCGCCGGCCTGGGTGACGGCCGCCGCCAGTTCCGGCGTGCCGGGACCTGCGAGCGGACCGAGCAGGATCGGCACCTCAATGCCGAACAGGTCGAGCAGCCGGCGGTCCGGCCAGTTCCCCGGCGCCCGGCCGGGGGTGGAGGATGCGGGGGAAGCGGACATGGCGCGTCTCCTCGGGCGGCGTTCGCCCAGGCCCGGCAGCGGGCGGGAGGGGCGCCTTGCGCGGCGCCGGGTCGGGGTGCAATATTCCCCAATAGGAAATGAAAATCAAATATCATTCTCAAAACTGGAATTTGGCGGTGGACCTCTCCAGCCTCGAAGTGTTCCGCGCCGTGGCCGAGACCGGCAGCGTCACCCGCGCCGCCGCGGCGCTCGACCGCGCGCCGTCCAACGTCACCACCCGCGTGCGCGCGCTGGAGGACGATCTCGGCGTCGCGCTGTTCCTGCGCGACGGCAAGCGCATGGCGCTCACCGCCGAGGGCGAGACGTTCCTCGGCTATGCCCTTCGGCTTCTGGCGCTGGAGGCGGAAGCGCGGGGCGCGGTGCGGCCCGGCATTCCCTCCGGCCGGCTCAGGCTCGGCGCCATGGAGAGCACGGCGGCGAGCCGCCTGCCGGAGCCGCTGGCCCGCTTCCACGCCTCCTGGCCCGAGGTGGCGCTGGACCTCGCCACCGGCACCAGCCGCGACCTCGCCGAGCGGGTGCGCGCCCACGATCTCGACTGCGCGCTGATCGCCGCCGCGCCCGGCGTAGGCGACGGGCTCGACCCGGGGCTGGAGGCGGTGCCGCTGTTCGCCGAAGATCTGCTGCTTGTCGCGCCGGCCGGCCACGGGCCGATCGCCGGCCCGGACGATGTCGGGCCCGACACGCTCGCCGCCTTGCCGGCCGGCTGCACCTATCGCGCGGTGGCGGAGGCCTGGCTGCAAGGCAGGCGGGCCGGGCGGCCGCTGCGGCGGATCGAGCTTGCATCCTACGACGCCATGCTGGCCTGCGTCGCCGCCGGGGTTGCAGTGGCGGTGGTGCCACGCTCCGTGCTCGATTTGCGGCCGGGGCTGGCGCACCTCGTCACCGTGCCGATCGCCCGCCTGCCGACCCTGCTGATCCGCCGCCGGGGCTACCGCTCCGCCGCCTTCGAGGCGCTGAAGGCGGTACTGGCGGCATCCCATCAGGCGGCGTGATGGGTGCATCAGGCGAAATTGCTGTCCTTCGCGCTGCCTAGCATTTAAGCAGAACGGGCGGGCCCCATCGCGCGGCCCCTGTTCCGGAACCCTCCATGCAGCGCCGCGTCCTCATCGGCCTTCTCCTGGGCTTCTGCGGCGTCGTCATGTTCGGCGTGACCCTGCCCATGACGCGCCTTGCCCTCGACGATCTCGGCCCGTGGTTTATCTCGTTTGGCCGCGCCACCATCGGCGGCGTGCTGGCGGTGCTGCTGGTCCTCGCCATGGGCCGGCGCGTGCCGCTGCGCGGGCGCACGCTCGTCGATCTGCTGGTCGCCACCGTCACTTTGGTGTTCATGTTCCCGCTGCTGATGGCGGTGGCGACGCAGACCGTGCCGGCCTCGCACGGCGGCGTGGTGCTGGGGCTGCTGCCGCTCACCACCGCCATCGCCGCCATGCTGTTCGCGGGCGAGCGCCCGAGCCTCGGCCTGATCGGCGCGAGCGCCACCGGGGCGGCCCTGATCGGTACTTTCGCCCTGCGCAACGGCGCCACCGAGGGCCTCGGCTATGGCGACGCCCTGCTGGTGCTGGCGGTGATCGCCTGCAGCTGCGGCTATGCGGTGGCGGGGCGGCTCGCGCGCACCATGACGGGGTGGGAGGTGATCTGCTTCATGCTGATCCTGGCGCTGCCGGTGAACCTCGTCGGCGCGCTGCTCACCTTCCCGGCGCATGTGGCGGCGGTGGCGTGGCCGTCCTGGGCGGCGCTCGCCTATCTCGGCGTCATCAGCCAGTTCGTCGGCTTCTTCTTCTGGAATGCGGGCCTCGCCATGGGCGGCATCGCCCGCGTCGGCCAGGTGCAGTTGCTGCAGACCTTCGTCACGGTGGGCCTCGCCTGGCCCATCAACGGCGAGGTGCCGACGCTGGAGACGGTCGGCTTCGCGGTCGCCGTGGTGGCGGTGGTGGCGTTCGCCCAGCGCGCCGGGCGCAAGCGGGACGCCACATGAAAACGGCCCCCAGCGGGGGCCGTTTCCGGAAACGAAGGCGCAGGGACCTCAGGCCGCCTTGCGGCGCGAGGTGATGAGCTTGCGGTTCACCAGCACCTCGGCGATCTGCACCGCATTCAGCGCGGCGCCCTTGCGCAGATTGTCCGACACGCACCAGAAGGCGATGCCGTTGTCCACGGTCGGGTCGTCGCGCAGGCGCGAGATGTAGGTCGCGTCCTCGCCGGCCGCCTCGTGCGGGGTGGCGTAGCCGCCCGGCTCGCGGGTGTCGATGACCAGGATGCCGGGGGCCTCGCGCAGGATCTTGCGCGCGTCCTCGGCGGACAGCTCGTTCTCGAACTCCACGTTCACCGCCTCGGAATGGGAGATGAAGACCGGCACGCGGACGCAGGTGGCCGTGAGCTTGATCTTGGGGTCGAGGATCTTCTTGGTCTCGGCCACCATCTTCCACTCTTCCTTGGTGAAACCGTCGTCCATGAAGACGTCGATCTGCGGGATGAGATTGAAGGCGATGCGCTTCGGGAACTTCTTCGGCTCCACCGGGTCGGAGACGAACACCGCGCGGGTCTGGGTGAACAGCTCGTCCATGGCGTCCTTGCCGGCGCCGGAGACGGACTGGTAGGTGGAAACCACCACGCGCTTGATGGTCGCGGCGTCGTGCAGCGGCTTCAGCGCCACCACGAGCTGCGCCGTGGAGCAGTTCGGGTTGGCGATGATGTTCTTCTTCGCAAAGCCGGTGATGGCGTCGGCGTTCACCTCGGGAACGATGAGGGGAACGTCCGGGTCCATGCGCCACTGCGAGGAATTGTCGATGACGACGCAGCCGGCGGCGCCGATCTTCGGCGACCACTCCTTCGACACGGCTCCGCCGGCCGACATCAGGCAGATGTCGGTGTCGGAGAAGTCGTAGGTTTCGAGGTTCTTCACCTTCAGGGTTTTGTCGCCGAAGGAGACCTCCACGCCCTGCGAGCGGCGCGAAGCGAGCGCGACCACCTCGTCCGCGGGGAAGCCCCGCTCGGCGAGGATCGACAGAATCTCCCGGCCCACGTTGCCCGTGGCGCCGACGACGGCGACCTTGTAACCCATGGTGTTCCTCGGAAAAATGTCCGCGCCCCATTCATCCGGGGCCGGAGGATGCGCTTTTATGACGAAGCGCGTGCCGGCGCAACGCCGCGCCGCGCAAGGCTGGGCCGAGCGTGGCGCGGGGGTGATTCGGCGGCGGTGCCCCGCGGAGGGGTCCGCGACCGGGTCCTGGGCATGGTCGTCCGGAGGCCTTTGCCTTCCCCTGGGGGCGCCCGGCGGTCCGCAACTGTTGCCGGCAGGCCACGCGATGGGCGTCTCCGGCCGGGAACCGGGGTGCCAGCCGGACCGTTTCCTTGCCTGACGGCCAAGCATGCCGTAACCAAGGGCCAACGGCCGTGTGCCGTTCTGGGAGGCTATCCATGCGTTTCGCGCCCGCTCTTACCCTCGCTGCCGTGCTCGCGGTCGCGTTTGCCGGCACGGCCGAAGCGCAGACGTCGTCGAAGAAGCGCACCCAGGTCACCATCTCCAAGCGCTCGTATCTCGATGCCGGCACGATGGTGAAACCCGGCTCCAAGTCCTACACGGACTATGCGCTGCCGCTGAACTACAACTTCCCGAACTATCAGGGCAGCGCCGTCGGCCCCGGCCCGATCACCGGCATCCGCTCGCCGCTGCCGGGCCCGTTCGACCTGCCGGGCTACTGAGCCTTCCTCCTGTCCCTTCCGCCTGTTCCGGACGGCCGCGCTCCCTGGGAGGCGGCCGTTTTGATTCGCGCCGACGGGTGGAGGGAGAGGGCCCGAGGTAGCATAATGGGTTCAGTCGCCGTCTCTCCGCCGGCCTGACCTTTCCGGGTACCTCCCGCCTCCCGGTGTCGTGCCTGGGATCGCCGGGCGAGTGGCGCCGCGCTTGGCGCAGCTATAGCTTGTGCCGCAGCGACGGGAGACGGGCCGATGGACGAGCTGGTGTGGCTGGTGCTGCTGGTGCTCACCTTTCCGGTGATCGCCATCGTCGCCCTCGTTCTGGCGCTCAAGGCGCGCGGGCGCATCCGCACCCTGGAGGAGAAGGTGGCGGAGCTGGACCTGCGCCTGGCCGGCGCGGCGCCGGCCCCAGTCCCGCTGCCGACGCCCCAGATCCCGCCTGTTTCGTCCGGCTCGCCGCTGGCCCGCTTCGCCACCCCGGAAGCCGCGCCGCAGACGGATTCCGCGCCCGAAACCGCGCCCGTTCCCCCGCAGGACGGTCCCGGGACGTCCGACGCCCCGCCGCTGGTCCCGCAAATCGGTCCCGCCGACACCCCCGCCCCCCCCACCCTAGAGCCGGCCGGGGTGCCTGCGCGCCCGCCGGCCGTCCCCCTCAAGGAGCGCTTCGCCGGCTTCGAGGAGCGCCTCGGCGCCCGCTGGGCGGTCTGGGTGGGCGGCATCGCGCTGGCGCTCGGCGGCGTGTTCCTGGTGCGCTATGCGGTGGAGCAGGACCTGATCGGGCCGCTGGCGCGCATCGTCCTCGGCCTGCTGCTTGCCGCCGGGCTGATGGGCGCGGGCGAGTGGCTGCGCCGGATCGACCGAACGGACGGCTTCGCCGGTCTGCCGGCGGCCCATGTGCCGAGCGTGCTCACCGCCGCCGGCACCATGACCGCGTTCGGCAGCCTCTATGCCGCCTACGAGCTCTACCATCTGCTGTCGCCCGGCGCGGCCTTCGTGCTGCTGGCGCTCACCGGCATCGCCACGGTGTTCGCCGCGCTGCTGCACGGGCCGGCGCTGGCGGTGCTGGGCTTTGCCGGCGCGGCGGCGACGCCGCTGCTGGTCACCTCTAGCGATCCGAACGCCTATGGCGTCGCCATCCTGATCGTCGCCGTGGGGGCGAGCGCGCTCGCGGTGGCGCGGCTGAAGCGCTGGCGCCTGCTGGCGCTGCTCGCCATCGCCGGCATGGTCGGGTGGGGGCTGACGCTGCTCGCCTTCGAGGTGCCGCAGGCGACGCCCGCGAGCGGGCTCATCGGCCTGGTCCTCATGGCGCTGACCGCGGCCCTGCTCACGCCCGGCCATTTGTGGGGGCCGGCCGCGAGCCGAAGGCCGGACCTCGTCTCCAGCCTCGGCGCGGCGGGCGCGATCCTGGTGACCCTGGCGGCGGCGGTTCACGGCGGCGTCGCCTTCGGGCCGCTGGCAGTGTTCGTCGTCGCGGCGCTCGGGGCGCTGGCGCTGGCCTGGCGCGCGCCGCCGGCGACGCTCGCGGCGCTGGCCGTGGCGCTCGCCGCGCCGGTGATCCTCGCCCAATGGAATTTCCCGCCCGATCCCGGCTCGGCGGTGGCGCCCGCCGGCCCCGTCGCCGGCTCGGTGCCCGAGCCGTCGCATCTGCCGCTCGGCCATTTCGTCGCCTATGGCCTGCTGATGGCGGGGCTGCAGCTCGCGCTCGGCCTCCTCGGCGCGCGCCGGGCGGGACGCGCCTTCGCCAGCATCGGCTGGGCGGGGGCGTCGAGCCTCGGGGCGGTGCTGCTGCTGGTGGCCGGCTACGAGCGGCTGACCGACCTTGAGAAGAGCATGCCGTTCGCGGCGCTCGCCGCGCTGCTGGCGCTCGTCCTCGCCTTCTGGGCCGAGACCGCCCAGCGCGCCCGGCCGAGCGGGGCGGCGGCGGGCGCCTTCGCCGCCGGCAGCGTGGTCGCCCTCGCGCTCGGCCTTGCCTTCGCGCTGGAGAAGGGCTGGCTCACGGTGGGCCTCGCGCTCGCCGCGCTCGCCGTGGCGTGGGTCGCGACCCGCCGCCCGGTGCCGGGCCTGCGCCAGCTCTCGGCCGGGCTCGGCCTGCTGGTGGCGGCGCATGTGGGCGCCGACCCCACCATCGCCGGCGCTGAGCTCGGCACCACGCCGATCCTCAACTGGCTGCTGTGGGGCTATGGCGTGCCCGCCGCCGCCTTCGCCCTGAGCGCCCACCTCCTGGGGCGTACCGCCGACGACTGGCCGCGGCGGGTGCATGAGGGCCTCGCCCTGCTGTTCGCGGTGCTGCTCGCGGCGCTGGAGGTGTTCCACCTCGCCCATCCGGAACAGTTCCTTGCCGAGCGCTCCGGCCTGTTCGAGACCGGGCTGCTCGCGAGCATCTACGGTGCCTATGCGGTGGGGCTGCTGTGGCTGTCGGAGGTCAGGGCGCGCCCGCTCTACGGCCTGTTCGCGCGCCTCGTCGGCGGCCTCGCGGCGCTGTTCGCGGTGGGCACGCTCATCGGACCCAACCCGTTCGCCGACAAGGTGAGCGTCGGCGGGCCGGTGTTCAACGTGCTGCTGACCGCCTATGCGCTGCCGGCGGTGCTGGCGCTCCTGTTCGCCTCGCGGGTGCCGGCGGGGGAGCGGCCGACCCGGCTGTTCGCGCGCGGCCTCGCCGTGGTGCTGGGGCTCGCTTATGTCACCTTCGAGGTGAGCCGGCTGTTCCAGGGGCCGGTGCTCGATCCCTCCGCCATCTCGTCCGCCGAATGGTACGCCTATTCGGCCGCCTGGCTCGGCTTCGGTATCCTGCTGCTCGCCCTCGGTTTGTGGCGCGGCTCGCGCACGCTGCGCCTCGCATCGGGCGCGGTGATGGTGGTGACGGTGTTCAAGGTGTTCCGCTACGACATGCAGGACCTCGACGGCGTCCTGCGCGCCGTCTCCTTTGTCGGCCTCGGCCTTGTACTGGTGGCCATCGGCAGGCTCTACCAGCGCCGACTGGCCAAGGGAGCCGGCGCGAGGCAGGCGCCACCGACCACCGCAGGCGCGGACACACCGCCGCCTGCTCCCTGAGGGCGCGAGCGGCGGCGTGCGGTTCCGTGTGGTGTCAGGCGTAGGCGCGCTTGCCGAGGCCGGGGATGAGCGCCGAGGGCTTGAGGGCGAAGGCGCCTTCGCCGGCCAGCGCCACGGTGAGCGAGGCCACCACCAGGAAGGCGGGATATTCCCAGCCGCCGCCGGCGGCGGAGAAGATCCAGCCGTTGGGGATGTGCACCGACATGGCGCCGAGCATCACCGGGATCAGCAGCACCGCCACCGGGCGGGCATAGATGCCGGCGAGGATCAGCAGGCCGCCGATCAGCTCGGCGCCGATGGTCGGCAGCGCGAGCGCGGCCGGGAAGCCCTTGCTGGCGAGGAAGCCGGAGAAGCCGGCGACGGTGAACACGAACACCTTGAGCAGCGCGTGGGAAATCCACATCGCGCCGAGCGCGGCGCGCAGGAGGAAAAGGCCGTAGGGGGCAGTGCGGGCGTCGATCATGGAGGTCATCTCCGGTTGCGTTGCCGCAGATGTAGCGCTTTCCCTCATGCAACTCGATGCGTATAAATGAAGGATATGATTTGCATGAGTGCAAGCAAATGATCCCCTGGGACGACTTCCGCCTGGTGCGGGCCATCGCCGAGACCGGCTCGCTGGCCGGCGCGGCGGAGCAGCTTTCGGTGAACCATTCCACGGTGTTCCGGCGCCTCGGGGCGCTGGAGAGCCAGCTCGGCGCGCGGTTGTTCGAGCGCTCGCGCGCCGGCTACCAGCCGACCCCCACCGGCGAGGAGATGGTGCGCCTCGCCGAGCGCATGGCGGAGGAGGTGAACGCCGTCGAGCGCCGCATCACCGGGCAGGACCTGCGGCCCTCCGGCGAATTGCGCGTCACCACCAACGACACGCTGCTGGTGCACCTGCTGACGCCGATCTTCGCCTCGTTCCGCAAGGCCTATCCCGAGATCCATCTCGACATCGTCGTCGCCAATCCCTCGCTGAACCTCTCCAAGCGCGACGCGGACGTGGCGATCCGCGCCAGCGACCGGCCGGGCGACACGCTGGTGGGCCGGCGCATCGCCTCCATCGCCTGGGCGGTCTACGGCCGGCCGGGCGACTGCAAGGGCGCTTTGGAGGCGCCGGACTTCCGGCGCCACGACTGGCTGGGCTATGCCGAGCCGCTGAACGGCATCAAGGCCGCCAAGTGGCTGCGCGAGCGGGTGGGCGAGGAGAAGATCGTCTACCGCGTCAACACCGTGCTCGGGCTGGCGGAGGCGGTGGCGGCGGGCATCGGCCTCGGCCTCCTGCCCTGCATGATCGCCGAGCGCGTGGCCGGCCTCGTGCGCGTGCTGCCGCCGCAGCCGGAGCTGGAGGCGGGGCTGTGGCTGCTCACCCATCCGGACATCAAGGCGACGGCGCGGGTGCGCGCCTTCATGGACCACGCCGCGCGCGAGCTCGGCCGGCTCAAGCCGCTGATCGAGGGCCATGGGGAAAACGGGGCGGCGAAGGCGGAAGCGCCGGCGGCCTGAGGCGGCCGGCGCGGCGCAGCGCTCAGTCGGCGTCTTCGGCGCTGCTCTTCGACTTGCGGCGGGAGGCGATCTGCGGCCGCGATTGCCCGCCGCTGCCGACGAACTCGCACCACATGGTGCCGATGCCGGCGAGGGTGCCGCGGAACGAGCTGGGCCCGGTGCGCACCACGTCGAAGCAGGGCTCGAAGCTCATGCCTTTGACGAAGCCGCACACCGCCTCGCCCCGCACGCGCAGCGTGTTGGGCGGCAGGCGCACGAAGCGCGCCGGGTTCTGGCCGAGCGAGATGGTGCCGGCCACCGAGCCGTCGGCATAGATGCGGCCCGAGCCGGAGGTGCCCTCGAAGCAGGTGAAGGAGAACACGCGGCCCACCACGAAGGTGCGGGCCTCGTCGGCGCTGAGCTGCTGCGCCCCGGCCGGCACGGCGGCCAGCGGCCCCGCACAGGCGAGCGCGACGATCGCGAGAATGATCTGGCGCATGTCGATCGCAGAGTCCTGAACGTTTGAGGAACACGATGCACCCGCCGGGGCGCACCTTGTCAAGCGCTGCAGCCCCGCGCAGCCGCGATCACGGGCCGCGCGGGGGCGATTTGTGCCTGGGTGTGCCCCGGAGGACTCAGGCCGGCTGGGGGGTCGGGCGATGCACCGGCGCCTCGCGGATCGGCAGGTTGATGGCGGCGGAGGCGAAGGAGAGCGCCACCGAGAGCCACCAGACCACCGCGTAGGAGCCGCTCGATTCGTACAGCTCGCCCCCCAGGATCACCCCCAGGAAGCCACCCACCTGGTGCGAAAAGAAGGCGAAGCCGTAGAGCATGGCCATGTAGCGCGTGCCGAACATCAGCATCACGAGGCCGGAGGTGGGCGGCACCGTGGACAGCCACAGCAGCCCGAACACCGCGCCGAACAGGTAGCAGCTCAAAGGCGAGATCGGCACCAGCATGAACACGGTGATGGCAAGGCCGCGGCCGGCATAGATCAGCGCCAGGATCCACTTGCGCGAGAAGCGCCCGGCAAGGTAGCCGGCCGACAGCGAGCCCATGATGTTGAACAGGCCGATCAGGGCCAGCGTGTAGGCGCCGACGCTCAGCGTCATGCCCTTGTCCACCAGGTAGGCCGGCATGTGCACGGTGACGAAGGCGAGCTGGAAGCCGCAGGTGAAGAAGCCGAGCACCAGCATCACGTAGCTCGGGTGGCGGAACGCCTCGGCGAGCGCGCCGGAGATCGACTGCGCCGGCGCCGCGCTGGCCGCCGCGGCCGCCGCCGGCCTGGCATTGCCGCGGGTGGCGAGCGCCACCGCCACCGGCAGGGTCAGCAGCATGGAGAAGCCGAACATGACCAGCGTCTCCTGCCAGCCGACCGTGTCCATCAGCCCGCGCGCCAGCGGCGGGAACAGGAACTGGCCGAACGAGCCGGCCGCCGTGGCGAGGCCGAAGCCGAGCGACTTCAGGTGGTCCGGCAAAAGCTTGCCGAACGCCGCCAGCACCAGGTTGAACGAGCAGGCCGAGAGGCCGAAGCCCACCAGCACGCCGGCGCTCAGATGCAGCACCAGCGGCGTCTGGGCATAGGCCATCAGCACCAGGCCCGCGCCGTAGAGCAGCGCGCCCACCCACAGCACCCGCACGGTGCCGAAGCGGTCGGCCATGGCGCCGGCGAACGGAGAGCCGACGCCCCACAGCAGGTTCTGGATCGCCACCGCGACGGCGAACACGTCGCGACCCCAGCCGAATTCCTGCGTCATGGGCAGCAGGAACAGGCCGAATACCGAGCGCGGCCCGAAGGTGATCATGCCGATCAGGCCGCCGGCGGCGATGATGACGACGGCCGGCAGGACCAGGCTGCGGCGCTGCGGGGACGGGGAGACCGGGGAGGCGGGAAGGGACGACATGAAGGACTCGCAGCGCGCCCGTGACGGGCGCTCGCCGCGCCGCCTCCGCGCCGGACGCCGCAGGCGCCGGGAGCGCGGGGTGACGCGGCCGGGACGGGATACCTTCCGCCCCGGGCGTTGAATCCGCGGAACAGGAGGCCATTTCACCGCCACGATACTGCGGGCCTGCACTTGATAGAAATCAATAATAATCACGCGATCCATGACCGATGTTCATGGATTGCGCGCCCGAGCGATTACCGGGCAAGCGGAAGGCCCGCGGGGGCGGGCCTTCCGGAGCGGGCGGCGTCAGCCGCGGCGGGGGCCGCCGTGCGGCGCGCCGTGGTGCATGCCCATGCCCTTGAAGTTCTGGCGCAGCAGAACGTTCAGGCGCTGCTTCTGGGCCTCGTCGAGCACGTTGTAGAGCGGCTGGGAGGCGTCGGCCACCTTGCGCAGGTCGGCGGCGGTGGCGTCCATGCGGGTGGCGGCGTTGCGCATGCGGGCGATCGGGTCGGGCCGCGCGCCGTCATTGGCCTTGCGGGCCTCGCGCGCCTGCTCCATGCGGGCGGCGCGGTCCTTGGAGACGTCGCGCAGCGTGGTCTCCACCTGCGGCCAGAGCTTCTCCTGCTCGGGGGTGAGCTTGAGCCCCGCCTTCAGCCCGGCGATGCGGGCATCGGTGAGGGCGGCGAAGTCGGCGGCGCTCGGCTGCCAGCGCTCGCCTTTGCCCGGCCCGCCGGTGTTGGCGGCATAGCTGACGGCGGAGCCGGCGATCAGAGCGGCGGCCGTGGCGGCGATCAGGGCTTTCTTCATGGTCTCAACCTCCTCAAGGGATGAGAAAGGATTGCGCGACCGGTCGGCAACCTCAACTTAAACTTCGGTAATGAGGGTCTGTTACAATTCGTTACTGGAAGTGGCATCAGAATTCGCGCGCCGCAAACAAGTCACGACTTCGCCGCATCTTTGAACAGACGTTAATTTGGCGCGGTCCGGCGGCGCCTCAGCCGAGGATCACCCGCCGATCCCGCTCGGCCACGCCCGGCTCGCCCGGCGCATAGCCGCGCGCCTCCATCTCGCAGCGCCAGGCGCCGGGGCCGCCCGAGATGCGGTAGAGGTTGTAGCGGCCGGCGCCGCGGTCGTCGTCCGCCCCGGCGGAGGCGGAGGGCACGCCCACCACCGGGATCGGCCCATGCGCCGAGGGGATGGCGCCGAGCGAGGCGCGGTGGTCGTGGCCGTGCATCACCAGTTCGGCGCCGGCCTGCCCGATCACCTCGCGCACCGCCTCGGCATCGCGCAAATCGCGATGGAAGGCCCGCTCGCCCACCGGCGGGTGGTGGATCATCACGGCGCGGAACAGTCCCTCGTCGCCGAGCCGGCGCAGCAGGTCGGCAAGCCGCGCGCGCTGCGCCCGGCCCACCGCGCCGCTGGCGAGGAACACCGCGGTCGGCACGGCGGTGGAGACGCCGACGATCGCCACCGGCCCGCGCCGGCGCACATAGGGGAACGCGTCGATGTCCACCGGCGTGTGCGGGTGGCTGTCGTCGCCGGCGAGGAACGGCGCCCAGTGCTCCAGGTGGTAGTGCATGGCCGAGCGCACATAGGCGTCGTGGTTGCCGGGCACGACGCTCACCTGGTCCGCCGGGCCGAGCGCGGTGAGAAAGGCGGCGCCGGTGTCGAACTCCGCCGGCAGGCTCACATTCACGAGGTCGCCGGTGACGCAGATATGGTCGACGCCCTGGGCGAGCAGGTCGTCCATCAGCGGGCGCAGGGTCGCCGCGCCGAAATTGCGCCGCCGCGCGCCGATCCAGTTCATCATGCCGAAGAAGCGCTTGCCCAGCAGCTCGGACAGCCGCGCCTCGGGGATCGGGCCGAGATGGGGATCGGAGAGGTGGGCGATCACGAACATGGCGGGCCTCGGCGCGGGGGCGTGCCTCCCCTTTAGGCGATCGGGGCGCGGTCGGAAACCTTCGCCTGCCTTGAGGCCGACGCAGTCACCCGCTAATCGGGTGCCATGGCCGAACCCCTTTCCTCCTCCTCCATGCTGCGCCGCGCGCGCGACCTCCTCCCGAAAAGCTTGCGGAGCGACCTGCCGGTGGTGCCGGTGGTGCGCCTGTCGGGCGCCATCGGCATGAATTCGCCCTTCAGCCAGAGCCTCACCCTCGCCGGGGTGGCGAAGCCGCTGGAGAAGGCGTTCGCGATGAAGAAGGCGCCGGCGGTGGCGCTGCTCATCAGCTCGCCCGGCGGGGCGCCGGTGCAGTCGCATCTGATCTTCAAGCGCATCCGCGCGCTGGCGGAAGAGAAGGACAAGCACGTCTTCGCCTTCGTCGAGGACGTGGCGGCCTCGGGCGGCTACATGATCGCCTGCGCGGCGGACGAGATCTTCGCCGATCCGTGCTCCATCGTCGGTTCCATCGGCGTGGTGACGGCGGGCTTCGGCTTCAACGAGGCGATCGCCCGCCTCGGCATCGAGCGGCGCGTCTACACGGCGGGCGAGAAGAAGGTGATGCTCGATCCCTTCCGCCCCGAGCGCCCCGAGGACGTGGAGCGGCTCGACACGCTCTTGAAGGAACTGCACGTGGTGTTCGCGGACCTCGTTCGCTCGCGTCGCGGCGAGGCGCTGAACGCGCCCGACGAGGCGCTGTTCTCCGGCGAGTTCTGGCTCGCCACCCAGGCCGCCGGCTTCGGCCTCGTGGACGGGCTGGGCGACGTGCGGTCGATCCTCAAGGCGCGCTATGGCGAGGACGTGCGGATGCCGCTGATCCAGACGCCCGGCCCGTTCTTCCGGCGCCGGCCCGGCGGCTTCGGCGCCGAAGCCGCCCACGGCGCCCTGGCGGCGCTGGAGGAGCGCATGCTCTGGAGTCGCTTCGGTCTCTAACCGCGCAGCAGCAGGCGGGCGATGTCGGCCTTGAGCGCCGGCAGCAGCTCGGCCTCGAAGAACGGGTTGTTCCGGATCCAGCCGGTGTTGCGCCAGGAGGGATGCGGTAGCGGATAGACCATGGTGTGCCCGCCGGCGGCTGCGGCGGCGCGCACCGCGCGCCAGTTGGCCACCGTCTCGGTGAGGCCGCGGCCGACCAGGTGGCCGAGGCCGAGGCGCGTCAGGTGATAGGCCTGCGCCGGCCGCCCCACCGCCAGCACCAGAGCGAAGTTCGGCAAAGCCGCGAACAGCGCGTCGTGCCAGGCGGCGGCGCATTCGCGCCGGGGCGGCAGGTCCGCGCCCTTGGCGTCCTGTCCCGGAAAGCAGAAGCCCATGGGCGCGATGGCGATGCGCGCCACGTCGTAGAAGGTGTCGCTCCCCACCCCCATCCAGGCGCGCAGCCGGTCGCCCGAAGCGTCGGTGAAGGGCAGGCCGGAAAGGTGCACCTTGGTGCCCGGCGCCTGGCTCGCCACCAGGATGCGGGCGGTGGAGGAGACCCGCAGCACCGGCCGCGGCGCATGGGGCAAAGGCGCGCCGCGCGGCGCCTCGACGCACAGCCGGCAGGCGCGGATGCGCGCGACGAGCGCGTCGAGCGCGGCGTCAGATGTCGAGTTCGAGGCCATCCTCCGCCACGCTGAAATGGGCGCCGTCCACCTCTGCGCGCCGCGCCCACATGGCGTCGCCCATATGGGTGAGCAGGATGCGCCGGGCGCCGAGATCGGCGCGGCGCGCGGCGATGGTGCGGTAGGCGAGATGGCCCACCGGCGAGCCCTCGAACATGTAGCTCTCGCAGATGAAGAGGTCGGCGCCCTGGGCGATCGGCAGCAGCGCCTCGGTCCATTCCGTGTCGCCGGAGAAGGCGAGGGTGCGCGTCCCGTCGGTGAGGCGCAGCGCGGTGGAGGGTGCGCCGGAGGGGTGGATCACCTCGGCGGTGGTGAGCGTGAACGGGCCATGGGTGGTGGTGGAGCCCGGCTCCACCTCGATCACCTCCCAGGCGAAGCGCCAGGCATTGGCGCTCATGCGCGGGAACAGCGCCTCCATGGTGGTGACGAGGCGCGCCCGCGTGCCCGGCGGGCCGACGATGGCGAGCGGCTTGGTGCGCCGGTGCACGAACTGCCCGTCCAGCAGCAGGAAGGGCAGGCCGCCGAAATGGTCGCCGTGCAGGTGGCTGAGGAAGATGATGTCGATCGCCGCCGGATCGAGCCCCATCCGGTTGAAGGCCACCGGCGCGCTGGCGCCGAAGTCCAGCGTCGCCGTCAGCCCGGCGGCCGCGACGAGATAGCAGGAATTGCTGCGCCCGCCGGAGCCGAACGCATCCCCGCAGCCGACCACTGTCAGGTGCATGTCGGATCAGGCCTTCGCGCTCGGGCGCTCGGAAACGACGCTCTTCCAGCGCAACAGGTGACTGAACGTCTCGGGCACCTCGACGCGGATCACGCGCATGAAGTCGAGCGCCACCAAAGCGGTGATGTCGGCCACCGTGAAGCGGTCGCCGGCGATATAGGCGCGCTCCGCCAGTTCCAGGTTCAGGAATTCGAGATAGGCCATGACCTTGGGCCGGTTGGCCTCGCCCCATTCGGGCACCTGCGGCACCTCCATTTGGGCCATGCCGGGATTGGTGTGGCGCAGCACGAACATGATGGGATAGAGCAGCTCCAGCTCCACCCGGCGCTGCCACATCTCGATCACGCCCTGCTCCACCGGGGTGCGGCCGAACAGGTTCGGCTCCGGCTTCTCAGCCTCGAAATAGCGGCAGATGGCCATGGTCTCGGTGATGACCGTGCCGTCGTCGAGCACCAAGGCCGGCACGCGCTGGCGCGGATTGATGCGGGTGAAGTCGGCGCTCTTCTGCTCCAGCTTGCCGAGGTCCACCGGCACCAGCTCTACCGAAATATCCTTCTCCGCCAGGAAGATGCGCACCCGGCGCGGGTTCGGTGCACGTCCCGAATCGTAGAGCTTCATGGCGTCGGCCTCTCCTCGCATCATGTTGTTGGCGACGCACAAAACACCCCGCCGGGGCCGGACGCAAGGCATGCCGGCGGCCCGCCGCCATGCGTTCGCGGGGGAGCGGTAGGGGCGTAGATGGCCGCTTGGGGGCGCCGTCAGCCGCGCGGCGCGCCCTGGCGTGCCAGCCATTCGGGAAAGGTGGCGCCGGCGTAGCCCTTCTGCGCCACGTAGCGGAACATGGCGGAAAATTCCGGCGGCGCCAGCAGGCCCGGCATGCGCGCCACCTCCTTCACCTTGCCGTCCACCTCGGCGAAGAACTGGAAGGTGGGCGTGGCGCGGATGCCCTCGCGGGTGCCGAGCGCCTTCTCGGAAAGGCGGGCGCCGTCGAAGAACGTGACCTCGCGGGCGCCGAACAGGTCGAGATGGACGATGTCGAAGTTCGCCTTGATGGGACCCTCGATGGCGGCGTCGGCGAAATACTCGGTGTGCAGGCGCTTGCACAGGGGGCAGCCGCGCTGGCTCCACTGGAGCGCGAAGCCATGCCCCCTGGCGGCGGCCGCGGCGAGGTCCTCCTTGAGGTCCAGGAAGCCCTCCACATACCAGTCCTGGGTGTAGAGCCCGTCGTCGCCGAGCCGCGTCGCGGCGGGGGCCGGGCCGGCCGCGAGGCCGCTGGCAAGGCCGCCGGAGAGCGCGCCGGCGATCAGCGCGCGGCGCGTGGGTCCGGATGCGGCAGTGCGGTTCGCTCCCATGGCGTCCTCCTCGTTCGTGTCAGCCGATGGCGCCGAAGGCCGGCACCCGGTCGAGCAGCCATTGCGCCACCTCGGGCATCAGCCCGGTGACGAAGATCAGCCCGGTCGCCACCAGCAGGGCGCCCGAAATCTTCTCGATCAGCCCCATGCGCTGCTTCACCGCCGCCGCCCAGGCGAGGAACGGGCCGGCGAACAGGGCGGCGAGCAGGAAGGGGATGCCGATGCCGGCGGCATAGAGCGCGAGCAGCAGCGCCCCGCGTCCAAGAGAGGCCTCGGCGCCGGCGACGATCAGGATGGCGGCCAGCACCGGCCCGACGCAGGGCGACCAGCCGAAGCCGAAGGCGAGGCCGATGACATAGGCGCCGAGGAGCCCGGCCGGCTTCTCGCGCACCTCCAGCTTCGCCTGGCGGTAGAGCAGGGGGATGCGCAGCAGGCCCAGCATGTGCAGGCCGAACACGATCAGCAGCACCCCCGAGGCGATGGTGAGCGGGCCGGCATAGCGCATCAGCGCCTGGCCCAGCGTCGACGCGGTGGCGCCGAGCAGGATGAAGACGGTGGAGAATCCCAGCACGAAGGCGAAGGCCGCCGCCACCACGGCCCGGTTCGCGGGCCGCGCCTTCGCGCCGGCATCGGCGGGCGCGGCCTCGGCGGCGCCGGCGAGGAAGCCGAGATAGGCCGGCACCAGCGGCAGCACGCACGGCGAGGCAAAGGACAGGAGACCGGCGACGAAGGCGCCGGGCAGGCTCACATCCAGCGACATGGCGCGCCCTCCCGGCGCTCTTCCCGGCGCTTTCCGCCGGTTTGTCCTGCCGCGCTGTTTGGTCTCGGGCGGATTTGATCCACCTCAATCCGGGACGCGGCGTTCGGTGGAAAAAGATATTCGAATGCGATAATATGTAAAGCCGAACCCGGCCCCGAACGGCATTCGACGGAGTGGCCCGACCATGGTGAGCGTGCGCGTGCGCAGGAGCATCAGCGCGAGCATGAGCGCGAGCGTCCTTGCGGGCTCCCTGCTGGCCCTTCTCGCGCTTTCGGGGGCGGCGCGGGCGGCGGAGCTGGTGATGTTCGAACGCCCCGGCTGCGCCTATTGCCGGCAGTTCGACGCCGAGATCGCGCCGATCTACGACCGCACGGAGGAGGGCCGCCGGGCGCCGCTGCGCCGCGCCACCCTGTCCGGCGGCCTCGGCGCGCTGTTCGGCGGCGATACGGGCGGCATCGCGCTTGCAGCGCCGGTGCGCTATGCGCCCACCTTCGTGCTGGTGGAAGGCGGGCGCGAGGTGGGCCGCATCACGGGATACATGTCGCAGGAAGCGTTCTGGGGGCTGCTCGACGCCATGACACGCGATCTCACGCGCGATCTGCCGGCCAGGGGGCTGCCTGCCACGGCGCGCAACTGAAGCGGACGAAGAAGAAGGGAGCGGGCCGGCATCGGCGACGTGCACAGTTTGCGGACTGCGGCGAATTTTTCATCCCGAAAGGTTCGACCTTCGCGATTCCCGCTCTAAGATGCACCGCACACAGCCGCTGGCGCGTCCGTGCGCTGCGGGTCGCCGACTGAAAGGTCTGGAACACGACGATGCCAATCCTGTCCACGCGGATCGAGGACGAGCTGCGCGAAGGCCCGGAGATTTCGCCCGAGCTGGACCAGCTCATGCGCAACGCCCGCAAGGCGAGCGACTTCCTGAAGGCCCTCTCCCACGAGAACCGGCTGCTGCTGCTGTGCCTTCTGGCCGAGCGCGAGCGCTCGGTCACCGAGCTGGAGAACATCCTCTCTCTGCGCCAGCCGACGGTGTCGCAGCAATTGGCGCGGCTGCGGCTCGACGACCTCGTCACCACCCGCCGCGACGGCAAGACGATCTATTACAGCCTCGCCAACGACGATGTGCGGCGTGTCATCTCGGTGATCTACTCGATTTATTGCGAGCCCGCCGCCGCCAGCGAGAAATAAGCGCCCGCAAGGGGGCGGGCCGCCTCCGCCGCGATCGGCGGGCCTCGTTCGATCCGCATTGCCTATTGCGGGATCGGCAAAAGGCCGAGAAAATATTCCCTAACGGCGCCTGCTCGGCGGCCGGGTGGCGGCCGAGGGTGCGCAGCGGCCGCCGGATGCCTTGGCTGTGGCCCTCGGGCCGCGTGGTCCTTGGCGGCGCGTCCCGAACGTCCGAGCCTTCGAAGAATGCGCCGGCGACCGCCGAGCCGTCATGGCCGGCGGCGTCACGGGAGGACCGGCGCATGGACATTTCGAACCCGTGGTGGGTCGCGCTCGCCGGCCTCCTGGTCGGCGGCGTCGCCGGCTTTGCCGTGTTCCGCGCGCGCCTGTGCACCTTCGGCGCGCTGGAAGACGCCATGGTGGGCGCCGACTTCCGCCGCCTGAAGGTGTTCGGCCTCGCGCTCGGCGTCGCCCTCATCGGCACCCAGCTTCTGGTGGCGCTGGATGTGCTCGCGCCAGAGCGCACCAATTATGTGGGCGCCGCGCTGCCGTGGTTCGGCATCCTGTTCGGCGGGCTGCTGTTCGGCCTCGGCATGGCGCTGGTAGGCACCTGCGCCTTCGGCTCGCTGGTGCGGCTCGGCGGCGGCGACCTGCGCAGCCTTGTGGTGCTGATGGTCTATGGCGCGGTCGCCTATGCCACCCTGCGCGGGGCGCTCGCCGGCTTCCGGGTGGACGTGATCGAGGGTGTGCAACTGCCCATGCCCGCCGGCACGCAGTCCGATCTGCCCTCGCTGCTCGGCCGCGTGAGCGGCGTCGATTTCCGGCTGGCGCTGGCGGTGGTGCTCGGCCTCGGCCTCATCGGCCTCGTCTTCGCCGATGCCCGCCTGCGGCGCGCACGCCGGCTCGTCACCGCCGGGGCGCTGCTCGGCCTCGCGGTGATCGCGGGGTGGATGGCGACGCTGTTCCTGGTGGACGAGTTCGCGCACCCCGTCGCGCCGCAGAGCCTCACCTTCGTCTCGCCGGTGGCGCGCGGCTTCTTCGGGCTGGTGTTCGTCACCGAGAGCCTCGCCGAGTTCGGCATCGGCTCGGCCGCCGGCGTGGCGCTCGGCTCGGCGCTCGCCGCGCTGCGCGCCGACGAATTCCGCTGGGAGGCGTTCGACGACCCGCGCGAGATGAAGCGCCACCTTCTGGGCGCCGTGCTCATGGGGGTCGGCGGCATCCTGTGCGGCGGCTGCACCATCGGCCAGGGCATCACCGCCGGCTCCCTGATGGCGCTGTCCTGGCCGCTGGCGGTGCTCGGCATGGCGGCCGGCGCGCGGCTCGGCATCGCCTTGCTGATGGAAGGCTCGTTCACCGACTTCCTGCGCGGCACCGCGCTCGCCTTGCGCGAGCGGCGGGCCGGCGGCGGCGGCGACGGGCCGCGGTGAGGCTGCTCCGGCCGGCGGCCTCCTTTGCCGCCGCCCGGCAGATCGACGACGCGGCCCCGTTTCTGAAGGCCGCGGCGGCGCTCACTCGGCGGGCTTGAGCCGGCCGGCGGCCTCGGCCGCGCGCTCGCGCGGGCCGAAGTCGCCGTCCACGTCGGCGCCCAGGTCCGCCCGCCACGGCCGCCAGCGCTCCAGCGCCACGAGGCCGAGACGATCGCCCCCGCAAGGCCAGCCGCCAGCATCCAGTAGGGGATGCCGGTGAGGTCCATGAAGGTGATCTTGCCCGGCCCGCCAGTGAGCAGCATCGGCTTCAGGGTGGGCTCCATATAGGCGAAGGTCATGGCGCCGGCTATGCCGCCGAGCAAAGTGAAGATCGCGTCGCGGTAGCCGACCCCCACCTGCGCCAGCACCGTGCCCGGGCAGGCGCCGGCGAGCGCGATGCCGGCGCCCAGCACCAGGCCGCCGATCACGTCCGCCGCATAGAGCGGTCGCAGGCCGGCCGGCAAGAGGGAACCAAAGAGGGAACGCTAGGGGGAACGATGGAGCAGGTGGCAGCGCGTCCCAACCGCATTCCATGGCCGCCGCTGCTCTATGGCGCAGCGCTCGGTCTTGGGATCGCGCTCGGCCGGCTGTCCCCGCTCGGCTGGCCGCAGGAGCCGGCCGGCGGCGCCCTGCGCATGGCCGGCGGTGCGCTCGCGGTGCTCGGGCTTGCGCTCGATCTCTGGTCGCTGGCGACGCTCCACCGCGCGCGCACCAACATCCTGCCGCACCGCGCCGCCGAACGGCTGGTGACGCACGGTCCTTACGGGCTGTCGCGCAATCCCATCTATCTCGGCAACACGCTTCTGGTGCTGGGGCTCGGCGCCGTCTTCGCCAATGGGTGGATCATGGCGGCGGCGCTGGGCGCGGCGCTCGCCACCGACCGGCTCGCCGCCCGGCGCGAGGAGGCGCACCTTGCGGCGCGCTTCGGCGCGGATTTTTCGGCCTATCGCGCCCGCGTGCCGCGCTGGATCGGCCGGCCCCGGGGACAGCAATCGAGCTGGAAGCGCTGATGCGAGAGGGCCGCGCGCGACGCGGAACCCTCTCCCGCGTGCGGGGGAGGGCAGGGTGGGGGACGTGCCCGCAGCCGGATCGGCGCGCCGGCCGAAACCGAGAGCGGAACGGCCGGCCCCGCGCCCCTACTCCGCCGCCGCCCTGCGGGCCGGGTCGTAGTTGAGGATGGGGGCGAGCCAGCGCTCGGCCTCCTCCACGCTCCAGCCCTTGCGGGCGGCGTAGTCCTCCACCTGGTCGCGCTCGATGCGTCCGACGCCGAAATAGGCGCTTTCCGGGTGCGCGAAATAGAGCCCCGACACCGAGGAGCCGGGCCACATGGCGAAGCTCTCGGTGAGGTGGATGCCGGCCAGCGCCGTGGCGTCCAGCAGCTTGAAGAGCGTCGCCTTCTCGGTGTGGTCGGGCTGGGCCGGATAGCCCGGCGCCGGGCGGATGCCGCGATACTTCTCGCCGATCAGGTCGTCGTTCGAGAGCGTCTCGTCCGCCGCATAGCCCCAGAACTGCGTGCGCACCAGATGGTGCATGCGCTCAGCGAACGCCTCGGCGAGGCGGTCGCACAGGGCCTTGAACAGGATCGAGGAATAGTCGTCGTTGGCGGCCTTGAACGCCTCCGAGCGGTCCTCCTCGCCGACGCCGGTGGTGACCGCGAAGCCGCCCACATAGTCCGGGACGCCGCCGTCGAGCGGGGCGACGAAGTCGGCGAGCGCGAGCGCCGACTTGCCCTCGCGGCGCGGCAATTGCTGGCGCAGCGTGTGCAGCGTCGCGAGCGGCGTCTTGCGGGTGTCGTCGCGGAACAGGAGGATGTCGTCGCCCACCGCATTGGCCGGCCAGAAGCCGATCACCGCGCGCGCCGTCACCCACTTCTCCTCAACCATCTTCTTCAGCATCGCCTGTGCGTCGTCGAACAGCGCGCGCGCCGGCCCGCCGACCACGGGATCGGAGAGGATCGCCGGGTAGCGCCCGGTCAGCTCCCAGGACTGGAAGAACGGCGTCCAGTCGATGAAGGGCACGAGGTCGGCGAGGTCGTGGTCCTCGAACACGCGGGTGCCGAGGAAGCTGGGCTTGGCCGGCGCCTCGGCGGCAAAGTCGAGCTTGAGCGCGTTCTCGCGCGCCTTGGCGAGCGGCACGCGCTGCTTGGCGGCGTCGGCGCGGGCGTGGGCCTCGGCGAGCTTCGCGTATTCAGCGCGGATGTCGGCCACATAGGCCGGCTTGGTCTCCGGATTGAGCAGGTTCGAGACCACGCCCACCGCGCGGCTGGCATCGGTGACGTAGACCGCCTGGCCGCGGGCATATTGCGGCGCGATCTTCACCGCCGTGTGGACGCGCGAGGTGGTCGCGCCGCCGATCAGCAGCGGCACGTGGAAGCCCTCGCGCTCCATCTCGGCGGCGACGTTCACCATCTCGTCCAGCGAGGGCGTGATGAGGCCGCTAAGGCCGATCACGTCCACCTTCTGGTCCTTGGCGGTCTGCAGGATCTTGGCCGCGGGCACCATGACGCCGAGGTCGATGACCTCGTAATTGTTGCACTGGAGCACGACGCCGACGATGTTCTTGCCGATGTCGTGGACGTCGCCCTTCACCGTCGCCATCAGCACCTTGCCGGCGGCCGAGGCCTCGGTGAGGCCCATCTCCGCCTTCTCCTTCTCCATGAAGGGCATGAGATAGGCCACCGCCTGCTTCATCACGCGCGCGGACTTCACCACCTGGGGCAGGAACATCTTGCCGGCGCCGAACAGGTCGCCGACCACGTTCATGCCGGCCATCAGCGGGCCCTCGATGACGTGCAGCGGCCGGGCGACGTTCCGGCGCGCCTCCTCGGTATCGGCCTCGACGAACTCGGTGATGCCGTTGACCAGCGCGTGCTCCAGGCGCTTCTCCACCGGCCAGGTGCGCCAGGCGAGGTCGGCCTCCTTCTTCTCCTTGCCGGCGGCGCCCTTGAAGCCCTCGGCGATCTCCAGCAGGCGCTCGGTGGCGTCGGCGCGGCGGTTCAGCACCACGTCCTCGCAGGCCTCGCGCAAGGCCGGTTCGATCTCGTCATAGACCGCGAGCTGGCCGGCATTGACGATGCCCATGTCCATGCCCGCCTTGATGGCGTGGTAGAGGAACACGGCGTGCATCGCCTCGCGCACCGGCTCGTTGCCGCGGAACGAGAAGGACAGGTTGGAGACGCCGCCCGAGATGTGGGCGTGCGGCAGGTCCTGGCGGATCCAGCGCGTCGCCTCGATGAAGTAGACGCCGTAGGGCGCGTGCTCCTCGATGCCGGTGGCCACCGCGAAGATGTTCGGGTCGAAGATGATGTCCTGGGGCGGAAAGCCCATTTCGGTCAGGATCTTGTAGGCGCGGGCGCAGATCTGCGTCTTGCGCTCGAAGGTGTCGGCCTGGCCCTCCTCGTCGAACGCCATCACCACCACCGCCGCGCCGTAGCGGCGCACGAGGCGGGCCTGGGCGCGGAAATTGTCCTCGCCTTCCTTCATCGAGATGGAATTGACGATGCCCTTGCCCTGGATGCGCTTGAGGCCCTGCTCGATGATGGACCACTTCGAGGAGTCCACCATCACCGGCACCTTGGCGATGTCGGGCTCGGAGGCGACGAGGTTCAGGAAGGTGATCATGGCGGCCTCGCTGTCGAGCAGGCCTTCGTCCATGTTGATGTCGATCACCTGGGCGCCGCTCTCCACCTGGTCGCGGGCGACCGCGAGGGCGGCGGGGAAGTCGCCGGCGGTGATGAGCTTCCGGAAGCGCGCGGAGCCGGTGACGTTGGTGCGCTCGCCCACGTTCACGAACGGGATTTCCGGCGTCAGCTCGAACGGCTCCAGCCCCGACAGGCGCAGGCGCGGGGGGATTTCGGGCACGGCGCGCGGCGCCTTGCCGGCCACCGCCTCGGCGATCGCGCGGATATGGTCGGGCGTGGTGCCGCAGCAGCCGCCGACGATGTTCACGAGGCCGGAGGCGGCGAACTCGCCCACCAGCGCCGCCATGGCCTCCGGGCTCTCGTCATAGAGGCCGAACTCGTTGGGCAGGCCGGCATTGGGATAGGCGCACACCAGCGTGTCGGCGACCCGGCCGATCTCGGCCACGTGCGCGCGCATCTCCCTGGCGCCGAGCGCGCAGTTGAGGCCGATGGAGAACGGCTGCGCGTGGGCGAGCGAATACCAGAACGCCGCCGGCGTCTGGCCCGAGAGCGTGCGGCCGGACAGGTCCGTGATGGTGCCGGAGATCATCACCGGCAGGCGGAAGCCCAGGTCGTCGAACAGCCCCTCGATGGCGAACACCGCCGCCTTGGCGTTCAGCGTGTCGAAGATGGTCTCGATCAGGATGATGTCGGCGCCGCCGTCGATCAGGCCCTCGGCCTGCTCGCGATAGGCGGCGGCGAGCTCGTCGAAGGTCACGGCGCGGAAGCCGGGGTCGTTCACGTCCGGCGAGATGGAGGCGGTGCGGTTGGTGGGGCCGAGCGCGCCGGCGACGAAGCGCCGGCGGCCGTCCTGTTCCTGCGCCTCAAGCGCCGCCTCGCGGGCGAGGCGCGCGCTCTCCAGGTTCAGCTCATAGGCCAGCGCCTCCATGCCGTAGTCGGCCTGGGCGATGGTGGTGGAGGAGAAGGTGTTGGTCTCGACGATGTCCGCGCCGGCGAGGAAATACTTGAGGTGGATCGCCCGCACCGCGTCCGGCTGGGTGAGGCTTAGCAGGTCGTTGTTGCCCTTCACGTCGCGCGGCCAGTCCTTGAACCGGTCGCCGCGATAGCCCGCCTCGTCGAGCTTCAGGCCCTGGATCATGGTGCCCATGGCGCCGTCCAGGATCAGGATGCGCTCGGCCGCGGCCGCGTTGAGGGCGGCGTGGATGTCGGCGGCGCGGCCGGCGTCTGCGCGAAGGGTCTGGGCGCTCATGGCTCGGTCTCGGTCTCCGGCGGCGGGCCGCCTTGGGAAGGGTCCGGCGGGAGGCCGGGCAATTCATCGGGAGGACTGCGGGAGCGCGACGCGCCCCCTCTCCCGCCTGCGCGGGAGGGAAAGGGAGGGGGCCGGGCCGCTGCCGGATAGGCGGCGCGGCGCGGTCCTGTCCCTTTCCCCCTCCCAACCCTCCCCCGCAGGCGGGAGAGGGCTTTGCGTCATCTTTTCCCGCCGTCTCAGGCGGTCGGTTTGCGCGGGGTCGGCGGCTTCTTGCCTGGGCCCTTCTCCAGCACGGAGAGGCGCTTCTCGATGCCCTCGAGGCGCTCTTCCACCTCGGCGGCGGCGTAGCGGCCGAGCACGCTCTCGCCGTTGATGGCCTGGCGCAGGCTGTCGAGCTTCTTGTCGAGCGTATCGAAACGCTTGTCCTGCGCGTCAAAACGTTTGTCGTGCGCGTCGAGCTTCTCGCGGATTTCCCGGAGCAGGCTCAGCACCAGATTCTGCGGTTCCCCTGGCATGTGGCTCTCCTCACACCGCGATCGCCTGCGGCGCCTCGGCCGCCTTCGGGCGCAGGCCGATGAGGTGGCAGATGGCGTAGACGAGGTCGGCGCGGTTCAGGGTATAGAAATGGATATCCGTGACGCCGCGATCAACAAGGTCCGTCACCTGCTCGGCCGCCACCGCCGCGGCGATCAGCTTGCGCGTCTCGGCGTCGTCGTCGAGTCCCTCGAAGCGCTTCAGCAGCCAGGACGGCACGCTCGCGCCGGTTCGGGTGGCGAAGTTCGAGGCCTGCTTGAAATTCGTCACCGGCAGGATGCCGGGCACGATGGGGATGTCGATGCCCTTGGCGCGCACCTTGTCGAGATAGCGGAAATAGACGTCGTTCTCGAAGAAGAACTGGGTGATGGCGCGGGTCGCGCCGGCATCCACCTTGGCCTTCAGATAGTCGATGTCGGCGTCGATGCTCGGGCTCTCCGGGTGCTTCTCCGGATAGGCCGAGACCGACACCTCGAAGTCGCCGAGCCGCCTGATGCCGGAGACCAGGTCGCAGGCATGGGCGTAGCCGTTCTCGTGCGGCACGTACTTCGTGCCGACGCCGGTGGTCGGGTCGCCGCGCAGGGCGACGATGTGCTTCACCCCGGCCGTGCCGTAGCCGCGGATCACCTCGTCGATCTCGTCCCGCGTCGCGGCGACGCAGGTGAGGTGCGCGGCGGGGTGCAGATCGGTGTCCCTGACGATGCGCGAGACGGTCGCATGGGTGCGCTCGCGGGTGGAGCCGCCGGCGCCGTAGGTCACCGACACGAAGCGCGGCGCGAGCGGCGCCAGCCGGTCGATGGAGGCCCACAGCTGCTTCTCCATCTCCTCGTTCTTCGGCGGGAAGAACTCGAACGAGACCGAGATCGGCGCCTTGTCCGTCTGGCGGCTCGCCCGCACGGCGTCAGTCATCACGCAACCTCCCTTTGGGCGCCCGCCATCAGCATGCGCGGGTCGCGGGCGAGCCAGATGGAAACCACGAGCCCGTCCTTGGCGCCGCCCTCGGGAACGAGGGTGCGGAACGACACCGGACGAAGGCCCGCCTGCGCCAGCCACGCCTCCATCTGCTCGCGCGCGAAGCCGAGCCGGCGGTGGGCGTGGTCGTCGCGCAGGAATTCGAGATCGTGGGGCGCGAAGTCCACCACCAGGAGCCGGCCGCCGGGGCGCAGCACCCGCGCCGCCTCGGCCAGCGCGCGTGCCGCGTCGTCGAGGAAGTGCAGCACCTGGTGGAGGATCACCACGTCGAACGAATCGCGCGGCGCAGGAATGGCATAGATGTCGCTCTGGCGCACCGTGCAGTGGCGGATGCCGGCGCGCTCCAGGTTGGCGCGCGCGACGCCCAGCATGTCGGGCGACAGATCGAGGCCGATGCCGCGCTCGATCTCGGGCGCGAACAGCTCCAGCATGCGGGCGGTGCCGGTGCCGAGGTCGAGCAGGCTGTGGATCGGCTCGCCGCCGAGCGCCTCGCGCACGGCGCCTTCGACCGCCGCCTCGGGCACGTGCAATTTGCGGATCTCGTCCCAGCTTTTCGCATGGGTCGAGAAATAGGCCTGTGCCGCGGCGGCGCGGGCGGCGCGCACGTCGGCGAGGCGCTCGCGGTCGCGGGTGAGCAGCCCGTCCTGCCGGTCGAGCAGCGCCAGGAGGCGGGAGACGAAGGCCCGGCCCGCCCCCTCGGTGGCGCAGCGGTAGAAGATCCAGCTCGCCTCGCGGTGGCGCTCGACCAGGCCGGCATCGGCCAGGAGCTTTAGATGGCGGGAGATTCTCGGCTGCGACTGGCCGAGGATGTCGGTCAGGTCGGAGACCGTCAGCTCGGCTTCCGCGAGCACCGCCAAGAGGCGCAGCCGCGTGCTCTCGCCCGCGGCCTTGAGGCCTTCGAGCGCGAACGGGAAGGGGAGTGCGGCATTCGATGATGACATAAGGATATGTTTATATCGTTCGCGAGGCGGGTGCAAGCATCGCGGATGGGTGCACGCGGCGCGCAGGTAGGGCAGGGCAGGCCCGGCCGGCGCAGATCACGTTTTGCGGCGAACGCCCATGCCGCGTTGCACCAGGATGCAGCGCAAGATAAAGCGCTGAGAGAGGCGCCGTGCACCCTTCGGGCCTGCGGCGCGTCGGCTTTCCAGGACGGCGTGCCCGGCCTCGGGGGTTCATGGACGGGGAAAGCCGCGTCGCCTGGGCCAATTTGGGCGGGCAAGGCGGGGAACCGGAGAAAGTCTCAGTCCGTTTCCAATTTCGTCACGTTTCAAGGTTAACAGCTTTTGTCATGATGCTGCGTCAGACCTTCCTCATCGCTGCCTTCGGGGCGTCCCTCGTGTCCCTGCCGGCGTTCGGCCAGGGTGCCTATGGCGGCTATGCCATGCCGGCGGAGCCCGACACCCCGCCCGGCAGCGTCGGCGGCTATGGTGCGCCGCCGCCCGGCTACAACGATCCCTATGCGCGGCCGATGCCCGGCCGCAGCAGCGACGCGGTGGAGCGGACCAATCTGGCGCCGCCTTCGGGCCAGCCTCAGGGCTACACGCCGTCCGTGCCGGCCCCGCAGCAGGCCTATGGCGCGCCGGCCCCGGCCGAATCGGGTCAGCCCATGTCCATCACGCCGCAGCAGCCTTATCCGCAGCAGCAGGCATATCCCCAGCAGGGCTACCCGCAGCAGCAGCAGGCGTACCCGCAGCAGGCGTATCCGCAGCCCGGCTATCCCCAGCAGGGCAACGTGCAGCAGGCCTATCCGCAGCCGGGCTATCCGCCGGCCGCGCAGCCGGATTATTCCCAGCAGCAGGCCTATGGCGTGCCGAGCCAGCAGGGCTATGTCGCGGCGCCGCCTGCCGGCGTCTATAGCCCCAATGCCGCCATGGTGCCCGGCACCCAGGAGGCGCCCTCCGGCCCGCGCATCGAGGATGTCGACCCGGCCGAGCCGGTGCCGGATCGCTTCCGCCGGCAGACGGTGGACTATGTGACGACCCAGCCCGCGGGCACGATCGTCATCGATACCCCGAACACCTACCTCTATTTCGTGCTCGGCAACGGCAAGGCGATCCGCTACGGCATCGGCGTCGGCCGCGACGGCTTCACCTGGGCCGGCACCGAGAAGGTCACCCGCAAGGCGGAATGGGCCGACTGGCGCCCGCCGGCGGAGATGATCCAGCGCCAGCCCTATCTGCCGCGCTTCATGGCCGGCGGACCGGGCAATCCGCTCGGCGCCCGCACCATGTATCTCGGCGGCACCATCTACCGCATCCACGGCACCAACGAGCCGCAGACCATCGGCAAGTTCGTGTCGTCGGGCTGCTTCCGCATGCTGAACAACGACGTGGAAGACCTCTACGACCGCGTGAAGGTGGGCACCAAGGTGGTGATCCTGCCCAAGCCCGGCGGCGCCCAGGCCAATGCGGCCGGCGCCTCGGCTCCGATCACGACCGGCTCGACCCCGTCCGCCACCGCCCAGCGCTGACGCGCGGCAGAAGGCACGGATGACGACAGAGGGCGCGCCCGCAAGGCGCGCCCTTTTCGCGTTCGGCTTGAGGCGCGCTCACATCAGCGAGGCGGCCACGTTCACGCCGAGCGCGATCACCGCGGTGTTGAACAGGTAGGACGCCACCTGGTGGCCGAGGACGAAGCGGCGCAGGCGCTGGGAGTTCACCGTCACGTCCGAGGTCTGGGCCGAGGTGCCGAGGTTGAACGCGAAGTAGAGAAAGTCCCAGTAGTCCGGGCGGCCGCCGCCGGGAAAGCCGAGCGGCGGCGCGGCATCGGGAATGTCCGGGTCGTAATATTCCCGCGCATAGTGGAACGCGAACAGGGTGTGGAGGAACAGCCACGAGGCGAGCAGGGTGCCGACCCCGAGCGCGATGTGCGCCGAGCGCGGCGCATTGGGCGGCGCCGCGGCGGCGAGCACCACCGCCACCAGGCTCGACGCGGTGGCGACCACCGCCACCACCAATGCGATCCAGGCCCCCTCGTCGTCGTCCTCGGCGCGGCGCCGCACCTCGGCGGCGTCGCACCTCAGCACCAGCGCCACCGCCAGTGCCAGCCACACCGCCGCGCCGGCATCGAAGGCGATGAGGTAGCGCATGCTGGCGCGCGGGATCGGCGCCAGCGCGAACACCGCCGCGGCGACGGCGATTGCGAGGATCAGCCGCAGGTGCGGCCGGAGCCAGCCGGGCAGCCGTGTGCGCAATGCCGTCTTCCATGCGGGCGGCTGGCGCCTGGTCTTGTCCATCTCTCGGCCTCCCGGCAGTGCGGCTCTCGATCACGGAAACGTTATGTCGCGCATCCGACTGCTGTATGATGCCATTTGTCCGCCGGACGCGCCGCGAGTCGCGGCAACCTGTCCCGGCGCGCTTGGAGACGGTCCATGACCATGCCTGCTTCTGCCCCCTCCGCCGCCGCCATCGACGGGCTGCAATCCATCCGCGCCAGCTGGGGCTGGTTCGTCGCCCTCGGCGTCGCGTTCGCGATTCTCGGCTTCGTCGCGCTCGGACACGTGCTCGCCTCCACCCTGGTCACGGTGCTCTATGTGGGCGCGCTGATCGTGGTGGGTGGCGTGGTGCAGGTGATCCACGCCTTCCGCGTCAAGGGCTGGGGCCGCTTCTTCTTCTGGCTGCTGGCCGGCGTGCTCTACGTCGTCGCTGGCGCGCTCATGATGTACAACCCGCTGCTCGGCGCCGGCGTGCTGACCCTGATGGTCGGCGTCGCGCTGGCGGTGGAAGGCGCGTTCCGCATCGCCGCCGGCTTCGGCACCCGCCCGGCCGCCGGCTGGGGCTGGATCGTCTTCGCCGGCCTCATCACGCTGGTGCTGGGCCTCATCATCATCGCCCGCTGGCCGGTGAACTCGCTCTACATCCTCGGCCTGTTCCTCGGCATCGACTTGATCGTGAACGGCGTCACCACCGCCATGTTCGGCCTCGCGCTGCGCGGCAAGAAGGCCTGAGCGGCGCCCTTTACGCAGGCCGAAGGCGTCCGCTCTCAGCCCTCCCCCGCGCGGGGGAGGGCACCGGCGTCATTCTGCCGGCGCCGGCAGCGCCTCCGGCTCCACCGGCTGGCGCACGTCCACCCGGAAGAAGGCGGCATAGAGCGCCGGCACCACCAGCAGGGTGAGCGCGGTCGCCACCAGCAGGCCGCCCATAATGGTGACCGCCATCGGCCCCCAGAACACGCTCCCCGCCAGCGGGATCATGCCCAGCACCGCGGCGAGCGCGGTCAGCACCACCGGCCGTGCCCGGCGCAGCGTGGCGTCGACGATGGCGCGGTGCGGTGCGTGGCCCTCGGCGATGTCGTGGTCGATCTGGTCCACCAGGATCACCGTGTTGCGCATGATCATGCCGGCGAGCGCGATCAAGCCGAGCAGCGCCACGAAGCCGAACGGGCGGTGCGCGATCAGGAGCGCGGCCGTGGCGCCGATCAGGCCGAGCGGCGCGGTGGCGAGCACGAGGCCGAGCCGCGAGAAGCTCTGCACCTGGATCATCAGCAGCGTCAGCATGACGATGATCATCACCGGGAACACCGCGGCGAGCGAGGCATTGGCCTTGGCGCTCTCCTCGATGGAGCCGCCGGTCTCGATGCGGTAGCCCGCCGGCAGCCCGGCCTTGAGCGGCGCGAGGCGCGGCAGGATGCGGGTGGTGACGTCGGGCGGCTGCACGCCGTCCTTCACGTCGGCGCGGGCGGTCAGCACGATGTCGCGGTCACGCCGCCACAGGATCGGCTCCTCATGCGCATAGGCGATGCGCGCCACCTGGGCGAGGGGCACCGGCGTGCCGTTGCCGCCCGCCACCGTGAGCGCCGCGATGCGTTCCAGGTCCACCCGCTCCTCCGGCACCGCGCGCGCCACCACGTCGATCAGCAGGTTGCCCTCGCGGTGCTGCGTCACGGTGTAGCCGGAGAGCAGCGTCTGCAGGGTCTCGGCGATGTCGCGCGGCGTGGTGCCGATGGCCCGCGCGCGGTCCTGGTCCACCGCCAGGGTGATCGACTTCACCTGCTCGCCCCAATTGAGGTGGGGATCGATGACGGCGGGATCCTGCGCCATCACCTGGCGCACCTTCTCGGCGATGTCGCGCACCACGAGGGGATCCGGCCCGGCGATGCGGAACTGCACCGGGAAGCCCACCGGCGGGCCGAACACGAAGCGGTCGACGCGCACCCGCGCCTCGGGCAGGGCGCCGTCCGCCACCGCCGCGTCGAGCCGCGCCTTCAGCCGCTCGCGCGCCGCGATGTCCTTCGCGACGATCACGATCTGCGCGAAGTTCGGGTTGGGCAGCACCGGGTTGAGGCCGAGCCAGAAGCGCGGCGTCCCGCGGCCCACATAGGTGGTGGCGGTGGCGATGTCGCCATCGCCCTTGATGAGCGCCTCGGCCTTGCGGGCGGTGGCCTCGGTGGCGGTGATGGAGGTGCCCTCCGGCAGGCGCATCTCCAGGAACAGCTCGGGCCGGGTGGAGGTGGGGAAGAACTGCTGCTGCACGAAGCCGAAGCCCGCGACCGAGAGCGCGAACAGGCCGAACGTGGTGCCGATCACCAGGAAGCGGTGCCTGAGGCAGGCCTCCAGCACCCGCCGAAGCAGGCGGTAGAGCCGCCCGTCATGCATGGCGTGGGCGCCGTGCGCGCCCGTCTTCTTCATCTGCGGCAGCAGCATGAAGCCGAGATAGGGCGTGAAGATCACCGCCACGAACCACGACGCCACCAGCGCGATGCCCACCACCCAGAAGATGCCGCCGGCATATTCGCCGGAGGAGGACTTCGCGAACCCCACCGGCAGGAAGCCCGCCGCCGTCACCAGCGTGCCGGTGAGCATGGGAAAAGCGGTGGAGGTCCAGGCGAAGGTGGCGGCGCGGGCGCGGTCCCAGCCCTCTTCCATCTTCACCACCATCATCTCGATGGCGATGATCGCGTCGTCCACCAGAAGGCCGAGGGCGATGATGAGCGCGCCGAGCGTGATGCGGTGCAGGTCCATGCCGGAGGCGAACATCACCAGGAACACGATGGCGAGCACCAGCGGCACCGAGAGCGCGACGACGATGCCGGTGCGGAAGCCCAGCGAGAGCAGGCTCACCGCCAGCACGATCACCAGCGCCTCGGCGAAGGTCCTCAGGAACTCGCCCACGGATTCGCCGACGATGTGCGGCTGGTCCGCCACCTGCACCACGTCGATGCCCACCGGCAGCTCGCTCATGGCCTCGTCCATGGCGGCCTTCACCGCCTTGCCCCAGGTGATGATGTTCTGCCCGGCCGCCATGGAAACGCCGATGCCGAGCGCGCCCTCGCCGTTCTGGCGCACCAGGAAGGAGGGCGGGTCCTCGTAGGCGCGGTGGATGGTGGCGATGTCGCCGAGGCGGAGCAGCGCGCCGCCGGCATTCACCGGCACCTCGGCCACCGCCTTCTCGCCGGAGAACGCGCCGGTGAGGCGCAGGTTGATGCGGTCGGCGCGGGTGTCGATGGCGCCGCCGGCCACCACCGCGTTCTGGCGCGCCACGCTGTCGAAGATCTGCTGCGGCGTGATGCCGAGGGTGGCGAGGCGGGCGTGGGAGAACTCGATGAAGATGCGCTCGGGCCGCTCGCCCACGAGATCCACCTTCTCGACGCCGGGCACGCGCAAGAGCCGCTGGCGGATCTCCTCCGCCTGGCGCTTCAGTTCGGCCGGCGACGCGCCCTTGCCGCTCAGCATGTAGAGGTTGGAATAGACGTCGCCATATTCGTCGTCGAAGCCGGGGCCGATCACGCCGAGCGGCAGGTCGCCCTTGATGTCGCCGACCTTCTTGCGCACCTGGTACCAGAGGTCCTTCACCTCGCGGGCGGGCGTGCTGTCGGCGAGGAACACCTGCACGAAGGAGACGCCGGGGCGCGAATAGCTCTCCACCCGGTCGAGGTGGGGCAGCGCCTGGAGCTTCTTCTCGATCGGGTCGGCCACCTGCGCCTGCATCTCGGAGGCGGTGGCGCCGGGCCAGGCGGCGGAGATCACCATCACCTTGATGGTGAAGGACGGGTCCTCGGCGCGGCCGAGATTGAGGTAGGAGTAGAGCCCCGAGGCGGCGAGCAGCAGGATCGCGAACAGGGTCAGGGCGCGGTGGGTGATGGCCCAGCGCGAGAGGTTGAAGCCGCCGGCTTCCTCAGGCGCGGGCTCCGGCGCGGGGGCGTGCGGGCTCATGGCCGCGTGCCGACTGCGGGCGCCGCCGCGGCGACCTGGGCCTGCGCCTTGGCCGGCACGGTGCGCACCGCCAGGCCCGCCTCCAGGGTCTGCACGCCGAGCGTCACCACCTGGTCGCCCTCGTTGAGGCCGGCGGCGATGATCGCCTGGGCATCGGTATAGGCGGCGATCTTCACCGGCCGCGCGGCGAGCGTCGCGGTTCCCGGCTCCACCACATAGACCAGCGGGCCGTGTCCCTTGTCGATGACGGCGGAGAGCGGCAGGCGCGCAACCTTCGCCTGATCCTTCGGGTGCAGCGTGACGGATGCGGTCATGCCCAGCGCCACCGCCGCGTCGGGATCGGCGATGGTGAAGCGCGCCGGATAGGTGCGCGAGGTGGCGTCCGCCTGGGGCGACAGCTCGCGCAGCTTCACCGCATAGGCCTTGCCGGGCGCGGCCCACAATTCCATGGAGGCGGGGGCGGTGCGCGCATCGGCGAGGTCGATCTCGGGGAGCGCCACCAGCGCCTCCTTCTCGTCGAGCCGCGCCACCCGCACGATGGTCTGGCCGGTGGAGACCACCTGGCCCGGCTCGGCTGCGGTGGCGATGACGACGCCCGCCTGGTCGGCGACGAGATCGGCGTAGGACAGCCGGTTCTGCGCCAGCTCCAGCGAACGCCGGGCGCGCTCCAGGCGGCCGACGGCCTCCTCCTTGGCGAGCGCCTTGCGGTCGAGCTCGGCGGCGGAGGCGAAGCCCTTGGCGGTGAGCGAGCGCGCCCGCTCATCCTCCGCCGCATTCTGGGAGAGGTTGGCCTTGGCGGCGGCGAACTCGGCCTCGGCGCTCTGGAGTTCGAGCTTCAGGTCGTCCGGATCGATCCGCGCCACCACCGTTCCCGGCTCCACGCGGTCGCCGATTCCGACGAGGCGCTGCGTGACCTTGCCGGCGACGCGGAAGGCGAGGTCGATCTCGCGCCGCGCCCGCACCACGCCGACGAAGCGCTTCTCCGCCTCGCGCGGGGCAAGGGCGACGGTGACCACCTGCACCGGGCGGGCGCGCGGCCCCTCGGTCTGGGCCGGCGCGCTCTCGCCGCAACCGGCGAGGAAGACAAGGCCGATCAGCGCGGCCGTGCCGGCGGCAATGCGCAGGCCGGCGCAGGCGAGGTCGGCCGGGCCGGCGAGGGCCATGTCCGGATGGGGCATGTCCGGGTGGGGCAGATCCAGGTCGACGGGGTCTCTCATGGCGAGCGTCCTGACGTCTGAAGGGTTATGATTCAAAACTGACAAAAATCTTCGATCGTCATTTTCAGAACGAGAAAGGCCGCAGGGCCGCCGCGTTCCGCCTTGTTCCTGAACGGGGCCGAGAGGCGCGGCCCGGCGCCTCAGCCGCCTTTGCGCGCCGGCGCAGTCCGTGCGGGGGCCGCCAGCGGCGCGCGCTCGGCCTCCACCGCGCGCAGGATGAAGCGCACCGTGGCGTCGAGCTGGCCTTCGAGATCCTCGTCGATGTTCTGGGCGATCAGCACCGGGTGGCAGAAGCGCACGCACGCACCGAGCAGGATGGCGGACACCTGCGCCGGAACGTGCGGCACGAAGGTGCCGCTCTCCATGCCCTCGGCCAGCACGCCGGCCACCATGGCGGCGATGCGCGCCTTGTGGGCCTCGATGTTCTGCCAATTGTGCTCGATGGCGACCTGCACCATGTCGTGCACGCGCCGCTCGGCCAGGAAGTTCGCCTTGTGATAGGCGAGGATGGAGGCATAGGCGGCGACGATGCGGTCCTGCGGCGTCCCGGGACCCGTGGCCGCCTGGGCCACCTCGACCTCGCTCTCGGTGAGGCACTTCTGGCAGATGGCCTCGACGATGGCGGTCTTGGAAGGGAAGAAGCGGTAGACATTCGCCGGCGACATGCCGAGCTCGGCGGCGATATCGGCCACCGCCGTCTTCGCGAAGCCCATGCGGCGGAACAGCTCTTCCGCCACCTGCGCGATCCGCTCGCGGGTCTCGTCCGCCGTCTCCTTGCCACGCACGTTCACTGCCGGATGCCCCTTCGGATTCAAATTCTGACGAATTTCATAAATCATCAGAAGTCACATGGCAAGCACCCCTCTTGGAGCGGCACGCCCTTGCGCCGCGGCCGACGGGAGCGTCAGCGGAAGGAGAGCCGGGGCCCAGCGCAAGAGGCCGCCGCAGGCGTTTCACCTTTGGGGCTTCGGGCATGTGCCCGGCGCTCTCAGGCATTGTCCGCTGCGCGGGATTTTCCCCTGGACCCCGGCTCGGCGCTCCGGCTGCGCCGTCGCTGGGCCGGGGAACGGCTCCAGCTTCGCTGTCGCGGGAGTCGATTTGCGGCGCGTGGCTTGCCCAGCCGCTTGGCGAGGGAACCACCCTCGCGCCCCGGCCGACTGCAACGGCGCGCAGCGCCGTGGAAGGAGAGCCGGGGCCCAGCGCAAGAGGCCGCCGCAGGCGCTTCACCTTTGGGGCTTTGGGCATGTGCCCGGCGCTCTCAGGCATTGCCCGCTGCGCGGGATTTTCTCCTGGACCCCGGCTCGGCGCTCCAGCTTCGCTGTCGCTGGGCCGGGGAACGGCTCAGGCGCGCAGGACGGCGCCGGTCTTCTTCGCCACCTCGGCGACGATCCGGCCCGCCACCTGATCGATCTCCTCGTCGGTGAGCGTGCGCTCGCGCGGCTGGAGCGTGACCTCGATGGCGACCGACTTCTTGTCCGCCTCGATGCCCTTGCCCTCGTAGAGGTCGAACACGCCGACCCCGGTCACGAGCTTCCTGTCCACCCCCTGCGCCGCCTTCAGGATGTCGGCGGCGGCCACCTCGCGGCCCACCAGGAAGGCGAAGTCGCGCCTGACCGGCTGGAATGCGGACAGCTCCAGCGGAGGCTTGACGCGGGTCGCCTTGGCCTTGGGCTCGGGGATCTTGTCGAGCGTGATCTCGAACGCCACCAGCGGGCCGGTGACGTCGAGCGCCTCCAGCACCGCCGGATGCACCTCGCCGAAATGGGCAAAAGCGTTGGAGCCGAGGCGCAGCGTGCCCGAGCGGCCGGGATGGTACCAGGACGGCGCATCCGCCGTGACCTGGAGGTTCGCCACCGGCGCGCCGCAGGCGGCGAGCGCGGCGAAGGCGTCGGCCTTGGCGTCGAACGCGTCCACCGCGCCCGCCGCCCCGGCCCAGAAGCGGCCGGCGCCGCCGGGCTTGGCGGTGCCGCGGCGGATGCCGGAGGCGGACTGGCGCTGGTCGCCCGGCCCGTCGCCGAGGAACACCTGGCCCACCTCGAACAGCGCCACATCGGCAAAGCCGCGGTCGGCGTTAGCCTGGGCCGCGCGGATCAGGCCCGGCAGCAGGCTCGGGCGCATGTCGGAGAGATCGGCGGCGATCGGGTTGGAGAGCGCCAGCTCCGGCTTGCCGCCGCCGAACGCCTCGGCCGCGCCCTTGGAGACGAACGACCAGGTGACCGCCTCCACGAGGCCGCGTGCGGCGAGCGCGCGCCGCGCCTTGCGGGTGCGCAGCTGGAGCGCGGTCAGGACCGGCTTCCGGGCATCGGCGTCGCGCGGGAACTCGGTCGCGGGCACCCGCTCCAGGCCGAGGATGCGCACCACTTCCTCCACCAGGTCCGCCTTGCCCTCGATGTCGCCGCGCCAGGAGGGCGGCACCACGTCGAGCACCGGCGTCGAACCGGAGACCGCGAAGCCGAGCTTTTCCAGCACGTCGCGGATTTCCGCTTCCGAGGCGTCGAGACCGGAGAGGCGCTTCACCTCGGCGAGCGGGAAGGCGATGGTGCGGGCGGTATCCGGGATCGCGCCGGCGAGCACGACCTGCGACGGCTCGCCGCCGCACATCTCCAGGATCAGGTGGGTGGCAAGGTCCAGCCCCGGCAACGTGAAGGCGGGGTCGATGCCCCGCTCGAAGCGGAAGCGGGCGTCGGAATTGATGCCGAGCCTGCGCCCGGTCTGGGCGATGTTGATGGGCTCCCAGAGCGCGCTCTCGATCACCACGTCGACGGTCGCCGCGTCGCAGCCGCTCTCCTCGCCGCCCATGATGCCGGCGAGGCTCTCGACGCCCTTCTCGTCAGCGATCACGCACATGCTCTCGTCGAGCGTGTAGGTCTTGCCGTCGAGCGCCAGCAGCGTCTCGCCCGTCTTCGCGCGGCGCACCACCAGGTCGCCCGCGACCTTCTTCAGGTCGAAGACGTGGAGCGGGCGGTTGCGGTCGAAGGTCATGAAGTTTGTGACGTCCACCAGCGCGTTGATGGGGCGCAGGCCGATGGCGCGCAGGCGATCCTGCAGCCATTGGGGGGAGGGGCCGTTCTTCACGCCCTTCACCACGCGCAGCGCGAAGGCCGGGCAGAGGGACGGCGTGTCGCCGAACTCCAGCGTCACCTTCAGCGGGGCGGGGAAGGTGCCTTCGACGGGCTTCACCCGCGGCGCCATCAGCTCGCCGAGGCCGGCGGCGGCGAGGTCGCGGGCGACGCCGGAGACGCCGAGGCAGTCGGCGCGGTTCGGCGTGACGGCGATCTCGATCACCGGATCGTTCAGCCCCAGCACCTCGGCGAACGGCGCGCCCACGGGCGCGTCTTCCGGCAGCTCGATGATGCCCTCATGTTCCTCGGACAGGCCCATCTCGCGCGCCGAGCACAGCATGCCGCGGCTCTCCACGTCGCGGATCTTGCCGATCTTCAGCTCGGTGCCGGTGGCGGGGATGACCGTGCCGGGGGCGGCAAACACGGTCTTGAGGCCGGCGCGCGCGTTCGGCGCGCCGCACACCACCTGGATGGGATCGCCCTTGCCGATGGAGACGGTGCAGACCTTGAGCTTGTCCGCGTTGGGATGCTTCTGCGCAGTCAGCACCTCGCCCACCACGAAGGGCGCAAGCTGCTTCGCCTTGTCCTCGACGCCCTCGACCTCCAGGCCGATGAGGGAGAGGCGCTCCACGATCTGGTCGAAGCTGGCGGTGGGCTCGAGGTGATCCTTAAGCCAGGAGTAGGTGAATTTCATCGTCCACTGACTGTGTTCGAGGGGAGGTGTCCTCAGCGGCGGGAGCGCAGGATGAGGCTGGTGGCGATTTCCAATTTCACTTCGGGCGGAAGGCCCGAGACCGCATCGATTCCGAGCCGGGCCATTTTGATGCAGGACCCGCTGGCGCCGTCTTCGTAGGCGCCGTGAGGATCGTAGTCCGCGTCGTGCCGAAACTGCTGCAGGGCGACAAAGACCTCGCTGAGCAGCGTGACGGCATCGTCATTGGACCGGCGGGCCAGTTCCAGCAAAGCGGACTTTGCAAATCCATGTTCCAAGGCGCGATAGGTTCGCTGCCAGGCCGGCGTTTCCGATTTGCGTGCGCCGACGAGCGTGTCGGCGCACATGCCGGCCAGGCGGTGGAATAGCGCATAATAGGCGGTGCTGATGGCGCGCCGGCGGTAGACCTGCTTCAGCTTTCCCCGTGCGGGATGCTCGGCAAGCGAGACGGCCACGTCGAGCAGCTCGGAGGGGTTCAATTGACCGTCTCGCGACGCAGCTGCGCGCCGAAGCGCAGATAGGGAAGGCGGGGATCCCCCTTCTCCCGCAGGCGCTCGCGAATCCGGCTGGTGCTCTCGATCACCGCCGAAGCGTCGATCTCCCGCGATGCCCCGAAATGCGCGATGATGAACAGCGCGGGATCGCCGTCGTGATCCTCGCCCGTTTCAAGATCGAAGCTCTCGAAGCCGGAGCGCGCAAGCTGCTTGCGCAGGATCGGGCCGATGAGCTGCTTCAGTTCCGCATCGCCGAGCATGGTGATCGCTCCTTGATCGCAATATAGCGCGTCATCAACCGCGCGCCATCGCCGCTACGCGCTCAGGCCCCCCGCCAGCGTCGGGAAATCCAGCGGGCGGAAGCCGTAGTGGGAGAGCCAGCGCACGTCGGCCTCGAAGAAGGCGCGCAGGTCGCTCATGCCGTACTTGAGCATGGCGATGCGGTCGATGCCCATGCCCCAGGCGAAGCCCTGGTACTCGTCCGGGTCGATCCCGCAATTCCTCAGCACGTTGGGATGCACCATCCCGCAGCCGAGGATCTCCAGCCAGTCATTGCCCTCGCCGAAGCGGATCTCGCCGGGGCGGGAGCGGTCGCACTGGATGTCCACTTCCATCGAGGGCTCGGTGAAGGGGAAGAAGGAGGGGCGGAAGCGCATCTTCACGCCCTCCACCTCGAAGAAGGACTTGCAGAACTCTTCGAGAATCCACTTCAGGTGGCCGAGATGAGCGTGTCTGTCGATCACCAGCCCCTCCACCTGATGGAACATGGGCGTGTGGGTCTGGTCCGAATCGCAGCGATAGGTGCGGCCGGGGCAGATGACGCGGATCGGCGGCTTCTTCGCCTGCATGGTGCGCACCTGCACCGGCGAGGTGTGGGTGCGCAGCACCTTGCGCTCGCCGTCCGCGCCGGGGGGCAGGAAGAAGGTGTCGTGCATCTCCCGAGCCGGGTGGCCGGCGGGGAAGTTCAGCGCGGTGAAATTGTGGAAGTCGTCCTCGATGTCGGGGCCTTCCGCCACCGAGAAGCCCATGTCGGCGAAGATGGCGGTCAGTTCCTCCATCACCTGCGAGATGGGGTGCACGCGGCCGATCTCGGCGGGCGCCTCGCGCACCGGCAGCGTCACGTCCACCTTCTCCGTGGCGAGGCGGGCTTCCAGCGCTGCCGCCTTCAGCGTCTCGCGGCGCGCGGCCATGAGCCCCTGGATGCGGTCGCGCAGGCCGTTGATGGCGGGACCCATCACCTTGCGCTCGTCCGGGCTCATGGCGCCGAGCGACTTCAGGAGTTCCGACACCGAGCCCTTCTTGCCGAGCGCGGAGATGCGCACCTGCTCCAGGGCCGCCTCGTCGGCGCTCGCGAGGATGGCGCTCGCGATCTCGCGCTCCAGGGCGTCGAGGGCGGGGTGGTCGGTCAGGACGAGGTCGGACATGGTCGAAGCCTTCGGATTCCAGCCGGCTGAAAGAAGCCGTCATCCCCGGGCTTGGCCTGGGGATCCACGCCGAACCGCCAGCGCGGCGCCCGGATCGCGTGGATGGCCGGGGCAGGCCCGGCCATGACGACACGTGGTGTTTCGGCGCCGCTTATAGACGCGGGCCCCCGAAAGGCAAAAGCCCCGCACGGCAAGCCGTCGGGGCTGATGGGGTCTCGGAAAAGACGGGAGGGAAGCGGCCGCGCCCGGTGGGCACAGCCGTACGGCCTCGGCCGCTCTCAGGCGAGAGCTGCCTTGGCCTTCTCCACCAGGGCCTTGAACGCGTCGGGCTCGTGGATGGCGATGTCCGAGAGCACCTTGCGGTCGACCTCGATCCCGGCCTTGCCGAGACCGTCGATAAATCGCGAATAGGTCAGGTCCAGATCGAGCGCGCGCACGCCGGCATTGATGCGCTGGATCCAGAGCGCGCGGAAGTTGCGCTTCTTCACCTTGCGATCGCGGTAGGCATACTGCATCGACCGTTCGACGGCCGACTTCGCAGCGCGGATGGTGTTCTTGCGGCGGCCGTAAAAGCCCTTGGCGGCTTTGAAGACCTTCTTGTGCTTGGCGTGGGAAGTAACGCCACGTTTCACGCGGGCCATGGAAAAGCTCCTTCAGATCGCGGTGCGGCGTCAGCCGTTCGGCAGGAACGACTTGCGGATGACCCGCCCGTCGCACTCGGCGAGGATGGTCGTGCCGCGCTGGTTGCGGATCTGGTTGTTGGTCCGCTTGATCATGCCATGGCGCTTGCCCGCCTGGCCGGCGATCACTTTTCCCGTACCCGTGAGGCGGAAGCGTTTCTTCGCTCCCGACTTGGTCTTCATCTTGGGCATTTGGCTCTCCGTGGCACGGGTCAAGGTCGCCTTGCGGCGCCGACCCCCAGCCTCTTGTTGCTGTTGAGCGGTATGAGAAGGCGCGGCAGCCCGATTGGCCGGCTCTCTCGAAGGCGGCAGTCGTTACAGGAGCCGAGGCCGAAAGGCAAGGCCCCAGCCACTGCCCAGCCGTTTCCCGGCCCAGCGACGGCGCAGCCCCCCGTTTCCCGGCCAAGCGACGGCGCAGCCGGAGCGCCGAGCCGGGACCCAGCGCAAAAGTCCTGCGACAGCAGGCAATGCCTCTGCCGCTACCAGACTATAAAGCCGCCTTCGGCGTACCCCTTGCGCTGGGCCCCGGCTCTCCTTCCTCTGCGCTGAGGGTCCGTTGCTGTCGGCCGGGGGACGGGCGGGCTTGGCTTGCCCCTCGCGGCGGCGGCTGCTAAGAGCCGCCATCCCGCGCGCCTGCGCGGTTTCCTTATCCAAGCAACAGACAGGACGGTCCCCTATGGCGATCGAGCGCACCTTCTCGATCATCAAGCCCGACGCCACGCGTCGCAACCTCACCGGTGCCGTGAATGCGGTGATCGAAAAGGCCGGCCTGCGCATCGTCGCGCAGAAGCGCGTGCTGATGACCAAGGCCCAGGCCGAGACCTTCTATGCCGTGCACAAGGAGCGCCCGTTCTTCGGCGACCTGGTCGCCTTCATGACCTCCGGCCCGGTGGTGGTGCAGGTGCTCGAAGGCGAGGACGCGGTGGCCAAGTATCGCGACGTGATGGGCGCCACCAACCCGGCGAACGCCGCCGAGGGCACCATCCGCAAGCTGTTCGCGGAATCCATCGAGGCGAATTCCGCCCACGGCTCCGACAGCGTCGACAATGCCAAGGTGGAGATCGCCCAGTTCTTCGCCGGCAACGAGATCGTCGGCTGACGTAGCGTCAAGCGACAGTTTCGGGGGCGCGCCTGCGCATCCCGATACTGTCGCGTCCGCGCCCGATGCATGCGCCGCGGCCCGGCTGCGGCGCATTTGTGCAGTGCGCAACTGAATTTGCGCACCGCGAAGTCCAGTTTTGGTTGAGACGGCCTGTCCCTTTGGGTAACGTCCGAGCGCCGAAATTCAGAATACGGCGCACCAGACGCCAAATACCAGGCTCTCCAATATCGGGCTCTCAAGCCGAGCCTTCCCAACGGGGTGGAAACCATGTCGCTCGACTCGCCGGTCCTGTGGCTCGCGCTGCTGCAGATCATCTGGATCAACATCCTGCTGTCCGGCGACAACGCCGTGGTCATCGCCATGGCGTGCCGCTCGCTGCCCGAGAAGGCCCGCAAGTGGGGCATCATCCTCGGCGCCGGCGTCGCGGTGGCCCTGCGCATTCTCTTCACCGGCATCGTCGCCACGCTTCTGGGCCTGCCCTGGCTGAAGCTCGTGGGCTCGCTGGCGCTCATGTGGATCGCGGTGGACCTCGCGGTGCCGAGCGAAGGCAATGACGAGGCGGTGGAGGCCAGCGACAGCCTGTGGAAGGCGGTCGGCACCGTCGCCCTCGCCGACATCGTCATGAGCCTCGACAACGTGGTCGCGGTGGCGGCCATCGCCAAGGACAACTGGTATCTCCTGGTGTTCGGCCTCGCCATCTCGATCCCGCTCATCATCGCCGGCTCGTCCATCGTCATGGCCCTGCTCGACCGCTTCCCGATCCTGGTGTGGGCCGGCGCGGGCCTGCTCGGCTGGGTCGCCGGCGAGATGCTGCTGGGCGATCCGGCCATCACCGAGCGCGTCAGCCACGAACTGGTGGAGAACCTGCATTATGTCGCGCCGGCGGTCGGTGCGGCGCTGGTGCTGGTGATCGCCTTCGGCATGCGCCGATGGAAGGCGCGCCACGCGGAGGTGGCCGGCGGCCACTGACCCGGCAGCCCCGCCGCAAGCGCGAGCGGGGCACGAAAGGGGGCGCCCATCGCCCCCTTTTTTCTTGCCATCGACATGACCTAGGGTAAATTTTACCTTAGGAAATATGACGTTAGGGCAACAAGGCCCGCACAACGAAAAAGCCAAACCACGCAGCAGGGGTAGACGATGGACTTTGCTTCACCGACCTTCTGGGTCTCGCTGCTTCAGATCATCTGGATCGATCTTCTGTTGTCGGGCGACAACGCGGTGGTGATCGCGCTCGCCTGCCGCTCGCTGCCGCCCAATCAGCGCAAATGGGGCATCCTGCTCGGCGCCGGCGCGGCGGTCGGCCTGCGCATCATCTTCGCGCTGATGGTGTCCTACCTGCTCGGGATCCCGTTCCTGAAGGTGGTCGGCGGCCTGCTCCTGCTGTGGATCGCGGTCAAGCTCATCACCGACAATGAGGGCGAGGCGCACCACGTCGAATCGTCCGACAGCCTGTGGAAGGCGGTGCGCACCATCGCCATCGCCGATGCGGTCATGAGCCTCGACAATGTGGTGGCGATCGCCGCGGCCGCGCGCGGGCACTGGGAGCTGTTCGTGTTCGGCCTGCTGCTGACCATCCCGCTCATCATCTTCGGCTCGCAGCTCGTGCTGTCGCTGCTCACCCGCTTCCCGGCGCTCATCTGGGCCGGCGCGGCGCTGCTCGGCTGGATCGCGGGAGAGATGCTGGTGGGCGACGTGGTGTCGCTGCAGTACCTCCAGCAGTTCAACCCCGCCTTCGTGGTGCCCGATGCGGACTCGCCCATCGGCATCAAGACCGCGGCGATGCCCCATTACGTCGCCAGCGTGATCGGCGCCCTGGTGGTGCTCGCCATCGGCTACGTGCTGCGCGGCCGGCGCAGCGCCGAGAAGGCCGAGCACCACGCCTGACGGCGCGCTGACCGCCGATCGCAGGAACCAGTGAAAAGGGGGCGACGGCATCCGTCGCCCCCTTTAAGTTCGGGCCATGAACACCCACGTCGCCCCGCTCAGCCCGCAGCTGCCGCGCACGGACGTCAAGGTCCGCGCCTCCGTCTGCCCCCATGACTGCCCCTCCACCTGCGCCCTGGAGGTGGAGGTGGGCGCCGACGGCCGCATCGGCCGGGTGCGCGGCGCCAGGGACCACAGCTACACGGCCGGGGTCATCTGCGCGAAGGTGGCGCGCTATGCCGAGCGGGCGCACCATCCCGACCGGCTGACCCGGCCGCTGGTCCGCACCGGCCCCAAGGGCTCGGGCCAGTTCGCCCCGGTCTCCTGGGACGAGGCGCTCGACCGGGTGGCGGACGGCCTCGCGGACGCCGAGCGGCGCCACGGCGCCGAGGCGGTGTGGCCCTATTATTATGCCGGCACCATGGGCCTCGTGATGCGCGACGGCATCAACCGGCTGACCCACGCCAAGAAATACTCCCGCTTCTTCTCCTCCATCTGCGTCAACCCGGCCTGGAGCGGCTACCTCGCCGGCGCGGGGCGGCTCTCCGGCGCCGACCCGCGGGAGATGGCGCAGTCCGACCTCGTGACCCTGTGGGGCACCAACGCCGTCTCCACCCAGGTCAACGTGATGACCCATGCGGTGCAGGCGCGCAAAGCGCGCGGGGCGAAGATCGCGGTGGTCGACGTCTATCGCACCCCCACCATGGAGCAGGCGGACATCCCGCTGCTGATCCGCCCCGGCACCGACGGCGCGCTCGCCTGCGCGGTGATGCACGTGCTGTTCCGCGACGACCTCGCCGACCGGGACTATCTTGCCCGCTTCGCCCGCGACGCGGACGAACTGGAGGCCCACCTTTCCACCCGCTCGCCCCAGTGGGCGGCCGCAATCACCGGCCTTCCGGCGGAGGAGATCGAGGCCTATGCGCGCCTCGTCGGCACCGTGCCGCGCGCCTATTTCCGCATCGGCTACGGCTTCACGCGCTCGCGCAACGGGGCGGTGGCCATGCATTCGGTGGCCTCCATCCCGGTGGTGTCGGGCGCCTGGCAGCATGTGGGCGGCGGCGCCGCGCACTCGCTCTCCGGCATCTATGGCTGGCACAAGCGGATGATCGAGGGCCTCGATCTGCGCGACCCCCGGACGCGGGCGCTCGACCAGTCGCGCATCGGCCCGATCCTGGTGGGCGAGGAGGACGCGCTCGCCGGCGGGCCGCCGGTGCACGCGCTGTTCATCCAGAACACCAACCCGGTGGCGGTGGCGCCGGAGCAGGACAAGGTGCGCGCCGGCTTCGCCCGCGAGGACCTGTTCGTGGCGGTGCACGAGCACTTCATGACCGACACCGCGCGCATGGCGGACGTGGTGCTGCCGGCCACCATGTTCACCGAGCACGACGACCTCTACCAGGCCGGCGGGCACCCCCACATCCAGTTCGGGCCGAAGCTGGTCGAGCCGCCGGGCGAATGCCGCTCCAACCACGACGTGGTGTGCGCGCTCGCCGCCCGGCTCGGCGCCGCGCATCCCGGCTTTGACATGAGCGCGCGCGAGATCATCGACTGGACGCTGCGCGAGACCCGCCGCGGCACGCTCGACGAACTGGAGGCGGCGCGCTTCATCGACATCGCGCCGCCGTTCGAGGAGGCGCATTTCCTCACCGGCTTCGGCCACCGCGACAAGCGCTTCCACTTCGCGCCCGACTGGAGCGCCACCGGCCTCCCGGCGCCCGGTCTGTTCGGCCCGTGGCAGGAGATGCCGGCGCTGCCGGACCACTGGGCGGTGATCGAGGAGGCGAATGCGGACTATCCGTTCCGCCTGGTGACGGCGCCGGCGCGCTCGTTCCTCAACACCACCTTCACCGAGACCGCCACCTCCGCCGAGCGCGAGGGGCCGCCGGCGCTGATGATCCATCCCGACGACGCGGCCGGCCTCGGCCTCGCGGCGGGCGACGGCGCACGGGTGGAAAGCGCGCGCGGCGCGGTGGTGCTCAAGGTGCGGCTGTTCGACGGGCTCCGGCGCGGCGTGGTGGTGTCGGAGCAGATCCAGCCCAACCGCGCCCATGCCGGCGGGCGCGGCATCAACACGCTGACCGGCGCCGATCCGGTCGCGCCGGTGGGCGGCGCGGCGTTCCACGACAACCGGGTGCGCATCGCGAAGGCGTGAGGCGCAGCGCGCCTCAGACCGCCGGCGCCACCAGCGTCGGCAGGCCGCCGCGCGCCCCGGCGATGGCGACGCGCTCGTCCTCCACCGCGAGACGGCCGGCGGCGAGCAGCTCCAGGCCCTTGGGGTAGATCACGTGCTCCTGCACCAGGACCCGGGCGGCGAGCGTGTCAGGCGTGTCGTCGTCTTCCACCGGCACCGCCGCCTGGAGGATGATCGGCCCCTCGTCCATCTCGGCGCGCACGAAATGCACCGTGCAGCCGTGAAACCGCACCCCCAGCGCCAAAGCGCGGGCGTGGGTGTCGAGCCCCTTGAAGGCCGGCAGCAGCGAGGGGTGGACGTTGATCATCCGGTCGCGCCAGCGCTCCACCAGCCAGGGCGTGAGCAGGCGCATGAAGCCGGCGAGGCAGATGATGTCGATGCCGGTGACGCGCAGTTGCGCGTCGAGCGCGGCGTCGAAGGCGAGGCGGTCGGCATAGTTCTTGTGGCTCAGCACCACGGTCTCGATGCCGCGCTCGGCGGCGAAGGCGAGGCCCGCCGCATCCGCCCGGTTGGACAGGACGAGCGAGATCTCGGCCGGGAAGTCCGGCCGCTCCGCCGCCTTCACCAGCGCCGCCATGTTGGAGCCGCGCCCGGAGATGAGCACGGCGACGCGCTTCTTGGTCATGCCGGGAACCCGAAATCGGCGGCGCCGTCATAGGCGACATGGGCGACATGGGCGACATGGGCCGCGCCCGCGCCGGGCTCGATGACGCCGAGGCGGATCACGCTCTCGCCCTGATTGGCGAAGGCGTCGGCCACCTCCTCCGCGCGCGCGGCGTCCGCCACCACGGCCATGCCGACGCCGCAGTTGAAGGCGCGCAGCATCTCCTCGCTCGCCACGGCCCCGGTGGCGGCGAGCCAGCGGAACACCGGCGGCACGATCAGGTTGGAAAGGTCGATGCGGGCGATGGTGCCCGCGGGCAGCACGCGCGGCAGGTTCTCGGTGATGCCGCCGCCGGTGATGTGGGCGAGCGCCTTCACCGCGCCGGTGGCGCGGATCACGCTGAGCGTGCTCTTCACATAGAGCCGGGTCGGGGTGAGCAACGCCGCGCCGAGGCGCTCGCCCGGCGCGAACGGCGCCGGGTCGCCCCACACGAGGCCGGAGCGCTCGACGATGCGGCGCACCAGCGAATAGCCGTTGGAATGCACCCCCGCCGAGGCGAGGCCGAGGATCACGTCACCCGGACCCACATCGGCGCGCGGCAGCAGGCCCGCGCGCTCCACGGCGCCCACCGAGAAGCCGGCGAGGTCGTAGTCGCCGTCCTGGTACATGCCGGGCATCTCGGCGGTCTCGCCGCCCACCAGCGCGCAGCCGGCCTCCTTGCAGGCCCGCGCGATGCCCGCGACGATGTGCGCGCCGACCTCGGGCGCGAGCCGCCCGGTGGCGAAATAGTCGAGGAAGAACAGCGGCTCGGCGCCCTGGACCACGAGGTCGTTGACGCACATGGCGACGAGGTCGATGCCGATGGTGTCGTGCACCCCGGTCTCGATGGCGATCTTGAGCTTGGTGCCGACGCCGTCGGTGGTGGCGACCAGCAGCGGATCGTTGAAACCCGCCGCCTTGAGGTCGAACACGCCGCCGAAGCCGCCGATGTCCGCGCCCGCGCCCGGCCGGGCGGTGGCCTTCACCAGCGGCTTGATGAGATCGACGAGCCGGTTGCCGGCGTCGATGTCGACGCCGGCGTCCCGATAGGAAAGTCCGTCCTCAGCCATGGGCTCCTCGCGCTCGGGCCGCTTGGAGCCGGCCGGCTGCACAGAAGACGGCGCTCTAGCCGCGAATGAAGGGCAAGGCAAGGCGGGAGGGGTGCGCGCCGGGCGCAGGGCACCGCGCAGCCAGTGTCGTTCCCCGGCCAAGCGACGGCGTGAGCCGGAGCGCCGAGCCGGGGTCCAGGGGAGACTTCCGCGCAGCGGGCAAAACCCAAGGCGCCCCGCCTGCGGCGGGAGATGCCGCCTTCGGCGACCTTTTGCGCTGGGCCCCGGCTCTCCTTCCGCTGCGCTGACGCTCCGCTCCAGTCGGCCGGGCACGAGGGTGGTTTCCCGGCCCAGCGACGGCAGAGCCGTCGTTCCCCGGACAAGCGACGGCGCAGCCGGAGCGCTGAGCCGGGGTCCAGGGGAGACTCCCGCGCAGCGGGCAAAACAGGCGGCGCACCGCCTGCGCCGGAAAATGGCCTACCCGCCTGCCTCCTCCAGCTCGGCGCTGGCGGCGAGCCAGGCCTCTTCCGCGCGGCCCAGGGCGGCCACCGCCTCCTCGCGCGCCTTGGCGAAGCGGGCGGCGTCGAAGGGCTTCCTGGCGTGCATGCCGGGCTCGGAGAGCTTGAGATCGATCTCGGCGATCTCCTTCTCCAGCTTGTCCACCTGGCCTTCCAGCTCGCGGATGCGCTTCTTGATGGGGCCTGTGGCGGTGCGCCGCTTCGCCCCGCCCTCCGCCGCCCGCGCCTCGGCGCGGTCGCGGCGGCCGTCGCCGGTCATGCGGTCGCCGTCGGACTTGGAGAGCACCTCGCGGCGATACTGGTCGAGGTCGCCGTCATAGGGCTTCACGGTGCCGCCGGCGACGCGCCACAGCCGCTCGGCGCACGCCTCCAGCAGATGCCGGTCGTGGGAGATCAGGATCACCGCGCCGGGAAAGTCATTCAGCGCCTCGATCAGCGCCGAGCGCGCCTCGATGTCGAGATGGTTGGTCGGCTCGTCGAGGATCAGCAGATGCGGGCCGTTGAAGCAGGCGAGGCCGAGCAGCAGGCGCGCCTTCTCGCCGCCCGAGAGGGCGGAGACCTTGGTGTCGGCGGCGCCACCGGAAAAGCCCATCTCGGCGGCGCGCCCGCGCACCCGCGATTCGGGCGCGTCCTTCATCAGGCGCCGCACATGCTGGGCCGGGCTCTCGTCCGCGTGCAACTCGTCGAGCTGGTGCTGGGCGAGATAGGCCACTTCCAGCTTGTCGGCGCGCACCACGTTGCCGCTGTCCGCCTTCAGGCGGTCGGCCAGGAGCTTGGCGAAGGTGGACTTGCCGTTGCCGTTCGGCCCGAGCAGGGCGATGCGGTCGTCCTCGTCGATGCGCAGATCGAGCCCGCGCAGCACCGGCTTGCCCGGCACGTAGCCCACCGCCACGTGGTCGAGCACCACGATGGGCGGGGAGAGCAGCCGCTCGGGATGGCGGATGGAGATGGAGGCCGCCTCGTCGGACACCTCGGCCGAGAGCGGCTCCATCTTGGCCAGCGCCTTGAGGCGCGACTGGGCCTGCTTGGCCTTGGTCGCCTTGGCGCGGAACCGGGCGACGAAGGATTCCATGTGGGCGCGCTTGGCGTCCTGCTTCTTGCGCGCCTTCTGGTCGAGCAGCAGCCGCTCGCGCCGCTGGCGGTCGAAGCCGGTGAAGCCGCCCTTGTAGAGGGTGAGCTTCTGGTTCGCGAGGTGGAGGATATGGTCCACCGAGGTGTCGAGCAGATCGCGGTCGTGGCTGATGAGGATGACCGTGCGCGGATAGTTCGCGAGGTAGTCCTGCAGCCAGAGCGTGCCTTCGAGGTCGAGATAGTTGGTGGGCTCGTCGAGCAGCAGCAGGTCCGGCTCGGTGAACAGCAGCGCGGCGAGCGCGACGCGCATGCGCCAGCCGCCGGAGAATTCCGCGCACGGGCGCGACTGCGCGCTCTCGTCGAAGCCGAGGCCGGCCAGGATGGTGGCGGCGCGCGCCGGGGCGGAATGGGCGTCGATGTCGATCAGGCGGGTCTCGATCTCCGCCATGCGGGTGCCGTCGGTGGCGCTCTCGCGCTCGGCCATCAGCGCCGCGCGCTCGGTGTCGGCGGCCAGCACCCGCTCCAGCAGGCTGTCGGGGCCGGCGGGCGCCTCCTGGGCGACGCGGCCGATGCGGGTGCGGCTCGGCAGGCGGATGGCGCCGCTCTCCAGCTCCAGCTCGCCCACCAGGGCCTTGAACAGCGTGGTCTTGCCCGAGCCGTTGCGGCCGACCACGCCCACGCGCGCACCCTCGGGGATGGCCACGGAGGCATGGTCGATGAGCAGGCGCCCCGCGAGGCGCAGCGAGATTTCGTCGAGAACGATCATGGGCGCGCCTTTTCGCAGGTGCGCCCGGCCTCCGCAAGGCTCGGCGGTCCGGCGGGGTGGGTCAGGACCGCGCAGTTCCGCGCGTGCCCGCGGTTTCTCCCCCCGTCATGCCCGGCCTCGTGCCGGGCATCCACGCCATGCCGCGCGCGCCGCGTCCGATGGAGAGCGCCCGGCCGCGGGGCGTGGATGGCCGGGACAAGCCCGGCCATGACCGGTCTGGAGACGGTGTTTCAAGGAGGCGCAGCCCGCCTCAGGCGGCGTCGAGCACCTTGCCCACCTCGGCGACCAGGTCGCGCAGGTGGAACGGCTTGGACAGCACCTTGGCCTCGGTGGGCGCGTGCGCGTCCGCGTTCAGCGCCACGGCGGCGAAGCCGGTGATGAACATGACCTTCAGGTCGGGATCGAGCTCGGTGGCGCGGCGCGCCAGCTCGATGCCGTCCATCTCGGGCATGACGATGTCGGTGAGCAGAAGCTCGAACGGCTCCTCGCGCATGCGCTCATAGGCGGACTTGCCGTTGTCGTAGGACGCCACGGAATAGCCCGCATTCTGCAGCGCCTTCACGAGAAAGCGGCGCATGTCGTTGTCGTCTTCCGCGAGCAGGATCTTGGCCACGCCCCGTTCCCCTCAAATTCAGTGTGCCGGCCGTCCCGGATCGGCGGGGACGCATGGGCCTTCTTCGCGCCAACGGGTAAATTCGAGGTGAAAGCCGCCGGGGGTCATCGCCCTCCGGCTCGCGCCCGAAGCCCGGCAGCGCTCGCGCTTGGCCCACGCTAACCCTGCGGGACGCAATATGCCATCTGGCCTTTCCAGCCGCGCGAGGCGCCGTTAAGGTCTTCTTTCCCAAGTATCGAAGGAGCCGCCGGCGCGCGATGACTGCCTGCCTCGCCGACACCATCGACCCCGCCTTCGAGATCCTGGCGCCGGACGAGGCTGCAACGCCGCTCGTCTTCAACTCCCCCCATTCGGGGCGCATCTATCCGCGCGCCTTCGTCGAGCAGGCCAAGCTCGACTTCCCGACCCTGCGCCGCTCCGAGGACAGCTTCGTGGACGAGCTGTTCCTGCCGGCGGTGGAGGCGGGGGCGCCGCTGATGCGGGCGCTGTTTCCCCGCGCCTTCCTCGACCTCAACCGCGAGCCCTACGAGCTCGACCCGCGCATGTTCGAGGGCCGCCTGCCGCCGTTCGCCAACACGCGCTCGATCCGCGTTTCCGGCGGGCTCGGCACCATCGCCCGCGTGGTGGGCGACGCACAGGAGATCTATCCGCGCCGGCTCGCCGTGGCCGAGGGGCTGGAGCGCATCGAGGCCTATTACAAGCCCTATCACCAGGCGCTGCGCCGGCTGGTGGCGCGCACCCAGCGGCGCTTCGGCGTCTGCGTGCTGGTGGACTGCCATTCCATGCCCTCGGTCTCCACCCGCGACGACGCCGCGCGCGCCGACTTCGTGATCGGCGACCGCTACGGCACGAGCTGCGCCGAGGCGGTGACGGATGCGCTGGAGCGCGAGCTCTTGGCCCTCGGCTATCGGGTGGTGCGCAACAAGCCCTATGCGGGCGGCTACATCACCGAGCATTACGGCAACCCCTCCGCCGGCCTGCACGCGGTGCAGATCGAGATCAACCGCGGCCTCTACATGGAAGAGGCGATCTATGAGCGCAGCGCCGGCTTCGGCGCCCTGCGCACCGACATCGGCACGCTGGTTCCGCGCCTGATGGCGGCGGTTTCCGAAGCGCTGGAGCCGCCCCGCGCCGCCGCGGAATAGGTCTGTCGGAAATTCGTCAAAAAGGTGCCTTGCGTTTTTCGAATGGCAGATATACCAATTTGCCGTGGACCGACGAGGGCACCTGCTTGCCCCGTGATTGCCGGCAAATGACCGGGTCTCCGCGCCAGGGGAGACGTTCCAGAAGGACAGGGCCATCTGCTTCCGCGAAGGCCGCAGTGCGACACCCGCTCTCTTGGAGCGGCGGTTGGCGTCCTTTGCGTCGGGGAGGTCCCAGAGGGGAGAGCAGCCCTCGTCTGCGCGGGCTGAACAACAGGCAGAAGCTGAAGAACGGCTCAAGTCTAGGGATGGATGCCAAGTCGAAGGCCGGCAAGGTCTGGGGCAGGTAAAGTCTGGGGCGGGCAAGGTCCGGGCCGGCCATGTCCGGAAATGGACGGCAGGCCTCATTTGGACGCCAAGTTTAAGAACAGACGTCAAGTCTAAGCATGGGCGCCAAGTCTAGGGAAAAAACGCAAAAGGCCAGGCAGCAGACGCGGGATCGGCGGTTCCAGAACCGTCAGACCTTCACAGCGACCCGCATGACAGCGATTTGACAGGGGAGCCGGCCGCAAGAGCCGAGCCGGCGGAAAGCCGGGAGCCGGGGTGAACACCGGTCTTGAAAAAGAAAGGGGCCGTCCGCGCGAGCGAACGGCCCAAGTCTAGGGAGGAAACGCCCAAGGAGGGCAGCGACACAGCGACGCCAATCGCCATGTCGCAGTGCAGCAATAGCCCATTGCGCTGCCAGAAAGCAAGTGTCTGGATGTCGCACGGGCGGGATTTTTTGCAATCGCTTGATCCCATGAGAAGAATTTCCGCGCCGCCCAGGCAGCGGAACGCTGCTGCACCGCCCGCCGGGGCGCTTTGAGTCGAAATCGGGGCGTGCACCGCGGGATACCGGCTCGACGGCCGGTAGCGCCCCGCCGTTTTGCGTTGGCGGGCCCGATGATCTGAGGGCACCGGCCGCCGGCCGGGCGTTCGGGCTTCCGATCGGTCGCGCTTGGGTTATGGGTCGGCCGAGGTGCAGTCGCGCTCAGGATGCCCTCCCTTGGTGTGCGCGCCTGCGGATCGCGTCTTCCAAGCCCTCTCCCATCCGCACGCCGCGAAACGGCCAAGCTGAAGCCTGCGAGCCTCGTCTCCGAATCGGAGCGGGGCACCCGAACGAGATTCCTCCCCCGAGCGCCTCCCCTCCGAATCGGATCGGAGAGCTCGAACCCGACTCCCTCTCTCGCATGCGGGGGAGCAGGGGCAGGGAGCACCGAGGAGAATGGGGAGAGGGCACGGAGGAGGATGGGCGAGGGGTGCATGTCGCCTCTTGATACCTCCCTCTGGGAGCGAATCGTGCCGTGCCCTTGCTGCCCCCGACCGGGACCGGCGTGACCAGGGAAACCGGGACCGGACTCGGCGAGATTCGCGTCGGATCGCGCGGGATTCAGGTGGATTTCGCAGAATTCTCCGGGACCGGCGGGCCGCGGCCCGACGCGCAGCCTCGGCCCGCTCCAGACCCCCAAAAAGAAAGGGGCCGCTCACGAAATCGGAGCGGCCCAAGTCTAGGGAGGAAACGCCCAAGGAGGGCAGCGGCACTGCAACAAGCAATGCCGCGCCGCACTAATATGCGGTTTCCCCCCTTGTGCCGCAAGATCACCCAGCGGTGATTGTTTAGGCAGCTTTGGGCATAAATAAAACCATTTAAATCAAAACCTTGAGCGCATTCTGCCTGCCGGACGGGCGGTGCCGGTGCGTGCGCCTGCCCGCGTTTGAGCCAGTGCCCCCGGCGGCGGGGGGTCCCGCTTGGCCGGCGGCTGAGGCTTTGAAATCAATGGGCATTCATCTTTAGTCGTAGCCGCCGTGCCGTCTCCCGCACCTGCGAACGATCCCGCCCCCGAAATCGTCTTCCGCCCCCGCCCCCCACTTGGCACAGCCCCCCTCCCGCGCTTACGTGCCGCCGCTGGCAACCGGCGCACGCAATCTTCCGACCCCGAGGTGGACCTTCATGACGGCCGTGGCTTTCGATACCTTCGTCCATCAGCTGGCCACCGTCTCGGGGGAGGCGATCCTGCCCTTCTTCCGCACCGCGCTCAGCATCGAGGACAAGAGCCGCGGCCGCGCCTTCGACCCGGTCACCGAGGCCGACCGCGCCGCCGAGCAGGCCATGCGCCAGCTCATCACAACGACCTTTCCGGACCACGGGATCATCGGCGAGGAGTTCGACAACCTGAACCCCGACGCCCCCTACGTCTGGGCGCTCGACCCCATCGACGGCACCAAGTCGTTCATCGCCGGCCTGCCCGCCTGGGGCACGCTGATCGGCCTCCTGAAGGAAAGCGCGGCGGTCTACGGCATGATGCACCAGCCCTTCATCGGCGAGCGCTTCTTCGGCGACGGCCGGAGCGCGCGCTATCAAGGCCCGGCCGGCGAGCGCGCGCTGTTCACCCGCGACTGCGAGCGCCTTGAGGACGCGGTGCTCTACACCACCAGCCCGCGCCTCATGGACGAGGCCGACCGCGCCGCCTTCGAGCGGGTCGAGGCCAGGGTCCGCCTTTCGCGCTATGGCGGCGACTGCTACGCCTATTGCATGGTAGCGGCCGGGCTGATCGACCTCGTGATCGAGACCAATCTGCAGGACCACGACGTGATCGCCTTGGTGCCGATCATCGAGGGGGCGGGCGGCGTCGTGACCAATTGGGAGGGCGGCTCAGCCGTGGCCGGCGGGCGCGTGGTCGCAGCCGGCAGCCGCAAGGCCCACGCGGCGGCGCTGAAGGCGCTCGGCGCCTGAGCCTGCGGCCCGCCGCCGGCTGTTCGGAGCACGCGCCGATCAGCTTGTACGGCAAGCTGATCGGATAACGCGTTCTCTGCCAATGATTCAGAGCGGCGTTCCGGGAATGAAGGCGTCGAAGGCGGCCCAGAACTGGGCGCGGAACAGCTCGCGCTCCATCAGGATCTCGTGCCGGCTCGCCGGCACCACCACGTGGGCGCCGGCGATCAGCCGCGCCGAGAGCTTCTCGATGGCGTCGTTGGTCACCAGCCGGTCGGCACCGGCCACCACCATCAGCAGCGGCTGGCGGATGCCGACCACGGTCTCGGGGTGGGCCAGCCGACCCATGCTCTCATAGGCCGCCGCGAGCCAGCCGATGGTGGGTGATCCCAGGCCCAGCTCCGGGTGGGCGCGCACGATCTCGGCGGTGCGGGTGTAGCGCGCGGCGTCGGAGGTGAGGATGTTGTTCTGGAACGGCATCTCGGTGACGGCGGCGGATCCGCCGCCGGGCACATAGGCGCGCGCGAAGCCGACCAGCGAGAGGCCGCGCGCCAAAGGGCGCACCAGGCCCTCCATGGGCACCACCTCCAGCCCGAGCATCGGCGCGCACAGCACCATGCGGTCGAACCAGCGCCGCCCGGCCACCACCGCCTCCAAGAGGATCGTCCCGCCCATGGAATGGCCGAGCGCGAAGTGCGGCGCCGGGCAGTCGGGCAGAAGCACCTGCTTGGCGAAGGCGTCGAGGTCGGCGAGATAGTCGGAGAAGCGCCGCACATGGCCCTTGCGCGGGTTGCCGGCGAGGCGCTGCGAGCCGCCCTGGCTGCGCCAGTCCAGCACCGCCACCGCGAAGCCGCGCGCCTGGAGGTCGCGCACCACCTCGAAATACTTCTCGATGAATTCGGTGCGCCCGGGCAGCACCGCCACCGTGCCGCGCAGCGTGTCCTGCGCCGGAAAGCGCGCGAACCTCAGGCGCACGCCGTCCGAGGTGGTGATGTCGCCCGTGACGGCGCCTTCCGGGACGGGATTGCTCGGGGTCGGATGAAGGGTCATGAAGGCTCGACGGCGTGCGAGGCGGGGCGGGCGCGATCCCGCGCCCACCGTTACATAAGGATGGCGCCGGCGACAACGCGGCCCTGCCGCAGCCGGGGACCCTGGATCAGGCTCCGCCATCGCTCGGCCGGGAGAGGGCCCCGCCTTGCCGGCGCGGGGCGGGCCATCGCCGCCCCGCGCCCGGCGGATCACGCCTCGCGGATGTCGTTCGCCGCGCGGGCGAGGATCTCGACGATGCGGGTCTCGGCGCCGCGATTGGCGGCGAGGCGCTGCTGGGCGACATCGCGCAGGTTTTCCAGCGCGGCCTCCACGAGGCGCGGCAGCTCGGCGCCGTGGCTCGGGCCGTCCTCGCTCCAGCCCATCCACTTGCGCACGCGGCCCATCTTGAGGCCGATCTCCGACAGGCGCCCGGTGATGGCGTCGGCGAAGTCGCGGTTCTGCGCGAGATAGGCGCGGCCTTCCTCGGTGATGGCGTAGCGCTTCTTCGCGCCGTCCGCCTCGGCGGTGACGTAGCCCGCCTCCTCCAGGAAGGTAAGGGTCGGATAGACCACGCCGGGGCTCGGCGAATACCAGCCGGCGGTCTTCTCCTCGACCAGCTTGATGATCTCGTAGCCGTGCCGCGGCTGCTCGGCGATGAGCGACAAAGCGAGCAGCTTGAGGTCGCCCTGGGCGAGCATCCGGCCGAGGCGGAACATGTCGCCCCCGCCGCCGCGCCCATGGCGTCCGCCGCCACCGCCGCCGCGATGGCCCCAATCGCCGCGGCCGGGGCCGCCGGCGAAGCGCTCGGGATTCCAGCTGGACCTGCATCCGAACATGATTTCGTCTCCTGAGATATGTCGAAAGATATGACTGCGGATTTTATATCGTAAGATATATCTGGAATGCAAGAGGCTGAGCGGGACGCGCGAACGCAGACCGGCCGGATCGCAAGCGCGATCCGGCCGGTCTGGTCTCGACGGATGAAAGACGGGGACGGTGGGCGATCAGTGCCCCAGCGCGGCCATGCCGGCGGGCGCATAGCGCGGGCCCGCCACCTTGTCCGGCGCGAACAGGGTATCGAGCGCGGCGATCTCCGCGCCCGAGAGGCGGATCGTGGTCGCTGCGATGTTTTCCCTGAGGTACTTCTCCCGCCGCGTGCCGGGGATGGGCACCACGTGGTCCTGCTTGTTCAGGATCCAGGCGAGGGCGATCTGCGCGCTGGTCACGCCCTTTTGCGCGGCGAAGTCTGCGAGCGCCTCCACGAGGCGGCGGTTCTGCACCAGCGCCTCGCCCTGGAAGCGCGGATTGGCGCGGCGGAAGTCGCCCTCCGCCAGATTGTCCGTGCTCGCCACCGCGCCGGTCAGGAACGAGCGCCCGAGCGGACTGTAGGCGACGAAGGCGGCGCCGATCTCCTGGGAGGCCGCCAGCATCCCACCCTCGTGATCGCGGGTCCACAGCGAGTACTCGCACTGCACCGCGGTGATGGGATGGACCTTGTGCGCGCGCTTCAGGGTCTCCACGGCGCATTCGGACAGGCCGAGGAAGCGCACCTTGCCGGCCTCCACCAGGCCCTTCATGGCGCCCACCGTGTCCTCGATGGGTGTCTTGGGATCGACCCGATGCAGGTAATAGAGGTCGATGGTGTCGACGCCCAGCCGGGCGAGGCTGGCGTCGCAGGCCGACCGCACATAGTCCGGCGCGCCGCTGACGCCGAGGCGCTCGCCGTTCGGCCCACGCACGAGGCCGAACTTGGTGGCGAGAACCACCTTGTCGCGCCGCCCTTTCAGGAAGCGCGAAAGCAGGCGCTCATTCTGACCGGAGCCGTACATGTCGGCGGTATCGAAGAAATTTATGCCGAGATCGAGCGCCGCTGCTAGGGTTGCGAGCGACTGCTCATCGTCGCTGGGGCCGTAGAATTCGGACATGCCCATGCAGCCGAGGCCGATGGCGGACACGGAAAGACCCGAGCGACCGAGGGGGCGGTGGTCCATGGGGGACCTCCTGGAGATTGGATGGATGAAAGGCCCGGCTGGGGAATTCGGCCGGGCTGGTCAAAAAGTACACCGAATAGTTTACATAAGTCAATGAGCGACGCGCCTGCATCTCCCGCCGCCCCCGGCATCGGCCTGCGCGCGGCCCGCCGCCGCGACCCGCGCGGCACCGGCGCGCGCATCCTTTCCGCCGCGCGCGTCCTGTTCCTGGAGAAGGGCTACGGCGCCACCTCCATGGATGCGGTGGCCGCCGCCGCGCCGGTCTCCAAGCGCACGCTCTACCAGCACTTCGAGAGCAAGGCGGACCTGTTCGCGGCGGTGATCGACGAAGCCTGGTCCCACCTCACCCGCGCCCCGCCGCTGCCGGCGGAGACCGCCGGCTGCCCGCGCGCTGTGCTGCGCGCCTATGTGGATGGGCTGAAGGACCACTGGGACCGGCCGGACGTGATCCCGCTGCTGCGCCTCGTCATCGCCGAGGCGCCGCGCTTCCCGGAACTGTCGCAGGCCTATTTCGCCGCCGGCAAGGAGCCTGTGGTCAAGGCGCTGCACGGCTATTTCTCGACGCTCGCGCAGGAGGGCCGCCTCGCGCCGGGCGCCGATCCCGAATTGGCCGCGGCCCAGTTCCTCGGCGCCATCAAGGAGCCGCTGTTCTGGCCCCGCGTGCTCGGCGTGCCCGTGGCGTTTGACGCCGACGCCACGGTCGAGCGCGCCATCACGGCGACGCTGAAGCCCTGAGGGGCGCATGCGGAGCATGACGCCTTCACGCGGGCAGCGGCGTCATCCGGCCGGCTTGTCCTGCGCCATCCCCGCCTGCGCCGCCTCCACCAGCCGGAACAGGCGCTCGGGCGTCGCCGGCAGGGTGTCGATCTCGATGCCGAGGGGGGAGAGCGCATCCGAGATCGCGTTGGCGATCGCCGCCGGCGCGCCGATGGTGCCGCCCTCGCCCATGCCGCGGAAGCCGCCGAGATTGTTCGGCAGATCGGCCTCGATATGGACGATGCCGATGTCCGGCATGTTGGTGGCCACCGGCACGAGGTAGTCGGCAAGGCTCGCGGTGAGCAACTGCCCGGTCTCGTCGTGCACCACCTCTTCCAGCAGCGCCGCGCCGATGCCCTGCGCCACCGCTCCGTGCACCTGCCCCTCGACGATCAGCGGGTTGATGATGCGTCCGCAATCCTCCGCCACCACGAAATGGGTGACGGTGACGCCGAACGTGTCGCGGTCCACCTCCACCATGGCGAGGTGGGTGGAGGCGCAGGCCGTGCCGAGATAGGGGTCGTAGGTCTCCTCGGCGACGAGGTCCTCGCGCTGGTCGTAGGGGATGCGGCCCATCTGCGAATAGACCGCCCGCGCCACCTCCTTGAAGGTCATGGTGGCGTTGGAGGAGCGGGCGCGGATGAGGCCGTTCCCGGCCTCCAGCTCCTCCATCGGCACGTCCATGAGGTGGGCGGCGGCCTTCAGCACCTTGGTCTTCACCACGCGGGCGCTCTTGGTGGCGGCGCCGCCGCCGAGCACCGCCGAGCGGCTGGCATAGGTGCCGGTGCCCATGGGCACGAGGGCGCTGTCGCCGTGCAGGATCTCCACGTCCTCGAACCGGCAGCCCAATTCGTCCGCGACGATCTGGGCAAGCGTCGTCTCCAGGCCCTGGCCATGGGAGGAGATGCCGAACGCGGCCGTCACCGCGCCGGTGGCGTCGATGCGGATGGCTGCGGTCTCGGTGCCGGTGTTGATCGGCATGCCCGGCGCCACCGCGATGCGCGAGCCGATGCCGGTCAGCTCCGCATAGCTCGCAAGGCCGATGCCCACCCAGCGCCCCTCGGCGCGAGCGGCGTCGCGCGCCTTCACCAGCGCCGGATAGTCCGCGCATGCGCCTTCCAGGCACTCCTGGAACGCGGACTTGTCCCAGATGATGCCGGAGCCGGTGCGGTAGGGAAATTCTTCCGCCGTCACGAGGTTGCGCCGGCGCATCTCCGCCGGGTCCAGGCCGAGCTTCCGCGCGGCCATGTCGATCAGGCGTTCCATGGCGAAGGTGGAGGAGGGCCGCCCGACGCCGCGATAGGGGCCGGTCGGCGGCTTCGGCGTGAGCACGCCGCGCACCCGTCCGCGATAGTGCTGCATGCGGTAGGGGCCGGGCAGGAAGCTGACCACCTGCACCGGCTCCAGCGCCCCGGTCCAGGGATAGACGGAATAGGCGCCGATATCGCCGATCACGTCCGCGCGCAGGCCGATGAGCCGGCCCTCCGCGTCCACCGCCAGCTCGGCGTCGATCAGCTCGTCGAACGCCTGGCTCATGGCGGTGAGGTCCTCCATGCGGTCGGCGGTGAACTTCACCGGACGCTCCAGCTTCTTCGCCAGCACGCAGACCAGCATCTCCTCGTGGTTCAGCGAGCCCTTGCCGCCGAAGCTGCCGCCCACGTCCGGCGCCACCACCCGCAGGCGGTTGCCGGGCAGATCGAGGCAGTCGGCGAGCACGTCGCGCACGATTCCTGGGATGTTGGAGGAGGTGTGGAGCGTGAGCGCGCGCTTCCTCTTGTCCCAGTCGGCGAGATAGGAGCGGTTCTCCATCGGCACCGGGGTCTTGCGCGTCATGCGGAAGCGCCTGCGCACGGTGACCGGCGCCGCGGCGATGGCCGCGTCCACGTCGCCACGCTGGAACTGGCGGGCGATGATGACGTTGCTGCCCGCCTCCTCGTGCAGCAGCGGCGCGCCGGGCTCCACCGCGTCCACCTGCCGGATCGCGAAGGGCAAAGGCTCGTAGGCGATGGCGATCTGATCCAGCGCGTCCTCGGCGGCATAGCGGCTCTCCGCCACGACCGCCACCACCGGCTCGCCGGTGTAGCGCACCTTGTCCTGCGCCAGCGGGCGGATCGGCGTCGCGTAATAGCCGTCCATGCGCGAGGTGGGGATGGCGGGGCGGATGTCGCCGGCAATGTCACGCGCGTCGAAGATGGCGACCACGCCGGGGATGGCGAACGCATCGCCCACGTCGATGGAGAGGATGCGCGCATGCGGCTGGTCCGAGCGGCGCACCGCCACGTGCAGCATGCCGGGCAGCGCGATGTCGTCCACATAGCGCCCGGAGCCGGTCAGCAAACGCGGGTCCTCGGTGCGCCTGATGCGCTGGCCGACGAGCTTGGGGCGCAGCTCGACCGAGGCGTCGGCGGTCCTGGGAGCGTCGGTCACTTGAGCGGCCCCCGCTCGCGGGCGAGTTCGCGCACCGCGTTCACGATGTGCTCGTAGCCGGTGCAGCGGCAGACATTGCCGGAGAGCGCCTCCCGGATCTCGGCGTCGCTTTCCAGCGGGTGGTGCCGCAGCATGTCGGTGATGGTCATGAGGAAGCCCGGCGTGCAGAAGCCGCACTGCAGCGCGTGGTGGGCGCGGAACGCCTCCTGGACGCGGCCGAGCCGGTCCATGGCGCCGAGGCTCTCCACGGTCTCGATGGCGGCGCCGTCGAGCTGCACCGCCAGAAGCAGGCAGGAGCGGGCGCTGCGCCCGTCGAGCAATATGGTGCAGGCGCCGCACACGCCGTGCTCGCAGCCCACATGCGTGCCGGTGAGGCCGATCTCCTGCCGCAGGAAGTCGGACAGCAGCAGGCGCGGGTCGACCGCGCGGGTGTAGGCGATGCCGTTGACGGTGACGGTGATCTCGGCGCGGGCGCTCACTGGGCCGTCTCCGTGGCGCGGGACCATGCGTCGGCGAGCGCGCGGCGGGCGAGCGCGCCGACCAGGTGCCGGCGGTAGTCGGCCGAGGCGTTGAGGTCCGAATTGGGCGCAACCGCCGCCCGCAGCAGGTCCACCGCGCCGTCGAGCGCGCGGTCGTCCATGGCCGAGCCTTCGAGGGCGGCTTCCACCGTGTCCATGCGCGCCGGCATCTCGCCCACGCCCATGGTGGCGACGCGCACGTTGCGGGCGTGGCCGCCCTGGCGTTCCAGCACGACGGCGACGCTGGCGAGCGCGTAGTCGCCGTGGCGCCGCGCGAACTCCTCGAAGCCCCAGCCGGCGCCGGGGGGCAAAGCGTCGATCTCGATGGCGGTGACCATCTCGTGCGGCTCCAAGGCGGTGACGAGCGAGCCGACGAAGAAGTCGCGCGCCGCGACCGCCCGCGTTCCCCGCGACGAGGCGGTGTGCATCAGCCCGTCGAGCAGCAGGGTCATCATGGGCATCTCGGCGGCGGGATCGGCATGGCAGACGCTGCCGCAGAAGGTGCCGCGGTTGCGCACGGTGAGATGCGCCACGTGCTTCATGGCGTGATGGAGCACAGGGACGTGCGCCTTCACCAGTCCGTCCTCCGCCGTCATGCGGTGCCGCACCAGCGCGCCGAGCCTGAGGCGGCCGCCATCGAGCGCGATCGTGTCGAGCCCGGCGATGTGGTTGATGTCCACCAGCACCGTGGGCTTGACCAAGCGGAAGTTGATCATGGGCATGAGGCTCTGCCCGCCGGCCAGCACCTTGCCGTCGCCCCCGGCCGCCGCCAAAATCTCGCCCGCATGGGCGACGGTTTCGGCGCGGACATAGTCGAACCGGGCGGGCTTCATGCGTCGAGTTCCGGCATCTGCGCTTTCATTCCAGAGTTACTTGCATTATTGAACTATGTTAGAGGGTGTCAAGCCGCCGCGCCGATCAGCGCGACCGGGCGGCATGCGGAATCCACGGAGGAATTCGCCGCAATGAAGATCAAAGCCGCCGTCCTGCGCCAGATGGGCGCGGAGCATCCCTACGCCAAGAGCGAGCCCCTCAAGATCGAGGAACTGGAGCTGGACCGGCCCGGCGCCGGCGAGGTGCTGGTGAAGATCGGCGCCGCCGGCCTGTGCCATTCCGACCTCTCGGTCATCAACGGCTCGCGCCCGCGGCCCATGCCCATGGCCATCGGCCACGAGGCGGCGGGCACCGTGGTGGAGGTGGGCGCGGGCGTCGAGGACCTGGTGCCCGGCGACCATGTGGTGATGGTGTTCATGCCGAGCTGCGGCCACTGCCTGCCCTGCGCCGAAGGCCGCCCGGCCTTGTGCGAGCCGGGCGCGGTGGCGAACGGCAAGGGGCGTCTGCTCACCGGCGCCATCCGCCTGCACATGTGCGGCCACGACCATTCCGACGTGCACCACCATCTCGGCTGCTCCGCCTTCGCCGACCATGCGGTGGTCTCGCGCCGCTCGCTGGTGAAGATCGACCGCGACATCCCGCTGCCCATCGCCGCTCTGTTCGGCTGCGCGGTGCTCACCGGCGTCGGCGCGGTCATCAACACCGCGCGGGTGCAGCCGGGCGAGAGCGTCGCGGTAATCGGCCTCGGCGGCGTCGGCCTTGCCGCCGTGCTCGGCGCCATCGCCGCCGGCGCCACCAAGGTGGTGGCGGTGGACCTTTCGCCGGAGAAGCTCGAACTCGCCAAGGCGCTCGGCGCCACGGCCGTGGTGGATGCCCGCGCCCCCGACGCGGTGGAACAGGTCCGTGCTCATGCGGGCGGCGCCGGGGCGGACTTCGCCTTCGAGTTCGCCGGCTCCGCGCGGGCGCTGGAGAACGCCTACAAGATGACCAAGCGCGGCGGAACCACGGTCACCGCCGGCCTGCCGCCGCCCGAAGCGACGCTGCCGGTGAACATCGTCAGCCTGGTGGCGGAGGAGCGCACGGTGAAGGGCAGCTATATCGGCACCTGCGTTCCGGTGCGCGATCTGCCGCGCTATGTGGACCTCTACAAGTCCGGCCGCCTGCCGGTGGACAAGCTGATGAGCGGCGCGATCCCGCTTGACGAGATCAACGCTGGCTTCGACCGGCTGCACGACGGCTCGGTGGTGCGCCTCGTGGTGGATTTCGGCGGCTAGAGCGCGATCCGATCAAATTGAACCAATTTGATCGGTGAATCGCCTTCTCATTTGATGATAGAGCACGCGCCGAACGGGAGACGACTTCATGGACATGACCGGCGAGCAGCGCATTCCCGCCCCGCGGGACGCGGTGTGGCGGGCGCTGAACGACCCCGAGGTGTTGAAAGCCTGCATTCCCGGCTGCCAGGAGCTGAACAAGCTCTCCGACACCGAGATGACCGCGACCGTGGTGCTGAAGGTCGGCCCCGTCAGCGCGCGCTTCTCCGGCGCGGTGACGCTGCTCGACCTCGACCCGCCGAAGAGCTACCGCATCTCGGGCGAGGGCCAGGGCGGCGTCGCCGGCTTCGCCAAGGGCGATGCCAAGGTGAGCCTGGAGGAGGACGGCGCCGAGACCATCCTGCGCTACGAGGTGGAGGCGCAGGTGGGCGGCAAGCTCGCCCAGTTGGGCGCGCGCCTCATCGACGCCACGGCGAAGCAGATGTCCGGCGCCTTCTTCAAGCGCTTCGCGCAGGAGGTGCTGGCCCGGCAGGCCCAGGACGCCGCGCCTGCGCCGCAGGAATCCCCGCAGGAGCCTGCTTCGGCAGCCGCCGCCCCTGCCGGCACGCCCGCTCCGGCAGCGACCGCATCCGAGCCGCCGCCCGCCATCGCACCGGCGCAGGCTCCGCGCGCCGCCGCGCCGGCCGCTCCTCCGGCCGCGCCGGAGACCGGCGCGCTGCGGCCGCTGGCGCTCGGCGTGCTCATGGGCGTCTTCGCCATCGCCGGCTTCGTCTTCGGCGGCATGTCGCAGTCGGCGGGCGGGGGGCTGCCGGTCTCAGGCGCGTTCCTGCTCGCGGTCCTGCTGATCGTCGTCGCCGCCATCGGCTACCTGTTCGGGCGGCTCGACGGCCGGCGCGCCTGAGCCGCGCGCCGGCCCTACCTGAACCAGGCGCCGGAGCGCACCGCGGCGAGGATGGTCAGTCCGTACGCGACCAGCGCTACGGCGAGCGCCGCGAACAGAGCCAGGAGCGAGCCGGTGAGCGCGAGGGCGAGCCAGCCCCCGCCCAGCGCCAGCGCGACGCGCAGGAAGCCGCTTGCCAGCGGCCAGAACAGCCGCCCCGCGCCCTGCGAGGCGAAATAGAGCGACAGGCCGAGGCCGAAGAAGCCGTAGGCCGGCCCGACGATCCGCAGATATTGGCTGCCGGCGGCGATCATGGCCGGGTCGTCGCTGAACAGCGACAGCCACGCGTGCGGCCACAGCGCCGCGGCGATGCCGATCGCCTCGGTGACCAGGAAGGCGAGCCCGCCGCCGAGCAGCGCGATGGAGAGCGCCCGGTCGCCGCGCCCGGCGCCGATATTGGTGCCCACCAGCGCCACCAGCGGCGCGCCGATGCCGAAGATGAGAGGGATCAGCAGGTATTCGAGCCGCGCGCCGGTGCCGAACCCCGCCACCGCCTCGACGCCGGCCGCCGCCGCCACGAGCGCAGTCGCCCCGGCGATGGTGAGGTTGGTCTGGATGGAGGCGATGGCCGAGACCGCGCCGACCTTCAGGATGCCCTTCATGAGCGCCCAGCGCAGGCGCACCCAGCGGAAGCGTGCGGGGTTGCGCCCGGAGGCGACGCGCCACGCCATGGCGAGCGTGCCGACCGCGTAGAACAGCGTCAGCGCCACCCCGCCGCCGGCCACGCCGAGGCCGGGAATGGGGCCGAGCCCGAAGATCAGCACCGGCGAGGCCGGCACCAGAAACACGACGCCCACGCAGATGACGATGGCGGGGAACAGCATGTCGCCCGTACCGCGGATCACGCTCGCCAGCGCATTCATGAGCCACACGAAGACGATGCCCGCGAACACCATGTTGGAATAGACGAGCGCCGCCTCCAGGGCGCCTCCGGTGCCGCCGAGCGCGGTGTAGATGGGCCGCCCGAACAGGAGGAAGACGAGCGAGAAGGCGATGCCCAAAGCGGCGTTGATGACCAGCGCGTGCAGCACCAGCGCATCCGCCTCGTCGCGCCGTCCGGCGCCCAGCGCCCGGGCGACGGCGGAGGAGATGCCGCCGCCCATGGCGCCGGCGGAAATCATGGTCATCAGCATCACCGGCGGAAACACCAGCGCCATGCCGGCGAGCGCGTCGGTGCCGAGGTGCGCGATCCACCAGGTCTCGATCAGCCCGGTGGCCGCCTGCGCCACCATGATGAGCATGTTGGGCCATGCCATGGAGAGCAGCAGCGGCAGCATGGGCGCTTCCACCAGGCGGCGGGTGCGGCCTTCGAGCGACGGAGCGCCGGGGGCGGGCGGAGAGACGGTCGCGTCGGTCATCTTCGGCCTTTCGTGGCGGCTCAGGCGGTTTCGAGGGCGAGGGCGATGCCCTGGCCGCCGCCGATGCACAGCGTGACCATGCCTCGGCGGATGCCGTCGCGGCGCATGCCGTGGAGCAGCCGCGTCACCAGCACGGCGCCGGTGGCGCCGATGGGATGGCCGTGCGCCACCGCGCCGCCCTCCACGTTGACGATGTTTTCCGGCAGGCCGAGCGTGCGCGCCACGGCCAGCGGCACGGCGGCGAACGCCTCGTTGATCTCGATCCGCTCGATATCGCCCAGCGACCAGCCGGCGCGGTCCAGCGCCTTGCGCACGGCCGGCACCGGGCCGAGGCCGAACAGCCCCGGCTCCACCGCCGCGACGCCGTGGCCGGCCAAGCGGCCGAGCGGCGCGAGGCCGTTGGCATCGGCGAAGCCGCGGCGCGACACCACCATGGCCGCCGCGCCGCTGTTGAGCCCCGGCGCGTTGCCGGCGGTGATGGTGCCGTCGGGCCGGAAGGCGGGCTTCAGCCGGGCGAGGATGTCCCGGGTGGTCTCCGGGCGTGGCGCCTCGTCGGTGTCGAAGCGCTCCGGACCCTTGCGGCCCTTCACCTCCACGGCGACGATCTCATCCGTGAAGCAGCCCGCCGCCTGGGCTGCGGCGAAGCGCTCCTGCGAGCGTGCGGCGAAGGCGTCCTGGTCGGCGCGGCTGATCTGCATCTGCGCCACGAGGTCCTCGGTGTGCCAGCCGGAATGCGCGCCGGAGAAGGCGTCGTTGAGGCCGTCCGTCAGCATGCTGTCGAGGATGGTCGCCGGACCCATGCGGTAGCCCCAGCGCCCGCCGTCCATCAGGTAGGGCGCGCGGTCCATGTTCTCCATGCCGCCGGCCACCGCGGCCTCGATGTCTCCGGCACCGATCTCCTGGGCCGCGGTGAGGATCGCCTGCGCCCCGGAGCCGCACACGCGGTTGACGGTCATGGCCGGCACCGAAACCGGGAGGCCGCCTCCGATCGCCGCCTGGCGGGCCGGGTTCATGCGGTTTCCGGCCTGGATCACGTTGCCCATGATGACCGAGCCGATGCGGTCCGGAGCGAGGCCGGCACGGCGCAGGGTCTCGCGCACCACCACGGCGCCGAGCTCGGTGGCGGGGGTGCCCTTCAGCGCCCCGTTATAGGCGCCGATGGCGGTGCGCACCGGCTGGGTGATGAGGATGTCGGCTGAGGTTGTCATCGGAAGTTCTCCTTCGGTCGCGCGAGCAGGGCTCAGGCGACGGGAACCGCGCCGGCCGGCGGGCGGTCCGCGAATTGGGGGGCAACCTCCGGCAGGAACGATCCCTCAAGCGTGCTCGCGGCGTCGAGACGGGAGAGCTCGTCGCCGGAGAGCGCAAGCGACAGCGCGGCGAGGTTGCTCTTCAGCTGGTCGAGCGTCCGCGGCCCGATCATGGGCACGCTCGGATGGCTCGCGGCCCACGCGATCGCCACCTGGTCGGGCGGCACGCCGCGGGCGCCGGCGATGTCGAGCACGGTGTCGACGACCGCCGAGCGCTGCGCCGAGTTCTCGGCCTGGAACACGCGCCCGCCCAATGCTTCGGCACGGCCGGTCTCGCCGCGCCGGTACTTTCCGGTGAGCACGCCGCCGCCGAGCGGAGACCAGGTGACGATCCCCATCCCGAGTGCGCGCGCGGCGGGAAACAGGTCAGCCTCGGGGGCGCGATGGACCAGGGAATGCTCGAACTGGGCCGCGGCGATGGGCGCCGCGCGGCTCATCTCGGCGAGCGTCGCCGCACGGGCGAGGCGCCAGGCGGGAAAGTTCGACAGGCCGCCGAACAGGATCTTGCCGGCGCGGGCCAGGTCGTCGAGCCCGCGCACGATCTCCTCGGCCGGCGTCACGCCGTCGGGATGGTGCACCCAGAACAGGTCGACGCGATCCGTCCTGAGGCGCTTGAGGCTCGCTTCGAGCGAGGCGACCATGGCCTTGCGGCTATTGCCGGTGACAAGCCGGTCCGCGCCCGCTTTGTCGCCGTTCGCGAACTTGGTGGCGAGCACGAACCGCTCCCGGCGGCCGTCGAGCAGACCGCCGAGCATCTCCTCGGACTGGCCGAACTGGTAGACGTCGGCCGTGTCTATGAAGTTTCCGCCCGCCTCGTCATAGGCGTTGAAGATGGCGGCGCCGGTCGCGGCGTCGGCGCCATAGCCCCAGCCGGTACCGAAGGTCGCGGTGCCGAGGGCGATCTTCGAGACCATCAGGCCGGTGCGTCCGAAGGGGATATAGTCCATGTGTCTGTTCACCATGCGGGGTGCGGCGGGGCAGCAACCCAGGGGGATGAGGAAATGCCTGCCCGGCCTGAGGCCGCGCAGGGACGAGCGATTTGCGGGCATATACCTGCAAAAGGGCGAAAAACGAGCGGTCAGAGGGCTTCGAGGGCCTCCTGCAGCAGCTTCAGATTGTCCGGGCCGAAACGGTCCTCCACCTCCTTCTGGCAGGCCTGCCAGAGCGGTGTCGCAGCGGCGAGCGTCGCCGATCCGGTCTCGGTGAGCCTAACGACCGCCTCCCTCTGGTCCTTGCCGCGGCCCGACTTCACCAGCTTCATGCGCTCCAGCACCCGCACGTTCCGGCCGATGGTGGAGCGGTCGAGCCCGGAAAGGGCGCCGAGTTCCGTAAGGCTGATGCCCTCGGTGCGGGCAATCCGGCGCAGCAGCCCGTACTGGGCGACGTTGATGCCGGAGGGCGCCAGGCCCTCGTCATAGCGCGCCGAGATCTTCCGGGCCGCCATCCTCAGATTGGCACAATAGCAGGGAGACGTCATGAATGTGGGTATATGCCCGGAAGCGCCCTTTGTCCAGCCCGCCTGTGCCGCCTCCGCCGGAAGCGGCGCCGGGCCGCGCCTCAGCCTGGGCGGGCCGAGAGCAGCCGCAGTGCGTTGAGCGTCACCAGCACGGTAGCCCCGGTATCGGCGAGGATGGCCGGCCACAAGCCGGTGATGCCGGCGATGGTGGTCACCAGGAACACCGCCTTCAGCCCGAGCGCGATGGCGATGTTCTGGTGGATGTTGCCCATGGTGCGACGGGAGAGGTCGATGATCGCCGCCACGTCCTTCACCCGGCCGTGCAGCACCGCGGCGTCCGCCGTCTCCAGCGCCACGTCGGTGCCGCCGCCCATGGCGATGCCGATGTCGGCGGCCGCGAGGGCGGGGGCGTCGTTGATGCCGTCGCCCACGTTCGCCACCACCGCGCCTTGGCGCTTCAGCGCGCCGACCGCGTCGAGCTTGTCCTGCGGCAGCAGCTCGGCGCGCACCTCGATGCCGAGCGCCGCGCCGATGGCCTCGGCGGTGCGCCGGTTGTCGCCGGTGAGCATGAGGGTGCGGATGCCCTGCGCCGCCAGCGCGCTTATCCCGTCGGCGGCGTCCGGGCGCGGCTCGTCGCGCATGGCGATCACGCCCGCGACGGCGCCGTCCGCCACCACCACGGAGCAGGTCTTGCCCGCGCTGTTGAGGTCGGCGATGCGCGCCTCCAGCTCCGGGCCGAGCGGCGCCAGCGCGGCGGCGGCGCGGGGCGAGACCAGGAACACCTCCCGGCCCTCGACCAGGCCCGAGACGCCCTTGCCGCCCATGGCCTTCGCCGCCTCGGCCGGAACCGGCGCGATGCCCTCGGCCTCGGCACGGGACAGGATGGCGTGGGCCAGCGGATGGCTCGATCCCGCCTCCAGCGCGGCGGCGAGCGCCAGGACCTCGACCTCGGGCCGTCCGGCGGCGAGGATGTCGGTCACCTGCGGCTTGCCCGCGGTGAGGGTGCCGGTCTTGTCGAAGCACACGACCGTGACCTTGCGCGCCGTCTCCAGCACCGCGCCGCCCTTCATCAGGAGCCCGCGCCGGGCACCGGCGGCAAGGCCGGAAGCGATGGCGGCCGGGGTGGAGATGACCAGCGCGCACGGGCAGCCGATGAGCAGGATGGCGAGGCCCTTGTAGATCCATTCGTCCCAGCCGGCGCCGAAGGCGAGCGGCGGCGCCACCGCCACCAGCGCCGCCACCGCCACCACCGCGGGCGTGTAGTAGCGCGCGAAGCCGTCGATGAAGCGCTCGGTGGGCGCGCGCGCCTCCTGCGCCTCCTCCACCAGGCGGACCACGCGGGCAATGGTGTTGTCCTGCGCCGCCGCGGTCACCCGGATGCGCAGCGCCGCCTCGCCGTTCACCGTGCCGGCGAACACCGCGGCGCCGGGCTCCTTCGCCACCGGCGCGCTCTCGCCCGTGACCGGGCTCTCGTCGACGCCGCTCTCGCCGGACAGCACCACGCCGTCGGCGGCGATGCGCTCGCCGGGACGGACCAGGACGACGTCGCCCAAAACAAGCCGGTCTGCCGGGATTTCGCGCGTGGTCCCGTCGCGCTCGACCAGCGCGGTCTTGGGCACCAGCGCCGCCAGCGCGCGGATGCCGGCGCGGGCGCGGCCGGCCGCAACCCCTTCCAGCAGCTCGCCCACCAGGAACAGGAACACCACCGCCGCCGCCTCTTCGGCCGCGCCGATGACCACCGCGCCGACCGCGGCGATGGTCATCAGCATCTCGATGGTGAACGGCATTCCGTTGCCCGCCGCCGCGATGGCGCGGCGGGCGATGGGCACGAGGCCGACCAGCATCGCGACGATGAAGATCCAGTCCTTCGCGGCCGGCAGGAGGAAGCCGGCGCCGAACGCCGCTGCCAGCGCCGCGCCGCTCGCCAGCGTCAGGCGCGCCTTGGCGGTGGTCCACCACCGCCCGTCTGCCGGCGCGGCATGGTCGTGGCCGCCCGGCGGGTGGGCATTGGCCGTCACATCCGCATCGCCTGCCGCAGGCGGCGTCCGATCGTCATGGGCGTGCCCCGCGTGTCCGTGGTCGTGGCCATGATGATCGTGCCCACAGCAGGCGCCCGCCTCCGGCTGTGCCTCGGCCGGAGCGCCGGTCGCGGGCAAGGGCGCGAGCGTGTAGCCCATGGGCGCGAGGCGGCGCGTCAGAGCCGTCAGGTCGAGCCCTTCCGCGTGCCGCACCGACACCGTGCCGGCCGCCACCGAGACGGAGATCTCGGTGATGCCCTCCACCCGCTGCCCCGCGCCCTCGATCTTGGCGGCGCAGGAGGCGCAGTCCATGCCCGTGACGCGGAACCGGCTGAGAACCTGCGGAGCGTTCATCCTGCGGCCTTTCTGCTCGCCCTTCCATTCCTTCGGCCGGCACCCTAAATGCTCTAGCGACTAGAGGAGCAAGTCCCATGTCCAACCGCACGGCAGGACCGGCACACCCGGCCAGCGCGAACAAACCGCCGGATGCGCTCCAGAGCATCGGCGCTGCGGCGCGGGCAAGCGGCGTGAAGGTTCCCACCATCCGTTTCTACGAAGAGGCCGGCCTCCTGCCGCCGCTGCCGCGCACCGAGGGCAACCGCCGGCTCTACGGGGCGGACGCGGTGAAGCGGCTCGTCTTCATCCGCCATGCGCGCGAACTCGGGTTCGAGCTCGACGCCATCCGCACGCTGCTGCAGCTCCAGGACCGCCCGGACCAGTCGTGCGCCGAGGCCGACGCCATCGCCGGCGCGCGGCTCGGAGAAGTGCGCCGGCGCATCTCGGCGCTCAAGGCGCTGGAGGCGGAGCTGGCGCAGATGGTCGAGGCCTGCGCCCACGGCCGGGTGGCCGACTGCCGGGTGATCGAGACTTTGGCCGACCATGCCCATTGCCGCTTCCATGCAGCGGCCGCCGGGCCGGCGGAAATGCCGGTCCGGGCGGCGAAGCGGCGGCAGCCGCCCAAGGGGTGAGTGCGCGACGGCAGCCTACGTCCGGTTCGGCCGCTTGGCGGCTTTGTCCTCCATCAGCTCGTACCACATGGCGTTGAGCACCGCGAAGGCGGCCGCGAGCGGCAGCCCGAGCATCCAGGCGAAGTACCACATGACGCGTCTCCCTCAGTAGGCGTGGCTGCTGTCGTCGGCGATCGCGCGCGCGTCCACCTTGCCCCAGAGCACGCGGTAGACCCACGCGGTGTAGGCGAGGACGATCGGCACGAAGATCGCGGCACAGACCAGCATGATGAACAAGGTGAGATGGCTCGACGAGGCATCCCACACCGTCAGGCTGGAGCGCAGGTCCACCGACGACGGCAGGATGAAGGGGAACATGGAAAGTCCCACCGTCGAGATGATCCCGAAGATCGACGCCGAGCTTGCGAGGAACGCCCCGCCCTGGGAGCGCGAGCCGAGCAGCGCGAGACTTCCCAGCGCGCCGAGGACGCCCAGCGCCGGCCCCGCCAGCATCCAGGGATGGGCGGAGAAGTTGGCGAGCCAGGCCCCCGGGGCGAGTGCCACCGTCTTGGCCAGCGGGTTGGAGGGGCCGTCCGCCGGGATCGTGCCGACGATGTGATAGCCCATGCCGGCGAGCCACAGCCACGCGCCGCCGAGGGCGAACAGCGCGACGGTGGCGACCGCGGCGATGCGGCCGACGGCGCGGGCGCGGCCGGCGACCGCGCCGTCGGTCTTCAGCGCCAGCCAGCCGGCGCCGTGCATGGCGAGCATCGCCACCGACAGCAGCCCGCACAGAAGGCCGTAGGGGTTGAGCAGCTCGAACAGGGTGCTCCCGTCGTAGAAGATCCGCAGGTCGGTGTCGAAGTGGAAGCGCACGCCCTGAAGCACGTTGCCCACGGCCACGCCCATCACCAGCGCCGGCACGAGGCCGCCGACGAACAGCGCCCAGTCCCAGCCGCTGCGCCATGAAGCGCTCTCGCGCTTGGAGCGATACTTGAAGCCCACGGGCCGCAGGATGAGCGCGAACAGGATCGCGAACATCGCGAGGTAGAAGCCCGAGAACGAGACCGCATAGAGCGGTGGCCAGGCGGCGAAGATGGCGCCGCCGCCGAGGATCAGCCACACTTGGTTGCCTTCCCAGACCGGGCCGACGGCGTTGATGACCACGCGCCGTTCGAGGTCGGTCTTGGCGACGAACGGCAGCAGGATGGCGGTGCCGAGATCGAACCCGTCCATAATGGCGAAGCCGATCAGCAGCACGCCGAGCAGCAGCCACCAGATCACGCGCAGGGTGTCGTAGTCGATGAGGGTGTGAAGGATCATGGGTCCTACTCCGCAGCGGCGAAGGCTTGGGGGATCAGCTCGGCCTCCGGCGCGTCGTCCGGCTCGGGGCCCTTGCGGACGGCGCGCAGCATCAAAGACATCTCGATCACGAAGAGCACCGTGTAGATCGCCACGAAGCCGACCAGCGTGGCGAGCACGGTGGTGGCGCCGAGGCTGGAGACGCCCGCCACGGTGGGCAGCACGCCCTCGATGTTCCAGGGCTGGCGGCCGACTTCCGCCACCACCCAGCCCAGTTCCGCCGCCAGCCACGGCAGCGGGATGGCCAGCACCGCGAGGCGCAGCAGCAGCGGGTAGCGGTCGAGCCTGCGCCGGGCCGAGAGCACGAAGAACAGGGCGAGGAAGGCGATGAAGAAGAAGCCCAGCCCCACCATGACGCGGAACGACCAGAACAGGGTCGGCACGCTGGGCACGGTGTCCCACGCGGCGGCCTTGATCTGCGCCGGCGTCGCCTGCCGCGGGTCGTCCACATAGCGCTTGAGCAGCAGCGCATAGCCGAGATTGTGCCCATCGGCCTCGAAGGCCTGCCGCGCGGCGGGCGGAATGGCCTGCGAGCTGCCGGCGGAGCGGATCTGCTGCAGGGCGTCGAACGCCTTGATGCCGGAGGCGATGTTGCGCTCGGCGCCGGCCACCAGTTCCTCGATGCCGGGGATCTGCTGGGTCAGCGAGCGGGTGGCGATCAGGCCGAGCACCCAGGGAATGCGCACGGCATAATGGGTCTCGCGTGCGCTCTCGCTCGGGAAGCCGAACAGGGTGAAGCCGGCGGGAGCGGGCTCGGTCTCCCACATGGCCTCGATGGCCGCGAGCTTCATCTTCTGGTGCTCGGTGGTGAGGTAGCCGCTCTCGTCCCCGAGCACGACCACCGACAGCGCCGACGCCAGGCCGAACGAGGCGGCGACCGTCATCGAGCGCTTGGCGAGGTCCGCATGGCGGCCCTTCAGCAGGTACCAGGCCGAGACGCCGAGCACGAAGATGGAGGCGGTCACGTAGCCCGCCGAGACGGTGTGCACGAACTTCGCCTGCGCCACCGGGTTGGTCAGCACCGCGAAGAAGTCCACCACCTCCATGCGCATGGTCTGCGGGTTGAAGGCCGCCCCGACCGGATTCTGCATCCAGCCATTGGCGACGAGGATCCACAGCGCGGAGAGGTTCGAGCCCAGCGCCACCGCCCAGGTGGTGACGAGGTGGCCCACCTTGGTCATCCTGTCCCAGCCGAAGAAGAACAGGCCGACGAAGGTCGCTTCCAGGAAGAAGGCCATTAGGCCCTCGATCGCGAGCGGCGCGCCGAAGATGTCGCCCACATAGTGGCTGTAATAGCTCCAGTTCATGCCGAACTGGAATTCCATGACGATGCCGGTGGCGACGCCAAGCACGAAGTTGATGCCGAACAGGGTGCCCCAGAACTTCGTCATCTGCCGCCAGATCGGCCGCCCGGTCATCACATAGACCGTCTCCATGATGGCGAGCAGCACGGAGAGGCCGAGGGTGAGCGGCACGAACAGGAAGTGGTAGAGCGCCGTCATCGCGAATTGCAGACGCGAGAGATCGACTACGTTGAGTTCCATGGTGTGGTTCCGGTGTCGTCCGGTCTCCTGGCTTGGACGCCGCCCCTGCGGCGCCGAAAAAAAGCGTGTTCAGTCGGGCCTGAGCGCATCGAGCGCGCGGGCAAATCCGGGTTCTCCGCGCCGCGCCGCGCCGGCGATGCGGCCGCCGTCGACGCGGAGGATGCGGCCCGCCACCGCCGCCTCGCGGCGCAGGTGGGTGGCGATCACGAGGGTTCGCGGGCCGGCGCGGGCACACAGGCGCGCCAGGACGTCTCGCGCGGTGGCGCCGTCGAGGCCCTCCGTGGGCTCGTCCAGCAGCCACAGCGGGGTGTCGCGCAGGAACAGCCGGGCGAGGGCGAGGCGCCGCGCCTGCCCGCCGGAAAGGCCGACGCCGGCCTCGCCGAGCCGCGTGTCGAGGCCGCGCGGCAGCGCCGCGACGAAGGCGTCCAGTCCGGCGGCCGCCAAGGCGTCGCGCAGCCGGCGATCATCGGCCTCCGGAGCGGCGAGCCGCAGATTGTCGCGCAGGCTGTCGCGGAACAGCGTGGTGCGCTGCGTGAGGAGCGTTCCGCCCACCGCCGCGAGGCGTCCCGCCGCCGGTGACATCTCGCCGGCGATGGCGGCAAGCAACGTCGACTTGCCGGCGCCGCTGGCACCGACCAGCGCGAGCCGCTCCCCGTCCGCAACGGCGAGGTCGACGGCTGCGAGCGCCGGACCGGCGGTGCCGGGATAGACGAAGGTGGCCGCCTCGAGCCGCACGGCGAGGCCGGGGGCGGGCATCGCAGGCGGCGGGGGCAGCAGCGGCGGCGCGAGCCGCGGCGCGGTGCGCCGTGCGGCGATGACGGCGCGCCCCAGCTCGCTCGCGCCCCGGCGCAGGGCGGCGAACGGCTCGAACGCCGCGAGCGCCAGCAGGAGCAGCAGCGCCGCCATCGGCGCGTCGATCGCGGCGCGCGCGCTCAGCCCGGCGCCGGCCACCAGCATCGCCGCCAGCAGCAGGGCGCCGGACACGGCGAGCGCCGCGGCAAGGCGGGTCTCGATGCGGTTGAGGGCGTCGTCGGCGGCGGCGAGCGCGCGGTCGGCCGCGGCGCAGGCCTCCCGCTGGCCGGCGAGGCGGCCCGCCATCAGCAGCTCGGTCTGGCCGCTGACGGCATCGATGACGCGTGCGCGCAGCACCTCCAGCCCATGGGCGCGCCGGCGCGCCGGCCGCCGCGCCGCCCGCACCGCCAGGGCCGGCAGGCCGAGGCCGGCGGCGAGCACGAACAGCGCGAAGGCGAGCGCGGTCGTCCCGTCGACGAGGCCGATGAGGAGGCTGGCGCCGAGTCCCACGCTCAGGGCGGCGGCGAGCGGCACCAGCACCCGCAGATAGAGCGCGTCCAGCGCGTCGATATCGAGCGTTAGGCGGAACAGCAGCCGCGCCGGCTGCCCGGCGAGGCGGCCCGCCGCCTCCGGCGCGGCCCAGCCGCGGAACAGGCGCTCGCGCAGGCGGGCGAGCACGGCGAGCGTCGCGTCGTGGGTCACGAGCCGTTCGCCATAGCGTCCCGCGGTGCGGGTCAGCGCCAGGAGGCGGATGCCGGCGGCCGGCATGAAGACGTCGAAGGCGATCGCCGCCGCCGAGAGGCCGGCGAGGGCCGAGGCGGTGATGAACCAGCCCGACAGCGCGAGCAGTCCGGCGCCGGCGAGCGCCGTCAGGGCCGCCAGCAGCGCCCCGCCGATGAGCGCGCCACGCCGCTCGGCGAGGAACAGCCGCAGGATCGCCGCGAGCGCGGCCATGCGCGGGCTCATGCCGCCGCCTCCTTCAGGCCGGGGGAGAGGCGGATGATCCGGTGGGCGCGCGCGGCGAGCGCCGGATCGTGGGTGGCGAGGATGAGGGTGCGCCCGCGCGCCAGCCGGAACAGGGCATCCGCCACCTCGCGCGCCGTCGCGCCGTCGAGGTGAGCGGTGGGCTCGTCGGCCAGGATGAGGCCGGCGTGCGGTGCCGCCGCGAGCCGCGCCACCGCGAGCCGGAGCGCCTCGCCGCCCGACAGCCCATGCCCGCCCTCGCCGATGGGAGCGGCACCCCGCGCCGCGGCGACGGCGTCGAGCCGGGCCGCGCCGAGCGCCCGGCGGGCGGCGGCGAGATCCACCTCGGGGCGGCCGAGGCGGACATTTCCGGCAAGCGTGCCGGCGAAGATGTGCGGCCGCTGCGCGATATGGGCCATGCGGGCGCGCAGCCGCGCCGCGCTCTCTTGCGTGAGCGGCTCGCCGCCGATGAGGATGCCGCCGGCGTCCGCCGCCACGAGCCCGGCGATCAGCGCGAGGAGGCTCGACTTGCCGCCCCCGCTCGGCGCCAGCAGCGCCACGTGTTCGCCCGCCGCGATGTGCAGGCTCAGGCCGTCGAATACGGCCTCGGCCTGCCCGGCATGGCGCAGGCGCACAGCCTCCAGCCGCACGGCCGGCGCTCCGGCCGGCGCCGGAGCGGCGCCCGCGTCCGACCCCTGGATCTGCGGGCCGGCCGCGCCCAGCGCCGCGAGCGCCGACAGGGCGGCCTCGCCGGCGGCGCGCTCGTGCCAGGCGGCGGCGAGCTCGCGCAGGGGCTCGAAGAAGGCCGGCGCCAGCAGCAGGATGAACAGCCCGCGCCCGAGGTCGAGCGGCTGGCCCCAATGGCCGAAATCGATCACGCCGAGCAGGCTGAAGCCCACATAGACGGCCACCATGGCGACGCCGAGCGCGGAGAACAGTTCCAGCACCGCCGAGGACAGGAAGGCGATGCGCAGCACCGCCATGGTGCGCCGGCGCAGGCTCTCCGCCTCGGCGCGCAGCCGGCAGGCGGCGGCATCCACCGCGCCGAGGGTGCGCAGCGTGGCGAGGCCGCGCAGGCGGTCGAGCAGCGCGCCGTTGAGGCTGCCCAATTCGACGAGCTGCGCCGCGCTCACCGCCTTGGCGCGCCAGCCCACCAGCGCCATGAACAGCGGGATCAGCGGCGCCGCCGCGGCGAGGATCAGCGCCGCCGTCCACGATACGGGAAGGACCGCCACCAGGATCGCCAATGGCACCACGGCCGCCCGCCAGCGCGCCGGCTGGAAGCGGGCGAGATGGGGCACCACCGCTTCCGCCTGCTCCACGACGACGCTCGCGGCCAGTCCCGAAGGCGGGCGAGCGGCATCGAGCGGCGAGCGGCGCGCCAACGCTTCGAGCGCGTTCGCCCTGAGCGCGCTCAGCCGCTGCCGCGCCATGCGGAAGGCGAGCCGGCTGCCCGCGGCATCCAGCAGCGCGCGGAGGATGCCGAACCCCGCCACGGCGGCGGCCGGCATCAGCATGTCGGCCGCGCCTTGGCCGGCGGCGATGCCGCCTACCGCGAAGGCGAGCAGGGCCGCCTGCGGCAGCCACAGCAGCGCCGCCGCGGCCTGGACCACGGCGGCGGGCCGCAGGTCCGCCATTGCCGCTTCGGGGGCTATGCGAGGGGCGCGGCGCATCTCATTCCGGCGCCCGGCGGCGGGCCGCGCCGGGATGTCCTGGGCGCAAAGGGGCCGACGCGCGCCGCAGCCGGCAGGCTGGCGGCGGCTTCGCATGCAGGACCGGGAGGGGAAGGTTCACGGCACCGACCTATCTCGCTGTTTCGAGCCGTCCTGGAGCGTGTCGGCAGACGGAACGGCACGGCCATGGCCAGCGCGCTGCTGCCGCCTCCCGCCGTCTCGCCCGTCTTTCAGGAAGGACAACCCGTGGATGCCTGTAACTCAGCAGCGGCAGGGCGCCATTGACATTGGACAAGGCGTCCGATGTGACGCCGGAACGCGTGCGGCAAATGCCCGCCGGCTGCGGATGCCGCACGCGCCGGGCCGGGCGCGGCGGCCTCAGGTCACGCGGCGCTTGGCGAGCTTGCGGGCCAGCGTGCGGCGATGCATGCCGAGCCGTCGCGCGGTCTCCGATACGTTGAAGTCGGCATCCACCAGCGTCTCGTGGATGCGCTCCCATTCCAGCGTCTTGATGGAACTGGGGCGCACGCCGAGCGGCACCTCCGGATCGCCCTCGGCACGCTGGAACGCGGCCTCGATGTCGTCGGCGTTGGAGGGCTTGGCGAGGTAGTGGCAGGCGCCGAGCTTGATCGCCTCCACGGCGGTGGCGATGCTGGCGAAGCCGGTGAGCACGACGATGCGCATGTGCGGGTCGCGGGCATGGAGCCGGCGCACGCAGTCGAGGCCGGAGGCGCCGGCGAGCTTCAGGTCCACCACCGCGCATCCGGGGTCGATGTCCTGCGTCATGAGGTCGAGCTCCTCGGCGCTGGCGCACAGCGCGACGCGGTAGCCGCGGCGCTCGAACGAGCGCTTGAGCGCACGGGCGAAGGAGGGGTCGTCCTCCACCAGCAGCAGGCGGCGCCCGGGGGGCATTTCCTCAGGCTGCATCGGCATCCTCCACCGCGAGCGCGGCGACCGGCAGGCGCAGCTCCACGCACGCCCCGCCGCCCGCGAGATTGCGGGCCGAGAGCCCGCCGCCGAGCTTGCGCAGCACGTTGGTGGAGAGGAACAGCCCCAGGCCGCGCCCCGGCTGCGGCTTGGTGGACTGATAGGGCTTGCCGATCTGCGCCAGCGCCTCGGGCGCAAACCCTGAGCCGGCGTCCCTGACGCGCACCAGGATGTCGTCGCCCTGCTGGAGCGCCTCCACGTCGACGTGCCCAGGCGAGGCCTCCAGCGCGTTGTCGAGCACGTTGAACAGCATCTGCTGCATCATGCCGTCGCAGGCGACCACGAGGTCCGGCCGCACGCCGTTGCGATAGCTGAGCTCGGCGGGGCGGCGCGCCTCGCGCCAGCGCGCGACCATCTCGTCGAGGAAGCCGGCGAGCGCGGCCCGCCGCGTCTCCTCGGGACGCGCCTCGCCGGCCGCGAGCAGGATCTGCGAGACGATCGACTTGCAGCGCGCGATCGCGGCCTGCATCTCCTCCAGGTCCTCGGCGAGTTCGCCGTCGCCGTCGATCGGCTGCAGGTGCTCCCAGTCGTTGAGGATCACCGAGAGGGTGGCGAGCGGCGTGCCCAGTTCGTGGGCCGCGCCGGTGGCCAGCAGGCCCATGCGCACGATGTGCTCCTCCTCCGCCGCGCGCTGGCGCATCTCGGCGAGGTGCGCGTCGCGCTCGCGCAGGTTGCCGGTGATGCGCGTCACGAACAGCACCACGAGGACCGCCGCCAGGAGGAAGCACAGGAACATGCCCTGGAGGTGCAGGTCGAAGAAGGTGGACGCTCCGTGGGCATGTCCCGTCGTCCCGAGGTCCAGCGGGCGGTAGAAGCGCGACAGCCAGACGAAGGCGAGGCTGGTGACGGCGACGATGGCCCACGAGGCGGCGGGCGGCAGCAGCACCGCCGCCAGAATTACCTGGAGCAAATAGAGCGAGATGAACGGATTGGTGGCGCCGCCGCTGAGATAGAGCTGGAGCGTGAGCGCCGCCACGTCGAGCAGCAGCTCGACGCACAGCTCGCTGTCGCTGACCTCCAAGCCGGAGGCCACACGGTGCAGGCTGATGAGGTTGAGCCCCACCAGGAAGACGATCACGAGACCCATCTGCTGCAACGGCAGCGCGAGGTCGAGCGCGAGGTCGGCGATGGCGATGGTCGCGACCTGGCCCGCCACCGCCAGCCACCGCAAGGTGATGAGCAGCAGCAGGTTGCGCCGGTTGGCATCGGCCTCGATCGCGCCTGCGCCCGTCACGTCGGCTGTCCCTTTCGCTTCAGCGCCGTCCCGCCATAGCCCTTAGCGCGGCGGCGCGGCGCGCGGAACGGTCACGCTGTCGCGGCCCCCGCCGCCTCCGCCGCGGACCGCGTCCATGGAGGTTGGTCCGGCCGACCTCACGGCCGCACGCTTGCCGGTGCGCCGTCGCGGGCCTGCGCGGCGCGCCTCGCCTCGTCTGCCCGGCGGATATAGTCCTTGGTCTTGGCCTCGACCTGCGCGCGGTGGGGGGCGACCGCCGCCTCGCGGTAGAGGTGACGCCCGACGCCCATCAGCGCGACCACCGCCAGCATCAGCGCGCAGGTGGTGCCGAAGCGGCGGCCGATGCTGCCGTCCGGCCCGCGGATCTCGCGGATCATCACCACGCACAGGGCGAAGGCCAGAAGGAAGCTCAGGCCGAAGGCCGCGATCACCCCGCCGATCGGCGATGCGACGTGCGGCAGCGTGAAGAACGCGATCGGACCGACGATGAACTGCGCCATGGTGGGCCAGAACGCCCAGCGATAGCCGAGCCGCACCAGCTCGGCGCGGGAGAAGCCCATCTCGGCGATCTCGGCCTCCGGCCGCCGGCGGAACAGCCACACCAGCAAGAGGCCCGTCATGGCCGGACAGGCGAGGATGAAATGGGCGTAGCGCGGCAGCACGTTGGGCAGGGCGAGCGCCGAGAAGAAGCCCTGCACGCTGCCCCATTTGTCGGGGAACAGCATGAGGTTGACGTTGGTGAGGAAGATCAGCGGGATGAACAGGAATAGCAGGCACGCCGCGGCGGCCACCGCGATGTGCAGCCACCTCACCCGCTCCATCTGGTGCCACAGATACTTGTGCACGTAGGTCAGCACGAAGGCGACGATCACCAGCGGCACGATGGCGATCCAGAACGCGCCGGTCAGCGCGTTCGCGGTGTAGAAATAGACCGTGTAGAGCGTGTTGATGGCGAGCAGCGGCCCGACGCCCAGCACCACGGCGATGCTCTTGTTGGCGGTGATGGTCGCGGCGATCTCGTAGGCGAGGCGGTCGTAGCGCTTTTCCTTCAGCCCGCGCAGCTCGTAGTAGAGCGACATCAGCGCGCCGCCCACCATCAGGTTCACGAACACGATGTGCATCAGGAAGAAGACGATGAGCACCGCCACCAGAAGCGGCTCCGGCGCCGGCATGGGCAGCGGGATGTCGTGGGGAACGGGCGTGGTCGGGCTCATCGCGCGGCGGTCTCCGAAGTGCGGGGCATGGCGGCGGCGCGGGTCGCCGGCGGCCGGCCGGTGGCGGCGGCGGCGCGCGCCTCGGGCGTGACCACGACGACACCCGCCTGCTGCGCGCCGGGCACCGGCGCGTCGTTGGTCTGGAGGTGGTGCAGGTAGGCGCCCAGCAGCTTCAGCTCGCGCCGGTTGCCGGGGAAGGGCGGCATGTAGGGCTGGGCGTCGTGCATGCTCTCGATGTAGCCGGCGGTCAGCTCCGGCTCCCACGGCCGGTCGCCGAACATGCGCTTGAGATGGGCGGTGACGGCATTGACCCCGTGCCCGGTGTGGCAGCGCGAGCAGGTGGTCATGAACACGTCCTTGCCGAGCTGGATCTCGGCGAGGCGCGCCGTGCGCTCGGCCTCGGAGAGGCCTTGCGGCAGACCGGCCTGCTCGGCGGGCGTGAGCGGGTTCGAATAGGTGGCGTAGGCCAGAACGCCGTCGCGCTGGAGGAGGGGATAGTCCTCCACCCGGAAGCCGTTGGCATACATGTAGGAGCCGATGACGTAGGGCTTGCGCACGAACTCGCGCACGCGCTCGAAATGGCCGGTCATCCAGAGGATGGCGACGAACGGCACCAGCAGCGCCACGCGCGGCAGCAGGTTCGGCCGCGCGATCGCCACCTGCACCACCACCAGGATGGCGATGACGGTGAGCGCCGCGATCTCCAGGAAGCGCTGCTGCCACTCGGCGAATGCGAGGCTCGCCAGCGCGACGCCGAAATTCTCGCGCATGGCCTCGGGCACCACCGAGAAGTACCAGAGCCCGCCGGCGAGCACCAAGGGCGCCGCCACCAGCGTCCAGACCGCGATGGCGCGCAGCGCGGTGGCGCGGAACGGGTCCTCCCGCTTCACGAAGAACGGCACCAGGAACATGGCGATCACGCCCGCCATGGCGGCTGCGAGCGGCGTGCGGAAGGCGAGCTGCGGCAGGTAGATGGGGTTGGCAAAGCCGCTCCACAGCGTCTGCTGCGACAGCCAGTTGCCGGGGTCCATCATGAAGCCCAGGATCGAGACGATGATCGCCATCGTCACCCAGGAGAAGAAGGCGAGCGCGAAGCCGAGCCGGATGTGGCGCACCTTCGCCGCGCCGGTGCTCCAGCGCTTCCAGGTGAGCGTGTAGGCGAGGATCAGCAACACCTCGGTGATGAACACCAGCCACTCGACGAACCACGCCCAGAAGAACACGCGGATCAGGCTGCCGATGGAATAGGGATTGACCAGCGACACCGACAGCCAGATGCCGACGCCGGTGAGCGCCCCCACCGTGGTGGTGATGAGGAAGCAGACGAACAGGATGCGGTAGGCGAGGCGGTCCCAGCGCGCATCGCCGCGCCTGTGGCCATACCATTCCATGGCCGCCACCAGCGGCATCATGCCGACCGCGAGGCCGTGGTTCACCAGCACGTGCAGGGTGGCAATGACGGCGATGAGGCCGCGATTGCCGAGGATGTCGAGGTGGAAGACGGGAAAGTCCATCAGGCGGCTCCCGCCGGCAGATCGCGCGCGCCGCTTTCGCCGGTCGCGAGGGCGAGCATCGCGAACTCGATGACGAACAGGCCGAGGCCGACCAGATGCGGGAAGCTGCCGGCGGGATAGGCGGCCATCAGCATCAGCGCCGCCGCCGCGAGGGCGATGGCGATGGCGCCGGGTGCCCACAGCACCACCAGGTCATAGGGATGGGCCCGGGCGCCCACCCGCATCGAGCGGCGCGCCGTCCGGCCGGCGAAGGCGAGGCCGCAGAGCACCACCGCGACGCCGCCGACGAAGCGGAACAGCTCGGTGCTGCCGATCATCGCCAGCACGCCAGCCAGAAGCAGCGCGTTGAGAACCGTGAGCCGGGAGGGCTTGCGCGCCAGCCAGGCGCCGGCGGTCGAGAGTGTTTCGGCCAGCATGATCGTCGTCCATCGTGCGGTGGTCGCAGGGCGACCTGCTTATCCGCGGGTGGTTCGACGACACGATTGGACAAACGGTCCAAGCCGGCAGGCGCGGGCGCTCAGAAGCGCCGGCGCGCGCGGCGGGGAGGTCACTCCGGCAAGGTCCGCCCGAGCTTGCGCGCCGCATCCTTGAGGTGCGGCACCAGCGTGAGCGCCTTGTCCAGGGTGAAGCGGGGCAGGGGCCCGTGGCACGCCACGGCGGCGACGACGCCGCCGCGGGCATCCTTCACCGGAACGGCGATGGCGACGAGGCCTTCCAGGAATTCCTGGGCATCCATGCTGTAGCCCTCGGCGGTGATGCGCTCCAGCTCGGCCTCCAGCGCCGGAACGCTGGTGAGGGTGTTGGGCGTGTGCGCCTTCAGGTGCAGCGTCTCGATGATGCGCCGGCGCTGCGAGGGGCGCATGGTGGCGAGGAAGAGCTTGCCGCTGGCGGTGCAGTGCATGGGCACGCGCGAGCCGACTTCGAGGTGCATGCGCAGCGGCCAGCTCGCCTCCACGCGGTCGAGATAGATCGCCTGGCTGCCGGCGCGGGTGACGAAGTTGCACGTCTCGCCGGCCACCTCCACCAGCGCCTCCAGGATGCTGCGGCGCTCGGAACTGACGGTGTTGCGCAGCATGTCGAAGCCCATGCGCAGGAAGCGCGGCCCGATGGCGAAGCGCCGGCCGTCCGGCTCGCGCATCAGGTAGTTCTCCGCCTCCAGCTTCTGGCAGAGCCGGTGCACGGTGGGCTTCGGCAGCGGCAGCCGCGCGCACAGATCGGGCACGCTCAAGGCGGTCTCGGAGCGCGCCACCTCGCTCAGGAGATCGAGCGCCCGCAGCATGGCCGAGCCGTTGTCGCGCTCGTCGAGGCGCGGCGCCGGCGCCTCCGCCGCCTCGGCCTCAAGCGGGCCGGCCTGAAGCTCATCCGTTTTGCGCGCCGCTCGTCTCTGCGCCATGTCCGCCCGTGCCGTCCGCCGTCTGAAAGGTGGCTGTCCGGCCACCCTTATCGGCTTGGGGAGGCAAGTCAAATGCCCTGGAAGAGGGTGCAGGCGCAGCATGACGTCTTCTGCGATGCACAACAAAAATCTCATTCAGTGAGCCATTAAAGCTCAAATTATGAATTGACTCGTTTCATCCTTTGGTCGCATCGTCGTGCTCGCAGAGAGGAAACTGCCAATGCAAGGCGAGGAAACCTTCGACTTCGTCGTCATCGGCGCGGGGTCGTCCGGATGCGTCCTGGCCAACCGCCTGAGCGAAGACGGCAAAAGCCGCGTGGCTCTGGTGGAGGCCGGTCCGAAAGACAGCAATCCGTGGATTCACGTGCCGATCGGCTACGGGAAGACCATGTGGAACGACCGCCTGAACTGGCGCTTCCACACCGAGCCGGAGCCCACCATGGGCGGCCGGCGCATCTACTGGCCGCGCGGGCGCGTGCTGGGCGGCTGCTCGTCGATCAACGGGCTCATCGTCGTCCGCGGCCAGAAGGAGGACTATGACGGCTGGGCGCAGAACGGCGCCGACGGCTGGTCCTACGACGACGTGCTGCCCTATTTCGTGAAGCTGGAGGACAATGCCCGCTTCGCCGGCGATCCGCTGCACGGCACCGGCGGGCCGGTCACCATCAGCTCGATCCCGCGCAAGCACGAGCTGATCGAGGTCATCAAGGCGAGCGCCAAGAAGCTCGGCGTGCCCGAGACCGAGGACTTCAATGGCGCCGCGCAGGAAGGCGTCGGCTACTACCAGCTGACCACCCGCAACGGCCTCAGGGTGAGCGCGGCGAAGGCCTATCTCTCCCCCGCCGCCGGGCGGCCGAACCTCTCCATTCTCACCGAGACCCGCGCGCGCCGTGTGGTGTTCGAGAACGGCCGCGCGGTCGGCATCGAGGTGAGCGTCGACGGCGAGGTGAAGCTGCTGAAGGCGCGCCACGGCGTGATCCTGTCGGCCGGCGCGGTGCAGTCGCCGCATCTGCTCATGCTGTCCGGCATCGGCCCGGCGGAGCACCTGCGGGCGAACGGCATCGGCGTCTACATCGACAGCCCCGGCGTGGGCGGCAACCTGCAGGATCACCTGCAACTGCGGCTGCTCTACCGCTGCAGCAAGCCCATCACCACCAATGACGCGCTGAACTCCCTCATCGGCCGCCTGCGCATGGGGCTGGAATACGCGCTGTTCCGGGGCGGGCCGCTCGCCATCGGCATCAACCAGGGCGGGCTCTTCACCCGGGTCCTGCCGGAATCGAAGACCCCCGACATCCAGTTCCACATCGGCACGCTCTCCGCCGACATGGCGGGCGGCAAGGTGCACGATTATTCCGGCTTCACCCTGTCGGTGTGCCAGCTTCGGCCGGAGAGCACCGGCGAGATCCGGCTCGGCTCGGCCGATCCGCTCGACGCGCCGAGGATCACCGCCAACTATCTCGCCACCGAGACCGACCGCCGCTGCGCGGTGGAGGGCATGAAGTTCGCCCGCCGGCTCGCCGCCACCGCGCCCTTCAGCGACTACGTCGCGGAGGAGAAGCTGCCGGGTCCCGGCATCACCGACGACGAGGGCCTGCTCGGCTTCGCCCGCGAATACGGCGCCACCATTTTCCACCCCGTCGGCACCTGCCGGATCGGCCGCGAGGACGACCGCGAGGCAGTGGTGGACCCGCGCCTTCGGGTGCGCGGCGTCGACGGCCTGTGGGTGGTGGACTGCTCCGTGATGCCGCGCCTCGTGTCCGGCAACACCAACATTCCCGCGATCATGATCGGCGAGAAGGCCGCCGACATGATTCGCGAGGACACGCTGAACAACAGCATCGGGCGAGACAACGCCCAGAACTCGATCAATGACGGGAGGACACAATGGCTGGGCAAGCGGGAGCTTCAAATCGTGAACTGAGGCGGGTGGTCGGCGCCAGCGTGATCGGCGCCACCATCGAATGGTACGACTTCTTCCTGTACGGCATCGTCGCCGGCATCGTCTTCAACAAGCTTTACTTCCCCGCCGACGATCCGGTGATCTCGATCCTGCTCGCCTACACCACGTTCGCCATCGGCTTCGTGGCGCGGCCGGTGGGCGGCCTGATCTTCGGCCATTTCGGCGACAAGCTCGGCCGCAAGAGCATGCTCATCATCACGCTGATGATCATGGGCGTTGCCACCGTGGCCATCGGCCTCCTGCCGACCTACGCCCAGATCGGCATCGCCGCGCCGATCCTGCTCCTGATCCTGCGCATCGCCCAGGGCATCGGCATCGGCGGCGAGTGGGGCGGCGCGGTTTTGATGGCGTATGAATACGCGCCCGAGGGCAAGCGCGGCTTCTTCGCCTCGATCCCGCAGATCGGCCTCGCGCTCGGCCTGTGCCTCGCCTCCGGCGTCACCGCCATCGTCTCCATGCTGCCGGAAGAGCAGTTCATGAGCTGGGGCTGGCGCGTCGGCTTCGTCGGCTCGATCGTGCTGGTCTTCGTCGGCATGTACATCCGCCTGAAGGTGCACGAGACCCCCGAGTTCGAGCAGGTGAAGGCGGCCAACAAGGCGCAGGCCATCCCGTTCGTGACGATGATCAAGGAGTATCCGCGCAACATCCTGCTCGGCATGGGCGTGCGCTACATCGACGGCGTGTTCTTCAACGTCTTCGCAGTGTTCTCCATCGTCTATCTCGCGAACTACGTGAAGGTGCCGCGCACCACGGCGCTGTGGCTGGTGACGCTCGCCGCGTTCGTGATGGTGTTCACCATCCCGATGTTCGGCAAGCTCTCCGACAAGTGGGGCCGCCCGCGGACCTACGCGATCGGGTCGCTGCTGCTGGCGCTCGTCGCGTTCCCGGCCTTCTGGCTGTTCTCGACCGGCTCGCTGCCGCTGATCGCGCTCGGCATCGTGGTGCCGTTCGGGGTGCTCTACGCCATGTGCTACGGGCCGGAGGCGGCCCTGTTCTCGGACCTGTTCGACGCGAGGGTGCGCTACACCGGCATCTCGTTCGTCTACCAGTTCTCCGGAATCTTCGCGAGCGGCATCACCCCGATCATCGCCACCTACCTGCTCGCCCGCGGCGACGGGCAGCCCTGGCAGGTCGCCGGCTACGTTGTGTTCGCGGCGCTCGTGTCGATGCTCTCCGCGATGGCCATCAAGGCACCGGCGCCCCGCCTGTCCGATGTCGCCCAGAGCTCATCGGCGGAAGCCGTGCGCCAGCCCGCGCGCTAGCGCCCGCCTGGACCGGAGGCGGCGCGACGCCGCCGCCTCCTTCTTCCCCATAGTTTCCGAGAGGATTGCTCCGTCATGAAGATGACCACCGAAGAGGCGTTCATCAAAGTCCTGCAGGCGCACGGCATCAACGAGGCGTTCGGCATCATCGGCTCGGCCATGATGCCCGTGTCCGATCTGTTCCCGAAGGCCGGCATCCGCTTCTGGGACTGCGCCCACGAGACCAATGCGGGCCTGATCTGCGACGGCTACACGCGCGCCACCGGCCGCATGGCCATGGCCATCGCGCAGAACGGCCCGGGCGTGACCGGCTTCGTCACCGCCATGAAGACCGCCTACTGGAACCACACGCCGATGCTGCTGGTGACGCCCCAGGCGGCCAACAAGACCATCGGCCAGGGCGGGTTCCAGGAAGTCTCCCAGATGGCCATGTTCGAGGACATGGTCTGCTACCAGGAAGAGGTGCGCGACCCCTCGCGCGTGGCCGAGGTGCTCAACCGCGTGATCGAGAAGGCCTGGCGCGCCAGCGCGCCGGCGCAGATCAACGTGCCGCGCGATTTCTGGACCCAGGTGATCGACATCGAGCTGCCGCAGATCGTGCGCCTGGAGCGCCCCGCGGGCGGCAGGCAGGCCATCGCCGAGGCGGCGCGGCTGCTGTCGGAGGCCAAGTTCCCGGTGGTGCTGAACGGCGCCGGCGTGGTGATCGGCAACGCCATTGGCGAGGCCATGACGCTGGCCGAGCGCCTGGAGGCTCCGGTCTGCTCGGGCTACCAGCACAACGACGCCGCGCCCGGAAACCATCCGCTCTCGGTCGGCCCGCTCGGCTACAACGGCTCGAAGGCCGCCATGGAGCTGATCGCCAAGGCCGACGTGGTGCTGGCGCTGGGCACCCGGCTCAACCCGTTCTCGACGCTGCCCGGCTACGGCATCGACTACTGGCCGAAGCAGGCCAAGATCATCCAGGTGGACATCAACCCGGACCGCATCGGCCTCACCAAGAAGATCACGGTGGGCATCTGCGGCGACGCCAAGGAGGTGGCGACCCAGCTCCTGGCGCAGCTCGGCCCCGGCGCCGGCGATGCCGGGCGCGAGGAGCGCCGCGCGCTGATCCACCAGACGCGCTCGCGCTGGCTCCAGCAGCTCGCCTCCATGGACCATGAGGACGACGATCCCGGCACCCGCTGGAACGAGGAGGCCCGCGCGCGCGACGCCAACCGCATGTCGCCGCGCCAGGCCTGGCGCGCCATCCAGTCGGCGCTGCCCAAGGACGTCATCATGTCCACGGACATCGGCAACAACTGCGCCATCGGCAACGCCTATCCGAGCTTCGAGCAGAGCCGCAAGTATCTCGCGCCCGGCATGTTCGGGCCGTGCGGCTACGCCTTCCCGGCGATCATCGGCGCGAAGATCGGCTGCCCCGACGTGCCGGTGTTCGGCTTCGCCGGCGACGGCGCGTTCGGCATCTCCATCAACGAGATGACCTCCATCGGCCGCGAGGAGTGGCCGGCGGTGACCATGGTGGTGTTCCGCAACTTCCAGTGGGGCGCCGAGAAGCGCAACACCACGCTCTGGTACGACAACAACTTCGTCGGCACCGAGCTGGACCCGAAGCTCTCCTACGCGAAGATCGCGGAGGGCTGCGGCTTCAAGGGCGTGCGGGTCGAGAACGTGGACAGCCTCAAGGACGCCATCCATACCGCGGCCGACGACCAGAAGAAGGGCATCACCACCTTCATCGAGGTGGTGCTCAACCAGGAGCTGGGCGAGCCGTTCCGCCGCGACGCCATGAAGAAGCCGGTGCCGGTGGCCGGCATCGAGCGCTCGGACATGCGCGAGCAGCTCGCGCGCTGAACCGCGACCGGGCGGGGGCGCGCACGCTTCCGCCCGGCCCGTCCCGCCCCACGGGAGGCCCGCCATGCTTGCCCTCGACCGGATCATCGACGCCGCCCGCGCCGCCCCACGCGCCATCGTGCTGCCGGAAGGCGCTGATCCGCGCATCGCCGCCGCCGCGCGGCGCGCCGTGCGGGAGGGCATCGCCCGACCTATCCTCCTCGGCCCCGCGGCCGAGGTGGTGGCGGCCCTCGGCGGGGATGCGCGGGGCATCGCCGTCGAGGATCCCGCCACGTCCCCCCGGCTCCAGGCCTATGCCGAGGCGCTCCACCTTCTGCGCCACGACAAGGGCATGGATCTTGCCGCCGCGCACCGGCGCATGCGCGAGCCGCTCGCCTTCGCCGCCATGATGGTGCGCCAGGGCGATGCCGACGGCACGGTGGGCGGCGCCGTCGCCACCACGGCCGAGACCGTGCGGGCGGCGATCCAGATCATCGGCCTCGCGCCCGAGGCCAAGCTGGTCTCCAGCTTCTTCCTGATGCTGCTGTGCGAGGACCACCACGTCCAGAAGGGCGCCTATGTGTTCGCCGATTGCGGACTGGTGATCGACCCCGATGCGGCGGAGCTGGCCGACATCGCCCGCGCCTCGGCCGCCTCCTTCACCGCCATGACCGGCGAGCGGCCCAAGGTCGCCATGCTCTCCTTCTCCACCGCCGGCAGCGCGCGGCATGCGCGCGTCGACAAGGTGGTGGAGGCGGTCAGGATCGCGCGGGCGGCGAGCCCGGACCTCATCATCGAGGGCGAGCTGCAGTTCGACGCCGCCTTCGTCGCCGCCGTGGGCGCCGCCAAGGCGCCCGGCTCGGCGATCCGGGGCGACGCCAACGTGTTCGTGTTCCCGAACCTCGACGCGGCGAATATCGGCTACAAGATCGCCCAGCGCATCGGCGGGGCGCGGGCCATCGGCCCGGTGCTCCAGGGCCTCGCGAAGCCCGCCAACGACCTCTCGCGCGGCTGCTCGGAGGAGGATGCCTTCCACATGATCGCGCTCACCTGCGCGCAGGCCTCCGCGCGCCTCGCCGCCGGCGCGGCGGGCGAGATCCGGGCCGCCGCGCTGCCGGGCGCGGCCGGCTCCGCCTGGTCGGCGGCCCCGGCCGGCCTGCCGCCGCGGGCGCCGCTCGCCGACCCGGAGGCGCGGCAGCCCCCGGCCTGAGAGACGCGCGATTGGCCGTGCAGGGCCGGTCCGGCCTTGCGCGCCTGCGGCGATCACGTTTGCGCGAAGCGGGCGCGCGGCGGACGGGGAAGGTCGGGACGGCTCAGTTTCCGAGCCCGATCAAGGGCTGGGCGGCCACGGTGGCCTCGCGCCACTGGGCGACAGCCTGGGGATCGAGGCGGGGCAGCGGCGCCGGCTTCATCATCGGCCCGGTGGTGGCCGCCGAGGCCAGAAGAGCGGTCAGGAGGATGAGCGGGAGAACCAGCTTCCTCAAGGTGTCATCGGGATACATTGCGCGTCACGCTTCTTGCCAGCCCGCCAGTCGGGGCTCCGGCACGGAGCCCGCTCGTCGCCGGTCCGGGCCGCCCTGAAGGGCAGGCGCGTCCCGGCGCTTTTGTTGCAGCGCAATGTCTATCGCAGTTCCAATCGGCCGCCAAAGCGACCAGAGGACGCTGCTGCAGCATTTGTGGCAATATAATACGTACAGTGACCGATGGGCCGCATCCTGCGCCCGACAGCGTCCGGCTCAGTCGGCCGTTGGCGGGCCCACCGCTGCCTCCTGCTCCATCACCCGCTTCATGGCGGCGATCAGGGCCGTCATGCGCGGCTGGCCCTCCTGCGCCCTGCGGTAGACGAGGCAGACGGGCGGCACTTCGGGGCGCGGCACGACGGGGCTCTCCTGGAGTCGTGCGGCCATCCCCATGCCCTCGGGTGAGTTCGCGGCCTTCCTGAAGACGGAATACGCGCGCTGGGGCGATCTCATCGGCGCGTCGGGCATCCCGCGCCAGTGAATGCGTGAGGCGGCGCGGAAGGTGCTATGGCTGGAACAGTTCCGGCGCGACCTCGGACAGCGCGCCGCGCGTTGCCGCCATGGCTCTCAGGGCGACCTCGGTCGGGTCGCCCGCCCGGCAATGGGCGTTGAACACCTCGACCGAGTAGCAGCCGGTGTAGCCGGTCGCCCGAACGCGCTGGACGAACTCCGCCATCTGCGAGAGTCCTTCGCCCGGAAACAGGCGATAGTGCCGCGCGATGTCGATGAATGGAAGGGCGCTGCGGGCGAAGTCCGACAGCTCCACCAGGAAGATCTTGCTCCCATCAATATCCGACAGTGCGGCGAGGGGCGTGTCGAGGATGAAGCTGTGAAATGAGTCCAGCAGCAGTCCGACCTGAGGATGACCGGCGGCACGCACCACCGCCCAACCATCCTCGAAGCTGCGCACATGCCGGCCCCAGGCGATGGGCTCATAGGCGATCCTGACGCCGCGCGCGGCAGCGAGGTCGCCGAGCCGGGCGAGATCGTCCGCCATCCGCGCACGGTCCGCGCTCGTCTCTTCGGACGTGTTGGACGCGACCACCAGAAGGTCCGCCCCGAGCAGCGCCATCTGGTCCATCATCTGCGTGGCAATGCCGCTTTTGCGCGCGCGCTCCTCCGGCGGCGCGCCTTCATAATTGCGCAGCGCCTGATAGGCCGAGACCTCGAGCCCGTAAGCCTTCAGCTGCGCCACGGCGGCATCCGGCCCGTCCGGATGCTCGAACAGGTCCTTGGGCCAGAACTCGGTGGCGCCGAAGCCCGCCGCGGCCATGGCGCGCAGCTTGCCATCGAGCGCGCCGCCGAAGGTGGAGGTGGTCATGCTGAGCCGCTTCAGGCGGTGAGGGTGGCTATCGCGGGTGCTCACGGCAGGATTCCTGCGCTGCGGTATTGGGCGAACAGGCGCGCGAACATCTCGCTGCTGTCGACCACCTCGTGGAAGCCGTGGCGGTGCGCCTTGACCAAGGAGGGAACCACGTCCCAGGCAAGGCCGAACACGTTGTTCTGTGCAAAGTGCCAGTCCGCCAGATGGTCCATCGGCAGGGGCCTGAGCCCGTGGCGCGCGGCGAGCCGCTCCCAGACCGGTCCCTTGTCTGCCATGTAGGCCGGAAGATTCGTGGTCCGCACCTGTCCCGGCCGCAGGCCGAAGGTCTCGGCGATCAGGGGCCACACATCGCGCCAGCGGAAGACGTCGCCATTGCCGATGTTGAAGGCGTTGTTTGCGCAGCCCTCTTCGGAGGCGGCCCACAGCATCGCGGAGGTGACGAGATTGATGTCGGCGCATCCCGTGACGGCGTCGAACGCGTCCTCGGAGCCGGGAAACCAAAGCTCCTCCCCCATCTCCTTCAGCAGGCTGGCGAAGGTTCCGAGCATGAGGACGAGGTTGCTCGGGCTGCCGGTGGCGAAGGCGCACAGGAAATGCGGGCGGATGGTGGACCAGGTCCAGCCGGAGCGCGCGCAACGGCGGATCAGGTCTTCCTGCTGGCGCAAATAGAAACTCGAATCCGCGTGCGCCGGGTCATCTTCCCGCGTGGGAATGCGCACAGGACCGACATGGGTTCCGTACCATTTCAGCCCATGCATCAGCTGCACATGGCGAAGACGCGGGGCGCCGTCGACCAGCGCGTCGAGGAGATTGGCGAGCATCTCGCCGTTCACGTCGACGTTGATTCCATAGCCTTTGGAGAGCTCGCGCGCGCAAAAGAAGACATGGGTGATGTCGGTAAAGGCGTTGGCGTGCGAGAGGCAGTGGTCGTGGGCTTTCAGGTCGAGCGACACGTGCGCTGAGCCGGACACCGTGGGCGGTCGGCGGGACAGGGTGGTCAGCTGCCACCCCGGCGTTTCTGCGACCCGTCGGCAAAGATTCTCGCCGAGCAGGCCGGAGGCGCCGACCACCAAAGCGCGCCGCGGCGCCTCCGGCTGGCTCGGCGTGGCCGGGTGAGCGGCGGTGTCCAGCCTCCCATGCGGCGCGGCAAGGGTCGAGATGTCGTTCGCCATGGCTCACGCCCCGACCGGATCGGGATCGTAGTTGGGCATCGGCCCGGCGATGGGCGGCATGTCCCAGCTGCCTGCGGTCATGCGGGCCGCGTCCGCGGAGACCGCCGCGTCGATTACCGTCGGCCCGCCGGCGCGCAGCCCCTCCGCGATCGCCGCGCCGAGGTCGGCCGGCCCTTCCGCCCGCAGTCCCTGCGCTCCCATGGCACGCGCGAGAGCGGCAAAATCGGCGCTCCTGAGGTCGCCGGTGCGCATGTTGCGGAAGCGCGTCAGGAATTCGGCCTGCGGGCCGAGGAAGCCGCGCTGGAGGTCGCGGATGGAGACGTAGCCGCAATTGTTCCACACCACCCAGACGATGGGCAGTTCGTACTCCACGGCTGTGGCGATCGCGCTCGCATGCATCAGCATGCCGCCGTCGCCGACCACCGCGACCACGGGGCGATCCGGCATGGCGAACTGGGCGCCGATGGCGCCGCCCACGCCGAAGCCCATGGTCGCCCCGCCGCCCGATTGCAGGAAGCGCCCGCCGCGCCGCATGGGCATCTGCTGGACGCACCAGGAATGGTGGGCGCCGATGTCGGAGAGGAGCACGGTATGATCCGGAACCGCGGCGGCGATCTCGGCCACGACGCGGGCCGGGTGCATGGGCGCGCGCTCCTCGCTCGCGGCCTGTCCGCGCACGTCCGCCTGCCAGCGCGCCTTCCAGAATTGGGCGCGCTCGCGCCAGGCGCGGCGGGCGGGGCTATCGGCAATGGGGCGGACCAGGGCGCGCTCACGCAACAGGCGGCAGAACAGCGCCGCGTCGGCCACCACGCCGAGGCTGGTGGGATAGTTGCGGCCCAGCGCGGCCGGGTCGCAATCCACGTGGATCAGGCGCGCCGGCGGGAAATCGTGGGTCACGCCGGCGTGCCAGCTGCTTGTGCCGCGGTCGCCGAAGCGGGTGCCGATGGCGAGCACGAGGTCCGCCTCGCGGGCGGCGCGGTTGGCGGGATAGACGCCGTCGCGCCCGGTGGGGCCGAGATGGAGCGCCTCGTCGTCGGGCAGGACGCCCTTGCCCTGAGGCGTGGTGGCGACCGACACGTCCAGCATCCGCACCAGTGCCGCGAGCTCGGCGCCGGCGCCGCCGGTGAGGCTGCCGTGGCCGGCCAGGATCAGCGGGCGCTCGGACGCCTCCAGGAGGTCGAGCGCCCGGTCAAGCGCTTCCGGCGGCGGCGCCGAGCGCACGTCGACGCCGCCGCGCCAGGCCTGCATGTCAGGCGTGGCGGCGGGCGCGGTCTCCAGGAACACGTTGAACGGCACGTCGAGATGCACCGGTCCTGGCCGTCCCGCCAGCATGGTCCCGAAGGCGTGGCGCATCATGGAGGGCAGCATGTCAGGCCGCGTCGCCTGATAGCTGCGCTTCACGTAAGGGCGCATGGCCGAGACGAAATCCGCCTGGTGGTGGTGACCGAACTCCTGGAACGGTCCCTTGTTGAACTGCTGGGTGGGGATGTTGCCGGTGATGGCGAGCACGGCGGAGGAATCGAACATGGCGTTGGCGATCGCCATCTGGATGTTCACCGAACCCGGACCGCACGAGGTGAAGGTGGCGCCGGGGCGGCCGGTGAGCCGGTAATAGGCGTCCGCCGCGAAGCCTGCGATCTGCTCGTTGTGCACGGTGATGGTGGCGATGCGGTCGGACCGCGTCCGGGCCGCCTCCATCAGGCCGACGATGCCGTGGCCGCAGAGGCCGAAAAGGTAGGGCACCTGCTCAGCGATGAGGTGCTCGACGATGATCTCGGCACCGTTGCGCTCTGCCAGATTGAGGTCAGCCATGGACCCACTCCTCGGATGTGTCTTGATCGGACGATGACGAAAGTTCGACCGCGTGCGCCGCCAGCGCTTCGAGCGAGAAGAACACCTCGGCGCCGGCGGCTTCCAGGTGCTTGCGCTTGGACTGCAGGGTCCCGGCCGCGCCGAAGGTGAGGGCGCCGGCATGGCCCATCGCGACGCCCTGCTTGCTCTCGCGGCCGGCGAGCAGCGCCAGCACCGGCTTCGGGAAGCTTTGGCGGATGAGGGCGTCGGCGAACTCCTCCTCTTCGGTGCCGCCGACCTCGCCCACGAGCAGGATGCCGCGAGTGGCGGGATCCGCAGCCAGCGGCGCCACGAGGTCGGCGAAGCGCACGCCCTTCACCACCTCGCCGCCGACGCCGATCCAGATGCTCTGGCCGAGGCCCCGCGCGGCGAGCCGGTAACCCACTTCATAGGAGAGCGTCCCGCTCTTGGTGAGCATCGCCCAGTCGCCGGGGTGAAGCGAGATGTCCGGCAGGAAGCCGAGCTTGGCTTTTCCCGGCCGCGCCATTCCGGGGGTCGAGGGACCGATCCAAACGGCGTCATTCTCATCGGCGATGGCCTTCAGCTTGAGGGCGTCGTGCACCGGTACGCCCTCGGCGATGGTCACCACCACGCCGATACCCGCGGCAATCGCCTCGCTGGCGGCGTCGAGCACATCTTCTGGCGGCACCATGACCACCGAGGCGCGGGCGCCGGTGGCGGCCACCGCTTCGCCGCAGGTGGCGAAGACAGGCACCGGCATCTCGTCGATGCTGCCGGCGCGGGCCGAGGTTCCGCCGACGATGCGGGTGCCGTAGGCGCGCATGAGCGCAGCGTGGCGGCGACCCATGCGGCCGGTGATGCCTTGGATGATGACCGGGGTCGACCGGTCGATGGCGAACAGATCGGAAATCATTGACGGGAGACCGCAATTACGTGCTGGAGGGCCTGGTCGAGATCGGCATAGGTGGCGAGGTCCGGCCGCACGGCCGCGAGATGCGCGCGCGCGGCGGCCTCGCCGGGGCCGATCAGCCGTGCGACGACGGGAATGTCGGGTCGCGGAAACCGCGCCAGGGCCTCCGTGAGCAGGCGGGCGAACTCGGAAAGGTCGGTGATGCCGGCAAAGATGTTGACGAACAGCACCTTGAGGCCCGGCTTGGCGGCGAGCCAGTCGAGCACCCGGATCAGGCGGTCGGGCCGTCCGCGCATCTGCCCCGTGCGCAGGTCGCAGAAGTTCAAGGGCCGCCCGCCCCGCGCCGTCAACTCGTCGATCAGCATCATCGAAAGGCCAGCGCCTGTGGTGACGAGGCCGATGTCGCCATCGGGATCGAGATCGATGAAGTCGAAACCCTCGTTCATCTTGCGCCACACGTCGGCATAGACTTCGGGGCGTGCCTCGACGAAACGCCGGATCTCGCTCTGCCGCGAAATGGCGTTCGCGTCTACGACCACCTTGGCATCGCCGGCGACAGCGCGCCCGACGTCCAGAAACAGGGGGTTGATCTCCGCGAGCAGCAGCTCGCGCGCGAAGAACAGCTCGGCCAGAGCCGGCGCCACCATGCGCAGGGCGGCCGCGCTCTGCGGCCCGAGTCGCGTGGCGAGGCGCTCGATCCCGACGCCAACGGCCTCGGGATCGGCCACGCAGACCTCGCAGAGCAGCGCTCCGTCGTTGCGCGCCGCGGCCTCCACGTCCACGCCGCCCTGGTCGCTGAAGGACAGCCGCGCCGCTCCCGCGGCGGGATCCACCATCAAGGAGAGATAGGCCTCCGTGCCGCGCGCTGCCTGTTCCACGAGGCAGGCGTGCACCCGGTGGCCCAGGAGCGGCCGGCCGAGCAGGCGTTCGAGCGCCTGGTCGACCGCCTCCTCGGTGGCGCAGAAGACCACGCCCCCAGCCTTGCCACGCCCCCCTGCCGGCACTTGGGCCTTCACGAGCCAAGGACCGCCGCCGGGAAGGGCGGGGCGCTCCCGGCCGGTGACGACGATGCCCTCGGGAACGGGAATGCCGCCGGCCTCGAACAAGGCCTTGCCGTCGCATTCGATCAGCAACATGTCCTGGTCCTCAATGATTGATGACGACGAAGCGCTCTTCCGTCATGTCGCGGATGGCGTAGCGCGGGCCCTCGCGACCGGAGCCGCTGTCCTTGACCCCGCCGTAGGGCGCCTGGTCCGATCGCCAGGTGGAGGTGCCGTTCAGGATCACTCCGCCAACCCTGAGCGCGCGCGCCAGCGACATGCCCACGGCGAGCGAGCCGGTGAAGACGCCCGCCTGGAGCCCGTAGCGCCCCCGGTTGATCCACGAGACCGGCTCGGCGAGGTCGTCATAGGCGATGAGATTCACCACCGGGCCGAAAACCTCCTCGTCGAAGGTGGGGCCTCCTTCCGCGTCGAGCCGCAGCACCGTCGGCTCGACCAGCGCTCCGGTGCGTCCGCCGCCGCGCAGGACCTCGGCTCCGGCCTTCACCGCTGCCTCGATCCGCCGCGCGATGGCCTCGGCCGCCGACACGGAGATCACGGGACCGACGTCGGTCGCCTCGTCGAGGGGATTTCCGACCTTCAGCCGATCCACCTGCGCGAGCACCATCGCCGTGAAGCGATCGAACATCGGCCGCGCGACGCACACGTTCTGCACCGAGATGCAGCTCTGGCCGGCGAGGCGCATGGCATTCGACGCGCACAGGCCGGCCGCGACTTCGAGGTCCGCATCGGCGTGGACGATGGTGAAGCCGTTGCCGCCCAGCTCCAGCACCACCGGCTTCAGCGGCACGGCGGCGCGGATGCGCGCGCCGACAGCGGTCGAGCCGGTGAACGAGACGGCGTCGATGCCAGACGCCTCCACCAGAAGGCGACCGGCGGCGTCGCCATAGATGCTGTTCAGCCAGCCATCCGGAAGCCCGGCCTCGCACAACGCTTCCACCAGTGCCGCGACCGTTGCGGACGCCTGCGGAGCGGGCTTGAGCACCACCGCATTGCCGGCCGCAAGGGCCGGTCCCACCTTGTGGCAGACGAGGTTGAGGGGGGCGTTGTAGGGCGTGATGGCTGCGATCACCCCGAGCGGGAAGCGCAACACCAGGCCGAGCTTGCCTGCGCCGATGTCGGTCGCGTCCATGGGGATGTGGGCGCCTTCGATGCGCACCGCCTCCTCGGCGCATAATTCCAGCGTCTCCGGGCAGCGTGCCACCTCGCGCCGGGCATCGCGGATCGGCTTGCCGGTCTCCAGGGCCATGGTTAGGGCAAGGCTCTCGGCGCGGGTCCTGACGGATTCTGCGGCGCGCCGCAGAAGCGCGGCCCGCGCGCGGGCGGGCGTCGCCGCCACCTTTTGCGCGGCGGCCCGCGCGGCCTTGACTGCGGCCGCGACCTCGCGCGGACCCGCCTGCGCCACCTCGGCGAATGGGGTCTGCCGATAGGGGTCGACGGTTTCAAACACGCCTTCACCCTCGGTAGGACGACCGCCGATCATGGCGCTCACCCGCCGAACGCTCCCGTGAGGAACCGGATTTGGCACTGCGGCGTGCGGCATGGGATCACTCCGCCGGCATGGCGAAGCCCGCCGTCTCGGCCGGGCTGGGCATGCGCTGGCTGGGCGCACTGTAGTTCAGCAGATCATCGCCGAAGGTGGTCGCCTCCATGATCCTTTTGCCGATCAGGTCGCGGAGCGTCTCCGAGGTGCCCCCGCCGAGCGAGCCGTAGCGTGCGCCGCGATAGAAGCGGGAGACCGCATATTCGTCGGTGAAGCCGACGCCGCCGTGCAGCTGGATCGCCTCGCTGGTGACGCGCACCGACATCTCGTTGCAGGTGATCTTTGCCACCGCCGACAGGAAGGGATCGGGGAACGGATTGGCGCTGGCGCAGGCGCGGTAGAGCATAGCGCGGCTGGTCTCGATCTCGCGGTACATGTCGGCAAGCTTCCAGCGCACGCCCTGGAAGTCGCCCACCGCCTTGCCGAACACCGTACGGTCGCGCACGTAGCGGCAGGCCTCCTCGAAGGCCCCCTCGGCGAGCCCGAGCGAGATGGAGGGGTTGAGGCAGCGCTGGGTGTTGAAAGCGGACAGGAGCTTGCGGAAGCCGTCCTCGCGGATGGCGAGGTTCTCGATCGGGAGTTCGCAATCGTTGAACTGCACCTCGTGGAGGTTCTCTCCGCCCATGGTGTGGAAGGTGCCGGTGACCTCGAAGCCGGGCGTTCCGGGCTCCACCAGGACGCAGCCGATGCCCTCGCGGCCGGGCCGTCCGTCGATGCGGGTGAAGACCACGAACATTCCCGCTTCCGGCGCGCGGCTGATCAACGTCTTCACACCGTTGAGCACCACCTTGTCGCCGACCACGCGCGCGTTGGTGCGGTAGTTGGCGACGTCGGTCCCGGCATGGGGCTCGGTCATGCAGATGGCGAGGATGCACTCGCCGGTCACCACCTTCGGCAGGATGCGCTCCCGGATGGACTTCGGAGCGTAGTGGGCGATCACCCGCGTCTGAACGCCCGCCTCCCCGAGCGCCGCCATGGCCGTGACGTAGCAGCCCTTGGCGATCTCTTCGAGCACGAGGGCGCTGTCGAACACCGAGAGGCCGAGACCGCCATATTCCTGCGGGACGGACATGCCCAGCACGCCGATCTCGGCGAGCTTGCGGATGTTCTCCCAGGGGAAGGTGCCGTCCATGTATCGCTGCGCATTCGGCCTGAACTCCGACTGGACGAGGTCCCGGACCGTTGAGACCATCTGCCTTTGTTCGTCACTGAGGTTCGGATGCATGTGGGGGTCCTTGTGCGCCTGGGCGTTCGGCTCTGTGGCCCGTCGGAGTGGCCCATCGGATGGATCGGGGCGGCCCTGCGGGGGATAGGGCGATGCCGCCAGTCCCATTCCAGCAGGGGAACTCAGCCGGAGATTGGGATCGGCATGATAAAAATGCTTCGTATCCGGATGGGCTTGTTGCCTGGGTTTTTATCTTTGAGTGAAGATTTCCGTTGTATATAAATAGTTTGTCGGCGTTTCCGGGATGCGACAAGTTATTTTTCTTCCGGGCACCATGTGAGTGAAACTCATGAGCAGACCGCATCGACGGCTTTTGCCCCTGAACCAGCTTCGGGCGTTCGAGGCGGCGGCGCGCCATTGCAGCTTCACCAAGGCGGCGGAAGAACTCGGCGTCACGCAGGGCGCGGTGAGCCGGCATATCCGTGCCTTGGAGCTGCGGCTCGGCTTCCCGCTCTTCACCCGCACCGCGCAGGGGCTCCAGCTCAGCCACGGCAGCCGGGTCTTCGCCCAGTCGCTGGAGGACGCCTATGTGCGCATTGCTCGGGCTACCGACAACCTGATCGCCACCCACACCCATTCCGTGCTCACCGTGCGCGGCTACACGACTTTCTTCATCCGCTGGCTGATCCCGCGGCTGCCGGAGTTCCAGCGGCGCCACCCCGAGATCGAGGTGCGCCTGGTGGCGGCGTCAGATCCGGTGGATTTCGACCGCGACGCGGTCGACGTCGGCATCCGCTACGGCCGCGGACAGTGGCCTCATTGGAACTGCGACCTCCTCTTCCTCGACGAGCTGTCGCCCATCTGCAGCCCTGACTATTTCGCGCAGCGCGACAGCTCGTCGCCGCAGGCGCTGCTGCGCGGGTCGACCCTTCTGCACCACAATCTGCGCCCATCCGACTGGGCCGAATGGTACCGTTGCGCGAACCTTGCCGAGGAGCAGAAGGACAACCTCTATTTCGAGGACCTCAGCATCGTTTACGAATGCGCGCGGGCCAATCTCGGCATCGCCATCGGCCAGCGCTCATACGTGGAAGATGATCTGCGCAGCGGCCGGTTGGTGGAACCTTTCGGAACGGTGCTGCGGCGTGATCTCGGCTACTACCTCGTCACGCCGCGCGAACGCGCCGATGCGCCCAAGATCCAGGTGTTTCGCGCCTGGCTCGCGCAGGCGTCGCACCGCTCCGTCGGCGCCCTTCCTCAGGCGGAGGTCTCATCCCCGAGCGTGTAGAGGTAATCGGTGTCGAGCGGCTCCAGTGTGGACAGGTCGATGCCTTCCTGCTCCAGCACATGGCGGGCGATCCGGAACATGTCGGTCCCGGTGGGAATGCCGCAATACTGGGCCACGTGCAGCAGCAGCTCGCGCAGCTGCGGCAGCGGCACCTTCGTGCGCACCAGGGCATTGTGGAAGTGGTGCTCGAATTCCTTCATCTGCCCCGAGGCGGCCAGCATGGCGAGATTGATCAGGCTGAGCTGCTGCTGCGGGATGATGTTGCGCGACCAGGTGCCGGCCCAATTGATGTTGGTGACGTACATCTGCCAGGCGCGGTCAAACTCGGTCGTATTCTGCAGATTTCGATCGACCCAGTCCGCACCCAGAACATCGCGGCGGGTATTCGTACCCCGCTCCGACAACAGTGACTTCATTGATGTCCTCCCCATGGCGCCATTTGCGGCGGAATTTATTGGCCTCCGGCGGCGCGCGCGATTGTGGTCCGTCGGGCGCCGCCGATGCAACATCGATCCGCGACGGGGGCCTGCCGGTCCGCAGCCGCCGTCGCGGGTCTTGGCACTTCAGTTCACGCTCGCTCCGGAGATCTTGACCATTTCCGCCCACCGGCCGGTCTCGGTCGCGACAAAGGCGGCGAACTCCGCGCGCGTGTTTCCGGCGGCCTGGGTGCCGAGTTCCAGAAAGCGCTCCTTGACCGCCGGCTCCGCCAGGATCTTGCGCACCTCGGCGGAGAGCTTGTCCAGGATCGGCTCCGGCACGCCCTTCGGCGCGAACAGGCCCTGCCAGGAGATGCCGACGAAGCCGGGAATGGTCTCGGCCATGGTCGGGATGTCGGGAAGGGTCGGCCAGCGCTCCGGGCTCGTCACGGCCAGCGCGCGCAGCTTGCCGGCCTTCACCTGCGCCAGCGCGGTCGGCATGTTGTCGAAGCTCAGTTGAACGTGCCCGGCGGTGAGGTCCACGGTCATCGGCCCGCTGCCCTTGTAGGGCACATGGGTCATCGCGGTGCCGGTCACGGTCTTGAAGCGCTCGGCCAGGAGGTGGACCGAGGTTCCCACCCCGGTCGAGCCATAGCTGTACTGGTTCGGGTGGGCGCGCAGCAGCGTGATCAGCTCTGCGACCGTGGTGGCGGGCACGCTGGGATTGACCACCAGCATGTTGGGGCCCATCGCCACCAGGGAGATCGGCTCGAAATCGCGGATGTTGTCGTAGCGTAGGTTCTTGTAGAGCGAGGCGTTGATGGCATTCGAGCTCACGGTGCCCATGAGAAGCGTGTACCCGTCCGCCGGCGCGCGCGCTGCGGCCTCCGCGCCGAGGGTGCCGCCGGCGCCGACGACATTGTCCACCACCACCTGCTGGCCCCAGTCGCGGGTCATGGACTGGGCGATGAGGCGCGCGACGATGTCGGTGACGCCGCCTGGAGAAAGCGGCACGATCAGGCGGATGGGACGGGTGGGATAGGCCTCCTGCGCGTGCACGGCGGAGCTGATGAGCAGCGTTGCCGTCGCCAGGGCGGCCGCGGACGTCGCGAGCCAGGAGCGGATCATGTTTCCTCCAATGCTTCTTCGTGGGCTCGTGTCGTGGCCCTCGGCTGCCGCGGCCGGCCGCGCTGCGGCCGGCTTTGCGTGCGCCGACTGTGCGCGCGTCCCGGAGCCGCTTCAAACGACCTTTGCGGCGGGTGGGACATGAGTAATTGTAATGGAGAACCTCCGGCGCTCTCGACGATGGCGGGCTTTTCGCCAACGCCCTGCCGAAGGATGGCCCGTCGTAGCCGATAGCGCTGCGAGGTGCTAACAATCAGGTCAAAAGCGAACGCCGTGGGTTCCAGCGGGACGGGCACCGGCTCTTGATGTCGAAGCGCCGGGAAACGGCGTCCAAACGGCGGAGGAATGCATGCTGCGTATCGCCATGGCGGGACTGATGGTCTTCGCCTCCCTTCAGCAGGCGCTCGCCTGCACCGCCGTCGACATCATGGCCGCAGACAAGACGGTCATCGCCGGGCGCACCATGGAATGGGCGTTCGACATGAAGTGGACGCTCAAGAGCCAGCCCAAGGGCACCGAGCTGACTTTGACCGCGCCGGCCGAGCTCGGCCTGCCGCCGGTGAAGGTTGTGACCACGCAGGCGGTGGTGGGCATCAGCGCCGAGATCATTCCCGGCGGCGCCATCCTGGAAGGCCAGAACGCTTCCGGCCTCGGCATGAGCGGCAACTTCCTGCCCGGCTTCACGCAGTACCAGGCGGTGACCAAGGCCGATAAGAGCTACGTCTCCATCCTCGGCTTCGGCGCCTGGGTGCTCGGCATGCATGCGAGCGTCGCCGAGGTGCGCGCGGCGCTGCCGGGCATCAAGGTGTGGGCCGATCCCTCGCTGCCGAGCGGCCCGACGCCGCCGACCATCCACATGGTGTTCACGGACCGCACCGGCGCCGGCATCGTGGTGGAATATGTGGGCGGCGAGCTGCGCATCCACGACAATGTCGCCCATGTGCTGACCAACGCGCCGACCTATGACTGGCACCTCATCAACATTCGCAACTACCTGAACCTCTCCACGGTCGGGGTGTCGGAGCGCAATCTCGGCACGGCGAACGTGACCGCCATCGGCCAGGGCGGCGGCATGCTCGGCATGCCGGGCGACTACTCGCCGCCGGCGCGCTTCGTGCGCGCGGCCTTCCTGCGCCACTTCATCACCGCGCCGAAGACCGGCGCCGAGGCGCGCCAGGCCATCGGCCACATCCTCAATACCGTCGACATCCCCATGGGCATCGCCCAGAGCAAGGACGGCGGCCAGCTGATCTCCGACTACACCCAGTGGGTCTCGATCAAGGACCTGACCAACAACACCCTGACGATCTCCGACTATGCCCATCGGCTGATCTATCTGACCATCGACCTCGCGCCGATCTTCGCGCAGACCGCGCCGAGCGCGAAGCTCGTGACCGATCTACCGTATCCGGCGGTGATCGACGGGACGGCGGCGCTGAAGAACTGAAGCCCGCTCCGGCGTTTTCGGGGCCGGCCCGTCAGCCGCCGGGGCCGCCCGCCGCCGGCCTGACCGTGCCGCACTCGCGGAAGGCGCGCACGGCGCAGGTCGCGCAGATGTCTGGGTCGAGCTTGGCGTGGATCGTGGCGAGCGCCTCGGCCTTCGATTCGAACACGTGGCCCGGCCCCAGATGCTCCTCGAATCCGGTGCGCCGCCACAGCGCCCGCACGTCCGGCCGCGGCTGATGGAAATAGAGGTCGCCGCCGATCTGGCGGCGGGCGAACAGCTCGTGTTCCCACACGTCGGAGCCGGCGAGGTCGATGAAGTTCATGCTCTTCACCATCACCAGCATGTGCTTCTGCGCGCCGCTGCGCATCTCGTGGAGGCGGCGGGTAATGTAGCCGGCGGCGCCGAAATAGACCGAGCCTTCGATGCGCACCAGCTTGAGCTGCGGGCATTCGCGCCCCGCTCCGCCGATCTCCTCCACCGGCTTGAAGGTGCGCCGCTCGGTGCTGGGGTCGGGGGCCAGCGTGCGCACCGCCGGGTGCGCGGTGCGGTTGAGATAGAGCAGCAGCGACAGCGCGCTGCCGATGATGATCGCCTGCTGGAACGGCAGGAACAGCATGCCGCCGAAGGTGACGAGCGCGACGCCGAGATCGGCGCGGTGGTGCCGCGCCAGCCGGCGGAAGCCGCCCACGTCCACCAGCCCGTAGGCGATATAGACCAGCAGCGCGCCGATGGCCGCCATGGGCAGCCGCTCCAGCAGCGGGCGGGAGACGAAGGCGAGCGCCACCAGGAACAGCGCGGACAGCACCGCCGCCATGGGCGTCTTCGCGCCGGCAAGGTAGTTCGGCAGCGAGCGGTTCAGCGAGCCGCACGAGACGTAGGAGGAGAAGAAGCTGCCGGCGATGTTGGACAGGCCCTGGCCGACGAATTCCCGGTCCACGTCCAGGTGCTGGCCCGAGCGCTGGGCGATCGCCTTGGCGATGGACACCGACTGGCCGAGCGCGACGATGGAAAGCGCCCCGGCGATGGAGATGAATTGCGGCAGCATCGCCGGCTCGATCCACGGCACCGAGAAGGGCGGCAGCACCGAGGGGATGTCGCCGATGCGCGCCACCTTCTGCCAGGCGGGAAACAGCGCGAGCAGTTCGGCCATGCCGAAGCCGGCCACGATGCCCATCAGCATGTAGGGCAGGCGGCGCGACACCTTCGCCAGCGCGAAGCTGACCAGCAGCGTGGTGGCGCCGACCAGGCAGGCGCTCAGATTGATCTGGTCGAGGTGCGCGCCAAGCTTGGTGAGAAGGCCGATGACGCCGCCGCCGGCCTCGATGGTGATGCCGAGGAAATCCGGCAGGGCATAGAGGCCGATGAGGATGGCGGCGCCGCTGGTGAAGCCGATCAGCACCGCCGGCGAGATGAAGTCCGCCACCCAGCCGAGCTTGAAGCCGCCCACCGCCAGCTGCATCAGGCCCACCAGCGCCGTCACCGCGAGCGCGAACGCGATGTATTGCGCCGATCCCGGGATGGCGAGCGGGCTCAGGGCCGCGAACAGCGCCAGCGAATTGGCGTTGGTGGGGCCGGAGACCACATGGCGGCTCGACCCAAACATCGCCGCAACGATGCACGGCACGACGGCGGTGTAGATGCCGTATTCCGGCGGCAGGCCGGCGAGCGTGCCGAAGGCGATGCCCTGGGGCAGCGAGAGCACGGCGCCGAGCAGGCCCGCGAGCACGTCGGCCCGCAGTGTCGCCCCGGTGAGGGGGAAGTTCAGCACCGGGAACTTGCCTGCCGACAGGAACGCCATCAGTCGCGGCCGTAATAGAGGGTGACGGTGTGCTTGGCCTCGGCGAAGAACAGCCAGCGTTCGACCATTAGGCCTGCAAGCTGGCTCGCCGCCGCCAGCACCGACACGAACGCCGCCGCCGGGCCGCCGCGCAGCAGGAGCGCGATCACCAGCAGCGCGCCGGGCAGCGCGAAGGCGAGGATGACGGCGATGAGGCGCAGCCGCGCGGCGTGCTTGCGCGCGACGCGGTAGCCCATCTCCTTCAGGAGATAATTGTCCTCGGTGTGCGGCCATTCCACCGAGCGCACGGTGCCGCCCTTGAGGCCGGTGGCGGAATTGAGCGTCGCCGGCATGCCGAGCGCGTCGTTGTGGCGCCAGACGGCGACCTTGAGGACCCAGGCGAGCGCGGTGAAGACGAGCGCGGCGGCCAGCCACGGCACGGAGGGGCGTCCGAACACCTGCATCAGCGCGTTCAGCAGCACGAGGCCGCTGGTGGCGGCGAACAGCAGGTAGGACGGCAGCGTGAAGCGGCTGTGCCACTGGGCGATCGGCTTCAGCGAGGCATAGATCATCGCCGTGGAGCACACGGTGACGACGGCGCACGCCGCAGCCAAAAGCCCGCATATGGCGATCCAGGCGCCGGAGCGGCCCATCACCGCCCATCCGAGCGCCAGGAGGCCCGCCGGCACGAAGGTGACGACCGCCGCCACGCCCTCGCGCGAGAGCCAGGAGGAGCGCCACTGCGAGAAGGCGCGCCACGCCCGCTCCGGCCGGCCGAGATGGCCGGTGGAGGACAAAAGCCCGCCGCCGATCAGCGCGAAGGCGAGGCCGAAGCTCACGAGGCCCGGCACCAGCGACGGCGGCGTTGCGCCCGTGGCGGCCAGCAGCCCGAGCAGGGCCAGCAGGCCGTAGCCCGCGCCGGTGGCGGTGGTGAAGACGATGACGGAATAAGCGGGATGCATGGCTCGGCCCGTCCTCAGCGCGACAGAACGCGGTCGACCCAGCCGAAGAAGCCGCCGGCATCGCCGACGCTCTCCAGCGCGGGGGCCGCCACCTTCGGGCCGCGGCCGGTATTGGCGCGCGGCGGCAGATAGCGGTTGGTGGGGGCGTAGCCCAATTCCGGCATCAGCGCGGTGCCGCCGCGGGCGGCCACAAGCTGCGACACGGGAGACGTGGCATCGCCGAGGTCGCCGAAGTGGCGTGCGCCGGACGGGCAGGCGGCGACGCAGGCCGGCACCCGGTCCTCTTCCTTGAGGTTCTCGTTGTAGATGCGGTCGACGCACAGCGTGCACTTCTTCATCACGCCCACGTCCACGTCGAACTCGCGCGCGCCGTAGGGGCAGGCCCAGCTGCACAGCTTGCAGCCGATGCACTTGTCCTCGTCCACCAGCACGATGCCGTCCGAGGTGCGCTTGTAGGAGGCGCCGGTGGGGCAGACGGTGACGCAGGCCGGGGTCTCGCAATGCAGGCACGAGCGCGGGAAGTGCACCGTGCGGCTCGCCCCGTCCACCTCATGCTCATAGGTGTGGACGCGGTTGAACCACACGCCGTCCGCCGTGCCGCCATAGGGGTTCTGATCGGTGAGCGGGGCCATGTGGCCGCCGGTGTTCCACTCCTTGCAGGAGGTGACGCAGGCCTGGCAGCCGACGCAGGTGTCGAGGTCGATGACGAGCCCCAGGCTCTTTTCGGTCTTGGCGGGCAGGCAGGTCATCGCGCCGCCTCCTTGAACTGGGCGCCGAAGCGGAGCACGTCGGGCGCGGGCTGGAGATTGGGCGGCAGAGGCAGCCGGGCGAATTGCGGCTCGGTGAAGCCGGCTTCCTCGGGGGCGCACTTGCGCAGCCGCACCCGGAGGTCGAACCAGGCCGCCTGGCCGGTGATGGGGTCGGAGTTGGAATAGCGCTTGCCGTTCACGTCCGGCGGCAAGAGGTCGCCGATGGCGTGGTTCAGCAGGAAGCCGCGGTTGCTCTCGGCCGCGTCGTCCTTCAGCGCCCAGGCGCCCCGGCGCTTGCCGATGGCGTTCCAGGTCCACACGGTCGCCTTCTCCACCCCGTCCACGAGGCGGATCTGGCCCTTCACCTTGCCGTTGATGCTCTCGATCCAGACCCAGTCGTCGTCGGCGAGGCCGAGTTCGGCAGCGAGCTCGCGGTGCACGAACAGCCGGTTCTGGCTGGTGATCTGGCGCAGCCACGCATTCTGCGAGCCCCAGGAATGGTACATGTGCATGGGGCGCTGGGTGAGCGCGTGGATGGGATAGTCGGCGGTGGCGATGGCCGCCTCCTCCAGCGGCGCATACCAGAAGGGCAGGGGATCGAAATAGGCCTCGATCCGGGCGCGGTCGCCTTCCGGCGGCACCACCGGCCCGTGCCCGCGCGCGGCGAGGCGGAAGCGCTGGAGCGGCTCGGAATAGAGCTGGAACACGATCGGGTCGGCCTTCGGCACGAAGCCCATGTGCACGGCGAAATCGAGATAGGAGCGGTTCGCCATCTTGTAGTAGCGCTGGTCCGGCGAAAGCTCGTGATGCCAGAAGCCGCCATTCTCGATGTAGCGGTCGAGCTGGCCCTCATTGGTCTCGCCGCGGCCGATCTTCTCGCCCTGCGTGCCGCGCCACCCCGCGAGCGGGCCGATGCCCGGCGCGCGCTCGTGGTGGACGATGTAGTCGGCATAGTCCTTGTACTTGGCCGCGCCGTCCTCGTTCACGAAGCCCGGCAGGCCGAGCCGGGCGCCCAGCTCGATCAGCACGCTCTGGAACGGGCGCACGTCGCGGTCCGGCGTGACGACGGGATGGCGGATGGCGTCGCCCGGGCCGTCCGCATGGCTGATGGGCCGGTCGAGCAGGCTGATGCAGTCGTGCCGCTCCAGATAGGTGGTGTCCGGCAGCACCAGGTCGGCATAGGGCACGGTCTCGGAGAAATAGGCGTCCGAATAGATGATGAAGGGGATGCGGTAGTCGCCCTTCTCGTCCTTGTCGGTCAGCATGGCGATGGTCTCGTCGGTGTTCATCGACGAGTTCCAGGCCATGTTGGCCATGTACATCATCAGCGTGTCGATCTTGTACGGGTCGCCCTTCCACGCATTGCGGATCACCATGTGCATCATGCCGTGGGCCGCGAGCGGCGCGTCCCAGGAATAGGCCTTGTCGATGCGCACCGGGCCGCCGTCCGCGTCCACCAGCAGGTCCTCGGGACCGGAGACGAAGCCGAGCGGCATGCCGGACAGCGGCGTCATGGGCTTGCCGCCGTCCTTGCCGGCAGGCTTGGGGCCGGGCGGGATCGGCTTCGGGAACGGCGGCTTGAAGCGCCAGCCGCCGGGCACGTCCACCGAGCCGAGCAGCACCTGCAGCACGTGGATCGCGCGGCAGGTCTGGAAGCCGTTGGAATGGGCCGAGATGCCGCGCATGGCGTGCATGGCGATGGGCCGGCCGGTCATGGTCTCGTGGCGCCGGCCGGCGGTGTCGGTCCAGGCCACCGGCAGCTCGATCGCCTGCTCGAACGCCACATGCGCGAGTTCCGCGGCGATGCGGCGGATGGTGTCCGCCGGCACGCCGCAGCGCTCGGAGGCCGCCTCGGGGGAATAAGAGGGGTCGAGATAGCGCTCGGCGAACACCTGGAACACGGGGGTCGCGGTGCGCCCCTCCACCTCGAACGTGCCGGACAGAGCCGGGCTGAGGTCGGGATCGTCGGCGGGCTTCGGGCCGCCGGTCGCCTTGTCGAAGGCGAGGATGCGCCCTTCCGCGTCGCGCAGGAGGAGGCCGTCCTCCGCCGTGCCGGGCGCCTTGATGACCAGCGCCGGGGCGTTGGTGTGGCGCGCCAGATAGGGCACGTCGATCTTTCCGGCGCGCAGAAGCTCGTGGATCAGCGCCATCACGAACAGGCCGTCCGTGCCGGGGCGGATGCCCACCCATTCGTCGGCGATGGCGTTGTAGCCGGTGCGCGCCGGATTGACCGAGACGAACTTCGCCCCACGCGCCTTCAGCCGCCCAAGGCCGATCTTGATGGGGTTGGAATCGTGGTCCTCGGCGACGCCGAACAGCAGGAAGTACTTGGCGTGCTCCCAGTCCGGCTCGCCGAACTCCCAGAACGCCCCGCCCACCGTATAGAGGCCGCCCACCGCCATGTTGACGGAGCAGAAGCCGCCATGGGCGGCGAAATTGGGGGTGCCGAACTTCGAGGCCCACCAGCCGGTGAGCGACTGCGACTGGTCGCGCCCGGTGAAGAAGGCGAGCTTCTTGGGCTCGGTCGCGCGGATGTTGCCGAGCCGCTCGGCGGCGATGGAAAGCGCTTCGTCCCACTCGATCTCGCGGAATTCGCCGGAACCGCGCTCGCCGGTGCGCAGCAGCGGCTTCTTCAGCCGCGCCGGGCTGTAGTGCTGCATGATGCCGGCGCTGCCCTTGCCGCACAGCACGCCGCGATTGACCGGGTGGTCCTTGTTGCCGTTGATGTAGCGCACCTTGCCGTCGCGCAGATGCACCTCGATGCCGCAGCGGCAGGCGCACATGTAGCAGGTGGTCTTTGCCACCTGGTCGCCGATCTTCGGCGAGGTCTCCACATTGTCCGGCTCGGCCGGCGCGTGGGGGTGGGGGAGGGGCTGCTGCGTGGGCGCGGAATTCGCCCCTCGATAACCGTTGTGCATCATGTGAAATAGATGGACCCCGCCGCGCGGCAGGGTCCAATCGATGTTTTAGATCAATTCCATCTTGCAATGAGATTGATCGCGCCCCGCCTTGGGGCGCGACGGCCGGTCAGCGCAGGGGGAAGCCCAGCTCCTGGAGAATGCCGGCAAGCCGGTCGCGCCCGCTGAGCGACTTCGGTCCGCGCACCCGGTTGAGCGCCGTGGAGGTCCACCCCACTTGCGCCATTCCCTCCGCCTGCTGGAAGGCGGCAAGCGTCGCGTCATAGCCCGCGACCGCGGCGGCGGGCAGGCTCGGGTCGTAGCGCTCGCGGTGCAGCACGAGGTCCTGCGGCAGGCGCGGCTTCACCCGCGCCGGGCGGGCGGGGTCCGGGTGGCCGACGCACAGGCCGAACACGGCCACCACATGGGGCGGCAGGCCGAGCAGATCGGCCACCTCCCGCGGGCGGTTGCGCAGGGCGCCGATATAGCAGCTTCCGAGCCCAAGGGATTCCAGCGCCACCACGGCGTTCTGCGCCGCGAGCGCGGCGTCGATCACCGCCACCAGCAGCATCTCCAGATAGTCCAGTCCCTCGGTGGGCGCGCTCTGGCGCCGGCCGAGTTCCGTGAGGCGCGAAAGGTCCGCGAGCCAGACCATCACCAGCGGCGCCTGCGCCACATGCGCCTGGCCGCCGGCCAGCTCGGCCAAAGCGCGGCGCGTGCCGGCATCCTCCACCGCGATCACGCTGAGCGCCTGGAGGTTGGAGGACGAGGCCGCGGACTGGGCGGCCGCCGCCAGCGTCTCGACAGTGCCGGGCGGCAGCGGGCGGTCGGCGAAGGCGCGCACGGTGCGGTGGGCGAGAAGGCCGGCGATGACGTCGTTCAGCCGGATATCCACGCTCGCGCCAGCCGCGCCGTAGCGGGCTTCGAGCAGCGAGGCCATTTCGGCAGCAAGATCGCGGGTGGCGTGTTCGCGGGCGGCAAGATCGCGGGCGGCGGAATCAGCGGGGAGGGTGGACACGGAACGGCTCCTTGGGCCGGGCATCGACGCAGGCGCATCGACACGGGGATATCGATCAGCGACGCGTCGAGAGGGTCTCGCCTGGCGCGGTCGATGGCGCGGGTAACGGGACATGAGGTCGCGGCGGGTGCCCCGCAAGGGTACAGGCTCCTGACCTGCTGCCAATAGGCGCGGAGCCGAACCGGCCGCGACTTTCGCCGCGCCTGTCGCCGCACTTGTCGCCGCATTGGCCATGCCCGTCGCGACGCTCGCGCGCGCAGCCCAGGCCCGCGCTCACCTCAGGTGGACATCCGATCGGAGCCTGTGCATGTTAGCGCCGCCCTCGCCGGGGGTCCTGGGAGGACCGGACGGCGGGCGTGGCGTGGAGGTGTCGCGGTGCTGGATGTCGAGGCGCGCAAGAGGCAGGTTCTGGAAATCATCGCGGAAGAAGCCGCCGTCGATCCGTCCATGGTGGACGCGGACACCACCGTCTCCGACCTCGGCATCGGCTCGCTGGACCTTGTGGAGCTGATCTTCAAGATCGAGGATCGGTTCCAGATCGAAATTCCCTCCGAAGGGCCGCTGGAGAGCACCGACGTGCCGGTCTTCGCGCTGGTCGACCACGTGATCGCGCTGGTGGACGCCAAGGCCGGACGCCCTTCCGCCTCGTCCGCCGGCTGAGCGCAAAGCGGGACCATTCCATGAGCCGGCGCGTCGTCATCACGGGCCTCGGGGCGGTTTCGTCCATCGGCGCGAACGTGGCCGAGCACCTCGCCAGCCTGAAGGCCGGCAAGGTGGGCATCGGCCCGACCCGCCTCATGGACGGCACGCAGCTGCGGGTGAAATGCTTCGCCGAGGCGGCCGACTTCAATCCCGACGCCTTCCTCGAACCGCGCCAGCGCGGCCTCATGGACCGCAATTCCGAGCTGGCCCTCGCCGCCGCGCGCGAGGCGGTGGCTCAGGCGGGCGACCCGCTCGACGGCGTGGCGCCGGAGAAGGCGGGCGTGATCTACGGGGCTTCGGTCGGCTTCCAGTCCATCGAGGACGGCTATCACCGGCTGAACGCCACCCCGCCCGGCCGGCCGCACCCCTTCACCGTGCCGCGCTCCATGCCGTCGTCGTCGGCGAGCCAGATCTCCATGGCCCACCGGGTGCTGGGGCCGTCCTTCTCGGTGGCCTCCGCCTGCTCCTCGGCGAGCCACGCCATCGGCCTGTCATTCCATATGATCCGCTCCGGCCTGCTCGACGTGGCGCTCTCCGGCGGCAGCGAGGCGCCCCACACGCTGGGTTTCCTCAAGGCCTGGGAGGCGCTGCGGGTGCTGAGCCCGGACGGCTGCCGCCCGTTCTCCGCCGACCGCAACGGCCTCGTCCTCGGCGAGGCGGGCGGCGTGGTGGTGCTGGAGGAGCTGGAGCGCGCGCGCGGGCGCGGCGCGCCGATCCTCGCCGAGGTGGTGGGCTTCGGCATGAGCGCCGACGGCAACGACCTCACCGCCCCCGACGGCACCAGCACCGCGCGCGCCATGCGGCTCGCTCTGGCCGATGCCGGGCTTGCGCCCGAGGCGATCGACTATGTGAGCGCCCACGGCACCGGCACGGTGCTCAACGACAAGACCGAGACGGCGGCGCTGCGCACGGTGTTCGGCGCCAAGCTCGACACGATGCCCGTGTCATCCACCAAGTCCATGCACGGCCACTGCCTGGGCGCGGCCGGCGCGCTGGGCGTGATCGGCACCGTGCTCGCCATGCGCGAGGGGTTCGTGCCGCCCACCATGGGCTACCGGGTGCCGGACCCCGACTGCGCGCTCGACTGCGTGCCCAACGCCGCGCGCGACCACGCGGTGGGCCATGCGCTGGTGAACGCCTTCGCCTTCGGCGGCCTCAACGCGGTGCTGGCGCTGAAGGCCTGGCATTGAGCGAAGCACCGTTCGCGGTCGATTTCCGCCGGCCGCTCCTGGCGGCGCGCTTCGACGCGCCGCAGCACATGCTCTCCTGGTCCATCGGCCGGCCCGGCTTCGTCACCGCGCAGGCGGCGGCGATCCTCGAAGTGCGCGACGCGGACCTGCCGCCGGACGTGGACCCGCGCGCTCTGCTCGCCGGCCGGCTCGCGGCCGCCGGGCTCGCCGACGCGGTGGGCCTGATGACCTCGCGCGACATCGCCTGCCACCACCACGCGACGGCGCAGGTGGAGGGGGTGAGCGCGGCGGCCCTCGTCACGCTCGGGCTCAACAATGGCGAGCGCGTGGGCGCCCGCGCCGCGGCGCCGGAGCGCCTCGGCACGGTGAACATCATTGCCGCGGTCTCGGTGCCGCTCACCCCGGCGGCGCTGGTGGAGGCGCTCTCCCTCGTCGTCGAGGCGCGCACTTTGGCGATCCTGGAGGCGGGCTATTGCCGGCAGGGGCAGGACGCGCCGGTGACGGGCACAGGCACCGACTGCGTGGTCATGAGCGCGCCCGCCGGCCTGCCGGGCGCGGCGCCGCACGACTATGCGGGGCTGCACACGGCGGTCGGCGAGGCGCTGGGCGCGGCCGTCCTGGCGGCGACCCGGGAGGCGGCGGCGCGCTGGCTCGCGGACCAGTCCGCCCCCTGAGCGGCGTCAGCCGATGGTGAGGCGGATCTCGCCCACATTCTCCACTCCGCCTTCCAGCACGTCGCTGCGCGCGATGGCGCCGACGCCGGCCGGGGTGCCGGCGAAGATCAGGTCGCCGGGCGCGAGGCGGAACAGGGTGGAGAGGATCGCGATCATCTCCGGCACCTTCCAGATCATCATGTTGAGATCGCCGTCCTGGCGCGTCTCGCCGTTGACCTTCAGGAAGATGCGGCCCTTGTCCGGATGGCCGCAGATGCTGGTCGGCACGATGGCGCTGCAGGGGGCGGATTCCTCGAACGCCTTGGCCACCTCCCACGGGCGGCCGGCCTTCTTCGCCTCGGCCTGGAGGTCGCGCCGGGTCAGGTCGATGCCCACCGCATAGCCGAACACGTGGTCGAGCGCGCGCGCGACCGGGATGTCCTCGCCGCCTTCCTTCAGCGCGACCACGAGTTCGACCTCGTGGTGCACGTCGTTGGTGCGCTTGGGATAGGGGATGGTGGCGCCGGAATGGACCAGGGTGTCCGGGTTCTTCTGGAAGAAGAAGGGCGCCTCCTTGGAGGGGTCGCCGCCCATCTCGATGGCGTGGTCGGCGAAGTTGCGGCCGACGCAGTAGATGCGGTGCACCGGGAACAGGGTATCCCTGCCGACGATGGGCAAAGTGGGCACTGCAAGGGGCGGGAAGGCATAGGCGGACATGGCGGCCTCCGGGGGGCGTGATCGCCCCTCCATAGGCCGCCCGGCGGCGGGAGGAAAGGGCGGCCGCGCCGGGCCGGAAAGGAAAAAGCCGGGCGCGCGGCCCGGCTCTCCCAACGTTATTCGGCGGCCACGCCGGTGCCGATCTGGCAGGCGACGCCGGTGCCCCCGAGCCCGCAATAGCCGTGCGGGTTCTTCGCCAGATACTGCTGGTGGTAGTCCTCGGCGAAGTAGAACGGCGCCGCCGCGGCGATCTCGGTGGTGATCGGGCCGAAGCCCTTCGCCTTCAGCGCCGGCTCATAGGCGGCCTTGGCCGCCGCGGCGCGGGCGAGATCGGCGGGATCGTCCACATAGATGCCGGAACGGTACTGGGTGCCAATGTCGTTGCCCTGGCGCATGCCCTGGGTGGGGTCGTGCGCCTCGAAGAACACCTTCAGCAGCTGGTCGAACGACACCGCTGCCGGATCATAGGCCACCAGCACGCCCTCGGTGTGGCCGGTGCGGCCGGAGCACACCTCCTCGTAGGTCGGGTTCGGCGTGTGTCCGCCAATGTAGCCCACCGCCGTCACGTAGACGCCCGGCAGCTGCCAGAACTTGCGCTCGGCGCCCCAGAAGCAGCCGAGGGCGAACACCGCGGTCTTCACGCCGTCGGGATAGGGCCCCTTCAGCGGATGGCCGTTGACGACGTGTGCGCGCGCGGTGGGGATGGCGCCCTCGCGGCCCTTCAGCGCCTCCTCACGGGTGGGAAGCTCCAGCGACTTGCGGAAAAAGAGCATGGCACGGCTCCTTGCGCACGGTCCCGCGCCCGGAAGCAAGCGGCGGATCGGCGCATCATGAGACAGGACTTTTGGCGCGGCCAGTCCAAACAAAAGGGACCAAACACAAGGGACCATGGCCGGCCAGGACCCCAGATATGGGGTTCCGGATGCCATTGCGCGAGGGGGGGAGGGCTCAGCCCGCCTCGAAGCGCGAGCGCTCCCGCACCCGGCCGAGCGTCATCAGCACGATGCCGAGGACCAGGAGCAGCAGGAAGGCGGGCACCGACAGGACCGAGGTGATGCCGCTGTCCCACAGGGCGGGCGACCTCGCCCGCGCCCAGGCCTCCAAGGCTGCGAGGGTGCCCGGCGAGACGGCGAACCAGGCGTCGCCCGCCGACATCAGCAGCAGCGAGGAAGCGGCGATGGAGCGCGTGCCGTCGACGATCAAGGCGACGAAGCCGGCGGCGAGCAGCCAGAAGCCGGTGAAGCGCAGGAAGAAGCGGATCATGAGCGCAAAGCGGGCCTTCGAGTTTCGCCGCGGGCGCTTGCGTCCCGCGGTGGGTCTTGGCTCCTTATGTCACGGGCCGGCGCCCGCATGTAGCCCTTCGTGCGCGCGGCGGGCCTGCGCTGCGCGCCGTGATTGCCCCGGTGCGGCGGCGGGGCGCCAGTCTGGAATTGGTGCATCGCCGCGCGATGCCACTTGATGGGCGGCGCGGGGTTTGCTTCCATCGGGGCATGAGCACGGGCCTGATCGAAATCCGCAGGGCGAAGCCCGCCGACGCGACCGCTGTCGCGGCGGTGCACGACGCGGCGTGGCGCACGGCCTATCGCGGCCTGATCCCCGGTTTGGAACTGGAACGCATGGTGGAGCGGCGCGGCCCCAAATGGTGGGACGCCGCGATCCGGCGCGGCAGCCGCATCTCCGTGCTGCTGGTGGGCGACGACGTCGCCGGCTACGTGAACTATGGCGGCAACCGCGCGAAGAGCCTGCCCTATGGCGGCGAGATCTACGAGATTTACCTCCAGCCGCTCTATCAGGGCCTTGGCTTCGGCCAGCGCCTGTTCGCGGCGGCGCGGCGCGATCTGGCCATGGCGCGGCTTGAGGGCCTTGTGGTGTGGGCGCTGGCCGACAACGAGAACGCGGTCGGCTTCTACAAGGCGCTGGGGGGGCATGAGGTCGCATCCTCCACCGAGCAGTTCGGCACGAAATCGCTGGACAAGGTGGCCTTCGCTTGGCAGCGGTAGCCCGGCATGGGCGCGGGCGCCGATCCTGCCGCAGGCGGCGCCATGCGCCGATCAGCTAGCTTTGCAAGCGGCGCGCCGCGTGCTCTAGCTCATGCGCCCCTGGAGCGCGATCCGGGCGGGTCGAGCCGATCTGCCTGGCGAATCGCCCTCTGAATTTCAGGGAGACCGCGCGTTTCCATCGGCCGGCCACGCCGGCCGGCGGGCGTGCGATCTCGGCCCATATGCGAGTGTGACATGCGCATCGATGCGATCCCGATCGGCAAGAACCCGCCCGGTGAAGTCAACGTGGTGATCGAGGTTCCGATCGGCGGCGAGCCCATCAAGTACGAGATGGACAAGGCCGCGGGGACCCTGTTCGTCGACCGCTTCCTCTATACCGCCATGCGCTATCCGGGGAATTACGGCTTCATCCCGCATACCCTCTCCGGCGACGGCGACCCGTGCGACGTGCTGGTGGCCAACACCCGCGCCATCGTGCCGGGCGCCTATATCAGCGTGCGGCCGGTGGGCGTGCTGCTGATGGAGGACGAGGGCGGCCAGGACGAGAAGATCATCGCCGTGCCCTCCTCCAAGCTCACCCAGCGCTACGACCGGGTGCGGAACTATTCCGACCTGCCGGACATCACGCTGAAGCAGATCGAGCATTTCTTCGAGCACTACAAGGATCTGGAGCCCAACAAGTGGGTCAAGATCGTGCGCTGGGGCGATGCCGCCGAGGCGCAGAAGCTGATCCTCGAAGGCATCGAGCGGGCGAAGAAGGAAGGCTGAGGCCGCCTTCGGCCGAATGCGTGGCGGGAGGCGGCACAGGGCGCCGCCTCCCGCCGCCCCCGGCCCCCCCAGCCGGGGACCTCAGGCCGCGACATCGGCCTTCGGTCGGGGCGCGGGCGCTTCCAGAGATGCCCGCGAAAGCAGCGTGCGGATTTCCGGCACGCAGGAGCCGCAATTGGTGCCGGCCCTGAGGGCGCGGCCCACCGCCGCGATGTCCGCGCAGCCGGCGCCGATGGCGGCCGCGATCTCGCCTTGCGACACGCCGAAGCAGGCGCACACCAGGGGGCCACCGGCCGCCTCGCGCCCCGCGCGCCGGCCCGCCAGCAGCACGCGGCGGTCGTCCGGCGCGACCGGATCGGCGCCGAGGAGGCCCTTCAGCGCGTCCACGTTCGGCCGCGCCCCGGCCGGGGCGACGAAGAGGGCGGCGACGAGCCGCCCCGCGGCATCGAACGCCGCCGCCCGGTAGGCGCCGCCCGCCGGATCGCTCATCTCGATGATGTCGGAACTGCCGAGGCCGGCGAACCAGGCGGCCCAGGCCTGCGGGGCGAGGGTGCCCGCGAGCCGCCAGCCGAACCCGCCCGAAAGCGCCGCGCGCGCCCACCAGGCGCCGTCCGGCAGCGTCAGCCCCTGCCGCGCCAGCAGCACCCCCTCGAACGGCGCCGGCTCGGGCGCGAGCGCGACCGGCGTGGCCTTGGAATCCGGCTGGCCGGAGAGCGGGTCGGTGCGCGCCTGCACCAATTGGCCGATGGGCCCGTGCGACGCATTGGCGAAGCTCCAGTGGATCGGCGCGAAGGCGGTGCCCGGCGGCTGGCGCGGATCGGCGCGCACCTCCAGCACCGTGGCGCCCTGCGCGCTCGTCACCCGCGCGAGGCCGCCATGGGCGAGGCCGAGGCGCGCCGCGTCGTCCGGATGAACCGCGACGAACGGCACCGGCTCGTGCGCGGCAAGCCGCGGCGAGAGGCCGGTGCGGGTCATGGTGTGCCACTGGTCGCGCAGGCGGCCGGTGTTGAGCAGCAGCGGGAAGCCCTCCGCCCCCAGCGGCGGCGCCACCGGCGCCGGCACGATGAAGCGCGCGCGCCGGTCGGCGGTGAAGAAGCCGCCGTCCGCGAACAGGCGCGCCGTGCCCGGCGTCGCGCCCGCTCCGGCGCCCGCCCCCGCGTCCTTGGGCACCGGCCACTGCACTGGCTGGAGCGCGTCATAGGCGGCGTCGGACAGCGTCGCGAGGCCGGAGATGTCGAAGTCGCGCGCGCCGTCATTCTCGAAGCCCGAGAGCGCGGCGTGCTCGCGGAAGATGGCGGCGGCCGAGGTCCAGGCGAAGGCGTCTGCGAAGCCGAGCCGGCGCGCCACCTCGGCGAGCGGCCACCAGCCGTGCTTGACCTCGCCCGGCAGCGGCAGGAAGGCGCGCTGGCGCGAGATGCGGCGCTCGGAATTGGTCACCGTGCCGTCCTTCTCGCCCCAGGCGGCGGCGGGCAGCATCACGTGCGGGCGGCAGGCGGCGGTGTCGTTGGCGGCGACGTTCTCCGACAGCACGAACAGGTCGAGCTTCTCCAGCGCGGCGCGCACCGCGCCGGTCTGCGGCAGGCTGACGGCCGGGTTGGTGCCCATCACCCACAGCGCTTTGATCTCGCCGGCGCCGATGGCGGCGAACATGTCCACCGCCTTCAGCCCCTCGCGCTCCGCCATGCGGGGCGCGGACCAGAAGCGGCGCACGCGGTCCACCTCGGCCGGCGAGAAGCCCATGTGCGCGGCAAGCTGGTTGGCGAGCCCGCCCACCTCGCGCCCGCCCATGGCGTTGGGCTGGCCGGTGAGGGAGAAGGGCCCCATGCCCTCGCGCCCGATGCGCCCGGTGGCGAGGTGGCAATTGACGATGGCGCCCACCTTGTCGGTGCCCTGGGCCGACTGGTTGACCCCCTGCGAATAGCCGGTGACCACCTTCCCGGTGGCGGCGAACAGGGCGAAGAAGGCGGCCACGTCCGCCGCGCCGAGGCCGCAGGCGCGGGCGGTGGCGGCGGCATCGGGGGCGATCGCGCGCGCCGCCGCAAGCGCTTCGGCAAAGCCCTGCGTGTGCCGGCCGAGGAAGGCGGCGTCGAGCCGCCCGGCATCGGCGAGATACACCAGGAGGCCGGAGAACAGGATCGCGTCGGTGCCGTGGGCGAGCGGCAGCACCATGTCCGCCTCGGCGGCGGTCTCGGTGCCGCGCGGGTCGATGACGACGATCTTCGTGCCGCGCTTCGCCCGCGCCGCCTCCATGCGGCGGAACAGCACCGGGTGGCAGAAGGCGGCGTTGGAGCCCACCAGCACGATCAGGTCCGCCGCCTCCAGGTCCGCGTAGCAGCCGGGCACGGTGTCGGAGCCGAAGGCGCGCTTGTGGCCGGCGACCGAGGAAGCCATGCACAGCCGCGAATTGGTGTCCACATGGGCGGTGCCGAGGAAGCCCTTCGCCAGCTTGTTGGCGACGTAATAGTCCTCGGTGAGCAATTGCCCCGACAGATAGAAGGCGGCCGATCCCGGCCCGTGGCTGTCGATCACGGCGGCAAGGTCGCGCGCCACCCGGTCGAGCGCGACGTCCCAGCTCGTGCGCGCCAGCGGGCCGTCGCCGGTGCGCATCATGGGGTAAAGGAGGCGCGTTTCGAGGCCGAGCGTCTCGCCCAGCGCCGCGCCCTTGGAGCACAGCCGGCCGAAATTGGCGGGATGGGCCTTGTCGCCCTCCACATGGGCGCCGCCCGCGGCGTCCGGCACCACGGCGACGCCGCATCCGACGCCGCAATAGGGGCAGGTGGTCTTCACCGGAGGGGGTGAGGGGAGGGGGGCGTTCATGCCGGTCTTGCCCGAGGCTTGGCCCTGATCGATCTCCACAGGGCGTCGTTTAACACCAGACCTGTCATCCCCCGGCTTGTCCGGGGGATCCTCGCCGGGACCGGGCCCGCTCCCGGCCGTCGCGCGCACGGCTTGCGGCCGGGTGGATGCCCCGGACAAGCCGGGCCATGACGGCGCGCCAATGAGGGCGGGCTGGAGTGCGCAGATGAACCATCGCAGGCCTCGCTCAATAGACGTCCGCCTGGAAGCGCCCCGCCTTCTTCAGGTCGGCGAGGAAGGCCGCCGCCGCGTGCGGGCCGAGCCCGCCATGGGCCGCCGCCACGTCGGCGAGCGCGGCTTCCACGTCCTTGGCCATGCGCTTGGCATCGCCGCAAATATAGACGTGCGCGCCGCCGTTCAGCCAGGCCCAAAGCTCGGCCCCGGCGGCGCGGATCCTGTCCTGGACATAGACCTTCTGCGCGCCGTCGCGGGACCAGGCGGTGTCGAGGCGGGTGAGCACGCCCTGCGCCTGGAAGGCGGCCAGCTCCTCCTCGTAGAAGAAATCCGTCTCGCGCCGCTGGTGGCCGAAGAACAGCCAGTTGCCGCCCGGCGCCCGCGTGGCGGCCCGCTCGTGCAGGAAGGCGCGGAACGGGGCGATGCCGGTGCCCGGCCCGACCATGACGACGCTTTTCGCCGGGTCCTGCGGCAGGCCGAAGCCGTGCGCCTTCTGGATATAGGCCTTGAGCTTCGTGCCCTCGGGAATGCCCGCGCCGAGGAAGGTGGAGGCCACCCCGCGCCGCTCGCGGCCGAACGCCTCAAAGCGCACCTTGTCTACGGTGAGCGACAAAAGGCCGGGCGTCGCCGCGGGACTGGAGGAGATGGAATAAAGGCGCGGCTGGAGCGGCTCCAGGCATTCGATGAAGGCCTCCGGATCGGGCCTGATGCCGGGGAATTTCTCCAGCGCCGCCAGCACGTCGAGCAGCGCCGCGTCGCCGTCCGGGTCCTCGCCGGCGGCGAGGCGCTTCGCCGTCTCCTTGCGCGCGCCGCCGACCAGATACGAGACGAGCTGGAACAGCGCGTCGGGCGGCGTCTTCAGGCACACCTCGTGGGTCAGCACCGCGCGCAGCGTCTTGCCGGCGATGGGGAAGTCCTCCGACGCGTGGATCGCGGCGATCACCTGGTCCACCAGCGCCGGATCGTTGGCCGGGAAGATGCCGAAGCTGTCGCCCGCCGCATAGTCGAGCCCCGAGCCTTCGAGGTCCAAGTCGATGTGGAAGGTCTCCTTCTCGGAGCCCTCCTTGTTGAGCCGCCGCCGGCCGAGGAAGGTGACGGTGCCGGGATTGTCGCGGGTGCCGGGCGGCGCGGGCGCGGTCTTTGCCTCCGCAGCCGCGGGAGCGGCGGGCGCCGGCGCGGCGCCCGCGCTCTCGGTGAGCTGCTTCAGCATGCGCAGCGTCTCCTTGCCGCCGGGGGCGCAGAGATTGAGCTTCGGCTCGGCGCCGGCGGCGATGGCGGCGGCATAGGTCTCGCAGACATAGCCGCACTGGCCGCAATCCTGCTGCGCCATGGCCGCCATCAGCCGGCGCGGCAGCGCCTTGCCTTCGGCGAGCGCCATGCGCTCGGCCATGGGCATGGAGGGGTCGTGCCAGGGCGCGTTGTCGTCTTCCGGCGCATCGGCCTTGAGTTCGGGCATCAAAGCGGCGGCGTCGCCCGCCGAGAGCGCGGTGGCGCCGGCCGGCGCGTCGCCGCTGAAGATGCCGGCGAAGAAGCCGTTCAGCCAGGCGCGCTGCTCCGCCGTGAACGGCGCGCTTTCGGGCAGGAAGGGCACGAGGGGCGGGCGGGACTGGAGGCTCATGGGCGGATCTCGATGATGGCGCGCGCCTTTGGCGCGCAAGTCTTGCGCTGGGTCCCGGCTCTCCTTCCACTGCGCTTCGCTTCGTTGCAGTCGGCCGGGAAGCCGAACTGCCCTCGCGCCCCGGACGCATGGAGCGCCAGCGGAATGCGAGCCGGGGCCCAGCGCAAAAGGTCGCGAAGCGGCTGAATGGACCGGGTTCGGGTGCTCATGCCGCCTCCGCCAGCGCCTTCAGCGCATCGGGGTCGAGGCGGCGGGTGAAGGCGGCGAAGGTCTCGCCCGCGGCGCGGTGGTCGAGCCAGCTCTTCAGCAGGCGCTCCACCACAAGCGGGGCATCCTCCGCCTTCACGTGCTGGTAGAGCTCGCGGGCGATGGCGGCCGCGCTGCCGAAGCCGCCGCCGACAAGGATGTGATAGCCGTCCACCGTGTCGCCGTCGTCATTGACGGGCACCCGCGCGCCGATCAGGCCGATGTCGCCGATATAATGCTGGGCGCAGGAATTGTGGCAGCCGGTGACATGGATGTTCACCGGCCCGTCGAGGGCGAGGCGGCTCTCGCAATAAGCCTGGATGGCGCGCGCGGTGCCCTTGGTGTCGGCGGCGGCGAAGCGGCAGCCCTTCGCGCCGGTGCAGGCGACGAGGCCGGCCTGGAGCGGGCTCGCGGCGATGGAGAGCCCAAGCGCTTCGATGGCCGCGGTCGCTGCCGCCACGGACGCATCCGGAACGCCGGAGATCAGCAGGTTCTGCCAGACCGTGAGGCGGATGTCGCCGTCGCCAAGGCGGACCGCGATGTCGGCGAGGCCCTGCATCTGGGAAACGCTCATGCGCCCTACCGGCAGGCCGACGCCGATATAGTTCAGCCCCGCCTGCTTCTGCGGGTGGATGCCGAGATGGGCGAGCCGGTCCGGCTCGGCGCGCGGCGCCACGGCGGCGGCAGGCACGCGGGTGAGCGGCGCGCCGAGCTTCTCCTCCACCTTCGCCAGGAAGCCGTCGAAGCCCATGGCGTCGAGCACGTATTTGAGCCGCGCCTTCTTGCGATCGGAACGGTCGCCGGTGTCGATGAACACCCGCACGATCGCGGCCGAGACGGCGGTGGCGTCGTCGGGACGCACGATCACCCCGGTGTCGCGGGCGAAGTCCCTGTGGCCGGTGATGCCGCCCAGCGCGAGGCGATACCAGACGCCGGGCGCGACGCCGAAGCCGTCCTTCACCTCCACCGCCTGGAAGCCGATGTCGTTGGTGTCCTCCAGCGCGCCGATGGTGCCGGCACCGTCGAAGGCCACGTTGAACTTGCGCGGCAGTCCGTACATGTCGCGGGCGTTCAGGATGTAGTGGTGCCAGGCGCGGGCATGGGGCCGGGTGTCGAGCAGCTCCACCGGGTCGATGCCGGCGGTGGGGGTTCCGGTGACGTTGCGGATGTTGTCGGCGCCCGAACCCTTGGCGGTGAGGCCGAGCGCCACGAGGCCCTCCAGCACATCGAGGGCGGAGGTCGCCGGAATTTCGCGGATCTGCAGGTTGGCCCGGGTGGTGATGTCGCTGTAGCCGCCGCCGTGCGCCTGCGCGATGTCGGCGACGCCGCGCATCTGCCAGTGGCTGAGGATACCGTTCGGGATGCGCAGGCGGCACATGTAGCTGTCCTGCGCCGGGGCGACATAGAACAGGCCGTGATACTTCCAGCGCAGCATGTCCTGCCCCTTGGGGAAGACGCCGTCGCGCGCGTGGCTCCTGATCCTGTCGTAGGAATCGAGGCCCAGCTCGTCGCGCTTGGCCTTCTCTTCGGGAGTCAGCTTGCGCCCTTGCGCCTCCTGGCGCGCCATGGCGCGATGGCTCGCGGCATCGGGGCCGGTCATCTCGGCGACCGGCGCGGTGGATGGGGCGGGCGCGCCGCGGGCGATCTGCACCGCCTTGGCGCCGGAGACGAAGCCTTCCAGATAGCGCTTCTGGTCGGTGGTGAAATCGGCGCCCATGGGGTTTCCTTTCTTCTTCTTGTCAGGCAGCGGCGGCCACCGCATCGCGGCCGAACGCAAGTTCGGTGCGCATGGCGGCGATGGGGGTGCGGCGGGTGATGAGGTCGAGGTAGAACAGGCCATCCGCCGTGTCGCCGAACAGAACGGCGCCGGCCAGAACGCCGTCCTTCACGATGAGCCGGCGGTAGATGCCGAGGCCGCGATCGGTGAGCACGATGTCTTCCGTGCCCGCGCCGCCGGTGACGTCGCCGGCGGAGAAGACGGGCACGCCCGACACCTTGAGATTGGTGGAAACCACCGAACCCTCGTAACGCGCATCCTCCCCGGCGAGGCGGCGGGCGAGGATGCCGGCCTGCTCATAGGCCGGAGCGACGAGGCCGTAGGTCATGCCGCGATGCTCGGCGCATTCGCCGATGGCGAAGATGTCGGGATCGGAGGAGGCGAGGGTGTCGTCCACCACGATGCCACGCTTCACCTCCAGCCCCGCCCCACGGGCGAGGTCCGCATTGGGGATGACGCCGCAGGCCACCACCAGAATGTCGGCGGGGAGGATGCGGCCGTCCTTCAGGCGCAGGCCGGTGACGCGGCTCTCGCCCTCGATGGCTTCGCTCGCGGCGCCGAGCAGCACCTCGATGCCCTTGGCCTCCACCGCGCGCTTGAGGAAGCCACCGGCCGCGACGTCCAGCTGGCGTTCCATCAGCCGGTCCATGAGGTGGACGAGGCGGGTCTCGACGCCCGCGCCGGCAAGCCCGGCTGCCGCCTCGATGCCCAGCAGCCCGCCGCCGATGACCACGGCGCGCGTGCCGGGCACGGCGGCGGCGGCGAGCAGGGCTTCCACATCCTTCAGATCGCGGAAGGTGTGCACGCCGGGCAGCGCCATGCCGGGCAGCGGCAGGCGGATGGGGTGGGAGCCGGTGGCCAGCACCAGCTTGCCGAAGGGCAGGCGGCGGCCGTCCGCCAGCACCACCTCGCGCGAAGCGCGGTCGAGCGCGGCGGCGGGGGTGCCGTATTGCAGGGTCACGCCCCGTTCGCGCCACCATTGCGCGGGCTTCATCTCCGCCTCGGCGGCGCTCATGTGGCCGGCGAGCACTTCGGAGAGCAGCACGCGGTTATAGGCAAGGTGCGGCTCCGCCCCGATCACCGCCACGGCGTGGCGGCCCAGCGCGCGCCGCGTCAGCTCCTCGCAGAGCTTCGCGGCGGCCATGCCGTTGCCGATGACGAGAAGGGGCTCGCTCACGCCTGCCTCCTCACTCAGCCGCAACCGGCGCCTTGGCGGAGGCGGCGATCATGACCGAGGAGAGGATGCCGTAGGCTTCCCCCCAGGCTGCCTTGGTCTCGGGCGTGAAGTCCGGGCCGAGGCCGCGCTCCAGCGTCCAGATGAGCGCGGCGCCGACCGGGGCGTAGTGCGCGTCCTTCACGCCATAGGCCACATGCTTGCGGGCGAGGCTCTCGGCGGCGGGGACGATCTTGCCGAGATCGCTGAGGCCGGCGACCACCATGCCCAGCGTCGCCATGAGTTTCGCGCCCTGAAGGCTCATGTCGCCCTTGAACAGGGGCTTTACCTCCGGCGCGATCTCGAACAGGCGGGCGTAGAACAAAGCGGCGGCGGTGTCGGCGATGGGCGCTACCTTGCGGAACGAGCCCTGGATCAGCTCGATCTGGTGCGGGGTCAGGCTCATGGTGCAACTCCTGGCGCAACTCCTGGCGCAATTCCGGAAGAAGGGCGCACGGACCCGCGCGCCGGTTTGGCGCGTGAGATCGACGCCCGGTGTGGGCGGCGCGGGGCGGACCCGCGCCTGCTGATCGTGCTTGGACGGCGCGGGCAGGCCCGCGCCTTTGCGTCAGGCCGCCTCGACGAAGCGGTGGCGCTCGTGGAGGAATTTCAGCACCGCCTCGCGGGCCTTGAGGTAGGTGGCGTTGGTCACCAGATCGAGGCGCTTCCTCGGCCGGGCGAGCTTCACCTCCAGCACCTCGCCGATGCGGGCGGAGGGGCCGTTGGTCATCATCACGATGCGGTCGGAGAGCAGCACCGCCTCGTCCACGTCGTGGGTGATCATGAGGATGGTGTTGCCCAGCGCCGCGTGGATCTGCATCACGCTGTCCTGGAGATGGGCGCGGGTGAGCGCGTCGAGCGCGCCGAACGGCTCGTCGAGCAGAAGCACCTTCGGCTCCATGGCGAGCGCGCGGGCGATGCCGACGCGCTGCTTCATGCCGCCGGAAATCTCCGAGGGGCGCTTGTCCTTGGCGTGGCCCATCTGCACGAGGTCGAGATTGTGCAGGGTCCAGCTGTGCCGCTCGGCCTTGGAGCGGGTGCCGGAGAACACCTTGTCCACCGCGAGGCGCACGTTCTCGTAGACCGTGAGCCAGGGCAGCAGCGAGTGGTTCTGGAACACGACGGCGCGGTCCGGGCCGGGCGAGTTCACCTCCCGCCCGTCGAGGATCACGCCCCCGGCGCTGGCGCCGGTGAGGCCGGCGACGATGTTGAGCAAGGTGGACTTGCCGCAGCCGGAATGGCCGATGATGGAGACGTACTCGCCCTTCTCGATGTCGAGCGTCACCTCCTTCAGCACGTTGGTGGAGGCCGACCCGCGGGTGAAGGTCTTGTCGATGTGATCGAGCTTCAGATAGGCGCCCATGTCGGCCTCCTCAGGAAGCGGCGGTGCCGCGGGTGACGAAGGCGCCGACGGCGGCAATGATGCGGTCGAGCACGAAGCCGACGATGCCGACATAGATGAGCGCCACGATGATGTCGCCGATGAGCGACGAGTTCCAGGCATCCCAGATGAAAAAGCCGATTCCGACGCCGCCGATCAGCATCTCCGCCGCGATGATCGCGAGCCAGGAGAGGCCGATGCCGATGCGAAGACCGGTGAAGATGTAGGGTGCCGCCGCCGGGATCATGATCTTCAGGAAGAATTCGATCGGATTGAGCCGCAGCACCGCCGCGACGTTGCGGTAATCCTGCGGGATGTTGCGGATGCCCACCGCGGTGTTGATGATGATCGGCCAGATTGCGGTGATGAAGATCACGAACACGGCGGCCGGCTGGCCGTCGCGAAAGGCGGCGAGCGAGAGCGGTAGCCAGGCGAGCGGCGGCACCGTGCGCAGCACCTGGAACAGCGGGTCGAGCCCGCGCATGGCCCAGGTCGACTGGCCGATGAGAGTGCCGAGCGCGACCCCCACCACGGCGGCGAGGCTGTAGCCCACCGCCACGCGCTGGAGCGAAGCGAGGATGTGCCAGAACAGGCCCTTGTCGAGCCCGCCGCGGTCGTAGAACGGATCGGCGATCAGCTCCCAGGAATTCTTGATGATCGCGGAGGGCGGCGGCAGCGAGGCGCCAGGGGCGCTGCACAGCATCTCCCACAGCGCCACCAGAAACAGGATGACGAGCAGAGGCGGGATCACGTTCGCGGCGACCATCTTGCAATAGGCCAGCAGCTTTTCGCCCGCCGGCGCGCGCTTCGGCGCGGGGAGCGCGACCACGGCGGCGGGGACGGCAGGGGCTGCGGCGGCGGGTGCCCCCTCATGCAGTTTGCGGACGGTCATGTTCATCGGGCTCGCTCCGTGCGGCGAAGGGGAGGAGGGGGCCGCCCCGCGGGGCGGCCCGGCTGTCACGCGATGCGCTTGATGTCGAGCGAGGCGAGGTAGGCGGCGGGGTTCTCGGGGTCGAACACCTTGCCGTCGAAGAAGGTCTCCTTGCCGCGCGAGGTGGAGGTGGGGATCTCCGCCGCCGGCACCGACAGCTCTTTCGCCGCCTCGCGCCACAGGTCCTCGCGGTTGACCTTGCGGATCAGCGCCTTGGCGTCGAGGTCGGCCTCGAACTTGTTCCAGCGCTGGTCCTCGGTGATGAACCACAGGTCGTGGCTCTGGAACGGATAGGAGGCGTGGTCGGCCCAGTACTTCATGATGTGCGGCGAATTCTTCACCACCTTGCCGGTGCCGTAGTCGAAGTCGCCCTTCATGCGGTCCACCACGTCGGCGACCGGCACGTTGATCCACTGGCGCTTGGCGCAGATGGCCGCGACTTCCGCGCGGTTCTCCATCTTCTCGCACCACATCTGCGCTTCCATCACCGCCTTCAGCAGCGCCTTGGCGGCCTTGGGGTTCTTGTCCACATAGGCGGCGCGCATGCCGAAGGCCTTCTCGGGATGCTTGTTCCAGAGTTCGCCGGTGGTGAGCGCGGTGTAGCCGATCTTCTGGTGCACCAGCTGCTCGTTCCACGGCTCGCAGACGCAGAAGCAGTCCATGGTGCCCACCTTCATGTTGGCCACCATCTGGGCCGGCGGGACGACGATGGTCTCGATGTCCTTGTCGGGATCGATGCCGCCGGCGGCGAGCCAGTAGCGGATCCACAGGTCATGGGTGCCGCCCGGAAAGGTCATGGCTGCCTTGACGGGCTTGCCGGAGGCCTTCTTCTTCTCCAGCGCCTCCTTGAAGGGCTTGGTGTCGAGGCCGATCTTGAGGTCGATATATTCCTGGCCCACCGAGATGCACTGGCTGTCCAGATTGAGGCGCGCCAGGATGTACATGGGGGTGGGCACGTTGTTCTGCGTCACCTTGCCGGCCGAGATCAGATACGGCATCGGCGTGAGGATGTGGGCGCCGTCGATGCCGTTGCCTTCGGAGCCGAGCACCAGATTGTCGCGCGTGGTGCCCCAGGAGGCCTGCTTGGCGACGTTCACGTCCGTCATGCCGTATTTGTCGAACAGCCCCTTCTCCTTGGCGACGAACAGCGGCGCCGCGTCGGTCAGGGCGATGAAGCCCAGCGTCGCCTTGGTGGTCTCCGGCGCCTCGGCGGCGTGGGCGTAGGGCACGCCGCCCGGGAACGCCATGCGGATGCTCTCGAACAGAGCGGTGGTGCCGAGCGCCGCGGCCGAGCCCTTCAGTAGAGAGCGGCGGGAGACGCCGGCGGTGGTGGCGGAAGCGGACTGGACCTTCGTGTCGTCGCTCATTTACTTCCCCTCTGGATGGGCTGGCGATCGCGGGACCCGAAACGAAAAAAGCCGCGGACATCACGACGGCCTGCGGCCATCGGTGTCAGCGGCTCTGCTGCGGGTCCCGTCATTGGGACGAATTTGGCGGCGCGGTCGTCGTTGACCGCGCTCAGGCCTCTTCATTCAAGAGGCGTGCCAAGGGGGTGTCTGGGGTCAAACCCTTGGAATTTATCCATTTCACGGATGATGAATTTCTAGGCTGTAGCATCTGCTGCATATTTCGACGGCGCAGCTTGTCGCCAAGTGGCGCCGGATTGTGCGCTGCGCAATGCGGCCACCGACGCGCCGGCCGGGCGATGGGGTCGCGCGGACGGCAACGGCGGTGGAAGAACGTCCGAGGCGCCCAACCGGCACCGGAGGGCGCGGGAGGGGTCAGGCCGGCGGACGCGCAGCCGGCGGGGCGGCGGTGGCGGCGAGGCGGGCGAAGAGGCCGTCCGGGTCGGCGTCGAATGCCGCGCGCGTGTGTTCGAGGGCGCTGAGGCCGCCCTCCCGGTGCCCCGCACCGCCGATGTGGAACCAGCCGTCGAGCAGCATGCTGGCGCGTCGCGCCTGCGCGCCGCCCGGCACCGGGAACGCATCGGCCAGATAGACGCTGCGCACCTTGGCGCGCCGCAGGCCGGCGAGGTCGAGGCGGCCATAGAGCACGCCCCAGTTCTGCCCGCCGGTGTCGAGGCCGAGCGGCGTGTCGGTGCCGAAGTCGAGCGGCAGGTCGCCGACAGCCGCGAAGTCGAACACGCTGAAGCCGGGCCACAGATACCAGGCCGGCGAGCCCGGCTGGTCGGAGCGGCGCACATGGCCGTAGCAGGGCTGGCCGTGCACCAGCGCGGCAAGGTCCGCCGGGGCGAGGGGCACGAGGTCGTGGTCGAGCACCGCGAACACGCCGGGCGCGGCCGGCCGCACCAGATTGTGGAACACCCAGTTGAGCGCCACCGCATGGGAGCGCGAGCCGTTGCGCGCTCCGCGATAGGGGGCGGGCGGCAGCGGGCAATAGGCCAGGCCCCGTTCCGCGCACAAGCGGGCGATGGCGGCGCGCGCCGCCGGATCGGTGGAATTGTCGCACACCACCAGCCCCGTCGCGGGCACGAAGCGCGCCATGGCGTCGGCCAGCAGCGCCACCGCGCCGGGCTGGTTGAACGCGATGGTGAAGGCGAGCGTGGCGCGCCCTTCAAGGGCCGCCACCAGCCCGTCCTGGCCTTCGGCCCGGCGCCGGCGATAGAGCCGGTCCACCGCAAGGTTGCGCGCGCGCCTGAGGCGCTGGGCCAGCGGCACGCCGGTGAGCCAGTCGCGGACCGTATAGTCGGCGAGCGCGCGCATCGGCTCAGCCTCCCGCCCCGGCGGCGAGGCGCTGGCGGAGTGTCGCCGCGTCGGGCCGCGGGGCGCCGGAGACCGCATAGAGGCGCACCTCGCCGCCGCCGTCGGGGCGCGGATAGGTGCCGACCAGCCGGAAGCGGTCGGGATGCGCCGCCACCGCCGCTTCCGCCGCCAGGATGGCGCTCTGGACCGCCGGCAGGGCGCGCGCGCCCGGCGTCGCCTCGATCACCAGAAAGGACGCGCCCAGCGCGGCGATGTCCGCCATCAGCGCGTCGGGCGTGGCGCCGGCCGCGCGCCGCGCCAGCGGCACCACGAAGGCGGTGCGGGCGCGATCGCGCTGGGCGGTGGCGGCGATCAGCGCGCCTTCCCCTCCGGGGCTTGCCGCCACCAGGACCACCGGCAGATCCTGCTTCTTCGCGATCACCGCCTCGGCCACCTCGTCCATGCCGATGGCGCGCTTGCGCACCGGCTCCAGAAGCGCCGGCATGGCGGCGAGCAGCAGCACCAGCGCCACGGCGAGGCCGAACACCGTGTCCCAGCCGGTGGACAGCAGGCGCAGCAGGCTGATGGCGCCATAGGCGGAGAGGATCGCGGCGGGAGCGGCGAGCGGCAGCGCGCGGACGGGATCGACCGGCGCGCCGGATAGCGCAAGCCCGGCCAGAAGGCATGCGGCGAGCGCCGTCACCGCAGCCATCGGCCGCGCCGCGGGGATGCCGCGCCAGGCGTTCACCACCGCCGCGAGCGCACCGACCGCCGCGAGGACCAGGAAGGCGTCGCCGAGCCCGGCCCTGAGCGCCGCGGCCGCGGCCAGGAGGGCGGCCTGCGCCTGGTCGAGGGTCGGCGCGGCGAGCCCGCGCGCGGCCGGAAACACCAGCAGCCAGAGGCCGGCGAGAAGTGCGATCGGCAGCAGCGGCAGCCAGAAGGCGCGCCGCAGGAGAAGCCCCGGCCGGCCGCCGAGCGCAAGCGCGAGGAACGGGAGGCCGAGCAGCGCCGCGCCCTGCGGCGCCGTGAGCACCGCTGCGATGGCGGCCGCCGCATAGAGCAGCATGAACCGCATCTGGCCGGCGGCGAGAAAGCCCGCCACCGCGAGCGCGGCGCCGAGCGCCAGCAGCGCGAGCGGCAGATCCAGCCCGACGGTGATGGCCGCGGCGCGCAGCGGGACGGCCGCCATCAGCACCGCGCCCACTGCGACGCCCGGAAGCGGCCCGGTGGCGCGGGCCGCGACCCAGCCGGCCCCGACCGTCAGCAGCGCGGCGAGGAAGGCCGGCAGAAGCAGCACCGCTGGGGTGCCCGGCCCGAGCGCGGCGATCCACAGCCCCTGCGCCAGGGGATGGAGCGCCGCCCCGGCGGCAAGGCCCGGCGCGGGCAGGCGCAGGGCGTGATCGGCGAAGAAGCGGCCGGGCGCGGGCAGGCCGGCGGCGATCCAGTCCGCCACCCGCATGCCGGCCAGCACATGGGGGGCCTCGGCGGGATCGGTGGCCGAGAATTCCGCCACATAGGCCCCGGAGCCGCGCTGCTGCACCACCACGATGGTGGCGGCGAGCGCCGTGAGGATGAGGAAGGTCAGCACCCGCAGCGATGCGGCCCCGAGGCTGGGACGACCTTCTGCCTGCACCTGACCGCCTCCCGCCGCAGCTTGCCTCGAACCCGTCCCGCCGGCGGGCGGGCCGCCGCCGTTCTAAAGCGCGATCCGGCCAAATTGAAAGAGCCCCCGCGGGAATTCGTCCCTCCGCACCCCGGAAAGGGCGATCCACCCCCCGTTCCCCGGCCCAGCGACGGCGCAGCCGGAGCGCCGAGCCGGGGTCCAGGGGAAAGTCCCGCGCAGCGGGTAATACTCATGTGTCCTCCCGCCTGCGGCGGAAGCTGCCGCCTGCGGCGGACTCTTGCGCTGGGCCCCGGCTCTCCTTCCGCTGACGCTCCAGTCGGCCGGGGCACGAGGGCGGTTCCCTTGCCCCGCGAAGGCGTCAGCCGTCGCCGTTCCCCGGCCCAGCGACGGCACAGCCGGAGCGCCGAGCCGGGGTCCAGGGGAGACTCCGGCGCAGCCGGCAATACCTTGGCCGGTGGCTGAGAGTTCGAAGCGCCTTCGGCGGTCTTTTGCGCTGGGTCCCGGCTCTCCTTCCACTGCGCTTTGCTCCGTTGCAGTCGGCCGGGACGCGGGGGGTGGGCGCCGCTCGGCGGCGGCTGTCCCATTGCTGCGACGGCGCAGCCGTCGTTCCCCGGCCCAGCGACGGCACAGCCGGAGCGCCGAGCCGGGGTCCAGGGGAGACTGCCGCGCAGCGGGCAATACCCACGTCCCTCCGCCTGCGGCGGGAACTGCCGCCTGCGGCGTCTCCTTGCGCAGCCCCCCGGCTTTCCGTCCGCTGACGCTCCAGTCGGGCGGGGCGCGGGGGTGTGCGGCCAGAGAAACGGCTTGACCGCGACCGACCGCGCGCGCGAGGAGTGAGGGGACGCGCCGGCGCGCCGCGGGGAGGCAGACCCTGGGCGCGCGCCTTCCGGTTGGTGCGATCCTTGCCTTAAGGGTGGGGCCAGAACCTGGGACAGTCATGGCCAGCGACCTCACCTTGCGCATCGTGATCGTCGACGAGAGCCCCGTGCGCGCGGCCATCCTGGAGGAGGGGCTGCGCGAGGCGGGGTTCGAGAACGTGCTGCGCATCCAGGGCCGGCACAACCTCCTGGAGCGCATCTACGCCATCGATCCAGACGTGATCCTGATCGACCTCGAAGACCCCTCCCGCGACACCATCGAGCAGATGTTCCAGGTCAGCCGCGAGGTGAAGCGGCCGGTGGCCATGTTCGTCGACCAGTCCGACCGGAGCACCATCGAGGCGGCGATCGAGGCGGGCGTCGCCTCCTACGTGGTGGACGGGCTCAGGAAGGACCGGGTGAAGCCGATCCTGGAGACCACCATCTCGCGCTTCCGCGCCTTCGCCCGCCTCAAGGCGGAGCTGGAGGAGGCGAAGAGCCAGCTGGAGGAGCGCAAGCTGGTGGACCGCGCCAAGATGATCCTCATGAAGCTCAAGGGCATCGACGAGGAGGCCGCCTACGGCCTGCTGCGCCGCACCGCGATGAACGAGAAGAAGCGCATCGCCGACATCGCCCAGTCCATCATCACCGCGTCGGAGCTCCTGCGATGAGACGGCTCGCCATCGGCTTCATCCCCCTCACCGATGCCGCCGTGCTGATCGCCGCCGCGGAGCGCGGCTTCGCCATGGCCGAGGGCATCGAGATCGACCTGCACCGGGAGGTGTCGTGGGCCAACATCCGCGACAAGGTGAATATCGGCCTGCTGGACGGCGCCCACATGCTGGGGCCGCTGGCCATCGCCTCCTCGCTCGGCCTCGGCCACGTGCGGGTGCCGCTGGTGGTGCCGTTCGCGCTCAATCTCAACGGCAGCGCCATCACCATCGACAAGCACGTCTATGCCGCCATGGGCGAGGTGGGCGAGGACCTCGCCAGCGCGCCCGGCGCCGCCCGTGCGCTCGGCAAGGTGGTGCGCCAGCGCCGCGCCGAGGGGCGCGACCCGCTGACCTTCGCGGCGGTCTACGCCTTCTCCACCCACACCTATCTCATCCGCCACTTCCTGAAGGGCGGTGGGGTGGACCCGGACCGCGACGTGCGGCTCGTTGTGGTGCCCCCGCCTTTCATGGTGGAGAGCCTGCGCGGCGGGCTGATCCACTCCTTCTCGGTGGGCTCGCCCTGGAACTCGGTGGCGGTGGACGCGGACGTGGGCCGCATCGCCGTGCTCGGGGCGGAGGTGTTCGGCTGGGTGCCGGAGAAGGTGCTGGGCGTGCACGCCCGCTTCGCCAATGCCGAGCCGGAGGTGCTGCACCGCCTGGTGCGCGCGCTGCACGCCGCCGCCTTCTGGTGCGAGGACCCCGCCAACCACGAGGACCTCGCCCGGCTGCTGGGCGAGCCGCGCCACCTGAACCTGCCCGCAGACGTGCTGCGCCGGACCCTGGACGGGCGCCTGCATTCCGCCCCCGGCGGGGCGCGCCGCTCGCACCCGGACTATCTGGTGCTGAACCGCGACGGCGCCAACCGGCCCTCCATCGACCATGCGCTGTGGATCTATTCGCAGATCGTCGAGGCCGGCCAGGGCGAGTTCTCGCCCGACGCCGCGCGCGAGGCCATGAGCGTCTACCGGCCCGACATCTTCGACGCCGCGGTCGGCCCGGTGCCGGTGTTCCGGCCGCAGCCCGACTGCGTCGGCACGCAGTTCGGCGCGGTGTTCGACCAGGACGCCTTCCTCGCCCGCAAGGCGTGAGGTCCGGCGCGCGGGACACCCTCACCGTCATGCCCGGCTTGACCGGAGCATCCATGACACCTCCCAGCCTCGCGCCCGGCCGCAGGATGGGCCCTCCGATCAAGTCGGAGGGCGACGGCGGGGAAGGTGTCGTCGTCCCCTCTGTTCGCGCCTCTTGCCCCTTGCGGGAGAGGGGAGATGCGCCTGGCTCAAAGCAGCCGAAGCAGCCCAGCCGTATCGCGCCCCTAGCCGCCGGCATCCCCCGGCTTGTCCGGGGGATCCACCCAACGGCTCGTCCGGCGCTTCGTTCTCCGGGCACCACGCCAGCGGCCCGGTGGATGCCCCGGACAAGCCGGAGCATGACGGCGGGGAGGGGGCGGCCGACGGACTTCCGGCACAAAGCGGGGCTGGACAGGCGCATATGTTCACTTTATGTTCCATTCAGCATAGGCCAGGGAGAATGCCGGTGAAGCTCTATTGGGCGCCCCATACGCGGGCACTTCGTGTGCTGTGGCTGCTGGAGGAGGCGGGCATCGCCTATGAGCGCGAGCTGGTGGACATCCGCACCGGCGGGCAGGACACGCCGGAGTTCCGCGCCATCAATCCCATGGGCAAAGTGCCGGCGCTGACCGACGGCGCGGCGCGGATCGCCGAGAGCGGCGCCATCTGCGCCTATGTGGCCGACAAGGTGCCGCAGGCGCGCCTCGCCCCGGCGCCGGGAGACCCTGCGCGCGGGCGCTACCTGCAATATCTCTTCTTCTCGGCGGGCTGCATGGAGCCGGCCTTCGTGCAGAAGATGATGGGCGTCAACCTGCCCAAGTCCAGCGCCGGATGGGGCAGCTTCGACCTCGCGATGGAGGTGGTGGACGCGGCGCTCAAGCCCGGTCCCTATCTGCTCGGCGAGCAGTTCACCGCCGCCGACGTGATGCTGGGCTCCGATTTGTGGTTCGGCATCGGCCTGCTCAAGGTGATCGCGCCGACCCCGGCCATGTCGGCCTATGTGGAGCGCCTCACCACGCGTCCCGCCTTCCTGCGCGCGAAGGAGATCGAGGCCGCGGCGCTCGCCGGCGCCGCAGGCTGAGCCGGCGGCGGCGCGGTCCGGCACCGCGGATGGCGCCTGCGTCCAGGCGGCGGATGGGCTAAGCTTGCCGCATGCTTGGCCTCATTCCCCTGATCCGCCGGGTGCGCCACGGCATGACGCTCGGCGTGCGCGTCATGGCTGTGGACCCGGCCGGCCGCCTGCTGCTGGTGCGCCACTCCTATCTGCCGGGCTGGCACCTGCCCGGCGGCGGCGTCGATTTCGGCGAGACCGCCGAGATGGCCGCGCGCCGCGAGCTGAAGGAGGAGGCGAACGTGGAGGCGCAGGGGCCGCTCGCGATGGCGGGCGTGTTCTTCAATCCCCGCGTCGGCGGGAGGGACCATGTGGTTCTGTTCCGCGCCGGGCGTATCGCCATCGGCCCGCGCCCGTCGCGCAACCTCGAAATCCTCGCCGCGGAGTTCTTCCCGCCCGATGCGCTGCCTGGCGACATCTCGCCCGCGACCCTGCGGCGCATCGCCGAGCAGGACGGCCGGGCGCCCGCCTCCGACATGTGGTGAGAGCGGTCGGAATGACGCAACGGTGCCGCTCGCGCTTGCCAAGGACGGGTCCGCCCGCTTAAGTCCGCACCGCGCGGGCGCCGCCGCCGCACCCCTCCCGGCATCGGGCCGGGCCGGGCTGCGGTTCCGGGGGCGCCGTCTGGAGTTTCCGCCATGTCCCTCGACGCCGATCAGATCGTCGAACGCCGCCGCCTCAGGCGCAAGGTCACCTTCTGGCGCACGCTCGGCGTGCTGGCCGCCGTGGGGGCGCTGGCGGTCGCGGTCTCGACCTTCGCCGGCAATACCCTCTCGCCCTCCACGCCGCACGTGGCACGGGTGGTGATCGGCGGCGTGATCCGCAACGACCGCGAGCGGGTGAAGATGCTCGACGAGATCGCCGATTCGCGCGCCGCGGCGGTGATCTTGTCCATCGACAGCCCCGGCGGCACCGTTACCGGCGCCGAGCAGCTCTATGACGCGCTCCAGCGCCTCGCGAAGAAGAAGCCGGTGGTCGCCGTGGTGGAGGGCCTCGCGGCCTCCGGCGGCTATATCGCCGCCATCGGCGCCGACCACATCGTCGCCCGGCGCAACGCGCTGGTGGGCTCGGTGGGCGTGATCTTCCAGTTCCCCAACGTCTATGAATTGCTCAAGAGCGTCGGCATCGCCGTGGAGGACATCAAGTCCTCGCCGCTGAAGGCCGCCCCCAACGGCTACACCCCCACCTCGCCCGAGGCGCGCGCCGCCATCGACGCTCTGGTGGTGGACACCTACGCCTGGTTCAAGGCGCTGGTCGGCGATCGCCGCAAGCTCACCGACGCCCAGCTCGCCACCGTCGCGGACGGGCGCGTCTTCACCGGCCACCAGGGCCTCGGCCTGCAGTTGGTCGACGAACTGGGCGACGAGACCACGGCGCGCGCCTGGCTCGCCCGCGAGAAGGGCGTGTCCGAGGACCTCAAGGTGCGCACCTGGCGCACCGGGCAGCGCAGCAGCGAGTTCGGCTGGCTCTCGGGCGCGGTGGGCGGCATCGCCGGGGCGCTCGGCTTCCCGCAGCTCGCGGCCATCCTGTCGCAGGCCACGGGCGCTGCGCTGGAGCGGGCTCAGCTTGACGGCCTATTGGCCCTCTGGCACCCTCAAATCAACAGGTGAACGGTGCTTGAGAACCGCCCGAGTTCCGGCCCGCGCATCTGCTCCGTCCCCGTCCGGACGGGGGCAGATGGTGCGGCTCGTCCTGTGGGTCGGCGGCGCTCTGGATCGATCCTGGGGGAGACGAAGCGGTCATGATCAAGTCCGAACTGGTTCAGAAGATCGCTGAAGCCAATCCCCACCTCTACCAGCGCGACGTCGAGAACATCGTCAACGCCATCCTGGAGCAGATCGTCTCCGCTCTGGAGCGCGGCGACCGCGTCGAGCTGCGCGGCTTCGGCGCCTTCTCGGTGAAGAAGCGCGACGCCCGCGTCGGCCGCAATCCGCGCACCGGCAAGCAGGTCGAGGTGAGCGAGAAGAGCGTGCCCTATTTCAAGACCGGCAAGGAGATGCGCGAGCGTCTCAACGACGGGCGGTGAGCCTGTGAGCCGCCTCGTCTCGCTCCTGATCGTCATTCCGCTCTCCATTCTCGGCGTGGCGTTGGCGGTGGCGAACCGCAAGCCTGTGACCGTCTCGCTCGATCCCTTCTCGCCCGCCGCCCCGGCCTTCTCGGTGACGGTGCCGCTGTTCGCGGTGATCTTCGCCGCCCTCATCGCCGGCGTGGTGCTGGGCGGGGTCGTCACCTGGGTGCGCCAGGGCCGCTTCCGCCGCGAGGCGCGGCTCGCCCGCCGCGAGACACGGCGCGAGGCAGGTCGCGAGGCAGGTCGCGAGGCAGGTCGCGAGGCAGGTCGCGATAACCGCCGTGCCGATGCGGGCCGGGATGCCGGCGCACGCGCCTTGTCGCTGCCGTCGCCGCGCAACTGATCCAGCCCGCTCCCGCTGAGACCGTCGCAACCGTTCCATCCGCCTGTTCCGTCCGGCGGCTGCCGCCGCGCGGGCGGCGTCCCGCAGCACCCGTTCCGGTGGTGCCGAAAATGGGCTAAGTCATTACGTTACGGAACTATTTTCTCGCTGCGCAATGGTTCGGTTCAAGCTAGGTTCGTCTGTCTGAGGCTATCGTCGCGACGCCTCAAGGACAGAGAGACAAGCGCCATGTCCGTTACCCGCCGCAGCTTCCTTTCCGGCCTGGCCGCGTGCCCGCTGTGCGCCGCCGTCGCCCGCGCCGAGACCGGCCATCCCCACTGGACCTATGAGGGCCATGGCGGCCCCAAGGAATGGGGGGCGCTCTCCGCCGATTTCCAGGCCTGCGCGCTGGGCAGCCAGCAATCGCCGGTGGACCTCGATGGCGCGGTGGAGACGGCGCAGAAGCCGCTGGCGATCACCTGGACGGCGCAGCCCTTCAAGGTGGTCAATAACGGCCACACCATCCAGGCCGATGCGCTCACCGGTGCCAACAGCGTCGCTCTCGCCGGCAAGGCCTACGAGCTGAAGCAGTTCCATTTCCATGCGCCGAGCGAGCACGCGATCGGCGGCGTGCGCACGGCCATGGAGGTGCATTTCGTCCACGCCCGGCCGGAAGGCGGGCTCGCCGTGGTGGGCGTGTTCATGACCCCCGGCGTCTCCAATGCCGCCTTCGCAGCGGTGATGGCGGCGGCGCCGAAGGCCGAGGGCGTGGCGGCGGCGCAGCCGGTCATCGACATTTCCACCCTCCTGCCGGCCTCCCGCCGCCTCTACCGCTACGAGGGCTCGCTCACCACGCCGCCCTGCGCGGAGGTGGTGGACTGGAACGTGTTCGCGGCGCCCATGGCGGTGGCGCAGGCGGACATCGACGCCTTCCGCGCCATCTTCCCCATGAACGCCCGCCCGCTCCAGGCGATCAACCGCCGCTTCCTGCTGCAGATGAACTGAGCAACGCGGGGCGGCCCTTCTTTTGGCCGCCCCGCTCCCCTATCGCCGTGGGGAGAGGAATTTAGTCCTTGACAGCGCGACGCTGCCCGGCTAGGGTTGCGGCACGTTCGAGATGTGCGCCCGGCGCGCCGCGATCTTCCGGTCCGGCCTTCGCCGGGGACGCGCCCCGGATGGCAAAGGCTGGCCGCGAGCTGCTGCCCGACGCGCACCCGGTTGGCCCGACATCACGCCTTCGCCGGATCGTTATTCGCCTGATCCTTTGTCCGCCTGATCCCTTCGCGGGACTAAGCGCGGCCTTCGCCCGACCTTCGTTCGCCCTTGCCGCCCGCCGACCCTGCGGCGGCCGATCCGTGGTGCCGGATCGGCTGCGCCGCGGCCGCGCGCCCAGCCGGAATTGCCGCCATGCCCAAACCGCGATCCCGTCCGACGGCAGGCGCCTTTGCACCACCGCCGCTGGCAGGCGTGTCTGCGCCAACGGCGCCCGCAGGCGCATCCGAGACCACGCAGCCGCACGGCGCTCCGGAGCCTGCGGAGGATGGGCCAGCCGCGCTTCGGCTGCCGGTCCAGGCGGCGCTCTTACGCCAGCTCTACGCGGCCGGCGTGCCGCTCGCGGAGATCGTCCGGCGCACCGGCCATGGGCGCAAGACGCTCTATCGCTGGCTCGACCACGACATCGCCCCGGACGGCTCGGCGGTGTTCTCCCCGGTGCCGCGCCGGCGCCCCAGGGTGCCTGCTTTGCATCGGGCCGCCCGGGCCGGCACCGCGCCGGCGCGGGCGCAGCTTCTGGCCCGCCTGTGGAGCGCAGCCGAGCGGCAGGTGGCGCAGATCGAGGCCCGCATCGCGGCGCTCGGCGCCGACGGTGTCGGCGACAGCGAGAAGGATGCCCGCGCCCTCGCCGTGCTGGCGCGCACCCTGCGCGAGCTGACCGCGCTCGAGACCGCGCCGCGCCCCCGCCGGCCGGGCGCCGGCGGCACGGCAGCGCCGGGCGTGCCACCAGCTTCGGAAGGGGAAGGCGATGGCGCCGCATTCCGCGATCTCGACGCCTTCCGCAGCGAGCTTGCGCGCCGCCTTGACGGCCTGCGCGCAGACGGGGCTGGCGCAGACCCTGCTGAAGGGCCTGCCTGACGCCGGCATCCATGCGCTGCTCGCCGACTGGGAGCTGTGGGCGCGACCCGACCAGATGCCGCCCGCCGCCACCCTCTCCGGCGCGCCGTGGCACACCTGGCTGCTCATGGGCGGCCGCGGCGCCGGCAAGACGCGCGCCGGCGCCGAATGGGTGCGCGGCCTCGCGCTCGGCCGGCCGCCCTTTGCCGACGCGCCGGTGGGGCGCATCGCGCTCCTGGGCGAGAGCCTGTCGGATCTGCGCGAGGTGATGGTGGAGGGCGTCTCCGGCATCCTCGCGGTCCATCCGCCCGGCGAGCGCCCGGCCTGGGAGCCGAGCCGCCGCCGCCTCCAATGGCCCAACGGCGCGGTGGCGCAGGGCTTCTCGGCGGACGATCCGGAAAGCCTGCGCGGCCCCCAGTTCGGCGCCGCCTGGCTCGACGAACTGGCGAAGTGGAAGCGCGCCGAGGCGGCGTTCGACATGCTGCAGTTCGGGCTTCGGCTCGGCGTCCGGCCGCGCCAGATGGTCACCACCACGCCGCGCCCCACCGCGCTGCTGCGGCGCCTCATGGGCGACCCGCGCAGCGCGGTGACGCGCGCCGGCACCCGCGCCAACGCCTTCCACCTCGCGCCCTCCTTCCTGTCGGAGGTGATCGCCCGCTATGGCGGCACGCGGCTCGGCCGGCAGGAGCTGGACGGGGAGGTCATCGAGGATCGGCCCGACGCCTTGTGGACCCGCGCCGCCATCGAGGCCGCGCGCGAGCCTGCGGCGCCGCCGCTCGCCCGGGTGGTGGTGGCGGTGGACCCGCCCGCCTCCGCCCGTGCTGGAGCGGACGCCTGCGGCCTCGTCGCCGCCGGCATCGACGCCGCGGGGCTGGTGCATGTGCTCGCCGACGAGAGCGCGGCCGGCCTGCGCCCGGCGCAGTGGGCGGCGCGCGCGGTGGCGCTGTTCCGCCGGCTTCAGGCCGACCAGGTGGTGGTGGAGGTGAACCAGGGCGGCGACATGGTGCGCGCGGTCCTCGCCGAGGTGGACCCGGACGTGCCCGTCACCGAGGTCCGGGCGACGCGCGGCAAGTATCTGCGCGCCGAGCCGGTGGCCGCGCTCTACGAGCAGGGCCGGGTGCGCCATGCGGGCGCCTTCCCGCTGCTGGAGGACGAGATGGCCGACTTCGGCACCGACGGCCTGTCCTCCGGCCGCTCGCCGGACCGGCTCGACGCGCTGGTCTGGGCCGTCACCGCCTTGTCGCTGGGGCCGAAGCCGGCGGCGCCGCGGGTGCGGGGGCTGTGACGGGCGGGCGCCGGCTGCGCTGCCGCGTATTGCCCGCTGCGCGGGAGTCTTGCGCTGGGCCCCGGCTCTGCACTCCGGCTGCGCCGTCGCTGGTCCGGGGCACGGCGCCGGCTGGCGCCGTCGCATCCGCCGGAAACCGCCTTCGCGCCCGGACGCATGGAGCGTCAGCGGAATGCGAGCCGGGGCCCAGCGCAAGAGACCGCCGCAGGCGCTTCTGAAATTCTGGGGCTTCGGGGCGCCGGGCGCTCTTAGGTATTGCCCGCTGCGTGGGCGTTTCCCCTGGACCCCGGCTCGGCACTCCGGCTGCGCCGTCGCATCGCTGAGCCCTTGACCTGGCATCCAGAATACGTGCAGTGTGATGCCTACAAATGAGGCTGCATGACAACGACGTGTGCAGACATTTGCTCTTCAATCATCCTCTCTGCCCGTTCAGGTGCCATGAGATCGCATTGGAAAGCATTCTTCACGCGCCATGAGCCGTCGTGCGGGTCGTTCCTGATCGGAATGAAGTCCGGCGCCGGCGGCATGCTGGGCATGGGGCTGGTGGCGGGGCTCGCCGCCTTCACCGAACTGCCGTTCCTGATCGCCCCGTTCGGGGCGAGTGCCGTGCTGCTGTTCGCCCATCCCGCGACGCCGCTCGCCCAGCCCGCCAACGTGGTGGGCGGCTATGCGCTCGCGGCCATGGTGGGCCTGGTGCTCACGCTGCTGTTTCCCGCCGCCGTGTGGGCCGCCGCGCTCGGCGTCGGGCTCGCCATCGCGCTCATGCTGGCGTTCCGCGTCTCCCATCCGCCGGCCGGCGCGGTGCCGATCCTGATGGTGCTGTCGCCGGGCGACCCCATGGCGCTGTCGGGCGTGGTGGTGACCGGTAGCCTCGCTCTGGTGGCGCTGGCGATCCTCTATCACCGGGTGCCGCCGCGCCACGATTATCCGCGCCGCCCCGCCTGAGCGGGCGCCGTCCGCCGTCTCGACCTGATCGCTGGAACGCCGCCCCCGCGGCGGCCCCGTCCGCGCGAAACGCGAACGGGGCCGGCCGGCATACGCATGACCTGTTGCCGGTCCGTGAGACGGAGCCGGTCTCCTAGCGGCCGAATGTGCGCCCTTCGCGGCCGGATCGGGCGGGAAGGGCACCATTTCGTGGCGCCGCCATGTCGGCGGCTTCCGCCGCGCACCGGCGGTCTGCCGGCCGTTTCCGCCGCCTTGACCCTGCCTCATCTGCGGAGCCCTCCATGCTCGACGCCCTGCTCGCCCCGTTCCGGGCGCATCTTCGTGCGCCCCCCGCCCGGCCCGAGGCCAAGGCGAGCCGCACCGCCGCGCTGGTGGCGGTGCTGTCCGCCGGCCGCCCGGTCTGGAGCCCGCGCGACACGGCGAGCCTCGCCTGCGAGGGCTTCGCGAAGAACGCCATCGCCTACCGCGCCGTGCGGCTGATCGGCGAGGCGGCGGCGAGCGTACCGCTGGTGCTCATGTCGGGCACCGAGGAACTCACCGAACACCCGCTGCTGCGGCTGATGGCGCGGCCCAATCCGCGCCTCGGCGGCGCCGCCTTCATGGAGGCGCTGTGCAGCCACCTGCTGGTGGCGGGCAACGCCTATGTGGAGGCGGTAGCGCTGGAGGGCCGGGTGCGCGAGCTGCACCTGCTGCGCCCCGACCGGGTGCGCGTGGTGCCCGGCGCCGACGGCTGGCCGGAGGCGTTCGACTACACGCTCGCCGGCCGCACGGTGCGGATCGCCCAGGAGACGCTGGTCGCCGGCGCCGACGTGCCGCCGGTGCTTCACCTCGCGGTGTTCAACCCGGTGGACGACCATTACGGCTTCGCCCCGCTGGAGGCCGCCGCCCAGGCGCTCGACCTCCACAATGCCTCCGGCGCCTGGAACAAGGCGCTGATCGACAATGCCGCGCGGCCTTCCGGCGCGCTGGTCTATGGCGGCACGGGCACGCTCACGGAGGAGCAGTTCGAGCGTCTGAAGGGCGAGCTGGAGGCCTCGTTCCAGGGCGCCGCCAATGCCGGCCGCCCGCTGCTGCTGGAGGGCGGGCTGGAATGGCGCGCGCTCTCGCTCTCGCCCAAGGACATGGACTTCGAGGCCGCCCGCAACGGCGCGGCGCGCGAGATCGCGCTCGCCATCGGCGTGCCGCCGCTGCTGCTGGGCATTCCCGGCGACAACACCTACGCCAATTATGCCGAGGCCAACCGGGCGCTGTGGCGCCAGAGCGTGGTGCCGCTGGTGCGGCGCGTGGCGGACGAAGTGTCCGCCTGGCTCGCCCCGGCCTTCGGCGCGGACCTGCGCCTCGTGCCCGACCTCGACCAGGTGGAGGCGCTCGCCGCCGAACGCTCCGAGCTGTGGAAGCGCATCGGCAGCGCCGACTTCCTCACCGATGCCGAGAAACGCGCCGCCGTGGGCTACGGGGAAACGGGGCGGCAATAGGGAGCGGCGGGAGAAGCGCGCGTCACTTCCCGCAAAACCCGCCGTCATGCTCCGGCTGACCAGGGCATCCATGGCACCTTCGCGCGCCGCGCCCGGCCGCGGGATGGGCCCTCCGATCAAGTCGGAGGGAGACGGCGGGGAAGGACGGTGTGGGTGGGGAAATCTCACCGCCGTCATGCCCCGGCTTGTCCGGGGCATCCACTTGGCCGCCAACGTGGCGCAAGGACAACGAAACGCCGCGCGAGCCGCTGCGTGGATCCCCCGGATAAACCGGGGGATGACGGCGGTGAAGCACGTCGGCGGGCGGCGGACGGGAGCAGTGATGACGGCTACGAGCGCGCCGCATCCCGCCAAACCCACCGTCATGCCCCGGCGCGCCCGGAGCATCCACTCCCGCTGCCGTCCCCGCTCCAGGAGCCCCCATGGACGCGCTCATCCGCGCCGTCGCCGAGCGCGGCGATCTTGCCCATGTGGCGCTGGCGCTGTGGGCCATTGGCGCCTCGCTCGCCTTCTGGCGTGCCTTCGCCGAGGTGGCGCGGGCGCACCGGCGCTTCGACGATTTCGTGCGCGAGCTGGCGCGCTTCAATGCCCGGCACGGCAGCCGGGAGTGAGCCCGGCCGGCCCGCACGTCCCGACACCACCCACCGGAGACATCCCCATGCGCGCCCCGTTCCAGAAGGCGCCCGCGCCGCGCATCCGCGCGCTGACGGGCGCGCCCTCCCGTCCCAAGGCGCAGGCCGCGCCGCAGAGCGTGTTCCGCGACTTCGTGGCGACGCTGGAGCGCCTGGAGAAGGGGCGTCGCAAGAAGCGGCCGGCCGAGAAGCCCGCCCCCGGCGGGCGGGAGGCGTGAGCATGGCGGACGGACCGCTCATCGAGGGCTATGCCTGCCTGTTCGGCGTCGTCGATCTCGGCCGCGACATGGTGCTGCCCGGCGCGTTCCGCGAGAGCCTCGCGCGGCGCGGCGCCGCCGGCGTGCGGATGCTCTACCAGCACGACCCCGCCGAGCCGATCGGCGTGTGGAGCGCGATCGCCGAGGACGCGCGCGGCCTTCATGTGCGCGGGCGCCTCTCGGCCGGCGTGACGCGGGCGCGCGAATGCGCCGCGCTGCTCAAGGAGGGCGCGCTCGACGGCCTCTCCATCGGCTTCAAGGCGGTGGAGGCGCGCGCCGATCCGCGCAGCCGCGTGCGACGCATCTCCCGCATCGATCTGTGGGAGGTCTCCATCGTCACCTTCCCCATGCAGCCCGGCGCGCGGGTCGCGCTCGGGCCGCCCGATCCCGCTGCGGATGCCCGCGCCGATCCCGCTGCCGTGCCCGCGCACGCTCTGCGCGAGGCCGCCGCGCGCCTGCGTCAGGCGACCCGAACCCCCGTCACCATCTGAGGACCGATCCCATGCCGAACCCCCACCGCGCCCCCGAGACCAAGGTGGCCAAGCCCGAGACCCACGAGGAGCGCGCCGCCGCCGCCGAGTTCCTTGCCGCCTTCGAGAGCTACAAGGAGGCGAACGAGACGCGTCTCGCCGAGATCGAGCGCCGCGGCGCCGATCCGCTCACCGCCGAGAAGATGGCGCGCATCGATGCCGCGCTCGACGCGCACCAGGCGCGGCTCGACGCCCTCGCCACCAAGGCGCGCCGGCCGGCGCTCGGCGGCGCGCCCGAGCGCAGCGCGAGCGAGGCGGCCCATGCCGGCGCGTTCGACGCCTATGTGCGCCACGGCGAGGCCGGCGGCCTCAAGGCCATGGAGGCGAAGGCGCTCACCGCCGGCACCGGCGCGGACGGCGGCTACCTCGTGCCGTTCGAAGCCGAGGTCGAGATCGGCCGCCGCCTCGCCGTGCTCTCGCCGGTGCGGGCGCTCGCCAGCGTGCGCACCATCGGCGCCGGCACCTACCGCAAGCCCTTCATGACCTCAGGCCCGGTCGCCGGCTGGGCGGCGGAGACCGCGGCACGGCCGCAGACCGACAGCCCGGTGCTGGCCGAGCTCGCCTTCCCCGCCATGGAGCTCTACGCCATGCCGGCGGCCACCACCGCGCTGCTGGAGGATGCGCGGGTGAACGTGGAGGAGTGGCTGGCCGGCGAGGTGGAGCAGAGCTTCGCTTCCCAGGAGGGCACCGCCTTCGTCTCCGGCGACGGCGTCGGCAAGCCCACCGGCTTCCTCTCCTACACCAAGGCTGCCGAGAGCGCCTGGAGCTGGGGCAAGGTGGGCGTCATCGCCACCGGCGCGGCGGGCGCGTTCCCGAGCGCGACGCCGGCGGATCCGCTGATCGATCTCGTCTATGCGCTCAAGGCGCCCTACCGCCAGAACGCCACCTTCCTCATGAACCGCCGCACCCAGGCGGCGGCGCGCAAGCTGAAGGACGAGAACGGCAACTATCTCTGGGCGCCGCCCCCCGGCGCGGGCCAGAGCGCGAGCCTCATGGGCTTCCCGGTGGCCGAGAGCGAGGACATGCCGGACATCGCCGCCGACGCCCATGCCATCGCGTTCGGCGACTTCCGCCGCTTCTACCTGGTGGTGGACCGCGCCGGCGTGCGGGTGCTGCGCGACCCGTATTCCGCCAAGCCCTACGTGCTGTTCTACACCACCAAGCGCGTGGGCGGCGGGGTGCAGGACTTCGACGCCGCGAAGCTGCTGAAGTTCGCCGCCTGAGGGGGACGGCCTGGACGTGCGGGCGAAAGCAGCGCTCCCGCGCGCGTTCGCGCCGCCTCTCCCGCGTGCGGGGGAGGATAGGGCCGGCGGCGCTTGCCGCGGGCGCGACGCCGCGAGCGCGCGCCCGGCCATGCCCCCTCCCAACCCTCCCCCGCATGCGGGGGAGGGCTTTGCGTCGAGGCATGACGGCAGTTTGGGGGACGCGGCGCCCTCTCCCTCTTTGACCACCGTCATCCCCCGGCTTGTCCGGGGGATCCACCCCGCGGCCTTGCTGGCGTTCCGGATCGAGGCTCTGTGCAAACGGCAAAGTGGATGCCCCGGACAAGCCGGGGCATGACGGCGGTGAGAGGTTTCAGCGCCGTCGCCCCATTCTCCGCCCTCGCTCTATCCCCGCGCCGTCGCCCTCTCACTACCGTCGCCCTCCGGCTTGACCGGAGGGCCCATGCGGCGGCTGGGCGCGATGCGGGAAGGGGGCGTGGATGCTCCGGTCAAGCCGGAGCATGACGGCGGCTATTTTGGCGCGAGGCGGGCGCCCGTCCCGCCCCCGCCTCACCGCCCGGCGAGCGCCTTCAGCGTGGCGTCGATCCAGTCGCGGTGGAGCGAGACCAGGGTGACGCCGGTGACGCCGCCGCAGCCGCGGGCGTTGCCCAAGGCGGTGGCCCAGCCGATCACGCCGGCCACCGCGCCGTCGCGGAAGGCGGGGCCGCCGGAATCCCCGGTGCAGGCGCCCGCGCCGCCCTCGGCGCGCGACAGGCGCACCATGATGCCGCCGGTGGAGCCGATGTTCGGCAGCGCGACCGTGCGCAGCGTCCCGGCGCTCTTCGAGGCGCCGTCCGCCGTGACGCCGAAGCCGGCGATGGTGAAGCCGTCGCCCTTGGGCGGCAGCCCGCCCGCCGGCGCGAGGCGCGCCGGGCGCAGCGATGCCGGCAGCGGCTCGGCGAGCTTCACCAGAGCGAGATCCGGCGTCGGCCGCCGGGTGCGGAACTGGTCGGCGCTGAAGCCCGGATGGAGCGCGATGCGCGTGACCGGGATCAGCTTCGGCGCCGCGCCCGAGATCAGCGCCACCGCATAGTCCGCCGCCGGCTCGACGCAGTGCGCGGCGGTGAGCACCACGTCCGGCGCCAGCACGGTGCCGGTGCAGCTCGCCCCGCGCGTCGAGACCAGCATCACCGCATGCGCCGCCACCTCCGGCCCCGCCGGCGCGCCGCCGACGATGGCGCGCGCGGGCGCCGCCGCGCCGGCCAGGAGCGCGAGGGCGAGGAGGACGGACGGCGCGCGGCGCGAGGCAGGAATTTTCATGCCGGTCTTCTGCCGGGGGCCGGCCGCGCCGTCAACGGGCGCCGCCGGCGCGCCGGCCAGCCCTCACTCCAGGAGCGCACGCATGCCCGAACCCCTCGCCGGCCCCGCAGCCGAGCCTTTGACGCGCGCCGAGGCGAAGGCCTTCCTGCGCATCGACCACGATGCGGAGGACGCTCTTCTCGACGCTTTGATCCCCGCCGCGCGGCGGCTGATCGAGGCGGCGAGCGGGCGCATCCTGGCGGACCAGGAGTTCGCGCTTCACCGCGACGCCTGGCCGGCGAGCGGCGTCATCGCGCTGCCGGTGGCGCCGGTCTCGGCGATCCTTTCCGCCACCGTCACCGATGCCAGCGGCACCGAGGCCGCCGTGCCGGACGGCGCGCTGACCTTGCGGGGCGAGCGCGCGCCCGCGCTGATCCATGTGGACGGCACCCGCGTGCCGCGCCCCGGCAAGCGCCATGACGGCATCCTCATCACCGTCCGCGCCGGCTACGGCGCGGCGGCGGACGTGCCGGCGGACCTCGTCCAGGCGGTGCGGCTCGCGGTGGCGCATTTCTACGAACTGCGCGACGGCGCGGGCGGCGCGACCGAGCTGCCGGCCGCCGTGATGGCGCTGATCGCGCCCTATCGCGTGGTGCGGCTGTGAGCGCCATCGGCGCGCTGCGCCAGCGCCTCGCGCACCAGACCTATGTGGACCTGCCGGACGGCGCCGGCGGCATCGCCCGCACCTTCCTCACCGTGGACCAGCTGTGGGGCCGGGTGGAGATGCTGGCCGACGATTTCGGCGTCACGGCCGAGCGCCCGCAGGCCGGGCACCGCGCCCGGGTTACGCTGCGCGCGCCCAACACGGTGGCGCCGGGCGACCGGCTGCTGCTCGGCGCCCGCATCTTCCATGTGGAGGCGG
>NZ_RCTF01000043.1 GCF_003667445.1 Xanthobacter tagetidis | reverse complement strand
GTGTTAAGGTACGAACTAAAGGAAGGTTGGTCTTCAAGTGGAGTCGGAACGAAGTTCCGTAAACGGATCCAAAATTTAGAAATTTTCGGGTGGGTAAAAATTGCACCGTCGTGCGCTACGTATGTCTGTTAATGAGTTCACTTCACTCACGAAGCGAGTTTGTGGATTCCGGTGGTGCTCTGCATAAATTTCCGGGCGCTTGTTTTCACTCACGAAGTGTGGCGGAGCGAGCGAAGCGAGCGGAGCCGAGTGAGTTTGTGCCTAGGAGGGTGTTGTTCTGCCGATTTGTCCGTGCGTCCGTCCGTCCGAGATTTCTTCCGCTCAATTGATTGAACTAACCACGCAACGTAGAAAGATGATCTATACATCAATCGATAGATCTCGGAAGGCCGCAGGTTGTTTTTTTTTATTTTTTCGAAAAAAAATTTTTTACGAAAATTATAATTTTTTTTAAAATTTTCGAAAAAAATTTTTTTTCGAATTTTGAAACAAGGGTAGGTGATATGGATAGAACATCGACCCCCGATCAAGATTAGCTAACTCTTTTTGAAATCGGTCTCGAAACATCGGAGTTATGGCCCAAAATGTGAGATTTTTGGCCAACTTTGGGACATTGTATCTCCAGCTGGTGACGCCCAATCCAGCCAATTTTTTGCAAGTGTGTAGTCAAGCTTTCGTTCAAAAAGCCCAGTTGGATTTGGTTTCGTGGCTATGAGAGGTCAAAAAGTGTGTTTTGTCAAATCTTGACAATTTTCAAATCGGCCGTTTCTCGTACAAAGAATATCATTTTAGATCAATTCAAGGGTGGAGATCACGAATACGATGTTGTTTTTACCCGGTGAACAGCGCTTGGCCCGAAAAACATCGATCTAGGTCCGAAAAAAATTGTCAAAAATAAGC
>NZ_RCTF01000042.1 GCF_003667445.1 Xanthobacter tagetidis | reverse complement strand
CCGGTACCCCCTGTATATAGCCTCCACATTGACTCGGTACCGGTATCCCCTGTATATAGCCTCGTTATTGTTATTTTGTTACTTTTTATTTATTTTCTTAACTCTATTTTCTTAACTGCATTGTTGGTTAACATGTTACTCCTCCATGTTACTCCCTACTTTTTCGAACATTCTGTTAAAAATCGCGCAACATCTCAGTGCCCTGCTGCTCATGCCAGGAATATAGTATATGCATATGATTAGTATGTGTGGATAGAAAACACTCAGACGTTTATAAAACTGGTTAAATCACGGCTGTGACTATAACAGAACGTGCGTTTCATCGAAAAGTGCAGGAAAATCTGATCACTGAAAATGGAAATAAATATCCATGCGCGACTTCAAGGAATTGTTCAAAGTGAACCGAATTAAATGAGGCCGAGGTTGCAGTGCCTACAGCTTCCACACGTTGTCTAGAGTCTTGTCATTTGATTCGCAATTGATTCTTGGTCTAACTGAATCAAGGGAATCGATTCCCTCCGGTCTCCGACCGGATGTTTTGGTCGAGCTCTCTCCAAGACATTTTTTTGAAACAGACACCTATAGAATTGACATCGCCTCCTGATGAATTTTATTATTATTTTATTATTATTATTATTATTATTGATGAATTTTATCGCTTATTAGCGTGTACTAATACCTAAAGTTGCATTACAAAAGTATTTCGAAGTGTTTTGTGAAAGTTTATCGTCGACTTTTTGAATTTTAAAAAAATGACGTTACATTATGAAACGCTATTTTTTTCAGTTTATCACACAGTCTTCATAGATCGATATCTAGGCTATATATGGACCGATTTAATCGAAAAAAAGACCCAATAGTGATTATGGGACATCTAGGAGTGCCAACAAAGAAGATTGTCAAAGGGAATGAATGTTTGATATTTTATTTGTGCG
>NZ_RCTF01000041.1 GCF_003667445.1 Xanthobacter tagetidis | reverse complement strand
CGTGTCCTCCGCCGTGGTGCGCGCGTCGTCCGTCGCCACCGGCGCGCGGTTGGGCTGCGCCACGGTGAGGCCGACGGAGGCGCGGGTCACGTCGCCCTCCTTGTCGGTCAGCGTGAAGGTGAGCGTGCGCTCGCCCTCGGGCGGGGCGGCGTCCGAGGTGCTGTGCGCCACCTGCTCCATCAGCTGCGTCATCTGCGCGTCGGAGACCTTGGCGGCGGCCTTGAACTTGATGGTGAGGTCGGTGCCGTCCTGGCCGCTCGCGGTGACGTTGGCGACGTGGGTCGCGCCCAGAAAGACCTTGGTGCCCTGGATGCGGAACGGCCCGCTTGCCAGCGTCAGGTCGTCGCCCGCCGTCGCCCCGTCGAGATGGACGTTGAGCGATCCGCCGGAAAAGCCGGTGCCGTCCGGGTTGCGCGCCGTGACGTCGCCATCCACCAGCCGTGCGGTCAACGCCTCCTGCGGCGTGCGGACCATATGGGCGTCGAGGCCGCTCACCTGCGGCGCGTCGCGGTCGGCGGCGATCTTCAGGTTCATGCGGGCCGCGCCGGCCGTCTTCTCCGCATCCACCGCCTGGAAGGTGACGGCGCGCGCGGCGGCGCCCGGGGCGTCGGAGGTGGAGGAATAGCTCACGGAGCGCGCGAGCGCGGTGGCCGCCTGGTTGCTCACCGGTCCGCTGTCGAAGGCGACGGTGAGCGCACTGCCGGCGGCCCCGTCCGAGGTCACGGTGCCGATGCGCGTGCCCTGGTAATAGACCCCATTGCCCGCGACCGTGATGCCGTCAGCCTCCCTGATGGAGAAGCTGTCGGCCGCCGTGGCGCCGGCGATGGAGACGGTGAGCCGGCCGCCGCCGAAGCCGGTGCCGTCGGCATTGGTGAGGGTGACGTTGGGATCGAGCTGCACCGGGCCGGAATTGACCGCGGCCTCGCGCACGGTCTTCGCGGCATCGAGTCCGCCGAACGCCGG
>NZ_RCTF01000040.1 GCF_003667445.1 Xanthobacter tagetidis | reverse complement strand
GATTGCGAGCTTGGGTGGCTTTCCGGCGGCGACGAGGCGGGCATAGGTGGTTTGGAAGGGGCTCTTTCGGGCGCGGATGGCGGCGAGGACGCCCATGTAGAGGACGTTGCGCACCTGCCGTCGCCCGGCGGCGCAGCGCGCGGGCCGGGCGTTGCGGCCGGACTGGCGGTCATAGGGGGCGACGCCCACCAGAGCGGCGATCTGGCGGCTGCCGACGCGCCCCAGCTCCGGCAGGCTGGCCAGGAGGGTCGCGGCCAGCACCGGCCCCACCCCGGGCGCGCTGCGCAGGCGCGCCGCCTTGTCGGAAAGCTCGGGCGTCGCCGCGATGATCGTGGCGATCTCGGCGTCGAGCCCGGCGATCTGGGCGGCGAGCAGCGCCTCCTGCTCGGCGGCCAGGTGCTGCAAGAAGGGGTCCTCCCTGCGGTCGTCGGACCCGGCCAGGGCCGCCTTGTGGCCCACCAGCCGGCGCCGGAACGCCGCCAGCGCGGCGAGGCGGGCGGTGGCCGCGTCGTCGACGAAGGGCCTGAGCGTGTCGCGGCAGGCACTCAGGCAAAGTGCGATCATCCGCGCGTCGATGGCATCGGTCTTGGCCCGCTGCCCCCGGCTCCTGGCAAACGCCCGCACCTGCGCCGGATCGAGCCGGTAGGCCGCCAGACCCGCCTGCGCCAGCGCCTTCAGAACCGGCGCCTCATAGCCGCCGCTGGCCTCCAGGCCAGCGGCCCGCGCGCCCGCGATCCTCAGCGCCAGCGCCGCCCGCCCCGCCGCATCGTTCGCCACGCTGAAGCGCTCCCCGGCGGTGGAGAAGACATCCAGCCGGTCCTTGGACACGTCGATACCGACAAACACATCCACCTGTGTCATGCTCGCTCTCCCCAGGCTTGTGCTGCGGGCTCGGGTCCCGGAAGACTGGCCCTGCCAACTGTTCGGGGTTTCGAGGGAGCGGACGGGGCCTTGCTCGACCTCGGCCTCAGGG
>NZ_RCTF01000039.1 GCF_003667445.1 Xanthobacter tagetidis | reverse complement strand
GTCCTCGTCCGCCGTTCCATCGAACCCGAACAGTCGCTTGGGCCGCTCGAAGCGAAGCCCGCTTGCGCAAGGATGGGATCGGATGGACGCTCTCAACATCGGCATCGACGTGGCCAAGGACCGGCTCGACGTCGCCGCCAACACCGCCGCGCTGGCCCCGTTTCACCTGCCGCGTGATCATGCCGGGCTGGCGGACCTGGTCGAGCGCCTGAAGCCGCTCGGCGCAGAACGGATCGCCGTGGAGGCGACCGGCGGCTTCGAGACCGTCGTCGTGGCCGCGCTCGCGGCGGCGGGATTGCCGGTCGTCGTGGTCAATCCGGCGCAGGTGCGCGCGTTCGCCCAGGCGCTCGGCAAGCGAGCCAAGACCGACCCCATCGATGCGGCCGTGATCGCGCGCTTCGCCGAAGCCACACGGGCCGAGCTGCGTCCGCTGGCCGACGCCGAGACCCAGGCGCTGGCCGACCTCGTGGCCCGCCGCCGGCAGATCGTCGCCATGATCGGCGCCGAGAACCAGCGGCTCAAGCGCGCCGCCCCCCGGACCGCCAGGAGCATCGGACGGCTCCTGAAAGCGCTGGAGAGAGAACTCGCCGAAATCGACCAGGACATCGACGACAGCATCCGCCGCTCGCCCACCTGGCTGGAAAAGGCCGAGCTTGTGAAATCCGTGCCCGGCATCGGCGACCAGATCGCCCGCACACTGATCGCCGATCTGCCGGAACTGGGCACCCTCGACCGACGCCAGATCGCCGCCCTCGTCGGCCTCGCGCCCTGGACGCGCCAGTCCGGCCAATGGCGCGGCAAGAGCTTCATCGGCGGTGGACGCGCCGCGGTCCGAACCGCCCTCTACATGGGCGCCCTGGTCGCCGCGCGACACAATCCCAGCCTCAGAGCCTTCCGCGACCGGCTCGTCGCTCAGGGCAAACCCAAGCTCGTCGCCCTCATCGCCGTCGCCAGAAAGCTCATCACCATCCTCAACGCCATCGTCCGGGATCAGCAACCATGGCGCGAACAAACCGCTTGACTAACAAGACAGTCGCTCACC
>NZ_RCTF01000038.1 GCF_003667445.1 Xanthobacter tagetidis | reverse complement strand
GTGCGGCCGCCTTCACGGATGGCGAAGCGCAGCTTCTCCTCCATGGCGATCGGCACGATCAGGTGCACGTCCATGGACACGTTGTCCCCCGGCATCACCATCTCGGTGCCTTCGGGCAGCGTGCACACGCCGGTCACGTCCGTCGTGCGGAAGTAGAACTGCGGACGGTAGTTGGTGAAGAAGGGGGTGTGACGACCACCCTCTTCCTTCGTCAGGATGTAGGCCTCGGCCTTGAACTTGGTGTGCGGCTTCACCGAACCCGGCTTGCACACCACCTGGCCGCGCTCCACGTCCTCGCGCTTGGTGCCGCGCAGCAGGATGCCGACATTGTCGCCCGCCTGGCCCTGGTCCAGAAGCTTGCGGAACATCTCGACGCCGGTCACCGTCGTCTTGATGGTCGGACGGATGCCGACGATCTCCACTTCCTCGCCCACCTTGACGATGCCGCGCTCCACGCGGCCGGTCACCACCGTGCCGCGGCCCGAGATCGAGAACACGTCCTCGATCGGCATCAGGAACGGCAGGTCGATCGGGCGCTCCGGCTGCGGGATGTAGGCGTCCACCGCCTCCATCAGCTTCAGCACCGCGTCGCGGCCGAGGGCCGGGTCGCCGTTCTCGAGCGCAACCAGCGCCGAGCCGCGCACGATCGGGATGTCGTCGCCGGGGAAGTCGTACTTCGACAGGAGCTCGCGCACCTCCATCTCGACCAGTTCGAGAAGCTCGGCGTCGTCCACCATGTCGCACTTGTTCAGGAACACCACCAGCGCCGGCACGCCCACCTGACGGGCGAGCAGGATGTGCTCGCGGGTCTGCGGCATCGGGCCGTCGGCCGCCGACACGACCAGGATCGCGCCGTCCATCTGCGCCGCGCCCGTGATCATGTTCTTCACGTAGTCGGCGTGCCCGGGGCAGTCCACGTGCGCGTAGTGGCGGTTGTTGGTCTCGTACTCCACGTGCGCCGTGGAGATCGTGATGCCGCGCGCCTTCTCTTCCGGCGCCTTGTCGATCTGGTCGTACGCCGTGAACGTCGCGCCCCCAGACTCCGCCAGAATCTTCGTGATCGCAGCCGTCAGCGACGTCTTGCCATGGTCAACGTGACCAATGGTGCCGATGTTGCAGTGCGGCTTCGAACGGTTGAACTTCTCTTTGGCCAT
>NZ_RCTF01000037.1 GCF_003667445.1 Xanthobacter tagetidis | reverse complement strand
GGCACGAACTGTCCGAAGCCGGGGGCGGTGCGCAGCTTGCCGTCCTTTGCGACGACGGTGCCGCGGACGATGGTGTGGGTGGCCGCGCCCTTGGTGCGCATGCCTTCCCAGCTCGAGTAGCCGGTCTTCGAGAGCATGTCCTGGTTGCGGAACTCCCCCTCGCGCGCCATGTCGAGGATGGTGAAGTCGGCGTCCGACCCGGGCTGGATCACGCCCTTCCTCGGAAAGATGCCGAACCGGCGCGCCGGGGCCTCGGCGGCGAGCCGCGCCACGTCGTTCAGCGTCAGACGGCCCTCATTCACCGCGTTCATCAGCAGCGGGATGTATTCCTGCGCGCCGGTGACGCCGAGCGGCACCGAGAACAGGTCCTGCCAGCCCGGCTCCACGTCCTCCTTCGAATGGGGCGCGTGCTCCAGCACGATCATGTCGGCGGTGCCGTCCGCGATCGCGTCCCAGCCGGCCTGCGGGTCATAGGCCCAGTTGTAGGTGCGCGGGCCGACCTTCTCCATCTGCGCCCGGTTCATGAACATGGTGCCGAGCTCCAGCTCGCACGACACGTCCTGGCCGAGGTCGAACTTGGCGTGGTGGATCATCTCGTTGGCGCCCTTGGGCATGACGCCGAGATGCAGCACGTGCAGCTTCACCCCGCAGATGCGGGCGTAATAGAGCGAGGCCGCGAGCCCCGCCACCATGCCGTGGCCGTACATGTAGCCCTTCGCGAAGCTCTCGTGATAGGCCATGGCGTCCGAGCGGCCCTTGTCGATGTAGTCGCGGAAGGTGAGCCGCTTGCACCACTCGGGATCGTCGTGGTGCACCGAGGCGACGAGCCCCATGTCGCGCGTCGCCTCGTACAGCTCGTAGAGGATGCCGTGGTCCAGCACGCCGAGCTCGGAGATGTAGGGATAGACTTCCTTGATGTGGCGCGTGTTGAAGATCTTGATGCCGATGGCGCCCGCCTTGGCCAGCGCCTCCACCGTGCGCGGATAGAGCCCGCCGCCATAGAGCGCGTAGTCCACGTGCGCCTTGGGGGCGACCAGCGCCTTCTTCATCTCGAAATCGTCGAGCGTGGTGGGGTGGGGCGTGTTGTTGGTCATGTCGATGCACATGGTCACGCCGCCGACCGCCGCCGCCGCCGAGCCGGTCTGGAAGTCTTCCTTGTAGGTGTGCCCCGGCTCGCGGAA
>NZ_RCTF01000003.1 GCF_003667445.1 Xanthobacter tagetidis | reverse complement strand
CGGCGAAATCGATGTAGCGGCGCCCTTCCGCGTCCCAGATCTCGGCATTCTCGGCGCGGGCGGCGTAGATCTCGGTGGTGACCCCGACCGCGCGCGAAACCGCCTGCCGCCTGCGCGCCTCAAGCTCCGAATTCCCCATCACCGCCTCCCATCGCCAGTCCTGGTGCGCGCCGCGCCCGTCGATGCGTCCTGTCAATTCGCCGCTTTCCGGCAATCCCGTGTACGGCGCTCTCACGACGGCGCCCTCGCCTGAACAGAGCCGATTTTCTCGGCGACGACCTGTCCCGATTCGGCATGCACGGCGCCGATCAGTCGGCGATGGGCATCCAGGAACGAACGGGCGGCGATCGAGACCTGACGGTCGGTGCGGTGCATGGCAGCGAGCGTCAGCGCGATGGTCGGCGCGAAAGGACGTATGGTCAGGCCCAGTGGCTTCAGGTGGCGCGCGGTGATCTCGTCGACCAGGCCGAAGCCGAGGCCGAACGACACAAGCGAGCATACCGTGGCGAAGCTCTCCGCCCGGATCGTGGTGCGAAGGCGCACCCCGGCGCAGGCGAAAGCCTCCTCCACCTGTGCCGCGAGCGGATTGTCGCGCGGCGGCGCCACATGGGCTATCCCCCTCAACAGGTCAGGATTGAGCACTGCGCTTTCGGCCAGCGGATGGGATTGCGGCAGCACGCAGACGCATGACACCACGTGCTCTTCGCTCTCCAGAAGCGGATGGGAGGCCGAGGCATCGAGCATCCAGATGTCGGTCGTCTCTTCGAGGAGTGCGGCGCTCACGTCCGTGCTCCCGATCGGACAAATCTGGATTTCGATGCCAGGATGGGCGCGCGCGAACGAGGTGACGAGTTCCGGCAGGTAGCCGCTGCCCAGCCAGGAGCAAGCCGCCACGCGCAGTCCGCCGCGGCGCCGGTTGCGGATATCGACAGCGACGCGCTTCACCCGCTCAATCCCTAGCAGGGCGGTTTGCGCCTGCGCGTCAAAGGCCATGCCCTCCGGCGTCGGCACCAGGGCGGAGCCGCGGCGAAAGAACAGCTTGAAGCCGACCTCGCGCTCGAGAGCGGCGATCATGGCGCTGATGGCGGGCTGGGAGGTGCTCATGGCCTCCGCGGCCCGCGTCATGGTGCCGGTGGCGATCACGGTCCGAAAGGCCTGCAGCTGGCGTAGGCTCAGCGCGGGTGAATGTTCGGCCGCTCTCACGGCACGTGCGCCTCGGCGCGCAGATATTGCAGCATCAGACGGAAGGCGCGCGTCTCCGGCGCCGTCTTGTTGTAGGCCATGAAATAGTCTGAGCGGTAGGAGAACAGGTCCGGGCGGATCACCCGCATCTGACCCCGCTCGATCCAGCGCCGCGCATAGACCGAGGACAGGAAGCCGAGATAGCCGCCCGACAGGACGAGATAGGCGAGCCCTTCGATGCTCGGTGAACTGGCGGTGAATCGGAAGCGGCGATGCAGCGGCTGCATTTGCTCCAGCGTGACATAGCCGCGCTGGGCATGCTCGGCGGCGGTGACATGCTCGGGCGTGATCTCGGCATCGTCCACATCGAACAACGGATGGTCACGGCCGCAGCACAGATCCATCTGCGCCGAGAACATGGGCTCGTAGAGGAAGCGGGTGAGCCGGCGGGGAAAAAAGGAGATGGCCATGTGCAACTGGCCGTCCAGGATCATCTGTTCCAGGTTGTTGGGGGGGGCCACCGTCACGTTCACCTTGACGTCCCGCGCCGAGCGCTTGAACTCGGCGATGGCGGCATCGAGGCGGAAGCTCGGGTGCTCGACCATGTTGTCGATCACCCCCACATTGATCTCGCCCAGGAGCAGGCCATTGATGCCGGCGATGCGTGCCCGGTATTCCTCGATATGCGCGAACAGGCTCTTGGCGGCCTCGAACACCTCCGCGCCCTCGGGCGTTAGCTGGAAGCCCGAGCGCCCACGCTTGCAGAGCTTGGCGCCGACGCGGATCTCCAGGTTCGAGATGTGAATGGAGATGGTGGAGGGGCTGACATTGAGCGCGTTCTGCGCCAGAGCGAAGCCGCCGCAGCGCACCACCGTGACGAACACCGCCAGCAGCTTCAGGTCGACGTCGGAGAGCGGCGGCACCAAAGCGGCGTCGCCGACAGGTCGCGGGTCCTCAGCCGTACGGGCGTGGTCGAACGGGATTTCGCCGGACATCAGGGACGCTCCGGATCTGGTTGAGGCTTAAGGACAGCGGGACGCGGCCAGCGCACATGCTCCGCCATCCGGGCGATGCCCTGCGGGAAGAACCGGGTCGCGAGCACGATCAAGGCGCCGTAGAGCAACAGGCGGTAGTTGCCCACGTCGCGCAGCACCTCGGCGCCACCGACCAGGACCAGCGCCCCCACCACCGGCCCGAGGTGGGTGCCGATGCCGCCGACGAGCACCATGGCGATCACCATGATCATCACCTCCAGGCCGGCTACGGAATGGGGCGTCAGGACACGCACATAGTGCGCATAGACCGCCCCGCTGAGGCCGACGATGAAGCCGCTTGCGGCGAACGCCAGGAACTTGTAGCGGGCGAGGTTGATGCCGAGGCTCTCGGCCGCCTCCTGGGAGTTCCGCAACGCCACGAAGGCCAGCCCGGCGCGCGAGCGCATCAGTGCCCAGACGCTCGCGAGCGCGGCGAGCATCAGCACCGAGGCAAGGTAGAAGAAGGCCGGCCGCCCCGAGCCGCCGAAAGTCACCCGGCCGAGCACGGGCAGAAAGAGGGGATCGAAGGCGGGGATGCCGATGAGACCGAGCTCGCCGCGCGTCAACTCCTTGAGGTTGGAGATCAGGATGCGGATGATCTCGGCGAAGGCCAGCGTGACGATGGCGAGATGGGCCACCGAGCGGATGCGCAGCGCGGGTAGCGCCACCAGGAACCCCACCAGCGTGCCGAGGCCGGCGCCGAGCCACGCCGTGATCCACGGGCTCCACCCGAAATTCTTCGCCAGCAACGCAGAGGCGTAGGCAGCTATGGCGAACAGGGCATGGTGGCCGAAGGTCTTCAGGCCGGCAAAGCCGGTGACGAGGTTCCAGCCGATGGCAAAGGTGGCGAAGATCGCCGTCAGGATGAGGACGTGCAGCACGTAGGGCTGCTGCACCACCAGGGGGATCGAGAGCCAGGCTACGGCGGCGAGACCCGCTGCGGCGAGCGTGCGGCCCTTGCGCGGAGCGAACATGCCGTTCATCGGACCGAGCGCTCCACGCCATAGAGGCCCCAGGGTCGGACCCAGATCACCGCGATAAGCACGGCGAAGGCGATCGCCTCGCGCCATTCCGACGAGGTGAGCGCCACGCCAACCGCCTCAACGATCCCGAGCAGCAGTCCCGCGACCACCGCGCCGCGGAAGCTTCCGAGGCCACCCAGAACCACCACCGCAAATGCTTTCAGGGCCAGCGGCACGCCCATCCAGGGGCTCACGGCATAGATCGGCGCCAGGATCATGCCCGCGAGCGCGGCGAGCGCCGAGCCGAAGGCGAAGGCGAGGATGCTGGTGCGGTCCGCCGGCACGCCGAGCACCCGCGCGGCCTCCCGGTCCTGGGCGGTTGCCCGCACGGCGCGTCCGAAGCGGGTGAAGGAGAGGATGGCGGCGCTGCCGGCGATGAGCACGGCGGCGGCCGCGACGATGAGCAGGCGCTGATAGGGGATGTGGAGACCCGCCACCTCCAGCGTGCCGTCGACCATGTAGGGGACGGACTGGAAGCGTTCACCCCAGATGGCAAGCGCCGCGTTCTGCAGGGCGATGGAGATGCCGAGCGTGGCGGCGATGGTGCTGAAGTCCCAGCCCGGACGCGCGAGGAGCGGCTGCACCACGCCCGCGGCGGTGACCGCCGCGAAGGCGAAGACGAGGACCGCGGCCAGAACAAGAGCGAGCGGCCACGGCATCCCTGCCGCCGACGTCAGCAGCAGGAAGGCATAGCCGCCCAGCATGTAGAACTCGCCATAAGCGAAGTTCAGCACCCGCATGGTGCCGTAGATGAGCGTGAGGCCGGCCCCCATGAGCGCGTAGATGGCCCCGAGGATCACGCCGTTGACGATCTGCTCGATCAGTTGGCCGCTCACGGGGCAGCTCCCTGCTCGCCGAGATAGACCCGGCGGATGTCGGGATGCTCGAGCATCCCCAGGCCCGTCCCGTCCACCACGTTGCGGCCGCTCTCGATGACGTAGCCTCGGTCGGCGATGGAAAAGGAGGTGCGCACGTTCTGCTCGTTGAAGAGCACTGCGATCCCCTCGGCATTGACGGCGCGGATGAGATCGACCACCTGGGCCACCATCTTCGGAGCGAGGCCGAGGAATGGTTCGTCAAGGATAAGAAGGCGTGGCCGCGACATCAGCCCGCGGGCGATGGCGACCATCTGCTGCTCGCCGCCGCTGAGGCTCTCGGCGATCTGGCCCCCGCGCTCGCGCAACACGGGAAAAAGACCCTGGAGCCAGCGCAGGGTCTCATCCGCCGCTTTTGCCGCCTGCGCATGGAAGGCGCCCATCAGCACGTTCTCGCGCACCGTCATGGTGGGAAACAGTCGCCGGCGCTCCAGGACCAGCGCGATGCCCCGCGCCACATGCCTCTCCACAGGCAGGCGCGTGATGTCCTCGCCCCGGAACGAGATCGCCCCGGCGAAGGGCGGGGCGAGTCCCATCACGGCCTTGAAGATGGTGCTCTTGCCGGAGCCGTTGGGGCCCATCACCGCGACGACCTCCCCCTCGCCCACCGACAGGTCGATGTCCCAGAGCACCTGGGTCGCGCCGTAGCGCACGCAGACCCTGCGCATCTCAAGCATGGGCGCCCCCCGACCCAAGATAGAGGTCGACGACCGCAGGCATGGCCATCACGGCGCGCGGCGCGCCCTCCGCGAGCTGCCGTCCGCGATCGAGGAACATCACGCGGTCGCACAACTCGCTGATGATGCGCATGTTGTGTTCGATCAGCACCACGGTGACGCCGGAGGCCCGCACCCGCGCCACCAGCTCGATCAGCGCCGGGACGCTCGGCTGGTCGAGGCCGCCGGAGACCTCGTCCATCAGCAGCAAAACGGGCCGAGTGGCGAGCGCCCGGGCAAGTTCGAGGCGCTTGCGCTGGCCGGTGGACAGGCCCTTGGCGAGGTCATGGCGCTTGTGGCCCAGTCCGACCCAGTCCACCAGCTCCGCCACCTGCGCCCGCATCTCCCCGAGCGAGGTGCAGCGTGGCTGCGCGCCGACCATCACGTTCTCCTCGACCGTCAGGTCCTCGAACGGGCGGGTGATCTGGAAGGTGCGGGCCATGCCGCGCCGCGCCAGCTGGTCGGGCCGCAGCGCCGTGACCGGCTCGCCCCGAAACCGCACCTCCCCGGCGGTCGAGCGCACGGCGCCGGCGATCGCCGCGAGCAGCGTGGTCTTGCCGGCCCCGTTCGGGCCGAGCAGACCGAAGATCTCGCCCGAACGCACCGCGAGGCTCACCGCGTCCACGGCGGCCACGCCGCCATAGTGGACGCTCAGGCTCCGCGTTTCGAGGATGGCGTCGGGTCGATCGCTCACCTGGATTTCCTCGGCCAGCGCGGGCATCAACCGCGCGGCTTGAATGGCACCGCGGCGCGGTCGGCGGGCCATACGATGCGCGGCACGCCGTCCTGAATCTGCGCCGCGGGCAGCACGAAATAGTCCTTGCCCACCCGCGGCGAGTGGCTCTTGGGATCGAACACCCAGCGACCGATGGCGCAGTTGTAGTCGGTCTTCTCCAGGGCGGCGCTGAGCTTGTCCGCGTTCACGCTCTTGGCCCGTGCGAGCGCATCCATCAGCACCTGCGCATTGCAGATGCCAAGGCCGTAGTCCAGCGAGGCCGCCATTCCGTTGGCCACCATCTCGGCGGCGAAAGCCCGGTGCGCGGCACTGCCTTCAGCGTCCACCAGGAGCGGCGTGTAGAGCAGCCCGTTGGCGAGCGGCCCCACGGCCTCCCGGAATTCCTTGAGACCTGGATAGTAGACTGCCATGTGGGTGGTCGCCATCTTCTGCTCGGCGAGCTGGCGCACCAGGGCCGCGCCCGAATTGGCCGCCGTGAAGATGGAGATGATGACGTCCGGGTTGAGCTGCTTCAGCTTGGAGATTTGCGGATAGAAATCCGCATAGCCCAGCGGCACCGCCTCGGTGGCGACGATCTTCCACCCGTCGGCGGCGAAGTCCGGCTTCATCACCTCGATGTTCGAGCGGCTATAGTCCGTGTCCTCCACGACGAAGGCAATGGTCTTGGCCTTGGCCGGAATCTTGCCGTCCCTGGCGAGGTCGGTGATGGTGCCGACCACGGTCGAGCCGAGCGCGTCGCTGTTGTAGCCGAACTTCCAGAAATGCTTGAATTTCGCGGGTTCGGCGCGGATGCGGCCCGCGATGGCGGAGCTCACCGACTGGCCGCTGTAGAAGATCTTGTCGTCATAATCCGGCACCAGCTCCATGATGGCCAGCGTCACCGAGCTGTTGAACAGGCCGGCGAGCAGGATGTCCACTCCATCACGGGTGAGAAGTTTCTGGGCCGCGCTAACCCCCACCTCGGGCTTGGACTGGTCATCCTCAAAGATAATCTTGATCTGCTTCTTCTTGCCGTCGATCTCGATCCCGCCCGCCGCGTTCACCTTGCCGGTCACGTAGTCCCAGCTCTTCTTCATGGCGAGCCCGGAGGTGGCGGATGGGCCGGAGAAGGGCCCCACCGCACCGATCGTGACCGTGCCCTGAGCAAGCGCCGCGCTCGCTCCCAGGAAGACGCCGACGGCGGCCGCGGTGAAACACCCGGCGTAAGCTCGCAAGTTCATCGCTGGATCTCCCGGAAAGCGGAGCCTCGACAGGCGCCGGCTGGGTCTCGATGGGCCATGATCCGTGAGGGGAATGCCTGCCACAATATCAATGTGATAAACGTAAGTTTGACAATCATAAAAGAAACGACAGCCGATACGACGACCTCGATCCGCGCCGTCGCCTGCCCGGCCCTTGCCGTCACGGGACCATCATCTCCTCGGCCCCCGGTTGGTATATGAAATGCGATATGAGACCGGCGTCTTTCATTATTGGACGGGAGCCGCATCTGCATCCTAGCCTTTTTCTCTACTAACCTCGGATCTCAACCAGATCAGGCGGTGTGGACAAGTAGAAAAAGGAGAACAACAATGTCAGAGAGCACGACAACTCCCGACATCACGGCCAAGATAGCTGAATTTGGTGCGATCTATCTGAAAGATCATCCGCCGCTCACCACCCGCTTCGAAGACGAGGTTGCCCACTACTGGGGTCGCCCGTGGGGCGCGCCCACGGAGGTCGGGCGCCTGCGCGCGGTCCTGCTGCACCAGCCGGGTCCCGAGATCGGCGCCATCGCCGAGCCCCTCTCGCGCTGGCGCTACACCGAGAAGCCAGAGCTGTCCGCCATGATCGCGGCCCATGGCCGACTTGCCGCCGCCCTGAAGGCCGAAGGCGTGGAGGTGGTGCTGCGCAAGCCCGAGGCGCCAGCCGGCGCCCGCCTCGTCAAGTCGATCTACACGCGAGATCCGTCCTTCACGGTCAGGGGCGGCGTGATCATTGGGCGCCTCTACGACGCCCTCCGGCGCGGCGAGGAACCGCCCACCGCCCAGACCTACGCGGCAATCGGCTGCCCGATCCTGCACACGCTGAACGGTTCCGCCACGATGGAGGGTGGCAGCGTGGTCTGGGTGACGCCCAAGCACCTCGCCATCGGCATCACGCCGCGCGGCAACGCTGAGGGTGCGCGGCAGGTGAAGGAGGTCGTCCTGGCAGCGGACCCAGAGGTGGACGTCCGCTTCGTCGAGGTGAAGCACCCCTCGGGCCACCTCGACGTGCCATTGACCATGGTGAACGTGCGCACCGCCGTACTCGACCGCTCCTGCGTTCCCGACTGGTTCGGCGCCTGGCTCTCGCGAGATGCCGGATGTGAGGTGATCGACAAGCCCGCCGGCACCTACGTGGAAGGCACGGTGGTGTTACGCCCCGGACGGGTGCTGTATGATGACGGTGTCCAGGAACAGCGCCGTCTTGGCCGTCGCCTTCTTGAGGATCTTGGCCTTGAGGTTATCGGCGTCGACCTCGACACGCTCACCTTCCCCCGCAATAGCGGGACCCTTCACTGCCTGACCATGCCGATCATTCGTGAGGACGAACCCGCGTGATAGAGCGGACGCGCGTCGATCATGGCTCGTGCCCAAATGGCGTGTCCGCCGTTGAGGCTCTGATCGAAGTAGAGGTCCCACGAGAATCGAAACGCGCGCAGCATGTCTATCCTGAGCGCGTTGAGATTCATCCGGCAAAATAGTGCCGAGATCTTTCCACGGCGCCAGCGGGCGGGACGGCAAGCGCAGTCACCCTGCCCGTTGAAGATTTGCCCTGGCCGGAAATCTCGAAGCCAGTTTCTCGGCTACCAAGGGTCGGTCCGCGCGTTCCGCGCCTGCGGTGATCTCGACAAAGGCGCTGCTCAGTTCGTTCCTATGCTGGCACCGGAAGAGGCGATCGTCATCGGTCCCGACCTACCGGCACCTATGCCGCTGTTCATTAATGGGCAGGCAGATCCTCGGAACTCCACTAGACCAAGCTATCAGTCGTTCTGACGAAATCGCCGGACTGATCCGCGCGCAGAGCCGTCGGTGATCGCTCAAGCGGCCCAGGGTGCGGCGACTGTCGCCCCCACATCGCCGGCCGCTCGACCGGCGCCTATTCCCGGTTTCGACGACGAAATTCCCTTCTAAGGCGAGTGCTAGGGCGCGCCCTCTTGCCAATGTGCCGAGAAAGCCAGGCGCACCCCGGCGGCCGAAGGCTCGCGGAGAACCCCTCGCCTACCCAGGCTCCTCGATTCGCAACGAGGCCCGAGTGGAGATGCAGAGGCTGATAAAATGGAACCCCACCTAAAAGGGAGAGAGAAACGTCCACAACTGACGCAGGCACCCAGATCACACAAAGCATTAATGGATGAATACTAGCCTTAAACTGAGATCCTCGTGGCGCGCCCGACTTTGCCATGCTGAATTACATGGGCAATTTCGGCAATGTGCTTCTCACCGCCCAGTTCGACCGAGAATAGCGCCACAAGACAGTCTAGATTCTGGCAATGGCCCGATACCCCGGAAAACAATCGCAGTCTTGGCCCTGACGGTATCGCCTTGCGCTCTGCCATCAAAAGCCCCGGTTACCGAGTGCCAGCTTTAGCGAAATTGCCGGAAGGTCTGCGCCTGGCGCATTACGGACGAGTCCCCCAAGTCCAAGCTGGCCAGCACTGGCGGACCCATTCGGTGGCGACACGGTCAAATTTATCGACGGCTTTCGCTCAGTGAAACAACCAGAAAATCGTTACATCGCAACTTACTATAATGGTCGGAGCAGCAGGATTTGAACCTGCGACCCTCTGCTCCCAAAGCAGATGCGCTACCAGGCTGCGCTATGCTCCGATGCCCATGTGGAGGCGCGCCCTTGCTACATTTTCGGGCGCTTGAACGCAAGCGGTGATGCGGGGGCGAAGAGAACGGAAAGGGGGCAAATTCGGGCGTTGCGCGCACAAAGTCCCGGAAAACTCCCGGAATGATTCCTGCTCCGTTCTGCCCCTTGGCCGAGGCCGCTACTGTGGTTGATCCACTCCGGACGGGCGCACCGCTTGAGGCGCTGTCACGTCGACGCCGAAGGCGAGCGCGGCGCGGGAAAGATCCGTCATGAGGTCCCGCAGGGCCCGGTAGGCGTCCGAACGGATGGGAGCCTTCGCTGCCAGGGCAGCTACGCTCTGGCGGGTGCTCTGGATGACGGCGATTGCCGCCGCATCATCCATCTTGCACCAATAGCGCTTTGTCCGACGCACCATGCTCACCCCTCCCCCGCCGCGCTGCGCCGGCGCCGGCGGAAGCCGGCAGAGGCGGCGGACTGGAGGCGGGACATCTCGTGCTCGAGATAGGCCTGGCCGATCAGCAGCGCGCGGATGGTGGCGCGGGCGTCGCCATCGCAGGTGGCGAGAGCCTCATCGATTTCAGCCTCGCTGACGTCAAAAGGTGAGCGTTCGGCGGGCGCGGGCTCGCTCGGCATGGTCGTCTCCGGACTGGTGGCGCGCCTATCCATTCCACGAGAACGAACAAAGAACAAGCCACGAGATATAGGGGGTGGAAGAGCGCGGCGGCGGGTAATAGCATCAACCGAATGTGCAACCTCTACTCGCTCACCAAGGGCCAGGCGGCCATCATCGCGCTCTCGCGCGCCATGCGCGACACGACGGGCAATCTGCCTCCCCTGCCCGGCATCTTCCCGGACTATTCCGCGCCGATCGTGAGGACAGGCGCCGACGGGGTGCGCGAACTGGCGATGGCGCGCTGGGGCATGCCGTCGTCGCAATTCGCGCTGATGGAGACGGCGAAGAAGCGGGCGGCGAAGCTCGAGGCCAAGGGCCAGGAGGTGGACTTCAAGGAGCTGCTGCGGCGGGAGCCTGACAGCGGCACCACGAACATCCGCAACACCGCGAGCCGCCACTGGCAGCGCTGGCTCGGGCCGGCGCACCGCTGCCTCGTGCCCTTCACCAGCTTCAGCGAGCACAACAAGGCAGCCGGCGGCGACATCTGGTTTGCGCTGTCGGAAGAGCGGCCGCTGGCCTTCTTTGCCGGCATCTGGGTGGGCGGGTGGACCTCGGTGCGCAAGATCAAGACGGGCGTGGAGACGCTCAACCTCTATGGATTCCTCACCTGCGAGCCCACCGAGCCGGTGAAGAGCATCCACCCCAAGGCGATGCCGGTCATCCTCACCGAGGCAGACGAGGTCGACGCCTGGATGCGGGCGCCGTGGGAGGAGGCGAAGGGGCTGCAGCGGCCGTTGGCAGCGGGTGCGCTTGAGATTGTGGCGAAGGGCGCCAGATCCGATGACTCTATTTAGCGAGAAGCCGTCGAGCGCCAGCAAGGGCGTTCCGGAGTGCCCGTCTGGACGTCCGGGTCCGGGAGCTGACTGGCTGGTCTTGGCTGCCGTTATGCAGATAGCCACCGTTCTGCGTCCGACCCATTGCGGACATCCTATCGATCAGTCTAGCTTGTGGAATGTCAAACAACTTGTGAGGGTTATTCTGCCCCCACGAGGATAGAAAAGTTCGTCTCCGTTGGCCCCGTCGGCACTAAGTTCCCAGCACTTGAGTTGCCGATATCGACACGCTTAGGTTGAATCAGATTTTTCCGCGTATATAACAGTGTTATAGCCAACTGTGAATAGGGTTGATCTTGACAACTGTAGATGACGTTCCTTTCGCCACAATAGTGCATCAATCGGGATGCGCCGACGTCATTTTTGTTCACGGTTTGACTGGCAGTCCCATAGATACATGGAGCTCAAAGGGAAGTACGGAACCCGAGGGCGCATATTGGCCCATGTGGCTCGCGGCCGATCTGCCTTATCTCAATATGTATGCAGTTGGATATCCTGCGAGTCTGTTCGCGAGGTGGGCCAAAAAGGAAATGGACCTTTTTGAACGGGCCAAATCAAGTCTCGAAACGATGTCATCCTATGGCATCGGCAATAGGCCAATAGTGTTTGTCGGTCATAGTCTTGGCGGCTTGTTGATAAAGCAGATGCTTCGGACGGCGCGAGATTCCGCGGAGAAGCCGTGGCAGCAGATCGCGGATCAGTGTCGGGGCGTATTTTTCATTGCGACGCCACACAGCGGGTCAGGCCTCGCGAATATTCTAAGTTTCTTGTCGCTTGGTCTGAAGTCCGCTTTTATCGACAAGCTGAAAGCGGATTCCAGTGAGTTGACAGAGCTGAATGAGAGCTTTCGCGCTCACTGTGTGAAGCAACCAATGATCGTGGTGGCCTACTACGAGAAGTTCAAGACTGGCAAATCGATGATCGTGGTGGATCAGAAAAGCGCCGATCCCGGCATAAGTGGCGTTACCCCAATTCCCGTCGACGCCGACCATAACGCGATTTGTGCGCCCCTGAGTAGGCAATCTCCAATTTATGTCAGTCTTATTTTTCGCCTGAAGACGATTGTGCCACCTCCTGCGGCTGCGCCTCCCGATTCTTTCGGTGACGTCGATGACATGTCTTCGCCGAGCCCATTGGATAGAAGAGATCTGCATACAAAGATGATCGCTGCCGGGCGCGAGCACGAGTATCTGTTTGCAAACTCATCCCAGAGCAAATTCGCCAGACTTTTCGAGAAAACGGGGCTACTAAAATATCCGTCACAGCTTCATAACGACATACTGCTCGACATCGAACAGCGCTTTCAAAACCTTGTTTACCATCCCCTGATTTGCACAGGCGCGAGCCTTGAAGTGGTTTCGACTGCGATACAGGAAAAAGTAGTCGAACCGCTGGCGACAAAATATGGGACGAGTTCTGCAACGACTACCACGATCATGAACGCTCTGTATTTTCTGACTGAGCGCTGCCATGTGCGGTGGGACAAGCCATGAAGGTGCGTCAGTGGTATGCCCAACTCGACGTCTTCGACACAGTTCGTCGGTACACCGCTCTTATGTCGCGGTGGAGCGGGGAAGGGCCAACTCGTGAGCGGCTGTTCGTTTCGGATTTCTATCTCGCAAACCCAAGCCTGCTGCATGAAACAAATATGACGTCCGATGCGCGCAAGGCTTTCAACGAGCTCCGCGTACCCCGCCCAGATCAGATATTTCTGCGATTGCCGTCTGCTGCGGTCCTCTACCAGAAAATGTCCGGCATTCAGAGCGAGGCGCTGCATAACATGCTGGGAAGAGGTCTCTGCGACCTTCGTATTGCCGATTCTGGGCAGTTTCGGTTGAGCGAGGATGGTCAGAGATTCGCCCGCTCGCTCGGCAGAAAACTTGTCTTGCCATTGGAGTCCGAAGTGGCGGATTTTCTTACGTCGGAATTCAGGATGGTAGGTGTCGGGCGGGGCGGCCTTAGAGCTGCGACAGGTCTGATGAGGATCGGAACATGACACTGATACCTCTGATCACGATCAGGCGTGTTCGGGTGCTTAAAGGCACCACAAGGGCGTATGATGAGGCGTTCCACCCCGGCGTGAACATAATCAGAGGAGAAAATAGTTCCGGCAAGTCGACTATCGCCGACTTCATTTTCTTCGGCCTGGGCGGCGAGTTTGATCGGTGGAAAGACGCCGCGAGGTACTGCACGGCGGTTCAGATCGAGATCGAGACTGCGCAGTCAGTGCTCACGTTGCATCGCAGCGTGCGCACCAAGCTGGAGCCAGCCTACATTTTCTACGGCACGATGGATGACTCTGATGGTCATGGGGTCGGGGATTGGGAACGGCTCCCGATTAGGCGGCCCTCAGGTGGCAAGGAACTGTCGCTCTCGCAGGTATTGTTTCGGGCAGCCGCGATTCCTGACGCTCCCAATGCAGGCGACTCCAATGTCACCATGCACCAGGTGATGCGTCTACTTTACGCCGACCAACAGACCCCTGCCGGAAAATTGTTCCGCTTTGAGAGCTTCGACACGCGAGACATCAGAGAGGCGGTCGGACAACTGCTTATCGGCATCAATGGCTACGATCTTTATGACGGTCAAATTCGGCTCCGGGAGCTTAACAATCAGTACACTGAAAAGGATCGGCTGTACCGCGCCACTTTGGCTGGGTTGCCAAATTCCGAAGGGCTGGCATCTGTTCAGACGCTGATCAACAGGGTGCAAGAGCTCAATTCCGCTAAGGAAAAAGTGTTAGATGAGATCGCACGTGTCGACGAGTTTGTAAACGACGAGCTTGCCGATTCCTTTATTAACGAACGAAAGGCGATGCTATCAAAGGTCCGGGCTGCGGCCAACGCATTGAACGGCCGGGACCAGGAAGCGATGGAGCTTCAGGACGAAATTCAAGAACTCGGCGACTTTCTTAATCACCTTGAGCAACAGGCCGAGCGCTTGAAATCTGCTGAAACGGTGGCAGAGGCGCTCGGCGGCATCGAATTTCAGTATTGCCCCGCCTGCTTGAAGCCGCTGGATGGCGCGGACGAAAAGCATTGCATCGTCTGCCACCAGGTGGTCGATGAGGAAGCTGCGAGGTCGAAGTTTTTCGAGATCAAGATCGATTTGGAAATGCAGCTAAGAGAGACGAGACAGCTCTCCACAGCGCGGGCGACCGAACTCGAGGAACTCAAAGCAGCGATACGGGCGTCCCGGAGGGATTTCGCGACACTACAGATCGAGTTTTCCGCGCGATACGACGTCAGCAATTCGCCTCGAGAGAGCTTTCTGGCTGAGCGTAACAGAAAACTCGGTCGGATCGAGCAGGAAATCTCCTACCTTGATGGTCTAAGAAGTGTCCTTGAGCGCCTCGACAGGCTGTCACTCGAGCGAGGACAACTCAATGACGCGATAGAAGCGTTGAAGGTAAGGCTTGGACGGCTTTCAGCGTCTGCGAGTTCGAGGCGGATGAAGGCACTAAATTCGGTCTCGGTCATCGGCCGACGGATACTGAAGGATGACCTTAAGCGTGAAGACAGCTTCGAGACTGCGCAGATTCTGTCCGTCGACTTCGGCGACGACGCTATGTTGGTCGATGGAAAGATGAATTTCGCCGAAAGCAGCAACGTCGTTCTGAAGAACACGGCTATCCTCTCGCTTTTTCTCGCTGCGTGCTATGACAAGGAATTCTGGCACCCAAGGCTGCTCCTAATGGACAACGTCGAAGACAAAGGAATGGAACAGGACCGTAGCCACAATTTTCAGCGGATCATCATCAAGGAAGCTGAGAAGATAAAGATGCCCCACCAAATCATATTTACAACGTCAATGCTCGCGCCCGAGTTGGAAGGGAGCTCATATACGGTAGGCCCGAAGTACACGCGGGACAATAAGACATTGAGAGATGTCTAATTTTGCCCGCGTTGCGAGCTAGCTTTTTTACCATCCGCCCGAACAGGCGATTTGATGTACCAATTCGACTTGGTCGACTCGATGCTCGGGACCGCCATTGGCGCCTAGGCGACGTGACGCCGCCACGGAGCTAAGTCCGCTCTCGGGCCAGAGCGACGGCGACCTTCTACGACCGGCTTGGGGGCACAGAGCGGGCGTTTGCAACGGCGTATCTTTAGGGCCGCCTTGGGACAGTTTCAAGCATTCGCATTGGCTTCCATCAATCGAGTAAGATCTCCGAGGAGTTGCTCGTCCATCGTGTTGATGAGTTCGGCATCGCACGCGATCCCGCCGCGCTCGGAGATATGGTCGAGCCCCGGGCACGGCTCATCGCCTGCGGCCACGATCCGGATCACCCGCCCGCCCAGCCGCCGGATCGCCGCCACCTCGTTGGGAAAGCGCACGTCGTCAGCCACCACGCGCGGCTTGCCGGCGACTGCGTGCTCCCAGGCGCGGGTCCACAGGTCGGGCGCGATCATGTCGCGGCCCCATTCGGTGCCGAGCCACTGCATTGCCTGGCGCGGGGTGCGGCCGCCGAGCAGGGCGCAGGGCGTCTCCTTCAGCGCCCCGTCCACCTCCTCCTCCGTACAGCCGAGCGCGCGCATCATCGCTTTCAGCGGCCCGGCGAAGCGCACCCGCTCGAAGTCGTGATGCTCCACCAGGTGCAGCGCCGCCGTGGTCTTCCCCGCGCCCGCGCGGCCGGCGAATCCGATGACGATCTGGTTCAATAGGCAGTCCTCACATTGGGGCTTCAGCGAACAGGTCGCTCTGCCCAACGCTGTCCGGCAGGCCAGGTGAGCGGATGATCAGTTCGTGCGCGGGTGCCGGAGCCGCTTGGCTGATCGAGTACGTCACCGTGGCCTCGCTCATGGGGAAGGCCGCGAAGGCGGCGCGCACCAAAGGCGTGTCGTTGAGCGAGAGGATGAAGCGGCCCTTGAGCGCGGCGAGTTGCGCGGCGAGGCGCGGGAAGTCCCCGGCGCAGAAAACGCCCGCGCCGTAGTCCGCTTCGCTGCCGGCATAGGGCGGGTCGAGATAGAAGAGCGTGCCCGGCGCGTCGTAGCGGGCGATGAAGTCCGCATAGGCCAGGCGCTCGATGATGACGCCCGAGAGCCGCCCGTGCAGCTCGTCGAGCACCAGCGCGAGACGCGTCACGTCGAACCGGCCGGGCGTGCCCGGTGAGACGCCGAAGGTGCGGCCGGCCACCTTGCCGCCGTAGGCGGCACGCTGGAGATAGAGGAAGCGCGCTGCGCGCTCCAGGTCGGTGAGGCTTTCAGGCCGTTGCGCCAGCAGGCGCTCGAACTCGTCGCGGCTGGTGATGCGCCATTTCAGCAGGTCCATGAACGGTTCATAGTGCCGCTGCAGAATGCGATAGAACGTCGCCACGTCGCCCGAGATGTCGTTGATGACCTCGCAGCGCGGCACCTTCGTGCGGCGAAGGAACACGCCGCCCATGCCGACGAACGGCTCGGCATAGGTCTCGTGCGGCACGGCCTCGATCACAGCCACCAGGCGGGCCGCTAGCTGCCTCTTGCCGCCGATGTAGGGGGCAGCGGGCGAGACGGTGCGCACACTGCGAAAAAGCGGCTGCTGCATTGAGAACATTCCGTGAACTTGCTAGGCTCCGTCCGCGCACCGGTGCGCACGGCGGGCAGCCTTCACGGACGTGGTCGGGCTGGGCGGGGCTTCTTCCAGGAATTCCCGCAGCACTCGGACGTTGCAGCGTCCGTTGCCCCGTCGTCCAGCGACGCGGGGCGGGTTCGATCAAGTGAGCGAGCCCATAACCTGCATCACAGAATGGCTGCCATCCGTAGCGGCCGGTTCGGGCGCCTGTTCGTCCGGCGAGGGCTGACCTGCGACTACCGGCGCCAGATCGAGCATAATCATGCTCAAGAGATAGCACGTTGTTTCAAATTTTGCCGATTGAGCGATAATTTGTAACCCACGAGCTAAAGAAGCGATGTATTCGGCCGCCTGCTCTTCGTTCATTTATCCAACCCTTCCCCGCGTAAACTTGACGGTAGGAGGATTTGCGCGTTTCATCAATGAAACATTTTTCAATTTCACGCTTCGTGGTCAGGATGCTGCCGGAGGCGATAACGGCTGTTTGCGCGACGATATTCGTGCTCGCGTGAGACAGTCGTGCTAGGCGCAGTGCGCCTATCCAAGCCCTGACCGGGTAGGCGGGAGCCGGGTTGTCCCACCTGCGGACGACCCGGCTCATCCTTCAGGGAAACAAGCGCTTAAGCGCGAGGCCGATGGGCGGCGGCGATGTCGGACACGGTGAGCGGATAGCCTTCGCCCTGGAGAGAAAAGGCCCCTCCTCCGAAGAAAGGGGCGCAACGCCTTGGGTTGTGGTATCTTGTCCTGTCTACCCACGCGTGACCGGGTAGGCGGGGAGCCGGGCGACCTTTCCCACGAGGCGCCCGGCTCCTATTGCCACGGTCTAGTTGCGAGCCAGATCGAGAGCGCGAAGCAGACAGCCGTAAAAGCCGTGCTACCGCCGAGAACAAGCCAGTAATCCATGATCTTGATATCCGAGCGACCAGACGGCTTTGGCACTGACAGCCGATCTACCCTAAGACATTAGCGGGCCATACGGTTCCTTGCGGCTTGCCGCCCTGAGATGAGCGCGAGCGGAGAATGTAAGCCACTTCCCGATTAAATTGGACTCGTTCGAAGAGAAGGGTTAAAATCTCGCCTCGCCAGAAAAGCCCTCCTGAAAGGAGTGTGCGATGCCAGGCAAATATGACGACTTTGTACGTCGCGCAAATATCAAGATTTTCGAAAAGCGACTGCAGACTGAAACGGATCCTGGCGTCCGTTCGATTTTGGTTCGCCTGTTGTTTCAGTATAAAATAGATAAAATTCCAGACATTAAGTACAATTTGACTGATATCAATATCGTGCAGAAATAATATATATTATATCTGTCATGATTATGTCTGCATCGATGAGTCGCTAATGAACACTGATATCACGGACGACCGGGCGCTTCTAATGTTTATGAGTTTTGAAGCAGCGTTACGCACACGCGATCGCGCGATTATGCTAAATTTACTTATGGATATCCTGTCTGATTCTGACGCGTATCGAGCAACAGCGGGGCTTCCTCTTCGTCCCGTAACCCTCCACGCGGCTGGTTACGCGAGCGTCGGAAATCAGAATGACGGCAATCCCGAAGCCACATGAAGCCTATGCCTCTGTCTCGAGCCTTTCAATGTGCGCGCAGTCAACTAGGCAAATTGAAATTAGTCGCGGCTTTGGTCGGACAACGCACAGCACATGGCGCGCACAGCCATCCCTCACGCGACACCACCAGATCCACCAGTCCAAGCGCCTGTATGATGAACGGATTGACGTGCGGGTGTGACGTCGTGTGCGCTACTCATTTGGCAAACCCACGCTGAGGAAGAGCCAGAGTGAGGGGCAAATCAGCGCCGCCTGTCGCACCAGATGGGAGGGGGTACATCTCTCGAGTAGAAGGTCAGGGAAACCGGCGCTTGAGCGCGAGGCCGATGGCGGTGGCGATGTCGGGCAAGAAGGTGGTGAGCAGATTGCGGCTTCAGCTCTCGTCAATCGTCCACAGCGCCGCCGCGAGATCAGAGGCCCTCGCGAGGTCTCCCAGAACATTGTCGGATCATCCCCGAATGAGGGAAATCTGAGATCACAGCGCGCGCCCCGTCCGCCGAGCTATGAATGACTCGCCCGTTCCGCTGGGTTGTCAATCGCACCGGCGGAGATCTATCCTCGGAATTAAGAGGTGCCGCGTCGTTTTCCGACGCGGATACTGTGGCCTGCACTGGGAGCTTATCCCATGAGATGTCCTCTTTTTCCTGCGGACGAACCGGAACGCCTTGCTGCATTGCGAAATTACGGCTTTGCGGACGAGCGCTCCCTGCCCGACCTCGATCCCGTCGTCCGTATCGCCACGCGGATGTTCGACATGCCAATCGCCGCGGTAAACATGATCGGCAACGACCACGTCTTCTTCGCCGCCAGCACGGGAATCGGCGAGGTGGACATGAGCCGCGACGTGTCGTTCTGCGCCCACGCGATCCTGCAGCAGGGCATCATGGTCGTACACGATGCCCGCACCGACGAGCGCTTCCACGACAATCCCCTCGTCACGGGCGATGGCGGCATCCGGTTCTATGCCGGCATTCCGCTGCGATCGCTGGACGGGCACGCGCTCGGCGTGCTGTGTGTCATCGATACCAAGGCGTCCCGGCCCTTCACGGCCGAGGACGAGGCGCGGCTCGTCGAGCTGGCCCGCATGGCAGAAGACCGGCTGGAGCTGCGGCGCATCGATGTCTGCGCCAGGGAAGCGCCGCTGGAGAACGGCTCGGAGCCCATCGCCGTAGACCTGCGCCCGCCGGCGGGCATCGATGCCTTGACCGGCCTCGACGACCGCGCGCAGTTCTACCGCCAGGTCGAGCAGGCGCTGCTGCACGGCACGGCGGCGGCGGTCATCCTCCTGGACCTGGACGGCTTCAAGGACATCAACAGCATCCTCGGACCGGACCTGGGCGACGAGATTCTCCAACTGACCGCCCATCGGCTGCGAGACGGCGCGGGCGTGGACGCCCTGGCTGTCGCCCGGCTTGGAGGGGACGAGTTTGCGGTCCTCGCCCCGATTGAGCAGGTGGCCACGGCCCTGGCGCTGGCTGCGCGCCTCCAGGACACCATCGGAACCGCCGTCGAGCTCGCGAGCCAGGAGGTCCGTATCACCGCGAGCTGCGGCGTCGCGCTGGCACCCGCGCACGCGCAAGAGCCGGTCACGCTCATCAGCAATGCCGACCTGGCGCTGTACCAGGCGAAAGCGGGGGGCGCCGGAGGACGCGCGGTCTATGCGCCGGACCTGCGCTCGGCGGCAACTGAGCGGCATGTCTATTGCCTCGACCTGCACCGGGCTGCCACGAGCGGAGAGTTCGTCCTCTTCTACCAGCCACAGGTGCGGCTGGCGGACGGCACGCTGACCGGCGCCGAGGCGCTGATCCGCTGGATGCACCCCACCCGCGGGCTGCTGACCCCCGCCGCCTTCCTGCCGCAGCTTGAGAAGGGCCGCCTCGTTGGCGCCGTTGGAACATGGGTCCTCGATGAAGCTTGCGCCCAGGCCGCGCGCTGGATGCGCAGCGGGGTCGAGGATTTCCGGATCGCGGTGAACATCTTCGGGGCGCAGTTCCATTATGGGGACCTCGTCCGCGACGTGGCCCATGCCCTCGGCCGCTATGGGCTACCGTCCGAGGCGCTGGAACTGGAGCTCACCGAGAACATCGTACTGTCAAGCGACGACTCCGTTCTGGATACTCTGCACAGGCTCAGGGAACTCGGTGTCGGCATCGCCTTCGACGACTTCGGCACCGGCTATGCGTCGCTCAGCATGCTGACCCAGTACCCTCTGACCCGCATCAAGATCGACCGGAGCTTCGTCAGCCGGATGCTCCAGTCGCCGCGCGAGGCCGCCGTGACGGGTGCGATTATCCAGATTGGACGTGAGCTCGGCATCTCTCTCACCGCCGAGGGGATCGAGACGGATCTGCAGCGCGACTACCTCAGCTCCAGGCTCTGCCCGGAGGGCCAGGGATATCTGTTTGGCAAGCCAATGCCCGCGGCCATGTTCGAGACCGAGCTCGCCCGCCGCCCATTGTCTGGCCCGCAAGCGTCGCCTCGCACGTACTGCGGCCAAGCTGCACCACAATGACTTGCATCCGCCAAGATGTCAGTGCTTCGGCGGATGAGGACGCGAAGCACCTGGCGTCCTCCTTTTTTGGGCGCAGAAGCAGGCGCCCGGCAAACGCGGCTGTCATGCTGTGAGCGCGAGATGTCCCCGGCATGCCAGTGGGCAGTGCGGCAGGCCGTCGCGAGGTGCCCGGCCATCATTCAGACCGAAACTGGAATAAAGCCTCTGGCCCTATTGCGACATCGCTTGGCCTACGCTAGCGCTGCGGTACCCTGGCGACTGAGCAGTCATTCGCGTCCAATAATATCACCGCGGCCCAGCTTTCATGGACCGAAGATTTTGTATATATTAAGAATATAGCGAGCGACGCGTTGAGGGAGTGCGCGGTATGGAAGAGTTGCTCAAGCGAGCGGCAGCTGCCGACGCTCTATCCTACGAGCATCTCCACATCCTCCTGGACGCACTGCCCGTCGCGGTGTCATGGGCGAAGCTACCCGGCGGGGACATTCAGTTTGTCAATCGGACTTTTAAGAATTTATTCGGGTATAATGATGGCGAATTCGCAACTGCGGATGATTGGATAGAACGATCCTACCCGCGCGAAATCGACCGCCTTAAAGCGCGGGAGCGATGGAACAGGCTATGGGCCAATCATTCTACTGATATATTGGAGATCGATGCATTTGATATAGAAGTTCTTTGTGCAGACAGGACGGTGAAAACCGTCCAGCACAGGGGCATCCTGCTGCCGGCGATTGGCGTTGCAGTAGCTATTTTCGATGATATTTCTCAGCGACGCCTGATGGAGGATGCCTTGCGTCGCATCGCCTTCGAGGACACGGTAACCGGCTTGCCGAACCGGCGGGCACTCCAGCAATATTGGGCCGACTGGGTTGCAACGAAAAGGTCCGCCGGAGAAAGCGCGGCTCTTTTGCTCCTTGATCTCGACGGGTTCAAGTCGATCAATGATCGCTTCGGCCACGACGTGGGCGATGCCGCGCTCTTGGAGGTGGCTTCACGAATGAGAAACAGTGTGAACACCACCGACTTCGTCTGTCGGATCGGCGGTGACGAGTTTGTTGTCTTTCTGCCTGGGCTAAGAGAGCCGCAACAGGCTCAGCGGGCCTGCTGGCGCATCCTCTCCGAATTTAGCTTGCCCTGGTCGGCTTTGGAATGCCGCATTGGGTTGCAGGCGAGCATCGGCATCAGCATCTTTCCCCAAGACGGATCGAACTTGCGCGATCTACTCAAATGCGCGGACACGGCACTCTATCGCGCGAAGGCTACACATCGCGGTGGGTGTGAGTGGTTTCGCGTGCCCGACGCAGCCTAGCCGAGCCAGCGACCGGGCCGGGTGGGGTGATATGGTTGCATCGTAAGCTTAGACTACGCCACAATGCATCCATAGCTTTGCCTCCGCCTAAGGTCACCCCATGATGACCCCCGACAGCGCCCGCGCGGCTATCCAGGATGCACTACGTCCCCTCATAGGCACCCTCCCACCAGGCACCATCACCGTCGTGCGTGACGACGGTGATCCTGGGTTTAATTGGATCATCCAAGTGCGCGGAGGCGGCGCGATGCTGGCTGATGGCGCCGCGCTCAAACACCACCAGCAGATCATGGAGTGCTTCGAGGCGGTGCGAAACGCCAATCCCCTATTGAACTTCAACGAGGGGTAGCAGGGGAGGCCATCTTCCGGCATTTTATTGCGCGCCCACCCAAACCTGATCAGGTGGGCGGGGAGCCGGGTGTCTGCCCCCCACGAGGCGCCCGGCTCACTCCCCCGCGAAGCCGATGAATGGCTCCGGTGCATCATGCTCCGGCGGTCGGCGCGGTGCCCACCAATCGTCTCGCGCCGCCGCCGCCAGGTCGGCCACCATCATCAGGCCCGTGCGCTGGCGGAGCGGCACCCGCAGCACCTGGCGCCCGTCGCCATCGGCGAGCGGCACCACCAGTTCCACCCGGCCGGGCGTGCGGACGATGTAGGGGCCGACATCGGGATGGGGCGTCGGGCCGCCGCTCATTTGAAGAGTGGCGGCAGGGTCGGCGGCGGGCCGTCGCGCCAGATACGCGCCCAGCGCATCAGCGCGTCGCACAGGCTCATGCCTATGAGGCCGAGCACGAACCCCACCATGCCCTCAAACGAGGCCGGCGAGATCTCCGGCGAGGCGAGGTAGCGCGCGGCAAAGGCGGCGCCCGCCGGCGTGCAGTAGCCGGCGACGATGGTGCCGACCACAGCCGTCGAGAGATGGCGCAGAGGCGAGCCGCCGGGGCGGGTGAGCGAGCGCGCCAGGCCGCCAGCGGCGCCGGCGAGAAGGTGCGCCAGCTTGACGCCGAGCACGGTGGGATCGGGCGGAAGATCGGCCATCAGCGCCACCCGCACAGCTTGCGCCCAACGGCGTTGTGGGCCTTGGCCTGACGTATGGTGTCGTCGCTGTCCCTGACGGACCACCGCACCGGCTTCGCCGCGCGGCAGAAAACGTCAGTCCCGCCGGAACCCGTCGTCGTCGCGCAGGCGCTCAGGGTCAGAATTGCGGCGATCAGCGTCAGCGCGCGCGCGCTCCGCCTGCTGGACGGCACGGTCTGCATTGGCCCGCTCCCTTGTGGCCTGTTGGGCGGCGCCCTTGCGCACGCCGAGATGATGGATGGCGAGGGCCGCGGCGCCGGCGAGCCAGGCCAAGGCCGGCTTGAGGCCGAACGCGGACCAGAGCGCCACGAAGCCGGCGGCGCCGGCCGAGACGATCAGCGCGAGCCACCAGTCCCCGCCGCACAGCAGCGTGGCAACGAGGCTCACGGCCGCTGCCGCGGCCGGCAGCGCCCAGCCGAGGCCGAGCGCCGCCACCCACTTGGCGGAGAGGAGAGCAACAAGCGCGCTCATGCCGGCACCGCCTCGGCCGGCTCGGCCGTGCTTCCAAGGTCGGGCGCCTTGAGGTCGAGGGCGTCCATGATCTCGGCCGCCTTGGCCTTGGCCCATTCGCGATAGACGTAGCCCAGCACGGCCACCAGAGCGCCCGCCACCATCAGGATGGTGAGGATGGTCGCGGCCATCGCGCTCTTGTCGGCCACCGGCACCAGCGCGTCCGTGGCGACCCCGATGCCGGTGGAGACCGTGCCGCCGGAGGCCAGCGCATCGCCGATGGCTTTGGGCGGAGGCGACTTGGCGGACGAGGCATAGGCCTTGCCGCAGGCCGTGGCCGTGGGCATCGGCAGATGCACCGAGCCGGAGGCGATGGCCTGGCCGAGCTGCTTCGCCTCGGCGACGCGGCGACCCCATCCCTTGCCGAACACGTCCCAGGTCTTGAGGTTCTTCAGCATGGCGAGCCGGCGGGCCTGGATATCGGCGATGACTGCGTCGTGGTCCTCCGCACGCTCCAGCGCGGCGATCGTCGCCGGGCCGAGCACGCCGTCCGCGGCGATGCCGAGCGCCCGCTGCAGCCACTTGGTGGCCTGGGCCGGGCCGGAATTCACGGCGCCGTCGAACACCACGTAGTCGATGCCGGCGGGCAGCTTGTCGCCCTGGATCAGGTCCCAATAACGCCGGCGGTAGATCTCCTGAAGCTCGCTCTCCTCAAGCTGCCGCACGTCGCGCGTGGGCAGGCCCTTGGAGCGGCGGTAGTCGTCATAGACCCGCTTGATGACGCCCTTCATGGTGGGGCCGCCCGGGTCGCGGGGATGATTGAAGTACCCGCCCTCATGCACCAGGACAGCCGCCAGCGACGGCGCGAAATTGCTCGCAACCATGGGTAACCTCATCAGGTTGTCAGGGATGAATGCCGCTCAGGCGGCGGCGAACACGCATTCCGGCGTGACGGGATAGATCTGCGCCGCACCGAAGTCCGGGATCAGTTCGGCCGGCCCTTGCCACAGCACGTTGACGTGAAAGCCCGCGACCGGCTCCAGCACCGGCATGGGGCCGAGGTCCGGATCGGCCTCGATGGTCGCGCCGGTGGGGCGGAAGATCGTCCCGTCCGCGCCCACGACGGCGATGTCGTAGCGGTAACCCTCATAGGTGCCGCAGGACGGCCAGACGGGCGCGCCGTCCGGCCCTTCGACGGTGCCGGAGCCATACAGCGCGAAGGCCGCGCGGGCCGTCTCCCGGTCGGGGAAGCGCAGGAAGATCGTCGTGCTGAAGATCGTCTCGCTCATGCCCACCCCCTCGCCTGCCCGGTGAGCGCTGCGCCGGAGCCACGCGTTGCCCACGCCACGAGTTCGTCGATCTCCAGCGCGCAGCCCGCCGGCAGGCCCTGATAACCACCGAGCCAGATCGAAGCGCGCGAGCGGTCCATGGTGTTGCTGTCACTGAGCGCTGCGCCGCCGTTGACGGCACCCGCGCGACCGGACCCGTCCCAGGCGCCAACCGCGCCGATCTCGCCAGGCAGCGCCGCGCCGAGAGAAATGGTCGCGACGCTTGATCCGTCGAGCCGCAAGGAGGTGCCGGGCGACGGCCCGGCCCTCAGCAAGGCGTAGCCCGACCCAAGGCCAAGCATGGGCAGCGACGCGGCCGTCACGGGCACTCGGACCCGCCAAGCATAGGACGCCGCAACGCCTTGTAGGGCCGCCGCCGCGCCTGCGGTGAGCTGCACCACGTCGGCGATCCGCGAGGCCGCCGCTGCGGTCGTCGGGACGTAGGAGGTCGCGATCTCGCCCGCCTCGATTTGGGCACCCCAGGCATAGATCGTCTGCGCGGGCGTGTCGGCATTGCCCGCCCGCCCATCGCGGCCGATGTTGATGTAGTTGGCGCCGCTGGTATCGAGCGTCGACACCAGCACAAAGCGTTGCCACTGGCTTGTCAGCGTGCAGGCGATCGTCTGGTGCACCGATGACGATTTCGTCCACGTGAGATAGACCGTCTCGCCGCCGAGCGCCCCGCGCAACCAGACCGAAAAGGCGTAGGCGGGGCTCGCTGCCGGCGAGGTGATGAGCCGGTAGACGGAACCGAAGCTGGTGCCCGTCGCGGCAGGGTAATCGAGCTGCGTCCCCGTCATGGTGCCATCCGGCGCGAGAACGGCATTGCCCGTGCGTGTCGGGCTCTGTGTCCCGGTCGCCAGCCAGCTATGGATTGCGGCGGAGTCGAGCGCGAGATTGGTCGCCGGCCCCTCGATCAGGAGGCGCGGGCGCCCGCTGCGCCGGGCAAATGCCGGGGTGTTGGCCGGGACGGTCACCAGCGCGCCGCTGGCATCGACCACCCGTTTGGCGCCGGATGAGACGGCGAGGACCGATGAGAGCGGCACCGACGCGCCGGCCAGAGCGAAGCGACCGCGCGCGAAGTCGGCCGCGAGCACCGGGGCGATGCCGTCGAGCCGATGGCCATCCGCCAGCCACCAGGGCGCCGCCCCCCGTCGCCGCGCGGAGAAGGGGTGCGCGAGCGCGAGCGCGCCGCGCATCAGCCCCAGAACTCCAGCGTCACGCGCGCCGCCACCTCGCTGATGGCGGCGATGTGGGTGACCGTGTCGGGAAGCTGACGCGTCGCCGGATTGAGCGTCGGGGCCGTGCCGTCCGCCACGTCGCCGGGCACGGCCGCCACCACGTCCGCGCCGCCGAAGCGCACATAGATGTCCGCGGTGCCGACGATGTTCACGAACCGCGCGACCGCCGGCACCACGACGCGCTCGGACACGCCCGGGACCAGCAGCAACGCGCAGACGTGATCCGACGGCAGCGGCGCGAGGCCGGCGCGGGTGGGCATGGCGGCGGTGCGCGAGAGGAAGTCACGCATGAGGCTCATCTCCGGAAAGAGGTTGGCTCAAGAGGCCTTGCGGGTGTCCGCCCCGGGCGCGGGGCGCTTGAGATCGATGGTGGTGGTGAAGCCCTCGCCGCGCGACAGGCTGTGGCGGATGGAGGCGGCCTGATAGGTGCCGTCGAGGCCGGGCCGCGTGCCGGAGACCGTCACCGGCGCGCCGGGCTGGGCTGCGACGTTGCCGAGAATGGTGACCGAGCCTTCCCCCTTGTCGCGCGCGCTCTCGGCGGCGCCGCCTTCGGCCCTTTTGTCGGCCGCGTCCTCGTCGTCGGCGGGGCGGAGCGAGAGCACGTCGGAGGATTCCATCTCCTCCACGTCCTTGTCCTTGTACGTGTATTTCGCCTTCTTCGGGTCCCACGTGCGCACCCGCACGCGCCGCCAGCGCGGCTTGCCGCGCACCGGCGTGAGCGACCAGCGCTCCAGGTTCACGCCCGCCGCCGCCGTGATGGGCACAAGCGGACGGCCGGAGGCGGAGAGCCCGCCATTGCGCGGGATCAGCAGCGCCTGGCGGCCCATGATCTTGAAGGTGGCGCCGAGATCCTCCGCGAGCATGGCGCCGAAGCCCTCGAAGGAGAGGCCGTCGAGCGCGAGATAGTCGCGCCGGATGGAGACGAGATGCGGGTGCACCCGCACCGAGAGGCCCGCCGCCTGCGCCGCCTTCTTGAGGGCGTCCTCCACGCTCACATCGTCGAAGTGGCGCTCGGCCGGCTTCTTGGCGTCGCCCTGCGGATCGGCGCTCTTGGCCTCCACATGCAGTTCGCGCCCGCCGCCGCGCGAGCCCTCGCCGCGCGGCACGTCGACGAAGCCGGAGAAGACGTGCGCGGCGCCGGTCTCGCTGGTGCCGAGGTCGATCTCCACCGGCGCCCGCTCGGGCGGCATCTGCAGGCGGCCCATGCTGTCTTCCAGCACCAGGCGCGCGGTGTCCGCGGACGGGTCGTCAGAGAGGTTCACCTCCAGCGAGAGGAGAAAGGGCGCGACGCGCGAGGACACGTCGATGCCGCCCACGCGCACGCGGTAGAGCGGGGTCATCGTGCGTCGCCCTTCGCGCAGGCGCCGCCGGCCAACCCGCCTGCGCGAAGGGCGGTCAGTCCCATAGCCGCACCACGGTGGGCGCGGCGGCCGAGGGCTGCGGCCTCGGCAGGCGCACCATCGTGCCCACCGGCAGCAGCGGGCCGTGGGCGGCAAGGCCGGGATTGGCGTCCAGCGCCGCCTCCATCAGCCCCGGCATGGGCCGCTTGTGGCGGCGCCAGATGAGGAGGTCGAGCGCCGTGCCATCGGCCTTGACCTCGACGATGTCGTAGTCCATGGCCCCTCCCCTCACCCGAACAGGCTGACGAGGCTGCCGTACCAGGCGGACGCCGCCGGGCGCGGCGTGAGCGCGAAGGTGGCCTCGAACTCGATCAGCCGGCCGATGCCGCGCCCATCGAGATGGGAGCCGCGCTCGCCGAGATTGGTCACCACGCGCCAGCCGAAGGGCGTGCCGTCGCCGCGCATGAGGGGCTGCGGCTGCTGTGCCTCGGCCATGCGGCGCAAGGCCTCCAAAGCCGAGAGGCCGCCGAGCTTGTGCGGGAAGAGCCGGCCCTCCAGCACGATGCGGTCCTCGCCAGGCCCCACCGCCTCCAGCGGCTGGCGCGCGCCCACAACGGGATGCGCCGCGAAGTCGTAGGAGGCGTCGCGGTCGATGCCGTGCACGTTGAACGGCCAGACGGTGAATTGCAGGCTGCCGAACTGGTAGAGCATCAGGCGAGGCCCGTTGACTTGTACATTCGGTCGCCCTCGAAGCGGACGATGCGGCGCGCATCCGAACCCGTGAGCGCCCGGCTCTGCTTGCCCGGCGCGCCGCCGGCCGGCGCCCCGCCGCCCGCGGGCGCGACGACGTTGGGGGCGATGGTGGGCGAGGCGGTGAAGGAGAGCTTCGCCTGAAGCTGCGCCACGAAGCGGTCGGCGAGCGCCAGCGTCTGCGCCATCTGCTGTTCCATGGCGGAGGTGAAGGCCGCCATGGCCGTGGCTCCGGCGTTCGCAGCCTCGGTCTGCATGTTGAGGGCGCCCTTCAGGGGGCCGATGGAGCCGACGCCCACCATGTCCTCGGCCGTGGCCGGGCCCGGCGCAGCGAACTCGGCCTGGCGCGCCCGGCGGCCGGCCTCCAGATAGGCGTTGACCGCGGCGTCGAGCTCCTCCTGCGCGACGCGCAGATTGCCCAGCACCGCCATCTCGCCGGTGGTGGCGCGGCGCGGGTCGATCTTGCCGGCCCGGGCGGAGAGCGCGGCCACCGAGCCGCCGAGCTTCTCGTAGCGCCCGCGGGCGGCGCGCTCGTCCCTGAGCAGCGGATTACGGCGCTCCTCGTCCTCGCGGTCGAGCCGTGCCTTCATATCCGCGTCGGTCTCGCCGCCGAAATTGCCGAGCTTGAGGGCCGCCTCGGCGGGCGTCATGCCGGTGTTGTGCTGGAACCAGGCGGCGAGGTCCTCAAGGTGTGCCTGCACCTGCCGGATCTCCAATTGCAGGCGATGCATGAAGCCGGTGGCTGCAGGCGCGGCGGCATCGCCGAGTTGCAATTGCAGATCGTTGAACACGGCGGACAGACGATCGAGCTTGTCCTGCGCGTCGCCTGCGACGCGTGCAAAGTCCTTCATGGTCGAGCCGTCGACATTCTTCAACGCGGCATTGAACTGGCGCATCAGATCCGGCATGGTCATAAGCGCGCGCATGCCATTGGCAACTTGCACATCAGTGAACAGCTGGGGCAACTTGGAAATGTCGCCCTTCAAGGCCCGCCCAGAAAGTTGAATGAAGGTTTCAAAAAGGTCTTTTCCTTCCTTGCGCGCCCTGGCCATTTCTTTTCGCAAATCGATACCGAATTTTGAGAATTTCTTGACCGTTTCCTCGCTTTCCATTTTTTGGAAAACGTTTCCGGCAGCCGTCGCCGCCTCTTCAGCCGTGCCGGTGCCGGCGCGGATGGTCTGGAGCACGGCGACGAAACGCTTGAGACCCTCGGCACCCTTGAAGCCCACGGCCGCCGCCGCCGGGCCGAGCGACGGCAAGTATCTTGCCATGTCCTTCAGCTCGAACTTGCCCAGCTTGCCGCCCGCCACCAGCGTGTCGAAGGCGCCCTGCATTTGCTCGCCGCTGATCTTGAAGTGCGAGGCGAGCGCATCGGCCGAGGTGGCGATGTCTTCGACGGAGGCGTTGGCCGCCACCGCGGTGCGGGTCACCGCCGGCAGGAAGCTCATGGCCTCGGGCAGCGCGCGGCCCGAGGCCACGAGGGATTCCAGGCCCTCCACCGTCTTGTCGAGCCCTGGCGATCCGGGCATCTGCGCCATGCGGCGCAACTCCAGCGTGGCGCGGCGGGTCTGTTCGGCCGTGGCGTCGGCGGTGAGGCCCACATAGCTCATGCGGCGGTCGAGGGCGGCGAAGTCCGTCACCGCATCCTTGACGATCTTGGCGCCGCCAGCCACCGCCGCCCCGGTCAGCAGCGTGCGCCCGCCGAGCGCCGCGAGGCCCCCTGCCCGCCCGCCGGCGGCCAGAAGGCCGCCCTTGACACCGGAGGCGCGGCGCGCGTCGGCATCGAGCCCCTTGATGGATTTCGCGGCCTTGGCCGCCGGCCCGGTGACCTGATCGACCAGGCGCAGCGTGAGGACGGAAGTGAGCGAACCCATCAGCGATACGCCTTGCGCAGTTCGGGCGGCAGGGCATCCACCGCCGCCTTCAACACCCGCTCGCCGTCCTTGCCGCGCAAGGCGCGCAGGAGATCGGCGGGCTCGCTTGTGAGCGCCCAGGCGAGGTCGAAGGCCGAAGGCAGAAGGCCCGCGACAAGGTCCAGCTTGAGCCCGAGATGGGGTTCCGGAATCGCGATGGCGCGCACCTCCCGGTCGCCATAGCGGAACGGATGGTCGAGGGTCACCTCGCGCTTGGGCGGCACGAGATAGGCGATCTCCGGCGCGGACGGCACCGGCGTCGGGTCTTCGCCGGTATCCTCCGGCGCGGCGGGCACCTCCCCCTCCCCTTCCACCGGCGCCGTGCTGGCGAAGCCGGCGGAACGGGCCGCCTCCAGCGAGCGGCCACGGTCCATGGGGAACGGGTGGAGATCGGCCGGGTCGACCTGCCCGATACCCCACAGATCGCGCACGAAGGCCGCATCCTCGGCCTCCATGTCAGCCGAAGAGATGGGCGCGTTCTCGGCGCCTCCGTTCATGGCGTCAGCCATTGGGCAGCGCCAGCGCACGGTTGAAGGCCGCGGCCTGGTCGACGCCGCCCACCTTCCAGCCGCCGGTGAAGAAATCCCACTCCTTCAGCGGCTCGGTGCGGCCCTCCCACCATTCCTCGAAGTGCATGATCTCATTGAGCGCATAGTTCGCGCCCATGGCCGAGCCCTTCTCGAACTGGTCTTCCTCGATGGAGCCGAGGCGCGCCTCGATGATCAGCTTGCGCTGGATGATCTTGCCGGACTGCAGGTCGCGGAAGGCGTTGTAGCCGGTGTAGATGTGCCGGTCGATGGAGCCGAGGCCGAACAGGCCCACCATGTCCGGATCGGTGCCGAAGAAGGCGAAGGTGGCGCCGAACTTCTCGATGCCCACGGCGAACTCGGTGGCCACCATGGCGCCGCCGGCGCGGTGATCCACCATCGTCTCGCGGAAGGCTTCCAGCTTGAAGTTCTTGATGACCAGGTGCTTCGACTTGTCCGGCTCGTGATCCCCGCAATAGAGGTTCACGCCCTCCCAATGATAGATGGTATTGCGCGCCATAGGTTTTCTCCTTTGTCCCGGTCACTCGACGCCGCGGGCGCCAGCCCGCCCCGCGCCGGAGACGGCGGGTTGGCGGGCGGCGCCGTCTCCGGCGCGTAAAATCAAACGCCGAGGCGCGTGAGCGCCTCGGCGAGGTCTTTCACGAACACCTCCACGGCGGCGCGGTTGGGCGTGGTGCGCAGGTGCGCGCGGCGCCAGACGGAGGGGATTTCGTAGACCGGGTCGAGGGTGATGCGGCCCTCGCGGATCTCGTCGACGCCGTTCTGGTCGGGGTCGAAGCGGATGCGCGAGCCCTTGTAGAGGTGGCTGTCCGCCTCGAGCATGCGCAGGCGCTTGTTGAGCTGGTTGACGCAGGCCTGCACCGCCTGGAGCGTCACGTTGCTGCGGCCGAGATAGTTGCGGATGGTCTTGAGCTCGGAGAGCCAGATCCAGTCATTGCCGCGGCTCTGGTGGTAGAACGGCCAGGTGAGCGTGGTGTCCGCATGGTCGGTGCCGATGAAGACGAAGCCGGCGTCGGCAATGGCGTCGTCTACCCCCATCTCGCCGCGCTCGACGATGCCGATGCCGGCGGCGAGCAGGTCCTGGCCCTCATTGGCGCCGTCCACCAGGGAGAAGGAATGGTCCCAGCCCGGCGCCACGATGCCCGAGAGCGGGCGGTTGGCGAACGAGTGGAACGGCATGCCGTCGTGCTCGTGGTCGACGCGCACGCCGAGGCCGAGCACGCGCGGCGCCAGCGGGCGCTCCAGCGTCACGCCCGCGCCGCCGCGCACCTTCACGCCACCCACCACAGGCACGAGGCGCTTCGAGGAGAAGGTCTCGCGCCAGGCGATGGCGTCCTCCACCGAGCCCTTCGGCCCTTCCACCACGGAGACCGCGAACAGGTGGTCGAGCACGCTCGGCAGCTCGGCCACCACCACATTGGCCTCGTCCTCGCCGAGCAGCTGGTGGGTATAACCCGGCACGCACACCATGCGCGGCGTGTAGCCGATATGGGACGCGGCGCCCTTGAGCGCATGCAGTCCGGTCATGGCGGTGCTGTCGCCGGCGATGGCGAGCAGCTCGGCCTCCAGCCGCTCCTGCGCGTCCTCTTCGGTCGAATGCGGCGTGCGCACGATGCAGACCTTGGCGGCGCGCTGGAACTCGCCCAGCTGGTCGTTGATGCCCTCCACCGCGTCGCGCAGCCAGCGCTCGGTGCCCAGCTTGGCCAGCTTGGTGGCGTCGTTGGAATAGACCGGCACCGGTTCGTTGAGCGGGAACACCGCCGGGTCGGCGGACGGCGCGGGGCCGACGAGGGCGATGGTGGAGAAGTCGCCGCCGGCGACGGAGCGGTATTCGTCGTTGCGCTGCTCGAACGTGACGCCGAAGGTCGGTTCGGTCATGTCAGCCTCCAGGGAAGATGCAGGCGCCCGCGGCGCCGGGATTCTTGCGGGAGCCATTCGCTACGGCGGCGCGCTGCGCCGCCTGCTCGGGCTCAATCGGGCTCAGAGCGTCACGGCCAGCCGGAACAGATCGTCGATGTCGCCCGGCGCGAGGCCGAAGGCGGCGCCGATCTCGGCCACGAAGGGGTCGTCGCGGCGCCACACGGGGTTCGCGCTGAGGATGCGGGCGCGCTCGCGCGCCAGCGGGTCGGCCATGGCATCGATGGCGGCGAGGATCTGCGCCTCGGTGATGGGCGTCTCGCCGCCTTCGAGAAGCGCGAGCAAAGCCTGCGTGCGGGACACCTGCGCGGGCACGAGCGCGGCGGCGCGCTCGGCCTCCCATGCGGCCTGCTCGGCCTCGGAGAGGTCCGTCAGGACGCCATTGATGAGGGCCTGCATCAGAACTTCACCCCATAGGTGGTGATCCGGCCGGCATCGACGAAGCTGGAGCCGGCGAAGGCGATGCGGATGCGGTCCACGTCCGCGAAGCTGCGCTGCGCGAGCGCGTTGACGCTGTGGAGGCCTCGCTTGGTCCACTGAACCGTGCCGGACACGATGTCGGAAGCCGAATAGGCGCCGGCATCCGTGAGGGCATCGCGGGAGGTGGAGGGAGACCGCAGCGTGACATTGATGGCGGCCGTCGTGGCGCCGAAGCGCGAGACCCCTTCCAGCACCGTCACCGCATAGCAATAGGTCGCGAAATCAACCGCCTGCTCGACATAGCTCACATTGCTGGTGACCACGTCGTCATGCAGCTTCACAACGGTCGGGCCGGAGGGGTTGACCTCCACCCACGCACCCCAGGTGCCGTTTAGCAAGGACCGCACATATTCGCGGCCATCGTTGAAGCTGATGGCCCGCTGCGTGCGCCAGTCCCCGGGATTGGCGCTGTGGGCCTGGCAATGCACCCAGAACCAGCCGGCGCCGGGGCCGTTGACGGGGTTCGCGACGTCATACCAGCCGCTGTTCGCCAAGGCGTTGAGATCGGCCGCGGCGCCGAGAGCGAATGATTTCTGGAACCGCAGCGTCTCGAACTGCGGGCTGCCGCCGGAGAGCGGCGCCTTCTGCGCCACGATCGCCGTGAGCGCGTCGAGCGCCGCCGTGGACGCCGCCGCGAGCGTGGTGCGCGCCGCCGCCACGTCGGTCAGGTCGGAGAGATTGGCGGCCTTGGACAGCTTGCCGGCGATGGACGCCGTCAGCGTCGCCACGGCGCCGGCATTGTTGCCCAAAGCCGCGGCGAGTTCCGCGATGGTGTCGAGCGCGCCGGGCGCACCGCCCACCAGATCATCGATGGCAGCGCCGATCATGGTGCCGACGGACGCCGCGTCGGGCTTGGCGTTCCACGCCGCCCGCTCGGCCGGGGTGAGGAACAGGCGGGTGTCGGTCTCGCTCACCACGTCGGCGGAGATGCCCTCGGTGGCGAGGGTAGCGAGGATCCCGGCGATCTGCGCGGCGATCAATTCGGCCTGCGCCTTGAGACCGGCGAGCTCGGCCTGCTTGGCATGGGCATCGACGATGGCCGGGCCGATGGCCTCGTCGATCAAGGTGAGCGAGCGCTGCAGCGCCTGGTCGGCGACGCGGTCGAGCGCGCCGATGCGGCTCTGCATGTCCGCCAGCTCGCCGCCGAGATGGCGCACGAAGGCGTCCCATTTCTCCGGCGAGAGCGCGCGCATGCGCGCCGCCAGGAACCGGTCGATGGCGCCGGACATGTCAGCCGGCGATCCGCTCGAAGGCCGTGACCGCGCCGGGCGCGTCGGTGGCGATGCGCTGGATCACGTCGCCGCGCAGGCGCACCGCCGCGCCGGGCCGCACAAGGGTGCGGCCGACGGGCACTGCGCGCGAGAGCGTCACGTCATAGAGCGCCGCGGGATCGATGTCGGCGGGCGCGGCCGCGCGCGCGGGCGCCGCCTTGGGGCTACGGGGGGCCATGAGCGCTGCTCCTCAGCTCGGGAAGGCGATGTCGGTGGCCTCGGCCACGTGGAAGACGGAGAGCGCCGACGCCGTGGAGAGCGTGATCTTGCGCTTGTAGGTGTCGTCCGGCGTCAGGCCGGAGAAGGTGAAGGTGCGGCGCGTGGTTCCGCCCGGCAGCACCTTATCCACGGTCGCCGTGGGCGAGACCGGCGTGGCATAGCCGACGCCGGTGAGCAGCTGCGCGCCGCAATCGTGCACCGCGTCGTCGAAATGCTCCAGCAGCGCCACCACATGCACCTCGTCCACGTCGACGGGCGTCGCGCGCGCCTTCGAGATGTGCGTTCCGGTGGTGCGCGGGCGGGTGAGCGTGACCTTGGAGGGGCCGAGCCAGATGCCGGGCATCACGTCCGTGGTGCCCACCAGCACCATGCGCGCCTGCACCTGCGCCGGCAGGCCGTAGAGCGGATGGTTGCCGGCGCCCACCTCGCCGATCTGGTACCAGGTGCCCGAATGGCGCACCTCGAAGATGATGCCGGCGGGGTCGCGCGCCACCATGTCGAGGTTCATGTCCACGGCCTCGATGCCGCCGGAGAGGTTCCAGGGATCGAGCGCGATTTCGAGGCGCGGCGCGGTGAAGGACGCCATCAGCACCTGCATGCAGGCATCGCGCGTGATGTCGCCCTGGAACCAGGCGCCGTCGGTGGAGGCGAAGAACGAGCCCTGGCCGTACTTGTTGCCCTCGGTCATGGCGAGCCAGTGATTGCCGCCGGTGACCACGTGCACCGCCACGCGCTCGCCCGCCTCCACATAGGTGGGCGGCAGCGCGATGTCGGTGATCTCGGGATAGAGCTTGAGGCTCGCGCGCGGCACCAGAACGGTGGCGAGCGTGTTCTTGGGGTCCGGCGCCGCATTGGCGGTGCAGCGGGAAAGGATGATGCGCACGTCGCCGGCGCTGTCGAGGCGCGAGAAGCCGAGCCGCACCTTGGTCATCCAGCCCGCGCGCGGGGTGAGGAAGGTCTGCGCGTTCACCGTGCCCACATAGGAGGCGTCGGTGGTGACCGCGTCCCAATAGACCTCCTCGTAATCGTCCTTCCAGAAGCGCTCCACGCGCAGGAAGCCGAGCCGCAGCATGAATTCGTCGGGGGCGGACACCTCCCAGGTCTCGCCTGCGCGACGGAAGATGTGGGTGGCGGGATCGTAGCGGCCGGTGCGCCACCAGATGGAATTGATGGAGACGAGGAGGGACTGGCCCCAGCGGATGCGGGTGCGCGCCACCGTGCGCTGCGTGTATTCGGTGGTCTGCGAACCGGCATTGGAGAGCGCCACCTCGCTGTCCTTGCCGATGTTGGAGATCACCGGCACCTCGGCATAGGCCGGCAGCAGCAGGCCGCCGGGATGGATCACGAAGCGCGTGTCGGCGGGGTTGGCGAGCACCGGCGAGAAGGTGGCGGCGTTCTCGTCGGAGAAGCGCAGGCCCTCCTCCACCTTGGCCTGATAGGAGAGGTGCGCGGTGTCGCTGTCGTCCTCGGTGAGGAAGAAGTCGGTGACCGAGAAGGCCGCGTCGGGGGCGATGCCCTCGGCCTCGTTGAGGCGCGCGGTCTGCTCCAGCAGATAGGAGATGACGCCGCGGTCGGCCTTGCCGCGGCCCTCGGCCATGAGCTTGGCGACGTCGGACTTGAGGCCGTCGATCACCGGCGCGGTGCGCGCCTGCCACTCCTCCAGCAGCACCAGGCGGCCGTTGACCTCGATGAGCTGCGGCAGGCGGTTGGCCCTCACCTGGCTCACGCTCTCGATGCCGGTAGGGGTCAGCACCACATGGGCGATGATGGTGTGCTCGGCCGGAACGGCGGGCGGCGCCGGGTCCACCGCCGCAGCGCCGGCGATGGCGTTCACCTGCGCATAGCGGTTGGAGCGGGTGGCCGTGGGCTGGGCCTCGGTGGCGCGGGTCACCGGATTGGTGAGGAAGTCGCGCTCGGCCACCTGGTCGGAGACCTCCGAGCCGGTGAGCGAGAGCGCCACCACGCGCTTGAAGCCCGAGGCCGGCAGCGAGCCGAGCAGGTCCATCTCCACGCCGTCGTCGGTGCGGTTCACATACCAGCGGCCATCGCGGATGAGGAAGACGGGCGTGTCCACCAGCACCTTGGTGGTGGAGAGGATGGAGACGCCGCCGCCGCTATATTTCGCCGCCGAGCCGATGGCGTGCTCGGTCAGCGCGTCGAAGCTGGCGCGCGGATAGAGGCCCAGATTGTTGAAGTCCTCCGCCGTGACCTTCTGGCGGGAGGCGATCTTGACGGCGTCGAGCATGGGATGGCCTCAGTCGTAGATGGGCACGAGCGTGCCGAGGGTCAGACCGGCACCGAAGGCCGGCGCGTCCTGGAACTCGACCTCGCGCAGGGTGCGGGTGGTGAAGCGCAGGTCGTCGCGATGGGATTTCGCCACCGTGATGGCCTCGGCGATGCGGTCCATGGTGCCGAGGATGGGCAGCGCGGCCATGTCGTCGGCGAAGGCGCCGCCGGCATAGGCCGAGAGCGGGGTGTCCTCGCCCGGCGCGCGGATGCGCAATTCGGCATAGAAAGGCGGCAGGTCCACCACCGTGAAGTCGGCGAAGGCGCCGTCGTCCTGGCCCGCCACCGCGCGGGTACGGGTGGGATCGAACAGGTGATAGCGGTCGAACAGGCGGAGCGCGGCGTCCTTGTGGTCGGCGAAGCCGAGATCCGCGAAGGCGTCGTCCGCATGGATCACGTCGAGGCCCGCGATGCCGCCGGTGGAGACGCGCTCCGGCACCACCGAGATGAGGTCGAGCGGCACGCCGTCGGCGATCACCACCGGCTGCGGCGAGAGCGGGACGAAGGTGCGGTCGGCGGCAATGGTGAGCAGCCGCGAGGTGATGCTCGCGGCGCTGGCGAAGGCGGCGTCCGCCGCCGCGTCGCCGGCAAAGGCGCCGCCGTCGTCCTCGCCGGGGATCACAACGCCGACCAAGTCGGCATTGATGGCGTCGGCGCCGGCCCAGGTGACCGGCAAGAGGCTCACGGGTGTCACCGTGCCGCCGTCATGGATCTCGCCGCGCCGGCCATAGCGTTCATGGGCGGTCGAGACCGTGGCGATGCCGTCATCGGCAAAGCCGTCGTCGGCATAGAGGTCGGCATCGGCGGTGCCGGGCTCGGAGCGCAGATAGATGCGCAGCTCCGGAAACAGCGCCACGAAGGCGGCGCGCTCTTCCGGCGTGCGATCGGGCGCCGCGAAGGCGCCCACCGGCGGGATCACAAAAGACTGGATCTGCGCATCCACCAACGAGAGCGTCAGTTCCATTGCGCGCAGCGTGCCGAGGCTGGCGCAGATTTCCGGCGCGAGGCGGGCGGCGGCGCGCTTTTTGTGCTCGGGCCAGTCGCGCACCCAGAGCTTGAGCCCGCGCTCCCAGGCGAGGAAGGGCACGAAGTCCGCCGGTGCATCGGCCGGGCGCTTCACGGCGTCGATGGGCACCGGCACGTCGGAGAGGCGCGCGGCCGCCTGCGAGAGCGTCGCCTCGAGGCTGGTGGTGGAGCGCGGCGGCAGGAGGTGGGGCACGCTCATGCCGGGATCGCCTGCCCCGGCTGCACCACCTCGATCTCGATGGCGCTCACATGCACCGCGCCGAACGCGCCGGGGTCGAGATCGGCGGCGGGCTCCAGCACCGTGACCTTCTCCACGTCGCCCACTCGGGCGGCAACGATGATCGCGTCGGTGCGCAGCACGCGGCCGATGGCGTGGATGGTCGACGCGAGCGCGGCGAGGTTCGCGCGCGCCCGCATTTCCACGACGTCCGGGTCCGGCCCGCGCGGGATGTCGAGGCGCACCCGCATTGCCTGCGGCACGATGGTGGCGGAACGCACGCGCACGTCGTCGGTGAGCGGGCGGCGGGTCTTCGGCGAGAGCGCCTCATAGACCGCGACGATCGCCGCGTCGCTGGCGGTGCCGTCGCCGGTGCGGCCGAGCAGCACCACGTCCACCCGGCCCGGCGCCACGTTCAGCGCCGCGGCATCCTTGACCGAGGGGTCGGAGGAGAGCGCCCAGTATTCATAGGCGCCCTGCGCCCCGGCCGTGGACCAGGCGTCGAGGGCGAGATGGATGCGGCGGCGATAGGGCTCGTCCGCCTCCATGACGGCGGGCGCGGACGAAGTAGCGGGAGTGAGTTCCAGGCGCTGCGTGAGCACGGCGGCGCCCAGATGGTCGAGGTCGGCGCCGGTGGCGAGCGCCAGCATGACGGCGCGGGCCTTGTCGTTGACGAGCCCGCGCAGCTTGGTCTCGCGATCGGCCGCCACCTCCAGGATGATGACGATGGGGTCGGTCTCAAGCTCGAGGATGTCGAGCTCCGGCAGTTCCGGCCGCAGGACGCGCAGCGCGTCCCAGCGCGCGCGCACATCGGCCTTCATGGCGGCCAGCACCTGCTCGTAGTCGAGCGCCTCGATGGCGTCCGGCGGCGGCAGGCGGGAGAGGTCGGCGGCGATGAAGCGCATCAGGACCCCGTGACGGTGATGGTGCCGGCGGCCGCCTCGCCCGCGATGGTGCGCCGGCCGGCGGGCGTGGTGTCGCCCAGATGGCCGCGCGGCAGATAGACGGCGTCGATCTCGAAGCGGCCGGTGCCTTCGCGCACCTCGTCGGCGGTGCCGGCGAAGCGGATGCGGGCGATGCGCAGCCGGGGCTCCCACAGGTCCAGCGCCGTCCAGATGGCGGTGAAGAAGCGCAGGACGCTCCGCTCGACCGCCAGTTCGCCGAGCAGCGCCGGCACGAAGGAGCCGAACCAGCGCCGGCCCATGCGCTCGCCGAAGCCGGTGAGCAGGATCTTCTCCACGCTCTGGAGCACATGCGCCCAGCCGGACAGCAGCTTGCCCGTGCGCGCGTCGATGCCGGCCATTTTCGTCTCCCGACGCGCCCGCGCGCCGCCGGCCAACCCGCGCGGGCGCGTCGGGGGCGGCTGCGCCGCGGGTGAAAACTAGAAACCGTAGACGTTCTGGGCGGGCGTGAAGTCTTCCAGCAGCACGCGCTTGGCGGCGTCGGGCTTGCCGAGGCGGGTCTCGCCGTCGGTGCGCACGATGCCCTTGAGGGTGTGCGCGCCGGCGTCATAAGCGAGGCCATCGCCGGAGAAGGTGATGCGCGTGGCGCCGAAGCGGAACACGCGCTCGTCCGCCGAGGCGGAGGGCGGCGGCAGATCGTCCGAGAAGCCGAAAGGCAGGATCAGCGACTGGCCGAGCACGCCCGTGGGCGAGAACAGCAGCACCTGCTGGCCCGCCTCCGGCACAGTCCAGTCCTGCGCGCTGGCGCCGGCGATGGCCGACCAGGGCCGCCAGGGCGAGAGGAAGTCCTCGCCCGAGGCGTCGGAGAGCTTCACCCGGGCGCGGTATTCCCCCGCTTTGACCTCCGAAACCGTGCCGGGCCGGAACATGTTGGCCTGGCGGTGCCGCAGCACGGCCACCTCGCCGCGCAACAAAGCGATCTCCTGCGCCAGAGCGCGGACGATGTCCTCCATGGCTCACTCCCGCCCGTCGTCGGGCGCCACCACGCCGCCCACCGCGATGCGGGTCAGCGTGACCGGCGCGCCGGCCTCATTGGCGGCGAGCGGCGAGAGGCCGAGCGCCTTGGCGCCGGCCGCATCGAGGAAGAGCCGCGCCTGCTCGCGGAAGGCGGCGCCGGGGCCGCTGCCGGCGAGGAAGGCGGAAAGGAGCGGATGGATCGCCCCATACTCAGGATCGCCCTCGATCAGATCGAGGAAGCGCTCCAGCCAGTCGCACGGCTCGCCGCGGACGGGATCGAGCAGCGTGTCGGCGGTCAGAAGGATCTGGCGCGCCGCGAGCCGCTGGCCCGCCGCGCCGACGCCGCGGATTGAGGAATAGTCCGAGCCGGGCGAATTGACCGCATCGCCGCCGCACAGGGTGCGGAACAGGTCCGCCGCCGCGCTGTCGGGACGCGCGAGGGCGTCGAGCGTCTCGCGCTCGAACAGGTCGAGCATCAGATCGAGGTCGGCGTCGGTCTCGGCGAAGCCGATGACGATCTCGTCGGTCTCCTCGTCCGGGCGCGGCTTGGCGGTGAGCGCCAGCTCCAGCACCAGGCTGGTCTGCTGCATCTGCGCGCCGCGCTTGCGCTCGGTGGACTCCGTCGACACGGTGATGACCGGCGCGCGGTCCTCCTCCACGAGGGCGTCGAGCTGGGAGAGCGCGCTGTCGCGCACGCGCTCCTGCGCCATGGTGGCATCGCGCAGGGCGATGACGGCGCAGATGCGGAGCGCCATGCGGGCAAGGCTCACGACCGGACGCTCACGGCAGTTCGCTCTCCAGGATCAGGATGAGGCGGGTCGGGTCGTCCCGGTCCACCCGCGCGATGGCGAAGACGGGCACGCCCGGCCGATCGAGCAGGCTGACGCGGTCGCCGCGGCGCACCTCCAGCGCGCCGATGACGGCGCGGGTGAGCGACACCTGCCGGGCGACGGCGGCGGCAATGGTGCCGACGCGGTCCTCGCGGGCAGTGCCGCGGGCATCGAGCGGCCGCACCGTCTCCGGCGCCTCGCCGACGGGCGCGATGCCCTCCCACGCCGCGCGGGCGGGGTCTTGGGACGGGCGGCCGTTGGGGCTGCCCGCCATGGGCGTGATGCGCACGCGCTCGCCGAACGTGCCGTCGAACGCGGAATCGGCCGCGGCGAGCGCGGCCGCGAAGGGCGAGGGCATCAGCCCTCCACCGTGCCCTTGCGCAGCGCGGACGGCATGGTGCAGACGAACAGCGGCCGGGCATAGGCCTCCACGTCCGCCCACATGTTCCGGTCCTTGTCGCGCACGATCATGGAGTAGAACTCCTTGCCGACCGTGTTCACCAGGTCGAACGTCTCCAGCGGCGAGTTGGTCTGCTGGAAGATGCCGGCGCCGATGGGGAAGAAGCTCGCCTCGTCGGCAGCCACGCCCACCTCGCCGTCGTCGGAGCCGCGGTAATTGTGCCAGGTGACGTTGCCATAGCGGAACGTCTCCCAGGCGCCGCCATGGCCCTCGCGCAGCTGGTTGGCCGCCTGCTGGTTCTCGTAGGTGCGGATGACCTCGGAGTGGTTGACGAACTCGTCCCAGAAGTCGTCGCCCACGATGGCGTGGATGGTGATGCCGGCGCCGGTGCCGCCCACGCCCTTGAGGTTCTTCACCATGGTGCGGCGCAGGTCGTTGCACTTCTTGCGGATGATGCCGGTCTCGGGGGCGGCGGCGGTGAGGTCGAAGTTGATCGCCTCGGGAATGGCCTGGCCGAACTCGGTCGACCAATTGTAGAGCACCGAACCGTCGGCATCGAGCATCTTGGCCTGGCAGATGACACCGAGCCGGTAGTGCTCATAGGTGAAGTCGGCATCGGCCTTGAGGGACGACTGGCGCTGGACGACCTCGGCCTCCACCTGGGCGAGCTCGGTCTCGGTGCCGAAGGCGCGGATGCCCTGCACCTCGCTGGCGTTGATGCGCCGGCCCTTGCCGAAGCGCGCGGTCGTGTAGGAGCGCACCCCACGGCGCTCGCGCGGCGCGGCGGCCTCCGGCGCGGTACCCGGTTCGGAGGTGTGGATCAGCGCCGGCGCGTTGGAACGCTCCTCGATGAAAACGGTCTCGGTGCGCACGCCGGTCTTGGTGAAGATGCCGAGTTCGCCGAGATAATTGGGGGCGTAATCCACCTTCTCGATGGCGCCGATCATGGACACCAGCGAGAAGGCGTCGTCGTTGAAGATGTCCATGCTGGCCATGGAAGGGTCTCCGAAAGAAAAGGCCGCCCGAAGGCGGCCGCGATGGTTGAGGGGAGAGCGCGATCAGCGCGTGGTGATGCCGGCGTCGATCAGCTGGACGATGGCGAGCGCCTTCTCCTCCGGCGTGATGCCGGCCTTAAAGGTGAGGTCCCCCGCCCGCCAGGTGCAGTGGCGCACGAGCAGCAGGATCGCCGCGGTGCCGTCCGCGGGCGCCGAGGCCTTGTCGTAGGCGACGGCGCGGGCCACCTGCGATCCGTCGGTGGCGTCGGGGTCCCAGGCGCGCCACTGGCCGAAATTGGCGGGCGGGGCGATGGCCACATGGATCTGTGCCTGCTCGCCCGGCAGGAAGTCCGTGGCGCCGTCGGCGAGGGTGAACTTCACCGCGCCGTCGAAGGCGACGCCCACGGTGCCGCGGCCGACCACGATGCCGTCGGGATCCTCCACCACGAAGGTGCCCGCGTCGGCCGCGGGCTCGACGAACACCACGCGGTAGGTGCCGGCCTTCACGCCGGCGCCGTGCGCGGGATTGGCGAGGGTGAGGACGCCCTTGTTGGCGCCTGCCACGTCGGTCTTGGTGACAGTGACGGCACCGCCGCCGGAGATGCGGCCGAGCACGCCGGCCACATCCACCTCCTCGCTCATCGCAAGCACGCCGGCCTCGCGGGAATAGTAGTTCTCGGCCTCGTAGAGGAGGCCCTCGCCGGCATGCCGGCCCTCGATCAGGTGAGCCATGGTTCAGTCCCTTGTTCCGGGCCCGCGGCCCGCCGATGGGGTGAATGGGATCAGCGCCGCTTGAATGCGGCGTTGAAGCGGTCGACGGCGCTGTCCAGCGAGCGCGGCTTGCCGTCCTCGCTTTTGGTCTCGCCCTTCGCGTCGCCGCCGATGACGACCTTGGGGGCGCTCTCGCGCAGGGCGCCGAGGCCGTCCGCGGCGGGCGCGGCCTTGGGCGCCTTGGCGAGCATGGCGGTCGCCGCCTCGGCGCTCATGTCGGTCTTGAAGGCGAGGTGCTTGGCGAGGTCCTCGCGGCCCGCCGCCTCCGCATGGTCGAGGATGGCCGAGATGCGCTCCCGCTCGGTCTTGGCGGGGGCATTGTCGTTGGCGGGCGCGGCGGGGGCCGTCCCGGTCTGGGTCTCGTTGGGCATGGGAGGCTCCGAAATGGCGGCGGGCTGCGCCGGGGTCTTGCGCCGCGCCATGGCGGCGTTGAGCGGGACGCCCCATTCGCCCACCGGGCGCGGGGCCTTCAGCTTGCGGGCGGAAGCCACGAGGGGCTTGGGCGCATGGGCATAGAGGCGATAGTCGAAGGCGCTCGCCTTGGCCGCCTTCTCCGCGCCGGCGGCCGTGGCGAAGCCCTTCTCGACGGCCTCAGTGCCGTCCATCCAGGTCTCCGCGTCCATGAGGCCGCTGATTTCGGACAGATCGAGGCCGGTGCGGGCGGCATAGACGGCGGCGAGCTGGCCATCGAGCTTGCCGAGCAGGGCCGCCGACTTCTCGTGCTCCTCCGCCGTGCCCCAGGTGATGGTGGAGGCGTCGTGGATCATCATCAGCGCGCCGGTGCGCATGACGATGTCGTCGCCGCCCATGGCGATGACGGAGGCGGCGGAGGCCGCGATGCCGTCGATCACCACCGTCACCTTCGAGGTGCGGGCGTGCAGCGCGTTGTAGATGGCGATGCCGTCCCAGGCGATGCCGCCGCCGGAATTGAGGCGGACGGTGATGTCGCCCTCCATCTCGGCGAGGGCCTGGAGCACTTCGGTGGCGGTGAAGCCACCGTCGTCCCACCAAGAGCCGCCGACCGGGCCGTAGAGCATCAGCTCGCCGTCGACGATGAGGTCAGAGGCCATTGCGCACATCCTCGTTCTGTTCGTCCGGCCCGCCGGCGGAGGCGGGCACCGCCGCGGGGTTGAGCAGCGCGCCTTCGGGCAGGCCGTAGGACGCCTCCAGCTCGCGCACGCGCTTCAATTCCCGCGCGCGCTGCTCGAGGTTCTCCTCCCAATCGAGGCCCTGCTCGGCGGCCTCGCGCTCCAAAGTGGAGATGCCGAGGCGCACGCGCAGGTCCGCCGCCTGCGCCTCCTTCAGCGGGTCCACCCAGCCGCGGCCCGGCATGCGCCAGCGGGCGCGGGTCCAGGCGGCGCGGGCCTCCTCGAAGGACGGCGAGGTGCGCGGCAGGACGATGCGACGGCGCGCCACCGCCTCCTCGAACCAGCGCACATAGATGGGCTGGACGAACTGGTGGGCGAAGTGGCCGGCGCGGGCGGTGAAGCCGCGCCACACCTCCAGCAGCGCGGCGCGAGCCGAGGAATAATTGACCTGGCCCCAATCCGCCGAGAGCTGCTCGTAGGTGATGCCGAGCGCGGAGGCGATGTTGCGCAGCGAGGCGCGGGTGAAGCTCTCGAACACCGAGTTCGGATGGTGCGGGTTGGAGAGCTTGATCTCCTCGCCCGGCGCCAGGAAGTTGATGGCGGCGCCCGGCAGCGTCATGGGCGGCGCCTCGGCCCAATGCTTCTCGCGCGCCGCGCTCATGGCGTCGAGGATGTCCTCGGTCTTCGAGCCGCCCGCCATGGCCTCGGCCATAGCGTCGGGATCGTAGGGCGTGGTGACGAAGGCCGCGAGCACGGCATTGATGACCGCCGCCTGCAGTTCCGCCTCGTCGTAGCGGCCGAGCATGCGCAGCTTCTTGACCACGCTGGCGAGCGCCGGCACGCCGCGAATCTGGCCGGCGCGGGTGGGCTCGAAGGCGTGCACCACGAGGCGGCGGCCGCCCATGAAGCGCGGCACGCGCAAATGCTCGGCATCGCGCCAGGTGAAGGCCTCGCCCGGATGGGCCCGGCGGATGTGATAGGCGAGCGGCTCGGTGCTGGGGCCGAGCTCAATGCCCTGGCGGAAGCGGTCGGTCTCGGGCGCCGCCTGCGGCTGGGACAACCGGTCGGGGTCCACCACCTGGATCGCGGTCGCCCAGGGGCCGCCGCGCTCGTCGAAGGAGATGACGGCGAGCGCCTCGCCATCCATGGCGCGGTGCCGGTAGGCGAGCGCCAGCAGGCCGCCGAAGCCGTTGCGCATCTCCGCGTCGCACCAGCAATCGGGATCGGTGGCCCAATCCTCGAACTCGGCCTCGATCTGCGCGGCGATGTCGGTGGCGGCGGCATCGTCCAGCTTGAGGCGGCGCCGGTTGAGCAGCGCATTGAGGCCCCAGCCGCCGCCGATGACGTTGTCCACCAGCCGGTCGAGCCCGGCGGAAGCCCAGCCATCGTTGCGCGCCAGATCGTGGATGCGCGAGGTGAGCAGGTTGCGGTCGGGCGAGAGCGCTGACTGCGCCGAGAAGGCGCGCGGCAGCCAGGACGCGAGATCCTGATGGGTGCGCGAGGCGCCCTGATAGCCGGCATCGGCGCGCGGAATGGCACGCTCACCCGCCCCGGGCGCGCCGGGTTGGCCGGCGGCGGCGCGCCCGGGGCGGAAGAATTCAGCCAGGGCGCTGCGCAGGCCCATCAGAAGAACACCAGGCGGCGGCGGGCGCGGCGGGGGCCGCCGGAAAGCTGCCCCTTCAGCTCGGCAATGCGGCGGCGCAGGGCGATCTTGTCCACCTCACTGTTCTCGATCTCGCGCTCGCCCATGCGGATCTTGCGGGCGCGGGCGCCGCTCTCCGCCTCCACGAGGATGCCCTCGAGGCGCGCGATCTCTGCGGCGATCTCGGAGGGGGTCATGGGGTGCTACCTCGTTTGGCTCATGGCGCGGCGCAACGCGGCGCCGAGGGCGGAAGTCTTCGCCCGCGCCGGCCGGGCCGGACTGGCGGGTGCAGGTGCGGGTGTCGGAACCGATGCGGGCGTCAGCCCGCCCCGCGCCGGAGACGACGGGTTGGACGGCGGCGGCGTCTCCGGCGCGGTGAACAAATCAGCTTGCGCCTGCGCAAGCTGATGTCGCTCCATGAGGAGCGCGCCCCATTGGGCGCGGGTGACGTTTTCCAGCCCGAGGCCGCCGCGCGGCACGCCGAGCGCCAGCGCGCGCGCATAGACCGCGAGGTCGAGGCCCTCGTTGCGGATGCCGCGGCGGGGCACCCACACATCCTCGGTGCGGCCGTCGCGCCGTTCGCGGGCCACCAGCACCTCGCCGAGCAGCTGGTCGGCCATGCCGAGATCGACGATCTCGCGCGGCAAATGGATGGCCGAGCCGCGCGGCTGGCGCTGGGCGAAGGCCGAGAGCGCGCCGGCGAGCCAGAGCTTGAGGTCGTGCGAGCCGACCGGATAGAGATCCACCCGGAACTTGATGCGCCCGTAGGCGTCTTTGGCCGCGGCCTTGGTGGGCGTGCCGAGCGGCAGCGCCTTGCGCACGTCGCCGGCCTTGGGCGGGCGGCCGTCGAGGGCGCGCACGTCCGGCTTGCCGCGGGCGAGCTTGTAGATCTCGTAGGTGCCGAAGCCGGTATCGAGGCCGACGCGATCGGCCCGGTAGGCGCCGCCGCCGGCATAGGGCCACTCGCGCTCGAACAGCGCCTCGAGCGCCAGGCCGAGCTCGGCATCGCCGGGCCGGCCGGGGCAGGTGCCGTGCTCCACCAGCCACTGGTCGACGCCGTCGCCCGCGACGGAGGGGCCGAAGGCGTAGAGCGCCCATTCCGCCCAGGTAGAGTTGAAGTCCACCGCCAGCACCGTGCGGCCGGCGCGGATGGGAACGATGCCGCGGGGATAGTCCTCCGTGGCGGCGACCAATTCCTGCGCCGTGACCTCGGACAGCTCCTCCTCGTAGGGCAGACCGAGGGTGAGGTTGAAGAAGGTCTTCAGCTTCGCCGAATCGTCGCCGGCCTCGACGAAGCGCTTGGCGATCACGTCCCACGGCACGAAGGGCGAGGACATGCCGCCGAAATGATAGGACGGATGCCGGCCCGGGCCGGGCTCGGTGGCGATCCAGCGGCCCTTGCGCACCAGCGCGTTCTTCTCGTGGGCGCCGATGATGCGGTCGCAGCAGGGCGCGAGATAGTGCGCCTCATAGGGATAGGCGCGGTTGAAGCGGAAGCGCGGGCCGTGCTCGAACACGAACTCGGTGCCGCAGCCAGGGCACGGCACGTGCCATTTGCGCTGGTCGCCGCGGGCGTGGGACGCCTCGATGCGCGAGCCATTCTTGATGGTCGGGGTCGAAATCTTGACCCGCTTCCACTCGCCCGATTCCAAAAACGATTCCTGGCGGGCGGTCGCCATGTCCACCGGGTCGCCCTGCCCGTTCACGTCGTTCGGGTATTCGTCGACCTCGTCGAGGAACACCTTCTGCTTGGTCTTCGAGCGCAGGTCCGAGGTGGACGTGGCGATGGCCAGCGTCAGCGTGTAGGCGCCGAACTTCTTGGCGTAGGTGGTGGAGCCGGCGCCCGAGCGGGACGTCTGCGGCTTCACCTTGGCGGCGAGCGCCTCGGTGGCCTCGATCATGGGGCCGAGCTTGAGGCCGTTGAAATCGGTAAGCGCGCCGTCGGTGGGCTGGACCAGCAGCGTGTCGGACGGCTCGCGGTCGATGGTGTGGCCGACGGCGGCGAGGAGCAGCGTGGTGAAGCCGGTCTGGGCCGACTTCATGACGTCGATCTCGTTGACCGGCGAGGTGAGCGCGCACATGTCGAGCGGCTCGCGGATATAGGGCGTCAGCTCAGGGTCCCAGGCCTCCAGCTTGCGTGGGCCGTCCGGGACGATGAGGTGCTCGGCCGCCCACTGCGACGGCGCGATGGGCGGCGCGAGGCGCAGCGCCCTGCCCCAGGCCCGCGCCACCACCTCACCGAGGGTGCTGGCGAAGGCGAAGCTCATGACGGTTCGTCGGTTGGCGCGAGGTCCGGGTCGGGGTCCGGGTTCGGGTTCGGGTCGAAGTCCTCGATGGGGCGGCGCGGCTCGGCGGAGAGCGCGGCAGCGAGTTCCGCCAGCGCCCGGGCCGCGTCGTTGCGCAGGGTGGCGACGAGGCCCTTGAGATAGGTGCGCACGCCCTGCTGGCCGCTCTCATTGTGGGCGGAGACGATCGCCTCGGCGTGCGAGGGCAGCCGGTCGAGCGCCTTGACGATGGGCTCGACGAGGCGGGCGGCCTCTTCCTCCACGCGGTCCACCGGCACGAGGCGGCGGGTGCGCTCGCCGAGATCGAGGCGGGCGATGTCGGCCTGGTAGGCGACGCGGCGGGCCTGTTCGCGCGAGAGCACCGGGTCGGAGCTTGCCGCCTCGCCGCGATTGGCGGCGGCGGTGTGGGCGGCCAGCTCCTTCGTGGCGTCGAGATGCTCGCCGGCGACGCGCTCATAGGCGGCGACGTTGATCAGCTTCGCGCCGCGCGGGCCGGGGCGGGTCGAGAGCAGGCCCTCGGCCTCGAAGCGGGCGATGCGGCGGGACATGGCCGCCTTGTCGATGGACTTCTGCCGGGCGAGTTCCGAGACGGCGACCCAAAGGCCGTCGGCGGCGGCACCGTTGTTGTCCGTTGTCGCCACCGTTGTCACCGTTGACCCAGGTTTCAGAAGGTCCGGCTAGCGTTTTTCCGGGCTGCGGCGGCCGCGTGGGGGGCTGGCCCCGGGGGGAAGGACCCGTGGTATACCAGAGACCACCCCGCCCTCAGGGCATCAGGCGCCCGACGCGGCGGGGCAGGATGGCGGCGACCTCGGCCGCGCCCGTGCGCTCGAACGTCTCGGCCGACTGGTCCTTGATGAGTTCCTTCGGCATGCTCGGCCCGAACAGCCGGCGCACGGGGAAGCGGGCCGAGCCGAGGCGCGCGCGATACCCACCGTTCGCGAACGAGCGCTTGAACGTGCGCGCGGAATTCCACGGCGCCGCAGCGACACCCCTGCGGGTGACCCTCAGCCCCTTGAACTCCTCGATCGGCAGGCCCTTTCCCTTGGCCTCGATGCGATATTCGAGCACGGCTGGCAGGATGTAGGAGCGCGTCGCCGCGACGATGGTGCCGTACTTCTTCGCCGCCGTCTGGCGCCACAGCGCGCGCCGCACCGCAGTGCGGGTCTTGTCGCCGGCCTGGCCGAGCGTCTCGATCATGGCCCGCTGAACGGCAGGGCTCACAAGCCTGCGCGCGCCGACCAGGAAGCGCTGCGTGCCCGAGCCGTCATAGCTGACGACGAATGCGGCCACGGCGACCTCCAAAGAAAAACCCCGGCCGCGTCTCCGCTCCGGGGTACTTTTCGTCTGTGGCAAGTGATGCACCAAATTTGCGTCGAAAGTCAAGCGGCATCTCGCCCCTTGCTTTTCCGCTTCGCGCGACTCGTGCGGCCGCCCTCGGCCGGCACGAGCAGAGACGGCAAGATTCGCCCCCGCTGCGCCTCGCCCTCCCATGGCCGCACCGCGCGGCTGGAGGGCAGCAGCGCGTGGTCGCGCAGGCGCGGGGCGAGCGCATCGACCAGCAGCGCCAAGGCTGCGTGCCACAGCTCGTATTCGGCGCGCGCCACCACCACGTCCACCGGATCAGGCTCCAGCACCGTCTTCTGGTAGGCGTCCGGGTGCGGCATGCGGCGCTTGTAGTCGAAGCCATCCACCTCGATCTCATAGCGCGTCGGCGCGAACGCCCCGTCCGAGATATGCACGATCTTGCGGAACCATGCCGGGCTGCGCCCCATGGGCCGCATCACCACCTTGCGCTCCGGCACGTCGGCCTCCCAGGCCGGGCAGCCGCCGAGCAGCGCGTGGCGGATGACGAGGCGCGCAGGCGAGCGGCGCATCACCGGCCGCGCCGTCACCGTCTCGCCCGCCTCCAACCCACCATAGGACGGCACCACCTGGCCGCGCCCGTCGCGCATCTCCACCGTCACCAGCAGATCAAGGCCGCGGGCGATGGACGCCTGGCCGTCGGCGCCGAGGTCGCCCAGGTCCGCCAGCGGGTTCCACCCTTCCGGCAGATCGAGCACGAGCGCCGCGAGGCCCTCCACCGCATCGTAGACCGCCAGCGCATCCGGATGCGGCTCGCGCCACAGCCGCGCCACCTGCTCGGGGAACATGCCGAACGCGTTGACGATGTCCGGCTCCTGCACCACGGCCAGCAGCTCGCCGCTGCGCGAGATCGCCTCCCAGCCCGAGCGGAACGCGGCAGCCGGCGGCCCCTGGAGCGGCAGCCGCGGCAGTTCATCCCGATAGGCCCAGCGCACCAGGGCCTCGATATCCATGCTCTTCATCGCCCGCTCCCGCTTTGCGAGGGTTGCGAGGGTTCGGCGCCGCGGCTCCCAAACCCTCGCAATCCGGTTTCCTTCACCTTTTCAATCTCTTGTGCCTTCCTCTGCGAGGGTTGCGAGGGTTGCGAGGGTTTATAGGAATACATGAGACGTCTTTTCCCCCATGCCCCCGCCGTTTCATGCACACACGTGCGGAAAACCCTCGCAACCCTCGCACCCCGCCCGTCAAGCCGTTGACATGGCACCGTAATCTCCTCCGCGAGGGTTTCGGCAAACCCTCGCAAAACCCTCGCAACCCTCGCAGCCGCGCCACGCGAGGGTTGGCTCAGTCGTCTCCATAGGGCAGCGGGGGGCTGCGGGGCGGGGCGTCCGGGCGGGCGGGCACGTCATGCAGCCGGCAGTCGAGATAGCGCCGCACGCGCTCGCTGGTCTTGGTGAAGCCCTTGTGCGGCATGGCGCGGCCGAAGGCGGTCTCCTTCCACGGTCGCTTGGCGTTGGCGAGCGACCAAGACACATAGGCCTCATACATCTCGCGCGCCGTCACGCTGGCGTTCTGGCCCGGCTCGGTGCGCTCCACGCAATCGGCCACGAAGCCGCCGATGGGGTCCATCTCCTCGCGATAGGCCTGCGTCGCCGCCGTCACCTCGTCCGGCGCGATCAGCCCCTCGGCGAGATAAGCGAGCGTGCCGGCGATCAGCCAGTTGAGGATGCCCGATCGCTCGGCCGCGAAATCCGCCAGCACGTCCGCCATCTCGCGGCGGCGGCCCTCCGGAATGGTCACCTCCCACGGCACGAGGCGGATGCGCCGCCAGATGCCGTGGTCGACGCCCGAGATCTGCGGCAGGTCGTTGCCGCTCATCACCGCCTTGAACACGGGGATGAAGCGGAAGAATCCCTTGTTCAGGTGCCGCGCCTGGATCACGTCGCCGCCGATCAGTTGCTTGACGAGCGCCTCCTTCAGCGGCTCGCCGCGCGGCAGCTCGGAAACCTGCACCAGCCGCGCGCCGGGCAGCAGCGCGAGGTCGGGCGTCGCCTGGTCGCCGCGCCGCTGGCCCTGCCCGGTGATGCTCTCGGCCGGCAGTTCGCGAGCATAGGAGCCCATCAGGTCGCGGATGGCCGAGAGGAAGGTGGATTTGCCGTTCGCCCCGCCGCCATGGTGGAAGGCGAGCGCCTGCACCGTGCGGCCGGTCAGCCCCAGCCCGTGGAACACCTGCAGGAAGCGCCGCACCGGCTCCTTCGGCTGCGTCAGGCCCAGGAAGTCATCCCAGCGGGGGCAGTGAGCGGCGGGGTCGTAGCGCACCGGCATCACCTTGGTGATGAGGTCTTCGCGCCGGTGCGGGCGGAAGGTCACGGTACCGCGCCAACGCGTCACGTCCGGGTCGGGGCAGTCGGGATCGATCTCGCGGGCGAAGATGAGCACGCCATTCTCCACCGCCACCATCAGCGGGTCGGCGTCGAAATCCTCCACCGGCCGGGTCAGATGGGGCTCGGCCAGCGCCACCATGGCCTCCGCCCGGCTCTTGTTGCCGCTGGAGACGGCGAACTTGCGCCGGCCCGCGCGACGCTTCTCGAAGTCCTCGTCATTCTCCGAGAAGCCCGGCTTCATCTCCCGCGTCTCGAGGGCGATGCGCGGCGCCGTCCATTGCGCGCGCAGGGCCACCGCCTGGCGCCCTGTGTCGAGGTCCCAATGGGTGCCGGTCCACACCATCCAGCCCTGCTCGCGCGCCACCACCAGGTCGCCGCCGAAATGGGCGATCAGCCGGTGCGCGTTGCCGGTGTCGTTCTGCGCCTCGCCGGCGCAGCGCTTGAGCGCCTCCTCATTCACCGGCGGGCCGGGAATGGGCAGTGCCTCCTCGCCCGGATCCTCCACATCCTCCGGCAGGTCATCGTTCGCGGCGGGGGGCGGCAGCGCCGGCGGCGGCGCCGCAGCCCCCTCCCCGCGCACGAGCGCGGCGATGCGCTCCTCGGGCGTGAGGTCGGGCGGGGCGGCGGCCGGGGCCTTCTCGGCAGGTTCCGTCATCCGCGCCCCCTTGTGCTACCGCCGCCACCCTCTATAGTAGCAATCCTACAGCACCGCTCTCGCATAAGGTCACGGCCATCACCCCAGACGGCGCCCACGCTGCCATCGAATCCGCTTTGCGCCACCTGACCGGCGACATGCCGCCTGCCACGATCGAAGTCGTTCCGGACGACACCGACCCGCGCTTCAATTGGACCATTCGCCTCCACGGGGGCGGCACCGCCCTGGACGATGGGGCGGCCCTCACACACCACAAGGCCATCATGGAGGGTTTCGCGGCGGTGCGGGAGGCAAACCCGATCCTGGACTTCTCTTCCTGCCCCACGAACGCCGGCAGGCGAAAAGGGCGCATTCTTTCCGGCTAAGTTGAAACGACGGCGCGGATCTCGCGTTTTCTCCGGGCAAAGCAAATCGCTCGGAGGAAACACACCATGGGCACCCCCAACGACCCGAACCAGCGCGACGACAAGCACAACCGCCAGCAGGGCGGCGAGATGGACCAGGACAAGCAGCGCCAGCAGGAGCGCGAGCGCCAGCAGTCCCAGCAGGGCGGCGGCCGCCAGCAGCAGGGCGGACAGCCGGGCCAGCCCGGCCAGGGCCAGTACGGCAACACGGATGAGCGCAATCCGGATCGAAATCGGGACAATCCCGATCGTCGCTGATCCGGTCCACGCTCCGGAAAGCCCCGCCGGCCCCCGCCTGGCGGGGCTTTCTTTTTGAATCCATGACGGCGCCGTGGGGCGCCACCGTCGGCGCAAAGATGCCGCGGAACCGCGCGCTCTCAGGGGCGTTATCGCCTTTAGCCTCGTCTCGACAGGGGTAAGCATCGCCCGGCCTGGGCTTAGTCTCCTGAGGTCGGTGCTAAATGCGCCGGGAAGCCCCGCCGGCCCCCGCCTGGCGGGGCTTTCTGTTTGTGCCCTCACTCTGCCGCCTCCCTCAATTCCCTGGCCGCGCGGCACCTGGGCGCGGCGTCGGCCATCAGCGCGCTGACGCAGGCCTCGAGCGCATAGGGCGGGTCGGTCACGACGGCGTGGATGCTTGCGTCCGGCAACGTGCGCAGCACCTCGCGGCTGTCGCCGCAATAGAGCGCCACGCGCCCGGAAAGGAACAGTTCGGGCGCGCTCATGCCGCCCGCGCCTCGGCCTGCGCCTCGTTTGAATTCAGCGTGTTACACCCGATGTTTCCCGTGGAACCCGCCGGGCCCACGCGCGTGCCCGCCTCCGGCGCGGTGAAGTCGGTGGGGTGGCGGCCCATGAGAGCGCAGATGCGCAGGGTGCTCGTCACGTCCACCGGCTCCCCATGCTCGGCCCGGCACCAGGTGGCGAGCGAGACACCCGCCGCCTTCGCGGCATCCCGCATGCTGTGTCCGGCAGCCCCGCGATAGAGCGCCAGCGCCGCCGCGAAGAACCACCACAGGAAAGGCCCGCGCGCCGCGAGCGGGAGCCGCCCCGGCAGCGGCGCGGAGAGCGGGCGCAGCGTGACGGCATCGAGGCCCCGCACCGCGCAGGTGGCGAGCCAGCAATCGAGCCGCACCGGCCGACCGGCCCGCAGCGCCCCGAAGATGCGCCCGCCCGCCAGCGGCGCGATCTGCGCCATCGTCTTGATGCGGTCCATCTCCGCATGGGTGAGCGGCTGGGCGGAAAGGATGGCGCCGAGGCGCTCATGGATATTGCGCATGGCGGTGCTCCTTGCGGCCGCGGCGGCCAAATAACGTATCATGACATGATACGAAATTGTTGACGGACGTATCACGACGCGATACGTTCTTTTCAACGAAACGGGGCGGGCGATGATCAAGAGCTTCAAGGGCAAGACGGCCGAGGCGATCTTCAACGGGGTCAATCCCGGCAAGCGTTTCCCGGCCGATCTCGTCCGCGCCGCCCAGCGCAAGCTCGCCATGGTTCACGCCGCCCACGTGCTGACCGATCTGCGCGTGCCGCCCGGCAACATGCTGGAGGCCCTCAAGGGCGACCGCGCCGGCCAGCACTCCATCCGCATCAACGACCAGTGGCGCGTGTGCTTCGTGTGGGACGACGGTGCGCGCCACGTGGAAATCGTCGACTATCACTCCTGAGGAGGCCCCCCTATGGCGCACCCCCCCCTCCCCCCCGTCCATCCCGGGGAGATCCTGCGGGAGGAGTTCCTGCTCCCCCTCGACCTCACGCCCTACGCGCTGGCGAGTGCGCTCGGCGTGCCGCGCACGCGCATCGAGCGCCTCGCCCGCGAGGACACGGCCATGACGGCGGACACCGCCTTGCGCCTCGCGCGCTATTTCGGCACCAGCGCCGAGTTCTGGATGAACCTCCAGGCGCTCTATGATGTGCGGGAAGCGCAGGGCCGCCTCGCGGCCGAGATCGCCGCCATCACCCCGCGCGAGGAAGCCGCCTGACATCACGCGGCCTCCCCGATCTCGTCCAGCATGTCTCCGGTGCGCTCGGCCCGCGCCTCGTCCGGGCGCCGGGCGCGGCGCGCCACCTCGTGCGGCGGGCGCACGGGGCGCAGCGCCTGCGGCTCGTAGGCGAGCCGGCAGCAGGCGGGGCAATAGGAGCGGCCGGGTGCCGCCGGCGCTCCGCAGACCCGGAGCGCCAGCCCCTCCCCCGCCACCGGCCAGCGGCAGGCCTCGCGGCCAACGGCGGTGAAGAGCACGCCGCCGGCCGGGCCGGAGGGCGCTGCCTTCCCCGCCCCGTCATGCTCCGGCTTGACCGGAGCATCCACGCCACCTCCCAGCCTCGCGCCCCGCCGCCGAATGGGCCCTCCGGTCAAGCCGGAGGGCGACGGCGGGGAAGCGGCAGCGGTGCGCGCGAGGCCCGAACCGTCGTCATGCTCCGGCTTGACAGGAGCATCCAAGCGCGCCGGCGGGCGACGCGGCTGCCGAGGGGGGCGCGTCAACGACGGCACGGGCGGTCGCCGCACACCCACCACCTCGCACAGGCCGAGGCGATGGGCCCGCGCGATCACCGCATTGCGCGTCGTGCCCGCGCGCCCGGCCTCCAGCACCCGTTGCAGGATGACGCCATAGCTCAGGCGCTCGGCGCGGCCGGCGCGGATGATGTCGTCAAAGGCGCCCCAATCCGCCGGCGCCTCGGCCATCAGCCCAAGGGCGCGGGCGCGGGTGCGCACGCTTATGGGCGTGCGGTCGAACCCCAGCGCGCGCAGGCGGGCCGCGGTCTCGCCCCGCGACGTGCCCTTCTCGAAATCGGCGCGGATGATCTCGTCTTCCCGCGCGCTCCACGGGCCCTTGCCGTCGCGCCGAGGATAAAAGCGGGTCATGCCGCCACTCCCATTGGATGGCTCGCGCGCGCAGGCGGCGCGAGCATGTCGTTGAAGTCCTTGCCCGCCGGCGCCCAGATGGTGCGCACCAGGCGGCCGGGGGCGGCGTGGCGGGCCTCGGCGCGCCGCATCGCCATCTGCGTCAGGAACGGCTCTGAATCCCCGTCGCCGAGCAGCAGCAGCTCGCGCACGCTGTCCTCCACCGGCATGGCGAGGCTCTCGAAATCGGGCGTCGGGCCGGGCACGCGCACCGGCTGAAGGCGGCCTGCTTTGTCCGGGCGGCGCAGGGTCGGGTGGAAGATGGTCTCGATTGCCTTGCCGCCGAGATTGCCGAGGTCGACGCCAGCGGCAAACACGTCGCCGGGCTCGTCGGCGCCGAGACGCCGCAGCGCCGTCCACACCGAGAGCACGGTCTCGATGCCCTCGCCGGCCACCATCCGCGCCGGGCCGGCCTCTGCGGGTTGGCCGGCGGCGCAGAGGCCGGCCCGCACGAGCACGATCCGCCCGCCTTGCTTGGAACCGCGCGCCTTGCGCGCCGGCAGCAGCTCGCCGGTCTCGGGATCGGCCAGCACCGCCTTGCCGTCCGCCTGGCTCAGGTCGATCCAGGTCAGGTGCAGGCCACGGAAATGCCCGTCCGCGCCGGTGATGGCGGCGAGCATGGCCGGCCCGCGATGGATGATGCGCGGGCGCGTCTCGCCGCGCCCATCCTCCTCTCTGCCGTGGAAATAGGGCGCGGCGGGCAGGAAGCGCAGAGCCGTGCCGGGCGCCGGCGCGAGCCCGTTGCGCCGGTCGAGATAGGCCGCGACCATGGAGTGCTGCGGCATGGCCTGGCGCCACATGGCATAGAGCGCCCGGCGCTCCTTCTCGCGGAAGAAGGAGGCGGTTTTCTCGCTTCTCTCCTGCTCCGCCGTGCGCTGCGCCGCGCGGGCGGCGAGTTCCTCCGGCGGGAGGCGGTGCCCCTCCCCCTTCGGCGGCGGCTGGCCGGTCAGCGTCTCGCAGGCTGCGAGGAAATCCGCGCCGTCGAGGTGCATCACCAGGCCGATCACGTCGCCGCCGACGCCGCAGTGCCGGCAATTCCAAAGGTTCTTGCGCGTGTTGAGCCCGAACCGGTCGCTGCCGCCGCAGACCGGGCACGGCCCCACCATCTCGCCGCCCGCCTTGCGCAGCCGGATGCCGCGCCGCCCCACCTCCTGCACCACGGAGATGGCGCGGGCCTCGGCGACCCAATCGGCAAAGGCGAGGTCGCGGGTCATTCCGCGCCCCTGATCTTCAGCACCTGCCCGCCGAGGCTTCGGCGGCGGCCGTCCCACGCCTCGGGCGCGGGCGCCGGGTCGAGCGACGTGGGAAAGCCCTTGCGCGGGGCGGCATGGCCGCAATTGAGGCAGCGCACCTGCTTCGGCGTGGCGTCCACGCGCACGCTGCCGCATTGCGGGCAAATGTAGCGGGGGGAGCGCATCAGCCTGCCTCCCCCGCCGCGCCGCTCGTGTCCGGCGGCGGGGCGCCGTGGGCGCGCACCAGGGCCGCGAGCAAAGCGGCGCTGCCCTTGGCGGCGGCGCGGGCATGGTGCCGGTCTGCGCCCTCGACGGCGCCGGGCCGCGCCGCGCGCACCTCGATCGTGCGCCGGCTCGGCTCTCGCCGGCCGAGCTGGCGGTGCATGGGGGCGGAAACCTTGCCCATGGTTCAGCCCTCCCCGTCCGTCAGGCCGGCGAGGTTCAGCGCCGCTCGGGCCAGCGAATCTTGCAGGCGACGCTTGGCGCGGCGGATCTCCTCGCGCTCGCGCGGCGTCACCGTGCCATCGGCAAGCGCCGTGCCGTAGGCCTGCGAGACCGCGCCTGCGGCCGCAGTAATGTCGAGCATGTCGCGGGTGAGGCAGCCGCCGCCGTCACCCTCCTCGATCGGCACCAGCCGATGGCCGGTGAGCGCGGCGAGCGCGCGGGCGAACACCGGCTTCTGGGCGATGAATTCCAGGAGGAACACCACCTCCAGCGGCATCATGTCCTTGTGGGCATCGCCTCCCCAGCGGCTGATCTGGCCGGGCGAGTAGCCGGTGAGCTGCTCCACCCGCTGCGGCCCGGTGGAGCCGGGCACAACGGCAGCGGCCACGGCGGCGCGAGCGGTGCTCTTGATGAGGGGAATCAGCCCATCGGGCAAAGGGGTAGCGTCCACGAAAAAAGCTCCCGTGCTTTTTCGTTCCGAAAACGAGGTTGTGGTGCGAGGGTCTGCGCGTCAGGTCACGGCGGCGGGCGTTCCCTCCGCGGCACGATCGGGTCGGGATGCAAGATGGACGGGAGGTCGGGATGAATGAGCGACGAGGGTTGACGCCGGAGCAGGCCGCGTTCCGCAACTGCCTGCTCATTGTCATCGGCAAGATGGCGCGCCGCATCGCCACCAAGAGCCCCGGCGGACCTGCCTTCCTCAACTGGCTGTGCGTTCACGTCATCGCACAGGAAGCCAGCGTCCACGCGCCGGATGCCCCCATCCGGCAGGAGTTCCACGAGCTCACCGGGCGCATCATGGCCCAGACCGTCGAGCCAGGCCCGAACGGTGGCCGCGGGCAGCGTGGCTAGCGCGCGCACGGCGAGCGCCGCGTAGCAGTGCATGCGGTAGGCCATATCGTCGATGAGGCGGGGATCCACATGATCGAGCGCAACGGAAAGAGGCACCTCGACGACCAGGCTCCCCTCGCGCAATGTGAAGCACTTGCGATCGAGGCCGCCGAGGTGCGCGGTCAGCGCCTTGAGCGCCGCCTCGCGAGACGGCGGCCGGTCGAGCAGGTCCGCATACGCGCCCGGAGAGAACACGTTGCGCGCGACGCCGCCCCCCGCGTCATGCTCCGGCTTGACCGGAGGATCCACGGCGGTGCGCCAGAAATCGCGATCGAAAACATCCCACATGCTCATGCCGCGCCTCTGGAGAAACTGAAATGATTGCGCTCGCTGACCCCACATTCATCGTTGCAGCCATAGCGGCACTCGCCGCGGCTGCGAGCGCATGGATTTCCTGGCGGGTGCTCCGGCAGCAGGAGAGGCACGCGAGCGAAATGTTCGTTGTAAATGTCAGGATCACCCGATCCAACGGCCTCTGGATTCTCGCTTTCGAGGCCAAAAATCTCAGCCCCTATCGCTGGCAAGCGAAATCCCTCGAAATTCTCAGTCCACGAGGGGCAGGAGTTCACCAATCGTGGGATGACATTCCGGGAAGAAATGCTTGGCATCCCCCGACGTGTGAGGCCGACAGGAAGACGCTCGTCGCAAAATGCAGAATGCGCATGGAAATAGCGCCCGCTGGCATGGAGCAGACTTTTCAAGGCGCCAAATTCAGAATGGATCATCATTGGGAGAGCGCCAGTCTATATTTGGAGTCACAAGACGAGATTACGCTCTCTATGCGACTCACCTTCTCATCGATGGATGCTCGCCAGAAAGTTGAGGTCGTGCACGTCACAAGGACGCTGCCCGCAACCAAAGCGATTGCGACCCCCTGAGTGATGAAGATCTTCAGATTCATGCCGCCTCCTCCCGCGCCACGGGGGCGTCGTCATTGGCGGCCGGAACGATGAACAGCCAGCGGTCATCCCAGGCGATGCCGCGCGAGGAGGCCGCGGCACGCATGGCCTTCTGGCCTCGCCGGGAAATGAAGCCATCCACCTCCCAGCGGGAGACGGTGGCCTGGGTCACGCCGAGCAGGTCGGCGAACGCCTGCTGCGTCGCGCAGCCAAACACGTTTCGCCGGATATGGGAGGCCGGGGTCATCATGCCCCGGACAATACATTAAATGTATGTTCGATCAACCCCCCCGCAAGCCAATTATACGGAAACTGTTTTCGCCCGCGGCGCCGCTTCGCGCACATTGCGGCGCATGAACAAGCCCTTGAAGAACCCGGACCTCGGCCGCCGCATCAAGGCGCTGCGCGACGCACTGGGGGAATCGCAGGCGGTGTTCGGCGAGCGGTTCCATGTGGAGCAGCCGACCGTCGCGCGCTGGGAGAAGGGCAGCCTGCCGGCGCGCGCGATCCTGCCGCAGCTCGCCGCTCTTGCCGGCATGCCGGAGCCGGAATTCTTCTATGGCGACGGCCCGGTGAAGACCGTGCCGCTGGTCTCATGGGTGGCCGCGTCCGGTTTCGCGCAGATGACGCCCACCCATGCCGTGGACGCCGAGCGCCACCTCACCATCGGCGACCTGCCCAGCGGCGACTATTTCGCCCTTTCTGTGCGCGGCGACAGCATGGACCGCGTGGCGCCCGACGCGGCGATCATCATCGCCAACCGCAATGAGATCGAGCTGCAGCACCGGAAATTCTACGTGTTCGAGAGCCGGGGCGAGACCACGTTCAAGCGCGCCATGCTGCGGCCCCGGCTCCGGCTCGACCCCTACTCTACCAATCCGGAGCACGAGCCCATCTTCCCGCCCGAGCCCGAGAGCGTGCGCGTGCTCGGCCGCGTGGTGCGGGTGATTACGGATCTCTAGGAGGCGCTGCATGCGGCTGGTCAAGTGCACCGATTGCGGCGCCGAGATCAGCCCGCGCGCGAAAGCCTGCCTCAAATGCGGAGCGCCGTTGCGCCGCGGTTGCAACCGCAGAACCGCCGCGATCATCTTCGGCTGCTTGGTGGCCTTCCTCATCATCGCCCGGGTCGCGCGCGAAAGCCCGCGCGATGCGGTCACCACGGCCGAGGTGATACGCGCCGAGCCGGCGCCGCAGGCCGTCGAGCCGCAGATCGCCGAATCAAACCTGATGTCCCGTGACGACGTCCTGCGCGCCATCGCCGCCTTCCGCGAAGCCTGCCGGCCGCTCGGCGGGGCCATGTGGGCGGACCTGACAGCCGTTAAGGCGCGGGTGCAGAAGGAATATGCGCCGCATCGGCTGGCCAAGGGCTGGAAAACATCCATCGAACTGGAACTCGTGGTGCCCGACAAGCCGCGCCTCATCCCGGCCTACGACGAGCGCACGGGCGTGATCGCGGGACATCACCTCTGGTATGATCTCGGCGGCGGCAAGGAGCCGGGCTTCTTCGCCAGCAAGCGGGTGTCGCAGATGCTGTGCGGCAGCCCCATCGACCAGAACGGCAACGTCACTTTCGCGAAGGCCCCAGGCCTCGCCTTCATTCCCTAGCCCATCGCCTCCAGCCCGGCGCGGAAGACGCCCGCCGCCCGCTCCAGCGATCGATAGGTCGTGGTGCCGGACTTCAGCCGGACGATCCACGGGCGCTCACGCAGGCCCCGCTCCTCTTCCGCCCAAGTGCCGTCGGGCAGCTCGACCAGTTCGAACGCCACGCGCTCATAGGCGAGCGCCGCCACAGGCTCCTTCAGCAGCCGCCCGCTCTTGCCGCGCCGATGCAGGCCGAGCCATTGCGCTTCTGCGGGATCACCTTCCAGCACGGCCTCGAGGCCGAGGCGCGTGATCAGATCTGCGCAGCCGGCGCGCACATCCGCAAGGCTTGCCACAGCCGCCATTGTGGGTGGGGAGGGCTTGCCCCGGTGCATGACGGCCTGCGCCACCAGCGGCGAGCCGAGCGCCCGCGCCTTGAGGGCCTCGACCGCGCTTAGGTCGCCGCCCGACGAGCGCCGTCACATCGCCCATCAGTAGCCCTGCCGCGTGCTTGCAGAAACGCCCGCCCCGCCCGCCGGCCGGGCAGGTGCAGAAGGCGCGCAAACCACCGCCGGAACCCTCGAACATGACGACATAAGGCACCCGCGCCGAGCCCTGCACCTGAAACCTCAGGATGTCGCCCACCGCTCCCCCCTCCAGCCCCATTCCCGCCTCCCGCAACCAGACGGGAAACTCTAGGCAAAGCCCGCCTCAAGCTGCAACGTGAGCGCGCAAGAATACATTTTCTGTATTTGCCCTATTGCCGGGAACATACATTAAATGTATGCATAACCCATCGCACCCGATGGGGACACCAATGCACCTTCCCGACCAGCTTTCCCCGCCCGAAGCGGCGGATGCGGCTCTCAACCTCGCCGGCCTCGGCGAGGTGCTGGACCGGCTCGCCGGCGCCGTCCGCAAGTTCGAGGGGTTCACCTTCGCGCGCCAGCCCGACGCGGTGAAGGCCGCCGACGAGGGCGGCGAAGAGGCCAACCGCTTCCTCGCCCACCTCCAGACGGAGATGGCCGACACCGCCGCCACCATCCTCGCCACCATGCCCATCGCCACCGAGCGCCTCGCCAAGGCGCAGGCGGCGCTGGCCGACACGCTGGCCGCCGCCGCCGCGGCCGAGCGCACCGGAAAGGCCGCGTGATGGCGCAGGTTCACAGCCCCTTTGCCCCGCGCGACGTGGTGCGCTGCGTGCAGCCCACGGGCCGGCTCATCAAGGGCCAGATCTACCAGGTGCGGGCCACGCAGCCGGCCGAGGACGTGCTCGCGGCCGCCCTCGGCGAAGGGCCCTATGTGCACCTCTACGATTTCGAAGGGGCCTTCATCGCCGCGCGCTTCGTGCTGGTGGCCCGCGCCCCCGCCAATGACGACGCCGCGCACGACGTGGCGCAGCGCATGGCGCAGGTGATGCGCGAGCGCGTGGCCCTGGCGGGCTCCTGCGACGTGCACGACCTGGCCCGCGCCGGATTCACCGCCGCGCAGATCATCGAATATGCCGACGAGGCCCGCGGCATCGCCGGCCCGCTGCCCGCCGAGGTGGCGTGATGGTCCGCACGCTCGGCCTGCGCCTGAGCAATCCCTTCCGGCGCCACTGCCCCCCGGCGCCGGGACAAGCGGAGCCGCAGCCGCCAAGAGACCTCGGCTGCGGCTCCGCACCTTCCCCCTACCCAACAGATCCAACGGCAGCCGTCGCACAGCAGTGCGCCCTTGGCGCCGTGCACATCGGCGCCGGGGTCGGCCTGCTCTGGCTCGCCGGCGCCGCCGCTCTCTTCCAGGCCACGCGCGAGATGATGGAGGTGTGACCCATGGCGCTCATCACCTATTCGCCCTCCGGCACCGGCCCCGGCGCCATCGCCAAGCTGGTGTGGGCCGCAAGCCAGGCGCTGCTGCAGGCGGCGCGCGACGGCCAGCGCGAGGCCGCCGAGCAGATCGGCATGTGGCTCGCCAACACGCGGCCCGACCCGCGCTGCACGCCCCGCGTCCAGCGCACCATCGACCGCAGCCTGGAGATCGCCCGCGCCCGCCTCGGCGGCGCCGGGCCTGATTTCCAGCCCATCCAGCCCGACGACGGAGAGGCGGCATGAGCGCCCGCACGCCCGCCCCCTGGATCCAGACCGGCACTGGCCGGGCGCTCGATCTCATGGCGCCGACTGCGGCCATGATCGACCTCGACACCGACGTGGCCGAGGCGCTCGCCCGCGAGCCGCGCTTCGGCGGGCACGTGCGCGGCGGCCCCTACAGCGTGGCGCAGCACATGGTGCTCGGCGCCGACGCCATCGTGGCGCAGACCGGCAGCATCGAGACCGCGCAGGCGTTCATCCTGCACGACGCGCACGAATATGCCTGCAAGGACATCATGACGCCGCTGGCGCAGGCGCTCGACCTTCGCGTCGGCAAGGTGATCGAGGATCACCTGCGGCTTGCCGGAACGCCGCCCACGATGATCGCCGGCGCCGGCGCGGGGATCTTCCGCATCGCGCTCGCCGGCCTCAAGGCCGACCTCGACCGCGCCATCCACGCCGCCGCCGGCCACCCCTGGCCGTTGGCGCCGGAGATCGCCCGGCGCGTGGCCGAATGGGACCTCGCCATGCTGGCCGCCGAGCGCCGCCATTTGCTCGCGCCCGCGCCGAAGCCGTGGGACCCCGCGGTGGAGGATTGGGCGCCCGCGAAGCTCAAGGGCCGCATCCAGGTGTGGCCCTGGCCCAAGGCCGCCGACGAATGGCGCGCGCGCCTCCACACCTACTTCCCCCACCTCGCCGCCAAGCGGGCGGCGTGAGCCTCATCCGCGCCCGAGCAGGGGCCCGGCACGGGCGCCTTCGCGAACGGCGCAAACGAAACGGAGACCTTCGATGCAGCGCATTCGCGACGCACAGACCATCATCGGCGCCCTGGAGGGCGGCGATCTCGCGCAGGAAATGTCGGTCCAGATCACCGGCGCGCTCGCCCAGCTCAAGGAGCTCACCGGCGGTCGCCCCAAGGCGAAGGCCAAGGGCAAGGTGGTGCTCACCCTCGACATTGAGGTGGAAGGCTCTCAGGCCACCATCACCGGTGCCATCGAGGCCAAGGTGCCGAAGCCCGCGCGCGGCTCGAGCTTCTATTGGGTGCTCGACGACGGCTCCCTCAGCACCGAGCACCCCCAGCAGATGAACATGTTCGCCGGCCCGCGCCCGCTCGCGGCCGCTGGCGACGCCTGAGCCCCTCCCCAGCCCGAAAGGCCCTTTCCCATGGCACCCACGAAACCCGCCCCCCACATCGAACTGCTGGCCGAGAGCATCGGCATGCCCCCCGTCGCGCCCGGCTTCGACGCCAAGTTCATCGCCGACCTCGGCGCCAAGGCGGCCGAGCCGACGACGATCACCATCGACCTCGCTGCGCTGAACGATAACGGCCTGCCGCCACGCGTCGATCTCGGCTGGGACCCGAAGAACGGACAGATCGTCGGCCTCAAGAGCCACATCGAACAGTACCGCATCCGGCCGAAGCTCAAGACCGGCACCGCCAAGGCGCTCACGCTGCAAAGCTTCATCGACCTGGCGCTGCGCCACAAGACCGCGCATTCAGCGGTGTTCGCGGACACCACCTGGCAGAAGCCCGGCTTCACGGCGGTGATCGACTATCACGAGGCGGCCGAGGGCGGCGCGGCGGACAACGGCAAGCACCGCATCCATTACGATTTCCCGCTCTCCGAGGAGTGGAAGGCCTGGGTGAAGATGGACGGCGAGGCGATGTCGCAACTGGACTTCGCGGCCTTCCTCGAAGACCACGTGATGGAGCTCTCCAGCCCCTACGACACCGAGAAGAGCGAGCTGGAGCGGGAATTCGCCACCACCGTGGCGACACCGGCGGACGTGGTGCAGCTCTCCCGCGGGCTGCATGTGCACGTCGCCAGCGCGGTGAAGAATGCGCACACGCTCCAGTCCGGCGCCGGGCAGATCCAGTGGCAGGAGGAGCACCAGACGGCGGACGGCAAGCCGCTCACCGTGCCCGGCATCTTCATCCTCTCCATCTCCCCATTCTTCATGGGCGAGAAGGTGCGCGTGCCGGTGCGCCTGCGTTATCGCACCGCCAACAGCAAGATCATCTGGTTCTACCAGATCTACCGGCCCGACGTGCACGTGACCGAGCGCGTGCGCGCTGACCTCGACATCGTCGCCGAGCAGACCGGCCTGCCCTGCTTCGAGGGCACGCCGGAGATGAACGCGGCCTGACGCGCCCGCCAGGAAGGAGCCGGAAACTATGGCCTCCGCCGCCGCTCCCGGCGCCCGCGCCGAGCACCTCGAGCGCCGCCGCCGCGACGTGGCGGCGGACTATGCCAAAGCCGCGCGCCGGCATGCCCCGCGCGCAGCCCTCGCCGCCCGGCTGGTGCGTGCCACCTGCGACCTCCTGCGCGAGGAAATCCGCGCCGCCAGGCGCAAGGCCGCCGCCCGCCGCATCGACCGCGAGGCCGAGGCCATCACCGCCGATTTGTTCGGGGACCAGACATCATGAAAATCACTGCCGAACGCGACGCGCTCCTCTCCGCCGTCGAGCGGGCCGCCCGCGTGATCGAGCGGCGCAACACCATCCCGATCCTCGGCACCATGAAGGTGGTGGCGGAGAAGGGCCGCCTGGTGCTCACCGGCACCGATCTGGACATGGAGGTGACCACCACCTGCCCGGCCGAGGTGGCCCAGGCCGGCGGCGCCGCGATGCCGCTCACCGCCGTGGAATTCCTCAAGAAGCTGCCAGCCGGCGCAAAGCTGGAGATCACCACCGAAAAGGGCCGCGCCACGCTGAAGGCCGGCCGCAGCCGCGCCACGCTCAACACGCTGGACGTGGACGATTTCCCCGAGCTGTCCGCCGTGGCCGGCGAGGCGGCCGAATTCCCGCTCGCGGCCTCGAGCCTCGCCACCATGATCGAGCGCGTTTCTTTCGCCATCTCCACCGAGGAGACGCGCTATTACTTGAACGGCATCTATCTGCATGGCGCCGTCTGCGAAGATGGCCCGCTGCTGCGCGCCGTGGCGACGGACGGCCACCGCCTGGCGCTGCACAACATCCTCGCGCCCGAGGGCGCCCATCCCATGCCGGGCGTGATCGTGCCGCGCAAGGCCGTCGCCGAGATCGCACGACTCATCAAGCCTTTGGGCGATGAGGCGGTGACGCTCCGCGTGAGCCCGACGCGGCTCTCGCTGACCGCGGGCGTCACCACGCTGGCCACCAAGCTGATCGACGGCACCTTCCCGGACTATGACCGCGTCATCCCCAAGGATGGCGAGCACCGCGCCCTCCTGGACGTGGCGGCACTGGACGCGTCCGTTGCGCGCGTCTCCACCGTCTCCAGCGAGCGCGGGCGGGCGGTGAAGTTCGCATTCGCCGAGGGCCTCCTCACCCTCTCCGTCACCAATCCCGACACGGGCGAGGCGCGCGACGAAGTGGAGGCGCAGTGGTCCGCCCCGCCGCTGGAGATCGGCTTCAACGCCGGCTACGTGGCCGACATCCTCGGCGCCCTGCCCGGCAAGGCCGCGCGCCTCGCCATGAAGGATGCCGGCTCCCCCTGCCTCATCACCGCCGAGGGCGACAACGCGTCGCTCTTCGTGCTCATGCCGATGCGGGTGTGAACCATGATCGAGAAGCAGGACGGCCGCCGGCCGGATGGCCCGCCCGAGGACTATGATCGCGCGACGACCACTCGCGAAACTGCCGCCCCGCCAGCCAGGCCGCCAGCCAGGACATGGACGATGAAATCCCGTTCTGAGCCCGCGCCCGGCGGCCCGGGCAACGGCGCCATGGCCGCGGCTCTGCTGCGTGCCGGCTACGACACCGACGCCGCGCGGCTGCACGATCTCGCGGTGCGCATGCTCCGGCGCAACCGGGGCAACCTGGCGGCCGCCGCGCGCGGCGCCGCCGCCGTGGTGCGCGAGGATGCCGGCCTGCTGCGCGCTCTGTTCGGCGCCGAAGCCGAGGCGCGCCTCGAAGCCTATCTGCGCCAGGTGGCGGCCGACATGGCCGGCCCCGGCGCGCCGCCATCGCCTGAGACGGGACAAGCATCGCGCACCTCGCATGAGGACATGAGCTGGACCCCCGCTCTCAGGCGACCCGTTGGAGGTGAGGAAGGACATGCGCACCCTGCCTCGTTCGAGGACGAAAGCCGCGTACCCTCTTCACCTCCCCCCGATCGGAGCCGCGTGGGACAGCAAACCAGCGCCGCCGAGCAGGCGGACAAAATGGCTTTTCCCGCGCGCGCTCCGACCCCATCGATCCGGCCGGGACAGTTGAGCCATGCCTCGCACGAGGACAGTTGCGCACCACCCGCGCCGGATCGACCCCTCCCCGGCCATGCGCGCCGCGGCGCCGCCGGCATCGCCGCGGTGCAGGGCGCCATCGCCAAGAGCCTGTTCGACACCTTCACGGTGGAGGGCACGCCCATCGGCGCCATGACCTTCGGCATGGCCCGCCGGCTGGCGCGGCGCACCGGCATTGAGCACCACGTGCTCTCGGCGATCATCGCCCATGTGCAGGCGCCCGATTCCACCACAATCCGCGAGGCGATCCGCGAGGAGACGCTGCGCACGGCCATCATCGAGGCAGAAAGGCGCGCCAATGCCGGCTGATCTCATCGCCACGCTCATGGAATTGCAGGCGCGGCGCAAGTTCCACATTTCCCTCGCCAACAAGAACACCAATGCCGCTGGCGCCCTGGTGCGCCGCGCGCTCGGCTGGCGCTACGACGACCCGCAGAAGGAGAAGGTGAACAAGCGCGCCGCCGGGCTGCTGGCGGCCGCGCTCGCCGGCAAGCCGCCGAAGCCGGAGGACGCCGCCGTGATGGCGGCCGTGGAGGCGGACCTTCAGCTCATCGCCCATGCGGTCGGCCTCTATGGCCGCGCGCGCCACGAGGTCGAGATGGAAATGGCGCGCGCCGTGCGCCGCCTGCCCATCCACCCCTTCGCCAAGGCGGTGAAGGGCCTGGGCGATCTCGGCCTCGCGGTCATCATCGGCGAGGCCGGCGACATCGGCGCCTATGCCCATGAGGATCCGCTGCACAAGCGCCTCGGGCTCATGACCTTCGAGGGCAAGGCCTTCTCCACCTGGCGGCGGGAAGGCGGCCTTTCGGCCGAGGACTGGACGCGGGCGGGCTATGCGCCGCGCCGCCGGGCGGAGATGTTCGCCGTGATCGGCGAGCCGCTGTTCCGCGCGCAGAGCGTGGCCAAGGGCCCCTACCGCGCCATCTATGACACGCGCCGCGCCCGCACCGCTGAGACGCGGCCGGACTGGACCAAGGGCCACTCGCACCACGACGCCTTGCGGGTAATGACGAAGGCCCTGATTTCCGACCTCAGGTCGGCGTGGAGGCGGGACGGAGATTGTGCACCCGCGAGGGACAGAAGAAGCGCACCCGCCTCCACGATTGGCAGCGCGGAGGCTGCCGCATGACGCCGCATCGCAAGCAGGCCACCACCACCATGGCCCTCACAATGGTTGCCTTCGCCTTGTTCGTGGCGGTGCTGTTCATGGTGTTCTTCCGCGTGCTCGGCGCACGCGCCGAGCCGATCGCGCCCGGCGCCATCCATGTGATCGACGGCGACACCATCGCCGTAGGGCCCGAGCGCTACCGCCTCGTTGGCTTCGACACGCCGGAGGCCGGCCCGCGCGCCCGTTGCCCAGCCGAGCGCGCGCTCGCCGCCCAGGCGACGCAGCGCCTGCGGCGCCTGGTGGCCGCCGGCGGGCTCGACCTCGCCGAGGTGGACTGCCGCTGCCGCCCGGGCACCGCGGGCACGCCGCGCTGCAATCACGGCCGCCGCTGCGGCCGCCTCACCGCCGCCGGCCGCGACGTGGGCGAACTGCTGATCGCCGAGGGCCTGGCGCAGCCCTATCTCTACGACCCGGCCCACCCGGCGCCGCCGGCCGACTGGTGCGGGAGGTGAGGATGGCCAAGCTGCTCACCATGGACGAGGCCGCGCGGGAGATGGGCATCTGCACCACCACCTTGCGCGAGCACGTGCGGCATGGCGAAATTCCCTTCATCTCCCTCGGGCGCGGCGAGAAGCGCAAGCGCCGCATGTTCGACCCGGCGGACCTTCAGGCCTTCATCGCCGCGCGCAGGGAGCGGGAAACGTGTCCGTCTACAAAGACAAGCGGAGCCCCTACTACCAATATGACTTCCAGGTGCGAGGTGCTCGACATTTCGGTTCTACGGGCTGCACATCGCGCCGCGAAGCAGAGCGATTCGAGGAAGAGCGCAGGCAGCTCGCGAAGGCGGCGACGCGCCGGGCAGCCGGCGAGCCGCTGACGATCTCGCAGGCGACGGCCAAGTTCTGGACCGAGGTCGGCCAGCATTACCGCGGCGGCTACAATGCCACCTTTCTCGCCGCGCTCGAGTGGATCGCGCTGCAACTCGGAAAGACCACCCTCCTCCATGAGATCGGCCGGCGCCAGGTGTCCGAGGCCGTGGCCCGCCGGCGGGCCGACGGCGTCAGCAACGCCACCATCAACCGCACCGTCACCGAGCCGCTGCGCCGCGTGCTCGGCCGCGCTCGCAAGCACTGGGAGCAGGAGGTGCAGGACATCCCCTGGCGCGACTTCCTCCTGCCCGAGCCGAAGGAGCGCGTGCGCGAGCTGCGCGCCGACGAAGAGACGCGCCTGTTCGCGGCGCTGCGGCCCGACTATCACCCCGTCGTGCGGTTCGCGCTCATGTCCGGCTGCCGGCTGGCGGAATGCGTGGGCCTGACGTGGGACGACATCGATTGGGGCGGGCGCACCATCACCATCCGCGGCAAGGGCGCCAAGGTGGACACCATCCCGCTCACCTCCGGCCTGCGCGAGCTGCTCTGGCCGCTGCAGGGCAACGACGCCGAGGCCGTCTTTACCTATGTGGCGGACCGCGCGGATGGCGACATCCGAAAGGGCGATCGCCTGCCGGTGACCTATGAGGGGCTCAAGACGCAGTGGCGGCGCGCGAAGGCGACTGCGAGCCTGGCCGATTTCCGCTTCCACGACACGCGCCACACCGCGGCTACGCGGCTCTTGCGATCGAGCGGAAACCTGAAGCTGGTGCAGAAGCTGCTGCGGCACGAGGACGTCGCCACGACCACCAAGTACGCCCACGCCCACGACGAAGATCTGCGGCGCGCCATGGAGGCGGTCGAAAACAAAACCGCGACGGAAAGTCCCGGAAAATCCCCGGAAAGGCCGATCCGGAAGAGCAAAAAGCGCTGAACCATCAATCAGCTAAGGGCGATCCGCAACGACGCTCCCAAAGCAGATGCGCTACCAGGCTGCGCTATGCTCCGATGGCCACATGGAGGCGCGCCATTGCTACAGTTGGCGGGCACCGAACGCAAGCGTGATGGACCGGAAGCGCCCCCGTCCGCCGGAGATCCTCCCGCAGCCGTCGCGCGAGCCCGGACATCCTTCCGGCCCTCGACCGGACCAGGATGGCGCTTCAGCCGCCCGACCGGAACGGCGAACCTTCGCTGTCTCCGGCCTCGGCCGACCGGCGGCGGCGGACCTTATCGAAAAGGCCTGAACTTGGCTGCCGGAGGGCCCTGCCGACGCCAATGCCGGTGACGGCCGCATAGATCATAAGATAGCCGGTGATCTGGAGCGTGAAGTCGACGGTCGAGTGCAGGACCCCCAGCACCCCCACGAGCAAGGCCCCAAGGATGTAGGGGTCATGCGGCCGCCGGATGACGCCGCGCACAAGCAGGACGAAGCACAGGCAGAAGAAGGCGGCCACTCCCGCCATCAACGGAAGGCCGCCCGTCAATGCCAGTTCAAGCGGCGTGCTGTGGGCCATGTTCCATACCCCGCCGATATCGATGTCATCGCTGCGCAGAGCGGGAAACACGCTGGGAAACGTCCCGAGTCCGGTGCCGAGGATCGGATGCTGGGCAATGCCCTCGATCACCGAGCGGTAGACCTCAGAGCGATTTTCGTCGTCCAACCCGCGCTGCGCGACGCGCGCACGCAGCCCTTGGCCGACGAACACATAGCCCACAGCGAAGATCGCAAGCGCCAGCGGCACCATGAACTTCCAGGCGCGGGCCTGGCGCCAGAGCACCACAAGGCAACCGATGGCTGCGAGAACCACAGTGATCGCGAGGCTGGAGCGGGATTTCGCGAGCGGGATGAGCAGCCCGAGCACCAGCGCGGACGCAACAAGACCGATGAACACGCGCCGCTGCGTGCCGGACGGGATCACGGCCTCGATGGAAGGCAACGTCCCGCCCGACTTGCGTAGCACCGCGCTCAAATGGTGAAGGATGAGCACGAGGCACAGGAGAAACGCGGAGCCGAGGTAGGTCGAGGTCGTGTTCTTGTTCAGAAAGAAGGTCGTCAGCGCCCCCGGCACGTCCGTCGGCCGAAGCGCATCTATATCAAAGATCAATGCGACGAGACCCAGCAGTCCGGACAGGCAGGCAACAACGATCAGCACCCGGAAGATCAGTTCGACCCGGCGCGCATCGTCGGAGACCACAACGCCGGCGATGAACAGCAGCGACGCCAGCAGCGGGCCTCCGGTGGCCAACAGGGGCGCATCGCGCACGGCGGTGGAAAGCGCGGGCAGATCGATCCCGAGCAATCCGCTGGCCTGGGGCCAGATGGATTGCGGAAGAAATCCAGAAGCCTGCGATTGGAGCAGAGCAACGGCGATGAATCCGCCTGCGAGCGACCCGCAGGCCGCGATCACGAGAGCCGGTGCGCCGCTAACAGAGCGATAGGACAGCAGCAGCACGCAGAGGCAGGTGAGCGCACCCCACACCAGTGTCCAAACCAGTTCCACCGAACCATCCGGAAGGGGACAGAGGGCGAGCGTGCCAAGCAGCAGGACGAACCCTGCACGATCGGCAATCCCGTGCCGCGGCCCGTCGGCGCCAGAGCGGGAGGCGCTGTCCGAATCCGAGGTCTCTTCAAGCATGAACGCCCTTCCGATGAGGTCCGGGAAACCGCGTTCCCCTCAGTTCCAGGGACGCGAGCCGCGAGCCGGGGCAAGGGGGAGTTCGATATCCTCCCCCGAACGCCAGACCGCCGCCGCGATCTTCGTCTGCTGCACTTCGGAGCCGGTCGCGAAGACATCCGCCAGGAACCGCCGTTCTGGATCTTCGGACCGCACGTAGTTGAAGGCGAGTAGGGTGTAGAGCTCGTTGTTCATCAGCACGCGGATCTGGTCGGCGAGCAGGTCGCGCATATCCTGATCCGTAAGCTTGGGCAGCGCATCGAGGAGCAGTTGGACGCGGCGGCCGACGCTGAAGCCTTCGTAGGGTCCGGTCTTCATGGACATGCGAATGAAGTCCGCCGCGCGCGGCGTGAAGTCCGTCCGCGCAAATTCCGTCCAGGCCAAGGCAATCCAGGCCATCGACATATTGGGATCGCACGCCAGGGCACGGGCGACCGACGCCTCCGCCGCGCCCAGATAGCGCTCAGCGGCAGCGCCATCGCCGAGCCCGATCTGCGCCTCAACCAAAGCCAAGCGAATGACGATCTCGCTCCTCAGGTCCAGCGGTATGCACAACGCTTCGTCTCGGCTCGCACGCAGCGCCTCGTCGACTTTAACCAGATCCCCCGCGGAATAGGTCCCCCCGTCGAGAAGGCCCTTGGCCACCAGATTGGCGACCAGACGATCCTCATTGATCGTGATGGGAGCAACCCGCCATCCCCACGCAGCGAAGACGACCACCAGCGCCAAAGCGACCAAACGTGCGCCAAGGCCGCTCAGGCCAAGCTGCGGTCGCGGCGGCCGGCTCGGGCGAGCGTCAGGTGTCGGCGCCATAACGGGAATGATACTGGTAGTAATAATACTTGCCGCCGTAGTTTTCGAGGCTGCGCAGGGCGGCAAGATCGGCCTTGTTCAGCAGGCAGCCAAGCACCTTCTCAGACATCTTCGGATTATTGTCGAGAATATTGCCGACCAGGTCGCGATTGGTCCGGCCCCATTCGAGGACATAAACGAAACAGTCGACGAGATGCGCGCAGGCCTGCACATCGACCACAGGCGCTACGGGGGGCAGGTCGAGGATCACGTAGTCCGCATCCTCCTTGAATTTCTCGATCGTCGCCGCCATTTCCGCCGACGCGAGAATTTCATTGGTGTGGACGATATGCCCGGCAACCAGCGAGGGCACGAACCGCAGCCCGGTAATCGGATCCAAGTGGCTGACCTCGTCCATGGTGGCTCTGCCGACGATCAACTCGAGCAGACCCGACTTGACGTTCGGCGTTATCCGCCGGGTCAGCGAAGGATTGCGAAGATCCATGTCCACCAGCAAGGCGCGCGCGCCGCTGTGCGCGATCAGCTGCGCAAAATTGGCCGCGATGGTGGATTTTCCCTCCTTCGGCAAAGTCGATGTGATGCCGATGACCTTGGCTCGGCCGAGGATGGAGATGTCGGCACTCACCTTCACCGCGCGCAGGGTCTCCGTATACCGTGAGAACGGGTCCGTCAGAACCTGTCGCAATATCCCCGTGGCGCTCTCGAAGGCGCTTGTCCGATTTCCAGACGCCGCCGACGGCGCTGAAGACGCTGTGGCGGATACCGCGAGCTTCGGCAGGACGCCGAGGCAATCCAAGCCGAGATGCTGCTCCACTTCGGCCGGGGAGCGAATGGTGCGATTCATCGATTCCCGCCAGAACGCTGCGAGAAGGCCGAGGGCAAGACCAAATACCGTGCCGCCGGCGACGATGAGCCCCACCTTGGGCTCCGCGGGTGTCAGGGGTCGGGACGCCGACGTGATCATCCGTGCTTCCGTCATGGGGAACGACAGGCGCTGGGTGGTCTGCATGAATCGTTCGAGGAAGTTGTCGTACAGCGTACGGTAGGATTGCGCTGTGCTTTCAAGCTCGCGCAGCTCTACCTGCTTATTGGCGCTCAGCTTGTTTTCGGCAACAAGCTGCTTGAGGCTCTGACTGAGACTGTCCTCCCTCGCCTTCGCAATCTGGAAGTCACTCTTGTAGCTCTCGGCGATCCGGTTCAACTCGGTGAAAATCGCGCGTTGAAGTCCCGAAATCTCGGAGCGCAGGTTGACTACGGCCACATGGTCTTCGCCATATCGCTTCGTCCACTCGGCGGCGCGCTTGACTGCGTCGAGGTACTGGCCGCGCAGTCGGGTGATGATCTCATTGCTCAGCACGTCTGAAACGGCTTCGTCGCTCGCGCCCAGTGCCGAACCCTGCTTGATGATCGACTGCACGCGCTCAAACCGCGCCCGGGATTCGGCCACCTGCGCGCGCGCCTGGATCAGTTGAGTATTCACCTCCGAGAGCTGCTGATCCGAGACCAAGCCGCGTCCGGTATCGACGATGTCATTCCGGGCCTTGAAATCCTGCACCGCCCGATCGGCTGCGAGCGCCTGTTCACGCAACTCAGCGATCCGATCCTGAAGCCAGACGCTGGCCCGGCGTGTGGCCTGATATTTCGATTCCAGCTGATCGACGATGTAGGATTCGGCCTGCTGGTTGACGATATCAGCCGAGCGCTGCCCGTCCGGCGACTTGTGGCTCAGCAGGATGGCGAACGACGCCCCTACACGCTGAACCTTGATGTTCGCCTTCAATCCATCGATAACCCGCCGCTCCAGCTCGAAATCGCTCAGCTGGGCCTGCTGAAACCAGAAGGGGAAAATTGCCTTAAGAAAGCCGGGCACTTTGTCATTCGCAGCCTGGGCCGCCAAACGGTCCTTCATGGCCTCGACGAGCTTCAATTCCTTGATAACAGCCTTGATGATCCGCTCGGACTTCAAAATCTCGACCTGGCTGTCGATCATGCCCGCGTCGGCCGAAATGGAAACTCCACCACCGTCACCCAGATCGAGGCTGCGTGACTGTTGCGTGTCGATCAAAAGCTGGCCTTCAGCGATGAACAGGGGGGTCGCGGACAGGGCATAAAAGGCCGACAGGCCGGCGATCGACGCGGCGATAGCGGCAATGAGCCACTTCCGCCGGCGAACCACAGCCAGCAAGTTTGAGACGATCTGCAGGCCATTGAAATCGGAATCGGCCGCCACTCTGGAACCTGAATTGACACGCAACATAACGGTTCCTACCTCCCCGGACTCGCCGCTCGACTCACGTCGCACCTCAGACGTACAGACAGCCCATGGACATCCGCAGCAACATAGAACCTCAACGCAGACAAGGAAAATGAGTCGAACCCGATAGGCACCACCGATTCAGCGGCAACCGCACAGCTCAAACGAAAGTGCCCCCGGACGCGCATTGCTTAGGCAAAAGCGACCGAGGGCACCAAATTTCCGAAGATCGCCGCGCGTCAGCAGAAGAACCGGCAAAAGGCGCTGACCGGACGACGCAGTACGAAGCTGATATAGCGATCGTAAGCATAGGACCGATAAGCGAGCAGCGTCCGCTTGCCCGGGCCGATAAACGCGCGATTCTGAAAGACCGACGACTGGTAATTGCCAATCATCGGCATCGAGCTTGACTGCAGGAACTGAATGCGCTGCAGCAAACCGGCCTCAGCGGACGGAGCTGCCATCAACGCCGAAGCAAATGCGGCAGCGCAAAACAAGCGGCGGGCGTTGCTGGTCATAAGTCGCTCCCCTATTTGGGCTGAAGGGAAGCTAACATGACGGATGCTTCTACGCAATCGCGAACTGCCCTCCCGGCCGACAAAATTGAGTATTTTCAAGCGATTTCGGGAGGTCGCTTGGTACCAACCATTGCGTGCCTCCAACCCCCTACCTCCGTAAGGTGACGGCCGATCGCCGGGCGCGATGCGCCTGCTGCGGCGCAGCATGAGCGCGGCCGTACCCCTGCGTCACGCATTTGCGAGCCGGAGCGAGCGACCAAGTGCCGCCCTCCTTCACGTGCCGGACCCGTCGGCCCGTCCACAGTTCGGAACCATTTGCAGTGAACAGTCCCGATGGTCGGAAGGTTTCCGATTTTTGCGCCGCATCAACGCCGGCAACGCATGGAAGAGGTCCCGGACATGGACGACACGACGCGTCACGACCCACGCGCCAGCCGCAAGGTCTATGTCTGGGACGCGCCGACCCGCCTGTTCCACTGGAGCCTCGTCGCGCTCATCGCGTTTTCGTACGCGAGCGCGCGGACCGGCAGAATCGATTGGCACTTCCTTTCGGGCTATGCGGTCCTCACCCTCCTCCTGTTCCGCATTGTATGGGGGATCATCGGCAGCGATGCCTCCCGCTTCGCCCACTTCGTGCGGGGGCCCGGCGATGCGGTGCGCTACCTCGGGTCCATCGTCTCGCGCCGGGAGGCGTCGAAGCCCGGACACAATCCCGCCGGCGGCTTGATGGTGCTCGCCATGATCGGGCTGCTGCTGGTCCAGGCCGTCACCGGCCTGTTCTCGTCCGATGGCCTGATCGTCGAAGGCCCGCTGGCCGGCTTTGTCGACGGCGCCACGAGCGAGGCGCTCACCTCATGGCATGGCTTCGTGTTCAACTTGATTCTCGTCGCGATCAGCCTGCATGTCGCGGCCGTCCTCGCGTACGCGGTGTTCGCGCGCCAGAATCTCGTGCGCCCCATGATCTTCGGCTGGATGCGCCTGCCTCAGTCGATACCAGCCCCCCGCATGGCGTCGCCGGTGCTGGCCGCGGCGGTCCTCACCGGCTGCGCGGCGATCGTCTGGTCCATCGCTTCGCTCGACTGAGCGGCACCGGCCGGGGCGTCAACAGCCCCGGCCGTTCGCGATTTGCGCGTTCCGAAACCGGCTGTTTCAGCGCGACTTGAAGCTCTGGTGACACGAGCGGCAGCCGTCGGTGACTGCGACGAAGGCCGACCGGAATCCGTCCGCCGTGCCGGCCTTGGCCGCGTTGTCGGCCACCAGCTGCCCGAATTTCGCAATCGCCGCGTCGAAGCCTGCGCGGTCGCTCCAGATGGCGGGCTGGGCCTTGGTGTCGCCGGTATCCGAGCCGGGCGGGAAGTACGAGCCGTACCCTTTGATCTTGTCGCCGAAGGCCTGAAAGATGATGGCCGCCTTGGCCGCGTCGAAGGGCGCCTGGCCTTTCACCATGGCGGCGCCGATCTCCGCCTGATCCTGCATGGCCTTCATGGCCTGCTTGCGCTCGCCGATCGGCCCGCTCTGCGCGAGCGCCGGGCCTGTCGCGGCAAAGCCGGCGAGAACGAGAACGGCAGCGGGAGCAAATCGCATCTCAAACTCCGAATGTAACGTAAGGGAATCCCACATTGCAGAAATTCCAGGCCCGCCCAACGGGGCAACGCTCACGCTTGCGCGAGGCCGGACGCGGCGTTTTGCCACCCGAGGCCGGGCACAAGTCTCTGCTCTGGCGAATCAATCCCGCTTTGTGAACGCCGCGGACACGCGCTCCGGCAAAGCCGGCATGTCGAGGCGGGGCGGATGTCCGGCGTGCGCGAGCGCGTCCACCATGGCATTCATCACCGCGGGGCAGGCGCCGATGGTGCCGGCCTCCCCCGCCCCCTTGACCCCGAGGGGATTCGTGGCACAGGGCACGTTCGCCGTCTCGAACACGATGGGCGGGATGTCGGCAGCGCGCGGCAGCGCATAGTCCATGAAGCTCGCCGTGAGCAATTGGCCATCCCGGTCATAGACCGTGTGCTCGACCAGCGCCTGGCCGATGCCTTGGACGACGCCGCCGTGGATCTGGCCTTCGAGCATCATGGGATTGAGCGTCGCGCCGAAATCGTCCACCACCGTATAGGCGACGATGCGGGTCGCGCCGGTCTCCGGATCGATCTCCACCTCGCACACATGAGACCCGTTCGGGTAGGTCGCTTCGGTCGGCTTGAAGGCATGGGTCGCCGCCAGCGCGTCCGGTGTCGCCTCCGGCAGGGCGGCGATGGCTGAGAGATCCAGCCCCCGGTCGGTGCCGACGATCACGGCCCGCCCGTCGCGGAACGCGATGTCCGCCGCGTCGGCTTCGAGCGCGCCGGCCGCGAGGGTGCGCAGCTTGGCGGCGAGGGCGCGCGCCGCGCCATCCACGGCCGCTCCGCCGACCGGGATAGAGCGCGAGCCTCCCGTGCCGTTGCCGGTGGGCGTATCGTCCGTGTCGCCCTGCAGCACCCGCACGCGATCAAGCGGCAGCTGAAGCTCGGCGGCGACCAGTTGCGCATAGGCGGTCTGGTGCCCCTGGCCATTGCTCTGGGTACCGATCTTCACGGTCACGCCGCCGTCGGCGTCCAGCGTCAGATAAGCGGGCTCCGGCGAGCCGCCGCCGCACGCCTCGATATAGGTGGCGAGGCCGATGCCGCGGGCGAGGCCGTTTCCGGCCGCAGCCTGGGCGCGCTCGGGGAACGTCTCCCAGCCGGAGAGGGCGAGCGCCCGGGTCATGTGCCGGTCGAAGTCGCCGCTGTCATAGGTGCGTCCGGTCGCGGTGAGGTACGGCATCTGGCTGGGCGAGATGAAATTGCGCCGGCGCAATTCCACCGGGCCGATGCCGGTTTCGCGGGCCGCCGCGTCCACGAGCCGCTCGATGACGTAAGCCGCCTCGGGCCGGCCCGCGCCGCGATAGGCGTCCACCGGCGCGGTATGAGTAAGGACGCCGCGGATCCGGGCGTGCATGGCGGGAATGTCGTAGACTCCCGGCAGCATGGTCGCCCCCACCCAGGGGATGAAGGGGGCATAGTATCCGAGATAGGCCCCCATATTGGCGAGGGTATCGACCTTCAGGGCCAGGAAACGCCCGTCCGCGTCGAGCGCCAGCTCGGCCGTGGTGAGGTTGTCCCGCCCCTGGCTGTCGGCGAGAAAATGCTCGGTGCGCTCCCCGATCCAGGCGACCGGCCGGCCCAGCCGGCGGGCAGCCAGAGCCGCCAAGGGGTATTCGCTGAAGGGGAACGCCTTGGTGCCGAAGCCGCCGCCGACGTCGGGCGTCACCACCCGCAGTTCGTCTCGTGCCCAGCCGAGCATCTTGCAGACGGCATCGCGCAGTCCATGGGAGCCCTGGCTGCCCAGAGTGAGGCGCACCCTGCCGCCGTCTTCCACTTCCGCAAGGACGCCCCTCGTCTCCATGTAATTGGTGACGAGGCGGTTGTTGACCAGATCGATCCTGACGATACGCGCCGCAGCAGCGAAAGCCGCCGCGACGGCGGCCGAATCGCCTGTGGCGGCGGTGAAGGCGATATTTCCGGCCCGCTCGTTCCAGACCCGCGGAGCGCCGTCCGCAAGAGCGGCGGCAAGGTCCGAGACCGCCGGCTCCGGCTCCCACCGAACCTCGATGGCTTCGGCCGCATCGCGCGCGGCGTCGAGCGTCTCGGCGACGATGAAGCCGAACGGATCGCCCACGTGACGCACCTGCTGCGCGCACAGGACCGGCCGGAACGATGTCCACATGCGGGGCTCGTCCTCCACCCGGATGGTCCCGACCACCGGGATCGCGCCCAGGTCCGCCGTGTCGGCACCGGTGAGGACAAGGTGGACGCCGGGCCGCGCCCGCACCGCGTCCAAATTCCCAAGTGTGAACCGGGCATTGGCGTACGGCGCCCGCAGGACGACGGCCGACAGCGCCCCGGCTCGGGCGGCGAGGTCGGCGACATAGCGGCCATGTCCGGTAATGAGGGCCTCATCTTCGACGCGCTTGAGACCCTGGCCGAATCCGAACGTCATACGCTTTCCCTCGCAATCGGCTCCCCCGTACCACACCCTCGTGACCGGGGACGCGAATCTCACCCGATCGTGAGAGCCGACCCCCGGTGCGGCACCGGCGCATCCGCCGCCAGATACCGCTCTCACGCTCGGCACAGCGCTCAAACGTTCATCAAATCGGCGTTTTTGCAATGCACAATTGCTTTCACATCGACCAACCCTTGGGCAGCCGCCGAAGTTCTCACATATAAATCTCGCAATCTTGATGAAATAACCTTTTTTCTGCTCTGCGAACTTTTCATTTGACTTCGATTTCGCAGGGGCGGGTGCATTTTTTCATAATATAATGCCCATTATAACCAAAATTTGTTTTACAATTTCGCACTCTTTGAAGGATATATTACAATGGGTGGTATGTTTGATATCCACCAATACTCGCTTGCGAACGTCAGGGCCTCGTGGTAACTCTTGCGTCATCGAGATCCTGACGAAGCCGGGGGCGTGGCGGGGGCCCACCCCATCTGACGGACCGCCTGGAGGCAGGATGTCATTGTCGGCAAATGAGGGGCGCGCGAGCGTCGCCGCGGGCGATTTGGCAGGGCGCCAGACGGCTTCGCGCATCGGCTACGGCACGACGGCACTGATGTTCGCTGCGGCGGACGTTGTCGCGATCGTCGGCATCAATCTGCTCGTCTCGTTTCTTTTCTCGGAAATCATCGACGAGGCGTTCGATCTCGCGCGCGGCCTCGGGATCGGCATCGCCGCGAGCGTGGCCTTCGTGCTCACGACCCAGGCGCGCGGGCTCTACAAGCCCTGGCAGGTCACGCGGGTCAGCGACGAGGTGAGCGCGGCGGTGGTGAACTGGACCTTCGCGGTCCTGTTCGTCGGCACCATGATCTTCTGCCTCAAGGTCGGCAACGAAACGTCGCGCCTCGCCACGGGAACGTTCGCCGCAATCGGATTCGTCGTCATCCCCTCGCTGCGCTGGATTTACGCCCTGTGGCTGCGGCGGAGCATCGCCGCCGGCGCGGTCACCGGCCGCTCCGCCATCATCATCGGCGACGAGAAGGAGCTCGCCAAGCTGACGGCGGACGACATGATCTTCGGCCTCGGCCTGTCGGAGCGCCGCCGCTTCGTCTTTCCCGCGGACGATGCGCCGCGCGGCCAAGGCTCTGCGCCCGATACGCTCAAGAGCGCCCTGCAGTTTGCCCGCCAGCAGAAGGTCGAGGAGATTGTCCTCGCCCTCCCCTGGAACGACCGGGCGCGTCTCGACGAGGTGCGTGCGCGGCTGCGCGCGCTGCCCATCCCGGTCAAGCTGCTGCCGGACGCCTCGATCAGCCCGCTGCTGAATGCGCCTCGGGTGGAATTCGGCAACTCCGTGGCGATCGAGGTGCAGCGCGCCCCGCTCTCCCGCCTGGAATTGACCCAGAAGCGTGCGCTGGACATCGCCGTATCGACGCTGGCGCTCACCGTGCTGCTGCCGCTGTTCGCCACCATCGCCCTGCTCATCAAGTTCGATTCGAAGGGGCCGGTGATCTTCCGCCAGCGCCGCAACGGCTTCGGCGGGCGCGAGTTCACCATCTTCAAGTTCCGCTCCATGACCGTCATGGAGGATGGGGCGCAGATCGCCCAGGCGCAGAAGAACGACAAGCGCGTCACCCGCATCGGTCGCGTGCTGCGCGCCACCAGCCTCGACGAGCTGCCGCAGGTGGTGAACGTGCTGCTCGGCCACATGTCCATCGTCGGGCCGCGCCCGCACGCCATCGCCCACGACGACGCCTATTCCAAGCTGATCTCCGGCTATGCCTTCCGCCACCATGTGAAGCCCGGCATCACCGGCTGGGCGCAGGTGATGGGCCTGCGCGGCGAGACCGCCAAGCTGGAGCTGATGGAACGCCGGATCGAGATGGACCTCTGGTACATCAACAACTGGTCCATCTGGCTCGATATCACCATCATCCTGAAGACCTTCATCGAGGTCATGCGCAAGCAGGCGTACTGAGCCTGGCCAAAGGTTCGCTCCACCACTGCCGGGCGCGGGGTCCGCGGTAGAATCGGCCCCGGGGGTTGGGCGCTGGGGGGTGGCCCTGCCGCCGCTCAGCCGCCACGCCGCCAGCCCTTGACGGTCATCCCGCCCAATCCCTTTGCGCCAGCATCTGCGCCACCGCGTCCCGCGCGGCGGCGAGCACCTGGGGATCGCGCGAACGCACCACGAGGTGGGCATTGGGCTCGCCCTTCTCGTCGCGGAACGGATAGGAGCCGATGGCGACGTCGGGGAAGCGCGCCGCGATCTCCTTGAGCGGGGCGGCGATGTCGCCCTCCTTGGCATCCGCCAGCAGGGTCTCCGACAGCATCGGCACGCCCTTCTCCAGCTCCGGCAGCACCGCCTCCAGCATCGCCTGCATGATGCGCGGCACGCCCGCCATGACGATCACGTTCTCGATCCGGAAGCCCGGCGCCTTCGAGACCTCGTTCACCACCAGCGAGGCGCCCGCGGGGATGCGCGCCATGCGCAGGCGGGCCTCGTTGAGGTCCTTTTCGGGGATGTATTCCAGCAGCAGCGCCCGCGCCCGCGGGTCGACGTCGATCGGCACGCCGAACGCCTTCGCCACCGCGTCCGCGGTGATGTCGTCGTGGGTCGGGCCGATGCCGCCGGTGGTGAAGACATAGGTGAAGCGCCGCCGGAGCGCGTTGATGGCGGCGACGATGTCGTCCTCCACGTCCGCCACCACGCGCACCTCGCGCAGGTCGATTCCCACTCCGGTGAGCCGCTCGGCGATGTGGCCGATGTTCTTGTCCTTGGTCCGCCCGGAAAGAACCTCGTCGCCGATCACGACCAGCGCCGCGGTGACCGATTGCGCGCCGTCTGCCTCTCCCATGACGTGGCCTCCTGCCCTCTCCGCCGGCAGACGCAGCCCGCCTGCCCATTTTTGCGCCACGCAGGCAACTTGATCTTCGCGGCGCAACCTCCTTCCCCGTTTAGCACTTCTTTGGCACGATGTTTGTAGTGATCGTTTCCGATCCAGTCTCCGGAGTGTCAGCCCCCATGCCGCACGCGTTCGACGAGATGTCCAGCACCGACGGCGCGATCCGGCCGGCCTACGAGACGCTCAAGCAGTGGCTGGCCTCCGTGCCGCAGGACGTGCTGGACCACCGGCGCAAGGAGGCGGAGTTCATCTTCCGCCGCATCGGCATCACCTTCGCGGTCTATGGCGAGCAGAACGCCCAGGAGCGCCTGATCCCGTTCGACATCGTCCCCCGCATCCTCACCAAGGAGGAATGGGCGCGCCTCTCCAAGGGCCTGGAGCAGCGGGTCAAGGCGCTCAACCTCTATATCCGCGACGTCTATTCCAAGCGCGATATCCTGAAGGCGGGCGTGGTGCCGGAGGAACTGGTCTACCAGAACCCGGCCTTCCGCCCCGAGATGAACGGCCAGCGGGTGCCGCACGACCTCTACGTGCACATCGCCGGCATCGACATCGTGCGCACCGGGCCCGACAATTTCTACGTCCTGGAAGACAATGCGCGCACCCCCTCCGGGGTCTCCTACATGCTGGAGAACCGGGAGATCATGCTGCGCCTGTTCCCCGAGCTGTTCTCCATGCACAAGGTGGCGCCGGTCGAGAACTATGCCGACGACCTTCTGGCCACCCTGCGCTCGCTCTCGCCCCATGGCGGGCATGAGCCGAACGTCGCCATCCTCACCCCCGGCATCTACAATTCGGCCTATTACGAGCACTCCTTCCTCGCCGACAAGCTGGGCGTGGACCTCGTGGAGGGGCGCGACCTGTTCGTGAAGGACGAGACGGTCTACATGCGCACCACCGAGGGGCCGAAGCGGGTGGACGTGATCTACCGCCGCCTCGACGACGACTTCCTCGATCCCCTCGCCTTCCGGCGCGACAGCGTGCTCGGCGTTCCCGGCCTCATGAGCGCCTATCAGGCCGGCAACGTGACCCTCACCAATGCGGTGGGCACCGGTGTCGCCGACGACAAGGCGGTCTATTCCTACATGCCGGACATCATCCGCTTCTACCTCTCGGAGGAGCCGCTGCTGCCCAACGTGCCCACCTGGCGCTGCCGCGAGCCGGACCACCTGAAATACGTGCTCGACCATTTGCCCGAGCTGGTGGTCAAGGAGGTTCACGGTTCCGGCGGCTACGGCATGCTGGTGGGCCCCGCCGCCGACAGGGCGCAGATCGAGAAGTTCCGCGACAAGCTGAAGGCGGACCCGGCGAACTTCATCGCCCAGCCGACGCTCGCGCTCTCCACCTGCCCCACCCTGGTGGAGAAGGGCATCGCGCCGCGCCATGTGGACCTGAGGCCCTTCATCCTCTCCGGCTCCGACAAGGTGCGCATCGTGCCGGGCGGCCTCACCCGCGTCGCCATGAAGGAGGGCTCGCTCGTGGTCAATTCCAGCCAGGGAGGCGGAACGAAGGATACCTGGGTCCTGGACGCCTGACGCGTGGCGCTCCCCGCGCCGCCCCCGCCCCTCCTCCCTTTCCGATAGGCCAGCAATGCTCTCCCGCACCGCCGACAACCTCTACTGGCTCACGCGATACGTGGAACGCGCCGACTGCCTGGCGCGCATCCTCGACGTGTCGCAGCGCCTCGCCTACACGCCGGTGACCTATGGTGGGTCGACCAACGAATGGGGCTCGGCGGTGCTCACCGCCGGCTGCGCGGAGCAGTTCATCGAGCGCTACGGGCCGCTGGAGACCGCCACCGAGGAGCATGTGGTCTCCTTCCTCGCCTTCGAGCCGGAAAACCCCACCTCCATCCGCAACTGCTTCGAGGTGGCGCGCACCAATGCCCGCTCGGTGCGCACCGCGCTGACCTCGGAGATGTGGGACGTCATCAACTCGGCCTGGATCGAGCTGCGCAACTTCCCCAACCGCGCGCTCACCCGCGACGAGCTGGCGCGCTTCCTCGCGTTCGTGAAGGAAACGTCGCTGCGCTTCGACGGCGCCACCTTCCGCACCATGCTGCGCAATGACGGCTACTGGTTCGCCCGCTCCGGCGCGCAGCTGGAGCGCGCGGACAACACCGCGCGCATCCTCGACGTGAAGTATCACGTGCTGCTGCCGGAGAAGGAGCACATCGGCGGCCCGCTCGACTATTTCCAGTGGGCCTCGATCCTGCGCTCGGTGTCGGCGCTCACCGCCTTCCACTGGGTCTATCGCGACAGCGTGAAGCCGTGGCTGGTGGCGGACCTCCTGATCCTGAACCGGCAGATGCCGCGCTCGCTCGCCGCCTGCTATGACAGCCTGGCGCGCAACCTCGACGACATCGCCTCCGCTTATGGCCGGCAGGGCCCGTCCCAGCGGCTCGCCCGCTCCATGCTGGCGCGGCTCTCCAACCGCTCCATCGAGGACATCTTCCAGGCGGGGCTGCACGAGTTCATCTCGGAGTTCATCTCCGACAACAACAAGCTCGGCGCGGAGATCACCGAGCAGTACCTGACCTGACGCGAGAGCGGCCACAGGAAGGCCCCAGACGGCGAGGATTTCCATGCGCGTGCGCATCCGCCACGAGATCACCCAGACATTCGAGCCCGCGGCCCGCAACGCCTCCGCCATCGTCCGGCTCACGCCGCGCGGGCACGAGGGCCAGTATGTGCAGCGCTGGACGCTCGACATCGACAGCGACACGCGCTTCCATCCCCAGGAGGACGCGTTCGGCAATCTCTGCCACGCCTTCACCGTCGACGGCCCGGTCACGTCCTTCACCATCGCCGCCGAAGGCGAGATGGAGACGCAGGACACCACCGGCATCGTCCGCGGCACGGTGGAGCGCTTCCCGCCCTCGCTCTATCTGCGCCAGACCGACCTCACCCACCCGTCCGAGCGGGTGCAGGCGTTCGCGCGCGAGGTTCGCGCGCAGCCCGACGACCCGCTCGCCTTCCTCCACGCGCTGATGGAGCGCGTGCACGGCGACGTGGCGGACGCCGACGGCCCCGCCATGGGCGATCCGCTGACCGCCGAGGACGCGCTCGAGAAGGGCGCCGCCTGCTCGGGCGGCATCGCCCACCTGTTCACCGCCGCGGCCCGCATCAGCGGCGTGCCGGCGCGCCATATCTCCGGCTATCTGGCGGTGGACGGCGAGGCCGCGGCGCGCCACTGGGCCGAGGCGCATGTGCCGTCCATCGGCTGGGTCGCCTTCGACTGCGGCCGCAATCTCTGCCCCACCGAGGACTATGTGCGCCTCGCGGTCGGCCTCGATGCGGTGGGCGTCGCCTCCCTGCGCGGGATCGGCGGCGACACACGCGAGCAGGTGGTCGCCTTCGACGGCCGCAATCCGCCCAAGCCGCAGGCGAAGTCTCAGAGCCAGACGCAGGGGCAGAACTGAGGCCCCGGCCCTTCGCCACCTTAGCCGGCGCACCGAAACCCGCGCCGGCGGTGACTTCGCGCAAAGAATGCGGCGCCGTCCCCCTCTAGCCTTGCGGGCGATGCGGAAGGACGGCGAACCATGTCGATGCATATCCCGACCGAAGCCGGCGCCTCGCCCCTTCCCGGCGGCCTTGCGGCGCCCGGCAGCCTCACGCGCAAGGCCGAGCCGGCGCCGGTCAAGATCGCGGCCCGGCACGTCGATTTCTACTATGGCCGGCAGCAGGCCCTGCGCGATGTGACCGTCGCGATCCGCGCCAACGCCATCACCGCCTTCATCGGCCCGTCCGGCTGCGGCAAGTCCACGCTGCTGCGCATCTTCAACCGCATGTACGCGCTCTATCCCGACCAGCGGATGGAGGGCGAGGTGCTGCTGGACGGGCAGGACATCCTCGCCCTCGATCCGGTGGTGCTGCGGGCGCGGGTGGGCATGGTGTTCCAGAAGCCCACGCCCTTCCCCATGTCCATCTACGACAACGTGGCGCTGGGCATCCGCATCAATTCGGAACGGGAGCCCACGAAGGCGGAGCTGGACGAGCGGGTCGAGCACGCGCTGCGCCAGGCGGCGCTGTGGGAGGAGGTGAAGGACATCCTCCCGCAGAGCGGCCTCGGCCTGTCGGGCGGCCAACAGCAGCGCCTGTGCATCGCCCGCACGATCGCCGTGCAGCCCCAGGTGATCCTTCTGGACGAGCCGTGCTCGGCGCTCGATCCCATCACCACCGCGAGGATCGAGGAGACCATGGCGGAGCTGAAGCAGCACTACACGCTGGTCATCGTCACCCACAATCTCCAGCAGGCGGCCCGCGTGTCCGATCGCACGGGCTTCATGTATCTCGGCGAGATGGTGGAGTTCGCCGCCACCAACGACCTCTTCACCAAGCCGCAGGAGGACCGCACCAGGCGCTATCTCACCGGGCGGTTCGGCTGAGCGCGCCCCTTGACCCTCCTCGCCGGCCTTGCGATGTCCTGAAGGAACCCTCAGGAGGAAAGCCGAGATGAGCGCCACGCCGGCCTACGACCCCAGCAACGTCTTCGCCAAGATCCTGCGCGGCGAGCTGCCGGCCCACAAGGTCTATGAGGACGACAAGGCGCTCGCCTTCCTCGACATCATGCCGCGCTGCCCCGGCCATGCGCTGGTGATCCCCAAGGCGCCGTCGCGCAACCTGCTGGACGTCGCGCCGGAGGACCTCGCCCACGTGGCCAAGGTGGCGCAGAAGGTGGCCAAGGCGGCCATGACCGCGTTCAAGGCCGACGGCATCGTGCTCCAGCAGTTCAGCGAGGAGGCCAGCGGCCAGATCGTCTATCATCTGCACATGCACGTCATTCCACGCCATCTCGGCGTGCCCATGAAGCCGCCCCATGTGGAGATGGAGAAGCCCGAGGTGCTGGCCGAGCACGCGGCCCTGCTGCGCGCCGCGCTCGGCTCGTGAGCGGCGGCGCGCCGGCGCCGGGGCTTCAGGTCCGGGCGCCCGGGCGGCTGCATCTGGGCTTCGTCGATCTCGGCGGCCTCTTCGGCCGGCGCTTCGGCAGCCTCGGCATCACGCTCGCGGCGCCGGCGACCGTGGTCGAGATCGCCCGTGCCGACCGCGACACCCTTTCAGGACCGCAATCCGAGCGGGCCGGCGCGGCGCGGGACGCGATGCGCGCAGCGCTCGGCATCGCCGACCGCTTCGCCATCGCCGTCACGGAGGCGCTTCCCGCCCATGCGGGCTTCGGCTCGGGCACGCAGATGGACCTCGCGGTGGGCGGCGCGGTGGCGCGCCTTTGCGGACGCGACCTGACGGCGCGGGCGCTTGCCGACCTCCTGGGCCGCGGCCGGCGCTCGGCCATCGGCACCGAGGCGTTCGCGGGCGGCGGCGTGGTGCTCGACGGCGGGCGCGGCACCCGGCAGATGCCGCCGCCTCTGCTCGCCCGCCTCCCCTTTCCCGAGGACTGGCGGATCATCCTGATCCTGGACCGCTCCCGGCGCGGCCTCGACGCCGCGCAGGAGACCCGCGCCATGGCGGCGCTGCCGCCCTTCCCCCAGCCGCTCGCCGCCCATCTCAGCCATCTCGTCCTCATGAAGGCGCTTCCCGCGCTCGCCGAGCAGGACGCGGATACGTTCGGCGCCGCCATCGGCGAATGGCAGGAACGGCTCGGCGACCACTATGCCAGCGCCCAGGAGGGGCGGCGTTTTCTCAGCCCCGACGTGGCCGAAGCCGCCGCCGTCCTCCGCGACGCGGGCATTGCCGGCGTCGGCCAGAGTTCCTGGGGTCCCACCGGCTTCGCGGTGGTGGGCGAGGCGACGCAGGCGGAAAGGCTGGCCGAGGCCTTGCGCCATCGCTTCGCATCGTTCACAAACCTGTCATTCCATTGCGTGCGCGGCCGGAACCAGGGCGCCGCGTTCGGCCCCATCGGCGCAGCCGTTCCGTAATCAGGAGGAAGCCCCGCATGGCTCGAGCCGTAGGCCAGCCCCCCCGCGCCCCGAAGGCGCGCATCCCGACGCCCAGCGCGATCTGACGCCGATGGATCTCGCCATCATCGCGCTGTCGGCGCGCCCGCTCGTGGCCTCCGCCGCCCGCGCGGGCCTCGCCGCCCTCACCTTCGACCTGTTCGCCGATCTCGACACCTGCGCCCATGCGGCGCGCTGCGTAAAGGTGCACAAGAAGCACGGCTTCGCCTTCGACGGCGACGATCTCATCCAGGCCCTCGCCTCCCTTGCCCCGGCCGGCCTGCCGGTGGTGCTCGGCGGCGGGCTGGAGGACGAGCCGGACCTGATGATGCGCATCGCCGAGCGCAACCCGATCCTCGGCAACGCGCCGCAGACGGTGCGCATCATCAAGGACCCGCAGGCGCTCGCAGCCCTGTGCGGGCATCTCGCCATCCCGTTCCCGGAGGTGGCGCTCGGCGCGCCGGAGGGCCTTTCCGGCCCCCTGATCGAGAAGAAGATCGGCGGCGCAGGCGGCGGGCACATCCGCCGCCGGGCAGAGGGCGACCTCTCGCCGCCCTGGCCCGAGCACTATCTTCAGCGTGAGGTGAGAGGCAGCCCGGTCTCCCTGCTGCTGCTGGCCAACGGCACCGAAAGCGTGGTGGTGGGCGCCTCGCGCCAGTGGCGTGCCGGTGATCCGGACCATCCGTTCCGCTATGGCGGCGCCGTCGGCCCGATCGCCCTGCCCGAGCCCCAGGGCGCGGCCATGCGCGAGGCGGCCCAGCGGATCGCGAAGGCCTGCGGCCTCGTCGGCCTGATCTCGATCGACTTCATGATCGGCCCGGACGGCTGGTTCCTGGTGGAGGTCAATCCGCGCCTCGGCGCCACGCTCGACATCTTCGACGTGGACCCGCTGCCGCCTCTGCTGGGCCTGCACCTCGCCGCCTGCGGCGGGCGCATCCCGCCCGGCCTGCCGCAGCCGTCCGAGGCCCATGCGGCGGGCGTGATCTATGCCGACCGGGACATCATCGTCCCGCCCGGTTCGTGGCCCGAGGAAGTGGCCGACCGGCCGGCCGCCGGCGCGGCCATCGCCCGCGGCGCCCCGGTCTGCACCGTGCGCACCCAGGGGCCGACTTTGGAGATTGCCGAGGCCCGCCTCGCCGCCCGCAGCCGCGACGTGCGGGCCCAGCTCGGCCTCGGCGAAGTCGCGCCTGCGCCGTGACGATCCCGGCGGCCGCGCGCGCAGGACGCCGGCTGCGGCGCCGGCCGCGGCGCCGGCCATGACGCTGACGCCGCCGGAGATCGCCCGCGCCTTTGCGGACGCCTGCCACGCCGAACTCGACGCGCTGAAGCCCGGCAACGTGCACCGGTTCGCCGCCGGCCACGGCATGGAGACGGCGCATTTCGAGGCGGCCGCCGCCGCTTCGGCCCCTTGGATCGGCGCGGCCGGCCTCTCGGCCGGCCAGCGCATCGCCGGCGCGGTGGATGCGGCGCTCGCGGCGGCCGGGCTCAACACCAATCTCGGCATCGTCCTGCTCTGCGCGCCGCTGGCCCAGGCCGCGCTCGCGCCCCGGCCCGCGCCGCTCCGCGAGCGGCTTGCGCTCGTGCTGGCGGCGCTCGACGTCCAGGATGCGCACGACGCCTTCGGCGCCATCGCCCGCGCCAATCCGGGGGGACTGGGGGACGAACCGGCGGCCGATGCGCGCGCGCCGGCGCAAATCCCCCTCGGCGCCGCCATGGCGCTGGCCGCCCACCGCGACATGATCGCCCGGCAATACGCCGGCGGGTTCGCGGAGGTGTTCGCGATCGGCGTCCCGCCGCTCCACGGCGCCCCGCTCGCGCCGGCCCGGCTGGAAGACGTCTTCCTTGCCTTCCTCGCCGGCCATCCGGACAGCCACATCGCCCGCAAGTTCGGCCCTGACGCGGCCGAGGCGGTGCGCGCGGAGGCCGAGGTGGTGCGGCATGAGATTGAGGGCCTGTCGCAGCAGGCGCGGCACGGCCGCCTCCTGGCGTTCGATGCCCGGCTGAAAGCCGGCGGGCGCAATCCCGGCACCAGCGCCGACCTCACGGTGGCGAGCTGCTTCGCCGCACAGCTCCTCGCGGCGGAGGCGGCCCAGGCTCAGGCTCAGGCGTAGCGGCGCGCCGCCTCCGGGCCGATCCGCCCGTCATGGAGCGCGCTCGCCACCAGCGCGCCGGCGATCCCCCGCCGCGCCAAAGCGTCGAGGTCGGCCGCGTCCCGCACGCCTCCGGCGGCGTAGAATCTGCCGGAGCGCCGCAGCGCCGTGGCCGCGTCCAGCGCTTCCATGTCCGGCCCCTCACCGGAGCCGACGCGCGCCAGCGTCATGACGATCACCTCTTCGGGCCAAAGCTCCGGCATGGCGTGCAGCGCCTTAGGGCCGCGCAGACCCCGCGCATCGCGGTCGAGGGAAAGGATAACCCCGGGCGCGGCGAGCGCCGCGCGCGCAGCATCGAGGCCGGAGAGGCTCTCCGTGCCCACCACCGGCACGCCCAGGCCGGCGCTCAATCGGGCCGCGAGCGCAGCCGGCCCGGTCTCGCCCGAATCAACCCAGAGCGTGAGCGCTGGAAATCGAGCACGCAACGCGCGAATCTCGGTATCGTGTTGCCCGCTGCCCGTGATGGCGTCGAGGTCTGCAACGTAGAGGGTGCGGAACGGCGCGATCTCCAGCATCCGCGCAACCACATGGAGGGGATCGGCGGAACGGGCGAGGTCGGAATTCCAGGGCCGATAGGCTTGCCGCTCGCCCTGGACGGCACGCACAACTTGACCTCCCTTGAGGTCAAGGACGGGAATAAGCTGCATGTGGGCGATTCCGGAAGATCGTCTGCCGGGAGAGGGACGAGATGCGCGTCTTCATCTGCGAGTACGTGACATCGGGCGGGCTGCGCGACAAGCCCCTGCCGGAGACGCTGCTGCCCGCCGCGCTGCAGGTGCGCGACGCCTTGATCCGCGACCTCGAGACCCTGCCCGGCATCAGCACCATCCTGGCCTATGACGACCGCCTGCCGAAGCCCAGCGAGGACAGCGTGCCGGTCGGCAAGGGCGACGATGCCTGGATCTGCTGGTCCGGCCTTGCCCACGAGGCCGACGTGGTGTGGCCGGTGGGGCCGGAGACCGGCGGCGTCCTCGCCCGCATGGTCCGCCTGATGAACGAGAGCGCCGAGCGGCTGATCGCCTCCTCGCCGGCGGCGATCGACCTGGTTTCCAGCAAGCTGCGCACGGCGCAGGTGCTGGCGCAGAACTTCATTCCCCACGTGCCCACCTACACGCTGGACGCGGTGCCGGCGGACCTCAAGGGCGACCTCATCACCAAGCCGGACGACGGCGCCGGCTCGGAGAACATGCGCGCCTGGCCGAGCCGCGAGGCGCTGCCGCGCACCGGCCGCCTTGTGGTGCAGCCGTTCGTCCACGGCACGCCTGTGAGCCTCACCGTCCTGGTACGTCCGGACGGGGTGACGCTGCTCGCCGCCAACCAGCTCCACTTGAGCCACCTCGTGGGCGTGCTCTCGCTCACCGGCGTGACGGTGGGCGCCATCGACGACACCGACGGCACGCTCGCGGTGCTCGCCCAGAAGGTGGTGGCGGCGGTCCCCGGCCTGTCGGGCATCATCGGCATCGACGTCATCCTCTCGCCGTCCGGCCCGCTGGTGGTTGAGGTCAACCCACGCGTGACCGTCGCCTATGCGGGGCTTCATGCGGCGCTGGGCATCAGTCCGGCGGCCTTTCTGCCGGAACTGATCCGCGACGGCCGCCCGCCGGCCATGCCCCACCTGCCCCGCCCGCGGCCGGTGGAGCTGGACCTGCGCTGAGCCGGGCAGCCGCGCGGGCGCCGGATCGGGAGAAAGGGGAGAATTTGCCCCGGTCATCTTGATCTTGCTCCCCTGAGCGGCTCCCATGGGGCGCCCTCAGGCGCCGCGGCCGGCGCGCCGGGGCGCGCGCGCCGGCTCCGGGCGCGCGGTCGGGCGCCGGCCCCAGGGCGGCGCCCGCGACAAGGGCCAGCCGCGTGAGGCATTGATGAGAGCAGATGAACCCGAAGCGGCGGCCGAGGCCGAGGCCATGGCAGCCGAAGGCCGGACCGTTCCGCGCCACGATCTCGACCGCCTGTTCGTGAAGGGCATGCCGTTCTATGCCCGCCACGGCGTCTACGAGGCGGAGCGCGAGCTTGGCCAGCGCTTCGTGGTGGACTGCGACTGCCGGCTCGACACCCGCCCCGCCGCCTGGGCCGACGACGAGGCGCTGACCATCTCCTACCAGAAGATCTACGAGCAGGTCCGCGCCGTGGCGGAGGACGACCCGGTCCACCTCATCGAGACCCTGGCGGAGCGCATCGCCACCCGGCTGCTGGACCATTTCCAGCTGCTGGAAGAAGTCAGCGTCACGGTGCACAAGCCGAATGCCCCGGTGAGCGGCATCTTCGCCGACGTCGGTGTGGAGATCACCCGCCGGCGCTGAGCGCCCGCGCCATTTGCTTTGCCCGGCGCGGCGCTCTGCGCCATAAGGGCGCCGGGTGGCGGGGCGGCCTGAAGGCGACGGCCAAGCCTCCGTGGGCACGATGCGCAGGAGATTTCGGTGAGCAAGATGGCGGCTGGCGAAAGCGTAACCCTTGAGGCCTATCTCGACCGGTGGGCCGGCGGCGATGCCGACAGGGGCGCCGTCGCAGCCGCAGTACGGGCCATTTCCGCCGCCGGCGTCGGCATCGCCGATCTGGTGGCGCGCGGACCGCTGGAAGAGAGCCTCGCCAAGATCCGCGGCGTCGACCCCAATGCCGGCGGCGACGCCCAGAAGGAGCTGGACGTGGTGGCGGAGGAGCGCATCATCGCCGCTTTGATGCCGACCCCCGTCGCCTTCCTCGCCTCGGAGGAGAGCGAGGAGCTGATCCCGGTGAACCCCGCCGGCCGCCTGGTGGTGGCGGTGGACCCGCTCGACGGCTCGTCGAACATCGACACCAACGTGTCGGTGGGCACCATCTATTCCATCCTGCCCTATGACGCGGCGGCCCATGCGAGCCCGAAGGATGCGGTGATGCGCCCCGGCCGGCACCAGGTGGCTGCGGGCTTCCTCGCCTATGGGCCGGCCACCATCCTGGTGGCGACGTTCGGCGCGGGCACCCACGTGTTCGTGCAGGACCGGGCGAGCGGCGCTTTCCTGCTGGCGCGCGAGAACGTGGAAATCCCGGCCGAGACCAAGGAATACGGCGTCAACCAGTCCAACGTCCGCCACTGGGACGCGCCCATGAAGGGCTATATCGAGGACTGCCTCGCCGGCAAGGAGGGCCCGCGCGGCAAGGACTTCAACATGCGCTGGGTGGGCTCCATGGTGGCCGACGCCTTCCGCATCTTCACCCGCGGCGGCGTCTATCTCTATCCCGGCGACAAGCGCAAGGGCTATGCGGAGGGGCGCCTGCGCCTGATCTACGAGGCCAACCCGGTGGCCTTCCTCACCGAGCAGGCCAAGGGCGGCGCCACAGACGGCCGCACCCGCATCCTCGACATCGCCCCGCACCACATCCACCAGCGCATCCCGCTGGTGTTCGGCTCGAAGGCCGAGGTGGAGACGATCGCCTCCTATTACTGACGTGATCGGGGCCGCCACGGCAGCGCCCCAATGCCCGCAGAAGACGCCCGCAAACCGGAGTTCGCCGACATGACCACGCTGATCGCCCCCTCCATGCTCGCGTCCGACTTCTCGAAGCTCGGCGAGGAGGTGCGCGCGGTGGCGGCGGCGGGGGCGGACTATATCCATCTCGACGTGATGGACGGGCACTTCGTGCCCAACCTCACCTTCGGGCCGGACATCATCAAGGCGCTCAGGCCGCACACCGACAAGGTGTTCGACGTGCATCTGATGATCTCGCCGGTGGAGCCCTACCTCGAGGCCTTCGCCAAGGCGGGGGCCGATATCATCTCGGTGCACCCCGAGGCGACGCCGCACCTCGACCGCTGCCTGCAGGTCATCAAGGGGCTCGGCAAGAAGGCCGGCATCGCCATCAACCCCTCCACCTCCGAGCGGGTGCTGGACTATGCGCTGGAGAAGGCGGACCTCATCTGCGTCATGAGCGTCAATCCCGGCTTCGGCGGCCAGGCCTTCATCCCCGAGATGCTGGAGAAGATCGCCCGCATCCGCGACCTGATCCGCGGCCGCGACATCCGCCTGGAGGTGGACGGCGGCGTGAACCCGGAGACCGGCGCGCTGTGCGCCAGGGCCGGCGCGGACGTGCTGGTGGCCGGCTCCGCGGTGTTCAAGGACGGGCCGGCGCACTACCGGGCGAAGATCGAGGCCATCCGTGCGGCTGCGGCAGGCGCTGTCGGGCTCGTTGCCTGAGCACGCCATCCCGGTCCCGGCGGCGCGCGCCCCTTGACCGCGTGAGGAAAAAAACGTTCGATCGTTTCTGCGCCCTGCCCTGCGCTGGTTCTCGGCCGAAAGTCGTTCGCGCGTCACGTTAAGTATGGTTAATTTTTCATTCTGGATCAAAATGATAAGAGCAGATCTTCATGTTTCATGGAGACTGCCACTCCGGTCCTGGGAGGACATAAATGTCCGTCGCCGCGCCGCGCTATGACGCGCTCGTCCGAGCCTTCCGCTGGCAGATCCCCGCCCGCTTCAACATGGGCGTCGCCTGCGTCGATGCCCATGCGGACGGCTCAGGCAAGCCCGCTCTGGTGTTCGAGGAGGAGAGCGGCACCGTACGCGCATACTCCTTCGACGAGGTTAAGAGCCTCACCAACCGCTTCGCCAACGCCCTCCTCGCCCAGGGTCTCAAGCGCGGCGACCGGGTGGCGGTGTTCCTGCCCCAGGCGCCGGAGACGGCCATCGCCCACCTCGCTGCCTTCAAGGCGGGGCTCGTCTCGGTGCCGCTGTTCACCCTATTCGGCGACGAGGCGCTGGAGTTCCGTCTCGCCGCCTCCGGCGCGAAGGCGCTGGTGACCGATCTGTCCGGCCTCGCCAAGCTGGAGCGGGTGCGCGACCGCCTGCCGGACCTCGCCACCGTCTACCTCACCGGCGGCGCAGCCGCGCCCGGCACGCTCCCGTTCGACGCGGCCCTGGCGCGGGCGAGCGACGCCTTCACGCCGGCCGACACCGGGCCGGACGATCCCGGCATCATCATCTTCACCTCCGGCACCACCGGGAACCCCAAGGGCGCCCTGCACGGCCACCGGGTGCTGCTCGGCCACCTGCCCTGCATCACCTTCATCCACGAGGGCATGCCCCGGCCCGGCGACCTGCACTGGACGCCGGCCGACTGGGCCTGGATCGGCGGCCTGTTCGACGTGCTGTTCCCGAGCCTCTATCTGGGCGTGCCGGTGCTCGCCCACCGGGCGAAGAAGTTCGATCCCGAAGCCGCCATGGACCTGATGGCGCGCCACAGGGTGCGGAACGTGTTCCTGCCGCCCACCGCGCTCAAGCTGCTGCGGCAGGCCGACGTGCGGCACGCGGGCCTTGCCCTGCGCTCGCTGCTCACCGGCGGCGAGAGCCTCGGGGCGGAGCTGGGCGCGTTCGTGAAGGAGCGGCTCGGCGTCGAGGCGCGCGAGATCTACGGCCAGACCGAGTGCAATTTGGTGGTGGGCTCGAACTCGGACTTCTTCCCCATCCGCCCCGGCGCCATGGGGCGGCCCATCCCCGGCCACGACGTGCGCATCGTCGACGAGGACGGCCGCGAGCTGCCCGACGGCGCCGAGGGCCAGGTGGGCGTGCGCAAGGGCGATCCGGTGATGATGCTGGAATATTGGCAGAACCCGGAAGCCACGGCGGCCAAGTATGCCGGCGACTTCCTGCTCACCGGCGACATGGGCCGGCGCGACGAGGATGGCTACCTCTGGTATGTGGGCCGGGCCGACGACGTCATCACCTCCGCCGGCTACCGTATCGGGCCGGGCGAGATCGAGGACTGCATCCTCAAGCACCCCGCGGTGGCGCTGGTGGCGGTGGTGGGCGTGCCCGACCCGCTGCGCACCGAGGCGGTGAAGGCGTGGGTGGTGCTGAAGGACGGCGCCGCCGCCACCGACGACCTCGCCCGCGATATCCAGGATTTCGTGAAGACCAGGCTCTCGGCCCACGAATACCCGCGCCACGTGGCGTTCACGGACACCCTGCCCATGACCGCGACGGGCAAGATCCTGCGGCGGGAACTGCGCGCGCGGGGCTGAGGGCCCCGCCGCCGGCCTCCCCGGCCCGAAGGACGGGCGGCTCAGCCCTTCATGGCCTCTTCCATCGCCTTGCCGAGCCCCTTGAAGGAGACGGGGAGGATGATGGGGCTGCGCGAGCCGTTCTCGAACGTGAACTCGCCCTTGCCGGCGCTGCCCTTGAGCGCGTCGAGCTGCTCCTTGGTCAGTTCGACCGAGGCGATGCAGTGCTGGCCGCAGCGCTTGTAGGTGAGCGTGATGTCGGCCACGTTCGGCACCTTGAAGACCACGTTGGCGGGCAGCCACACGCCCGGCGGGACGAGGACGATGAGGCGCACCGGCCCGTCCTTCTCCGCCCGGACGGCGATATGGGCGAGCACGCCCTTGAGGTCGGTGGTCTGGAGCGTCTGCACCGCCTCGCACTCGGGCTTGGCCGCGCCGCCCTTCTTGCAGCGCACGGTCCAGTCGTCGTGCACGGTGCGCGTCTCGGTCGCCGGCGCAGCGGCCGTCGCGGGGGCGGCGGGCGCGGCCGACTGGGCGGAGGCCGGGGCGGCAAGCGCGAGCAGCGCGAGCGCGGCGCCGGCCAGAGACGGAAGACCGAGACCCCTGCGCGAGAACCTGTTCATCACTGTGCTCCTTGCCCATCCCGAGCGCACCGGCCGATGGGCCGACCCGGCGCCCGCTGTCCGGCGGCGCCTGTGCGCACCGGGATATCCGACCAGCCCCCCGGCAGGCAACCGGAATTGGCAGGAAAGGCGTTTCCCGCGCGCAGGCTCGACCTTTTGCCCGCAAGCAGGCATTCATCCCTTGCCGTCAGGCTGCGCGCGCCAGCGCCGAGGGAGGCCGGTTTGGGTTCGAGACGGGTGCTGCTCGCCTGGGAACTGGGCGTAGGCTACGGCCATTCCATGAAGCTCGCCCGCATCGGCAGCCGGCTCGCCGCCGCCGGGCACCAGGTGACGGCGGCGTGCAGCCGGCCGTTCTTCGCGACGCCGCTGGACAAGGCGGGCATTCCCGTCCTGGTGGCGCCGGAGACGACTCCCGCAGACTTCCGGCCCATCCCCGCGTCTGCGACGCTCACGGATTCGCTCGCCCAGGCCGGATTGCTGGACGAGCAGGCCATGCGCCGGGCGCTCGCCGGCTGGCGCGCGATCATCGACCAGACCCGGCCGGACCTCGTCATCCTCGACTATGCCCCGATGGCGACGCTCGCGGCGCGCGGCCGGGCCCGGACGATGCAGTCCGGCGTCGGCTTCTGCCTGCCGCCGCAGCACCTTGAGGCCTTCCCGCTGCTCCACGCCTTCACGCCGCCCATGGCGCGGGACGCGGACATGCTCGACGCCGTCAACCGGGCGCTCGCCGCCGAAGGGCTCGACGCCATCGACCGCATCGGCGCCCTGTTCCAGGCCGACGACGCCTTCGTCACCACCTTCCAGCTGCTCGATCCCTATGCCGACGTGCGCCCGCGCCCCGCCGACGGGCCGCTGATGACAGAGCCCATGCGCGAGCGGCGGCCGGGTGCGGATCGCATCTTCGCCTACCTCCATATGGACGTGATCTGCCGGCCGGGCGTGATGGCGGCGCTGCAGGTTCTCGGGCCGATGCTGGATATCTACACCCCCTCGGCCTCCCCGGCGGCGGTCGCCGCTTTGCGCGCGGCCGGAGTGAGGGTGCATGGCGAGGCGCAGCGCATGAGCGTCGTGCTGGAGCGCGCACGCCTGGTGCTGCACCAGGGCAATGCGGGGGTCGCCGCGGACGCGCTGGCGGCGGGGGTGCCGCAATACACCCTGTGCCAGCATGTGGAGCACTATCTCAACGGCGAGGCCATCTCCGCCGCGGGCGTGGCGCGCAGCCGGCTGCTGTTCGATCCCGGATACATGCCCGACCCCACCGACATCCTCGCCTTCGCGGAGGACGCGGATGCCGCCGAACTGGCGCTCGCCGCCGGCCGGATGCACCGGGCCATGCTGGAGGAACGCCCGCCGCTCGAACATCTCGTCGAGCGCTGCCTGGCGCTGCTGGCCGCGTGATGCGCCTCAGCAGTAAGGCGGAATGCAGGTCGGCGGCGGGGGCGGCGGGGTAACGGGCGGCGGCGGCGAGTTGATCGGCGGGGTGGTCGGTGGACCGCCGGCCAGATTGCCGCCGCCGCCAGTGCCCGGAAAGCCGGGAAAGTTCGGAAAGTTGGGCAGGTTCGGCCAGTTGGGCAGGTTCGGAAAGCCGGGGAAGATCGGCCCCGGATTGGGGTTGCCCCCGCCGCCATAGCCGCCGGGACCGTAGCCGCCTGGGCCATATCCGCCCGGCCCATAGCCGCCGGGACCGTAAGGCGGAGGCGGCACGTAGACCGGGACGAGGACGTTGGTCTGCCCCTGCTGCGAGGCCTGCTCGGCCACCGTGTCCACCTGGTTCTGCAACTGGGTGTTGAAGTAGCGGCAGGAGACCGCGGCGAGGTCCATGGTGGTCTGGCCCTGGGCCGGCATGGAGCACGGGCCGCCGGCATTGGGGGCGAGCCCCGCGAGGTCGGGCGTGGTGCCGGGACGCCCGCCGGTCTGCCGTCCCTGGCTCAGCGTCTTGGCGATCAGCGCGTCGATCTCGGCCTGGGTCACGCGCACCGGGCCGGAGACGCCGTTCGGGCCGATGACGACCATGAAGCCCGGCCGGCGCACGACGATGGGCTCGCCCGAGGGCCCCTGCACCGTCAGCGTGCCGAACTGGAGGATGGCGCGGGTCTCCCCGCCCAGATGGGTGATGCCGGCGACGCCGCCGCGGATGCCGATGGTGGCGACCGGGGTCTTCACCTCGGCGCCGCCGGTATGGCTCGCCGCCCCACCCACGAAGCGCACCGCCCCCTTGGTGAGGGAAAGCGCCATCGAGCCGGCCTTCTTGTTGGGATCGTAGACGAATTCGTCGATCACCAGGTTCGAGCCGGGGCCGATGTTGAGCGTGGTCTTGTCCACGAACATCACCTGGACGCTGCCGGTGTCGGAGGTCTGGATGCGCTCGCGGTGGATGATGCTGGAGCCGAGTTCCAGCACGCGGGCGCCGCCTTGCCCGGTCGCGCGCGGATTGACCGCCGCGGCGGTGCCGACCTGCGGGTTCTGCGCCAGCGCGGGGGCGCCGGATGCGGCGACCAGCGCGAGCGAGGCGACGGAGGCGAGGAGCCGGGCGGGAGTGCTGATGGGCATGGCGCGTCCTCCTCAGAACCGGACGTTCGGCCCGATCGACACGCTCAGATTGTCGAACGAGTAATTGGGCAGGGACGAGCTCGCCCAGGTGTACTGCACCTGGGTCAGAAGGCCGAACTGCTCATGGATGGGAACGTCGAGGGCGAGGCCCACGCGGTACTGGTCGTCGGTGCGGGGAATGAAGCGCGAGACGAAGGGGTTCGCCGCGTCATAGCCGTAGTAGGAATAGCCGACCGAGGGGATCACCACCCACCGCTTGACGCCCCACAGGCCCTGGAATTCCACCGGCAGCGCCAGATCGGCGTTGAAGTTCTCGTAGGCATACCAGGACACGCTGGCATCGGCGTCGTTATAGGCGATGCGCGCGCGCCAGCCCACGCCCTCGGTGATGCGGCCGAACAGGCCGGCGCCCACCGTCCACATGCCGCCGCTCTGGAAGCCGGCGGTGGGGTAGTCGACGCTGTTCTGGTAGTCGCGCTGGCGCGCCTCGACGAACGGCTCGATGGAGAAATAGGGGCTGAACGGCAGATAGACCGACACGCCGGCGCCGTAGGAGCCGAGATAGCTCGCCCCGCCCAGCGAGATGCCGCCGGCGAGCACGTAGGGTCGCACCGAGGAGCCGGGCAGCGCATCCGGCGCGAGCGCGAAGCGCGGGCCGGTATTGGCCTCGACGAAGCCGAGATTGAGCCGCTGGATGTCGAACTGCTGGGAATAATAGAGGTTGAGATTGGTTTCCCAGACGTCGCCGCGCTGGTTGCCGAAGTCGTAGACGTGCCGCACCGTGGCGAGGCCGAAGACGTTGCCGTCCGCCTTGGAGGCGTAGCTCGGCGGCAGCAGCGCCGCCACGTCGTCGCCGATGACGATGCGGCTCGACGGGCCGTAATTGGCGTTCGACTGGTAGCGCACGCCCGCCTGGGCGTAGACGCTCCACTGGTTGGTGGAGAGCCGGCGCTCGACCTCCTCCAGATAGGCGGTGACGTTGGCCTGCTCGGCGGGGCTCAGCATGCCGTCGCCGTCGATCGGCTGAAGATAGGCACGCGCGCTCTCATAGGCGCCGAGCCGGTAGTAGAGCCGGCCGAGTTCCAGCCGCACCCGCACCACCTTGGGATTGTAGAACAGGATGCGCTCGTAGACGCCGATGGCCGCCTCGTAGTCGCCGAGCTGGGTGGCCCGGGCCGCCAGGCGATAGGCCAAGGCGACGTCCGCGGGGCGCTTCAGGGACTCGTGGAACAGCGTGTTGAACTCGGGGTCGGCGTCGGCCGCCGCCGTCTGCTGCGCCGATGCGGGCGCCCCCGCGCCCAGGAGCAGGAGGCAGGACAGGCCGAGGAGCGCCGAGGCCCGGGTGGCCGCCTGAAGCAGCGAACGGGCCCGGCTGGTGCGCGCGTCGCCCGACCTTCCGGTCCACGCGACGTTGAGCGTCGAATGCATGAGATCAGAATCCGGCTGTTGTCGCCGGCAAGGCCCGCCCCTTGCCTTAACCCCTTCTTAACATCTGAGGCCCGGCAAGGGGATCGTTGGTTGTCGTTAGGGTTACGATTTGGTGCCGCTTTGTGGCGTGTCCGGCATTTTTGCAACAGTCAAGCTGCACCTTTTTACCGTCCGCGACCGATGCCCGCCTGGTGCCCGGCTGCTCCCAACCCTGTCAGCGCGCGGGTGGCGAGGCGGCGACCGAGGCCGGCACCGCCGGCGGGTTCGCAGATACGCTCATCGGCGGCTTGGCGGACGCGATCGCCGCCGGCGGCTTCGCGAGGATGCCTGCGGCGACGAGATCGGCAAGGCAGGCATAGCCCTGGTCGCCCATATGGAAGCGGTCCAGCGCCATCAGGCCGTCGAACACCCTGGGCTGCGCCTCGGCCCAATGCTTCATGACGGCGTAGCGGTTGACCAGCGCCGCCCCGCGGGCCGCCGTCGCGCGCTCCACCGCCGCCACGAATGTCTCATAGTGGTTGAGGTTCAGGATGGCGCGGAAATACTGCTGGTCGATCACGATGGGCACCGCGCCGGCCGCGGTCACCGCGTCGAGGCCCCGGAGAACCAGCGCTTCCAGGCCCGCCGGATTGCCGCCGAACAGCACGTCGTTGGTGCCCACCTGCCAGATCACGATGTGCGGCGGCTCGGGCGCGGCCATGGCGGCTTCCAGCCGGCGCAGGGTGGTCGGCCCGGTCTCGCCGGAAATGCCGGCATTGGTGACGGTGACGGTGCGGGGGCCGAGCGCGGCGGAGAGGCGGGCGGCGAGCTGGTTGGGATAGGTCAGCGCACTCTGCGACGCGCCGAAGCCGGCGGTGCTGGAGGAGCCGATGGCCATGATGCGCAGCGGCCCGCCGGCGCCGAGGGACGCCACGTCGCGGGGCAGCGTAAACGGCGGGCTGCCGGCGGAAATCTCGAACGGACAGAGGCTTTTGCGCTGGTCCGACGCCTGGGCGGAGAGCGGCATCGCGACGATGCCGAGGGCGAGGGCGGCGCGGGCGGCGGCCCGTGGCACAGCTGAGCAAACGGAGGAGAGGCCCATGATGGCGGAAGACTCTGCAGGCGGAAGATGCGGCGGTGCTTTCCCTTAAGCACCGAATGCGGCCGCAACAAAACGAATTCGCGGCTGCAGCGCAGTAATGGCCGTTCCGCAGCGCCGCAATTGCGGCTCCGCTCCGGCTGCGAACGGCGGGCGCTTCTTTGATAAGCTATTGGGAAATCTGGCGGGAGTGACGGGGCTCGAACCCGCGACCTCCGGCGTGACAGGCCGGCGCTCTAACCAACTGAGCTACACCCCCGAGCCGGCGTCCGCTGAGGCGGTGCGCCGGGGAGAGCGGCGTGGTAAGGCACCCCCCGCCCCAAGTCAAGCAAGCCCTGTGCATTTCCCGGCGGTTTTTGCGCACCGTCCGCTGGGCCGCCGCGCGGGGCGCGCGCCAAGGCGGGACGAGACAAGAAAATCCCCCCGGTCCCGCGAAAATCCCGCCTGTTCTCGACAATTCCCGCTCGGCAAGTCCCGTTGCCGAAACACGGCGTCCGGCGCGCACCGATTCGGGCGATCGGGGGTCATGGGGCGGGAGGGACTGGTGGGCGGTGACGGGCTCGAACCGCCGACCCTCTCGGTGTAAACGAGATGCTCTACCAACTGAGCTAACCGCCCCTGCCCGCCCTTAAACCACCGCGCGGCGGGGCGGACAAGAGCGGGCTCCGAGCGCACCCGCGATCGGCATCCGGGCGGCCGGGCAGCATGGCGACAGCGCGCGGCCCGGCCCGCAGCTTTCCCCCTCTCCGGCCCTCCCCCGCAAGCGGGAGAGGGAGCGCGCCGGGCCGTCAGCCGGAGCGCCGCCGCCGCGCAGCGGGAGCAGCGCCCAACCGTTCGGCAAAGGACCGCCACGTCGCAGAAGCCCCCACCGAGGCGGGCCCTCGCCCGCCTCGGCCTCCGCCTCACGGCAGATAGCGCACCTTCGGCGGCAGGCCGCTGAGGCCCTCCCCGCCGGATGCGGTCACGAGGGTCGGATATTCCAGCCGCAGGCCGCCGACGCCGGGCACGTAGAGGTGGGTGCCGAGCGCGATCACCATGCCCTCCTGAACCGTGTCGGTGCTCGACGGGTTCACGAACGGGCGGGTGCGGGCGCAGGTGCCGAGGCCGTGGCCGAACAGCGGCAGGCCGAGCGCGCCGAAGCCGTGGCGGGCGAACACCGCATGGCCCTCAAGGGCGCAGTCCTTCACCGCCCGGCCCGGCCGGAGCGCCGCGAGCATGGTGGCGGCCACCTCCTCCCAGCAGGCGGCGATGGCGGCCTGCTCGGCCGTCGGCGTGCCGAGAAACACCGGCAGCGACAGATCGGAGAGATAGACCCCCACCATGGAGTGCAGGTCGATCACCACGAACTGGTCGCGCCTTATCACCGCGTCGGTGGCCTGCTGGGTGACGCCGCGGGCATAGGCCGAGCGGTCGCCCGCGCCCACCTCGGTGCCGCCGGTGATGGCCCAGGCCCAGGAAGAGCCGGCATCGCGGATCGCCGCCTCCACCACGCCAGCGACGTGATTCTCGCTCACCCCCTCGGCCACCGCCGCGGCGCCGGCCTCGAAGCCGGCGGCAGCGACCACGGCCGCCTGCCGCAGGAGCGCGATCTCGGCCGGCGACTTGATGAGCATGAGGTCGTCGATCCAGTCGACGCCGTTCACCAGCTTCGCCTCGGGCAGGGCGCGGCCGAGCGCGAGATATTCGCCGGCCGTGAGCATGCCGGGCGCCACCTGCGCGGCGCCGGGATGCTCCAGGTCGACGCCCACCGGCAAATGCGCGAGGCCGTGGCGCGCGAGGATCGCGGCTACTCCCTCCACCAGCGCCGAGCCGGTGAATTCGGTCACGGTCTGCGCGCAGCCCTCGGCGCGTGCGCGCTCGGCGTCCATGGCCCAGTAGACCATCTCGCAATGGCCCTCGCGGGTCACCACCACGGCGCCGCGCCAGGGCATGAACACGCCGCCGAGATAATGCAGCGCGCCGAGGCGGGTGCCCACATAGGCGCCCGCCCCTTCCGCCTTCACGCGGGCGGCGAGCGCGGCGACGCGGGCGGCGAATTCCGCCTTGGGGATCGACAGGGGAACGGAATGGAAGGTCATGGGGCTCACTCCACCTGCGCGCCGGAATCCTTCACCGCTACCGCCCAGAGCTTGGTCTGGTCGGCGATGAAGGTGCGGAAGGCGTCGGGCGTGGAGCCCACCGGCTCGGCGCCCTGGGCGATCAGCGTCTCGTGGATCTTCGGGTCCTTGAGCGCCTCGGCGACCGCCTTGGCGAGCGTGTCCACCACGGGGCGCGGCGTGCCCTTGGGCGCAACGATGCCGATCCAGCCGAACGCCTGGTAGCCCTTGAGCCCCTGCTCGGCGATGGTGGGCACGTCGGGGGCGATGGGCGAGCGGGTGGCGCCGGTGACGCCGAGCGCCTTCAGCCTGCCGGCCTTCACCAGCGGCATGGCGGTCATCAGCGAATCGAACATGATCTGCACGTGGCCGCCGGCGAGGTCGGTGAGCGCGGGGGCGCTGCCTTTGTAGGGCACGTGCGGCATGTCCACCTGGGCCTGCGAGCGGAACAGCTCGCCGGTGAGGTGCATGGAGGTGCCGCTGCCGCCGGAGGCGCGCAGCACCTTGCCGGGATTGGCCTTGGCATAGGCGATCAGCTCGGGGACCGTGCTCGGCGGGAAGTCCGCGTTCGCCACCAGAACCAGCGGGTACTGCACCAGCTGCGACACCGGCTCGAAGTCGGCGATCGGGTCGAACGGCATCTTCTTGTAGAGCGTCTGGTTGATGGCGTGGGTGCCGATGGTGGCCACCAGCAGCGTGTAGCCGTCCGGCTCGGCGCGGGCCACCTGGAGCGCCCCGGTATTGCCGCCGGCGCCCGGCACCGGCTCGACGATCACCGGCTGCTTCAGGCTCTCCGTCATCTTGTCCGCCACCATCTTGGCGGTGATGAAGGTCGGCCCGCCGGTGGCGGCGGGCACCACGAGCTTGATGGGCCGGGTGGGGAAGCCGTCCGCCAGGGCGGCCGCCGGCAGCAGCGCCGCCAGGGCCAGAACCGGCACAAGTCGCTTGAGAAACATGAGCACTCTCCCTTGATTTGTTCGTTGTACGAACATATGATCGATGTACGAACATCTTAGAGGGAATGGAGGCGGCTGTGAAGCAGCTCTGGACCGCCGCCGACATCGCCGCCTGGCCGAAGGGCGGCGACGGCTTCGTGGAGGCCTTCGCCAAGGGGCTGGCGGTGATGTCGGCGTTCGAGGGCGCGGACGGCGGGCTCACCATGGCCCAGGCGGCCCAGCGCACCGGGCTGCCGCGCGCCGGCGCGCGGCGCATGCTGCTGACGCTGGTCGCCCTCGGCCTTGCCCGGCAGAGCGCGGACGGGCGGTTCTCCCTCACCTCGCGGGTGCTGCGGCTCGGCTATTCCTATCTCTCGTCGCTCGACATCGCCGAGCGCGCCCGCCCGGTGGTGGAGGCGCTCTCGGCGGCCACCAACGAGACGGTGGCGGTCTCCGTGCTCGACGGCGCCGAGGTGACGTTCGTGGCGCGGGCGGACGTGGCGCGCATCCTGCGCAACCGGCTCTCGGTGGGCAGCCGCCTGCCGGCCTTCTGCACCTCCATGGGGCGGGTGCTGCTGACCCAGCCGGCGCCGGATGCGCTCCGGGCGCTGCTCGAAGGCACGGAGCGGCCGGCCTATACCGGGCAGACCCTCACCGGCATCGCCGACCTGATGGCGGAGATCGCCCGCGTGAAGGCGCAGGGCTGGGCGCTTGTGAGCGAGGAGCTGGAGCCGGGCGCGTGCGGCATCGCCGCGCCGATCCGCGACGCGGACGGCACCGTGGTCGCCGCGCTCAATCTCAGCACCAATCTCGGGCGCACCTCGCGCGCGGCGCTGGAGGGCGACCTGCTGGAGAAGCTGCTGGCGGCGGCCGAAGGGCTGTCGGCGGCGGGAGGATGAGCGGCGCAGCGATGCGCTCTGAGGGCGCCGAGGACGGCGGCATCGCACCGCAAGGCGCGGCCAGCCATGCCATGCGCCGAGATCGGCCGCACGCGCCCCGCGCCGTCATGCCCGGCCTTGTGCCGGGCATCCACGCCCGGCGGCTGCAAACCATCCTGAGATGTCGGGCTCGGCGGCTCCCGCGTGGATGACTGGGACGCGCCCGGCAAATGCCGATGAGCGGTGCGCCGATCAGAAGATGCCAGCGGGAGATGTGCAGGGGGATGCGGGAAGCGGGATACTTGCTGTTGCCGCGTTGCGCGCCAGGCCCGTAGGGGCGGCGCGCAACGCGTGCAACGTGCGTCAGATCAGGGGATCTGACCGCGCGGAGCCTCAGCCGTTGACGGCTTCCTTGAGACCCTTGCCGGGGGTGAACTTCGGCGCCTTCGACGCCTTGATCTTCACCGGCTTGCCGGTGCGCGGGTTGCGGCCTTCACGGGCGGCACGCTTCACCACCGAGAAGCTGCCGAAGCCGATCAGCTTGACTTCCTCGCCCTGCTTGAGCGCCTTGGCGATGATGTCGAAGGTGGCGTCCACCGCCGCAGCCGCGGCCGTCTTCGTCAGCTTGGCCTCTTCAGCCACCGCGGCGATCAGTTCGTTCTTGGTGGTCATCTGACCATTCCCTTCCGTTGAATACACTCGAATCGCGCGGGTTCGAGCCCTAGGCGATCGGCGCGAAGCTTCACGGAAAATGCGGCTTTTGCAAGCGTCATCGACGACAAACCCGCACCAGTGCACGATTTCCGCATGTGCGGGTGCGAAAAGAAACGGGGCGGCGCGTGGTGCGCGCCGCCCCGTCACATCACTTAACCCTTTGAAATCGCTCAGTGAGCGACCACGCCGGGGGTCTCCTCTTCCGCCACCGGAGGTTCGGGCGCGTTGACCGGCCGCTCCTCCCAGGTGATGGGCTCCGGACGGCGCACCAGCGCGTAGCCGAGCACCTCGTCCATGCGCGAGACCGGAATCACCTCCAGCGCGTTCTTCACGTTGGCCGGGATGTCCGCCAGGTCCTTGGCGTTCTCCTCGGGGATCAGCACCCGCTTGATGCCGCCCCTGAGGGCCGCGAGCAGCTTCTCCTTGAGGCCGCCGATGGGCAGCACCCGGCCGCGCAGCGTGATCTCGCCCGTCATCGCCACGTCGCGGCGCACCGGGATGCCGGTCATCACCGAGACGATGGCGGTGGCCATGGCGACGCCCGCCGAAGGCCCGTCCTTCGGGGTCGCCCCCTCGGGAACGTGGACGTGGATGTCGCGCCGCTCGAACAGAGGCGGCTCGATGCCGAAGTCCACCGCCCGCGAGCGCACGTAGGACGCCGCCGCGGAGATGCTCTCCTTCATCACGTCGCGCAGGTTGCCGGTGACCGTCATCTTGCCCTTGCCGGGCATCATCAGGCCCTCGATGGTGAGCAGTTCGCCGCCCACCTCGGTCCAGGCGAGGCCGGTGACGACGCCCACCTGGTCCTCCATCTCCGCCTCGCCGTAGCGATAGCGGGGCACGCCGAGGAAGTCCTCGAGGTTCTTCGCCGTCACCTTCACGGTCTTCTTCTTGGAGACCACGAGCTCCTTCACCGCCTTGCGGGCGAGGGTGGAGATCTCGCGCTCCAGGTTGCGCACGCCCGCCTCCCGCGTGTAGCGGCGGATGAGGGTCATGAGCGCCTCGTCGTCGATGGTCCACTCCTTCGGACCGAGGCCGTGCTTGGCGATGGCGTTGGGGATCAGGTGCTTGCGCGCGATCTCCGCCTTCTCGTCCTCGGTGTAGCCGGCGATGCGGATCACCTCCATGCGGTCCAGAAGGGCCGGCGGGATGTTCAGCGTGTTCGCCGTGGTCACGAACATCACGTTCGAGAGGTCGTAGTCGACCTCAAGATAGTGGTCGTTGAAGGTGTGGTTCTGCTCCGGGTCCAGCACTTCGAGCAGGGCCGAGGACGGGTCGCCGCGGAAGTCGGCGCCCATCTTGTCGATCTCGTCCAAAAGGAAGAGCGGGTTCGACTTCTTGGCCTTGCGCATGGACTGGATGACCTTGCCCGGCATGGAGCCGATATAGGTCCGCCGGTGGCCGCGGATCTCCGCCTCGTCGCGCACGCCGCCCAGCGCCACGCGCACGAACTCGCGGCCCGTCGCCTTGGCGATGGACTTGCCGAGCGAGGTCTTGCCGACGCCCGGAGGCCCGACGAGGCACAGGATCGGCCCGGTGAGCTTGTTGGCGCGGCTCTGCACGGCGAGATACTCGACGATGCGCTCCTTGACCTTGTCGAGGCCGTAGTGATCCGTGTCGAGGATCTCCTGGGCGAAGGAGAGGTCCTTCTTGACCTTGCTCTTCACGCCCCACGGGATCGACAGCAGCCAGTCCAGATAGTTGCGCACCACGGTGGCCTCGGCCGACATGGGCGACATCTGGCGCAGCTTCTTCAGCTCGTGGGTGGCCTTCTCGCGCGCCTCCTTGGTGAGCTTGGTCCGCTTGATGCGGTCCTCCAGCTCCTGCAGGTCGTCGCGGCCCTCCTCGTCGCCCAGCTCCTTCTGGATCGCCTTCATCTGCTCGTTGAGGTAGTACTCGCGCTGGGTCTTCTCCATCTGCCGCTTGACGCGGGTGCGGATGCGCTTCTCCACCTGCAGGACGGAGATCTCGCTCTCCATCAGGCCGAGCACCTTCTCCAGCCGGTCGGCGACCTTCACGGTCTCCAGCACCAGCTGCTTCTCGGGGATCTTCACCGCGAGATGGGAGGCGATGGTGTCGGCGAGCTTGGAGTGGTCGTCGATCTGGCCGACGACACCCACCACCTCGGGCGACACCTTCTTGTTGAGCTTCACATAGTTCTCGAACTCGTTGACCACCGAGCGCGCGAGCGCCTCGGCCTCCACCGCGTCGCCCTCCTCGTCGGACAGCGTGATGGCCTCGGCCTCGTAGAGGTCGGCGCGCTCGGTGTACTTCACCACCTGGGCGCGGCTGACGCCCTCCACCAGCACCTTCACGGTGCCGTCGGGCAGCTTGAGAAGCTGGAGGACGGTCGCCAGTGTGCCGACGCGGTAGATGGCGTCGGCCGCCGGATCGTCATCCGAGGCATTCTCCTGGGTGGCGAGCAGGATGTAGGTGTCGCCGCGCATCACCTCTTCCAGGGCACGGATCGACTTCTCGCGGCCCACGAACAGGGGAACGATCATGTGCGGGAAGACGACGATGTCCCGCAGCGGAAGCACCGGGAAGGTCTGAGACACTCCGGCAACGAGCGGGGGACGCGGCTTCGGGCTCGTCATTGGGCAATCCTTTCAGAAGCTGCACACGCGAAAACGCTGCCGCGCGTGCACGCGGCCGGAGACGGGTGTCGATTTTCAATGCTGACGCGGTTTTGAGGGAGAACGCGTGGTCCGCTCTGCCTGCGCTGCAGGCCGAGCGGCGCGTGCTCCGGGCCGCTGGAGACACGATCTTCGAGCCCCGAGACCGGAACTTTCGAAACGAAGATGGAGAGGCTACCGACCCATTTCAAGGGCGGGACGGGGGCGCATCCCGCCCGGCGCCCAGCCCCGCGCCGCGCGGGCGCGGGGGTGGCGGCGCGGCGACGGCCGGCCCTCAGCCGGTCGCCCGTCGCGCCCGCCGTCTCGTCCCAAGCGCCCGCCTGCCCCGCGCACGTCATGCGGGGATGCACGGTGGGCCCGAGGGCGTCACGCACTGGCGCCTGCATCGCCCACGCGGTCCGCATAGATGTAGAGCGGGCGCGCGTTCTGCTCGACGACTTCCTTGGAGATCACCACCTCCTCGACGCCTTCGAGGCCGGGCAAGTCGAACATGGTGTCGAGCAGGATGCCCTCCATGATCGACCTGAGGCCGCGGGCGCCGGTCTTGCGCTCGATCGCCTTGCGGGCGATGGCGCCGAGCGCCTCCTCGTGGATGGTGAGGTCCACATTCTCCATCTCGAACAGCCGCTGGTACTGCTTGACCAGCGCGTTCTTCGGCTCGGAGAGGATCTTCTTCAGCGCCTCCTCGTCGAGGTCGCCCAGCGTCGCCAGCACGGGCAGGCGGCCGATGAACTCCGGGATGAGGCCGTACTTCAGCAGGTCCTCGGGCTCCACCTCGCGGAACACCTCTCCGGGACGGCGATCCTCGGGCGGGGCGACCTTGGCCTGGAAGCCGATGGAGGTGGACCCCTTCGAGCGCGACGAGATGATCTTGTCGAGCCCGGCAAAGGCGCCGCCGCAGATGAACAGGATGTTTGTGGTGTCCACCTGCAGGAATTCCTGCTGCGGATGCTTGCGGCCGCCCTGGGGCGGGACCGAGGCCACCGTGCCTTCCATGATCTTCAGCAGCGCCTGCTGCACGCCCTCGCCCGACACGTCGCGGGTGATGGACGGATTGTCGGACTTGCGACTGATCTTGTCGATTTCGTCGATGTAGACGATGCCGCGCTGCGCCCGCTCGACATTGTAGTCGGCCGCCTGGAGCAGCTTGAGGATGATGTTCTCCACGTCCTCGCCCACGTAGCCGGCTTCGGTCAGCGTGGTGGCGTCGGCCATGGTGAAGGGCACGTCGAGGATGCGCGCCAGCGTCTGCGCGAGCAGCGTCTTGCCGGAGCCCGTGGGGCCGATCAGCAGGATGTTGGACTTCGCGAGTTCCACGTCGCCGTGCTTGGTGGCGTGGTTGAGGCGCTTGTAGTGGTTGTGCACCGCCACGGAGAGGACCTTCTTCGCGTGGTCCTGGCCGATGACATAGTCATCGAGGACCTTGCGGATCTCCTTCGGGGTGGGGATGCCATCCCGCGACTTCACCAGAGAGGACTTGGACTCTTCCCGGATGATGTCCATGCACAGCTCGACGCACTCGTCGCAGATGAACACGGTCGGTCCGGCGATGAGCTTCCTGACCTCATGCTGGCTCTTGCCGCAGAACGAGCAATAAAGCGTGTTCTTGCTGTCGCTGCCGCCGGTCTTGCTCATCTCACGTCTCCTGCGGTCCGGCGGTTTCGGCGGCGCGTGCGCGTCCCCTTCCTACGGACCCGATTGGGGATTGGACCAAGCAAGAAGCTCGCCAATCCCGCATTCCTTCATTGCGGTCAGCCTGAGCCAACCACCCTCTGGCGACACGATCAAGGCAGACGGCAGGGTTTCCCCCGGAAGGTCGTGCTTCCGGATAACAAGGAGTGCCGCCGCGCACCCGGTCCGCATCGTTCCCGGCATCGGCCCGAACCTTGGGCACCGTCGCGGCGCAGCCCCTCGACGCTGAGCGGGGGAGGCCGACGACGCGACGTGTCGATGCCGGCTATGGACCATGCAAGCGCGATCTTGCACTGCACGCAAGCGCGAATTCCGCCCGCATGCGGCGTGCCGCCGCGCCCGTTGGGGCGCGGCCGTTCGTGAACCTGCCGGTCTGTGGTGCGACGAGCTTCAGCCTGGCCGCACTCAGGCGGCCTTGGCGGCCTCGTCGGTCGGGCGCTTGTCGATCACCGAATCGATCAGCCCGAACTCCTTGGCGGCCTCGGAGGTCATGAAGTTGTCACGCTCAAGCGCGTTCTCGATCGCCTCGAACGGCTGGCCGGTGTGCTTCACATAGATTTCATTCAGCCGCTTCTTCAGGCTGAGAATCTCCTGGGCGTGGAGCATGATGTCCGTCACCTGGCCCTGGAAGCCGCCCGAGGGCTGGTGCACCATGATTCGCGCGTTGGGGAGCGCGAAGCGCATGCCCTTCTCGCCCGCCGTGAGCAGCAGCGAGCCCATGGAGGCGGCCTGGCCGATGCACAGCGTCGACACCGCCGGCTTGATGAACTGCATGGTGTCGTAGATCGCGAGGCCCGACGTCACCACTCCCCCGGGGGAGTTGATGTACATCGAGATTTCCTTCTTCGGATTGTCCGCCTCCAGGAACAGGAGCTGGGCCACCGCGAGCGTGGCCATGCCGTCCTCGACCGGGCCGGTCAGAAACAGGATGCGCTCCTTCAGGAGGCGCGAGAAAATGTCGTACGAGCGCTCGCCCCGGTTGGTCTGCTCGACCACCATAGGGATGAGGTAATTCATATAAGTATCGACGGGATCGCGCATTTCTAATCCTCGGGGCGCGGGCGGAGGGACAGATCCGCCGCGCGCGTTCGCAAGTTCAGCGAAGCCGGCCCGAGGGGAATCAGGCCGCCTTCTCGTCCTCGTCTTCCTTGTAGAGCTCTTCCTTGGTGACCTTCTTCTCGGTCACGTCGGCGAGCTCCAGCAGGAAGTCGACCACCTTCTCCTCGAACAGGGGCGCACGCACGGACGCCATCGCCTGGGGATTGCGGCGATAATAGTCCCACACCTGCTGCTCCTGGCCGGGGAACTGACGCGCGCGCTCGACAACGGCGCGAGTCACTTCGTCGTCGGAGACCTGGATATTGTTGCGCTCGCCGATTTCCGCAAGGACCAGGCCGAGGCGGACCCGGCGCTCGGCGATCTTGCGGTATTCCGCCTGCGCCTCGTCCTCGGTGGTGTCCTCGTCGGCGAAGGTGCGGTTCTGCGCGGCGAGGTCCTGCTTCACCTGCTCCCACACGCCGGTGAACTCCTGCTCGACCAGGCCCGCGGGCACGTCGAACTGGTGCGCGGCGTCGAGCGCGTCCAACAGGGTGCGCTTGATCTTCTGGCGGGCGACGCCGGCATGCTCGCTCTCGATGCGCTGGCGCACCAGCTCCTTGAGCTTGGCGAGGCTCTCCTGGCCGAGCGTCTTGGCGAACTCGTCGTCGAGCACCAGCTCGCCCGGCGCCTCGATGCCCTTGGCGGTCACCTCGAACGAGGCCGGCTTGCCGGCGAGCGCACGGGCGGCATAGGCCTCGGGGAAGGAGACGGTGACGGTGCGGGTCTCGCCCACATTGATGCCTTCGAGCTGCTCCTCGAAGCCGGGGATGAAGCTGTTGGAGCCGATCACCACCTGGACGTCCTCGCCCGAGCCGCCCTCGAACTTCTCGCCGTCCATGGTGCCGACGAAGTCGACGCTGACGCGGTCGCCCTTGGCGGCGGCGCCGGCCTTGGCGCTGTAGGGGCGGTTGGCGTCGGCGATGCGGGCGATGGTCTCGTCCACCTCGGCGTCGCTCACCTCGACCACCGGCTTCTCGACCTTCAGCTCCTTGAAGTTGCCCAGCTCGATCTTGGGCAGCAGCTCCAGCTCGACGGTGTAGGTGAGGTCCTTCTCGCCCTCGATGACGCCCTTCACCTCGTCCTGGTCCTCGGGCAGCGCCACCTTGGGCTGCAGCGCGAGACGGAAGCCGTTGTCCTCGACGATCTTGCCGTTCGCCTCGGTGACGGTCTGCTCGATCACCTCGGCCATCACGGACCTGCCGTAGACCCGCTTCAGGTGCGCCACCGGCACCTTGCCCGGGCGGAAGCCGTTGAGCTTGACCTTGTCCTTGAGGTCGGAGAGGCGCGCCGCCGCCTTGGCGTCCAGCTCGGTGGCGGGAACCACCACGCGGAACGCGCGCTTGAGGCCTTCGGCTTGGGTCTCGGTCACCTGCATCGTCTTGCCTTCACCTGTCCTGGCCGCGTCCGGCGCGGTCCTGTCCCAACCTGTGCGGGGCCGCGCCCGGCGCAGTCCGCGTTCAAATTCCTGTCCCCCGGCGGGGGATCCGCAAACCGGCCCGCGCGCGCACGCTGCGCGCCAAGGCGAGGTCCGCCACCGATGCGCCGGCGAGATGGTGCGGGCGGAGGGGCTCGAACCCCCACGACTCATCGTCACGGGAACCTAAATCCCGCGCGTCTACCAGTTCCGCCACGCCCGCCAGGCGATACCGCCAGCCCAAGCCCGCCAGTCAGCCGAAGCTGGACCTGCCGAAGCCGGACTTGCCAAAGCCGGACCTGCCGAAGCCAGGCTCGCCGAAGCACGCCTGCCGAAGCTGGGAGTCCCGCGCCGGCCCGCCGGAACCGGCGCGCGGCAAGGAACATCCGGCCGGTCGATTCCACTGATCCGCGCCAGGAATTTCCGGGTGTGGAATTTCCGCGCCCGGACCCGCGGGCCTCGCCCGTCCCCGGCTTCGCCCCGCGCACGCCCTTCGGCCGGACGGGCCGGCGCCGGGCGCGCACAACGGCGCAGACCGGTCGCCGGAGCGCCGATCAGAGTGGCGGCTTATATCACGCTCGCGCCCGCGCGCAGCAAGAAAATGCCGTCCCCGCACAGCCCGCGGCGCCCTTACCGCCCTGCACCGCCGTCGCCCTCCGGCTTGTCTGGAGGGCCCATCCGGCGGCCGGGAGGCAGGCGGGGACATCGGCATGGATGCTCCGATCAAGTCGGAGCATGACGGCGGTGGGGGTCGATGCGCCGCGCAGAACCATCGCCGCCTGCCGCTGTCACCTTTCCCCAGCCTCTCCCCTCTCCCCGCCGTCGCCCTCCGGCTTGACCGGAGGGCCCAAGGACCAGCCGACGGGGCGTGGATGCTCCGATCAAGTCGGAGCATGACGGCGGTTCGGGCGGTGGGGGTGGTTGGGGCGGTGCGGGCGGACGGGGCGTCGTGCGGTGGGAGCGGTGGAGGCGGACCGGGCGGCGACGGGACTGATGCGAAGCGGCGGGTGGAGATGGGGGCGCTTTGTGGGCGCGGGCGGCGTGGCCGGGCCAGCGAATGGCGCTTGCCCTTTTTCCGGCGCCGTAAGATGGTCCGCGAAACGAGCCGCGGAGAGCCCAGCGTGAGCAACCTTTGCCCCACCCGACGCAGTCTCCTCAAGGGCGCGGCCGCCACGCTCCTCCTTCCCGCGACCGGCGGCCTCGCGGCCGCCCAGACCCCGGCCGCCCAGGCGCCGGGCGCATCGGCCGCCGCTGCGGGAGCGCCGCCGGTGCCGGCACCGGTCTCCGTCGCGCTGTCGGCCGCCGAGGCGGCGCGCCCCGAGCTCGCGGGTCCCGGCCGGCTCGCGCTGTTCAACCAGGGCCTGCCGGGGCCGGTGCTGCGCCTGAAGAAGGGCGGCACGCTCAATGTCGATCTCGCCAACGGCCTGAAGGAGGACGTCGCCCTCGTCTGGCACGGCTTGCGCGGCCCCTCGGCAGGCGCCGCCCTCGCCGCGGCGCCGGTGGCGGGCGGCAAGAGCGGCACCGTGTCGGTCACCGCCCCGGACGCCGGCACCTATTGGTACCACGCCGCCAATCCGACGCTCGCGCGGCGCGCGCTCGCGGGCGCGCTGGTGGTGGAGGAGCCCGGCCCGGCGCTCTACGCCGCCGACCATGTGCTGTTCATCCAGTCGTTCCCGCCCGAGACCGGCATGCCGATCTTTCCGGTCAACGGCGCCATCTCGCCCACCTTCCAGGGACCGGCGGACGGCCGGGCGCGGCTGCGCTTCATCAATGCCACGACGCTGATGCTGCGCGTGCGGGTGCGCGGCCCGGCGGCCTATGTGATCGCGGTGGACGGCCAGCCGGCCGAGCCGTTCGAACTGAAGGAGGGCCGGCTCCAGCTTCCGCCCGGCGGGCGGGTGGACGTGGCGGCGACGCTCGACGATGCGGACGTCTCCATCGTCGAGCTGGAGACCGCGCAGGAGCCGATCCGCCTCGCGGTGATCGCGCCGGTCGGCCCCGCCGGCACCGCCCCGGACGGTCCGCCCCCGCCCTTGCCGCCCAACGCGCTGCCGAAGGAGATCCCGCTCCAGAACGCGGCGCGCTTCGACGTGCCGATCGGCGAGAGCGCCGTCGGCCCGCCGCTGGTGGGCAGCGTGAAGGCGGGGCGCACCGTGGTGCTCACCCTCGCCAACACCATGGAGGCGCCGGTCTCGGTGCACATCCAGGGCACGGCGGTGCGCCTGCTCGACGGCATGGACGACGGCTGGAAGCCCTGGTGGCACGACACCGTGCCGGTGGGGCCGAAGAGCACGGTGCGGGTCGCCTTCCTCGCGGACGCCCCCGGCCGCTGGCCGATCATCGTCCAGCGGGTGGGCGACGGCGCGGTGGTGACGAGCCGCGCCTTCGAGGTCACGCCCGCCTGAGGACGCGGGATCGCCGCCGCCCGCGGCCTTCCCCCCTCACCCTGCCCTCTCCCCGCCGGGGAGAGGGAAAGCGCCCGGCTTTCGCAGGTCGCCGCGAAGAACGCGCCGCCGCCCCGTTCGCGCGCGCCCGGCGGGTAGAGAGTTGGGGTGAGGGCTTCGCGGCCCTGATCCGGCCTGCCCGCCACCGCCGCGCGCGTCATCCCGCAAGCTGGGCGAACAGGCGGCCATAGACCGCGCGCAGCGCCTCGGGCAGGTCGTCGGCGATGAGGCCGGGGCCGGCCTCGCGCGCCGCCTCGCCGTGCAGCCACACCGCCGCGCCCGCCGCCTCGAAGGCCGGCATGCCCTGGGCCAGGAGGCCGGCGGCAAAGCCCGCGAGCACGTCGCCCGCCCCCGCCGTGGCGAGGAACGGCGGGGCGTTCTCGGCGATCATGGCGCGCCCGTCCGGGGCGGCCACCACCGTGTCCGGCCCCTTGAGCACCACCACCGCGCCGACGAGGCGCGCCGCCGCGCGCGCCGCCGCGAGCTTGGACGGCGCCCCGAGCACCGCCTCGGCGCCGGCGAACAGGCGCGCGAACTCGCCCGCATGCGGCGTGATGACGGCGCACTCCGCCCCCGCCAGCAGCGCCGCCAGCGCATCCGCCTCTCCGGCGAAGGAGGTGAGAGCGTCCGCGTCGAGCACCAGCCGGCGCCCGGGCGCCGCCGCCGCGACCCGGCGCCGCGTCTCCTCCCCGGCCCCGAGACCCGGGCCGAGCGCCACGGTATGGAGCCGCGCGTCCTCCAGCAGATGCGCAAGGGCGCGCGCGTCCGGCGCCTCGCGGGTCATGATGGCGGCGTAGGAGGCGGCCTGGAGCGGCAGCACGCTCGCCGGGCAGGCGAGCGTCACGAGCCCCGCGCCGGCCCGCAGCGCGCCGCGCGCGCAGAGCCGGGCGGCGCCCGAGGTCCAGGCCTCCCCGCTCACGACAACCGCATGGCCGCGGTCATACTTGTGGCCTTCGGCCGCAGGGCGCGGGAAGGCATGCTGCCAGGCGGCGGGTCCGTTGACGAAGGCGGTGGGCCGCACCGCGGCGATGGCATCCTCCGGGATGCCGATGTCGGCCACCCGCACCTTGCCGCACAGCGCGCGGCCCGGCTCCAGCAGGTGGCCCGGCTTGCGGCGGAAGAAGGTGACGGTCTCGCGCGCCGGCGCGGCCGCGCCGCGCACCTGGCCGGTGACGCCGTCGAGGCCCGAGGGCAGGTCCACGGCGACGATGGGCCGCCCCGCCGCCGCCATGCGCTCCACCAGCGCCCTGGCGGCGCCATCGAGGTCGCGGGCGAGCCCCGCGCCGAACAGCGCGTCGACGATGAGGTCGCAGGCGGCGAGGTCCACCGCCGCCGGCTCGTCCACCGCCCACTTCCACTGGCGCGCCACCGCGGCGGCGTCGCCCGACAGGCGGTCGCGATCGCCCAGCAGCGCGAGGCGCACCCGGAAGCCGCGCTGGGCGAGGATGCGCGCGGCGACGAAGCCGTCGCCGCCATTGTTGCCCGGCCCGCACAGCACCAGCACGCGGGTGGCGAGGGGACTGCGCGCCACAACGTCCGCGACAGCGGTGCCCGCGCGCTCCATGAGCGTCAGGGAAGGCGTGCCCATTTGCACGGCGAAAGCGTCCGCGCGCGCCATTTCGGAGGGTTCTAGCAGCTCACAGCCCACATCCAGCTCCCGCCTGCCTAGTTCATATCCAGGCGGCTGCCCGCCGCCGGGAAAATTTCGCCTAAAATTTACTCAACCTGATTACCGCATGTGCATAATTGCGCTCCACGGCGGGAGACGGGCCGCGCGGGCCATGGAGCCTGAGCGTGGCACGCATCCTGCTTCAAGTGCGCCGGCTCGGCCATGCGGCGGAGGGGCCGGGCCAGGGAGACGGAGCGCATGAAGAAGATCGAGGCAATCATCAAGCCCTTCAAGCTGGACGAGGTGAAGGAGGCCCTTCAGGACGTCGGACTGCAGGGCATCACCGTAACCGAGGCGAAAGGGTTTGGGCGCCAGAAGGGCCACACCGAGCTTTACCGCGGTGCCGAGTACGTCGTGGACTTCCTGCCCAAGGTGAAGATCGAGATCGTCCTCTCCGACGAAATGGTGGACAAGGCCGTGGACGCCATCCGCCGCGCCGCCCAGACCGGGCGCATCGGCGACGGCAAGATCTTCGTCTCCTCGATCGAGGAGGCGATCCGCATCCGCACCGGCGAGTCCGGCCTCGACGCCATCTGATTTTTCCCTTCCTCGCCCAATTTCACTGCTGATCGAAGAAAGGTAGACCCTCTCATGAAGCTCAAGACGGTCAAGGACGTCCTCGACGCCATCAAGTCCGAGGACGTGAAATACGTCGACCTGCGCTTTACCGACCCGCGCGGCAAGTGGCAGCACGTGACCTTCGATATCGGCATGGTGGACGAGGAATTCCTCTCCGAAGGCACCGCCTTCGACGGCTCCTCCATCGCCGGCTGGAAGGCCATCAACGAGTCCGACATGCTGCTCATGCCGGACCCGGAGAGCGCCTGCATCGACCCGTTCTTCTCCGAGACCACGATGTCCATCGTGTGCGACGTGCTGGAGCCGACCACCGGCCAGCCCTACGGCCGCGACCCGCGCTCCATCGCCAAGAAGGCCGAGGCCTATGCCAAGTCGACCGGCATCGGCGACGCGGTCTATTTCGGCCCCGAGGCCGAGTTCTTCATCTTCGACGACGTGCGCTTCAAGGCCGACCCGTACAACACCGGCTTCAAGCTCGATTCCATCGAGCTGCCGACCAACTTCGACACCGAGTATGAGGGCGGCAACCTCGGCCACCGCGTGAAGACCAAGGGCGGCTACTTCCCCGTCCCGCCGATCGACTCGGCGCAGGACATGCGCTCCGAGATGCTCGCCTCCATGGCGAAGATGGGCGCCAACGTCGAGAAGCACCACCACGAGGTGGCGTCCGCCCAGCACGAGCTCGGCCTCAAGTTCGGCTCGCTCGTGACCATGGCCGACCACCTGCAGGTCTACAAGTACTGCATCCACCAGGTGGCCAACATCTACGGCAAGACGGCGACCTTCATGCCGAAGCCGGTGTTCGGCGACAACGGCTCGGGCATGCACGTGCACCAGTCGATCTGGAAGGAGGGCAAGCCCCTCTTCGCCGGCGACAAGTATGCCGACCTCTCCGAGTACTGCCTGTGGTACATCGGCGGCATCATCAAGCATGCGAAGTCGCTGAACGCCTTCACCAACCCGCTGACCAACTCCTACAAGCGCCTGGTCCCGGGCTATGAGGCCCCCGTGCTGCTCGCCTATTCGGCGCGCAACCGCTCGGCTTCCTGCCGCATCCCCTACACCAACAACCCGAAGGCCAAGCGCGTCGAGGTCCGCTTCCCCGATCCGGGCGCGAACCCCTACCTCGCCTTCGCGGCGCTGTTCATGGCGGGCATGGACGGCATCCTGAACCGGATCGACCCCGGCTCGGCCATGGACAAGGACCTGTACGACCTGCCCCCGGCGGAGCTGAAGCAGATCCCGACCGTGTGCGGCTCGCTGCGCGAGGCGCTCGACTCGCTTGCCGCCGACCACGAGTACCTGCTGAAGGGCGACGTGTTCCAGAAGGACTTCATCGAGTCCTACATCGAGCTGAAGATGGCCGAGGTGATGCGCTTCGAGATGACGCCGCACCCGGTCGAGTTCGAGATGTACTACTCGGTCTGATGCGCCTTCGGGCGGCCCGGTCCGCCGGGCCGCCCACGGTCTTCATGGATCTCTCCCAACTGGGGCGCCCATCCGGGCGCCCCTTTTGTTTGCGCCTCTGCCTGCGCCGTGCACCTTCAACCGCGTGTCACGGGCCAAGCCTAGGCTTGCCGCCGATCTCCCCCCGAGACGGCGGACGCCAGCCATGGACCACAGCAAGCCGGCCTTCTTCCTGCCCACCGCCCGCGCCCGCGAGGCCGGCGACGACGTCGCGGCGAGCCCCGCCGGCGCGCCGACCTTCGGCGACGTGGTGGCGGCCCGCTTCGGCCGGCGCGATCTGCTGAAGGGCCTGCTCGGCGTCGCGGCCATCTCGGCCACCGTCTCGCCGCTGGCGCTCGCCGCCGCCGGGCGCGCCGAGGCGGCGGACGAGCTGGCGCGCTTCCCCTTCCCCGAGCTGACCGCCGCGCCCGACGAGACCATCCATGTGGCCGAGGGCCACCTCGCCAAGGTGCTGATCGCTTGGGGCGACCCGGTGCTGCCCGGCGCGCCCGCCTTCGACCCGAAGGCGCAGACCGCCGCCGCGCAGGCGCAGCAGTTCGGCTACAACAACGACTTCATCGGCTTCATCCCGCTGCCCGCCGCGGCGGACGGCGCGCCCCGCGGCCTGCTGGTGGTGAACCACGAGTACACCAACGAGGAACTCATGTTCCCCGGCATGGTCCCGCAGACGCCGAAGAACGGCTTCGCGCTGATGGCGCGGGAACTGGTGGACATCGAGATGGCGGCCCATGGCGGGACGGTGATCGAGATCCGCCGCTCCCCGGACGGCTGGCACGTGGTGCCGGGCTCGGCATACGCCCGCCGCATCACCGCCGAGACCCCCATGGCGCTGACCGGCCCCGCCGCCGGCGACGCGCGGCTGCGCACCGGCGCCGACCCGGACGGGCGCAACGTGAAGGGCATGCTCAACAATTGCGCCGGGGGCATCACCCCCTGGGGCACCTGGCTGACCTGCGAGGAAAATTTCAACTACTACTTCTCCGGCACGCGCGAGGGCCTTGCCGACCCGGAGGCGCTGAAGCGCTTCGGCCTGCCGGGCAACGCCTTCGCCTGGGGGCGCCACCACGAGCGCTTCGACATGCAGAAGGAGCCCAACGAGGCCAACCGCTTCGGCTGGGTGGTGGAGATCGACCCGTTCGATCCCGCCTCCACCCCCAAGAAGCGCACCGCCATGGGCCGCTTCAAGCACGAGGGCGCGGCGGGCATCGTCAACGCCGACGGGCGCTATGTGATCTACCAGGGCGACGACCAGAAGATGGAGCACGTCTACCGCTTCGTCACCGACGCCAGGGTGGACCAGGCCAACCCGGCCGCGAACCGCGACATCCTTGATGCCGGGACGCTCGCCGTCGCGGTGTTCAACGCCGACGGCACCGGCGAATGGCGTCCGCTGGTCCAGGGCGAAGGCCCGCTCACCGCCGAGAAGGGCTTCGCCAGCCAGGCGGACGTGGTGGTGCATGCGCGCCTCGCTTCGTCGCTGCTCGGCGCCACCAAGATGGACCGGCCCGAGGACGTGGAGGTGAACCCGGTCACCGGCAAGGTCTATGTGATGCTCACCGCCAACGACACCCGCACCGAGGCCGAGGTGGACGGCGCCAATCCGCGGGCGAAGAACGTGTTCGGCCACATCGTCGAGATCACGCCGAAGGACGGCGACCATGCCGGCCGCGCCTTCGCCTGGGAGGTGCTGGTGCGCTGCGGCGACCCGCGCATCGCCGAGGTGGGCGCCACCTTTTCGCCCGCGACCTCCGCGCACGGCTGGTTCGCCAACCCCGACAATTGCGCGGTGGACCACGCCGGGCGCCTGTGGGTCGCCACCGACGGCAATTCCCGCGCCGCCACCGGCCGCACCGACGGCGTGTGGGGCGTGGAGACCGAGGGGCCGGGGCGCGGCACCGCCAAGCGCTTCTTCTCGGTGCCGATCGGCGCCGAGATGTGCGGGCCCTATTTCACGCCCGACGACACCACCTTCTTCGTCGCCGTGCAGCATCCGGGCGAGAGCGAGGACGGGCGCGTCTCCACCTTCGACGACCCCTCCACCCGTTGGCCCGACTTCGCGGACGGCATGCCGCCGCGCCCCGCGGTGGTCGCCATCACGCGCATCGGCGGCGGCAAGGTGGGCACCTGAGAAGGCCGGCCGGCGCGATCAGGGCAAACAGATCAGGGCAGGTAATAGGTCGCCGCGGCGATCAGGATGAGTTCGCCGACCACCACGCCGGCGAACACCGAGCGGCGCACCGCATAGAAGCCGAGCACACCGCCGGCGAGAGCGGCGAGCCGCACGGCGAGCGGCACCGCCACGATCAGGCCGGTGGGCGCGAACACGAGGCGCGCCACCACGGCGGCGAGCAGCGCCGTCGCCACCGCCTTCACCCAGTGGAACACCTCGCTGCCCTCTTCCACCTGGCGGCCGGCGATCAGCGCCAGCATGCGCCACACCTCGGTGGGCAGGAAGCCGACCAGGACGACGATCAGCACCGCCGTCCAGGCGTCCATCTGCAGCTTCGGCCCGTGGGCCGCGGGGGCCACGGCATCCGCCGTTGCCGCGGCAAGGGTCGCCGGCGCGCCCGCGAGGGCCGCGACATCGGGCAGGAGCGCGAGAAAGCCGCTCACCGCCGCTTCTCCAGCCGGCGGCCGACGAGATAAGCGAGCGTGCCGCCGCCGACCCCGGCGATCATCAGATCGAGCCCGCCCGCAAGACCCATGGTCAGCGGGGTCAGCGCCAGTCCGGCGCCGAGCGCCAGCCAGTCGGTCGCGCCGCGCGCGTTGCGCACCATCAGCACGGTGAAGGAGAGCGGAGTGAGCAGAAGCAGGCCGGCGGCGAGCGGCCCCGGAACGCTGCCGGCGAGCGCATAGCCCACGAGCGTGCCCGCGCCCGATATGGCCACATAGCCGCTGCCGAGGCCGAGCGTGTAGGGCACGCGGCCCTCGCCGGGGATCCTGGGCAGCAGCCGCAGGCCCTCCACCCACATGGTCATGGCGACGAAATGGGCGCAGGCCGCCTCGGCGAGGAGGTTGCGCCGCGGCCCGCGCATATAGGGCGCGATCGAGACCACCATGGGCAGGAGGCGGATGGAGGACAGCGTCACCGCCAGCGCCACGGCCGGGAGCGCCGTGCCCGAGACCACGCCGCCGATCAGGATGACCTGCGCCGGCAGCGCCCAGATCAGCATGGTGGACACCATCCCCGCCACCAGCGGGAAGCCGACCCCTTCCAGCAGCGCCCCGAAGCCGATGAAGCTGCCCAGCAGCATCATGGTCGCCACCGAGCGCAATCCTTCGACGAAACCGCGGCCGAACCAGCCCAGCGTCGAGTGATGGCGCTCCGGCGCCGGCGCGGGAGGCGGGGCGAGATTTCCGATCGGCAGGGTCACGCGGGCCGGACTTTCACGAAGGGGGCAGGCAGGGTGCCGGCTGCGACGCGCCGCCACAGTCCGGTGGATATCATCCCCCCGCTCCGCCGCCCAGCCGGCAGGGCGCAGAGCTCCGCTTCCGGCCATGCGCGGCGCGGGTCCGCACCCGGCGCCGGACCCCGGGCCTCAGCGCCGGCCGGCGGCCAGCAGAATCGCGGCGCCGCCGAGGAGGATGCCGGCGGAGACGCGGTCGGCGAGCCGCGTGAAGCGGCCCTTCAAGGCGGTGCGGGCATGGTCTGCCACCACCGCCCACAAGGTATCGGAGGCGAGCGCGATGGCGGCGAAGATGGCCGCCAGCAGCGCGATCTGCGGCACCGGATCCTGAACGTCGGTCACGAACTGGGGCAGGAAGGCGGCGTGGAACAGCAGCGTCTTCGGATTGGCGAAGGCGACCGCGAGGCCGCGCCCGAAGGCCGCCCGCGCCGAAGGCGCCGGCATGTCGGCCCCCTCGCCCGCATGGCGCCATTGCTGGATGGCGAGGAACACGAGATAGGCCGCGCCGGCATAGCGCACCAGATCGAAATGGCGCGAGAACGCCTCCACCACATAGGCCAAGCCCGCCGACACCAGAGCCAGCTGGACGATGACGCCCACATTGACGCCCATGGCGGTGAGGATGCCGGCGCGCCGGCCATGCTTGAGCGAGGTGCCGACGATGAGAGCCACGTTCGGCCCCGGCGTCGCGGCGAGCGCCAGCGACGCGAGGACGAAGATGGCGAGGCTCTCGGCCGGGATCATGCCTCGCCCCCGCCCTCCGTGCCGGCCTCGCCGGCCTCCTCGCCGCCGGCTTCGGTGCCGTCGTCGCTGATGTGCTCCACCGAGACCACGCGCTCGCCCTCGGCGGTGTCGAACACGATGACGCCCTGGCTGCCGCGGCCGACGATGCGGATGCCCTCCACCGGGCAGCGGATGAGCTGGCCGCCGTCTGTGACGAGCATGATCTGGTCCTGGTCCTCCACCGGGAAGGAGGCGATGAGGCGGCCGTTGCGCTCGTTCACCGCCATGGCGACGATGCCCTTTCCGCCGCGGCCGGTGACCCGGTATTCGTAGGACGAGGTGCGCTTGCCGTAGCCGTTCTCGGACACGGTGAGGATGAACTGCTCCAGCGCGCTCATCTGCGCGTAGCGCTCCTGGCTGAGCTGGCCGTTGCCGCTCGCCCCCTCCTCGGCCTCCGCCTCCACCACCTCGGCGGTCTCGCCGGCGATGGCGCGGCGGCGCTTGATGTAAGCGAGCCGCTCGTCAGCGGGCGAGTCCACATGGCGGATGATGGCCATGGAGATGATGCGGTCGCCCTCCTCCAGGCGGATGCCGCGCACCCCGACGCTGTCGCGGCCCTTGAACAGGCGCACCTCGGTGGCGGGGAAGCGGATGCAGGCGCCGGCGGCCGTGGTGAGCAGCACGTCGTCGTCCTCGGTGCACAGCGCCACGTCGGCGATCGCCTCGCCCTCGGCGAGCTTCATGGCGATCTTGCCGTTGCGGTTCACCTGCTGGAAGTCGGTCAGCGCGTTGCGCCGCACCGTGCCGCCGGTGGTGGCGAACATGATCTGCAGGCGCTCGTCCGCGTCCTTCTCCTCGGGCAACAGCACCACGGAGGTGATGCGCTCGTCGGCGTCCAGCGGCAGGATGTTGATGAACGCCTTGCCGCGCGCCTGGGGCGCCGCCAGCGGGAGGCGCCACACCTTCATCTTGTAGACCTGTCCCTTGGACGAGAAGAACAGCACCGGCGCGTGGGTGGAGGCGACGAACAGGCGGGTGACGAAATCCTCCTCCCGCGTCTGCATGGCCGAGCGGCCCTTGCCGCCGCGCCGCTGCGCCCGGTAGGTGGAGAGCGGCACGCGCTTGACGTAGCCGGCGTGGGAGACGGTGACCACCATCTCCTCGCGCTGGATCAGGTCCTCGTCCTCCAGGTCGCCGAAGCCCTCGACGATCTCGGTGCGCCGCGGCGTGCCGAACTCGGCTTTGATGGCCAGCAGCTCGTCGCGGATGATGCCGCGCATGCGCGGGCGGCTGGCGAGGATCTCCAGATAGTCGGCGATCTCGGCGGCGAGCTTGTCCAGTTCCTCGGCGATCTCGTCGCGGCCGAGCGCGGTCAGGCGCTGGAGGCGCAGATCGAGGATCGCGCGCGCCTGCACTTCGGACAGGCGATAGGTGCCGTCGGCACGCAGCGCGTGGCGCGGATCGGCGATCAGGGCGATCAGGGGCGCCATGTCCTTAGCCGGCCAATCACGACCCATCAGCGACTCGCGGGCGGTCGCGGGATCAGGCGCGGTGCGGATCAGCCGGATCACCTCGTCGATATTGGCGACCGCAATGGCGAGCCCGACGAGCACGTGGGCGCGGTCTCGGGCCTTCTTGAGCAGGAATTTGGTTCGCCGGCTTATCACCTCCTCGCGGAAGGCGATGAAGGCGGTGAGGATGTCGTGCAGGGCCAGCACGCCTGGCTTGCCGCCGGACAGTGCCACCATGTTCACGCCGAACGAGGTCTGCAGCACGGTCTGGCGGAAGAGGTTGTTCAGAACCACGTCCGCCTGGGCGTCGCGCTTGATCTCGAACACCACGCGCATGCCGTCGCGGTCGCTCTCGTCGCGGATCTCGGAGATGCCTTCCAGGCGCTTCTCGCGCACCAGCTCGGCGATCTTCTCCACCATGGTGGCCTTGTTCACCTGGTAGGGGATCTCGGTGACGATGATCGCCTCGCGGTCCTTGCGCAGGCTCTCGATGGTGGCGCGCGCGCGCATGAGCACGGAGCCGCGGCCGGTCAGATAGGCCTGGCGGATGCCGGTGCGGCCGAGGATCAGCGCGCCGGTGGGAAAATCCGGTCCCGGCAAAATATCGAGCAGCGCCTCGGGCTCCAAAGCCGGATCGTCGAGCAGCGCAATGGTGACGTCGATGACCTCGCCGAGATTGTGCGGCGGAATGTTGGTGGCCATGCCCACCGCGATGCCGCCCGCGCCGTTCACCAAGAGGTTCGGGAACTTGGCCGGCAGCACGGCGGGTTCCCGCTCGGTGTTGTCGTAGTTTTCCTGGAAGTCGACAGTGTCCTTGTCGAGGTCGTCCAGCAGGGAGCCGGTTACCTTTTCGAGGCGCACCTCGGTGTAGCGCATGGCCGCCGGGGCGTCGCCGTCCACCGAGCCGAAATTGCCCTGCCCGTCCACCAGCGGCACCCGCATGGCGAAGGTCTGCGCCATGCGCACCAAGGCGTCATAGACCGACTGGTCGCCGTGGGGATGGTACTTACCGATCACGTCGCCGACCACGCGGGCCGACTTGCGGTACTGCTTGTTCCACTCGTACCCGTTCTCGTGCATCGAGAACAGGATGCGCCGGTGCACCGGCTTCAGGCCGTCGCGCACATCCGGCAGCGCGCGGGCCACGATCACGCTCATGGCGTAATCGAGATAGGACCGCGACAGCTCGTCCGTGATGGAAACGGGCTTGATATCGGAGGGCAGCTCGCCGCCGCTGTTCGGCGTCTCGGGGTCGGCCAAAAGGAAACACTCGCCTTCAAGTCACAAGGTGCCGAACTTCTAGCCGATTCACCTTTCCGACGCCAGCGAAAGCGCGCGGATACCGCCCCAATTCCACATTATATTTCAATGACTTATTCGCAACCGCTCCGGACCTGGTCAGCAATCTTGACCCTTTTGCGTCAAACCGGCCGAAAAACCGGCCCGGCGCACCGGCGCAAGACGGACGCGGCACCGTCGCCCATTACCACATCCCGCCACCGCCACCGGGGCGCGGCGCAGGCGGCACCTCCGCCTGGAGCGCCCGGATCGGGCCTGTGTGCCACCTGGGGACGCTGAGGGCAGGGCTCGGCGGTGAAGCGTGGTGCGACGTCCTTCGGACGCCCCTTCCGCCTCCCCCTCCCTCCCGCAAGCGGGAGAGGGGCAAGCGGGAGAGGGAACGTGGCGCCCCGTCGCAGGCACCGGAACCGCACTGAAAGACCGCGGGGGACCTGCCCGACGCTGCGATCAGAACGGTATCTCGTCGTCCATGTCGCTGCTCACGGGGCGCCCGCCGCCACCGCCGCCACCCGAGCCACCGCCGGACGGACCCGAGCGCCGGCCGCCGCCGCCATAGCCGCCACCACCACCGCCACCACCGCCCATGGGGCTGGAGGAGCCGAAATCCGAGCCGCCGCCGTAGTCGTCGCCACCGCCGCCACCGGCCTCGCTGCCGCGGGAATCCAGCAGCGTCAGCTCGCCGCGATAGGGCCGCAGCACCACCTCGGTGGTATAGACGTCGCGCCCGTCCTTCTCATACTTGCGGGTCTCGAGCTGGCCCTCGATATAGACCTTCGAGCCCTTCTTCAGGAACCGCTCGGCCACACCGATGAGGTTCTCGTTGTAGATCGAGACCTGGTGCCACTCGGTGCGGTCCTTGCGCTCGCCGGAAGCCTTGTCGCGCCAGCTTTCCGAGGTGGCGATGCGCAGGTTGCAGACCCGCCCGCCGCTCTGGAATGCGCGCACCTCCGGGTCGCGCCCCAGATTGCCGATCAGGATCACCTTGTTGACGCTGCCGGCCATGGGCGGGCCCTCCCTCTGTCGAATGTCCTCGCGCGCACCCTGCCCCCGCCTGACGCCGCAGGCGAGCCCAAATGCGCCGCTGTCCACCGCCGCGTGGCCCATCCGGGGACCGACGGCGCCCGGCGCGGGCAGATAGAGGTGGCACTGATGTTCTTATTATGTTCTATAGTTGGGCGGCCGGTTGCGCAACCCCTGATTCTCAGTCGTCGCCCAATCCAGAATTCGCCGAGCCCGATTCACATGTTCCTGTCATGTTCCCTACCGCATCGCACACAGGCCATTACATTCGAGCCATGACCATGCGCCTGCTGGAAGCATCCGGAACAGCCCGCCGGGCCGCGCGCCGCCGCGCAGCGCTGCGCACGTCGGCGGCGGCGCCGCCGCTCCCCTGGCCGGCGCGCGCCATCCATCGCGGCGCCCGTGCCGTATCCGTCTCCGTTCCCGGTGTCCTTGCCGCTCCCCGCTCGCGGGCGCCGGCGCGCCGGTCCTGACCCGCCCCCTGTTCCGGCCCGTGGGCCGCCCCGGACGTTCATGAAGAGCAAGACCTCTCCCGCGCGGGACCTGCCCGCCCCGGCAGCCTCCCGCCGCGATACCCGCACCCTCTCCATTCGCGGCGCGCGCGAGCACAATCTGAAGAATGTCGATCTCGACATTCCGCGCGACGCCCTCGTGGTGTTCACGGGCCTGTCCGGCTCGGGCAAGAGCTCGCTCGCGTTCGACACCATCTATGCCGAGGGCCAGCGCCGCTATGTGGAGAGCCTCTCCGCCTATGCGCGCCAGTTCCTGGAGATGATGCAGAAGCCGGACGTGGACCAGATCGACGGCCTGTCCCCCGCCATCTCCATCGAGCAGAAGACCACCTCGAAGAACCCGCGCTCCACGGTCGGCACCGTCACCGAGATCTACGACTACATGCGCCTTCTGTGGGCGCGCACCGGCATCCCCTATTCCCCCGCCACCGGCCTGCCGATCGAGAGCCAGACCGTCTCGCAGATGGTGGACCGCGTGCTCGCGCTGCCCGAGGGCACGCGGCTCTACCTGCTCGCGCCCGTGGTGCGCGGCCGCAAGGGCGAGTACCGCAAGGAAATGGCCGACTGGATGAAGAAGGGCTTCCAGCGGGTGAAGGTCAACGGCGCGTTCCACGAGATTGCCGACGCCCCTGCCCTCGACAAGAAGTTCAAGCACGACATCGACGTGGTGGTGGACCGCATCGTCGTGCGCGCCGACCTTGCCCAGCGCCTCGCCGACAGCTTCGAGACCGCGCTGGGCCTCGCCGACGGCATCGCGGTCGCCGAATATGCCGACGAGAAGGACGAGCACGGCGCCCCGCGCCGCATCATGTTCTCGGAGAAGTTCGCCTGCCCCGTCTCCGGCTTCACCATTCCGGAGATCGAGCCGCGCCTGTTCTCGTTCAACAATCCGTTCGGCGCCTGCCCGGCCTGCGACGGGCTCGGCGTGGAGCAGACCATCGATCCCGAGCTGGTGGTGCCGGACAAGGCGCGCTCGCTGAAGCACGGCGCCATCGCCCCCTGGGCGAAATCCACTTCGCCTTATTACGGGCAGACGCTGGACGCGCTGGCGAAGCACTACGGCTTCAAGCTCACCGTGCCGTGGGAGGACCTGCCGGAGAAGGCGAAGGACGTCATCCTCTACGGCTCCAAGGGCGAGAAGGTCACCTTCGCCTATGACGACGGCCTGCGCTCCTACGAGACGCAGAAGACCTTCGAGGGCGTGGTGGTGAACCTCGACCGGCGCTGGAAGGAGACGGAAAGCGACTGGGCGCGCGAGGAAATCTCGAAATACTTCTCCACCGTGCCCTGCGCCGCCTGCAATGGCTATCGCCTCAAGCCCGAGGCGCTGGCGGTGAAGGTGGCGGGCCGGCATATCGGCGAGATCGGCGAGCTGTCGGTGAAGGCCGCCGCCCGCTGGTTCGAGGACCTGCCGCCGCAGCTCTCCCACAAGCAGAACGAGATCGCCGGGCGCATCCTGAAGGAAATCCGCGAGCGGCTCACCTTCCTGCTGGATGTGGGGCTCGAATATCTCACGCTGGCGCGGGCCTCCGGCACGCTCTCGGGCGGCGAGAGCCAGCGCATCCGCCTCGCCTCGCAGATCGGCTCCGGCCTCACCGGCGTGCTCTATGTGCTGGACGAGCCGTCCATCGGCCTGCACCAGCGCGACAACGAGCGCCTGCTGGTCACGCTCAAGCACCTGCGCGATCTCGGCAACACCGTGATCGTGGTGGAGCACGACGAGGACGCCATCCTCGCCGCCGACCATGTGGTGGATGTGGGGCCGGGCGCCGGCATCCATGGCGGCCGCGTGGTGGCCCAGGGCACCCCGGCGGAAATCCTCGCCAATCCCGAGTCGCTCACCGGGCAATACCTCACCGGCGCGCTCTCGGTGGGCGTGCCGGCGCGGCGCAAGCCCAATGCCAAGCGCATGCTCAAGCTCACCGGCGCGCGCGGCAACAACCTGAAGGACGTGACGGCGGAAATTCCGCTCGGGCTGTTCACCTGCATCACCGGCGTCTCGGGCGGCGGCAAGTCCACGCTGCTGATCGACACGCTCTACAAGGCGGTGGCGCGGCGCCTCAACGGCGCCAGCGAGGCCCCGGCCCCGTTCGACAGGATCGAGGGGCTGGAGCACCTCGACAAGGTGATCGACATCGACCAGTCGCCCATCGGCCGCACCCCGCGCTCGAACCCGGCGACCTATACCGGCGCCTTCACGCCGATCCGCGAGTGGTTCGCCGGCCTGCCGGAGGCCAAGGCGCGCGGCTATGGCGCCGGGCGCTTCTCGTTCAACGTGAAGGGCGGGCGCTGCGAGGCCTGCCAGGGCGACGGCGTCATCAAGATCGAGATGCACTTTTTGCCCGACGTCTACGTCACCTGCGACGTCTGCAAGGGCCGGCGCTACAACCGCGAGACGCTGGAGGTGACGTTCAAGGACAAGTCCATCGCCGACGTGCTCGACATGACGGTGGAGGAAGGGGCGGCCTTCTTCAAGGCGGTGCCCTCCGTGCGCGAGAAGCTGGAGACTCTGCACCGGGTTGGGCTCGATTATATCAAGGTGGGCCAGCAGGCGACCACGCTCTCGGGCGGCGAGGCGCAGCGCGTGAAGCTCTCCAAGGAGCTGTCCAAGCGCGCCACCGGCCGCACGCTCTATATCCTCGACGAGCCCACCACGGGCCTGCACTTCCACGACGTGAAGAAGCTCCTGGAGGTGCTCCACGAACTGGTGGACCAGGGCAACACCGTGGTGGTGATCGAGCACAATCTGGAGGTCATCAAGACCGCCGACTGGGTGATCGACCTCGGCCCGGAGGGCGGCGACGGCGGCGGCGAGATCGTCGCGGCGGGCCCGCCCGAGGCGGTGGCGAAGGAGAAGCGCTCCCACACCGGGCGGTTCCTCGCCGAGGTGCTGGCGCGCCGGCCCACGTCCGAGCAGAAAACGTCCGAGCGGAAAACGTCCGAACGGAACGCGGGAGAGCCTGCAACGGCCCAGCCGGCAGCGTCCGCGCTCCCGGTCCCGGCCGCGAGCGATGGGGCCAAGGCGCCTCCGCGGCGCTCCAGCCGCCGGCGCGCCGCCGAATAGGCGCCGCCGGGAACAGGCCAGGGCGCTGCGACCCCAAGGCCGGCCCCACAAGGCAAGTCCGATGCCTCAGGGGGTGGCGGAGCGCTCGCTGAGGCGCGACCGTGTCCGCCGCAGCAGGCGACCCGGACCGTAGGTCCACATCAGCTGCAGGCGGCCGGTCAGCCCGACCGGAAATCCGCTGTCTTTGGGCACGAACCAGCCATTGTGGCCGGTGCGGCGCACCAGCTTGTAGCGGTTGCGCGCCATGAGCCGGCTGGTTTCCCCGAAGCGCTCGCGGTCATCGATCAGAATCAGCTGCGGACGCCAGCGCGCAAAATCGAAGCCGCGCAGCACATCCGGTTCCGAACCCTCGACGTCGATGCTCACGAAATCCACATGGTCGAACCCGGCTTCGCCGAGCACCTGATCGAGCGTCGCGGAGGCGACATCGACCACGGTCCCGCCTTCGGCCTGCTTCTCGCGGAAGCGCAGCGTGCTGAGCCCGCGCCGGGACCACAGCCGCACGACGCGGCCCGCTGCATCCGGCGCCACGCACGCCACCTCGAAGACCATCCCGCGGCGCGACTTGCGCAAATGGTCTGCCTGGCTGGGCTCGGGCTCGATTAGGACACCCTGCCAGCCGCTTATTTCCAAGTGATAGGTCTGGCTCTGAAACACCGGGTCGAAGGCGCCAACCTCTACGAAAATACCATCATTTCTATCAAAAAAATGAGAAACCAAACTCCGTTCGACCTCGGCAGGAAACACCGACGTTTCGGCCTTGCCGACCATTGCCATGGCTCACCCCGCAGATTGCCAATGCCAAGTCGACTGGCTAGCATCAATACCTTGGCACCTCCAGCTCAGCTTGAAGAATGACCCAAAGTTCGTGAGATAATTGCTAACATAGTACCCCGTTTACAACACCTGCGTGCGGCCGCGAACATCCCGATACCACATCTGCGGCTGGCGCAGTACTGCGATGCAGCATTTCGACTTCTCCCTTTCCGTCAGGTGTTTATGTTCCCCTCCAACAGGCGGGTTGCTCCCCAGTGAGCAGCCGCACCATTGGAGGCAGCTATGGTTCTCTGGGGTTTTCTGGCGCAGCAGCTGCGCCGCTGGCAGGTTTATCGCAATACCGTCGTGGAATTGTCCAAGCTCGACGATCGCACTCTGGCCGACATCAATGTCAGTCGCGGCGAGATCCGCTCGGTTGCGCGCCGGGCAGCGTCCCTCGGCGCCTGAGGCGCCGGTCTTTGATCGGGATCGGCCCGCGCGATGGGAAACGCGCGGGCGGGCGGCGGCAGGCGCCTGGCGTGAAGGTGCCGGGCCGCCTCCTTTTTCCTTGCTGCGATCCTCGCCCTTGTGGCACAGAACGCCCCCTTCGAGACGCCCCGTCGGGCGTCCGGCGGGAGGCTTGAGCCTTGAGCGAAACCCGGCAGCCTGAGCCCATGGCGCATGCCGCTCACAGGCCGGTCCACGTGATCGGCGGCGGCCTCGCGGGCAGCGAGGCGGCGTGGCAGCTGGCGCAGGCCGGCGTCCCGGTGGTGCTGCACGAGATGCGCCCGCACCGCACCACCGAGGCTCATCTCACCGACGGCCTCGCCGAGCTGGTGTGCTCCAATTCCTTTCGCTCCGACGACGCGCAGACCAATGCGGTCGGCGTGCTCCATGCCGAGATGCGGCAGGCCGGCTCGCTCATCCTCACCTGCGCCGATGCCAACCAGGTGCCCGCCGGCGGCGCGCTGGCGGTGGACCGGCTCGGCTTCTCGCAGGCGGTCGGCGCCGCGCTCGAAGCCCATCCGCTCATCGACATCCACCGCGCGGAGATCGCCGGACTGCCCCCCGAGGACTGGGAAAGCGTGATCGTCGCGACCGGCCCCCTCACCTCGCCGGCTCTCGCGGAGGCGGTGCGCGGCGTGACCGGCGAGGCGGCGCTCGCCTTCTTCGACGCCATCGCCCCCATCGTCCATTTCGAGAGCATCGACCTCGGCAAGGCCTGGTTCCAGTCGCGCTACGACAAGCAAGGCCCGGGCGGCACCGGGGCGGACTATATCAACTGCCCGCTGGACGAGGCGCAGTACAACGCCTTCGTGGATGCGCTGATCGCCGGCGAGAAGGCGCCCATGCGCGACTTCGAGGCCAAGACGCCCTATTTCGACGGCTGCCTGCCCATCGAGGTGATGGCCGAGCGCGGCCGCGAGACTTTGCGCTTCGGCCCCATGAAGCCGGTGGGGCTCACCAATCCCCACACCCCCGGCGTGAAGCCCTATGCGGTGGTGCAGCTGCGGCAGGACAACACGCTCGGCACGCTCTATAACATGGTCGGCTTCCAGACCAAGCTGCGCCACGGCGAGCAGGCGCGCATCTTCCGCTCCATTCCGGGGCTGGAGGGTGCGGAATTCGCCCGGCTCGGCGGGCTCCACCGCAACACCTATCTCAACTCGCCCCGCCTGCTGGATGCGAGCCTGCGCCTCAAGGCGCTGCCGCGCCTCAGGTTCGCCGGCCAGATCACCGGCTGTGAGGGCTATGTGGAGAGCGCCGCCGTGGGGCTCATGGCCGGGCGCTTCGCCGCCGCCGAGCGGCGCGGCCTTGCGCCCGATCTGCCGCCCGTCACCACCGCCCACGGCGCCCTGCTCGCCCACATCACGGGTGGGCATCTCGACGCGCCCGAGGGCGAGGGGCCGCGCGCCTTCCAGCCCATGAACGTGAATTTCGGCCTGTTCCCGCCGCTCACGGAGGCGCCGAAATCCGCCGACGGCAAGCGCCTGCGCGGATCCGAGAAGACGCTCGCCAAGAAGCGGGCGCAGGCCGCCCGCGCGCTCGCCGATTTCGCCCTCTGGCTCGACACGGCCGGGAAGGCCGCCTAGAAAAGCCCGATGCCGCGCCGCGAAAATCCAGACGTTGCAATCGAATATGAGGCCGATCCCGGCGCCTTCCGCGTCGATACGGTGCTGAAGCGCGACGTGTTCTCCACCGTCGAGCGCGGCACCTATGTGACCCGCGACGGGCGCGCGCTCGAAGCCGTGCGCCGGCGCTGGGATACCGTCTCGCTTTGGTTCGCGCTGCTCGCCGCCCGGCTCGCCGCGTTCGAGCGCCGGGCGCTGGAGAAGGTCACGCGCACCGGCGTCACCACCCCGCTTCTGGCGGTGGGCGACCGCTTCCTGGTGCGCGGCTGGATCGAGGGCGTGCCGCTCCACATCGCCCGCCCGCACGGCGACCGGCACTTCTTCCATTCCGCCCGCGCGGCGCTGCGCCAGCTGCACCGCGCCGGCTACGTGCACAACGACCTCGCCAAGCAGCAGAACTGGCTGCGCGGCGCGGACGGCGAGGCCTGGCTCATGGACTTCCAGCTCGCGCTGCCGATCAGCCGGCGCTGGAAGCTCGGCCGCGTGCTGGCCTATGAGGACCTGCGCCACCTTCTGAAGCACAAGCGCACCTACTGCCCCGGCGACCTCACGCCGCGCGAGAAGGCGATGCTGGCCAAGAAGAGCGTCATCACCCGCGTGTGGATGGCCACCGGCAAGAAGGTCTACCGCTTCGTGACGCGCCGGCTGATGTCCTATTCCGACACCGAAGGCCGCGGGCCGCGGGTGACGCAGGTGGGCCCGCGCATCGCCGCGGCGCTCGCCGCCCATCCGCAGGTGGAGGCGGTGCACATGGCCGACTTCCAGACGTTGGGCGGCAAGGTGGGGCTCTACGCTTTCGTCGCGCCGCGCGCGGGCGCCGAGCTCTCCGTGGAGGCGGTGCGCGGCCATCTCGACGCGGCGCTGCCCGACCGGCCCCATCTCGACCACGTCCAGATCGTCCCGCGCCTGCCGCTCGGCCCCGACGGGGCGGTGCGCGACGACCTGCTGCTGCTGGTGGCGCGCAACCAGATCGAGATGGTGGACGCGCTGTCCGGCTCCGACGACGTGCGCGCCCTGATGGCCGAGATCGCCCGCGCCCGGCTGAACCTGACGGACCGGATCACCCGCACGGCGGCGTGACGGCGCAAACCTGGAGCGCGGGACTCCCGGCCGATCACCTGCCGCCCCCTGCCCCATCCGCGCAGCGCTGCTCTTCTCGCCGAAAGCTGAATCTTTACCTGAGCAGACGGCATCGCGCCCGTCGTGCGGCGGCCGCGGCCGCGGGCGCACGGGCGCCGCCGCCGGGCCGCGCCGGTCCGAGAAATGCCGCGGACGGCATGCTATAAGGCGCGCCAGCGGCGCTGCGGAGCCGCGGATTCGGGAGAAGAAGGCATGTCTGCGCTCGTCCAGTCGCTCGGTCGCCTCAAGGCGCCGGTGTTCGCCGTGCTGGCCGCGATGGTGCTCTCGGGATGCGGCGTCAACGTCATCCCCACCAGCGAGGAAAAGGCCAAGGCCGCCTGGAGCGAGGTGCTGAACCAGTATCAGCGCCGCTCGGACCTGATCCCCAACCTGGTGGAGACCGTGAAGGGCTACGCCTCCCAGGAGAAGGACGTGCTGACCTCCGTGGTCGAGGCGCGCGCCAAGGCGACGTCGATCCGGGTGGACGCCTCCACCATCACCAATCCCGAGCAGTTCAAGCAGTTCCAGGATGCGCAGGCGGGTCTGTCCGGCGCGCTCGGGCGGCTGATCGCCATCTCCGAGGCGTATCCGGACCTGAAGTCGAACCAGAACTTCCTCGCCCTCCAGTCGCAGATCGAGGGCACCGAGAACCGCATCGCGGTGGCGCGGCGCGACTATATCGATGCGGTGCGCGTCTATAATACCGAGCTGCGCACCTTCCCCGGCGTGATCTGGGCCTCGATCCTCTATCGCGGCAACAAGCCGATGGAGACCTTCACCATCTCCGAGCAGCAGATGCAGGTGCCGAAGGTGAATTTCGGCAAGTAGCGGCGCGGCTACCCGTTGAGGAGGCGTGAGGCCGTGAGCATGGCGCGCCGTCAGTCGCCTTTCCCCGCAGCCGGGTTCCGCATGCGGGCGGCCGGCCTGCGGCTGGCCGCGGCCCTGTTCGTGGCCGTTTGCGCGGTCTTCGCCGCGCTCCCGGCACAGGCGGAGCTGACCTTCCCGCCGCTCACCGGCCGGGTGGTGGACGACGCCCACGTGCTCGATCCCGCCACCCGCGCCGCGCTCGACGCCAAGCTGGCGGCGCAGGAGGAGAAGGCCACCGACCAGTTCGTGGTGGCGACCGTTCCCTCGCTCCAGGACACCTCCATCGAGGACTATGCCAACCGCCTGTTCCGCGACTGGCGGCTCGGCCAGGAGAAGAAGAACAACGGCGTGCTGCTGCTGGTCGCCCCCAATGAGCGCAAGGTGCGCATCGAGGTGGGCTACGGGCTGGAAGGCATCCTGACCGATGCCGTGTCCTCCGCCATCATCCGCAACGCCATCATCCCGTCCTTCAAGTCGGGCGACATGGCGGGCGGCATCGTCAAGGGCGCCGACGCGGTGCTGGAAATCCTCAACCTCGACCCGGAGGAGGCGCGCGACCGCGCCCGGCGCGAAGCCCAGAGCGACTGGAGCGAGGAGGACATCGAGAACCTGATCCTGCTCGCCGTGATGTTGCTGTTCTGGGGCTACATCTTCTGGCGCGCCTTCCGTGGCGGTGGCCCGCGCGGACCGGCGGCGCGCCGGGGCCGCGGCGCCGCGGCGGGCGGCCCCATCACCACCTGGGACTGGAACAGCGGCTCCAGCGGCTGGTCGTCGGGGAGCGGCGGCGGCTGGTCGGGGGGCGGCGGCTCCTCCGGCGGCGGCGGGGCCTCCGGGAGCTGGTAGGGGGCTCAGCGCCCGGCCAGGAACTTCTGCTCGTAGAGGCTGCGTGCCCGGCTCATGTGCGAGATTGTGAGGGCCTGAAGCTCATCCATCCGGCCGGCCATCAGCAGGTCCACCAGCGTGCGGTGCTCGGCGCATGCCTGCGCGAGGGCGCTGGCATCGGCCACCCCATAGGCGCGGATCGGGAAGCTCAGCCAGTCGTGCTGGCGGATGCTCGTCACCAGGAACGGGTTGTCGCACAGGGCGAAGAACGCGTCGTGGAACATCATGTTGGTGCGGTGGATGGCGACGAGGTCCTGCCCGCCCGCGGCCTCGGCATGGGTCGTGAGCCAATGCAGCACCGGCTTCAGCGCCTCCGCGCTCGGCACGGCGATGCGCTCGACCGCGGCCCGGTGCAGCACCTCGCGCATGTCGTAGAGGCGGGCAATCTCGCCCCGGTCGAAGCGCCTGAGTTCGGCGCCGCGATAGCGCGGCTTCACCACCACGCCGAGCCGCTCCAGCTCTTCCAGCGCGGCGCGCACCACGTGCCGCTTGGCGCCGTAGTCCTCCATCAGGTGGTCTTCGATCAGCCGGTTCCGCGGCAGGATGCGGCCGGCGATGATGTCCGCCTCCAGCGCTGCGATCACCGCCGCCACCGGCCCCGCCAAAGGCCGGTCGTCGCCGGGCAGCGTGAAGCGGGCCTCGGCGGGAGGCATGTCCTCGTCCGGCAGGCGGCGGGCACCGCTGGTGGCTCGGCTCATGGCGTGACGTCGCTTCCCTGGTCTGCGGCCGGGTGCGTCCCCGGCCCGCCTATCGTTATCGATAATTCTATCGATCCGATCATCGGCATCTACCCCCTGGCCGCGGCCAAGCCAACCCGACTAGCGTGCCGGCGAACAACAGGAGGAGAGGCCGCATGCCATTGGGTGCACGGGCGATGACGCCCGCGGATGCCGAGATCATCAGCATCGACCCGGCCGACGGCAGCATCGTCGGCACGGTCGAGGCGACCCCGCTCTCGGCCATCGACGCCGTGGTGGCGCGTGCCTGGGAGGCGTTCCGCACCTCGCCCTGGCGCGCCATGCTGCCGCAGCGCAAGGCGCAGGTGATGCAGGAGATCGCCCGCCGCATCGCCGCCGAGGCCGATCGCCTCGCCACGCTGCAGATGCGCGATAGCGGCAAGCCGCTTGCCGAATGCCGGGCCATGGTGGACTCGGCCGCCGGCAGCTTCCGCTATTATGCCGGCGTCGTGGAGACGATGGAGACCGAGGTCCACCCGGCCCGCGGTGCCTATGTGGCGATGACGGTGGTGGAGCCGTTCGGGGTGGTGGCGTGCATCACGCCCTGGAACTCGCCCATCATGAACGAGGCGAGCAAGGTCGCCCCGGCGCTGGCCGCCGGCAACGCGGTGATCCTGAAGCCGTCCGAGGACACGCCTCTGCTGGCGCCGGAGCTCGCGCGCATCTGCCTGGAGGCGGGCCTGCCCGAAGGCCAGCTGCAGGTGGTGCAGGGGCGGGGCGAGACGGTCGGCGCCGCGCTCGTGGCGCATCCCGGCGTGCGCATGATTTCCTTCACCGGCGGCACCCAGACCGGCCGCGCCATCGGCAAGGTGGCGGGCGAGCGACTCGCCACCGTGGCTTTGGAGCTGGGCGGCAAGTCGCCCCACATCGTGTTCGCCGATGCCGACCTCGACCTTGCGGTGGCGGCGGTGGCGGCGGGCATCTTCGGCTCGGCCGGCCAGAGCTGCGTCGCCGGCTCGCGCCTGTTCGCCGAGGAGAGCGTCTACCGGCAGGTGGTGGACGCGGTGGCGGCGCGCGCCCGCGCGGTCCGGGTGCGCCACCCCGCCGATCCGCAGGTGGAGGTGGGCCCGCTCTGCTCCTTCCACCACCGCGACAAGGTGGCGGCCCACGTGGCGCGCGGCCTCGCCCAGGGCGGAACGGTGCTGGCCGGCGGCGCCATCCCGACCGGGGCCGACTATGACGCCGGCGCCTATTACCTGCCGACCGTGATCGAGGGCCTCGGCCCCGACGCCCTGCTGTGCCAGGAGGAGATTTTCGGGCCTGTCCTCGTGGCGCTCCCCTTCGCCGACGAGGCGGACCTGATCGCGAAGGCCGACGGCACCGCCTTCGGGCTTGCCTGCGGCATCTGGAGCGAGAGCTTCCGCCGCGCCTGGCGCATCGGCCGGACGCTCGAAGCCGGCTCGGTGTGGATCAACACCTACAAGCAGTCCCACATCTCCTCGCCGTTCGGCGGCTTCAAGGCCAGCGGCATCGGCCGGGAGAAGGGCATCGACGGCCTCAGGCTCTACGGCCAGGTGAAGAGCATCTTCCTTGGCCTGAGCGACCAACCCATGTCCATCGCACGCTGACGGAACGCCCATGACCTCGACCCAACGCACTGCGTCCCTCGCCATTCCCGGCGGCCGCTTCCTCATCGTCGGCGGCGCGAGCCTCGTCGGCTCCACCACCGCCGATCTGCTGCTCGCCCAGGGCGCCGCCGAGGTGGTTATCCTCGACAACTTCTCCTTCGGCGCCCGCGAGACCATCGCTCACCTGGAAGGCAATCCGCGGGTGCGCATCGAGACCGCGGACATCACCCGCCTGCCGCAGCTTCTGCGGGCGATCCGCAACGTGGACGGCGTGATCCACCTCGCCGCCATGATGACCATCTCCATGGACCGCGACCCGGAGGTGGGCCTGGAGGTGAACATCGACGGCGTGCGCAACGTCATCGCCGCCTGCTGCGCCAACGGCGTGAAGAAGCTCGTGTTCGCCTCCTCGAACGCGGTCTACGGCTACGGGCCGGGGGTGGCCGGCGAACTGGTGGAGACGACCCCGTTCCATTCTGCCGGCGCGCCGCCCGCCGCCGTGCTCTACGGCGCTTCGAAGATCATCGGCGAGCAACTGTGCCGCGACGCCTTCCGCCGCTACGGGCTCGACTACGTGATCCTGCGCTACTCGACCGTCTACGGCGAGCGCCAGCACTACCGCGCCGCCAACGCGCTCTACATCATCGAGACCCATGACCGGCTGAAGCAGGGCCTTGCCCCGCGCGTGCTGGGCGACGGCTCGGAGACCAAGCACTTCGTCTATGTGGGCGACGTCGCCCGCGCCAACGCGCTCGCGCTCGCCGCGCCGGCTTCGGACGTGGCGGTGAACCTCTCCGGCCCGGCGCCGGTGACGACGCTGGAGCTGGTGAACCTGGTGGCCGAGGTGGCCGGCATCCCGATCGCGCCGGAGCACGTGGCGCCGGAGCCCGGCAAGGTGCGCCTGACCACGGGGGGCGCATTCCGCATCGCCCATGAGGAGGCCGAGCGCGTCATCGGCTGGAAGCCCGAAGTGACCATGCGCGAGGGCATTCGCCGCCTCATCGCCTGGCGCGAGGGGTCGAAGGCGCTCGCGGCCGAGTGAACCGGACGACGACGAAACAGAAGACGAGATGGAGGAGACCCGAATGACCACGCTGATTTCCCGCAGGCGCTTCCTCGGCACCACGGCCGGGGTCGCGGCCGGCCTCGTCGCCGCCCCCGCGGTGCTGCGCGCCGAGTCGTTCCCGAGCCGGCCCATCGAGCTGGTGGTGGGCTTCTCGCCCGGCGGCGGCACCGACGTGACCGCCCGCACCTTCGCCGGCTTCCTCGCGACCGAGCTTGGGGGCTCGGTGGTGGTGGTCAACAAGCCGGGCGCCTCGGGCGAGACCGCGCTCGCCGGCGTCGCCCGCGCAAGGCCGGACGGCTATACGCTTGGCGTCACCAACATGCCGGGCCTCATCACTCTGCCGATCGAGCGCAACACCCAGTTCAAGCTGGACGATTTCGACTTTGTCGCCAACCTCGTCTCCGACCCCTCCGCGTTCTCGGTGAAGCCGGACAGCCCGATCCGGAGCGTCAAGGAGCTGATCGAGGCAGCCCGCAAGGACCCGGGCGGCGTGACCTTCGGCTCCACCGGCGTCGGCACCGACGATCACCTGTGCCTGGTGCTGTTCGAGCAGGCGACCGGCGTGAAGCTGAACCACATTCCCTTCCCGGGCGCCGGGCCGATGCGGATGGCGGTGATCGGCGGGCAGGTGACGGTGGCGGGGCTCAATGTGGGCGAGGTGGCGCCCTTCAAGACCCAGCTTCGGATGATCGCCCAGGGCGGGGCGACCCGCTCGCGCTTCGCGCCGGACGTGCCGACCTTCCGCGAGCAGGGGGTGAACATCGAGATGGGCTCCGAGCGGGGCATCGTGGCGCCGAAGGGCTTGCCGCCGGAGGTGATGGCGCGGCTCGCCGAGGCCACCGCCAAGGTGGTGAAGAATCCGGAGTTCCTGGCCAAGATCGAGAGCCAGTTCACCGAGCCGGACTACCTGCCGGGCCCCGAATGGCGCGCCCGCCTCGCCAAGGCGGACGCCAAGTTCCGTGCCCTCTGGACCACCCAGCCCTGGTCGGGAAAATCCTGAGCGGACCGCAGAAGCCTTGCACGGCCCGGGCCTGATCGCGCCCCGCCTGGTCCCGCGAGGTTTGGCCCGGTCGCGTCGGCTCCTGTCTCGGACGGCGCGGCCCCGGCCGGGCGGCGCCCTCAGGGCCGGCCGCCGGGCTCGGCGATGTCCTTGAGGCGCAGCGCGACGCGGGTTTCGCCCTGCCAGGTGTCGAGGTCGAGGCTGCCGGCGACGTGAACCGGCCGCCCGCGCGCGGCGAGCAACGCCCGGCCCAATGGCTCCTCGGCGCAGCGGAAGGCGGTGGCCTTCAGGCTCTCCCCGCCCGCCGCGGTGATGCGGGCGCGCACATGGCCGGCGCCGAAGGTCTCGGCGAAGCTGATGCGGTGCGCCGGGAAGGCGAACACCGGCTCCGGATTGCCGGCGCCGAACGGGCCGGCGCGGGCGATGGTCTCCACCAGCGCCGGGCTCGCCGCCCCGGCGGTGAGCGCGCCGTCGAGCGTGAGCGCGCCCTCGGCGCGGGCGCGCGCCACGTCGGCGGAAAGCCGGTTCTCCAGATGGGCGCGCAACGCGCCCAGCTTGCCGCGCTCCACCGTGAGGCCGGCCGCCATGGCGTGGCCGCCGCCCTTGACCAGCAGGCCCAGCTCCACCGCCTCGCGCACCGCGCGGCCGAGATCGACCCCGGCGAGCGAGCGGCCCGAGCCGGTCCCGGTCTCGCCGTTGAAGGCGATGGCGAAGGCGGGGCGCTGGAACTTTTCCTTCAGCCGCGCCGCCACCAGCCCCACGACGCCCGGATGCCAGCCGTCGCCGGAGACGATGACGCAGGCGCCGTCGCCGCCGATGCCGAGCGCGGCGTCCGCCTCCGCCTCGGCGGCGCCGAGGATGGCGCGCTCCACCTCCTGGCGCTCGCCGTTGAGGCGGTCGAGCTCCGCGGCGATGGCCTTCGCCTCCATGGGGTCCTGCGTGAGCAGCAGCCGGGTGCCCAGCGCCGCGTCGCCGATCCGCCCGCCGGCATTGATGCGCGGGCCGAGCAGGAAGCCGAGATGGAACGGGCGCGGCGGCCCGTCGAGCCGGGCGGCGTCCATCAAAGCGGTGAGGCCGACGCGCTCGCGCCGCCGCAGGGCGATCAGCCCCTTGGTGACGAAGGCGCGGTTTAGGCCGACGAGCGGAACCACGTCCGCCACGGTGGCGAGCGCCACGAGGTCGAGCGCGGCAAGCAGGTCCGGCGCCGGGCGGGCGGTGGTGAAATGGCCCGCCTGCCGGAGCGCACGGACCAGCCCGACGCAGGTGACGAAGACGAGGCCCGCCGCGCACAGATGGCCGAGGCCGGAGAGGTCGTCCTCCCGGTTCGGGTTCACGATCGCCACAGCCTCGGGCAGCGCCTCGCCAGCCTGGTGGTGGTCGATCACCACCGTGTCGAGCCCCAGCTCCCGCGCGGCGGCGAGCGCGGCGGTGGAGGTGGTGCCGCAATCCACCGTCACCAGCAAGGTGACGCCCTGGCCGGCGAGCTGCGCGATGGCGCCGGCATTCGGGCCGTAGCCCTCGAAGATGCGGTCGGGAATGTGGAACAGAGGATCGAGCCCGGCCGCGCGCAGCACGCTCACCAGGAGCGCGGTGGCGCAGGCGCCGTCCACGTCATAGTCGCCGAACACCGCCACCTGTTCCCCGGCCGCCACCGCGCGGGCGAGGCGCTCCACCGCCGCGCCCATGTCGGTGAGGGTGTCGGGGTCGGGCAGAAGCGCGCGGATGGTGGGGTCGAGATGGGCCTCGGCCTCCTCCAGGCCAACGCCGCGGCCGGCGAGCACGCGGGCGACGAGATCGCCGATGCCGAGCCGCTGGGCCATGGCGAGGGCGAGCTGGGAGGTGCGCACATCCAGCCGGTCGCGCCAGACGCGGCCGGTGGCCGACTGGGCGACATCGAGGAAGGGGCGATTCGTCAGCGCGATGGTCACGGCGCCATCAAGACAGAGGCCGGCCGCCGCGTCGAGCGGGCCGGCGCCTCAGGCCGCGTTGATGGCGATGAACACGGCCCCCGCCGCGGCCACCGCCGCCGCCGTCGCGGCCAACAGGCGCACGGTGAAGCCGGCCGTGCCCGCGGCGGCGGCGAAGCCGACCCGGCCGAGCGCGTTCACGCCGAGCGCGATCAGGATGGCGAGCGCCGCGTTCTCCATGGTCAGCCCGCCGCCGGCGAGGCGCGCGGCGTTCAGCGCGGGCACGTCCACGTCGACGATGCCGGCCACCGCGTTCACCAGATAGAGGCTGTCCGGCCCCACCACCTTGAGCAGGAAGCCGCTGATCGCCGAGACCACGGCGAACAAGGCGGCGAAGGCGGCCAGCGGGCCGATGTCGAACGGGTTGCCCGGCGCCTCGGCATCGCCGGTGACCGCCTCGCGCCGGCGCATCAGCAACAGGCCGGCGGCGCCGAACGCAGCGGCCCCCGCAACGGCCGGCGGCGCAAGCGTCAGCAGCAGGCCGGGCTGGACGATGGCGCAGATCGCCATCACCCGCAGCAGCGAGACCATGGCGGCGAGCGCCGCCCCGCCCGCCAGCAGGCCCGCCGGCTCGTCATTGGCGGAGCGCCGGGCGAAGGCCAAGGTGACGGCGGTGGAGGACACCAGCGCCCCGGCGAGCGCGCTGATGAGGATGCCCTTCTGCGCCCCCGCCGCCTTCACCGCCACATAGCCGGCGAAGGAGACCGTGGCGGTGAGCACCATGAAGGTCCAGATCTGGCGCGGATTGATGCTGTCGAATGGGTCGATGGTCGCGTCCGGCAGCAGCGGCAGCACGATCACGCTCATGGCGAGCAGCACGAGGGCGGAGCGCAGCTCGGCCCAGGTGAGGTTCGCCACCATCTTGTGCAGCACCTCGCGGGCGGCGAGCAGCGCGGTCGCCGCGATGGCGGTGGCGCCCGCCGCCTGCGGCTCGCCCGCCACCGCCAGCGCACCGAGGGCGAACACCAGCATGGCGGCGATGATGCCGGTGGCGCTGAAATCCTCCTCCTCCGCCATCTCGCGATACTTGAAGGCGGAGAACACGGCGGTGAAGGCGAGACCGGTGCCCCAGAGCACGGCGGCGCTGCCCGTGGCCTGGGCCAGCGCCGCGGCGACGCCGCCGAGCAGCCCCGACAGCGCATAGGTGCGCACGCCCGCGGTGCGGCTTCCCGCCGGCTCGTCCCGCTCGCGCCACCCCCGCTCGACGCCCACCATGAGGCCGATGGCGAGGGCGGTGGCAAGGCCGAGGATGAGTTCGGGCATGGGGGCTTCCGCCGGCTGAGGGGCAACGAGAATAGCACCTGGGCAGACCCGGCCCCAAAAGGGGCCTGCCGCGGGCGGGGCGGCGGGCCCCTGCACTGCCCTCGTCCCATTGGGCGGCGTCTTTTCCGAACCGTCATGCTCCGGCATGACCGGAGCATCCATTCCCGGCCGCAGGGAGCACCGGCGCGGTCCATACGCCCACCGATCGAGGCGGAAGGCGACGGGGCGGTGCCTCTCTCCGAAACAAATCATCCCGCCTTGCGAGGCCGGCTTACGGCGGCGCAGAGCGGATGGTAGCCTGAAGAGATGAACAGCCAAGGATGGCGGAGATCGCGAGGGGCAGCAGCCGGTCTATGTGGCGCGCGTGCCGGTGCGGGAGACGGGGATCGAGACGGAACAGGGCTTCCGGCCGATCGAAGCGGGCATGGCGGTGGCGACGGAGATCAAGACGGGGAGCGGCGGCTGATCGAGTATCTGCTCTCGCCGATCCTGAGGTATCGGCATGATTTTGGGAGGGAGAGATAACTTCTTTGACAGCACAATATGCTAAATATCCGCATTTGGAAAAAATAATGATTAAGCTATTGGAAAAAATATGCTCGTCATTAGCCGCCATATTATATTTGTGCCTGGCTGGATGCGTAGACGATGATTGCAATAAATCATCGTTATCAGCGGCCGGCGCAACTAGAATCGCAATTGATAATGAGCTATCTATTCCATATACTAAACCGTATTTTGACGATTTCGGCGTTCGAAGTTCAGATGATTTTCTGCGCGTTTTTGGAAATAAATGTTGCAGCGCCTCGTTAGATAACACCAAAAAAGACGATACAATTTTTATTTTATCGCAATTATTATTTGGTAATATTAAAGTATGATAAAGAAGTATCTATTGTACATGTGGATTTGTGCGGACACATAATATAGTAGTGCAAATCCTGTCTATGGAGGAAATAATGGTGATATATCATAATTATTCAAAGAATGAGTATTAATTTTCGCAAATATAGAGTCTTAGTACAATTTTAACGATCTTATTTATCTTGAATTGCAGGAAAAAGATTTTATTGTAGTCCCGCTTAAACAAATTTATATAGATATCAATTCTTCAGCATGATTTTTGGAGGGAGAGGTGACTTCGTTCGACTTGAATAGAGCCGCAACGTTGTGACTTCAGCTAGATGGAAATGGCACGAAAGATACCATTGGCATTAGCGCTGTGTCTGTTACTACCCCCCCTTTCGGGGTGCTCTGATCGCAGCTGCGGCACGCATCAATTATCCGAGAAGGAATTGATTGATCGCTCAATCGAAGAGGTCATGTCGCCAGGGTATCAAAGATGGTATTTTAGCCAGTTTCAAGTTCTTGACTCGAGCGATTTTAAGAAAAAATTTGGAGATGATTGCTGTAGAATTTCTGTCAAGAGGCCATTCGGTATTATTTCATGGCTTGAAGGTGAAAAATATTATGAAGTCACAATATTATATAATACACATGGAGAAATTGTAAATATTAACTCATGCGGTGCTATAATTCAAATGAAGTGATAATATAGTTTATCCATCAAATTTGTAGAGTATGTAATATTCTTATAAACTATATTTATTCATGAATTTTTCTGAAGAAATAAATGCTTAGATCCATTTCAATGAACGATTTGTATGTTGCGGGGCATCTCAGACCGGTTCAGGTAGATCCGCGGGGTCTGCACCTGTTGTTTTGCGACGCCCCCCTCACGCCATCAGCAGCGTATGCCGCACGTCGGGTGCGCCCGCGGCGACCTTGAAGGCCTCCTTCAGATCGGCCCGTCTGTGGGCGTCGAGCCGGCGGGGATCGACCTTGTTGGAGGCGGGAAGGCCCACCGCCAGGTCCTCCAGCTGCTGGTCGAGCACGGCGGAGAGCAGCACGCCGTGCGCCTCGGCCATGGCTTCGAGGTCGGCGCTCGCGCCGATGCCCTTGGCCCGGAGCCCGTCGAGGCGGGCCTTGGTGGAGCGCGCGTCGATGCCGTGGGCGATGGCCAGCACGCGGGCGGTGCAGACGATGGGGAACAGGCCGTGCGCCTTCACGTCCACCCGCCCGTTCTCGGTGCGCAGGCCGCCCATGAGGGTGAGCGCCGAGCGCACCGGCCCGCCGGCATCGGCCAGTTGCTTGAGGAAGGCATACTGCCCCGCCGCTGCGCCATAGGCGTCCGCGGCGAGCCGGTCGGCGATGGCGGCGGTCCCGCTGGCGGGGGCGAGATCGAAGAAGATGTCGACGCTCAGCAGATCGTCGGGCCGCGCGCGGGAGACCCAGGCAGCGACGCGCGCGTGCCAGGTGGCGGCGTCGCCGCGCCACTGGGGCGAGCGGGCCATGACGTTGCCGGGGCAATAGGGCACGCCCACCTCGTGCAGCAGGTCCGAAAGGCGCGCGCCGAAGCGGGCGAACCAGGCGTCGGCCCCCTCCGCCGGCCCGGCCCAGACCACCGCATTGTCCTGGTCCATGGCGAGCAGGCTCTCGCCGCGCCCCGCCGAGCCCAGCACCAGCACCGCGTAAGGCGCGGGCGGCGGCCCTTCCGCCGCCTCCGCCAAGGCCGCGGCGCGGGCGGTGAGCGCGGCCAGCTCGCTGGAGATCACCGCCGCCACCTCGCGTGCCGCGACACCGTCCGCGGTCAGCGCGCGCGCCACCGCCGGCAGCCGCGCCCAGGCGCGCGCCAGCTCGCCAGCGTCCGCCCCGTGCAACAGCCCGTCGTCGAGCGAGAAGGTGTCGGAGGCGCGCGAGCGCAGCAGGTCGCGCACCGAGAGCGCGCCGCAGACGATGCCGTCGCGCCCCGTCACCGCCAGATGGCGCGACTTCAGGCGCTGCATGCGCCCGGCGGCGCGGTACAGGAAGGCATCTTCCGGCACCGCCTCCAGGGGATGAGAGGCGAAGTCGCCCACCGGCCGGCCGAGGCTGTCGCCGCCCGACGCCGCCACCGCGCGCAGCGCGTCGCGCTCGGTGAAGATGCCCGCGTCGGCGAGCGCCAGCGGCCCCTCCCCGCCCTTCAGGCGCACGAACAGCGAGCCCACCTGGCGGCGCACCATCTCGGCCATGGCCTCGCTGAGCGGCAGCGCCGCCGGCACCACCAGAGGCGGGCTCATGAGATCGCCCACCCGGTGGCGGTAGAGGCTGGCGTCGATGCGCGCCAGCGCCCGGTCCGCCCGCGCCTCGGCGAGCGGCACGGTGGGGTCGGCATAGCCGGCGCGATAGTGCGCGTCGAGCACCTCGGTGAGCTGGCGGCAGGCGGCCTCCGCCTCGGCCAGAGTGCGGATGCCGCCCTCGCGCAGATGCGGCACCAGTGCGCCGAACACGCGGGCGGCCGTCTCGGCGTCGCCCAGCGCCGCATGGCGCGCGCCCGGTGCCACCTCCAGGAAGGCGGCGAGCGCATCGAGCGAGAAATTGGCGAGGTCCGGCCGCACCAGCTGCGCCAGCAGGCGCACGTCGAGCCGGCGCGGCGCCTTGAAGGGGATGCCGGCGGCGGCGCATTCGCGCGCCAGGATGGCGAGGTCGTAGCCGAGCGTGTGGCCGATCAGCACCCGGCCGCCGAGCAGCGGCGCCACTTGCGCCCAGGCGTGCGCGAAATCGTCGGCGCCTTTGAGCGCGGCGGCATCGATGCCGTGCACGCGCGTCGCGGCTTCCGGGATCGGCACGCCGGGATCGACGCGGATGGCGCGGCCGGCCGCCGCATCGCTGTGGACCCCGCGCCCGGGCAGCACGCCGATCTCCAGCACCCGCGCCGTCCTGGGGTCGAGGCCGGTGGTCTCGGTGTCGAGCGCGAGCCAGTCGAGGCCGACGAGCGGGGTCGCGTCCAGCACCTCGGCCATGGCGCCCGCCTATGTGTCGGCTGCCGCGGGCGCCGTGACCAGCGAAGCGAGGCGCTGCGGCGTGATGCGCTTCTCCAGCTCGGCATACATGGCGCACAGATTGGAGCGCAGGTGATTGCGCACCACCTCCGAATCGCCCTCGCGCCGGTTCTCGTGGATCGGCATGTTGGCGAACACGTGCTCCCAATAAGCGAGCGGCATGTCCTTCACCGGCTTGGGCGGCCGGCCCGAGAGGCGCTCCAGCGTCTCGATGAGTTCGGCGCGGGCGGCGGCCCAGGCTTCAGTGCCGATCTCCTGGTCCGCCGCGTGGACATCCATCGCGGCGGCGGCGAGGTGGGCCACCCCTTCGGCACTCGCCACCGGCGCGGCGCCGCCGGAGCGGGCGAGCGAATCCACCATCTCGCCCACCATGACGAGGCCGGTGGGATAGAGCGTCCAGCGCGACCAGGCGACCGCCCGGCGGAACGGCTCCTCCTTGAGGAGCGAGGTGAAGAACGGGCCGGAGCGGGCGCGCGAATAATCCATGATGGACTTCTGCACCACGAAGGCGGCACGGCTTTCGATGAAGTCGACGAGTCCGGCGCGATCGGTGATCGGGGCGGGACCGCGCAGGAAGGAGAGGGCCTGAGAGAGCATGGCGCACTCTAACGTAGCGGCAGCCCCGGTGTCATTGCGCATCGCAGCAGGATTTGCGGTGGGTGGCCAGGAAAAAAATACCACCTCTACGACGAAGGTCGAATGTGGATGCTTTCCCTTGGGTGATAGGCTTTCGCACGATCCGATAGAACAGAAATGCCACGGATCGGCACGAGGGAACGCCAACCCCATTTGTCAGCCGTATTGCGGGTATGCGCTTCCCTTAGGGAACGGGTCTCTGGGCCCTGTTGAAACGCGCTCCTAGGGAGGCTGGCAGTCATGCAAACGCCTGACGATACCTATTGGCCACGCACGCGCACGTTGATGTTCACGATGCTCGGGCTGTGGTTCTTCTTCTCCTTCTTCATCAACTTCTTCGTCACGTCCCTCAACAAGATCGTGATCTTCGGTTTCCCGCTGGGCTTCTACATGGCGGCCCAGGGTTCGCTGATCGCATTCGTGGTGATGCTGTTCTGGTTCGCCAAGGCCCAGGACAAGATCGACCGCGAGTGCGGCGTCGCTGAAGACGATTGAGGGAGGCGGGCATGTCTGCAGAATCCAGCTCCGCCACCAAGGGCGGCGATTTCGTATCCAATCTCGGCAAGGTCTACGGGATCTACACCGGCGGCTTCCTCGCCTTCGTGGTCCTGCTGGCCATCCTCGAGCAGATGGGTGTTCCCAACCGGATCATCGGCTACCTGTTCGTGTTCTTCACCCTCGCGGTGTACGCGCTCATCGGCATCATGTCCCGCACCATGCAGGTGTCGGAATATTACGTCGCCGGCCGGCGCGTCCCCGCCATCTACAACGGCATGGCGACGGGCGCCGACTGGATGTCGGCCGCGTCGTTCATCGGCATGGCCGGCTCGCTCTATCTGCTCGGCTATGACGGCCTCGCCTTCGTGCTGGGCTGGACCGGCGGCTACGTGCTGGTGGCGATCCTGGTGGCGCCCTTCCTGCGCAAGTTCGGCGCCTATACCGTGCCCGACTTCATGTCGGCCCGGTTCGGCGGCAACCTTGCCCGGTTCCTCGCCATCATCGTGCTGTTGTGCTGCTCCTTCACCTATGTGGTGGCGCAGATCTACGGCACCGGCATCATCGCCTCGCGCTTCCTCGGCATGAGCTTCGAGATGGCGGTGTATGTGGGCCTCGCGGGCATCCTCGTGTGCTCCATGCTGGGCGGCATGCGCGCGGTGACCTGGACCCAGGTGGCGCAGTACATCGTGCTGATCGTCGCCTACCTGACGCCGGTGGTGATCCTCTCGGCGCAGAAGTTCGGCCTGCCCATCCCGCAGCTCACCTACGGCATGGCGCTGCAGGAGATCGGCAACCTGGAGCAGTCCATGCGCGCAAGCGGGCTCGCGCCCGCCACCATGAAGGAGCATGTGGCCCCGTTCACGAGCTACAGCCCCCTCAACTTCTTCGCGCTCATCCTGTGCCTCATGGTCGGCACCGCCTCCCTCCCCCACGTGCTGATGCGCTACTTCACCACCCCCTCGGTGCGTGAGGCCCGCAATTCGGTGGCGTGGTCGCTGCTGTTCATCTTCCTGCTCTACTTCACGGCGCCGGCCTATGCGGCGTTCTCGAAGCTGGAGGTGTACCAGAACGTCATCGGCCAGCCGCTCGCCAACCTGCCGGCGTGGATCTTCACCTACGGCAAGCTGGAACTCGTGAAGGTGTGCGGCGCCAACGCGGTGGACGTGCAGGCGATCATCACCGCCTGCGGCAACATCGCGAACCAGGGCGGCCTGCTCCGGCTTCAGGACCTCGCCATCAATACGGACACCATCGTGATCTCGACCCCCGAGATCGCCGGCCTTCCGTACGTGATCGCGGGCCTGGTGGCGGCCGGCGGCCTCGCCGCTGCGCTCTCCACCGCCGACGGCCTGCTGCTGGCCATCGCCAACGCGCTCAGCCATGACATCTACTACAAGATGATCGACCCGAACGCGCCGACCCAGCGCCGGCTCGTGGTGGCCCGCGTGCTGCTGCTGATCGTGGCGGTGCTCGCCGCGTTCACCGCCTCGACCAGACCCGCGGACATCCTCGCCATGGTGTCCTGGGCCTTCTCGCTGGCGGCGGCAGGCAACTTCCCGGCATTGGTGCTGGGCGTGTGGTGGAAGCGTGCCAACGCCTACGGCGCTGTGGCGGGCATGATCGCCGGCTTCGGCATCACGCTCTTCTACCTCGTCGTGTCGCGCTACTATCCGGAACTCGGTGCAACCAGCTTCGGCATGACGTCGCTGCTGAACCCGATCACCGGCGCGCCGATCGTCGACGTCGCGAAGGCGCTCGCCGACCCGGCGACAGCCAACGCCGTGCTCGCCTCCAAGGTGGGCTGGTTCAACATCAACAACATCTCCTCGGCGATCTTCGGCATGCCGGTGGGCTTCGCGGTGATGGTCATCGTCAGCCTGATGACCCCGGCCCCCTCGCGGGAAATGCAGGAGATGGTGGAAGAGATCCGCCGTCCGCGCGGCGGGGTGATGATGAAGGAAAAGGCCGCCTGACGGTCATCCTGAACGCAATGGAAGGGCGGGGCCACGCGGCCCCGCCCTTTCTCTTGGGTCTTCCCCGCGATGCCGCTGCTGCGCCGCCTCGCCGGCGCAGGGTGATGCGGCCGCGCCGGGCGCCGCGCCCCGCGGCGCGAATTCCCCTTCCACCGGCGGTGCCGCTGGGGCACCCTCTTCCTGCCGCCCGGCGCCTCCGGCGCGGGCCGGGCGCAACCCGCGCCATGACGGAGACCTGACCCGATGTCGGCCAGCTGGGCCTATCACCTGCCCAACTTCGCGCTCGCGGCGCTCATGTACACGCTGATCGGGCGGCTGCTGCTGTCGCTGATCTTCGCTCCCAATTCCACCAACTACATCTACCGCGCCTTCGTGCGCCTCACCGACCCGCTGATCGACGCGACGCGGATCGTGACGCCGCAGATCGCCCCGACCGTGGTGGTCGGCGCGTTCACCTTCATCTGGCTGCTGATCCTGCGCGTGGCGCTGCTCGCAGCCTTCGCCTTGTCGGGCGCGCTGCCGGTGGCCGGCGGAGGCGCATCATGAGCGCGCCGGTCCAACCCTACATCTTCGCCATCCTCGCCATCGCTGCGGTGAACGGCATCTTCTCGCCGTTCGTCCTGCCGGCCGCGATCCTGGTGGCGCCGTTCCTGCCCGCCTTCTTCGCGCAGAGCGTGGGGGTGCTGTTCTTCGCCACCTCGCTCCTGGTCTCCACCGGCACGATCATGCTCGCCGGGGTGCCGGCCGCGCTCTATGAGCGGTTCTCCGGCGCCAGCACCACCACCGAGGTCTCGCTCTGGATCTGGCTCGCCGGCACCGCCTTGCTGTCGATCCCCGCCGTGACGCGCTTCTTCGAAGTCGGCTTCTGATTCGCGCGCTCCCGCCGCGGCGGGAGCGCCGATGCCGCGGAAACGCCGAAATCGTCCCGCTCCCTTAGCGCCTGCCCGCGACAGCGACCTTCAGTCTCGCTCGCGCTGGCATGGCTCATGCTTGTCGATGGGATCGATCCCATGGAGCGGCAGATGGACGAAATCCGGCGCCTGGCATACGAATCGGTGGCGCGCGCATGCGGCTTCACCTTCCTCGCGGTCATCTGCATGATGATCGGACTCAGCTACGAGCCGGGACAATCGTTCCGCTTCGGGGGCATCGCCACCCTGATCCTGTGCGCGGCGCTGCTGGAACGCGCCCACAGCGCCGAGACGCGCGACCATCGCCGCACCGAGGTCTGGCTCCATCTGGAAAAGTCGGCCCGGCCGCACGAGCCGGCCGCCCGCCGCGTGGTGGGCGGCGCGCTCAGGGAAGCCTATCTCGCCTTCGCGCGCCACACGGCGGCCTGCGCCGCGGTCCTGCTCACGGGCTCGCTCCTTCTGGACCTCGCCAGCGTGCTCTGAGGCCGATCAGGCCTTGCCGAGATAGCCCGGCAGGTCCTGCGCCTCGTCGAGGCGCGCCAGCTTGATGGCGAGGCTCTCGGCGAGGTCGATGTCCGCCTCCAGCAGCCGGGTCGTCATGAAGGAGCGGAAATAGTTGCCCCACATGAATTCCTGGAACGGCGTATCCTCGTTGGAATAGGCCTTGCCGCGCACGCCGCGGGCGAGCGTGCGCCACGGATTGTCGGTGAGCGCCTCCACCGCGTCCGGAATCTTCACGCACGGCCGGCGGTTGCCCTCCATGTCGATGGGCCAGCAATATTGCGCCGCCTCCATCTTGCGCCAGAAGGCGCCGAGTTCGAGCGACGACCAATCGGCGAGCCTTGCGCCCAGACAGACCCAGTCATGGTCGATGCGCAGCAGCGCGCGGCACAGATGGTGGTGGTCCACCATGTAGAGGCGGCCGCCGGGGCCCACCACGTGCGGCACCGGCCGGGCCTTCAGCAGCGCCTTCAGCTCGGCCTTCGAGAGGCCCGCCATCTGCCGGCCGCGCCGCTTGACCTCGGACATGCCGAGCGTGAGCTGGGTCGGATGGAGCGCGGCGATCTCGATGCGCCCGTTCTTGCCGTCGTCGTCCGCCACCGCATGCCCTCCTTTGCCGGGAGGGACGGCGCGCGAGCGCGCCGCCCTCTGGATTATTGGCAGAGCGCGCGCCGATCAGCTTGCGGTGCAGACTGATCGGCGCGCGCTCCGGGTGCCGCCTCTCCCCCTGGTCAGCCGGGCGAGATCATGTTCTCGGGGCGCACGACCGCGTCGAACTCCTCGTTGGTCACATAACCCCCGCCCACGGCCTCCTCGCGCAGCGTGGTGCCGTTCTTGTGGGCGGTCTTGGCGATCTTGGCGGCGTTGTCGTAGCCGATCTTGGGGGCGAGCGCGGTGACCAGCATCAGCGAGCGCTCCAGCGCCGCCTTGATGTTGTCCTCGCGCGGCTCGATGCCGACCACGCAATTGTCGGTGAAGCTCACCGCCGCGTCGGCCATCAGGCGTACCGACTGGAGGAAGTTGTAGGCCATCACCGGATTGTAGACGTTCAGCTCGAAATGGCCCTGGCTGCCGGCGAAGGAGAGCGCGGCATTGTTGCCGAAGATCTGCACGCAGACCTGCGTCAGCGCCTCGCACTGGGTCGGATTGACCTTGCCCGGCATGATGGACGAGCCCGGCTCGTTCTCCGGCAGCGACAGCTCGCCGAGGCCGGAGCGCGGACCCGAGCCGAGCAGGCGGATGTCGTTGGCGATCTTGAACAGCGAGGCGGCGAGCGTGTTGATGGCGCCGTGCGAGAACACCATGGCGTCGTGGGCGGCGAGCGCCTCGAACTTGTTGGGCGCCGAGGTGAAGGCGAGGCCGGTGATCTCGGCGATCTTCGCCGCCACCTGCTCGGCGAAGCCCACCGGGGCGTTCAGCCCGGTGCCGACCGCGGTGCCGCCCTGGGCCAGCTCCATCAGGCCGGGCAGCGTCATTTCGATGCGCTTGATGCCGTTCTCCACCTGCTGGGCATAGCCGGAGAATTCCTGCCCCAGCGTCAGCGGGGTGGCGTCCTGGGTGTGGGTGCGGCCGATCTTGATGATGCCGCTCCACGCCTTCGCCTTCGCGTCCAGCGCCGCGTGCAGATGCCGCAGCGCCGGCAGCAGGCGATGGCTGATCTCCTCCGCGCAGGCGATGTGCATGGCGGTGGGATAGGTGTCGTTGGACGACTGGCTCATGTTGACGTGGTCGTTGGGATGGACCGGCTTCTTGGAGCCCATCACCCCGCCGAGCATCTCGATGGCGCGGTTCGAGATCACCTCGTTGGCATTCATGTTCGACTGGGTGCCCGAACCGGTCTGCCAGACGGCGAGCGGGAAGTGGGCGTCGAGCTTGCCGTCGATCACTTCCTGCGCGGCCGCAACGATGGCGTCGGCGATCTTGGGATCGAGCCGGCCGAGGTCGCTATTCACTTCCGCAGCGGCACGCTTGACGATGCCCAGAGCCCGCACCACCGGCAGCGGCTGCTTCTCCCAGCCGATCTTGAAATTGCCGAGCGAACGCTGCGCCTGGGCTCCCCAATAGCGATCGGAGGCCACCTCGATGGGACCGAACGTGTCGGTCTCGGTGCGGGTTGTCATGCAATAGCCCTTCTTCAATGAGATATTGTCGCGCGGTCAGCACGCGGGGCTCCTCATAGCGCAATCGCGACCGGCACACGAACGCCTTCCGCGGGCAGGCGCGGGGAAAGGCCGCAGACATCCAGGAGATGCGTTCGGAAATCATGCAACGCGATTACAACCGCGCGGCAAGATGAGAATTTGAAACGTTCTGATCCAAAATTCTTATGTAGAGGTAGCCGGAGATGGCGCGCCGATAAGATTTTGACCATATCTTTCAATAAGCTGCGCTATAAGCTGAGCGTGGAAGATAGGTTTGGTCCAAGGCCAGCCTTCATCCGTAGCGCAGTCTGGCGGCCGACCTTTCGGGGGAGGGGCGGGCCGCAGGTTTCGAGGTTCAGTTTGGGCAAACTCGTCAATCTTCACCGGGAGCGCAAAGCGCGCGACCTGAAGAAGGAAAAAGCAACCGCCGAGGAGAACCGTATCCGGTTCGGACGGACCAAGGCGGAACGTGATGCGTTACGTGAGGCCTCTGAGCGGACGCATAAATTCCTTGACGGACATGCCCTGACCGAGAGGGACGAAAATGAAAAGCCCCGTGGTTAAGAGATCCATCGTGATTGCCGGCCACAAGACCAGTGTCAGTCTGGAGGATGCGTTCTGGGAGGCACTCAAGGAAATTGCCACCAGCCGCCGCCTCACCTTGTCCGATCTTGTCGCGTCCATTGATTCGTCCCGAACCCAGGGCAACCTGTCGTCCGCCATCCGCCTGTTCGTGCTCGATCATTATCGAGGCGTGGCCGGTGGTGCGCACGGGCATGGAGCCGCGGATCGCACCGGCACGGCTCCCAGTTCCGTTGCGTAACCGAAACAGGGCCCTTATCTGATACATCTGCCGAGGCGGACGCCGCGTTGAAAGGCGGCGCACGCTTTCCTATAACCGCACGGCTTGGCCGACGCGCTGGGGGGCTGCCCCCGGAGCTCCTTGGCTTTGTCGCTCGGTGGCGGCGGGGGCAGGATACGCAGTGACGCGGGCGCCGTTCGGCGGCTCCGCCGACGGGAGACGACGGATGTCGTGGAAGAATCAGAGTGGCGGCCCCTGGGGTAGCGGGCCGCGCGGCCCCTGGGGCTCGGGGCCGTCGTCGTCAGGACCGACGCCGCCGGACATCGAAGACCTGATCCGCCGCAGCCAGGACCGGCTGCGCACCATGCTGCCTGGCTCGCTGGGCGGCAAGGGAATCATCCTGATCCTCGCTTTGGTGATGGGCGGCTGGCTGCTCTCCGGCTTCTACCGGGTGCAGCCCGACGAACAGGGCGTGGTGCTGCGGTTCGGCAAGTACGTCTACACGACGCAGCCGGGCCTCAATTATCACTGGCCCTACCCCGTCGAGACCGTGCTCACCCCCAAGGTGACCACCATCAACACCATCTCCGTGGGCATGCGGCTCGGCGAGGACGCGCGGCGCGGCACCTCCGTGATGCGCGACGTGCCCGAGGAAAGCCTGATGCTCACCGGCGACGAGAACATCGTCGACGTGGACTTCTCGGTGTTCTGGCGCATCGCCAATGCCGAGCAGTATCTGTTCAACGTGCAGAACCCCGAGGGCACCATCAAGGCGGTGGCCGAGAGCGCCATGCGCGAGGTGATCGGGCGCACCAACATCCAGCCGATCCTCACCGGCGCCCGCCAGGGCATCGAGACCGGCGTGCAGGACCTGATGCAGCGGACCCTCGACAGCTACAAGGCCGGCGTCCAGATCACCCAGGTTCAGATGCAGAAGGTCGATCCGCCGAGCCAGGTGATCGACGCGTTCCGCGACGTGCAGGCGGCCCGCGCCGATGCCGAGCGCGCGCAGAACGAGGCCCAGACCTACGCCAATCGGGTGCTGCCCGAGGCGCGCGGCGAGGCCTCGCGCATCGACAACGCCGCCCAGGCCTATCGCGAGCGCACCGTGGTGGAGGCCCGCGGCCAGGCCGCGCGCTTCCTCAAGGTGTTCGACGAATATCAGAAGGCGAAGGACGTGACCCGCGAGCGCATGTATCTCGAGACAATGGAACGCGTGCTGGGCGGCGTCGACAAGGTGATGATCGACCCCGGCGCGACCTCCGGGCAGGGCCAGGGCGTGATACCCGTTCTGCCCCTCGCCGATACGTTCCGACGTCCGCCCGCGCAGGGCACCCAGCCGCAGGGAGCCACGCGATGAGAAGCCCCGTCATCGGAGGGGTGCTCGCCGTCCTCGGCGTCATCGCCCTCCTCGTCGTCTATTCGTCCGCCTTCATCGTCTACCAGACCCAGCAGGCGCTGGTGCTGCGCCTCGGCGAGCCGCTCGAGCCCATCACCCGGCCGGGCCTGCACTGGAAGATGCCGCTGATCGACAGCGTGGTGTATCTCGACAACCGTATCCTCGACCTCGAAAATCCGTCGCAGGAAGTGATCGCCTCCGATCAGAAGCGCCTCGTGGTGGACGCGTTCGCGCGCTACCGCATCGTCAACCCACTGCGCTTCTACCAGTCGGTGGGCACGGTGCAGGGCGCCAATTCGCGCCTCTCGACGGTGCTCAACTCGTCGCTGCGCCGGGTGCTGGGCGAGAACACCTTCACCACCGTGGTGCGGGACGAGCGCGAGAACCTGATGCGCCAGATCGGCGAGCAGGTGAACCGCGAGGCCCGCAACTTCGGCATCGACGTGGTGGATGTGCGCATCCGCCGCGCCGATCTGCCCGAGGCGAACAGCCAGGCGGTGTTCCAGCGCATGCAGACGGAGCGTCAGCGGGAAGCCGCCGAGATCCGCGCCCAGGGCAACGAGGCGGCGCAGCGCACCCGCGCCCGCGCCGAGCGCGAGGCGACCATCGTCGTCGCCGAGGCCACCTCCAAGGGCGAGCAGCTGCGCGGCGAGGGCGATGCGGAACGCAACCGCATCTTCGCGGATGCCTTCGGGCGCGATCCGGACTTCTTCGCCTTCTACCGCTCCATGCAGGCCTACGAGGCGAGCATGAAGACGGGCGACACGCGGATGCTGGTGAGCCCCGACTCGTCCTTCTTCCGCTACTTCAGGGATCCGGCGGGCGCTGCCTCGCCGGCTCCGCCGCCGGCCCGCCCCGCGCCGGCCAACTGACGCGAGCCATCCCGGGGGCGGCATGACGGATTTTCTTGCCGCCCTCGGCCTCGTGCTCGCCTTCGAGGGACTCGTGATCGCGGCCTTTCCCGGCGCCTGGCGCCGGGCCATGGAGGCGGTGCTCGCGGCCCCCGAGGGGCCCATGCGGCTCATCGGCCTCGTGGTGGGCGCGCTGGGCGTTCTCATCGTCTATGTGGTGCGCGTCCATCTTGTTTGATCGTGATCGCCGGCCCCTGCCCGCGGACGCGCTTTGGCCTCAAAGCTCCCGAACCCTTGAAAAGGCCGTGTTCTCACGCGCCTGTTTGCTGTGAGGAGACGCTTTGGCCTTGCCCCAGCAAGGCTTCGGGCGCAGCTTCCCATGCGACGCCTTCGAGGAGAGCCATGCCCGCCTATTCCGCACGCCGCCCGCTCGCCGTCCTCCTCGCGCTTGCCGCGCTCGTCGCAGTGTCGCCGGCCCATGTGGCCCGGGCCGCGCCCGGAAAGGGGCCGGACTCGGTCGCCGACGTCGCGTCGAGGGTGATGGACGCGGTGGTGAACATTTCCACCGCCCAGACCGTCTCCAGCCAGCGCGGCGTCCCGGTGCCGCAGTTGCCGCCAGGCTCGCCGTTCGAGGACTTCTTCGATGAGTTCTTCAAGCGCCGTCAGGGCGACGACGACCAGAACCGCTCGCGCCGCGTCTCCTCGCTGGGCTCGGGCTTCGTCATCACGCCCGACGGACTGATCGTCACCAATAACCACGTGATCGCCGACGCGGACGAGATCTACGCCAACTTCAACGATGGCACCAAGCTGAAGGCTGAGCTGATCGGGCGCGATCCCAAGACCGATCTCGCGCTGCTCAAGGTCACCCCCGCAAAGCCGCTCACCGCGGTGAAGTTCGGCAATTCCGACGTGCTGCGCGTGGGCGACTGGGTGATGGCCATCGGCAATCCGTTCGGCCTCGGCGGCACGCTCACCGTGGGCGTCGTCTCCGCGCGCAACCGCGACATCAATTCCGGCCCCTACGACAACTTCATCCAGACCGACGCCGCCATCAACCGCGGCAATTCCGGCGGACCGCTGTTCAACATGGAAGGCGAGGTGGTGGGCATCAACACCGCCATCATCTCCCCCTCGGGCGGCTCCATCGGCATCGGCTTCTCGGTGCCGGCGAACACCGCCCAGCCCATCATCGCCCAGCTCGAACAGTTCAAGGAGGTCCGGCGCGGCTGGATCGGCGTGCGCATCCAGCCGGTCACCGAAGATCTCGCCGAGAGCCTCGGCATCGGCAAGGCGCGCGGCGCACTGGTCGGCGTCATCACCGAGAACAGCCCGGCGGCGCGCGCCGGCCTCAAGGCCGGCGACGTGATCGTCACCTTCGACGGCAAGGACGTGAAGGAGGTGCGCGACCTCACCCGCGTCGTGGCCGACACCATGGTCGACCGCGAGGTGGACGTGGTGGTGATCCGCAACGGCAAGGAGGAGACGCTGCGCCTCAAGGTCGCCCGCATGCCGGAGGAGGACAAGCCGGACACCGACCAGCCCAAGCCCACCGACGCGCAGAAGGTGCAGCCGAAGCGCTTGCTGGGCATGGACCTCTCGCCCATGTCCGAGGACCTGCGCAAGCGCTTCCGCATCAAGACCGAGATCACCGGCGCGGTCATCACCAATGTGGACCGCGGCACCCCGGCCGACGACAAGGGCCTGAAGGCCGGCCAGGTGATCGTCCAGGTGGGCCAGGAAGCGACCACCAGCCCCGCCGACGTGGAGAAGCAGCTGGGCGAACTGCGCAAGCAGGGCAAGAAATCGGCTCTGCTTCTGGTCTCCGACGGCGAGGGCCAGCAGCAGTTCGTCACCCTGCCCCTGAACTGAGCCCGAAGAACGGGAGGCGGCCGGCACGCGCCGGCGCGCCGCCCGGTTCAGGCGCTCGCCAGCGCCCGGCTGATGACCATGCGCTGCACATCGCTGGTGCCCTCGTAGATCTGGCAGATGCGCGCGTCGCGATAGAGCCGCTCGATGGGGAAGTCGGCGAGATAGCCATAGCCTCCGAAGGTCTGGAGCGCCTGTGAGCACACCCGCTCCACCATCTCCGAGGCGAACAGCTTCGCCATGGACGATTCCTTGTGGAACGGCCGGCTCCGATCGCACAGCGACGCCGCGTGATGGGTGAGCTGGCGCGCGGCCTCCACCTCGGTGGCCATGGAGGCGAGGCGGAAGCCCACCGCCTGATGGTCGATGATCGCCTGGCCGAAGGAGCGCCGCTCCTTCGCATAGGCCACCGCCGCATCGAGCGCGGCCTGGGCGATCCCGACCGCCTGGGCGGCGATGCCGAGCCGGCTCTTCGCGAGCGCCGCGAGCAGGATCCTGTAGCCCTTCCCCGGCGTCCCGAGCACGTGCTCCTCGCCGAGCTCCATGTCGGTGAGGAGCAGCTGGGCGGTGCCCGTCGAGCGGATGCCCAGCTTCTCCTCCTTGCGCCCCACGCCGAAGCCGGGCGTATCGGTCGGCACGAGGAAGCAGGTGAGGCCGTTGGGGCCGGCGGCAGGATCGGTGCTCGCGAGCAGGACCACGAGGTCGGCATACGCGCCGGCGGTGATGAACTGCTTGGCGCCGTTCAGCACATAGCCCGAGCCCCGGCGCTCGGCCCGGGTGCGCACGTCGGCGGCGTTCGAGCCCGCCTGGGGCTCGGTGATGGCGACCGCCCCCAGCATCTCCCCGGCGACCAGGGGACCCAGGAAGCGCTCCTTCTGCGCCTGCGTGCCGTGTTCGAGGATCGGCATGCAGGCGAGCGAATTGTGGGTCGACATCACCACGGCCACCGAGGCATCCGCTTCGGCGAGGGCCTCGACCGCCATGGTCAAGGCCAGATAGCTCGCGCCCACCCCGCCCCATTCCTCGGGCACGGTGACGCCCAGCATGCCCAGCCGGGCGAGCGCCTTCAGTTCGGCGGCGGGAAAGCGCGAGGTGCGGTCCCGCTCCGCGGCGCCCGGCGCCAGCTCCGCGCGCGCGAACCGGCGTGCGGTGTCGCGGATCATCTCCTCGTCCGGTGTCATGGGCGCCTCACTCTCCCGCGCCCGCGCCTTGCGGTGGCGCGGGCTATTGCTTGTGCTTGACCGCAGCCTTTCATTGCGAATTTTGGCAGTCAATTGCGCAAATAGGGGAACCCCGAGCCCGTTCGGTTCCCTTCCGGCGCCGGCCGGGGCCCTTGACTTTGCGTCATCCGGCGGCTTGCATGGGCGCATGACCCACGCCGAGAGCCACCGCCGCCCCTGCCCCATCGCAGGACACTGACCCCGCGCTCGGCCTCTGCGCCCCGGGTGCCGGGGTTGCTCACGCTCTGCCGCCGCCCCGTGCGGCAGGCCTGAGGGGCGCAGCTCATCCGTGATTTTCCAGCGCATCGCGCCGCAGGCGCATCGCCCGGCCATGCGCACAGCATTCGAGAAGACCATGACCAGATCGACCGGATCGGGCCGCCGGCCCGCCCTCGTGCTCGGCCGCGAGGACCATGACCGCCTCACCGGGCTGGCCAGCGCCGCCCTCGACCGCTTCCCCGATGTGGCCGAGGAGCTGCTCGGCGAACTCGAACGCGCGCGCCTCGTCGCCGCGGCCCGCGTGCCGGCCTCCGCCGTCCGCATGGGCTCCACGGTGACCTACAGCGCCGGGGATACCGAGCGCACCGTCACGCTGGTCTATCCGCAGGACGCCGACATCGCGGCCGGGCGCATCTCGGTGCTCACGCCCATCGGCACGGCGCTAATCGGGCTTTCGGAAGGCCAGTCCATCGCCTGGACCGCCCGCGACGGCCGCCGCCAGGACCTGACGGTGGTGTCCGTCCGGCCGCCCGCGCCGGACGCCGAGGCGCCCGCCGGCGCGAAGCCGTAGCCGAGGCGGGTCGGACCGTGGCCAGCCGGAGCTACCCGCCGACCGCGTCCTTCACGCACTTGGTGGTGAAGCTGGTCTTGGCGGCGCCGGCGAGCTTCTTGTCGGCCGCCTGGCTCTCGCAGGTCGTCTGGGCGTCCTTCTGGCACTTCGTCAGGAAGCTCGTGCGCGCCGCGCCGGCGAGCTTCTTGGCGTCCGCCGAGGCGGTGCAGGTGTCGGCAAGGACGCCCGTGGCGGCAAGGGCAACGAGCGCGACGGCAAGGGCGAGCGACTTCATGTGCGTGTTCTCCAGAAGGCCCTACGGCCGGGACGATTCTAGTGCGCATCGGGGCGGGCACGCAATGCGCGATATCCGACTTATCACATTTTTATCAATGGCTTAGATCGAGATCCGATCTGCCGCAACGTTATCCGAGCGGTCACGCTGCAGTCCGTTCGGCAACCGGATGAGCTTTCGGATGCGCGCTGGCTTTGCCGGCGCGCGGACGTATGTTCGCCATGCCGCGCGAGAAGCGGTGAATCGCAGGGGATTACGAACGGAATGTTTGGCGAGCTTGTCTTCCGGCTGTCGCGGCGTCTCTCAGGCCGGCTTGTCGAACACCCCTGCACCGCCTCCGGGCCGATGGTGTATCTCCACATCCCGAAATCGGCCGGTGTGTCGTTCAACAACAGCCTGTCCGAAGCCCTGGGGTCCGCCGCCGTGATCGCCGGCTTCGACCACAGCCTGTTCGGCGCCTTCGACGCCTTTGATACCCTCGGTCCCGAGGTGAGCGCCACGGTCTATGGTCCTGACGTCCCCCTGCCGGCCGGAGCGGACTTCATCGGCGGGCATTTCGCGCTTTCGACCCTGCGGCGCAACTATCCCGTCGGCAACTACTGCAGCGTGGTTCGGGAGCCGGTCTGCCGCCTGATCTCGCACTGGCTGTATTGGCGGCAATTCAGCGACGATGCGCTCGCGCCCTGGGGACCGGACTGGGCGCGCCTGGTCAATCTGGCGCGGCGCCCGTTGCTGGAGTTCCTGCAGGCGCCCGAGATCGCATGCCAGACCGACAACCTGGTGACGCGCATGCTGCTATGGCCCGATCAGCGCATTCCGGCGGGCGGCTTCATTCCCACCGGCGCCGATTCCTGGCTGCTGATCGATGCGCTCAAGGCGCTGCGCCGTCTTCACTTCGTCGACCACCTGGAGAATCCGCAGTTCGCGGCCAATGTGGGACGCTGGATCGGCAGGCCGTTCGTGATGCAGCGCGCCAACGAGACGCGGCGCGCGCACGACGGTTTTCCCGTGGACCTCGATCACGAGCTTACGCCGGAAGCCCTCGCTTTGCTGGAGCATCGCAGCCGCCTGGACCTCGTGCTGTGGCGCGAGGTCGTGGCAAGCCGGCAGCCGTCCGAAAGCCCGGACGCGCTTCGCAGGCGCGCGATCGCATCGGTCCTGGAGCGGCACCGCGCGGTCCAGGCCTGAGTGAGCGCCGCCACCGCGGGCGCCGCCGTCCCTCTCACACCTTGGCTTCGATGCCTCGCCATGAGCCAAGGCTGAAGGCCCCGCCGGCCGGCGACGCCTCGCCGCCGACCGCGCGCACGATCTCGCCGATCTGCTCGAACTGGCCCGCCAGCGGGTTGGTCCGGCGCCACACCATGCCGATGGTGCGCGAGGGGCGCGGGTCGAGCCGCGCGACCGAGACGGCCGCCGAGCGCGTCTCGATCTGGACCGCCATCTCGGGAATGAGGGTGACGCCGATGCCGGCGCCCACCATCTGCACCAAGGTGGTCAGCGATGAGCCCTCCATCAAATCGCGCGGCACGCGCGATTCCATCTTGCAGAAGGACAGCGCCTGGGCGCGGAAGCAGTGGCCCTCTTCCAGCAGCAGCAGCCGCATCTCGCGCAGCATCTGCGGGTTCGGCACCGGAGCGTCGGCGTCCTCCAGCGGACGGACCAGGACGAACTCCTCGTCGAACAGGGGATGTTCCGCCAAAGCGGGCTCGGACACCGGCAGAGCGACGATGGCGGTGTCGAGGCGACCCTCCACCAGGTCCTCCACCAGGCGCTGCGTCACCGCCTCGCGCGGGCGCAGATCGAGGCCTGGGAAGCGCTCGGTGAGGCGCTTGATGACGCGCGGCAGGAGATAGGGCGCGACGGTGGGGATGACGCCGATGCGCAGCCGCCCCGCCAGCGGCGCGTGGGAAGAGCGGGCCAGGTCGTCCAGTTCGTCCACCGCCCGCAGGATGTCGCGCACCCGCAGCGCGAACTCCTCGCCGAGGCTGGTGAGGCGGATCCGCCGCATGCCGCGCTCCACCAGCGGCGCGCCGAGAATGTCCTCCAGATCCTTCATCTGGAGCGAGAGCGCGGGCTGCGAGATGGCGCACGCCTCCGCGGCGCGGCCGAAGTGCCCATGCTGCGCCAGCGCGTCGAAATAGCGAAGCTGCTTCATCGAGACGCCAATCATAAGTTCAGCATATTAGACCGATTAGAAAATGCAAATTTTCATTATCAGAACTCTGGACTAGAACTCCGCCGTGACGTGAGTGGGTGCTCAGTCCAGGGATCGTGCCGCCGCGCGAGGGAAGCCCCTCCCGGCCGCGCACATTCGCCGGCGCCCAGGATCGCAAGAAACATCGTCGGAGAGCACCATGGGCGAGATCGACACCAAGCCGGCCGGCAAATGCCCGGTCATGCACGGCGCGAACACCGAAATCCGCATGTCCAACCTGGACTGGTGGCCGAACGCGCTCAACCTGGACATCCTGCACCAGCACGACACGAAGACCGACCCCATGGGGAAGGACTTCGACTATCGCGAGGCCTTGAAGACGCTCGACTTCGACGCCCTCAAGGCCGACATGGTCGCGCTCATGACCGACAGCCAGGAATGGTGGCCGGCGGACTGGGGCCACTATGGCGGCCTGATGATCCGCATGACCTGGCACGCCGCCGGCTCCTACCGCATCGCCGACGGCCGCGGCGGCGCCGGAACCGGCAACCAGCGCTTCGCCCCGCTCAATTCCTGGCCGGACAACGCCAGCCTCGACAAGGCCCGCCGCCTGCTGTGGCCGGTCAAGAAGAAGTACGGCAACAAGGTGAGCTGGGCCGACCTGATCGCGCTCGCCGGCACCATCGCCTATGAGAGCATGGGCCTGAAGACCTTCGGCTTCGGCTTCGGCCGCCCCGACATCTGGCACCCCGAGAAGGACACCTACTGGGGCGCCGAGAAGGAATGGCTCGCCCCGTCCGACGCGCGCTACGGCGACGTCAACGACCCCAAGACCATGGAGAACCCGCTTGCCGCCGTGCAGATGGGCCTCATCTACGTCAATCCGGAAGGCGTCAACGGCAAGCCGGACCCGATGAAGACCGCCGCCCAGGTGCGCGAGACCTTCGCCCGCATGGCGATGAACGACGAGGAGACCGCGGCGCTGACCGCCGGCGGCCACACGGTGGGCAAGACCCACGGCAACGGCGACGCCGCCAGGCTCGGCCCCTCGCCCGAGGGCGCGGACATCACCGAGCAGGGCTTCGGCTGGGCCAATCCCGAGCAGCACGGCCTCGCCAGCCGCGCCGTCACCTCGGGCCTCGAAGGCGCCTGGACCACCCATCCGACGAAGTTCGACATGGGCTTCTTCGACATGCTGTTCGGCCACGACTGGGAGCTGCGCAAGAGCCCGGCCGGCGCCTGGCAGTGGGAGCCGGTGAGCATCAAGGAGGAGGACCGGCCGCTGGACGCCAGCGACCCCTCCAAGCGCCACAACCCCATGATGACCGACGCCGACATGGCGATGAAGGTGGACCCCGCCTACAACGCCATCTGCCGCAAGTTCATGGCGGACCCGGCCTATTTCCAGGACACCTTCGCCCGCGCCTGGTTCAAGCTGACCCACCGCGACATGGGCCCCAAGGTCCGCTATGTCGGCCCGGACGTGCCGAAGGAAGACCTGATCTGGCAGGACCCGGTGCCCGCCGGCCGCACCGACTACGACGTGGTCGCGGTGAAGGCGGCGATCGCCAATAGCGGCCTCACCGTCTCCGAGATGGTGGCGACCGCCTGGGACAGCGCCCGCACCTTCCGCGGCTCCGACATGCGCGGCGGCGCCAACGGCGCGCGCATCCGCCTCAGCCCCCAGAAAGACTGGGTCGGCAACGAGCCGGAGCGCCTCGCCAAGGTGCTCGGCGTGCTGGAGCCGATCGCCGCCAGGACCGGCGCGAGCCTCGCCGACGTGATCGTGCTGGCCGGCAATGTGGGCGTGGAGCAGGCGGCCAAGGCCGCGGGCGTCGACGTGAGCGTGCCGTTCGCGCCGGGCCGGGGCGATGCGACCGAAGCCCAGACCGACGCGGACTCGTTCGCCCCGCTGGAGCCGATCCACGACGGCTACCGCAACTGGCTGAAGAAGGACTACGCCGTCAGCGCCGAGGAGCTGCTGCTCGACCGCACCCAGCTCATGGGCCTCACCGCCAACGAGATGACGCTTCTGGTCGGCGGCCTGCGCGTGCTCGGCGCCAATTTCGGCGGCGCGAAGCACGGCGTGTTCACGGACCGGGAAGGCGCGCTCACCACCGACTTCTTCGTGAACCTGACCGACATGGCCAATTCCTGGCAGAGCGTCGGTGGCGGCGTCTACGAGGTGCGGAACCGCAAGAGCGGTGCGGTGAAGTGGACCGCGACCCGGGTGGACCTGGTGTTCGGCTCCAACTCGATCCTGCGCGCTTATGCGGAGGTCTATGCCCAGGACGACAACAAGGAGAAGTTCGTCAAGGACTTCGTCGCCGCCTGGACCAAGGTGATGAACGCCGACCGGTTCGACCTGACGGCGTGACGCCCTCCCCCGGCCGCACCGCGCGGCCGGGGGAGGTCCTTTTACAGGATCGTGCACGACACGATTGGACCGCGCTCCGAGGAAAACGCCTTCCTCACTGGCCCGCAGTGGGTGCTCCGACACGGTAGACGTGAAAGCGCCAGGCGCTATCGGGGGCTTGCGCCACCCCCAGTTCCGTCAGCCCCAGCTGCCCCGCATTCGCAATCGCCGAAACCGAGAGCAATGCATCGATATGGAGCGCGGCGAGCGCTTTGGGATCGTAGCTCAGGGTGATGGTGTCCGGCGCCCGGTCGGCGATGCAGCTTGACTGGCAACCCTTGCCGCCCCTGTAGAGATCCGCCGCATAGAGATAGACGCGGTTGCCCCAGGCGGTGAAATAGCGCTCCAGGGCCTTGTCCCGGGCCAGTTCTCCCTCGATCACTTTCTGCACGCGCGCGTGGAGGGAGATCGGGATCAGCTGGAAATACCCGTCGGTGGTCTGGAAGCCGTTGTAGTTGGCTATGAAAGGATCGCTGCCAATGGTTGCCAGGCGAGTTTCGCCGCGCGGGCGGCCAATCAGCCTCTCCACGGCATCGAATACGCGCGGCGAGTAATATTCCTCATAGGTCAGTCCGATGCGGTCCTGCCTGTAGAGCTTGCCGAGCCCGGCCGCCACCACCGGTGGGACGCTCCCTAGCGTGCCGTGGTGCGCCTGGGAGGCCAACCGGGCGAGCAGGCGGGAGCCGGGATCACTCAGCACAAGGAGAACCGCGATCTGGGGCACGACGAGCACCGCGCCCACCACTGTCGGGGAGAGGCGCGTTTTCCCCGAGATCAGCCCGGCGAGCCGGGCGGCGGCAATCCCGAATGCCAGATAGTAGAGCGGCGGGGCGAGCCAGATCCAGCGCTTAAAATCCAGTTCCCGCATCGCCCCCGGCATCGGCATCACGCGCTGGGCCGCATACGGCAGCACAGCAAGCAGGCCGAGCACGAGGATGGCGACAAGGCACGCGGTGATGGGATGGCGCGCCACGATCCCGGTATGCTCGGCATCTTCCTTCGGTCGCGCGAACCATTCCGTCACCGCACCCGCCAGCGCCACCATCAGCGCCCACGGAGCCACCGCAGGATTGGCGTGGAAGATGCCGGTGAAGAACGACTTCAGCAGGGCAAGCCCGGCGCCCGCAGGAGACAGCTCCCGCCCGGCGCGCAGCGAACGCTGAGTCTCAAACGCACCGGATAGCTTGAGCGCAAGGATGCCGTAGTCGGAGATGGCATAGCCCGCCGCAAGGGTCGCACCGACCATCATGAGCCTGACACCCGCTGCCCAGCGCGCCCGCGCCAGCAGGACGAGGCAAGCCAGTGCGACGAGGGCCATCAAAAACAGCCCTACCAGGGCCAGCGAACTCGCAAACGGGAATACCGCGACGTACGCGAAATCGAAGGGCGACGCAGTTCGCCGGCAGATGGCGATGATCGCGGCAGCGAGCATCGGCAGTCCGATAATGCTGAGGAATGTTCCCGGCATGTAGTTGAAGAGGCTGAAGCACGCGGCCGCCACCACCGCGATCGCCACGCGATCGTCCGCCGTCGCAAACAGCTCTCGGGAGACCAGGCGATACATCCCGCAGAAGCCGATCGCCCGCGCGATGATCTCCGCGACGACCGTAACCCAATAGGGCGGCAGCAGGAGATAGAGAAGGCCTTGCGCCGAGAACTGGGACCCAAGGCTGACGCGCGGCACACCGGTATCAAACAGGCTCGGAACCTGGCTGCTCCAGAACGCGAACATGGTCCCGGTGCGCGCCAGGATCACGTTCCAGGCATGGAAGGAATCCAGATAGTCCCAGCTATGGACCAGAGAGCCGGAGCCGAGCACGATCTTGGGGAGCAGCATCAACGCGAGCGCTGCGCCCCAAGCCGAAAGCGCCACGATCACCAGTGGCCGCAGCGAGAATGGCCGAGCCTGCCCCATCGAACACCCCCCAACACCGCCGCCACGGACGGCCGCATTTCGCTTCGACCAAGGTCTCGGCGAAGCTATCCCGCCGCAAATTCAAGCCGTCCTATCCCCGCGCGGGCGCTATCCTGAGGGTCGGGTGTGGGAGATGAAGATCAGGAAATGCATGGCAAGGAAGCTGGTCAACGGCATCAGAGCAACACCAAGGAGCAGTCCGATCCAGTAGCCGATCTCGCCCAGCGGCTCGGTGACATAGACCGCAAGCAGGACCGCAGCGATGTTGACCGCCTGAAGCAGCGCAAACCGCACCATCTGGCCGGCCCAGTCGCCCCCATCGCGGAAGGTTACTTTCTTGTGGCCAATGAAGGATACGGGGATGGCGATCCCATAGGCGAGCAAGGACGCGACGAATTTGTCCAGCCCGAGGAGGCGGTGCAGCGTCGCTGCCACAATCAGATAAGTGAGGCTCGCCGCGGCGCCCACCAGCAGGAAGCGAGCGAGGCGAAACCACGGGGAGGAGCCTCGCCAGGCCTCCGCCAGGCGACTCGTCACGGCGCCTTCGCAGTCAGTTCGTGCTGAGCTCCGAAGGGGAGCGCTCCGAAAAGCTTGTCGAGACGCACAAGCGACGGCGCGAGCGGCGGCAGCGTGAAGATGCTCCGGCTCCTCACTTCCGTGAAGCCTGCTCCCGCCATGAGACGCCGCAGCGTGCCTGGCGAGAGAAGGACGGCGTCCTCATCGAACGCGCAACGGGACACCACATGCCGCGTCAGCGGATTGTAGGGATTGTGCTCGAACACGACCGCAAGGCCGCCCGGGCGCAGCATGCGGCGCATATCTGCGGCAAACCCAGGCCAGTTTTCCGGCGGGACGTGGTGGATCACGCACGCCGCGAAGATCAGATCGAACGTTCCGGCCTCGTAAGGCGCGACCGAGCCATCATAGACCGCGTAGGTGCAGGAGGGATTGGCCGCGCGCGCAAGCTCGATGCTCGATGCCGAGACATCGAGTCCGTGCAGCGCGCCGAACGCGCCGACGAGGTGCCGGTGAAACGTCCCGACTCCACAGCCGAGATCCAGGACGGTCTGCTTGGCGGGATCGCCGAGTTCTGTGCGCGCGAGCTCGATCAGCCGATCCGCCTTGGCCTTCGCGAATCGATCCACGTCAAGGCCGGAGAAGGCCATTGCCGTGTTGATCTCCTTGGCATAGGCCGCGCTGACGTCATCAAATGTCGCAGCCACGGAATCTGTCTTTGCCTGCCCCGTCACCCCGTGTACTCCCTCAAACATGCGTGCCGCGATAGTGGCAATGCAAGCAAGCGACTCCTGAGGGAGCGTCCCGCCCCTCAACGCCACGCCAGCGTTGCGAGACCCGATTTCTTCAATTTAAAAGAATCGCACCGGCCAGCACATGACAAATAAAAGACCGCATGTCGCTAAAGCAGAGGAAATGACCTTTGCAACATAGTGTGCAAAGGCGGATATGCCTTTTCTGCATTGCAACATAGTGCTATCACGCAGCACTGGCAAGGGGAGGCGCCGATGGGATCATTCGAAGGCGATCTGCGGGGGGCGCGCATTCTCGTCACCGGGCATTCCGGCTTCACCGGCGGATGGGCGAGCCTGTGGCTGGCGCAGATCGGGGCCGAGGTACACGGACTGTCCCTGCCGCCCGAGACCACGCCGAACCTTTTCGAGGCCGCCGGCGTCGAGGCCGCCTGCGCCTCCAGCGCCTTCGCCGATATCCGCGACGCCGAGGCGGTTCAGGCCGTGTTCGACCGCGTGCGCCCCGACCTCGTCCTGCACCTCGCGGCCCAGCCGCTGGTGCGCCGCTCCTACCGGCTGCCGATCGAAACCTACGCCGCGAACCTCATGGGCACGGTGCACGTGCTCGATGCCGCCCGCCGGCAGGAGCAGGTGAAGGGCGCCGTCTGCATCACCACCGACAAGGTCTACGCCAACCGCGAGACCGACTACGCCTATCACGAGGGCGACCGGCTGGGCGGCCATGACCCCTACAGCGCCTCCAAGGCCTGCGCCGAGATCGCCATCGAGAGCTATCGCAGCTCCCTGCCCTCCTGGGGGGTGGACATGCTCATCGCCAGCGCGCGGGGCGGCAACATCATCGGCGGCGGCGACTGGTCGGAAGACCGGCTGGTGCCCGACTTCGCCCGCGCCGCCGCCCGGAACGAGGCCCTGGTGATCCGCAATCCGAAGGCGGTCCGGCCGTGGCAGCACGTGCTGTGCCTGTGCCATGGCTATCTGACGCTGCTGGCCGAGATCACCCGCGGCAACCGCGCCGTCTCGGACGCCTGGAATTTCGGCCCGGACCGGGCCGATTGCGTGACCGTGGAAGAGATGCTGAAGCGCATGGCCCAGCACTGGTCATCGCTGAAGGTGGAGGTGGTGCCCTCGATCCAGCACGAGGCCAAGCTGCTGATGCTCGACAGCGCAAAGGCGCGCTCCGCTTTGGCCTGGCAGCCGGCCTGGACGCTGGCCGAGACGCTCGCCGAGACCACCGGCTGGTACCGCGGCTATTACGAGGATCCGTCGGCCGCGCGCGCCATCACCCTGCGCCAGATCGACACCTATCGCGGCCGCATCGCGGCGCCGCTCCCGAGCGCCGGAACGGCTCATGCCTGACGGCCGGGTCCTGATCGCGGGCGCATCCGGCCAGCTCGGGCCGTCGGTGGTGCGTGCCTTCACGGATGCACGCTGGCGGGTGCTGGCGCTTCAGCGCCGCCCGGAGGCGCCGTGGGGCGCCGAGGCAATCGCACTGCCCGGGGAATGGAGCGCCGCCGCGCTCGCCGCGGCCACACAGGGCATCAGGGTGGATGCCGTGGTCAACCTCGTGGGCGCCGGCGTTGACCCCGGCACGCGCCAGCCCGAGCGGCTCGAGGCGGTGAATGTCGGCCTCGCCGAACGGCTTGCCGTGCTCGCAGGTCATCTCGGCGCTCGGGCTTTCGTCAATCTCGGCAGCGGCTCGGAATATCTTCCCTCCGAGGCGCCGGCGCTCGACGAGAGCGCGGCCGAGAACGGCGCCGAGCCATATGCGAGCACCAAGGCGGAAGGCGGAAGGCGCGCCCTCGCCGCCTGCGCGGGCGCCGGCGTTTGCGCCGCCCATGTGCGCCTGTTCGGCATGTATGGCGAAAGCGAGCGCGGCCACCGGCTGCTGCCGACCATCGTGCACGCCCACCGGGCCGGAGGGCGGGCGAAGCTCTCCGCGGGCTTCCAGGTGCGCGACTGGCTCTACGAGCAGGACGTGGGCGAGGCCGTGGTGCGCCTCGCCGCGGCGCTTGCGGCCGGGCATGCGCCCTCGGGCGTCTACAATCTCGGCTCCGGCGCGGGCAACACCGTGCGCGGCTTCGCCGAGCTGGCGGCCGAGCTGCTGGGCGGGGCGTCGGACCTGCTCGAATTCGGCGCCGTCGGGCTCAGGGATGGCGAAGGCAATCGCCTGGTGGCGGACATCTCCAAGCTGCGCGCGGCCACGGGCTGGACGCCGCGCGACGACCTGCGCTCCGGCCTCGTGCGCGCGATCGCGAAAATGCAGCCATAGACCAGCGGGACGGATCCATGACCACGCGCAAGCTGATTACGTTCTGTATTCCCGTCTACAACGAATCCGCCAATATCGAGCGCCTGATCGCCCGGCTTCAGAGCACCGCTGCCTCGCTCGCGGCCCGCTACGACTTCGAGTTCCTTTTCACCGACAACAGTTCCGAAGACGACACGGTGGCAAAGCTGAAGGCGGCGGCGGTGAGCGAGCCGCGCATCCGGGTCATCCGGCTGTCGCGCAATTTCGGCTTCCAGAAGTCGATCCTCACCAACTACCTGAACGCGCGCGGCGATGCCCTGATCCAGCTCGACGCCGATCTCCAGGACCCTCCGGAGATGGCCGCCGACTTCCTCGCCTTGTGGGAGCGCGGCTACAAGGTGGTCTACGGCATCCGGCGCAAGCGCCTGGAAAGCCACCTGATGCAGCGGCTGCGCAAGGCCGGCTACGCCTTCATCAGCAACCTGTCCGACGAGCCGATCCCGCTCGATGCGGGCGATTTCCGGCTCATCGACCGGGTGATCGTCGAGGCGCTCCAAGAATACAATGACTATGCGCCCTATCTGCGCGGCGCCATCGCCACGCTCGGCTATCCGCAGATAGGGATCGAATACGACCGCGCCCAGCGCGAGGCGGGCAAGAGCAATTTCGGCATCCGCGAGGTCATCAAGCTCGGCATGGACGGGCTGTTCAGCACCTCCATGGTGCCGCTGCGGCTCGCCACCTGGGTCGGCGTCATCGCCCTCGCGGTCAGCGTGCTGGCGATCCCGGTCTACGTCATCGCCCGCTACACCAACCCGTCCTTCCCGGCCGGCTTCGCGAGCATCTACATCTTCATCCTCATCTCCATGGGCGTGAATGCGCTGCTGCTCGGCGTGTTCGGCGAGTATATCGGGCGAATCTTCCGCAACACGCGCGGGGGACCGATGACGATCGTCCAGGAGCGCTTCGAAGGGGGCACCGAGGTGCCGGGGCGCGCGATGCAGGACGAGGCGCGCTCATCAAATGAACGGGGGTCATGATGAAGGCAGTTATTCTGGCCGGCGGCTTCGGTACGCGGCTCGCAGAGGAAACGCAGTTGAAGCCCAAGCCGATGATCGAGATCGGTGGGCGGCCGCTGCTGTGGCACATCATGAAGCTCTACAGCTTCCATGGCGTGAGCGACTTCGTCATCTGCCTCGGCTACAAGGCCGAAGTCATCAAGGAATATTTCTGCAACTACTACATGCACTCCTCGGATCTGTCCGTCGATCTGTCCGACGGCTCCGTCAAGGTGCTGGAGACGGTGGCCGAGCCCTGGAAGGTGACGCTGGTGGACACCGGGCTCAATTCCATGACCGGCGGGCGCATCCGCCGCGTGCGCAAGCATATCGGCGACGAGCCGTTCTGCCTGACCTATGGCGACGGCCTCGCGGACGTGGACATCGCCAAGCTCATCGCCCACCACAAGGCGTCGGGCCTCAAGGCCACGGTGACCGCCGTGCAGCCGCCGGGGCGATTCGGCGTGCTGCAGTTCGACCCCGCGGGCGACAGGATCACCGCCTTCACCGAGAAGCCGCGCGACGAGATCGGCTGGATCAACGGCGGCTTCTTCGTGCTGGAGCCTTCCGTCATCGACCTGATCGACGGCGACGCCAGCGTCTGGGAGCAGGCGCCGATGCAGACGCTCGCCGATACAGGCCAGCTCTCCGCCTTCAAGCACACCGGCTTCTGGCAGGCCTGCGACACGCTGCGCGACAAGCAGCAGCTGGAATCGCTCTGGAGCGGCGGCGACGCCCCCTGGTGTGTCTGGAACCGCGCGCCGGAGCGGTAGGCCCAGGCGGGGTGAGAAATTCGGCCGTTTGACCCCATATAGGCAATGCTGGCACCGGGTCCCGGTTCAAGCTAGCGTTCGCCAAACGGAACCGATCCTTGCCCAAGCGCCCCACCACCCGCTCCTCGAAGCCGACCGCCCGCACCGACAAGCCCCGTGCCGGGCGCACCCGCGCCGGCCGCAAGGAGGCTGCGGCGGAGCGCGTGCGTGCCGAGCAGCTCGTGGTCGCGCCGCGCGCCACGGGGGCGATGCCCTCGAAGAAGGAGGTGCTGGCCTTCATCGCCTCCCACGGCGGCAACGTGGGCAAGCGCGAGATCGCCCGCGCCTTCGGGCTCAATGCCGACCAGAAGGTGGAACTGAAGACGCTGCTGCGCGACCTCGCCGACGAGGGCACGGTGGAGCGCGACCGCCGCCGCCTGCATGTGCCGGGTGCGCTGCCCGGCGTGGTGCTGGCCGACATCGTCGCCCGCGATGGCGACGGCGAACTCATCGCCGTGCCGGTGGAATGGGACGGAGAGGCCCATGGCGAGGCGCCGCGCATCGTCGTCCAGCCCCAGCGCCAGAACTTCCGCAGCGCCCGCTCCGGCGGGCCGGCGCGCAGTTCCGCCGCGGGCCTGTCCGACCGCGTGCTGCTGCGCATCTCCGACCCGGGCGATGCCGAGACGCCCGCCACCGGCCGTGTCATCAAGGTGCTGGAGAAGGCACGCAAGCAGCAGCTCGGCATCTTCCGCGCGGCACCGAACGGCGGAGGCCGCATCGTCCCCATCGACAAGAAGGCGCTCGGCCGCGAGCTCCAGGTGCCGCCCGGCGCCGAGCAGGAGGCGCAGGACGGCGACCTCGTGGCGGTGGAGCTGACGCGCAACCGCGTGTTCGGCCTGCCCACCGCGCGGGTGAAGGAGCGGCTCGGCTCGCTCAATACCGAGAAGGCGGTGAGCCTCATCGCCATCCACGCCCACGGCATCCCCAACGCCTTCCCCGAGGCGGTGATGAAGGAGGCGGAAGCCGCGCCCAAGGCCAGCCTGCGCGGTCGCGAGGACTGGCGCGAGCTGCCGCTCGTCACCATCGACCCGCCCGACGCCAAGGACCATGACGACGCGGTCCATGCGGTGGCTGACGACGATGCGGAGAACGAGGGCGGCTTCATCGTCACGGTGGCCATCGCCGACGTCGCCGCCTATGTGCGGCCCGGCGCGCCGCTCGACCGGGAGGCCCTGCTGCGCGGCAATTCGGTCTATTTCCCCGACCGCGTCGTGCCCATGCTGCCGGAGCGCATCTCCAACGATCTGTGCTCCCTGCGCGTGGGCGAGGACCGCCCGGCCCTCGCCGTGCGCATGACCATCGGCCGCGACGGGCGCAAGCGTGGCCACACCTTCCACCGCATCATGATGCGCTCGGCGGCCAAGCTCGCTTATGCCCAGGCGCAGCACGCCGTCGAGGGGCGCACCGACGATGTCACCGACCCGCTGGTCGCCGGCGTGCTGCGCCCGCTTTATGCCGCCTATGCCTGCGTGAAGGCGGCGCGCGACAACCGCCAGCCGCTCGACCTCGACCTGCCGGAACGCAAGATCCTGCTGAAGGAGGACGGCACGGTCGACAAGGTGGTGGTGCCGCAGCGGCTCGACGCGCACCGGCTGATCGAGGAGTTCATGATCCTCGCCAACGTGGCCGCCGCCGAGACGCTGGAGGAGCGGCGCACGCCTTTGATCTACCGCGTCCACGACGCGCCCTCTCTGGAGAAGGTCTCCGCGCTCAGGGACTTCCTGAAGACCATCGACATCGCGCTGCCGAAGGCCGAGCAGGTGCGCCCGGCCCAGTTCAACCGCATCCTCGCCCAGGTGGAGGGCACCGAGGTGGCGCCGCTGGTGAACCAGGTGATCCTGCGCAGCCAGTCGCAGGCGGAATACGCCTCGGAGAATTACGGCCATTTCGGCCTGAACCTGCGCCGCTATGCGCATTTCACCTCGCCGATCCGGCGCTATGCCGACCTGATCGTGCACCGCGCCCTGGTGCGCGCCCTCGGGCTCGGGCGCGACGGGCTGCCGGACGAGGCGACGCTCGAGAGCCTCGGCGAGGTGGCGGCCGCCATCTCGGTCACCGAGCGGCGCGCCATGGCGGCGGAGCGCGAGACCGTGGACCGGCTCATCGCCCACCACCTCGCGGACCGGATCGGCGCCACCTTCACCGGCCGCGTCACCGGGGCGACGCGGGCGGGACTTTTCGTCGCGCTCGACGACACCGGCGCGGACGGCTTCATCCCGGCGGCGACGCTCGGGGCCGACTATTACCGCTATGACGAGGCGCGCCAGGCCTTGGTGGGCGAGCGCACGGGAGAGATGCACCGCATCGGCGACCGCGTCGAGGTCAAGCTGGTGGAGGCCGCGCCGGTGGCGGGGGCGCTCCGATTTGAGCTTCTCAGCGAAGGGACCTATGTAGGGCGGTCGAAGAGCCGCGCGCGGGGTCTGAAATCCCTGCCGGCCAAGGGCGCATCGCGCGCGGGCTTCGAAGGCGGGGCCGGACGTTCGGCGTCGGATGACGCCCCGGGCCGTTCCCGCGCGACGTCGAGGACCAAGTCCCGCGGCAAGGGACCCGGCAAACGGGGCAGATGAAAGGATCGGCCGCGACCATGAGCATGACCGTCACGAGCCGCCTCGCCGCTGCGTCCGCCGGCGAGGACGCGGGCAAGACCCCGCCTGCCCCCGACGCACCGCCCGCACCGCGCTCGGTGCCGCAGGCGCTACTGCGCGGCGCCATGGGCTGCTGCCCGGCCTGCGGAGCGCGCGGGATGTTCCCGCGCTACCTCAAGGTCACGCCCGCCTGCACGACGTGCGGCGAGGAACTCCACCACCACCGGGCGGACGATGCCCCGCCCTACGCCACCATCATGGTGGTGGGCCATATCGTGGTGCCGCTGATGGTGCTGGTGGAGGAACTCTACCGCCCGCCGCTCGGCGTCCACATGGCGCTCTGGCTGCCGCTGACGCTCATCCTGTGCCTCGCCCTGCTGCCGCCGCTGAAGGGCATGCTGGTGAACCTGCAATGGGCCCTGCGCATGCACGGCTTCGACCCGGCGAGCGACGAATACGAGCCGCTTCCCGCCCCCGAGAGCGCCCCGCGTCCGGCTGCGGCGCAGCCATGACCGGCCTCGTCGCGAAGCCGCGGGCACGCAAGGCCAAGACCGCAAGCGAGCCCGAGGCGGAGCTTCTGGTGAAGCTCAACGCCGCCGAGCGGCGCATGGACTGGCCCAATTGCCGGCCGAAGGACGCGGCCACCATCATCCTGCTCGACCGCAAGGGCAAGGTGCCGCGCATGCTCATGGGCCGGCGCCATGCCAGCCACCGCTTCCTGCCCAACCTCTACGTCTTCCCCGGCGGCCGCCTGGAGCCGGCGGATGCGCGCATGCCGGTCTACGGCGCCATCGACGCGGAGAGCGAGCGCCGGCTGCTGGAGCGGGTGCAGCGCCCGACCCTGTCGCGGGCGCGCGGCCTTGCCGCCGCCGCCATCCGCGAGCTCTACGAGGAGACCGGCCTGCTGCTCGGCACCCGCGAGGCCGGCGCGCCCAAGGCACCTGCCTCCGACTGGAGCGCCTTCGAGAGCGAGGGCGTGTTCCCGAACATGGAGGCGCTGACCTATGTGGCGCGCGCCATCACCCCGCCGCGCCGGCCGAAGCGCTTCGACACCCGGTTCTTCTGTGCCGATGCCGACGCGGTCTGCGGCCAGACGCCCGGCATCGTCGGGCCGGACGCCGAACTGACGGAACTGCACTGGCTCTCCTTCCGGGAGACCGAGGCGATCGAGCTGCCCGCCATCACGCGGGCGATCCTGACCGAGATCGAGCAGCGCATCGCGGCGGGCTTCGCGCCGCGCCTGCCGGTGCCGTTCTTCTTCTGGCACGGCGGCCGCTTCCAGCGCGAATACATCCCGTAGCGTCAGATCCGGAACCCCTGCCCGCTCTGCCCTGTTCCCCGTCCTGATGTCCCCTCCCCGATGCACGCACCCCCCGGGCCGCAAGCCCCCATGACCGACAAGAGCCGCACCGCCTCCATCACCGCCGCCATCTCCGCGATCGCGGTCGTGGGGGTCGGCATCAGCCTGTCCATCCCGCTTTTGGCGCTGGAGCTGGAATCGCGCGGCATCTCGCGCACGCTGATCGGGCTGAACACGGCGGTGGCCGGCATCGCCACGGTCTTCACCGCGCCGTTCGTGCCGCTCCTGGTGCGCAAGCTCGGGGTCCGGCTGCTGCTGACCCTCGCCATCCTCCTTACCGCCGTGAGCCTGCTGGCCTTCAAGGCGGTGGGATCGTTCGCGCTCTGGTTCCCGCTGCGCTTCGCCTTCGGCGCGGCGCTGTGCGTGCTGTTCGCGGTCAGCGAGTTCTGGATCAATGCGGTGGCCCCGCCGCATCGGCGCGGGCTCATCATGGGCATCTACGCCACCGCGCTCTCGATCGGCGCGGCCATGGGGCCGGCGATCCTGAGCGTGCTCGGCACCGCGAGCTGGGAGCCCTATGTGGCGGGTGCGGTGGTGCTGCTCGCCGGCGCGATCCCGATCCTGCTCGCCAACGGCATGACGCCGCGCATCCACGACGACGACCATCACGGCGTCCTCGCCTTCCTGCGGCGCTCGCCGACCGCGCTGCTGGCGGCGCTGGTGTTCGGCGCCATCGAGACGGCGGTGATGAGCTTCCTGCCGCTGTATGGCCTGAGACTGGGCCTCGGCGAGGGCCAGGCCTCGCTGCTGCTCACCGTGGCGGTGCTGGGCAATGTGGCGTTCCAGATTCCGCTCGGCCTCGTCAGCGACCGGGTGGACCGGCGCCTGCTGCTGCTCGGCTGTTCCCTGGTGGGCACCGCCGGCGCCCTGCTGCTGCCGCTGATGCAGGTGGACGGGCCGTATTTCCTCGCCACCGTGTTCCTCGCCACCGGCGTCGTCGGCTCGCTCTACACGGTCGGGCTCGCCCATCTCGGCGCGCGCTTCCACGGCGCGAATCTCGCGGCGGCGAACGCGGCCTTCGTGATGCTCTATTCGGTGGGGCTGATCGCCGGGCCGCCGGCGGTGGGCCTCGGCATGGACATCGTCGACCCCTACGGCTTCGCCTATGTCATCGCCGCCACGCTCGGCGCCTATGCGATGATGGTGGCGAGCCGCCTCGCCTTGCGCCGGACGCCCGCCGGGCCTTGACATTGCCGGCTTCCTGAGCGAGTTTCCGCGCCCACGAGCCGCCTGCCCGGCAGCGCGATCGTAGAACTTTTCCGTTCGCGACTCATTGTTCGCGACGTTGTTTTCCGTTCGCGGCACATCGCGCGCTGACAGCGGCACCCAGGGATCAAGACATGGCCAAGGCTGCAACCATCAAGATCAAGCTCCTGTCCAGCGCGGACACGGGCACCTTCTACGTGACCAAGAAGAACTCGCGCACCAAGACCGACAAGCTCGTGCTCAAGAAGTACGACCCGGCGGTGCGCAAGCACGTGGAATTCCGCGAGACCAAGATCAAGTGATCGGCCGGCGGCGCGAGCGCGCCGCCGCAGCGTGATCCTTGACGAGCGACGGGAACGGGGCGCCAGGTGGCGCCCTTTTCTTTTTGCGGAGTCAGGGCGCCAGCAGGCGCCCTTTCGCTTTTGGAAAACCCTGCCGCCACGCCCAGTAACCGCCGTCATGCTCCGGCTTGACCGGAGCATCCACGCGCCCTTCGGGCATCGCGCCCAGCCGCGGCATGGACCCTCAGGTCAAGCCGGAGGGCGACGGTGCTGTGGGCGGAGAGCGCTGGGCGAAGAGTGATGCACACAGGGCCGCGGAGGCGGCTGGCCGGTGGATAGCCCCACCCCAACCCCAGTAACTGCCGTCATGCTCCGGCTTGACCGGAGCATCCAAGGACCTCCCAGCATAGCGCCCGGCCGCGGCATGGGCCCTCCGGTCAAGCCGGAGGGCGACGGTGGGAAGGGGACCGCGATGGGCGCACAGCCTCCAAGCGGCTGGGGGGTGGATGCTTCCACACCACCCCAGAAGCCGCCGTCATGCTCCGGCTTGACCGGAGCATCCAAGGACCTCCCAGCATAGCGCCCGGCCGCCGCATGGGCCCTCCGGTCAAGCCGGAGGGCGACGGTGGGAACGGGAACGCGACGGGCGCCCTTTTCTGTTTGCGCGGCGCTGCTGATTGTGCTGCGGCGTGGCGCGGGAAGCGCCGCGCACTCACTCGCCGGGCTTGGGCCGGCTGACCTCGTGCTCATTCAGGCGCATAGCGGCGTAGCCCATCGCCACGACCAGCAGGGGCAGCACCACATAAGCGAAGATCCAGAGACCCGTCATCGAAGGCTCCTCAGGGTTCTTCTCGCCATAGAGTGTAGCAAACCCGCTGCTGCGAGCCAAAGCAGAGCACCAAATCCTATCCAACCTCCGGCCGCCGCGCTCCCGAGGCCGTAAAGCGCCGCTGCGCTTGGACCGAGCACCCCTACGGTCAGGCAGGCGGTCGAAGCACGATCCAGGGCGTTGGCCGTGAGCTTTGTTTGCTCGTTGTGAACCAGGCTCACGACCCAAATACCAATCAGGAGAAGGGGTGGCTGGCCGGTGGGGAGCGAACGGGGAGGCCTCCCGAACACGCTCACCCACCGGCCAAACCCCACGGACCCAGGAGATGCGGCGGACCTGAGCACTCCGCAGGGTTGTCTCGGTCGTTCGGCGCCGGAAACGCGACGCAGCGGACGCGGGACCTGACACGCGGCGGGGCGAACGGCACCGCAGCGCAGGACCGCATCTCCTGCGCACGCCACTTCGCCCCTGACCTTCAAGATATCTTAACAGTAGCGCAATACGGCCCGCAGGAAAAGCGGGCGATTCGCCCGTCCCCTACGGCGGCGGCGGCCTACCCGCCGGCATACTGGCGCACGGTGGAAAGGAACTGCATCACCGAGATCGGCTTCGAGAGATAGGCCTCGCAGCCGCCGGCGCGGATGCGCTCCTCGTCGCCCTTCATGGCGAAGGCGGTCACGGCCACCACGGGGATGGCGCGCAGCTCCGGATCGGCCTTCAGCTTGCGCGTGACGTCGAGGCCGGAAATCTCCGGGAGCTGGATGTCCATGATGATGAGGTCCGGACGATGGGCACGCGCCAGCTCCACCGCCTCGACGCCGGAGCGGGTCTCGACCGTGCGGTAGCCGTGCGCCTCCAGAAGGTCGTGGAAGAGCTTCATGTTCAGCTCGTTGTCCTCCACGATCATCACCGTCTTCGCCATGGAGCCCCCGTTCCCCCGACTCGCCCCCGGCTCTGCCGGCCCCTCGCCTGCCCGCTTCGCAGCGCCGCGCGGACGTGGTGGAATGGTGACAGCTAGACCCCATTCCTTGCGGAAGAGCAAATGGCACTCAAGGACCGACCGAACCCCCAGCCCAAGGGCCTGATCGCCCAGCGTGCCGCCGCCGAGGAGGTGGCCGCCGCGGCGCTCGCCTTCATCGCCGGCGACGGCGAGCGCCTGGTGCGGTTCCTGGGCGAGACCGGGCTTTCGCCCGCCAACCTGCGGCAGGCGGCGGCGCGGCGCGATTTCGGCGCTGGCGTGCTCGCCTTCCTGATCGCCGACGAGCCCCTGCTGCTGGCGTTCGCCGAGGAGCAGAAGCTCGACCCGCGCCACGTGGTGGGCGCGCACGACATCCTGGCGCCGCCCGTCGACCCCGACGCCACCGTCCGCCGCTCCTGAGGCCAACCGTGAGCGCGGCGCCCGGCTTCTGCCGCGACTGCCTGAGCGAGGCGGGCGCCGGCCCGCGCTGCCTCGCCTGCGGCAGCCCGCGCCTCGTGCGCCACGCCGAGATCCACGCCCTGACGGTGGCGCACGTGGATTGCGACGCCTTCTTCGCCGCCGTGGAGAAGCGCGACGACCCCTCCCTCGCGCATGTTCCGCTCATCATCGGCGGCGGCAAGAGGGGCGTGGTTTCCACCTGCTGCTACATCGCCCGCATCAGCGGCGTGCGCTCGGCCATGCCCATGTTCAAGGCCAGGGCGCTGTGTCCGGAGGCGGTGATCCTCAAGCCGAACATGGAGAAGTACCGCATCGCCGGACGGCAGGTGCGCGCGCTGATGCAGGCGCTGACACCGCTGGTGGAGCCGCTCTCCATCGACGAGGCCTTCCTCGACCTCGGCGGCACGCAGGCGCTGCACGGGGCGAGCCCGGCGCTCACCCTCGGCCGGTTCGCGCGGGAGGTGGAGCGGCAGGTGGGCATCACGGTCTCGGTGGGGCTCGCGCCCAACAAGTTCCTGGCCAAGACCGCCTCCGACCTCGACAAGCCGCGCGGCTTCTCGGTGCTGGGGGCGGACGAGGCGGCGGCGTTCCTCGCGCCGCGCCCGGTCACCTTCATCTGGGGCGTGGGGACGGCATTCGGCGCCAGGCTCGCCAAGGACGGCTTTTCAACCATCGCCGACCTGCAGCGCGCCGCGCCGGCCGACCTCGCCCGCCGCTACGGCGCCGAGGGCCTGCGCCTGTCGCGGCTGGCCTTCGGCATCGACACGCGCAAGGTGGACCCCAGCCGCGAGGCCAAGAGCGTCTCCGCCGAGACCACCTTCGATGCCGACATTTCCGCTTTGCGGCCGCTGGAGCAGGCGCTCTACGGCCTGGCCGAAGAGGTGAGCGCACGGCTCAAGAAGGCCGCGCTCTCCGGCCGCACCGTGACGCTGAAGCTGAAGACCGCCGACTTCCGCCTGCGCACCCGCGCGCGCACGCTGGAGAGCCACACCGCGCTCGCCGGCCGCATCTATGCCGCCGCGCACGATTTGCTGGCGAAGGAGGCGGACGGCACGCGCTTCCGCCTGGTCGGCGTCGGCGTCTCCGATCTCGGCCCGGCGGAGGCAGCCGACCCCTCCGATCTCGTGGACACCAGCGCCAGCCGCATGAAGGCGGCCGAGGGCGCCATGGACCGCCTGAAGGAGAAGTTCGGCCGCGACGCCGTCACCCGCGGCATCCTGCTCGACGCGGACATCCGCGGGCGGCGCAAGGGGCGCTGAGCCCCCTGCCCTGCCGGCTCAGGCCGGCACCGCCTCCCACACGGGGAACGGGTCCGGCAAATGCTTGAGCTTCTCGGCGTCGAAGCGCAGCGGATCGGCGGGCCCGACGAGGCAGGCATCGAGCGCAGCGCGCATGGCGCCCTCGTCCAGCCCCATGCCGATGAACACCAGTTCCTGCCGCCGGTCGCCATAGCCCGGCACCCAGTGGGCGCGCAGCCAGGAGCGCCAGTCGGGCTGGGTCGGCCAGTTCTCCTGCGGCACGCTCGCCCACCAGCGGCCGATGGTGCCGGTCTGGCAGATCGCGCCGGCCAGGCTCATCTCGCCGACCCGCTGGGGCCGCGTCGCGAGCCAGAACAGGCCCTTGGCGCGCACCAGCCCGGGCCAGGTGCGCGCCAGGAAGGCATTGAACCGCTCGGGGTGGAACGGCCGCCGCGCGCGGTAGACGAAGCTCGTGACGCCGTATTCCTCGGTCTCCGGCACATGGTCCTTGAAGCCGTTCAGCTCCTTGAACCACAGCGGATGGGTGCTGGCGCGCTCAAAGTCAAAGCGCCCGGTGCCGAGCACCTCCTTCAGCGGCACGCTGGCATAGTCGGTCTCGATCAGGCGGGCATCGGGATTGAGCGACTTCACCACCCCGCGCACCACCGCGCGCTTGTGGGGATCGACCGCCGAGATCTTGTTGAGCACGATCACGTCGGCGAACTCGATCTGGTCGGTGAGCAGATCGACCAGGGTGCGCGCATCCTCCTCACCTGCGGTCTCGCCGCGATCGCGCAGGAAATCGCGCGAGCTGAAGTCGTTCAGCAGATTGGCCGCGTCCACCACCGTCACCATGGTGTCGAGCCGGGCGACGTCGGAGAGCGAGCGGCCGTCCTCGTCGCGGAAGTCGAAGGTGGCGGCGACCGGCAGCGGCTCGGCGATGCCGGTGGATTCGATCAGCAGATAATCGAAGCGGCCATCCTCCGCGAGGCGCCGCACCTCATTCAGGAGGTCGTCGCGCAGGGTGCAGCAGATGCAACCGTTGCTCATCTCCACCAGCTTTTCCTCGGTGTGGGACAGGTTCGCCCCGCCCGAGCGCACCAGCTCCGCGTCGATGTTCACCTCGCTCATGTCGTTGACGATCACCGCCACCTTGAGCCCCTCGCGATTGGCGAGGATGGCGTTGAGCAGCGTGGTCTTCCCCGCGCCGAGGAAGCCGGAAAGAACGGTCACAGGCAGAAGGGCCTGAGGCATGAATGGCGCTCCCTTGGGGCCGGCCGCGGCACCGGAGCGACGGCGCATCCGCGCGCCGCCGCCCGCGAAGGGACGGCTTCGACCGATAAAAGATACAATGTATCATTATCGGAGCGCGCCATTGGGCGCAAGGGTGCGGCAGGCTCGGTCGTGGCGCCGCGGCCCGCGGCGCGGACGCCCCATCGTCAGGCGAACTTGGCGAAATCCCGGTGCTCGGCGGCGATGCGGCGCACCGTGCCGGTGGCCGCGCGCATCACCACCGTGTCAGTGAAGATCACCTCGCGCGAGAAGCGCACGCCGGTGAGCAGCGCGCCGTCGGTGACGCCGGTGGCGGCCACCAGGCAGTCGCCGCGCACCATGTCCTCCAGCCGGTAGATCTTGGACGCGTCGCGGATGCCGAGGCGCTTGGCCTGCTCGCGCTTGCGCTCGGTGTCGAGCACGAGGCGGCCCTGCATCTGGCCGCCGATGCAGCGCAGCGCCGCCGCCGCCAGCACGCCCTCCGCCGCCCCGCCGAGGCCGAGATAGATGTCGATGCCGCTCTCGGCCGGGTTGGTGGTGTGGATCACGCCCGCCACGTCGCCGTCGCTGATGAGCTTGATGGCGGCGCCGGCCTTGCGCACCGCCTCCACCAGGGGCGCGTGGCGCGGCCGGTCGAGGATCAAAGCGGTGATCTCGGTGGGCGCCACGCCCTTCGCCTCGGCGAGCGCGGCGATGTTGTCCTGCGGCGACTGGGTGAGCGAGACGATGCCCTCCGGATAGCCCGGCCCGATGGCGAGCTTCTCCATGTAGGCCGGCGGCACCTTCAGCAGCGAGCCGGGTTCGGCCAGCGCGAGCACCGAGATCGAGCCTTCCATGTTCTTGGCGCACAGGGTGGAGCCTTCGAGCGCGTCCACCGCCACGTCCACCTGCTCGCCGCCGGCGCCCATGGTCTCGCCGACGTAGAAGTGCTCCACCTCCCCCTCGTCGCCCTCGCCGATCACCACGGTGCCCGAGATGGGCATGCGCGACAGTTCGCGGAAGGCGCGCTCCATGGCGGCGAGGTCGGCGGCCTGCTCGTCGCCGCGGCCGCGCAGGCGGGCGGCGGCCACGGCGGCGCGCTCGGTGATCTGCGCCATCTCCAAAGCGAGGCGGCGGTCGAGCGTGGCCGGCATGCGCGTCATGCTCATGGACGTTCTCCCTTGGCTCCGTGTCTTGTGGCTCAGTTTCTTGGGGCGACGTGCCCTGGCCGCGTCAGTCCTTCTCGATGCGGATCACCTGCGGCAGGGAGGCGACGACGCCCTCCGCCTCGATGGCGGCGATGGCGCGGCGCACCGCCTCTTCCGTGGTGGCATAGGTGATGAGGATGACGTTGGCCGTTTCCGGCTCCGCCTTCAGGCCCACCGGCCGGCGCTGGACGATGGATTCCAGCGAGATGTTCTGGTCCGCCATGCGCCCGGCGATGATCGCCGCCGTGCCCGGCCGGTTCAGCACCGCGAGGCGGATATAATAGCCGCCCTCGTGGCGCTGCATGGGCGCGCGCTCGGCCGGCAGCAGCAGCTCGGCCGGCATGCCGAAGGCGAACGGGCGGGCGCCGCGCGCCATCTCGGCGAGGTCCGCCACCACGGCGGAGGCGGTGGCATCGCCTCCGGCGCCGGGGCCGACCAGAGTGAGGTCCACCGCGTCGCCGTCGAGCGCCACCGCGTTGGTGACGCCGGCGACCTGCGCCAGCGGCCAGTGCTTGGGCACCATGGTGGGATGCACCCGCTGCTCGATGCCGGCATCGGTACGCACCGCGACGCCGAGCAGCTTGACCTTGTAGCCGAGGTCGTCCGCCGCATCGAGGTCTTCGAGCGTGAGCTGGCGGATGCCCTCCACATAGATCGCCTCCGCATCCACCCGCGTGCCGAAGGCGAGCGAGGTGAGCAGAGCGAGCTTGTGGGCGGTGTCGAAGCCGTCGATGTCGAAGGTCGGGTCGGCCTCCGCATAGCCGAGCCGCTGCGCCTCGCTCAGGCAGACGCCGAAGGAGAGCTTCTCGTCCGCCATGCGGGTGAGGATGTAGTTGCAGGTGCCGTTGAGGATGCCCGAGACGCGCACCAGGCGGTTGCCTTCCATGGCCTCGCGCAGGGTCTTGACCACCGGGATGCCGCCCGCCACCGCCGCCTCGAACAGCAGGGCCGCGCCGGTCGCCTCGGCGCGGCGCGCCAGCTCCACGCCGCAGCGCGCGAGCAGGGCCTTGTTGGCGGTGACCACCGAGCGGCCGGCATCGAGCGCGGCGGCGACCGCCGCCTTGGCGGGATCGCCCTCGCCGCCCATCAGTTCCACGAACACGTCGATCTCGCCCTCGCGGGCGAGCGCCACGGGATCGTCGAACCACGCCACCTGCGAGAGGTCGACGCCCCGGTCCTTGGCGCGGTCGCGCGCCGCCACCGCCACCACCTTGATGCGGCGGCCGGTGCGGGCGGCGATCTCCGCCTCCTGCCGCGCCAGCATGCGCAGCACGGCGGCCCCGACGGTGCCGAGGCCCGCAAGGCCCACTTTCAAGTCGCTCATGGTCGAACCGGTTCTCTTTTCGTCGGGCGGCCGCGGCCGTGCGGGCCGCGGCGGGCTGAGGCTCAGCGCGCGGCGCTGAGCGGCACCACGTTGTGCAGCGTGGTGCCGGCCTGGTCGAAGAAGCGGCGGATGTTGCGCGCCGCCTGGCGGATGCGCTGCTCGTTCTCCACCACGGCGATGCGGACATAGTCGTCGCCGTGCTCGCCGAAGCCGACGCCCGGCGCCACCGCCACCTCTGCCTTCTCGATCAGCAGCTTCGAGAATTCCACCGAGCCCATGGCCCGGAACGGCTCGGGGATCGGCGCCCAGGCGAACATGGAGGCGCGCGGCGAGGGCACCGTGAATCCGGCGCGGCCGAAGCTCTCCACCATCGCGTCGCGGCGCTTCTTGTAGGTCTCGCGCATCTCGGCGATGCACTCCTGCGGGCCGTTGAGCGCCGCGGCGGCCGCCACCTGGATCGGCGTATAGGCGCCGTAGTCGAGATAGGACTTCACCCGCGAGAGCGCGGCGATAAGGCGCTCATTGCCCACCGCGAAGCCCATGCGCCAGCCGGGCATGGAATAGGTCTTGGACATGGAGGTGAACTCCACCGTCACGTCCATGGCGCCGGGCACCTGCAGCACGGAGGGCGGCGGCACGTCGTCGTAATAGAGCTCGGCGTAAGCGAGGTCGGAGAGAACGATCAGGTCGTTCTTCTTCGCGAACGCCACCACGTCCCGGTAGAATTCGAGGTCCGCCACGCAGGCCGTGGGGTTCGAGGGATAGCACAGCACCACGGCGATGGGCTTGGGGATGGAATGCTTCACCGCCCGCTCCATGGCGTGGAAGAATTCCGGCCCCGGCTCCACCGGCACCGAGCGGATGACGCCGCCGGCCATCAGGAAGCCGAAGGCGTGGATGGGATAGGACGGATTCGGCGTCAGGATCACGTCGCCGGGGGCGGTGATGGCCTGCGCCATGTTGGCGAAGCCCTCCTTCGAACCCAGCGTCGCGACGACCTGGGTGTCGGGATTGAGCTTCACGCCGAAGCGGCGCTCGTAATAGCCCGCCTGCGCGCGGCGCAGCCCGGGGATGCCCTTGGAGGCGGAGTAGCGGTCGGTGCGCGGCTTGCCGATGGTCTCCTTGAGCTTCTCGATCACATGCGCCGGCGCTTCGAGGTCGGGATTGCCCATGCCGAGGTCGATGATGTCCACCCCGGCATTGCGGGCGGCGGCCTTCACACGGTTCACTTGCTCGAACACGTAGGGCGGCAGCCGGCGAATGCGGTGAAAATCGGTGGTCATCTTCTGAGCTCCAGAGGCCGCCACGCGGCCGTTCGTCGCCGCGCAACCTCTTCTCCCGGCGCGGCAGTCGGGCTTTTTAGCACTGTTCGGTGAATGAAAAAGCAATGATTGCGGCTTCCGCAGGGAAAGATGCTCCCCCGGCGCCCCGGCCGCCTCTCAGTTGTCGGCGCCGATCGAGCGCTTGAGCTTGGCCTCGCGATCCTTGGCGAGCGCCTCCAGGTCCGCCTGGAGCTTGGCGCGGTCCTCGGCGGAGAGCGGCGGGGGCCGGCCCGTGGGCTGGGCGCCGATCGAGGGGAAATTGTCGGCCTCCACCTTCGGCACGTCGGGATTGGGCGGCGTGATGGAGGCGAGCGGCCCGTCGGAGGTGCAGCCGGCGAGAGCGGCAAGCACCAGAACGGCGGCGCAGGCCCGTCCGGCTCCCGGGAAGGGGTAAGGCGGGGAATTCTCGCGTCGGCAAAGGAAAGTCACGGCTGCGGCTTCATCCCCAGGGTCAATTGCGCTGATCGTCAGGCTCGATAACGGCACATTCACCCGCTAATATGGCGGAAGCTGGAAGCAAGATTCATAACGCTTAATCGCGCACCAAGCGGGCGCCATCCGGCATCGCCCGCACCAAGGGGAGAGCGGATGTCCGCTGCCGACGAGACCTCCGGGCACGCCGAGATGCGGATCGGGCAGGACAGCGTGCCCGCCGATGCCGGGCCTGCCGCCGCGCCGCCCGCCGATCATGCCGCGCCGCAGCAACCGGCTGCCGACCCCTCATCCCGCGTCGCGCCCGAGGACGGCACGGCGCTCGCCGATCCGCCGTTCGCCGGCGATCCCTTCATGGCACCGCCGCAGATGGCGCCGCCGCAGATGGCGCCGCCCGAGACGGCACCCTTTGAGGCGATGCCGCAGGCGAGCCCCGCCGACATGATGAAGGAGGTGGCCGCCGCCGTGCTCGCCCCCTTCTCCGGCCCGGCCATGGACCTGCCGCCGCTGCCGCTCGCTCCCAATGAAGAGCCGCTGCGCGAGGCGGCGCAGCCCGAGGCGCCGCGGCCCCAGGCCACCCAGCCGCTCGCCGAGGTCCAGGCGGCGCTCGCCGCCCTCGCGACGCCCGAGGCTGCCCCTGCCAGGCCCGCGCCCGCAGCGCCCGCGCCGCAGGCGCCGGCCTCCGCCAGGGATCGCCAGGGCGATGGCCAGGGAAAGAGCGGTCCGGACAAGAAGGACAAGCCGAAGGACGCGGCCGGACAGGGCCCCGCGGGCCTCGACGTCGAGGCCTTCTCGCGCAACCTTGCCCGGCTGGTGGAGGAAGGTGGCAAGGCCATGGCCGCCTATCTCGCGCCGCGCGAGGCCGGCCGGAAGGACGACATGGCCGACGACATTGCCGACGCCATCAAGACCATGGGCCATGTGGCCGAATACTGGATGGCCGATCCCCAGCGCACCGTGGAGGCACAGACCCGCCTCATGGGCGGCTATCTCTCGGTGTGGGCCAACACCATGAAGCGGCTCGCCGGCGAGGAGGTGGCCCCGGTGGTCGCGCCCGATCCCAGGGACGCGCGTTTCAAGGATGCCGGCTGGAGCGAGAGCCCGATCTTCGACGCCCTGAAGCAGGCCTATCTCGTCACCTCCAAATGGGCCGAGGATATGGTGGAGGAGGCCGAGGGCCTTCAGCCCCACACCAAGCACAAGGCCGAGTTCCTGGTGCGCCAGCTCGCCAACGCCATCTCGCCCTCGAACTTCGTCGTCACCAACCCCGAGGTGATCCGCGAGACGCTGTCCTCGTCCGGCGAGAACCTCGTGAAGGGCATGCAGCACCTCACCGAGGACCTGATCGCGGGCAAGGGCACGCTCAAGATCCGCCAGACCGACATGAGCGCGTTCGAGGTGGGCCGCAACCTCGCCACGACGCCGGGCAAGGTGGTGTACGAGAACGAGCTGATGCAGCTCATCCAGTACGCGCCCGCCACCGGGCAGGTGAAGAAGACGCCGGTGCTGATCGTGCCGCCCTGGATCAACAAGTTCTACATCCTCGACCTCACGCCCGAGAAGTCGATGATCCGGTGGCTGGTGGACCAGGGCGTCACCGTGTTCACCATCTCCTGGGTGAACCCGGACGCGCGCCTCGCCGCCAAGGGCTTCGACGACTACATGCGCGACGGCATCATGGCCGCGCTCGACCAGGTGGCCATCGCCTCCGGCGAGCGGCGCGTGCACACGGTGGGCTATTGCGTCGGCGGCACGCTGCTCGCCGTGACGCTGGCCTACATGGCCGCCACCGGCGACGACCGCATCGCCAGCTCCACCTTCCTCACCACCCAGATCGACTTCACCCATGCGGGCGACCTGAAGGTGTTCGTGGACGAGGAGCAGCTCGCGGTGCTCGAGCGCAAGATGAAGCAGATGGGCTATCTTGAAGGCTCGAAGATGGCTTCCGCCTTCAACATGCTGCGCTCGAACGACCTGATCTGGCCCTATGTCGTGAACAACTACATGAAGGGCAAGGCGCCATTCCCGTTCGACCTGCTCTACTGGAACGCCGATTCCACGCGCATGCCGGCGGCGAACCATTCCTATTACCTGCGCAACTGCTACCTCACCAACAACATCGCCCGTGGCCTCGCCGACCTGTCCGGCGTGCGCATCGACATGACCAAGGTCCAGGTGCCGGTCTATTCGCTGGCGACGCGGGAAGACCACATCGCGCCGCCCAACTCGGTGTTCATCGGCGCCAACATGCTGTCGGGGCCGGTGCGCTACGTGCTCGCCGGCTCGGGCCACATCGCCGGCGTGGTCAATCCGCCGGCCAAGATGAAGTACCAGTATTGGGCCGATGGCCCGGTGGGGCCGAGCTTCGAGGCCTGGCTCGACGGCGCGCGCGAGCACAAGGGCTCGTGGTGGCCGGACTGGATGCAATGGTTCTCGGCGCTCCATCCCGACGAGGTGCAGGCGCGCGCAGTGGGCGGCGGCCGCCTCCAGCCCATCGAGGATGCCCCGGGCCGCTATGTGAAGCAGCGCTCCTGAGGCGGGGATTCGAAGGGTGCGTTTCTGAAGGCGTTTCTGCGCGCGTTTCCAAGGTGGCCGGCGAAAAGCCGCGCCGTGCCCGCGACTGGACGCTGAAGGAGCCGTCCGTGCCCTGCCCTGTGCACGCCGAACGCGATGTGGCGGCACCGACGCATACATGGCGCCCGCATGCATGGCGCCCTAGATGAGGCGCCCTATATGAGCTGCCCGGGATGGGGCACCTGTTCACCGCTTGACGGCAGGTCCCCTCGACGGGGGCGCCTCGACGCGCTGCCAGCCGGGCGCGCCGCGCCCGCCCGGCCCGCGGGTGCGATCAGCCCGCCAGCGCGGCCTCGATGGCGGCGAGCGCGTCAGCCGCCTTCGCGCCGTCCGGGCCGCCGGCCTGGGCCATGTCGGGCCGGCCGCCGCCGCCCTTGCCGCCGAGCACCTCGGCGCCGCGCCGCACCAGGGCGACCGCATCGAAGCGACCGGCGAGGTCCGCAGTGACGCCGACGACGATCCCCGCTTTGCCGTCCTCGGTGACGCCGACGATGGCGACCACGCCCGAGCCGATGCGCTGCTTGCCCTCGTCCACCAGCGCCTTGAGGTCCTTGATCTCGATGCCCGAGACCGCACGCGCCATGAGCTTGACGTCGCCCACCGCGCGCACGTCGTCCCCGCCGCTCGCGCCGCCGCCGCCCATGGCGAGCTTCTTGCGGGCGTCCGCCAGGTCGCGCTCCAGCTTGCGGCGCTCATCGACCAGCGCCACAAGCCGCGCCTCCACCTCGGCGACCGGCGCCTTGAGGGTGGCGGCAGCGCCCTGCAGCGCCGCATTGGCATCGTTGAGATGCCGGCGCGCCGCATGGCCGGTCATGGCCTCGATGCGGCGCACGCCGGAGGCGACGGCCCCTTCGGACACCAGCGAGATGAGGCCGATGTCGCCGGTGCGCTTCACATGCGTGCCGCCGCACAGCTCCACCGAATAGGGCGCGCCATTGCCCTCGTCCGTGCCCATGGAGACGACCCGCACCTCCTCGCCATACTTCTCGCCGAACAGAGCGCGGGCACCGGACTTGATGGCATCGTCCACCGCTAGGATGCGGGTTTCCACCGGCTCGTTGCGCAGCACGAAGCGGTTGGCGATGTCCTCCACCTCGGCGCGCTCGGCGTCGGTGAGGGGCTTGGGATGGGAGAAGTCGAAGCGCAGGCGGTCAGGAGCCACCAGCGAGCCCTTCTGGGCCACATGGTCGCCGAGCACCCGGCGCAGCGCCTCGTGCAGCAGATGGGTGGCGGAATGGTTGGCGCGCACTGCGGCGCGGCGCGAATGGTCCACCTCCAGCGCCACCGGCGTGCCCACCGCGAGCGTGCCGGCGGTGACGCTGACGTCGTGGATGAAGAGATCGCCGAGCTTCTTCTGCGTGCTGTTGACGGTGCCAGCAAGGCCGCCCTCTCCGGCGAACTGGCCGACATCGCCCACCTGGCCGCCGGATTCCCCGTAGAACGGCGTCTGGTTGAGGATGACGAGGCCGCGCTCGCCGGCGGCAAGCCGCTCGACCGGCGCGCCGTCGCGCACGATCGCGCGCACCACGCCCTCGGCCTTCTCGGTGTCGTAGCCGAGGAACTCGGTGGCTCCCACCTCGTCGCGCAGCGCGAACCACACCGTGTCGGTCGCCGCCTCGCCCGAGCCCGCCCAATTGGCGCGCGCCTCCGCCTTCTGGCGCGCCATGGCGGCGTCGAAGGCGGGCAGGTCCACCGAGATGTCGCGGGCGCGCAGCGCGTCCTGGGTCAGATCGAGCGGGAAGCCGAAGGTGTCGTAGAGCTTGAACGCCACCTCGCCCGAGAAGCGGCCGCCGGCCGAAAGATGGGCGGTCTCCTCCTCAAGGATGGAGAGGCCGCGCTCCAGCGTGCGGCGGAAGCGGGTCTCCTCCAGCAGCAGGGTCTCGCTGGCGAGCGGCTCGGCGCGCACGATCTCCGGATAGGCGCGGCCCATCTCGCGCACCAGGATCGGCACCAGCCGGTGCATCAGCGGCTCCTTGGCGCCGAGCAGCTGGGCGTGGCGCATGGCGCGCCGCATGATGCGCCGGAGCACGTAGCCGCGCCCCTCGTTGGAGGGCAGCACGCCGTCGGCGGTCAGGAAGACCGCGGCGCGAAGATGATCGGCGATCACCCGGTGGCTCGCCTTCTGCGGGCCGTTCGCATCGACGTCGGTGAGTTCGGCGACCTCGGCGATGATCGCCCGCATGAGGTCGGTCTCGTAATTGTCGTGGGTGCCCTGGAGCACGGCGGAGATGCGCTCCAGGCCCATGCCGGTGTCGATGGACGGGCGCGGCAGGCCAACCCGCTCACCGCCGGCGAGCTGCTCGTACTGCATGAAGACGAGGTTCCAGATCTCGATGAAGCGGTCGCCGTCCGCGTCCGGCGAGCCGGGCGGGCCGCCGGGGATGTGCGGCCCGTGGTCGAAGAATATCTCCGAGCAGGGACCGCACGGGCCGGTGTCGCCCATGGACCAGAAATTGTCCGAGGTGGGAATGCGGATGATCTTCTCGTCCGGCAGGCCGGCGATGGACTTCCACAGGCGGTGCGCCTCGTCGTCCTCGCTGTAGACCGTCACCAGCAGGCGGTCCTTCGGCAGCTCGAACTCGCGGGTGACGAGGTTCCAGGCCAGTTCGATGGCGCGGTCCTTGAAATAGTCGCCGAACGAGAAGTTGCCGAGCATCTCGAAGAAGGTGTGGTGCCGCGCGGTGTAGCCCACATTGTCGAGGTCGTTGTGCTTGCCGCCGGCGCGCACGCACTTCTGCGACGTCACGGCGCGCGCATAGGGGCGCTTCTCGACGCCGGTGAAGACGTTCTTGAACTGCACCATCCCCGCATTGGTGAACATGAGGGTGGGGTCGTTGTGCGGGACGAGCGGCGAGGAGGCGACCGCCTCGTGCCCCTGCTTGACGAAGTAGTCGAGGAAGGTCGACCGGATCTCGTTCACGCCGCTCATGGTCCGGCCATCATCCCTCAGGGCCGGCGCGGATGCGTCCGGCGGTGGTGGTCTCCGCGCGAGCGCGCACCGAAACGGACGCTTCGCGGCTCCGGCGGACCCTGCGCGGATACCGACCGGAACCGGGTTCGTTTAACGGGGGGGCTTGCGCTTGTCCAGAAACCCCGCGCCTTATGCCGCCGTGCGAGGCGCCGCCGGGCACGCCCGCGGCGGGCGTGCCGGCGCCAGCGGCAAGCGCCCAACGCGCCAGCGCCGCCCGATCGACCGAATTCGCCCGCCCCGCAGCCGCGACACGTCAGAAGCGGCAAGTCAGACACGCCCCGTCAGACGCGGGTCCCGGCACGCTCGCGCCACTGCCGCACGGACGTTCGCTCGCCGATCGTCCCGCGGCGCGCCGCAAGACGAGCACCGCTCAGCGAATGCGCATCAGGCGTCGGCCTCCGAGCCATCGGCATCGGCCTCCGGATCGCCGGCCAGGATTTTCTCGGCGATCAGGCCGGCGTTCTGGCGGATCGCCGCTTCGATGCGCCCCGCCACTTCCGCATTCTGCCTGAGGAACGTCTTGGCATTCTCGCGGCCCTGTCCCAGCCGCTGGCTGTCATAGGAGAACCAGGCGCCGGACTTCTCCACCACGCCCGCCTTGACGCCGAGATCGAGCAGTTCGCCCATCTTCGACACGCCCTCGCCGTACATGATGTCGAACTCCACCTGCTTGAAGGGTGGGGCGAGCTTGTTCTTCACCACCTTCACGCGGGTCTGGTTGCCCACCACCTCGTCGCGCTCCTTGATCATGCCGATGCGGCGGATGTCGAGGCGGACCGAGGCATAGAATTTGAGCGCATTGCCGCCGGTCGTGGTCTCCGGCGAGCCGTACATCACACCGATCTTCATGCGGATCTGGTTGATGAAGATGACCATGGTGTTGGACTTGGAGATCGATCCCGTGAGCTTGCGCAGCGCCTGGCTCATCAGGCGCGCCTGCAGGCCCGGCTGGTTGTCGCCCATCTCGCCGTCGAGCTCGGCGCGCGGGGTGAGCGCCGCCACCGAATCCACCACCAGCACGTCGATCGCGCCGGAACGCACCAGCGTGTCGGCGATCTCCAGCGCCTGCTCGCCGGCGTCGGGCTGGGAGATCAGGAGTTCATCAAGATTGACCCCCAGCTTGCGGGCATAGACCGGATCGAGCGCATGCTCGGCGTCGATGAAGGCGCAGGTGCCGCCCTTTTTCTGCGCTTCGGCCACCGTGTGCAGCGCCAGCGTGGTCTTGCCGGACGATTCGGGTCCGAAGATCTCGACCACGCGCCCCTTGGGAAGGCCGCCGATGCCGAGCGCGATGTCGAGGCCGAGCGAGCCGGAGGGAATGCTCTCCACCTCGAGCGCCTTGCCGCCCTTGCCGAGCCGCATGATCGAGCCCTTGCCGAAATGGCGCTCGATCTGGGAAAGCGCGGCGTCCAGCGCCTTGGTCTTGTCCATGGAGGAACCTTCGACGAGTCGGAGTGTCGCCTGAGTCATTGCCGCGCTCCGGGGCTGGCGCAAGGGAAAATCGAGAACGTGGCTTTTGTACCTTTTTTGTTCTCTGTTCGCAATATGTTCTCGTAGCCTGCCGAAAAGTTTCCGCCGGGCGCTCCAGCGACGGTGGATGCAGCCCCTGCAGGGCCGTGATCGGCGGCATTTCTGCGCGCGCTCGCCACGCGATGGGGCTGCCGGTCGCCGCCCAAGCGCGATCTTCCGGCGGCTGTCCAGTCCAGCGGACGCCCGCCTTTCGCGGTTTCGCGCCGGTCGCCCGGCCGCCGCGTCAGGCGTCGAGCTGGCTGACGAACTTCACATTGAGATAGGGCTCGATGCCCTCGGCGCCGCCCTCGCTGCCATAGCCGCTGTCCTTCACGCCGCCGAACGGCGTCTCCGGCAAGCCGAGGCCGTGGTGGTTGATCGAGACCATGCCGCTCTCGATCTCACCGCCAAGGCGTGAGGCCGAACGTTGCGAGCGGGTGTAGGCATAGGCCGCCAGGCCGAACGGCAGGCGGTTCGCCTCGGCGATCACCGCGTCGAGAGTCTCGAAAGGCGCGATCAGCGCCACCGGGCCGAACGGCTCCTCGTTGAGCAGGCGCGCGTCAGGCGGCAGGTCGCTCACCACGGTCGGCGCATAGAACCAGCCGCGATTGCCCCGGCGTTCGCCGCCAGTGACGACGCGGCCGCCTTTGTCGCGCGCATCCTCCATGAATGCTTCCATGGCCTGGAGCCGGCGCGGATTGGCGAGCGGCCCCATGGTGGTGTCCGGGTCGAGCCCGCTGCCGAGCCGCTGCGCCTCCGCGGCGGCGACGAAGCGCTCCAGGAACGGCTGATAGACCGACTGCTCCACCAGGAACCGGGTCGGCGCGATGCACACCTGGCCGGCATTGCGGAACTTGCCGGCGGCGAGCACCCGCACCGCGGTATCGAGGTCGGCGTCGGCACACACGATCGCGGGGGCGTGGCCGCCGAGCTCCATGGTGGCGCGCTTCATGTGGGCGCCGGCGAGCGCGGCCAGCTGCTTGCCCACCACGGTCGAGCCCGTGAAGGAGATCTTGCGCACCTGCGGATGCGGAACGAGGTAGCCGGAAATGTCGGGCGGGTGTCCGTAGACCAGGTTGAGCGCGCCCGCTGGCAGGCCCGCATCGGCGAAGGCGCGCACCAGCTCGGCGCAGCAGGCCGGCGCCTCTTCCGGCCCCTTCAGGATGACCGCGCACCCCGCCGCCAGCGCCGCCGCGCTCTTGCGCGTCGCCTGGCTCACCGGGAAGTTCCAGGGCGTGAAGGCGGCGACCACGCCCACCGGCTCCCGCAGGGAGAGCTGGCGCACGTGGTCGGCGCGCGCCGGAACGACCCGGCCATAGATGCGGGCCGCCTCGCCGGCGAACCACTGGATCACGTCGGCCGAGAGCTGGACCTCGATGCGGGCCTCGGCCAGCGGCTTGCCCTGCTCCAGCACCATCAGCTGCGCCACGTCCTCGGCGCGCGCCCGCAGCAGTTCGGCAGCCTTCATCAGCACGCCCGCGCGGGCGTGTGCGCTCTGCCGCCGCCACGCGGCGAAGCCCTGCGCGGCAGCGGCGAGGGCGTCGTCGAGGTCCGCGGTGCCGGCGAACGCGCAGGTGCCTATCGCGTCCTCGGTCGCCGGGTTGACGATGTCGAACGTGCGCCCGTCACGCGCGCCCCGCCATTCGCCGCCGATGTGGAGCAGGACATCCCGATACATGATGCATTCCTTGATGAGCCGCGCCCCGGCGCGGCCCCGGCAAAGGGCGGAAAGGCTCCCGCCCCTCCTGCCCCACGCCGGACCGGCTACTGCTTGGCCTGGAGCCCGTTCTCTAGGATCACCGCCCGCCAGCGGTCCACCTCCTTGCGGTAGAAGGCGGCGAACTGCGGCGCATCCATGGTCGAGGGGATCGAGCCCGTCGACCGGAAGAACTTCACCATGGCGTCGGTCCTCAGCGCCTTGCGGATCTCGGCATTGAGGAAGGTGACGCGGTCCGCGGGGATGCCCTTGGGCCCGAAAATGCCGAACCAGGCGCTGACCTCGAAGCCGGGCAAGCCCACCTCCGGCGCGGAGGGAACGTCGGGCGTCACCTCCGACCGGCCCGGGGTGGAGACAACGAGGCCGGTGAGCTTCCCCGACGTTATGAAGGGCGCGATGTTGGCCATGTCCATGATGACCATCTCGCAATCGCCGGCCATCACCGACAGGATGCCCGGGCCGCCGCCGGGATACGGGATGATCTCGAACTTCGTTCCGCTCTCTTTGCGGAAGGCCACCGTGGCCAGCTGGCTTCCGGTGCCCGAGGTGGCGGAATTGAGCTTGCCCGGATTGGCCTTCAGCTTGGCGACGAGGTCGCCGAGCGTCTTGATGCCGGAGTTGGGATTGACGGCCAGCGCGTAGGGCATGGCCATCACCTGGGAGATCGGCGTGAAGTCGGCGATGGGATCGTACTTGGCATTGTTGAGCGTGGGATTGACGCCGATGGCCATGGTGTCGATCAGGATCGTGTAGCCGTCCGGCTCGGACCGGCGCATGAAGTCGACGCCGATCATGCCCGAGGCGCCCGGCTTGTTCTCCACCAACACCGTCTGCTTCAGGCTCTCCTGCAGCTGCTGGGCGAGCAGGCGGGCGGTGCCGTCCATCGCGCCGCCGGGGGCGTAGGGGACGATCAGGCGGATCGGCCGTTCGGGAAATGACTGCGCCTGCACCGCGGCGACCGGCGCCAGCGTGCAGGCGAGTATGGCGAGGGCGCCGAGCAGCGTTCTGCGCTCCATGGGGTTCCTTCCTCTGTTGCAGGTGTTGGCCCGCGCCCCGCCGGCGGCTGCCGGGCGTGACGCAGGCTTCGGGTCTGGCGGTTTGCGCCGCTCTTGGCCCTTTCCGGGCGGGCCTAGACGAACAGGTTCTTGCGCGGGGTGGGATCGAGGTTGAACAGCCGCGCGGCGTTGAGGCCCAGGATGTTTCTCTTCGCCTGCTCGTCGATGAAGGGCAGATCGCAGATCATCTGCGGCAGGTCAAAGTCGAAATGGGGCCAGTCGGACGAAAACAGCAACTGCGTCTTCGCATTGATCATGTCGAAGGTGTTCTCCAGCGCCTTCGGATGCGTCGTTTCCATCGGCTGGGTCGTGTAGAAGCAGGTATCGCGCATGTATTCGGACGGCATGCGCTTCAGCTGCGGCGCCTCGGACTGGCGCATGAGAAACTGGTCATCCAGCCGCTGCATCAGGAACGGCACCCAGGCGAGGCCGCTCTCCACCCACAGCGTGTTCAGCTTGGGGAAGCGCTCGGGAATGCCGTTGAGGATCCAGTTGGTCATGTGGATCATGTTGCACCACACGAAGCCGAGGCAGTGCATGCCCAGGAACCGGTTCACGGTGGCGAGCGAGGGGTCCTGCCAGTGGTAGCCGGCATGGAAGGCGAGCGGCTTGCCGCGCTCCTCGATCATCCGGTAGAGGCGCATATAATCGTTGTGGTGCACAGGCTTGGTGCGGGTGCTGGTGACGCAGAAGCCGATCACGCTCTTATGGTCGCCGAACTCCTCGACCGCCCGCTCGGCCTCCTGCGGCGTGTTGAAGGGCAGGTAGACGAGGGTCTTGATGCGGTCGTCGCCGGAAAGGATGCGGTCGGCCATCCAGCGGTTGTAGGCACGGCCCAGCCACACCTCCATCTCCGGCTGCGGGTGCATGCCGAGAAACAGCATCGGGGTCGGGAACACCACCATGTTGTCGACGCCGAGCGAATCCATGGCGCGGCGCGTGAGCACCACGTCGCGGTGCACGTCGGTCTCCGCGACCTTCTCGCGCTGGTCGTCCTGGTGCGGAATGCGCCCGCCCACCGACTGATAGCGCAGGCCGAGGTCGCCGTTGAGGCCGTAGGGCGGCCCGCCGATGCGCTCCGACTGGTAGCGCATGGCGTTGTCGCGGATCACCGGGTCCTCGATGTACTGGACCACTTCCTTCCAGGAGACGGTTTCCACATGGTGGGCGTCGATGTCCACCACGAACCAGTCCTGCAGGCCCCTCAGGCGCGCATTGCGCTTGGCGTGGGCCAGCACCTCGCGGGTGTCGGTGTAGACGTCGATCTGTTGGGTGGCCGCATAGTTGGGGCCGAACTTGCCTTGGACGTTCATGGGCGGGGCCACCTCAGGAGATGTGTTCGTCGGGGCGGCGGCGATACCAGAGCGCCAGTTCCACCGGTCCGAGATGAAGCGCGCGCAGCATCTCGGACACGGCCGAGAGCAGCTCGGTCGGGGTCAGCTCGCTGTCGCGCTCGCCGAAGATGGGCGAGAAGGTGCGTTCCTCGCCGTCGGACTTCGCCACGTAGAGCCGCACCGCGGCGGTCAGGATCTGCGCCACCGCCTCGTCCGAGATGCGGGCGGCGGCACCGGTCTCGACCAGTTCGCGGGAGGCGGCGAGAAGCTTGGGCGCCGTGGCGTCGATCCAGGCATAGGCGTCGTTGCGACGGTCGTCTTCAGGCGCGGACATAGATCTCTCCGTCTCGCACGATGAGCTCGGCCTTGCGCAGCCGCACGCGCTCGTTGCCCGGATGGCGTCCGGTGCGGATGCTGAATTCGTAGCCGTGCCAGGGGCAGATGATGTGGTCTTCGCACTCGTCATAGGCCTGGGCGCGCACCTGCCCGTCCGCGTCGACCGGCTCCAGTACACGCTTCATGAGGCGCCCCTGACAGACGGGACCGGCGCGATGGGCGCATCGGTTGTGCCAGGCGTAGAATTCGCCCGCAATTCGGAAGACACCGACTTCAGCCTCGCCGCAGAGGACGACCTTTCGGTCGCCATCCTGATAATCGTCAACCTTCCCTGCGCTGTACTCATTCATGACGTTTCCACCTGCCAATTCTTATGGTGCATTGCAGTGCGGGTGCTAATCGGGGGCTATCGCCGCTCACAAAACCTTGCATCATTCGCGCCACTGATGATTGAACCCGTTTTGTAATATGTCTAATATTAGTTTTCTGAAGGCGTGATATGCGGGGTGGATCACGGCATGGACCTGAGGCAGTTTCGGCAGTTCATCGCCGTGGCCGAGGAGCGCAGCTTCCGGCGTGCGGCGGAGCGCCTGCACATGGCCCAGCCGCCTTTGACGACGGCGATCCAGCGCATCGAGGAGGAAGTGGGCGCGCCGCTCATCGAGCGCACCAACCGCATCACCTGCCTCACCCAGGCCGGAGAGGTGTTTCTTGAGGAGGCGCGCCGAACGGTGCAGCAGGCGGAGCGCGCCGTTCAGGCCGCGCGGCGCGCCGCGAACGGGCTGAGGGGATCGCTGCGGGTGAGCTTCGTCCCGAGCGCGGCGCGCGACATCCTGCCCCCCTTCCTGCGCCGCTTCCGCGAGGCGTATCCGGATGTCGAGCTGCAATTGCGCGAGCAGATGACGGCACAGCAGGTGCGCAGCCTGAACCAGGACGAAACCGACGTCGGTTTCGTCATTCCCCCGATCGAGGCCGAGGACGGGCTGACCATCCGGCCGCTGACGAAGAGCGAGATGATCGCCGCTCTGCCGGAGGGCCACCGGCTGTGCGGGCTGGGCCAGGTGGCGCTGTCGCAGTTGAAGCAGGAGGCGTGGGTATGCATTCCCCCGCGCGAAGGGCCGGGCCTGCACCGCAGCATCCGCGATGCGTGCTCGGCGGCGGGCTTCGCCCCGCTCATCATGCAGGAGGCCCAGCAGATGGATACCATCATCTCGCTGGTGGCCGGCGGCATGGGGGTGGCGCTCGTGACCAAGTCGAGCGCCACCGTCGATCGCAAGGGTGTGGTCTTCTGCCCCCTCACCGGGAAGGGCTCGCCCGTGACGTACGAACTCGCCCTCGCCTTCGGTCGCCGCACGCCGGTGCTCGACGCCTTCCTGGCCATGACCGATAGCCACTGGCCGCAGCCGCTGCCCGGGGCGCCCGGCCCGGCGTGAGCGCCCGCCGAACTGAGCCGGCGGGCAGTCAGACCGCGAGGATTCACACAGCGAGGATTCAGACCGCGAGAACTTGGCGGATGCGCGCCCGCACCTCGTCATTGGCGGCCGCGCTCGCGTCGCGCTCCAGCTTCACGTCGTAGGCGATCTTGGCGGGGCGCAGCAGCACCACGATGCGGTCGCCGATCTGCAGCGCCTCGTTGATGGAATGGGTGATGAACACCGCCGTCTTGCCGTTCTCGCGCACGAGGCGGGCAAATTCCTCGCGCAGCCGGTTCGCGGTCATTTCGTCGAGCGCGGAGAACGGCTCGTCGCAGAGCAGGATATTGGCATTGGTGGCGAAGGCCCGGGCGATGGAGACGCGCTGGCGCATGCCGCCCGAGAGCGCGTGCGGATAGTCGTTCTCGTGGCCGCCGAGGCCGAGCTTGGTCAGCCAGTGCTGCGCCGTGGCGAACCGCTCGGCCTTGGAGATGCCCAGCATCTCCAAGCCCAGCGCCACGTTCTGGATCGCCGTGCGCCAGGGCAACAGCCGGTCGTTCTGGAACACGATGGCGATCTTGCCGCGGAACCAGTCGAACTGGCTGAACGGATCGTGGCCGGAGACCATCACCCGCCCCTCGCTCGGCTCCAGGAGGCCGGCGATCATGTTGAACATGGTGGACTTGCCGCAGCCGGTCTTGCCGAGGATCGCCACCAGTTCGCCCGAGCGGATCTCGAGGTTCAGGTCATCCACAGCACGGAACAGATCGCCGGTGCCGTGGCGGCCGAAGGTCTTGCTGACATGATCGAAACGGATCTCCACCGGCGCCGCGGCGTCGTCTCGGACGAAATGGTCGGCGGCGGCGGTCATAGGGTGCGCTCCGAAACGGCCCGATAGCTGAAGAGCATGGTTTCCAGGAGGGTGATCGCGTTCTGGACCAGCAGGACGAAGAACACCAGCTGCAGCGTCCAGGCCAGCGCGCCGGCCATGTCGAACAGCTGCTGCTGCTGCAGCAGTTCGTAGCCGACGCCGCCGGTGGCGCCCACCAGCTCGGCCACCACCACCACGCGGGAGGCGTTGCCGAGATTGACCTTCCACGCCGTGAAGATGTCCGGAAGGATCGCCGGCACGATCATCGTGCTGAACAGCTTGAAGCGCGTGGGCCTGAAGCTCATCACCATCTCGGTGAGGTCCTTCGACATGGCCCGCAGCGCGCCGAGCACCTGGAAGGTGAAGGCCGGAAGCGTCGTCAGCACCATGATGAAGAAGATGCGAAACTCGATGCCGTGGAACCAGATGATGGCGAACACCACCCAGGACAGCGCCGGGATGCCCTGGAAGAAAGCCAGGATCGGCGACAGGAACCGGTCGACCGCCAGCGAGCGCGCCATCAGCACCGCCAGGAGGGCGCCGATCACGAACGCCCCCGCAAGCCCGGCGAGGATGCGCCACACCGTGGCGAGCACGTTCGCGAACTGACTCCAGTGGGTGAAGATCTCGATGCAGCGCCAGAACACGTCGACGAGCGAGGGGAACAGATAGGGCGGGAAGAACTGCGCCGCGATCTGCCACAGCGCGATCAGCACCGCGAACGGCGCGGCGATGCGGGCCGCGCCGGTGAGCACCGAGAGGACGGCGAAAGACGATGTCTGTGCCGCCGGCGCGCGTGAGTTCACCGCTTGCCTCCCTCGAAAATGGTCGCGGGCGAGGGCGCGCCCGGCAGGAAGGCGATGCTGCGGCCGGCCTCGTAGACCGCGTTGATCTCCTTCTTCACGTCGGACGCCCAGACGACGTTCAGCCCGAGGCGGTCGTTGGACCGGATCAGCTGGGCCAGCGCCGCCTGGTCCTCGGGCGTGCCGCGCGGCGCGATCACCTTGGCGGCAGCGTCAGGATTGGCCTGGACCCAGGCGGCGGCGTCCTTGTAGGCCGCATAGAGCTTGGGGACCATCGCCTGGTTCTGCGCCACCCAGTCCACATGAGCCGCCACTCCGAGATAGGGAATGCTGGTGGACTGGGCGAACGCCTTCCAGCTGTCGATGATCTTGAGATCCAGGGTCTGGATCGACGGCTTCTTCGACAGCAACGTGGTGTAGGCCGGCTCCCAGAGCTGCACGGCGCTCGCCCGGTCGGCCAGCGCATAGCCCACAAGACCGGGGGTGGCGGTGTTGACCACCGAGATCTTGGAGGTGTCGACGCCCTGGCGGCGCGCCAGCCAGTCGAACATCACGAAGTTCGTGGTGCCCTTGGCGGCGGCGAGGTCCTTGCCTTCGAGGTCCTTCAGCGTCTTGACGTCCGGCCGCGAGGTGACCACCCCGCCCCAGAAGTCGAACAGGTTGAACAGGTATGTGACCTTTACGCCGCGCAGGTCGGCGAGCCCGACGGTGAGCAGCGCCGCGCTGCCGCCCACCTTGTACTCGCCCGAATTGAACTGGGCGGTGTAGGCGTCCGGCGTGCGCTCGGCGAAGGTCAAATCGAGCCCGTGCTTCTCGTCGTATTTTTGCGCCTTGATGACCGGCGGCAGGAACGCGCCCAGCGAGGGCGGCCCGAACACCACGATCGAGAGCTTCTCAAGCGCCTGGGCGTGAGCGGAGGGGATCGCCGCAACCATGAAGGCGGCGAGAGCGACGGCGGCTTTGGTGGCGACCACGGTCTTCATGGACGTTCCTCCTTCATTCTGGTTCTTACGTCTTGTTCGATGTCCGATCCGGCGTGGCGCGGCGCAGGAGGCCGAGGACGGCGTCTGCGAACGCGGCGCCGGCCTCCACTGCGGACAGATGGGCTCCATCGAGGGCCACAAGGTCCGCCCCCGGTATGGCGGCGGCGATCTCCTCCCCCCGCGCCGGCGGAGTGGAGGGATCGTGGCGTCCGACGAGCACCCGCGTCGGGCAGGCGATGCCGCCCAGCTCCGCGAGGATGTCCTCGGCGGCCAGCACTTCGCAGCAGCTGGCATAGCCTTCGCCGGAGACCGCGCCGATGGTCGCGCCGATCTGCGCGACCCGCTCGGGCCTTGCCGACCGGAATTGCGGGGTGAACCAGCGTTCGAGCGTCGGTGCCACCAGCGGGGCGAGGCCATCGGCCCGCGCCGCCCGCGCCCGGTCGTGCCACATGGCGGCGGGGGGGAAACTCGCCGCCGTATTGGCGAGCACGAGGCCGGCGACGCGCTCCGGCGCATCGATGGCAAGCCGCATGCCCGTGAACCCGCCGAGCGACAGGCCGCAGATCACCGCGCACCGGATGTCCAGCGCATCCATCACCGCGGCGAGGTCGGCCGCCAGCACGGCCAGGCTGTAGGGGCCGTCCGGCGCGTCGGAGCGGCCGTGGCCGCGCGTGTCGTAGCGCACCAGCCGGGCATGAGGCGACACAAGGGCGGCCACCTCGTCCCACATGCCCATGTCGGCGGCGAGCGAATTGCTGAACACCACCGTGGGCGCCCCCGCGGACCCCGCGTCGTCCGGGGCGCTGACGGCGAGGCGCACGCCCGGCTCGACCTCGACATGCCGCAGGTGTGTGATCACGTCCATCGGTCTACTCCGCCGCGCCGAGGGCGGCACTGCCCTCGAACTCCTTGCGCAAGGCCGTGAAGAAGCGGCCGACGAGATGCTTGGAGACGCTGCCGAGGATGCGCTGGCCCACCCCCGCCACGAGGCCGCCCACCTCTCCCGCGCCCTGATACGCCAGCAGCGATCCACCCTCCGCCGGCGTGATCTCGAACCGCGCCGTGCCGGAGCCGTGGCCGAGCGAGCCCGAGCCCGACACGCTGATGTGGCAGGTGCGCGGCGGGGTCTTGTCGCTCAGCGCGATCTCGCCCTCGAACGAGCCCCCTACCGCCGCGACGCGCAGCTGCATCTCCACCTTGTAGGCGTCAGGACCGGTCTCGGTCATGGTCCTGCAGCCGGGGATGCAGCGGGTGAGCACGGCCGGATCGTTGAGCGCCAGCCACAGGCGCTCGGGATCGGCGGCGATGGTCTCGGAGCCTTCGAGGTCGATCTTCATTCCGGCCTCCTGCTCACAGACCGAACAGGCGCTGGGCCAGCCCGCCATTGATGGAGGCGCGCTCGGCGTCGGAGAAGGCGGTCTGCGCCACGATGTTGAGCGGGGCGAGGTCGCCGATGGGGAACGGCATGTCCGAGCCCATCATGATGCGCTCCGCGCCGACCATGTCGGCGAGGTAGCGCAGCGTGCGCGGGTCCTGGACGATGGTGTCGTAATAGAGCGCGGCCAGCGCGGCGTCGGGATCGCCCAGCGACTTGTCGAGCGCGTAGTTCCGGCGCAGCCGGCCGACGATGTAGGGCAAGGCCGCGCCGCCGATGCCGGCGACGATCTTCGCCTTGCCGTAGCGCGTGACGTGCCCGGCATAGATCAGCCGCGACAGGGCGATCAGCGTGTCGGTGATGCGCCCCACCGCATTGGCCATGCCGTAATCGTGCACGCGGTCGTCGCCGCTCTCGAACACCGGATGGATGAACACGGCCGCGCCGAGTTCGTCGGCAGCCTCCCAGAACGGCGTCAGCGTCGGATCGTCGAGCACGCCGCCCTTGCCCTTGGGCTGGGTGCCGATCATGGCGCCGCGGAAGCCGGCGGCATGGGCCTCGCGCAGCACCTCGGCGGCCAGCCGGCCGTCCTGCAGGGGCACGCTGGCGAGCGGGATGAAGCGCGGCTCGGCCTTGGCGGCCGCAGCGAGGTGCGCATTGGCGAGCCGGGCCCAGGCCGCGCCCTCCTCCGCCGGCAGCTCGTTGCCGAACATGTCGAGCCAGCCACCCACGATCTGCCGCTCGATCTTCTGCTCGTCCATCCACTTCAGCCGCGCGGCGATGTCGCTCAGCGGCTTGGAGACCGGACGGGTGGGCTTGCCGCCGGCAAACGAGAAGCCGAGGCTCGCGCCATCCTCGATCAGGCGCACCGAGGGGAATTTTCCGGCATCGGCCCGGATGGCGTCGAGCAGGCTCGGCGGCACGAGATGGGCGTGGCAATCGATGATCATGAGGTCGTCTCTTCGCTGGAACGGACACGGGCGGCGGCGACGGCGTCGCTGATGGCGGAGATGCGGATCGGCAGCTTGTCGAACGAGATGCCGAATTCTGCGACGGCGTCGTTCAGGGCGCCGGAGATGGCCGCCGGAGCGCCGAGATAGCCGCTCTCGCCGGAGCCCTTCTGCCCGAACACCGTGAAGGGCGAGGGCGTGCAGTGGTGGACGATCTCCACCTTCGGCATCTCGTGCGAGGACGGCAGCAGGTAGTCCATGAAGCTCTGGGTGAGCATCTGACCCTCCTCGTCGTAGACGAACTCTTCCAGCAGCGCGGCGCCCAGCCCATGCGCGATGCCGCCGAGCGTCATGCCCTTGACGATGTGGGGATTGATCACCGTGCCGCAGTCGTGGCCGATCACGTAGCGGCGGATCTCCGGCTTGCCGAGCACCGGGTCCAGGGCGACCAGAACCAAATGGAACTCGAACGAGTGGCACGGATACATCTGGACCCGGCCGTCCTTCGGCAGGCTGGTGCCGGTGGGCACCTGCATCACATGGGTGCTCTCCAGGCCCGGCTCGGTGTCGGGCGGCAGGAGGTGGAAGTTGCGGTGGGCGATGTTGACCAAAGCGGCCCAGTCGAGCGCCTGCCCGCCCGACACCGCGCCGACGCTGCCGCCCTGATAGCGCGCCGCCTCCGGCGCGAGGCCGAGCCGGTGGGCGCCGATCCGCAGCAGCTTCGCCTTCAGCTTCTGCGCCGCGTGGAAGCAGGCGCCGCCCATCATGATCGCCATGCGGCTGCCCACCGGCGTGTTGGACGGCAGGCAGGCGAGCGAATCCGGCCGGACGATGCGGATCAGGTCCGGGTCGATCTCCAGCACCTCCGCAACCACCGTCGCGGCGAGCGTTTCGTGCCCCTGCCCCGAGGACGTGGTGTGGATGGTGACCGCGACGCAGCCCGTCCCGTCCACATTGATGCGGACCGACTCCATCCAGGTGGTGGTCTCGTTCTTCTCGTTCAGCAGCGGCTCGAAGGCGGAATTGCCGCCGCTCGGCTCCAGGCACGCGGCAATGCCGATGCCGGCCAGCATCCCCTCGGCGCGCAGCCGGTCGCGCTCGGCCACGAGGGCGGGGTAGTCCACATGCGCCAGCACCTTGTCGACCACCGTGTGGTAGTCGCCGCTGTCGTAGCGCGTGCCGCTCGGGATCAGATACGGGAACTCCTCCTTGCGGATGAAGTTGCGCCGGCGCACCTCGATCCGGTCGAGGCCGCAGGCCAATCCCACTTTGTCCAGCGCGGTCTCAATGGCATAGTTGGTAGGCGACTGGCCGAAGCCGCGCACTGCCTCCTGCACCGCCTTGTTGGTGGTGACCGACTGCGCGCGGTAGGCGACGCTCTCGATCTTGTAGGGGCCGACGATGGCGCCGATGGGCTTGCCGAGCTGGAACGGCGCGCGCCCCGCATAGGCGCCGGCATTGTCCAGCGCCCGCATCTTCATGGAGCGCACGATGCCGGCGTCGTCGAACGCCACGTCCACGTCGAAGATGCGTTCCGGACCGTGCGCGTCTCCGCCGCGCATGTTCTCCAACCGGTCCTCCAGGAGCCGGACCGGCCGGCCAAGCCGGCGCGCCAAGTGGGCGGCCAGCACCGTGTGCTTGATGCCGCGCTTCACCCCGTAGCTGCCGCCCACGTCCACGTCGTGATGGACGCGCACATTGTTGGCCGGAATGCGCAGGGCGCGCGCGATCTGGTCCGGGTATTTGGGCATCTGGATCGAGGCCCACACGTCCAGCATCTCGGACCAGGGGTCCCACGAGGCGACGACGCCGAAGGTCTCGATCGGCACCGTCGAATTGCGGCCCCAGGTGACGCGGAAGGACAGCTGGCGCGGGCTCTCGGCGAAGTGGCGGTCCACCTCGCCCCACACGAACTGCTTGTCGAGCAGCACGTTCGAGCCGTGCGCCGGGTGCACCGGGGGGCTCGACGGGTCGAGCGCCTCCTCGGCCTGCGTGAGATAAGGCAGGCGCTCGTAGCTGACCTTCACCTTCTCGCAGGCGTCCTCCGCCAGCGCGCGGGTGTCGGCGACCACGGCCGCGACCCATTCGCCGGCATAGCGTGTCTGCCCGAGCGCGAGCGGGAAGCGGCGCACGTTGGGCGTGTCGAGGCCGTTCATGAGCTGGTCGGTGGCCCCGGCCAGTTCCTCGCCGGTCAGCACATAGTGCACGCCGGGCATGGCAAGGGCCGCCGACGGGTCGATGGAGAGGATGCGGGCGGCCGGATGCTGCGCGCCAAGAATAGCGACGTGCAGCATGCCCTCCAGGGCGATGTCGGCGACATAGCGTCCGTGGCCGGCCACGAAGCGGCGGTCCTCGCGCACCCGGCGGTTGGCCGAGACGAAGCGGAAGCGGGCGGCCTCGGCGCTCATGGGCGTCCCCCGGCCGCGGCGCGCGGCGCGTTCGCAAGGCGCAGGCGCTCGGCGGCAAGTTCCACCGCCTCGACGATCTGGCCGTAGCCGGTGCAGCGGCAGATGTTGCCGGAGATCGCCTCGGCGATATCGGCGCGGGTTGGCGCCGGATTTGCCTCCAGCAGCGCGTGCGACGCCAGGATCATGCCCGGCGTGCAGAAGCCGCACTGGAGGCCGTGGGTCTCGCAGAAGGAATCCTGCAGCACGCTCAGTTCGCCCGGCGCCGACGCCAGCCCCTCGATGGTGGTGATGTCGAGGCCGTCCGCCTGCACCGCGAACATCAGGCAGGAGCGCACCGGCGCCCCGTCCACCAGCACCGTGCATGCACCGCAGACGCCGTGCTCGCAGCCCGCATGGGCGCCGGTGAGGCTGAGGTCCTCGCGCAGCGTGTCGAGCAGCGTCTTGCGCGGCTCGACGTCCACCTCGCGGACCGCCCCATTGACCAGCAACGCGACCTTCATCGGCCGGCTCCTTTTTCCTGTGCGTCCGCCACGGCGTCGCCGATCGCGCGGGCGCCGAGCAGGATTGCGACGCGGCGGCGATAGGCGGCGCTGGCGTGAAGATCGGAGGTCGGCTCCAGCACGGCGGCGGCCGCCTCCACCGCTTGCGCGACCCGATCGCCCTCAACGCGCGTGCCGACGAGACCGGCGACGTCGAGCCGGACCGGACGATCGCCGACGCCGCCGATGCCGAGCGCGATGCGGGTGCACCGGCCGTCCGGATCTAGCGCCACCTGCGCGGCGGCCGAGACGAAGGCGAAATCCGAGCGCCGCGCGCTAACCTCGTGGAAGCCGACGCCGACGCAGGGCTCGGACCAGACCGGGAAGCGCACCTGCGTCAGGAGCCCGGCCTCCGGGGCGGCGGTGAGCATGGGACCGATGAAGAAGTCGTCGGCCGGCATCGCGAAGCGGCCGCCTTCGTCCTCGGTGACGATCTCGGCTTCGAGCGCCACGGCGACCAGGGGAATTTCGGCGGACGGGTCGGCATTGGCGAGCGAGCCGCCCACGGTGCCGCGGTTGCGCGTGGGCGGGTGGCCGACCCACGGCAAGGCGGCGGCGAGCAGCGGCAGCCGGCTGGCGACCAGGCTGGAGCGCTCGGCCTCGACCTGGCGCGTGGTGGCGCCGATCACCAGCGTGCCGGGCTCTTCGGCGATGCCGGCGAGTTCGGGCAGGCGCAGGATATCCACCAGGATCGATGGGCGCGCGAGGCGCATGGCGAGCATCGGCACCAGCGTCTGCCCGCCGGCGACGACCCGCGCGTCGGGATTGGAGGCCAGCACCGCGCAGGCTTCCGCCACCGAGGCAGGTCGAACATAAGCAAATTCAGCCGGTTTCATGCGAAAATGTCCTTGTTCGCGGACAGTCGCGGGACAGCGGGGCAGCCCTGGGGGGGGTCAGCCCAGCAGGAGGCCGGCGACGGCCGGCGACAGGACCGAAACGGACTGCGTCTTCAGCAGCGGACCGCCGACCTCGCTTGCCGCCTTCACCGCCTTCCAGCCCGCGTCGGCGCCGAACGACGCCCAGCCAGCCGTGCGGGCCTGCTCGCTCTCGAAGCGGGTGAGATAGGTCAGGCGCCCGTCTTCCTCGGGCGCGACGAACACGCCGAGCAGCTCGATGCCGTGGCTCGGCAGGCGCGGCACCACCTCGTCCTTGAACCGCCGACGCATCGCTTCGGCCTTGCCGTCGGCGGCCTCGTAAACCCGGATTTCGTAGATCATGGCGACCTCCCGTGTTGGCTTCTGACGCGCCAATTGGGGAAAACGATACAGAGACAAATGCACAGGAGTCAATTATTGAGCTAACTCATTTCGACGTTTTGACCCATAAATGATGATGCAATGCAGCATCACCTTGGTTGGACTGGCGTTTTCATCGACCCTCACCCTGCCCTGCCCCCGGCGAGCCTGCGCGGCGGAGCCCTTCGATCGTGAAGAAGTGGACGCCGACCAAATCGCATTGCATCAATTTGCCGATTGTACTATTCCGAGACTGTTCCTGTCAGGATGACCATGTCCGATTGGCTTCCCTCTCTTCCGCTGGGTCCGGGCCCGCGCTACCTCGCAATCGTCGACCTGCTGGAGGCCGACATCGCGGCGGGACGCGTCAAGCCGGGCGCGCGCCTGCTGCCTCAGCGCGATCTCGCCGGCCGGCTCGGACTGAGCGTCGGCACGGTCTCGAAGGCCTATGCCGAGGCGGAGCAGCGCGGACTGATCTCCGGCGAGGTGGGGCGGGGCACCTTCGTGCAGCGCCGGCGCCCGCAGCAGGGCGCCGAGATCCAGGGGGTGAACCTCGCCCTCAATGTCCCGCCCTCCACCGGCGAGGCCGACCTGATCGCGGCGACGGTGGCCGAGATCGCCGCCGAGGCCGACATGGACCGGCTGCTGAGCTACCTGCCGCATCAGGGGCGGCGCGACCATCGGGAAGCGGTGTCGCACTGGCTCGGGGTCCATGGCATGGGCGCGGAGCCGGACCAGATCTTCATTACCCACGGCGCCCAGCACGCGCTTTCCATCGCAATGTCCATGGTGGCATCGCGCGGCGACACCGTGCTCACCGAGGCCCTCACCTATTCGGGCACGCTCTCGCTCGCCACGCAGATGGGCTACCGCCTGCATGGCGTCGCCATGGACCGGGAGGGGCTCCTGCCCGCCGCCCTGGACAAGGCGTTCACCGAGACCGGGGCGCGGGTGCTGTACTGCATGCCGACGCTGCAGACGCCCACCGGGACGGTGCTGCCGGCGGAGCGGCGCGCGCAGATCGCGGAGATCGTCCGCCGGCACGACGCCTATGTGGTCGAGGACGATGCCTACGCCTTCCTGATGCCGGCGCCGGTCGAGCCGCTCGCCGCGCTGGTGCCGGAACGCAGCTTCTACGTGGTGAGCTTCGCCAAGTGCCTCGCGCCCGGCCTGCGCATCGGCGCCATGATCGCCCCCGACAGCTTCCGCGACCGCTGCATCAACGGCCTCAGGGCAAGCGGGTGGATGGCCGTGCCGCTGATGGCCGAAGTGGTGGCCCGGCTGGTCCGCACCGGCGGGCTCGCCAACCAGGCGGCGCTCAAGCGGGAGCAGGCGGCCCTGCGCAACGCGATCGCCCGGCGGCTGCTGGCGGGACTGCTGCCGGTGGTCCCGGCGCCGCCGGGCTTCCATCTGTGGCTGCCTTTGCCCGTGGGCCGCACCTTGCCGGCGCTGATCGCCCAGGCGGCCCAGCGCGGGATCACCCTCGCCCCGCCCGGCAGCCTGCGCCCCAACGATCCGACCACCCAGGGGGTCCGCATCTGCCTCGGGGCCGCGCCCAGCCTCGCGCATCTTGAGGACGGGCTGAGGGACCTGCGCCGCATCTTCGAGGAAGCGGAAGCCATCTCCTTCGTCTGAACACCCGCGTTGTCAGCGCTGCCATCGGCCACTGCGCCGATGCAGAACGAAGAGGCGCCCGCGGCGGTCGCGCCAGCGGGCAGCCATCCCCTTCACGTCAGGCATAGAGATGGCACGCGACCTTGTGGTCCGGCGCGATGGCCCGCAGCGCCGGCCGCTCTTCGTGGCAGCGCGGCATCGCGCGCGGACAGCGCCCGGCGAAGCGGCAGCCGGGCGGCAGGTCGATCGGGCTTGGAACCTGGCCTTCCAGCGGAGCGGCATGCTTGCGGGCTGCCGGGGTTTCCGCCGGCACGGAGGCCAGCAGCGCCACCGTATAGGGATGCTTCGGATCGGCGAAGAGCCGGTCTGCCTCAGCGATCTCGACGATCGAGCCAAGATACATCACCGCGACCCGGTCGGACACGTGGCGCACCACGGCCAGATCGTGGGAGATGAACAGATAGGCCATCCCGAGGCGCGCCTTGAGGTCCTTCAGCAGATTGAGAATCTGCGCCTGCACCGACACGTCGAGGGCCGAGACCGCCTCGTCGCACACGACCAGATCCGGCTCCAGGGCGATGGCGCGGGCAATGGCGATGCGCTGGCGCTGGCCGCCCGAAAACTCGTGCGGGTAGCGGCCGGCATGGCCGGGATCGAGCCCCACCAAAGCGAGCAGGCGCCGCGCCGCTTCGCTGCGCTCCGTGCGGGATCCCACCCCGAAGGCGAGCAGCGGCTCGGCGATCGCCTCGCCGACGCTCATGCGCGCATTGAGTGAACCAAAGGGATTCTGGAACACGATCTGCATCCGCCGCCGCAGCGCCTTGAGCTGGCGCTTCCCGGCCCCCGTCACGGCCATGCCATCGAGGGCGACGGATCCGGCATCCGGCTCGATCAGCCGCAGCACCAGGCGTCCCAGGGTGGACTTGCCACAGCCCGATTCACCGACGAGGCCCAGGGTTTGCCCCGGCGCGATCTCGAACGAGACGTTGTCCACCGCCTGGACGCGGCGCCCCTTGGCCCAGGGCAGCACGGCGTCGTCCAGGGCGAACTGCTTGGACAGGCCGTCCACGCGCAGCAGCGGCCCGCCGGCGGGCGTGGCGGGTGGCATCGTCGCGCCCGCGTCCCGGCTCAGGTCGGCCTCCCGCGAGGTGTGTGCCGGAGCTGCCCCGGTCATGGCGCCGCGCCTTCCGCCGCCGGAGCAGCAATGTCGGAGCCGGCATGCAGCCAGCAGGACACCCGGCTGCCGCCTTGGATGAACTCGGGCGGGGTCTGCCGGCAGATGTCCATCGCCTGCGGACAGCGGTCGCGGAACGTGCAGCCGGCCGCGGCGGCGCCGCCGCGCGGGATGACGCCCGGGATGGCCCTGAGCGTCGCCACGCGGTCGCCGATGCGCGGCACCGACGCCATCAGCCCCCGCGAATAGGGATGCAGCGGCCCGGCGAAGAAGGTCTGCGCATCGGCGACTTCGGCCAGCCGACCCGCGTACATCACCGCCACGCGGTCGGCCATCTCGGCCACCACCCCGAGATTATGCGTCACGAGGATGATCGCCATATGGGTCTCGTCGCGCAGGCGGCGCAGGAGCGCCAGGATCTGGGCCTGGATGGTGACGTCGAGTGCCGTGGTCGGCTCGTCGGCGATCAGCAGGCGGGGCCGGCAGGCCAGCGCCTGGGCGATCATCGCCCGCTGGCACATGCCGCCGGAAATCTGGTTCGGATAGGCGTCGTAGCGCAGCGCGGCATCCGCCATGCCGACCTGTTCGAGGAGCCTGATCGCCTCCGCACGCGCCGCGCGCCTGGAAAGGCTGCGGTGGGTGCGCAGGGCCTCGGAAATCTGGAAGCCGATGGTGAAGACGGGATTGAGGCTCGCCATCGGCTCCTGGAAGATCATGGAGATCTGGTCGCCCCGCAGCGCCCGCAATTCGCTCGGACTCATGGCGGCGATGTCGCGCCCCTCGAACCGGATATGGCCGCCCACGAGGCGCCCCGGCGGCTCCCGAACGAGACGCAGGATCGCGCGCGACAGGACGCTCTTGCCCGATCCCGACTCTCCCACGACCGCCAGGATCTCGCCGCGCTCCAGCGTCAGGCTTACGCCGTCGACCGCCCGCACGCTGCCGGGGCCGGTGCCGAAGTGGACCGCGAGATTCTCGATCGCCAGCAGGGGCTCTGTCATGCCGCATCTCCCTGCCTGCGCATGAGCGGGTCGAGTAGGTCGCGGAGCCCGTCGCCGAGTAGGTTGACGCCGAGGACGGCGAAGGCGAGGCCGATGGCCGGGAAGATCGTCTGGCTGGGCGCGGTCATCAGCGTCGCCCGCGCCTCGGACAGCAGGTTGCCCCAGCTCGGCGCCGGCGGCGGCACGCCGACGCCGAGGAAGCCGAGCGTCGCCTCGGCCACCATCGCGTAAGCGAAGACGACGGTGGCCTGCACCATCACCGGGGCAAGGATGTTGGGCAGAACGTGCCGGACGAGGATGCGCAGATCGGAGGCGCCGCAGGCGCGCGCGGCCTCCACATAATCGCGCCGGGATTCCGCGAGCGCCGGCGCCCGGGCGACGCGCAGGACGCGAGGCATGTACACCACCGACAACGTGACGATGACATTGGTCATCGAGGCGCCGAAGGCGGCGACGATGCCGAGCGCGAGCAGGATGGACGGGAATGCCATCAGCGTGTCGGCGATGCGGCTGATGATGATGTCCACCCAGCCGCGATAGTAGCCCGCCAGCAGCCCCAGGGCGGTCCCGACGATCAGGCAGGCGAGGGCCACCAGGGTGCAGATCGACAGCGACAGGCGGGCGCCATAGGCGAAGCGCGCGAACAGGTCGCGGCCGAGCTTGTCGGCGCCGAACGGATGCTGCCAGGACATCGGCGCGTTGCGGGCGAGCGGATTGATCGTGAACGGATCGCCGAACGGCAGCACCGGCGCCAGCAGCGCGATCAGAACGACGATGCCGAGCATCACCGCCCCGGCGACCACCAGTTCGTTGCGGCCCGCGGCCGCGAGGACGGAGGCTCTGCGGGCCGTCATCGGTAGCGGATCCTCGGATCGAGAACGGCGTAAACGAGATCGACGGCGAGATTAACGAAAATGTAGATCGTCACCGAGACCAGCAGGCAGCCCTGGATGACCGGATAGTCGCGCGCCGAGATGGCGCTCATCATCAATCCGCCGATGCCGGGAATGGCGAATATGGCCTCGATCACCACGGCGCCGCGGAACACGGCTCCAAGATTGATGCCGATGACGGTGACCACCGGGATCATCGCCGCCTTGAGGACATGGACGCCCACCACCCGGCGCTCGCTCAATCCTTTGGCGCGCGCCGAAAGGACGAATTCCTGCCCGAGATTCTCGATGATCGACGCGCGGGTCATGCGGGCCGTCACCGCCGTCATGAGATAGCCGAGCGCGAACGCGGGCATGATCATGTGCAGCGCCCACTGATAGGGCGAGCTGGAGAAGCTGACATAGCCGAGCGACGGCAGGAGCCCGAGCTGGACGGTGAACACGATCACCAGCAGCAGCCCGACGACGAAGTCCGGCACCGACAGCCCGAGCAGGCTGACGAGCATGGCGAGCCGATCGCTCAGGCGGTTCTGCCGCACGCCGGCGATGATCCCGAGAGGCACCCCCAGCAAAATCGAGATCGTCAGCGCGAGCACCGCCAGGCCTGCGGTGCGCGGGAGGCGCTCGACGATCATCTCGCTGACCGGCAGGTTCCAGTTGATCGATCTGCCGAGGTCGCCGGTCGCCGCGCGCAGCAGCCAGCGTTCATACTGGACCGGAAGCGGGGCGTTGAGGCCCATGTCCTCGCGCGCCTGCTCCAGTTCGGCCGGGCTGGCGTAGCTCCCGAGGATCTGGCTGGCCGGATCGCCCGGCGCCAGATGCGAGATCAGGAACACCAGCATGCTGGCGAGAAGCAGCGTGGGGATGGCCCCGATCAGCCGGCGGATCGCATAGCGCAGCAGCATCTCAGCCGTCCCTTCGGAGGCGGAGGCGGCATCGGGCGCGCGGCGTCAGATCGGGTCGCCGGTTCCGGCCGGCGCGGTCACCCACAACACCCGCGCCGGCGCACCCGAAATGTTGCGCAGGCGGTGTTCCTCGTTGGCATCGAAGCAGAAGCCGTCGCCGGACTGCAGCCGCGCGACGACGCCCGAGACCTCCAGCGTCACCTCCCCGTCGAGCACCACGCCGGCCTTCACGCCAGGATAGCGGTAGGTCTCCTCTCCGGTTCCCCCGCCAGGGGGAATCGCCAGGGCGAAGATGGAGAGCTTGGTGTTTCCGTTCGGAGTGATCAGCTCCTTGACCATCCGGCTGGAGCCGAGGTTGCGGATCGCCCGGTCGCTGGAGCGCCGCACGAAGGCCGGCGTTGCTTCCGCCTCGGTCTCCTCGGCACCGAAGAACGCGCCGATGCCGAGCCCGAGCGCCTGGCGCACCTTGGTCAGCGTGCGCATGGACGGGCTCGCCCGATCCCGCTCGATCTGGCTGAGCGTTCCCGGCGATATCTCGGCGGCACGCGCAAGCTCGTTCAAGGATAGTCCGCGCTCGGCACGAAGGAGCTTGATGCGGGCACCGATCCCCTCGTCCCGTTCGGAGGCCTTGACCGGTTGTTCCTGCGTTCTCATGGGTCGGATTCCAATCCCCCGATCCTGTCAGTGGGCGCGCGCTTATCGAGGTCGGTCGCATCAGAACTGCACCCGCCGTGTCGCGGGCGTGCCGTGCGCGTCCTCGAAAGCGGCGATCTCACTCAGTCCGATCGTCTCGTTATAGTCGCGGAAACTCGCCATCTCCACTGGCGCGGCGGCTGCCCCGCCGCTGTCGCGGATATGGGCGAGAATGGCCCGGATCGCCGGGATTGCCGCAAATATGGTCTGGCCTGGATAAACCGCGAGGCGATAGCCCATCGTGGCAAGCTCCGGGCGGCCGATGGCGGGCGTCCGCCCGCTTGCCGAGGCATTGTACTGAAGCGGGCAATCGAAGCGGCGCCCGATGGCGGCCAGCTCTTCCAGGCTGCGCGGCGCCTCCACGAAGATGACGTCGGCGCCCGCCTGCCGATAGAGCTCCGCCCGGTCGAGCGCCGCCTCGAACCCCTCGACGGCGATGGCGTCGGTGCGGGCGATGATCACCAGATTCGGATCGTGCCGCGAATCGACGGCGGCCCGCACCTTGCCCGCCATCTCCTCGGCGGGCACCACGGCCTTTCCGCCGAGATGGCCGCATCTCTTGGGCGAAACCTGATCCTCGATCTGCAAGGCCGCCACCCCGGCGCGCTCGTATTCGCGCACCGTGCGCCGCATGTTGACCGGGCCGCCATAGCCGGTATCGGCATCGGCGATGACCGGCAGACCGCCGGCGGCGTCGACGATACGGGCCGCATTGTCCACCATCTCGCTCATGGTCAGCAGGCCGACGTCGGCCATGCCGAGGCGGACGGCGCTGGTGGAATCGCCGCTCATGTAGACGGCCTCGAACCCGGCCTGCGCCACCAGGCGGGCGGCGAGGGCGTCGGCGACGCCGGGCGCCGCCACCGCGCGGCCTTCGGCCAGGAGAGCGCGCAGCCGCGCGCCCGCGAATCCCGCGCTCATTTGCCGAGGCCCACGTTCCAGAAGCGCGAGAGGCCGAGCGCGTTCGGCTTGTAGCCGACCATGCGGGGGGCGCGCGCATTCAGGAAGGAGACGTTGAACAGAACGATCGCCGGGATATCGGCCATGACGATGTCCTGCGCCTGCGAATACAATTTCCTTCGCGTCTCCTGAGACATCGAGGCGCGGGCGGCCTCGACCACCTTGTCGTATTCCGGATTGTTGTAGGCGTTCACGGCCGACGAGGAATGGAGCCGCTGGAAATAGACCTGGTCCGGGTCCATGCGCCCGGAGATGGAGGTCATTCCGAAGTTATATGTCGGCTTGCGGGCGTAGACGATCGACATCACGCCGGCGGAATCCACCGGGTGGACCTCGATCTTGATCCCGGCCTGCCCCAGCATCTGCTGCAGCACGAGCGCGGCATTGAGGGAATATTCGGTCGAGTTGGAGACGTGGATGGTGAGCGTCTCGCCCCGGTACGCGGTCTTCGCAAGAAGGGCCTTGGCGGTATTCAGGTCGAATTTGTGCCGGGCGGCCATCGACGGGGTGAACCACGCCCGAAGCTCGGGATGCAGGAAGGCGTTGTTGACCGCGCCATGCCCGGCGACGGAGGCATCCATCAGCGTCTTGTAGTCGATGCTGGCCGCGACCGCCTTGCGGAAGTTCAGGTCGCTGGTCGGCGCGACCGTCACGCCGAGCCAGAGCACCAGCGACTCGAAGCTCGGCTCCTCGACCTGCCGCGCGGTGCGCGAGGCGGCGAGCCGCTCGAAATCGTTGACGTCCAGCAGCAGGGCAAAGTCCAGTTCGCCGGTCTCAAGCGCCGTGGCGCGGGCGGACGACACGGGGACGACCCGGAACTCGATCTCGTCGACCTGCGCCTCGCGCCGGCCGCCGAGGCCGGTCGGCCCGTCGAAGCTGGTATCGACCGAATAATTGTCGAACTTCTTCACGCGCAGCAGCCGCCCGGGCTGGTATTCGACCCATGAGAACGGCCCGGTTCCGATGGGCTTGGAAATGGTGCCGCCCTGGGCCTTGTCGAGGTCCTTCGGCATGATGTACCCGCCGAACGGACCGGCGAGCGTCGACGGCAGGCTCGGCGAGGGATCCTTCAGGACAATCTCGACGGTGCGCGGATCGATGACGTTGACCGCCTTGATGCCGGAATAGCTGCCCTTGCTGGGAGAGACTTCCTTCAACCGGTCGACGGACCACTTCACATCGTCGGCGTCCAAGGTCTTGCCGTTGTGGAAGACGACGTTGTCGCGCAGGTGGAAGACATAGCGCGCGCCATCATCGAGCACGTCCCAGGACTTGGCGAGCTGCGGAATGACCTCGTAATTCTCGTCGAACGTGACGAGGTTCTCGACCACGTGCTTCATCACCATGTGGGTGACCATGGCGCGCGACATCTGCGCGTCGGGAATGGGCAGGTCCTGGTGGACGCCGACCAGAAGACGCTTGCCCGCCTGCGCCCAGCCGACGCTCGGCGCGACAAGCGCCGCCACGGTGAGGCCTGCGGCCCCCTTGAGAATGTCGCGCCGGCGCAGGCGTCCGGCGTGCGAAAGTCGCTCCCCAATCAGGTCCGTCATATGCCACCCATTTGGTTTACCGAACGATAGCCAGCTTGAGAGAGGGCGAATTCCGTTTTTCGCACCGCGAATGGCGGATTTTGCCGGAAATCCGTATTGCAAACAGACAGGCACCATACGATAAAAGAAACGGTCTCGGGTCAAGCCTCAAAATTGAACATGCCGCGAGAGGTGGCAGAATGGCTGAGATGGCTGAAGTTCCGCCTCCGTCCGATCGCTCGTGGTGGCTGGATGAAGCCCTGACTTGCGCGCCCGGCAGCCCGACGCCCGCGCTCAAGGGGCATATCAGCGTGGACGTGGCGATCGTCGGCGGCGGCTTCACCGGCCTGTGGACCGCGCTCAGGCTCAAGGAGCGGGCGCCGGCGCTGTCCATCGCCGTCATCGAGCGCGATATCTGCGGCGCCGGCGCGAGCGGCAAGAACGGCGGCAAGGTCGCCGGCTACTGGACCGCGCTCGGCCGCGTCACAGCGGCTTATGGGGCCGACGCCGCGCTGGAACTGGCGCGGCTCGGCACGCGGGCGCAGGACGGCATCCGGGCCTTCTGCGCGGGCCGTGATGTGTGGTGGCACGAAGCGGGCGCAGTGGTCGTGGCCACCACCGCGCAGGAGGAAGCGAGTCTGGAGGCGGCCCTGGAGACGGCCTCCCGCCTCGACGCGTCCGAAAGCGTGCGCCGCCTGGACGCAGGGGAGTCCCAGGCCTTGTGCCGCATCCCGCGCGCCCGCTCAGCGGTCCAGTATGCCGAGGGCGCGACCGTTCACCCGGCACGGCTGGCCCGTGCGCTGCGCTCCGCCGTGCTGGCGATGGGCGTGCAGGTGTTCGAGCGCACGCCGATGACCGCGATGTCGGATGGATCGCCCAACACCCTCGAGACACCCGCCGGGACCATCGCCGCCGCCCACGTCGTTCTGGCGACCAATACCGAGCTTGCCCGCCACCCCCTCGCGCGCGACCACCTGTCGGTGTTCTCCAGCTACGTGGTCGCCACAAAGCCCTGCCCGGAGGCGCTCGCCGCCATCTGGCCTTCGGATGCGGGATACGCGGATGCGGCGATGTTCCTGCACTATTTCCGCAAGACCGACGACGGGCGTGTCATCATGGGGAGCGGCTCCGGTCCGGTCGCCGCCTGGAACGATCCCGGAGCGGCTTCCAACACCCGCGACATGGCCAGCGTCGGACGCGCGGCGGCGGGGCTGGCCTATCTTCTGCCCGACCTGAAGGCGCCGATCGCGGCGAGCTGGGGCGGCGGCATCGACGTCGCGTCCGATCGCCTGCCCTTCGTGCGGACGGTTCCCGGACGCCAGGTTCACCTGGGGGCGGGCCTGTCCGGTCACGGCGTCAACCCGACCCTGATCGTTGCCGAGACGCTGGCCTCGCGCATACTGGGCGTGGAGGACGCGTGGAGCCGTTCGATCATCGCCACACGCACGCCGCCGAAGCTTCCGCCGGAGCCGCTCCGCACCCTCGGGGGGCGCGCGGTGCGCTGGGGCATTCTGTCGTGCGAGGCCGCCGAGAGGCAGGCGCAGCGTCCGCCTCTTCCGGCGCACCTGCTCGCCGCCCTGCCCGGCCTCCTCGGCCTGCGTGTGGGGGTGCGGTGAGTGCCGCTCGCGAAAGGCCGGCCGATGCGTGAGACGCCCCGCACCCTGTTCGAGAAGATCTGGGACGCCCACACGGTCGCAACCGACGACGACGGGTCGGCTCTCCTTTATATCGACCGGCACTATCTCCAGGACGGCTCGCCGCGGAAGTTCACGCTGTTGGAGGATCGCGGCCTCCAGGTGCGCCGCCCCGATCTCACCTTCGCCGTGCACGACCACTACGCGCCGACCCTCGGCGGACGGCTCTCTGACGTGAGCGATGCCGCCGCGCGCCAGGTGCTCACGGACCTGTCGCGGCATGCACGCGAGAACGGCATCGAAATCTTCGAGCTCGGCGACCGCCGGCAGGGCATCATCCATGTGGTCGGGCCGGAGCTCGGGATCAGCCTGCCGGGAACGACGATCATCGCCAGCGATTCCCACACGCCGACACACGGCGGGCTCGGGGCCTTCGCCATCGGCGCGGGCGCGGGCGAGTGCGCCGGCGTGCTCGCCACCCAGTGCTGCTGGGTGGCGCGCCCCAAGACGATGCGCGTCAGCGTGGATGGCCGGCTGCCGCCGGGCACCAGCGCCAAGGACCTGGCGCTGGCGGTCCTCGGCCGGATCGGCGCCGGCGGCGCGTCCGGCCATGCGGTGGAATTCGCCGGCCCGGCAATCGCCGCGCTCGGCGTTTCCGGCCGGCTCACCTTGTGCAACATGATCGTCGAATCCGGCGCGCGAACCGGCCTCATCGCCCCGGACGACACCATCTACACCTATCTGGAAGGCCGGCCCTATGCGCCGGCCAGCGCGGCCTTCGATCGGGCGGTGGCCGGCTGGCGCCGCCTGCCCACCGACCCCGGCGCCGTCTTCGACCGCGAGATCAGCCTCGACGCAGCGACCCTGGGTCCGATGATCAGCTGGGGCACCAGCCCCGATCAGGTGGTGCCGGTGGGCGGCCGCGTCCCCGATCCGGCCGCGGCCGCGAGCGCGGAGCAGGCGGCCGCCTGGCGCGCGGCGCTGGGCTATATGGGCCTTGCACCCGGAGATGCTCTCGAAGGGCTGAAGGTCGATCGGGTGTTCATCGGCTCGTGCACCAATGCCCGGCTGGAGGATCTGCGCGAAGCCGCCGCGGTGGTGCGGGGGCGCACGGCCAAGACCCGCGCATGGGTGGTGCCAGGCTCCACTGCCGTCCGTGCGGCGGCCGAGGCGGAGGGGTTGCACACGGTGTTCAAGGATGCCGGGATCGAGTGGCGCCAGTCGAGCTGCTCCATGTGCGTCGCCCAGAACGGCGACAAGGTGGAACCCGGCGAGCGCTGCATTTCCACCACCAACCGCAACTTCGTCGGGCGCCAGGGCGCGGGTGCAAGGACGCATCTGGCGAGCCCCGCTCTGGCGGCCGCCGCCGCTGTCACCGGCGTCATCACCGATGTGCGCCGCCTGATGGAGGGAGCGAGCCGATGACCCCCATCGACCGGCTGACCGCGCGCGCCGTTCCCCTGCCCGCCGCCAATATGGACACCGACCAGATCTTTCCGGCACGCTATATGAGCCGGCCGCGCAGCGGAGGCTTCGCCGATCTGGCATTTCGCGATCACCGCTTCACCGCGGATGGCGCGACGAAGCCCGACTTCGTGCTCAACCAGCCGGCCTATGCGGGCGCCCGGATTCTGGTCGCGGGCAAGAACTTCGCCTGCGGCTCCGCGCGCGAGCAGGCCGTTCACGCGCTGCTCGACTACGGCTTCAGGGCGGTGATCGCCGAGAGCCTCGGCGACATCTTCGCCTCCAGCGCACCGGAAAACGGTCTTCTCGCGGTGGCGGTCGGCCCCGAGGCGGCCCAGGCGATCCAGCAGCGCCTTGCAGCCGAGCCCGGCCTCGCCCTCACCGTCGATCTGGAGCGGCGCAGCATCGAGGTGCCGGGCCTCGGGATGATTGCGTTCGCGATCTCGGAGCGGCGCCGGGAGATGCTCATGCACGGCCTCGATCCGCTGAGCCAGCTGCTGCTGATGGAACCCCGCATCGCCGCCTATGAAGCGGCGCACGACACCGCGATGCCGGACTGAGCGCCCGGTCCGGCCCGGGGCGCGCGTCACCGGGCGTGATGGGAACGGCCGGACGCGAGACTGCCCCGCCGATGCTTTCCATTCGCGATCGCTCAGGGGCTGCCACCGGCGTCACAGGGAGCCGGTCGACAGCACGGCACGGCTGCGGACCCGCGCGGCCGAGGCTACGCCGCATGGTCCCTCCCCCGATCGACGGAGCCAGCTGTCCCCGGCAGGCACGTCAGGGGCGCGTCACGCGCCGACCTGCGAGGCGCAGGCGCCATCGAAGCCTTGGATCCACGCGCAGACCCTGTCGCTGGCGGCGCGCAGCGGCGAACCGGTGGGCGTGTAGGCGTAATAGCTGCGCGCAGGCAGCCAGATGTGCGGAAAGGGCGTCACCAGCCGACCTGCGCGCAGATGGTCCTCGATCAGGGTCGACGGTGCCATCGCAACGCCGAGCCCGTCCACGGCGGCCTGGATCGACAGGTAGAAGTGGTCCAGCATCAGCGTGGCCGCCGGCTCCAGAGAGCCGTGCCCGGCTTTCGCCAGCCAGTCGCGCCAAAGCCGCGGCATGCTGGCGACCTGCAGAAGGGTGTGCCGTCCGAGGTCACCCACCTCGCCCAGCGGCTGGCTTTGCAGCAGCGCGGGGCTGCAGGCGGGGAGCCGCCTCTCCGGGAGCAGCAGGCGCGCCTCGAAGCCGTGGAAGGCGTCCGGTCCGCCGCGAATGATCACGTCGTAGTCGCCGGCCAGCCCGTCGACCGGCTCGCTGCCGGTGGTCAGCTCGATGGCGATGTCGGGATGCGCCTCCCGCAGCCGACCAAGCTTCGGCACCAGCCAGTGCAGGCTGAAGGTGGCGAGCGCATTGACCCTGAGCACCACGGTGCCGCCGGTTTCCCTGCCGTGCACCGCCGCCGCCCGGGCGATGCGCTCAAGCGCGGGCTGGACCGCGTCGAACAGCGCCTGCCCCTCGGCCGTAAGGGCAACGCCGTGGCTCAGGCGGCGGAACAGCGCCGGCGGGCCGAGCCACTCCTCCAGAAGCCGGATCTGCCGGCTGACTGCGCCATGCGTGACGCCGAGCTCCGCAGCGGCGTCCTTGAAGCTCGACCGGCGCGCGGCAGCCTCGAAGGCACGCACCGCGTTGAGCGGCGGCAGAGGACGATCTGTGGAGGGCGCTCTCATGTGAGTTTATCTGACGTTGATGCCGCGAATTAGTGGTTTGCGCCTCGTATTCTAGCAGGTGCACAGTCGTGAGGTGACAAATTCATCCAGCATCGACTCCGCCACCCCCTCGCCGGCGCAACCCTGCGCGCCGCAGACCCGCCAGCGCACGCTCGCCCTTTCCGGCCTCGCGCACGCCCTGCACGACGGATACACCGACGCCATCTACGTGCTCCTTCCGGTGTGGCGGGCCGAGTTCGGGCTCGACTATGTCGCGCTCGCGATGCTGCGCGGTCTCTATGCGGGCGCCATGGCCGCGCTGCAGGTGCCGGCGAGCTGGCTCGCCGACCATGTCGGCGGACGGGCGGTGCTGATCCTCGGGACGCTGCTGGCCTCCGCCGGCTACGCGCTGGCCGGCTTCAGCGGCGGGGCGATGGGCCTTTACGCCGCGCTGCTCATCTCCGGCGCCGGCTCCAGCGTCCAGCATCCGATCGCCTCCAGCGCGGTGGCGCGCGCCTATGGATCGGCGGCGCGCGGGCCGCTCGGGACCTATAATTTCACCGGCGACCTCGGCAAGGCCATCATTCCGGCCGCCCTGTCCCTGGGCCTCGCGTTCGCGCCGTGGCGGCCGTCGCTCTGGGTCCTGGCGCTTGCCGGCGTCGCCGTCGCCGCGCTTCTCGTTGTGTTCATGCCGCCCATCGCCGCCGCGCCGCCGCGCTCCGCCGCGGTCCACCGCACTGGGCGGCGCGGCGGTCGCGGCTTTCCGCTGCTGCTCTCCATCGGCGTGGTCGATACGGGCGTGCGCATGGGCTTCCTCACCTTCCTGCCGTTTCTGCTGCAGATGAAAGGCGCCTCGCAGCCGCTCATCGGGACGGCGCTCGCGCTCGTCTTCCTGGGCGGCGCAGCGGGCAAGCTCGCCTGCGGCTGGCTCGCCCAGCGCTGGGGCTCCATCGGCGTCATCCTGTGCACCGAGGGCCTTACGGCTCTCATGATCGCGCTCGCCACCGTCCTGCCGCTCCTGCCGCTGCTGATGCTCCTGCCGCTGCTCGGGCTCACCTTGAACGGCACCTCCTCGGTGCTCTACGGCACCGTGCCGGAACTCGCGCCGGCGGACCGGACCGAGCGTGCCTTCGCCATCTTCTATACCGGCGTGATCGGCTCCGGGGCGTTGTCGCCGCTGCTGTTCGGCGCGCTCGGCGACCAGGCCGGCCCCGTCGTCGCGACGCTCGGCACCGCAGCCGCGGCGCTGATCAACCTGCCGCTCGCCCTCGCCCTCGGACCACGGCTGGCAAGGCGGTGAGGTTCAGGGGCCATCGCACGATGGTCTCGCCAGTGGTCAAGGAGTGGAACATGCTGCCGACGGCGGTTCGGCGCGCGCTCCTTGCGAACGCCACCGCCGATGGGCTGCTGACCCTGACATTGCTGACATCTCCCAGGCTGCGGCCGCCGTATCGCGTCATGACGTGACGTGGACGTCCACCGTCATGCCGCCGAAGGCATTGCTGTCGCCGACGAAGCTGCCCTGCACCGGAATGGCCTGGCGGATGTCGCGCACCACGGCCACCGGGATGAGATTGAACCCGCCCATGCTGCGATTGGTGGGATCGAACGGAATCCAGCCTGCTCCGGGCACGAACACCTCCGCCCATGCATGGGTGGAGCCCATGCCCTGAGACCCCAGGAAGGTTCCGGCCGGGTTATAGAGATAGCCCGACACGATGCGCGCGCCGAAGCCGAGGCTGCGGACCGTCTCGACGAACAGCACCGCAAAATCGCGGCATGAGCCCCAACCGCGATCAAGCGTGTGCGTCGGCGACTGCGTCCCCTCCTCGTCGCGGCTCTGATAGGAGATCTGCCGGGACACGCCGGCGCTCAGATCCTTGAGCAGCGAGAGGGTGTCGGTGGAATTCCCCCGAACGAAACCCATCGCCCAGCTCCGCAACCGGCCGCTGGCATCGGGAAACTGGGGGACCCCCAGCGCGCCGAGATCGGTCCATTCGTCGGCGGAATAGCTGAACGGAAACGAGGTGGCGGTGCCCGCGATGGCGAACACCGGCCATGGCACGGCATCGAGCTGGAGCTCTGTCGTGCTCTCGATGACCAGATGACTGCCGGCAGTCGAGAAGGTTGCGGTGGCGACCGCGTTGCCGAAGACGTCCTGGGCCCAGTTCACCGTCGCCGCCGGTGTCAGCGTCAGCTGGTTCGACGTCACCCGCAGATCGCGGCTTTCCCGGGGGCGGAGCATCAGTCGATGCGGCCCGAAGGTCACCGGCCGATGGAAGCGATAGGTGGTGGTGTGGCGGATCTGGAGAGGGATCAAGGGCGCTCCGTGGGGCTCTGCCGCGCCCGAGGGTCTGGTCGGGGTGCGCAAACAAAAGCGCACTTCGCTGGCCTGGGCCATCAGGTTGGCTCTAAATGGGCTTTATTCACTTTGCATATAATCGATTTTCTGCTGCGCTACAGCGACCGACATATAAATAATGTTGCAAGCGTGCGCATATCGGAGCATATTATTCAGGTCGATACAAAGCCTGATCACTTGGTTTTGCGCAGGTTTTTATTTTGTGCCCATCCAAAAATTCTCGCCTGAAAATGCGATGTCGACGGCCGACCATGGGCCGGTGAGCTAATTATCGAAATTGAGAGGGTTTCCCATGACTGAGGGAACCGTGAAGTGGTTCAACGCCCAGAAGGGCTTTGGATTCATCGCCCGCGATGCGGGCGGCAGCGACGCCTTCGTCCATATCAGCGCCGTGGAGCGCGCCGGACTCGGCGAGCTGCGCGAAGGCCAGAAAGTGGGCTTCGAACTCGTCGCCGATCGCAAGAGCGGCAAGATGGCCGCGGACATGCTCACGGATCTGAGCTGACCTTTCGGGATGGCATTCTGAGCCTTTCGGGAATGCTGCGCCTCGTACCGAATGCCGACCGCGGATGTACCGGCGGCTCAGGTCGCGAGGCGCCAACCCAGGCCCTGCAAGGCGGCCCAACGCCTTGTGGCCCTTGAGGGTCGCGAGGCGTTTTTCGTCCAGCCCGCAGGATCTGCCGCCGCGATGGAAGCGCCTAAGACGCCTGCGTCCTTCTTGAAGGGGACGCGTGTGTCCTTGGGTCCGTGTCCTTGGGTCCGCCCAAGAAGAAAGGCTGAGGAGGCCATAATGGATGTCCGAACCCGCGAAACCACGATCACGTTCGATCACCCCTTTCAGCTTAGCGACGCTGACGGCGTTCTTCCGGCGGGGACCTACCGGATCGTCGTCGATGAGGAGCGGATTCCCGGTCTCTCCTTCATTGCCTACCGGCGCGTGGCGACGATGCTGCACACGCCCGCCCTCGCGGCGCCCCAAGGTCGAAACGAACGCCTGTCGGTGAATGCGGCCGAACTCGATGCCGCCCTGTTGAAGGACCAGCAGAAGTCCGCAGAAGAGCCCGCCTCTTCTCCCGCGGCCTCGGCCCCTCTACTGGACGTGCCCCAAAGAGGGAACTTCGATGCCACTGCAATTTCCCAACACGAGCCGCGTCTTTGATCCGGTCAGGCGCTCCGTGACCTTCTGGGGGCATGATTCCGCCTTCGAGGTTGCGTTCCATCTGGACGCTGATGCCCTGAACCGGTTTAGTCCGCAAAGCGGACAGGACGAAGCGGCATCTCTGCGGACCTTCGACACGAACCGGCTCCGGATCGAGTGCGTCGCAAGCGGCGTATATGCGCGTCGGCGGCAAAACTTTTATCGCCTCTCCGCGTCCGATTTCTAGGGCTGCACATATTGGCTGCGTACCGGCTCTGTCTTGCGCAGAGCGCTGGACCGGCGTGTGCGCTCCCCGTGCCCGGCGGCTCCAGGCGCCCCAGATGAGAAGGACGGTCCAATCGCCATGACCAAGGGCCTCGACATCGTTTTCCAGTCGCTCGACTCGGAGTACGTGCTCGCCCGCGTGATCTGGCGCGAGCAGGACAGCGGGGGCGGGACCGTCACGCTCGAGATTCCCGTTCGCAACAGCGCCGCCGCCCCCAAGAGCACCGAACAGCTCAAGGCGGACGCGCGAGCCCTGGCAATCCGGTTTGCGCGGGCCTTCGCCGACACGATCCAGGATTAGCCCGTTCCGCGAGCGATCATGACGCAGCGGGGCGTCGATGCGTTCGGCAGCCAAAGGACAAGCTTGTCGGTGCCTTCGCGCTGTGAGGCGCGCGCAATCTGCGCCGCGGCGACAACGAACATCAGACCATACCCGAAATTCTGCACATAGATCCGCATGACGACGTTGCGGTCGACATGGAAATAATAATGAAGGAAGGTCATGATTCCGCCGGCGACGGTGAAAAGCCGGGTGCCGCCTCCCGCGACCTTGACCCGCGCTTTAGCCCCTTCGATGAGGCAGAGCACTGCGAAGGTGTAGAGCGCACCCGAGGCCAGGACGTTCACAAGTCCTGCAGAGGGGATGCGCAAAAACTGCGACAGAAGTCCCATGTGACCCGAGCCCCGTATCTTCCTCCATTTAGGTAGCGGTCGTCGATCATCGAGACGGACGATGCGAGCCTCATGGTTCACAGTGGAACAGATCGTCGGGATGCTGAAGGAGCACGAAGCGGGCGCGAAGGCCGCTGACGTCTGGCCGCAGGCCCGCCATCTCCTCGGCGACCTCTTACAAGTTCAAGGCCACGCACGGGCGCAGGGATGTGTCCGATGCTCGCCGGCAGAAGAAGCTGCTGGCCGAGCAGGTGCGCCGACACCGCCATCCTGACGGATGCCGGCGCAAAAAATGGTGCCGCCCGATGCCAAGGGCGCCTTCACATCGCTGTCTGCTTGGGTGCAAGGTGGTGTTCAGGCGCCGGAGATCACAATCGTGGACAGGCCCAAGTCACCGAGGGAACATGCCGCGCGCGCGCTATGTCGCCTGTCCGGAAATCCGGAAGATGTCATGTTTGAGAGGAGGCCCATGTGGATGAGCTTTCTCGAAGAGGTGGATGTCGTCCTTCAGATGGCCTTGAGCGAGAATGCTTGGCGAAGGCTGCTTGCCCACGACGAGGAGATGGCACCTGCCCAGAGTGACACTCCCGAGGAATTTCTGAATTTCGCCGATCTCGCGATCCATCGAGCAAAGGCCACAGGTCGAGGACGAGCCGAGACTTTCATGCCCGCCCTCGGGGATGTAGCCATTGCCCGTCGCGCGTTCGTGCAAGAACTCGAATGCGCCTTCAAGCGCGATGAATTCGAGCTATTCTATCAACCTCAGGTGAATGCTCAGTCCGGCAAGCTTGTCGGCGCTGAAGCACTGATCCGATGGAATCATCCGCAGCGGGGCCTGCTTGCTCCGGCAGACTTCCTCGATGTTCTTAGCGAGAGCACGCTGGCCAACTCCGTCGGGGAATGGGTGCTGCGCACGGCGAGCGCCCGGCTTGCGCAATGGAGAGCTTGGGGCCTCGACATCCGGATGGGCGTTAACCTGTTCGCTGCGCAGTTTCGCACGGGACGGCTCCTGAAAACTGTAAGCGCCGCGCTTTCGGACAACGCGCTTCCACCCGATGCTCTTGAGCTTGAGATTGTGGAAACCATCCTGCTGCGCAATGACGTCACAACGCGGCGGCTGCTTCAGGACATTCGTGGACTTGGCGTGAGGCTCGCGTTGGACGACTACGGTACCGGCTTCGCCTCACTGAGCGTTCTCAAGCGCTACCCTGTGACGAGTCTTAAGATTGACCGCTCCTTCATCGTCAACATCGATAAGGATCCGGAGAACGCCGCCGTGGTAAACGCGATCATCTATCTGGCGAAGAGCTTCGGCCTTGATGTGATCGCAGAGGGTGTCGAGACGGTCTCGCAGATGGATTTCATCAAGGATCACGGTTGCGGCGAAGCCCAGGGCTACCTGTTCGGCAAACCGGTTGCCGCCAGCGCATTTGAGTGTCGATATCTTCGTCCGGGGTCGGCGATTGTCGACGCGTGCCTCCTTCCGGTTTGAACCGCCCCGAGCTTTCTCGACGCCCTCGGCTTTGGCTTGGTGCTGCCATTCGAACGCGATGGGTGACAGCATCCCGTTGCGGGCGGGCCTGCGAGCGGGGTTGTAGAACATACCGATGTAGTCGAACACGTCCCGGCGTGCCCCGTCGCGCGGCCACCGCGTCCACCCGATCGCCCCCGCCGCCTTCCGGTCCGATGATGAGGATGCTGTCCTGCCGGAACGGCTTCATCGAGCGCTTCAACGGTCGCCTGCGGTTCAAACTGTTGACTGAGACGCTGTTCTCCAGCCTGTCTCAGGCCAGAGCCGCTCTCGCCCGGTAGCGGCTCGACGACAACACCCCCGGCCGGACGCGAAGCTTGGATGGCAGACACCAAACGCCTTCGCCTCAACGTTCCACCCGCGGCAGGATCAGACGCTCCGCATCATGAACGGCTCTGCGTCTGCCTCCGCCGCTCCCCACGCCCGAGAAGGCAAATCCACCGTCAGAACGAACGCACCGCGGGATAGAAGTTGGGGGCAACGCCAAAGTCAATCTATGCCCGGATGCGCCATTGACGGCTCTTGGAAACTGCCACCGAAGACCCATCCCAGCGTATCGTACAGAGCCTGTGGCTTTGTGCGCGCGAGCAGCGCGTTGCGCAACTCTCGATGGACGCCGCCAGCGTGATAAATGTCGCCGAACTGTTGTGATGTGAGCTGGATACGCGCGGTCCGCAGGTAACGGGCCTTGTCGTAGGCCCGGAACGCATCCCGGATATCGTCGTGTTGCGATACCATCTCGCCGAGGACGACCGCGTCTTCGAGCGCCATGCAGGCACCCTGGGAAATATAGATATATGTCGGGTGCGCAGCGTCTCCCAGCAGGGTGACGCGCCCCTTCGTCCAGGTGGCGATGGGCGGGCGGTGGTGCAGAACCCAGGCACGCGACATGCTGACATGCTCAAGCAGGTTCTTTACATGCGCGCAGGCATCCCGGAACTGGTGATTGAAAGCTTCGCGAGCGCCGACGGGATAGTTTGAACCGGCCTTGATGTTGCTGTCGCGGTAGCTGGCGCCGATGTTGAAGACCTGGTCACTGCGAATGGGATAGTGGAAGAAATCGATCCCGGGGCCGCCCCACATCGTCACCGAATTGGAGTACAGCGCTTCAGATATCTCCGAAACAGGCACGATGCCGCGGCAGAGGATGTACCCGTCGGTGGTTGGTTGATCGCCCACGAGCGCTTCGCGCGTTACCGACCACAGCCCGTCGCCGCCGATCAGCCCTGCGCCCTCCGCGGAGGTTCCGTCGGCGAGTTCGACCACGACCCGGTCGCCGACATCGCGAAAGCCGCTCACCCGGCAACCCGGCCTGAGCGTGATCTCATCATATCCCTTGCAGGCGCTCACGAGCCGCTCAAGGATGTCGCCGCGGTGCAGGAGCGCATAGCGAAAGCCGAAACGGCGGACGAACTCCTCCCCGATCGGCACCCGATAGATCGACTTGCCGGTGGTGATGTCCCCGAGGACCAGGCTCTCCGGATAGGCCGCCACCTCCTGCATGGGCTCAAGGACGCCCAGCGCCGCGAACGCCCGAAACGCGTTGGGTGGCATTTGTATGCCAGCGCCGATCTCCCGCATCTCCGGCGCCTGCTCGAATACCTCCACCTTGCGACCGGTGCGGGCGAGGGCAATGGCGGCGGCGGCTCCGCCGATGCCGCCACCGGCGATGAGAATCGGAAGCTGCTCGGTATGAGATCGTGTCATCGCTATCACAACGCCCCGTGGCTCACGCTGCTGGAGAATGAGCAACGATTGCATACTGGGTGATGAGCCGCAACAAATTTCAATTTAAATGAACATTATAAGCTTCGTCACTTTCCGTCGTCGATCGAGCGGATCTGGCCCAGCACCACCCAGATGAGATGAACCTTTGCTGAAGTCGGATTGGACATGCGGTGCGGCATGGTGCTCGGAAACCGAAAGCTGTCTCCGGGCTCGAGCAAATAGTCCTCGTCCTCCAGTCGGAGGCCGAGCGTTCCAGACAGGACAAGGCCGGCCTTTTCGCCGTCGTGACTGTACATTTCACCATCGGAGGTGGCGGCGGGTTCGAGCTGGATCTCATAGATTTCTATCGATCCGGGCCCCTCGGGGCTGATGATCTCCTGAACCACTCCGGTCGAGGGGACCGTCAGGCGTTTGCGCTGGTGGCTTCTGACGATATGGCGCCGTTCCTTTTTGGACGCTGGGGTATCGGCAAAGAAATAGGAAACCGGAACTTCGAGCGCATTGGCGAGCAGTCGCAGTGAGCGGAGGGAAGGCGTAGACAGTCCGCGTTCAATCTGACTGACCATTCCTGTTGAAAGCGCCGCCTTGCCACCCAGTTCGCGGATCGACATCCCGCGCTTGCGCCGGGCCTGACGGAGGCGGGACCCGAGCCACCTGTCCTCCATCTCCTGATCGACGTCATCTTGCTCCACCTGACCAACCTCTTTCAATTCAGACAGAATTTTCACTATGAACCGCTTCCGGGCCCGAGCGCCCCCCGTCGCCCGTGGCGTCCCGGATGGGCGCGCCCGCTCACCAAAATTGCAGACGGTGCAGAAAATAGCATCAATGAAGACACTTGACCATGTTGAGGTAATAATGAACATTTCAGCATCTGGTCAATTTCAATGCGTCAGCCGCTGAGGCTTAGGCGAACGGGGGCGGCAATGCCAAGGTCCTGGGAGATCGGAGTCGACACCGGCGGCACATTCACCGACGTCGTTTGTCGGGATGGGACCGGCGTATTCCACACGATGAAGCTGCCGTCTTCGCGCAGCGATCCGAGTCAGTCCGTGCTGGCGTCGCTTCACCGGCTGGGCGAGGAGATTTCCCTCGTTCCGCAGGACATCTCCCGGTTCATTCACGGTACCACCGTGGCGACCAATGCCGTCCTCGAGCATAAGGGCGCCAAGATCGGGGTCGTCACGACGAAGGGATTTCGAGATATTCTCGAGATCGGGCGCCAATATCGCCGGGATATGTACGAGCCGATCATCGAGCCGCAGACGCCCGTGTTTCTTGCCCCCGGTCAGATGCGCAAAGATGTCGCCGGCCGCATCTCCGCCTCGGGCGAGGTCGTCGAGCCACTGGACGAGGTCAGCCTGCGATCCGCGGTGGATGAGCTTGTTGACGACGGCGCGCAGGCGATTGCGGTCGTCTTCCTGTTCGCATTCATCAACCCCAGCCATGAGCTCCGCGCCCGCGAACTCATCGAAAAGTGGCACCCGGGCCTTGCCGTGTCGCTGTCCCACGAGGTCGATCCGACCTTTCGGGAATACGAGCGGACGATTGCGACCGCTTTCGACGCTTATGTGAAGCCGGTCGTCGACCGCTACCTGCACCGGCTTGAAACCGGGCTTGCGGAACGGGGGGCGCGGGCGCCGCTCCAGGTGATGCAGTCGCGCGGCGGGCTGATGGCCGGCAGCATCGCGCGGCAGCGGGCGGTCCGGCTGTTCCTCTCGGGTCCTGCCGCGGGGGTCGTGGGCGGCTGCATCGTCGGCGCCTCGGCGGGGGCGCCAGACCTCATCACCATCGACATCGGCGGCACCTCGGCCGACATCGCGCTCATCAGCGGGGGCAAGCCGCTGGTGCGGTCCGAGGGCTTGATCGGCCCGCACGCGCTGCGGGTCGCCATGGTTGACGTCAACACCATCGGCTCCGGCGGCGGCAGCATCGCCCGCGTGGATCGCAGCGGAAGCCTCAAGGTGGGCCCGCAATCCGCCGGGTCGGAACCGGGACCGGCGTGCTACGGGCGCGGCGGGGAGGAGGCGACGGTCTGCGACGCCTCCATTGTCCTCGGATATCTCGACCCTGACTATTTCGCGGGGGGCACGTTCAAGCTCGACCCGGCCAAGGCACGAGAGGCGGTGGAGCGCACCATCGCACGCCCGCTCGGGCTCTCGGTCGAGGCGGCTGCCCTGGGCATTCATCGCGTCCTCAACACCCAGATGGCCGAGGGCATCCGACACGTGTCGGTGCGCCAGGGCATCGATCCGCGCCAGTTCGCCCTGATCCCGCTCGGCGGGGCCGGCGGCCTTCACGCCACCGCGCTGGCGCGCGAGCTCGGCATCCACCGCATCGTGGTGCCCCGCCTGCCGGGCGTTCTGGCGGCGGCCGGCCTTCTCGCGGCCCCGGTCGAGCACGAAGTCACGGCAGCCTTCACGCAGCCGCTCGCGTCCCTCGACCTTGCGGCGATGCGCGCGACCCTGTCCGAACTCGATGCCAAAGCCGCAGCGCTGATGAAGGCTGAGCGGATCGAGCCGTCGGCAGTCATCGTCTCCTATCACGCGGACATCTGCTTCATCGGCCAATCCTACAGCCTGGAAATCCTCATCGATCCGCAGCGTCCCGATCTCGTCGAGCGGGTCTACGAGGACTTCCTCTTGGCGCACGAGCGCATCTACGGCCATGCCACCCGCGTTCCGGCCAAGGTGGTGGGGCTGCGCACGGTCCACAGCGCGGGCGGCAGCGGCACGCTGGACGACATGCGCCTGCCTCCGAGCGGCGGCGAGGTCAGCCAGGCGCCCCGATGGATCTGGGTCTCCGGTCGCGATACGCCGGTCGAGGCGCAGGTGCTGAACCGGGCGGCGCTCACGCCGGGCTTCTCCTTCTCCGGGCCCGCAATCATCCAGCAGGCGGACACGACGACGCTGATCGAGCCGGGGTGGTCGGGCGTGGTGGACGCGGCCGGCAACCTCGTTCTCGACAGCCATCCGGAGGCATTGTGATGTCGATTGCCCTTTCGGAATCCGGGTTCGACTCCATCACCGTGGATGTCGTGCGCCATAAGCTCGATGGCATCGCTGGAGAGATGCAGCAGACGCTCTTGCGCAGTTCCTTCTCACCGATCGTCAAGGAAGGACTGGACGCGTCGGCGAGCCTGTTCACCGTGGACGGCGAGACGCTGGCCCAAGCCTGCGCCATTCCAGTGCATCTCGGCACGATGATTCCGGTTGTCGAGCGCATTCTCAAGGTCTTCCCGCTCGCGACCATGTCGCCGGAAGACGCTTATGTCATGAACGAACCATATCTTGGCGGCACGCATCTCCCGGACATCGCCGTCGTGAAGCCCATCTTCGCCAACGGCCGGCCAGTGGCGATCGCGGCGGCAATGACGCATCACCAGGACGTCGGCGGCATGGCGCCGGGTTCGGTTCCCACCAACGCCATCGAGATCTATCAGGAAGGGCTGCGCATCCCGCCGCTCCAGTTGCTCAGCACCGGCAGGATGAACGAAACCCTGGTTGCGCTCATCCGGCAGAATGTCCGCATTCCCGATACCGTCATGGGCGATCTCAATGCCCAGATCGCGGCCTGCAATGTCGGCGCGCGGCGCATTGGCGAGCTGGTCGAGCGTCTCGGCCAGAACCTGGTGCCGAAGCTGTTCGCCATCCTGCTCCAGCGTTCCGAGGAGCGCACCCGCGAGGCCCTCCGGCTGATTCCGGACGGCACCTATCGGTACGTGGACTACAACGACAACGACGGCATCGAGCTCGACAAGCAGATTCGCATCGAGGTTGCCGTCACCATCAAGGACGGCGACTTCCACTGCGATTTCACCGGCTCCTCCGAGCAGGTGCGCGGCCCCTTCAATTGCGTGCCATCGGGCTCGCTCGCGGCGGCCTGCTTCGCCATTCGCGCGGTCACCGATCCGGACATCCCCACCAATGCCGGGTGCTTCCGGCCGATCTCCTTGCACCTGCCCGAAGGGTCCATCGTCAATCCGGTGGAGCCGGCCCCGGTCAATGCGCGCACAGCGACGATCAAGAGGATCGCGGGGACCATTCTGGGAGCGTTGCGGCCGGTCCTGCCGGACCGCATCCCGGCGGATTCCTGCGGCGAGATGCTGGCCGTCATGTTCGGCGGGAAGAGGGCCGACGGCCGGCTGTTCGTCACCGGCGAGCTGATCGCCGGCGGCAGCGGCGCAGGCCCGCGCTCCGACGGCGTGGACGTGATCGAGACCGACGTCACGAACTGCATGAACCTGTCGGCCGAAGCAATGGAGATGGAGGCACCCATCCGCATCCACCAGATGAGCTTGCGGAAGGATTCCGGCGGCGCCGGCCGCCAGCGCGGCGGGTTGGGCCTCGTGAAGGAATACGAGATCCTTGAAGGCGAGGTCCGCTTCACCCACCGCGGCGAGCGCCATTTCTGCGCGGCGATGGGAGCCTATGGAGGTGAGCCTGGCGCGATGGCAGTCTCCACCATCCACCGCACGACGGGCGCTGTCGAGATCATTCCCTCCAAGCTGGTCACCACCCTCCATGCCGGTGACCGGGTGACGATCGAGACCGCGGGCGGTGGCGGCAATGGCCCCGTGGCGGCGCGCGATCCGGCAGCCGCACGCACGGACATCAGGAACGGAAAGATATCCGCTGACGTATCCACCGTTTAAGCGGTGGCCTGGCGGCTACACATACCGAAATCAAAAAATAAAACTCCAGACCGGGGACCATAACATGCGCAGCTTTCTGAAGAACATTGGCACCAGTGTGCTTGCGGCAACCCTTGCCGCCGGCGGGCTCCTTGCCGCGACCGGCGCCAGCGCCCAGCAGCGCCCGATCCGCATCGGCGCCTTCACCGCCACCACGGGCGGCGCGTCCTTCCTCGGCGATCCGCAGGAGAAGACGCTGCGGCTCTACGTGGACAAGATCAACAAGGCCGGCGGCGTCCTGGGCCGCAAGCTCGAGCTCTTTATTTACGACAGCGCGGGCGACGCCCGGCAGGCTGTGACCTACACGCGCCGTCTGATCGAGGACAACGAGGTCGACATCATTATCGGCGGCAGCGCGACGGGCGAATCCATGGCGGTCATACCGATCGTCGAGGAGGCGCAGATCCCGTTCATCTCCCTGTCGGGCGGCAATGTCGTGGTCGAGCCGGTACGCAAATGGGTTTTCAAGACCCCGGGGTCCGACCGCATGGCCGTGAGCAAGATCTACACTGACATGAAGGCGCGCGGATTCAGCAAGGCCGCGGTCATTTCCGGCGACGGCGGCTTCGACAAATCCTGCCAGAAGGAGGCGGTGACGGTCGCCAAGACCATGGGTATCGCCATCGTCGCCGACGAGGTCTACGCCCAGGCGGACACCGACATGACGCCCCAGTTCACGCGCATCGCGGGAGCCAAGCCCGATGCCATTGTCGGCTGCGGCTTCGGCCTCGGCGGTGTCATAACGGTGCGCAACCACAGGCAGATCACACCGCAGATCCCGCTCTACTTCACCCACGGCGTCGGATCGCAGCAGTTCGTGGAGGGCGCCCGGGGCGCGGCGGAAAACGTGCGCATCACGGTCTCTCCGCTCCTGGTCGCCGAACAGCTCGACGACAGCGACCCGCAGAAGAAGACCCTGCTCGAATACACGAAGGAGTATCAGGAGAAGTTCGGGGAGAAGCCCGCGGCATTCGGCGGCTTCTCCTACGACGCGCTCCACATCGCGCTTGCCGCGATGCAGCGGGCCGGCGGGACGGACAAGGCCAAGGTGCGGGACGAGATCGAACGCACCAAGAATTTCATCGGCATCGACGGCATCTTCAACATGTCGCCGACCGATCACATGGGACTGGACTTCAACACCGCCTTCCGCCTGACGGAGATCAAAAACAACGGGTGGCATCTCGTAAAGTAGGCCGGACCTGAGGGAGCCATCCATGGTCGATTTTCTTCAGTTCCTTTTATCCGGCATCACGAGGGGATCGATCTATGGACTGGTGGGTGTGGGCTTCGCCCTGATCTTCCGTTCCAGCCACGCGATCAATTTCGCCCAGGGCGAGTTCGTGATGATCGGCGGCATGGCCACGGTGTTCTTTTTGACCCTCGGCCTGCCGCTGGTCCTCGCGGCGGCAGGTGCCGTTGTCGCCGCCGCGCTGATCGGTGCGCTCCTTCAGCGGTTGGCGATCGCGCAGGCGAAGAACGCATCCGTGCTCACCATCATCATCATCACCATCGGCGCGGGCATGATGCTTCGAGGGGCGGCGGAGATCGTCATGGGACGAAACTTCCACTCCTATCCGGCGTTCAGCGGCGAGCTTCCCGTCGATCTCCTCGGCGCCAAGATGCAGTCCCAAAGCCTGTGGGTGGTGGCGGCGCTCGTCCTCGTCACCATCGGCATCCATTTCTTCTTCGCCAGGACGCGCCTGGGCAAGGCCGTCGAGGCGACCTTCTCCAACCGCTTCGCCGCAACGGTGATCGGTATCAACGTGCCGCGCATCCTCATCGTCTGCTTCATGCTCTCGGCCGCCATCGGAGCGCTCGGCGGCGTGGTGATGACGCCCATCACGCTGACCCATTTCGAGCTTGGCGTGCCGCTCGCCCTCAAGGGCTTCTGCGCGGCCATCGTGGGAGGCCTGACCAGTCCGTTCGGCGCCATCATCGGCGGGCTGATCCTCGGGCTCTCCGAAGCCTTCGCCGGCGGCTACATCTCGCCAACCTACCAGGAAGCTGTCGCCTTCGTGATCATCATCGCCATGCTGATCTTCCGTCCCCAGGGACTGTTTGGCCGCCGCGCTGTCGAGCGCGTCTAGGTGGATGCCATGACCAGCGATACACCGCGCCAACTCATCGCCTGCGCTGTGCTTGCGACCGCCCTCGCGCTGTTGCCCATCGTCGCGCCGAACCCCTACTACCTCGACCTCGCGACCAAGGCCTGCCTCGCCGCGGTCGTCTGCATCGGCCTGAACCTCCTGTCCGGCTACGCCGGTCAGCTCAGCCTCGGTCACGCAGCCTTCTTCGGTGTGGGCGCCTATGCCTCGGCGATCCTGTGCGCCAAGGTCGGCATCACGCCGGTCGTCGCGATGCTCGCCGGATGCCTCATATCGGCGGGGATCGCCTATGTGATGGCGCGGACCGTCCTGCGCCTCAAGGGCCACTATCTGGCCATGGCGACATTGGCGTTCGGCGTCATCATCTCGATCGTGCTCAATCGCGAGGTCGCGCTCACGGGCGGTCCGGACGGCATGTCGGTGCCGCGCTTCAACCTGTTCGGTTACCGGACGACGGGCGTGTGGGCCGGCTACGGGCTCGCGGCGGTGGCCCTGGTGCTCGCGGTGCGCACCGCGATCGTGTTCGTCAACTCCAGGGTCGGGCGGGCGCTGCGGGCCATCGGCGATTCGGAGGTCGCGGCGGAAGGACTCGGGATCGACATTGCCCGCTACAAGACGGGCGTATTCGTGATCTCGGCGGTGTTCGCGAGCGTGGCCGGGTCCATCTTCGCCCACGCGGACCGCTTCGTGTCGCCGGCGGAGGCGGGGTTCATGCGCTCCGTCGAGTTCGTCGCGATGATCGTCATCGGCGGGCTCGGGTCCGTGGCCGGATCGATCGTCGGCGCGACGCTGCTCACCCTGCTGCCGCAGCTTCTGGCGGGCTTCGATCATTATCGCCACTTCCTTACCGGGCTGATCCTGATCCTCATCATGATCTTCATGCCCGCGGGCATCGTGCCGACCCTCCTCGCGTCGGGCCGCGCGCTTCACGATCGGTATCGCCCCTTCGGGCGGAGCGCTCGATCCGTCACCGGCCGAACCTCGGAAGGGTGAACTCATGGCGCCTTTGCTGGACATCCACGCGGTCGGTGTTTCGTTCGGAGGCGTGCGGGCGCTGGACGGCGTATCGTTCTCCACCGAGGCCGGGCGCATATTCTCGATCATCGGGCCCAACGGAGCCGGCAAGACGACCCTGTTCAACGTGATCTCGGGCGCCTACCCGGCACAGCAGGGCAAGGTCGTGATCGCCGGACGTGACATGACCACCGCCCCGCCGAGCGCGCGCGCCGCGCTCGGGCTGCAGCGGACATTCCAGAACCTGCAGATCTTCGGAACCATGACCGCCCTGGAGAACGTCATGGTCGGCGGCCATCTGCGGCAGAGGACCGGGTTCCCGTCTGCATTGCTGGGACTGCCGTCGGTTGCGGCGGAGAGCCGGGCCATGCGCCGGCGCGCGACCGAGCTGCTGGACCTGTTCGACCTCGCTGGGCTCGGCGGTGCGGTCGCCGGAGAGCTGGCATACGGCCAGCAGAAGCGCCTGGAGATCGCCCGGGCCCTCGCCTGCGAGCCGAGGATCCTGCTCCTGGACGAGCCCGCGGCGGGACTGAATCCGTCCGAAACCGAGGACCTCGCGAACGTGATCCGCCGGCTCGCCGGAATGGGCATCGCCGTCGTGCTGGTGGAGCACGACATGCGCCTCGTCATGGCCATCTCGGATGAGCTCCTCGTGCTGAATTTCGGCCGGGAGCTGGCACGGGGAACGCCTGCCGAAGTGTCCAGCAATCCGGCGGTGATCGAAGCCTATCTCGGCGTCGAGGTGGATTGATGCTCAGGATCGAAAATCTCACGGGAGGCTATGGACGCATCATCGCCGTCCGTGATGTCTCCCTCACCGTCGGGGCGGGGGAGCTTGTCGCGGTCATCGGGCGCAACGGCGCCGGCAAGTCGACCCTGCTCAAGACCATCTCAGGCGTGCAGCCGAGCTATGGGGGCAGCGTCAGGCTTGGCGGCCAGGAGCTCACGCGGCTCGATCCCGCCGCGCGGGTCCGCGCCGGCCTCGCCCACGTCCCCGAGGGACGGCAGCTCTTCGGTGCGCTGTCGGTGGAGGACAATCTCCGCCTCGGGGCGCACCACCGCTCGGTGGCGGAGGCCGACGCGGATATCGAGCAGCAGTTCGACATGTTCCCGGTCCTGCGCGAGCGGCGCCGATCCCAGGCGGGCGCCCTTTCCGGCGGGCAGCAGCAGATGCTGGCGCTCGGCCGCGCCCTGATGGCCGCGCCACGGGTCCTGATGCTGGACGAGCCGTCCATGGGGCTCGCGCCGCAATTGGTGGCCCAGATCCTGCGGATCATCCGCACGCTGAAGGAGCGGGGGACGACGATTCTTCTCGTGGAGCAGAACGCGCGGGCGGCGCTTGCCATCGCCGACCGCGCCTACGTGCTGGAGACGGGCCGGGTGGCCCTCGAGGGGCCCGCCTCGGATGTTCTGCAGAATCCGAGGATCAAGGATCTGTATCTGGGCTACTGACAGCGCTGAGTCCATCTCCAGCAGCCACGTGTTCTTCTTGATGGTGGCGCTGGCGGACTCTCGCGCTTCCAGGCGCGCAATCTATACGGCCGCGAGCAAAGCGACCGTGTTGCCTGTGGAGATGGTGGCGTTGACCTTCTCGAGCTTGCAGGCAGTGGAAGGGTCCTGACCGTCCAGCAGCAGTTTCCTGGCCTCATCCCGCTTCTGGCGCGCATCGGCGAGCGAAACGGTGGGATAGGGCCCGAACGAGATTTGCCTGGGTTTGCCGAGGAACCGGTAGGCGAGACGCCAGATCCTGCTGCCGTTCGGATTGACGAGAAGATGGACGCCACCCCCGTCAAACAGCCTATATGGCTTGCCCTGTGGCTTCGCATTCCGGAGCGCCATGCCCGTCAGCGCTAGGTAGGCACGCTCCCTTTGCAGACATCAAGACGCCTACAAACTTGCCTACTTGCCTACAGAATTCCAGCCGACGAGATGGGATAAGACTGGTCGTCAAGAGCGCCTATCACTTTGATTTCAAAGCGATATTGGATATTCTCGGACGCTTCAGGATAGTGAAATGGTGCCCAGGGGCGGAATCGAACCACCGACACTGCGATTTTCAGTCGCATGCTCTACCAACTGAGCTACCTGGGCGTCCGGGTGCGGTCCTGACGGGCCGTTCGGAGCGGCGAGTGTATAATTGGCTTGTCCGGCCCTGTCCATAGGGGACGGCCGAGCGATGCACTGGCGCGGGGGGCCTGTGGAAAAGCTCGCCCGCCACCGGCGGCGGGACGGCGCTGCGGCACGCGGGAGCGCCAGGGCAAGCGGGCTGCCGGCCCTCGGGTCGCCGCCCCCTGAGCCAGACGTCGCCGCGTCGTGCCACGCGAACGGATGCGCCACGCCCGCAAGCCGGATGTGGCCGCCTCGACACGGGCAGCACGACGCCCGATGCGCGTGATGCGCCGCGCCCGCAGAGCGCAGGCGATCGCCGCAGCGATGTGGTCCAGCAGTACGCGGCCGGTGGATGCGGCGCGCCCGCACGCCTGGCGTGCCCCCCCCCGCGCCCGATGCCGCCCGCCCGGAAAAGGGATGCCTTCGCTGGCGCAAGCTGGCAATGTAGCCGGCAGGGCGCCGGGACCGAGCCGGCACAGACGGCGATGCGAGGGGGCCGGACGGTGGCGGAACGCAAGGCGCGCGGGGCAAGCGAAGCCCCCGATGTCATCGACTACACCACCGGCTCCGGTGCGCCGGCCGCCACGTCCGCCACGCTGGAGCAGGCACTGGGCGTCCAGGTGCGCACCATCCGCCGCCAGCTCGATCTCACGGTCTCCGATCTTGCGGGCGCCGCCGGCATCTCGGTGGGCATGCTGTCGAAGATCGAGAACGGGCAGATCTCCCCTTCCCTCGGCACGCTGCAGTCCATCGCCAAGGCGCTGAACGTACCCATCACCACCCTGTTCTCCGCCTTCGAGGAGCGGCGCGACTGCTCGTTCGTGCGCGCGCGCCAGGGCGTCATCATCGAGCGGCGGGGCTCGAAGGTCGGCCACCAGTACGAGCTGCTCGGCCACGGCCTCGGCGGCGACATCGTGGTGGAGCCCTATCTCATCTCGCTGGAGGCGGGCGCCGCGCCCTTCACCCAGTTCCGCCATGCGGGGGTGGAGTTCATCTACATGCTCACCGGCGAGGTGCTCTACCGCCACGCCGACCGCTCCTACCATCTGCGGCCGGGCGATGCGCTGATGTTCGATTCGGGCGCCGCGCACGGGCCCGAGGACCTGCTGGTGACGCCGATGACCTACCTCTCCATCATCGTCTACGGGCGCGACGGACGCTGAGGGGCGGCATCGGCCCGCAGCCCTGTTTCTTACAGCGAAACTTTTATTCTTTCACATTGACGCATTCGTCCAACCGGCGTACCAGTGGAAACCGAGGCCGCGTCAGGCGGCGAAGGCGTGCGGCAGGCGCCGCGGCCACGGATCGGAGCCAGTTGAGCGCCATGTGCGGCATCGTCGGACTATTCCTGAAGGACCAGAAGCTGGAAGGCGAGCTGGGGGCCATGCTCGCTTCCATGCTCTGCACCATGACCGGCCGCGGGCCGGACAGCGCGGGCTTCGCGGTCTATGGCGCGGGCGCGCCGGGTCAGGTGAAGCTCTCCTTGCGCGCGGCGAAGGGCTATGACTTTCCCGCGCTGGCGCAGGGCCTGAGCGTGCCGGCGGACGGCGTGCCGGCGCTCTCCATCCGCGGCACCCATGCGGTGATCGAGGTGCCCGCCGCGCGCGAGGCGCAGGTGCGCGCCTTCCTCGCCGCGCGCCATCCGGAAGTGGCCGTGGTGGGCTCCGGCACCCGCATGGAGATCTTCAAGGAGGTGGGCCTGCCCTCCGCGGTGGCCGAGGCGTTCGCGCTTCCCTCCATGCGCGGCACCCACGGCATCGGCCACACCCGCATGGCCACCGAGAGCGCGGTGACCACCGCCGGCGCGCACCCCTTCTCCACCGGCACCGACCAGTGCCTGGTGCACAACGGCTCGCTCTCCAACCACAACGGGCTCAGGCGCTCGCTCGCCTACCAGGGCATGACCTTCGAGACCGAGAACGACAGCGAGGTGGCCGCCGGCTATCTCACCTGGCGCATGAAGCAGGGCGCCTCGCTGGGCGACGCCCTGGAGGCGGGCCTCAAGGACCTCGACGGCTTCTTCACCTTCGTGGTCGGCACCGAAAGCGGCTTCGGAGTGCTGCGCGATCCCATCGCCTGCAAGCCCGCCGTGATGGCCGAGACCGACCAGTATGTCGCCTTCGGCTCGGAATACCGCGCCCTCATCGGCCTGCCCGGCATCGACACGGCGCGGGTGTTCGAGCCCGAGCCCGCCACCGTCTATTTCTGGGAGCGCGCACAGTGAACGCCGTCATGCCCGACACCACGTTCGACCTCGGCACGACGCCGCTGCGCGAGCTGAACGCCGCGCTCCACAAGGCCAGCGCCGAGAGCAACGCCCGCCGCTGGCGGGTGCTGAACCCCAACGGCCGCCACGCGGTGGCGGTGGGCATCCATGCCCCGCTCACGGTCGAGATCGAGGGCAATGTGGGCTATTACTGCGCCGGCATGAACGCCGAGGCGTCCATCATCGTCCACGGCAATGCCGGCCAGGGCGTCGCCGAGAACATGATGAGCGGCTTCGTCCACGTGAAGGGCGATGCCAGCCAGTCGGCCGGCGCCACGGCCCATGGCGGGATGCTGCTGATCGACGGCAACGCCTCCGCCCGCTGCGGCATCTCCATGAAGGGCGTCGACATCGTCGTGAAGGGCTCGGTGGGCCACATGAGCGCGTTCATGGGCCAGTCCGGCGCGCTGATCGTGTTCGGCGATGCCGGCGAGGCGCTGGGCGACAGCCTCTACGAGGCCAAGCTGTTCGTGCGCGGCACCGTGAAGAGCCTCGGCGCCGACTGCATCGCGAAGGAGATGCGGGACGAGCACAAGGCGCTGCTGCACGACAAGCTGACCGCCGCGGGCCTCGCCGGCAGCGTCGATATCTCCGAGTTCAAGCGCTACGGCTCGGCCCGCAATCTCTACAACTTCCACGTGGACAACGTGGATGCCTATTGAGGCCGAGCGCGGCCACCTCGCCGCCGTCCTGCCCGGCCTCGTGCCGGGCATCCACGCCGCGCCGACAGCGCGACGCCCAAGGCCTGCGCCCAGCCGCAAGGCGTGGATGGCCGGGACGAGCCTGGCCATGACCCAGCAGCAAGCCAGACGTCAATCAAGCCTTCCCCGGGTGAGGACCCCATGACCGCCCATTCCAACGTGCCCCGCACCCCGCCGCGCTTCTCGGCGACCTTCGATCCGGCGACTTTGGCGGAGATTCGCCGCGCCGCGGCGACCGGCATCTATGACATCCGCGGCGCCGGCACCAAGCGCAAGCTGCCCCACTTCGACGACCTGCTGTTCCTCGGCGCCTCCATGTCGCGCTACCCCCTGGAGGGCTATCGCGAGAAGTGCTCCACCGAGGTGGTGCTGGGCACCCGCTTCGCCAAGAAGCCGATCCACCTGAAGACTCCGGTGACCATCGCCGGCATGAGCTTCGGCGCGCTCTCGGCGCAGGCGAAGGAGGCGCTCGGGCGCGGCGCCACGCTGGTGGGCACCTCCACCACCACCGGCGACGGCGGCATGACGGCGGAGGAGCGCGCGCAGTCGCAGACGCTCGTCTACCAGTATCTGCCCTCGCGCTACGGCATGAACCCGGTGGACCTCAGGAAGGCGGACGCCATCGAGATCGTCATCGGCCAGGGCGCCAAGCCCGGCGGCGGCGGCATGCTGCTGGGCCAGAAGATCTCCGACCGCGTCGCCAACATGCGCAACCTGCCCAAGGGCATCGACCAGCGCTCGGCCTGCCGCCATCCGGACTGGACCGGGCCGGACGACCTCGAAATCAAGATCGAGGAACTGCGCGAGATCACCGACTGGGAGAAGCCGATCTACGTGAAGGTCGGCGCCTCGCGCCCCTATTACGACGTGGCGCTGGCGGTGAAGTCGGGCGCCGACGTGGTGGTGCTCGACGGCATGCAGGGCGGCACCGCGGCGACGCAGGACGTGTTCATCGAGCAGGTGGGCCTGCCGATCCTCGCCGCCATCCGCCCGGCGGTGAAGGCGCTGCAGGACCTCGGCATGCACCGGAAGGTGCAGCTCATCGTCTCCGGCGGCATCCGCTCCGGCGCCGACATGGCGAAGGCGCTGGCGCTCGGCGCCGACGCGGTCGCCATCGGCACCGCGGCGCTGGTGGCGCTGGGCGACAACGATCCCCAGTGGGAGGAGGAATACCAGAAGCTCGGCACCACCGCCGGCGCCTATGATGACTGGCACGAGGGCCTCGACCCGGCCGGCATCACCACCCAGGACCCGGTGCTCGCCGCGCGGCTCGATCCGGTGAAGGCCGGCCGCCGGCTCGCCAACTTCCTCTCGGTAATGACGCTGGAGGCGCAGACCATCGCCCGCGCCTGCGGCAAGAGCCACCTGCACAATCTGGAGCCGGAGGACCTCGTCTCCCTGACCATCGAGGCCGCCGCCATGGCTGGCGTGCCGCTTGCAGGAACGGGCTGGGTGCCCGGCCAGACCGGCGGCTACTGAGCCGTCTTCCGGGCGCCGATGGGCGCCCGCTTCACTTCCGCGCCCCGGCCCACCGCCGGAGCGCTAAAAAAGCGCAAAGAACATCACTCCCTTCCGAGGACCAGACCCATGATGCGCCAGTTCGAGATCGCGCGCGAGGCGGAGGGGCGCTCCTCCGCCGCCGCCAAGGCGACCACCGACCTTGAGAAGGCCGCGAAGGATCGCGGCATCAAGTATTTCCTCATCTCCTACGTGGACCTGTTCGGCGGCCTTCGGGCCAAGCTCGTTCCGGCCTCCGCCATCGGCGCCATGCAGAAGGAGGGCGCGGGCTTCGCCGGCTTCGCCACCTGGCTCGACATGTCGCCGGCCGATTCCGACATGTTCGCGGTGCCCGATCCTTCGAGCCTCATCCAGCTGCCCTGGAAGCCGGAAGTGGGCTGGCTCGCCGCCGACCTCTTCATGGACGGGGAGCCGGTGGCGCAGGCGCCGCGCGCGGTGCTGAAGAAGCAGCTCGCCGACGCGGCGAAGCTCGGCTACGAGATGAAGACCGGCGTCGAGTGCGAATACTTCCTCGTCTCCGCCGACGGCACCGCGATCTCGGACGCCTCCGACCGCGCCGAGAAGCCCTGCTACGACCAGTCCGCTTTGATGCGCCGCTACGACGTCATCAAGGAGATCTGCGACGCCATGCTGTCGCTCGGCTGGGGCGCCTACCAGAACGACCACGAGGACGCCAACGGCCAGTTCGAGATGAACTGGAACTACGACAACGCGCTATTGACCGCGGACCGGCACGTCTTCTTCAAGTTCATGGTCAAGTCCATCGCCGAGAAGCACGGCCTGCGCGCCACCTTCATGCCGAAGCCGTTCCCGAACCTCACCGGCTCGGGCTGCCATGCCCATGTCTCTCTGTGGGCGAAGGGCAAGAACGCCTTCTCCGACCCCAAGGGCGAACTCGGCGTCTCCAAGCTCGGCTACGCCTTCATCGGCGGGCTGATCCACAATGCCGACGCGCTGTGCGCCCTCACCAACCCGACGGTGAATTCCTACAAGCGCATCAACGCCCCGCGCACGCTCTCCGGCGCCACCTGGTCGCCCAACACCGTGACCTATACCGGCAACAACCGCACCCACATGATCCGCATTCCGGATGCCGGGCGCTTCGAGTTCCGCCTCGCGGACGGCGCGGCCAATCCCTATCTGCTCCAGGCCGGCCTCGCGGCGGCGGGGCTCGACGGCATCGCCAATGCGCGCGATCCCGGCAAGCGGCTCGACATCAACATGTACACCGAGGGCCACAAGGTGAAGGCGGCCAAGAAGCTGCCGCTGAACCTGCTGGACGCCCTGCGCAATCTGGAGAAGTCCAAGGTGCTGGCCGAGCGGCTCGGCGCCCCCTTCGTCGCCGGCTACCTCAAGCTGAAGACCGAGGAATGGAACGCCTATTCGCGCCACCTGACGCAGTGGGAGCGCGACAACACGCTCGACATCTGACCGCCGTCTCCCGGCCGTTTCCGGCAAGAGGTAAGAGCCCCGGCGTTCGTGCCGGGGCTCTTTCTTTTCGGCAGATAAGGAGTGTCAATTTCTTGACGAGTTCTTGGGCAAGGCGCGTCCGAATTCTTTCGGTTTGACAAGGATCAAAGGAATCGTCGCCCGTTTTCTGGGCACCGTCCGCGCGCCGGATGCAGCCGATAGGTGCATTGCCGGCTGCCGGCCCAGCGCCCGGAACCCCGCCGCCCCTGCGCCCACGCGCCCCGGCGCGGCCCCGCCCCGCAGGTCTGCGGGCTTTTCCATTTACGTTCAGTCACTTGAGAACGCCCCTGCGTCAGCATCGATTGTCGCGCAGCGGCATCCGCAGGGGCATCTGCCTCCCTGGCATAAAAGTTGCTCCACAGTGAAAACCTTGGCCCGACCGGAGGGGATCCTGCGGGGGCTCTGGCCAAAGGCGCAACAGCGTTCGGGGACCAGCATGACAGACCAATTGGCAGCCCTGACGACCATCTTCACGGAGTTCTATTACTTCCTGACGGTCGTCCTTATGTTCTTCATCCATGTCGGCTTCTGCATGTACGAGGTGGGTGCGGCGCGCGTGAAGAACGTGCAGCACACGCTGCTCAAGAATACCATGGCGATCCCGCTCGTCGGCCTCGCCTTCTTCCTGTTCGGCATGTGGATCTACATCGCCTTCCAGGGCTGGCCCATCTCCACTTCGGCGCTCAGCTTCACCACCGGCTTCGAGCCGTGGTCCACCAAGATCGCGCCGAACCTGTCGGACCGCATCTCCGGCGTGTTCTGGGCGGCGTTCGCGCTGTTCGGCATGACGGCGGCCTCCATCGTCTCGGGCGCTCTCATCGAGCGCACCAAGACGTCGGGCTTCTTCATCATCGCCATCTATGTGGGCGCCATCGCCTGGGTGATCCCGGCAGCCTGGGGCTGGGCGGGCAACGGCTGGATGTCCCAGTATATGGGCTTCCACGACCAGTATTGCTCCGCCGTGCTGCACTCCGTGGCCGGCTTCGCGACGCTTGGCGTGCTCATCTTCCTCGGCCCGCGCATCGGCAAGTTCGCACCGGACGGGACGCCGCGCGAGATCCCGGCGCACAATCCCTGGCTCATCACCATCGGCCTGTTCATGATCTATGTGGGCTTCTGGGGCTTCTACGCCGCCTGCCACATCCCGATCGTCGACGTGGGCACCCAGGGCGCGCCCTACTTCACCGCCACCAACATCTACGGCGTTCCGATCACCCTGTCGGGCGTCACCATGAACTTCCTGCTCGCCTTGTTCGGCGGCATGGTCACCGCCTACATGATCTCCAACGGCAATGCCTACTGGACCTATTCGGGCGGTCTGACGGGGCTCATCTCGGCCTCCGCCGGCAACGACTTCTACCACCCCATCATCGCGCTGGTGATCGCGGTGGCCGGCACCATCATGGCCTACAAGCTGCACTTCTGGGTGGAGCGGAAGTTCAAGATCGACGATGCCGTCGGCGCGGTCGCGGTGCACGGCTATTGCGGCCTGTTCGGCGGCATCATCGCGGGCTTCGCCTTGTGGGGCTATCCGGCGGTGCTGCCCTCCGCCGGTGCGCTCGTCACCCTCGGCGAGGGCGTGGGCTGGTTCGGCGTGAACGCGGAGGGCCTGCCGGTCATCACCCCGATCGGCAACATCCTCGGCTCGCTGATGTTCGCCATCGGCTTCGGCCTCATCCCCGGCCTCATCCTCGGCAAGCTGCTCGCCATGTTCGGCCTGCTGCGCGTGCCTTCGCACGTGGAGGTCATCGGCCTCGACGGCAAGCACGTGCACACCACCTACCCGCACCACTCGGGCACGGAAGCCGCCTTCGAGAGCATCCAGCGCAAGGAGGCCAAGCTCTGAGCCGTCGGGCTCGCTCCTACCGGCCCGGAGCTGCGGCTCCGGGCGCCTTGCCCGTCATTATCCAGGATCTCAGGAGTTAGACCATGCACACCGGAGTCACATCGCTCGCGAAGCTGTCCGACATGGCGGAGATGTATCCTTTCGCCGGGTACGAGCCATTCTTCTCGGTGATCGCGCTCGTGTTCTTCGTCGCCTTCATCGCCAAGCAGATCTCCATGGACAAGCAGCTCCATGAGGAACTGCTCGACCACAGCTCCGAGGCGGTCCCCACCCCGGCGGAGTAAAGAGATCGGGCGGCGGCGGCGCCTCCCTGTCCCGCCGGCGCGGCCCGAGACGTCGCGCGGCCCTTCACCGGGCCGCGCGATTTCGTGTGCCTGAAGGCCGCTCTCCAAAGGCAGGCTTCGCGGCGGCTGTCCGATCACAGGACGCCGCTTGGGGATGGCGCAGCCCTACGCCGTCCTGCCCGGTTCACGAGCCGGGATTGACGCGGCCCACGGTGAAGATCTGCACCCGCCGGTTCACGGGGTCGGTCGGCTTCTTCGGGTCCAGCAGCACTTCCTCGCCGAGGCCCACCGCTTCGAGGCGCGTCGGGTTGACGTTGAACACCGTGACCAGCGCGCTCACCACCGCGTCCGCGCGGGCCTGGCTGAGCTTGAGGTTCAGCTCGCGCGGGCCGGTGACATCGGTGTTGCCGGTCACGATGAACTTGTAGCCGTGCAGGATCGGGTTGTGCATGGCGTCGGCGATGGCGCCGAGCGTGCCGTAGGACGACGGCTCGATGATCGCCGAGCCGAGGCGGAACTGGATCTGCACGTTGATCTGCGGCAGCCGGTCGAGGTTCAGCGCCAAGGAGGGGCGGGTGAGCTGCTCGCCGGGATTCTGCTCCATGTGGCGGCGGACCATGTCACGCAGCTGCTGGGCGGTGATGCCCGGCGCCTTGTCGGTGAGGCCCTGGAGGCCACTGAGGATCTGCCCGTCGGACAGCGCGGTCTGGGCCAGCGCGGGGCCGGCCGCAAGCGCGAGGGCGGCGATGAGCGCGAGGCGGGGCAAAGGCGACGTCATGGCGTTCGTCCTTGATCTGAGGGAAAGGGGGCGCGCGATCACCGGTAGCCGGCGTCGGTGATGGCCTGGTTGCAGGCAGGGCTGACCACCCGCGTCGCCTGGAGCAGGCAGGAGAGCAGGTTGCCGTCCTGGGGCACCATGCCGGGGCACAGGCGCGCCGTATCGGCGTTGCAGACCTGCGCGATGGAATCCTGCGCCGCATCGCGCTGGGCGATGGAGGCCTTGGCGAGTGCGTAGTCGCGCTTGCACTGGGCGCTCACCTGGCCGATCTTCTGATCCATGCAGGCGTGCAGCGCGCCATTGCCCAGATTGACGTTCGAGCACAGGCGGTTGATGTCCGGACCGCAGCTCTTGGCGAGCAGCGCGCCCGCCTGGGCGTAGCTCATGGTCTGGGCCTGCGCCGCCGAGCCAGCGCCCGCGAGCACCGCCGCGGCCAGCAGAACACGTATGATCTTCATTGTTGTGCGCTCCACCCGAGGGAGAAGGAAGGCCCCTGGACAGCCGCAGGGGAAAGCCATCCTCGCACGGACGGGGCTAGATTGGGATACCGGAGCTGCCCCATGGTGAATGCGTGCAGCTGACCTTGGGTTCAGCCGGCGCGGGTGGCTGCGGGGCGCGCCGCAAGGAGCAGCGGTCCGGCGGCGAGAAGGTCCTCCAGCGACGCCCGGCAGAATTGCGCCACCTCCTTCGGCAGGCGCCCCCACTCCTGGCGCCGCGACACCAAAGTGAGGCTGCGCGCGAAGGCCGGGCCTGGCAGCGGGGCGACGGCGAAGGCGCTGGGATCGAGCCCCGCCTCGTGGATGCACAAAGGCGTCGTCACGGCGAATCCCGCCCCCGCCGCCACCGTGGCGGCCACGCCCAGCGGGGTGTCGAATTCGAGCCGACGCGGCAGATCGAGCTTGAGCCGGCGCAGATGACGCTCCACCTCGATGCCGGTCTTCGAGCGCGCCGAGAACCGCACCAGCGGCAGGCTCGCCGCGAGCTGCGCCACGTCCTCCACCCGGCCCGGCGCCGGCAGGCCGGCGGGCAGCATCAGCACATAGGGCTCGCTGATGAGCGGGTGGCGCTCCAGGCCCTCCGTCTCCTCCAGTTCGTCGACGCCGGCGAGGAAGTCGAGCTGGCGCGTCAGCAGCGCGCTGGCATGGGCGGCGGTGAGGCCGGAGCGGATCGAGACCTCCTCGGCGAGGCCCGCCAGATGCGCCCCGAGCGGCGCCGCGAGCGCGCGGGTGAGCGAATCCACCAGCCCGACGCGCACCAGCGGATAGCGGCTCTTGCCGGTGTCGCGCAGCGCCGGGGCGATCTGGCGCGCTTCCGAGAGCAGCGCGCTCGCCCGCTGGCGCAAAAGGCCGCCGGCCGGGGTCAGGCCGAGCGGACGCACCGAGCGGTCGAACAGCACCGCGCCCATGCGGGCCTCCAGCTCCGCCACCGCCTGCGACACCGCCGGCTGGGTCAGCCCGAGCCGCCGCGCCGCGCCCGCCATGGCGCCCTCCTCGCAGACCGCGAGGAAGATTTCGAGGCTCCTCAGATCGAACGGCAGGGCCTCGCTGCGTGGTGCCATTCCGCGTCCCCCTCGCCCGGCTCCGCCGACCGCGCCGATATATAATCGAAATTTATACTAGCGCATGAAATGCGCCTAGCTATGGTTTCCTGAACGGCCGGACGGGATGCCCCGGAGCCCGGCCCAGCGGGGCTTGCCCCCCTTCGGATCGTGATCCATGTCCGCTTCCTCGTCCGTGAACTGGTCCCCGCATTATTCGGCGTTCGGCCTGCTCGCCAATGCCCTCACCGGCCAGAAGGGGTGGCGCCCGGCCTGGCGCGACGCGGCGCCCAAGCCCGCTTATGACGTGATCGTGGTGGGCGGCGGCGGGCATGGGCTCGCCACGGCCTATTACCTCGCCAAGGAGCACGGCATAACCAACGTGGCGGTGCTGGAGAAGGGCCATATCGGCTCCGGCAATGCCGGCCGCAACACCACCATCATCCGCTCCAACTACCTGCTGCCGGGCAACGAGCCGTTCTACGAATGGTCCATGAAGCTGTGGGAGGGCCTGGAGGCCGACCTCAACTTCAACGCCATGGTGTCCCAGCGCGGCGTGCTGAACCTGTTCCACTCCGACCCGCAGCGCGACGCCTATGCCCGGCGCGCAAACGCCATGCGGCTCGCGGGCGCCGATTCCGAGCTGCTGGACGCCGACGGCGTGCGCGCGCTCGCCCCGTTCCTCGACTTCGCCAATGCGCGCTTCCCCATCAAGGGCGGGCTGCTGCAGAAGCGCGGCGGCACCGCGCGGCACGATGCGGTGGTGTGGGGCTATGCCCGCGCCGCCGACCGGCGCGGCGTCGACATCGTGCAGAATTGCGAGGTCACCGGCTTCCTGCGCGAGAACGGCGCGGTGGTGGGAGTGGAGACCACGCGCGGGCCGGTGCGCGCCGGCAAGGTCGCGCTCGCGGTGGCCGGCTCCACCTCGCGCCTCACGCGCCATCTCGACCTGCGCCTGCCGATCGAGAGCCATGCCTTGCAGGCCTTCGTTTCGGAGGGGCTGAAGCCGCTGGTGCCGGGGGTCATCACCTTCGGCATGGGGCACTTCTACATCAGCCAGTCGGACAAAGGCGGCCTCGTCTTCGGCGGCGACATCGAGGGCTACAACACCTACGCCCAGCGCGGGAACCTGCCGGTGGTGGAGGACGTGTGCGAGGGCGGCATGGCCATCATGCCGCTGATCGGGCGGCTCCGGATGCTGCGCTCCTGGGGCGGGCTGCTGGACATGTCCATGGACGGCTCGCCGATCATCGACGTCGGCCCCCTGCCCGGCCTCTATCTCAACACCGGCTGGAACTACGGAGGCTTCAAGGCGACGCCGGCCTCGGGCTGGTGCTTCGCCCACACGATCGCCAGGGACGCGCCCCACGCGCTCAACGCCGCCTTCCGCCTCGACCGCTTCCGAAGCGGCCACGTGATCGACGAGAAGGGAGTCGGCGCCCAGCCGAACCTGCACTGATGCGCCCCGCCTTTAGCCTCTCCGCGATGCCGTCTTCCCCACAGGCGCCATCCCCCCAACCGCCGTCATCCTCCGGCTTGACCGGAGGATCCACGGACCGCCACCCCGCGCGCCCGGCCGCCGGATGGGCCCTCCGGTCAAGCCGGAGGGCGACGGCAGGGAATGGGAAGCGGGCAACGGAGCGCGGAATGGCAATGGGGCGTGGGACGCTTTCGATGTCCTCCCCATCCCCCCAACCGCCGTCATCCTCCGGCTTGACCGGAGGATCCATGCGCCGCCCCCCCGCGCGCCCGGCCGGCGGATGGGCCCTCCGGTCAAGCCGGAGGGCGACGGCAGGGAATGGGGAGAGGGCGAGGAGGCGGGCGACGGTGCGTGGGATGGAGACGGGGCGCAAAACAGCCCGCCGACGCGGGGAGAGGGCCTGACCATGCGCATTCCCTGCCCCTATTGCGGCGCGCGCGACGCCCACGAATTCGCCTATCTGGGCGACGCTACCGTGACCCGGCCCGACCCGGCCGCGCCGGACGCGCTCGATACGTTCTCCGCTTATGTCTATGAGCGGGCGAACCCGGAAGGCCCGCACGACGAGTTCTGGTATCACGCCGCCGGCTGCCGGCGCTGGCTGAAGGTGACGCGCAACACCCGCACCCACGAGATCCTCGCCGTCGCCTTCGCCCGCGCCGAGGAGACCACGCCATGAGCCGCCTCCTTCACGGCGGGCTGGTGGACCGCAGCCGCACCCTCTCCTTCTCCTTCGATGGCGCGACCTATCGCGGCCATCCCGGCGACACGCTGGCCTCGGCGCTGCTCGCGAACGACGTGCGCCTCGTCGGCCGCTCGTTCAAGTATCACCGCCCGCGCGGCATCGTCTCCGCCGGCTCGGAGGAGCCCAATGCGCTGGTGGAACTGCGCATGGGTGCGCGGCGCGAGCCCAACACCCGCGCCACCACCGTGGAGCTCTATGGCGGCCTCATCGCGGCGAGCCAGAACCGCTGGCCGAGCCTTGCCTTCGACCTGATGAGCGCCAACCAGTGGCTCTCGCCATTCCTGGGCGCCGGCTTCTACTACAAGACCTTCATGTGGCCGTCGGCGCTGTGGGAGAAGCTCTACGAGCCCGTCATCCGCCGCGCCGCCGGCCTCGGCCGCGCCGCCGGGCGTCCGGACCCGGACCATTACGAGAAGGCCAACGCCTTCTGCGACGTGCTGGTGGTGGGCTCCGGCGCGGCCGGCCTCGCGGCGGCGCTCGCCGCGGGCCGCTCCGGCGCGCGGGTGATCCTCGCCGAGGAGGATTTTCGCCTGGGCGGCCGGCTGCTCAGCGAATTCACCAATATCGGCGACGGCCCGGCGCGCGACTTCGCCGCCGCGGCGGAGGCGGAGCTTGCCGGCCTGCCCAACGTGCGCATCATGGCCCGCACCACCGTATTCGGCGCCTATGACGGCTCGACCTATGGCGCGGTGGAGCGGGTGGGCGACCATCTGGCCGTCCCGGCGCCGTTCGCGCCGCGCCAGCGCCTGTGGCGCATCGTGACGCAGCGCTGCGTGCTGGCTGCGGGCGCGTTCGACCGGCCCATCGTGTTTCCGGGCAACGACCGCCCGGGCGTGATGTCGGCGCTGGCGCTCGCCACCTATGCCACCCGCTACGGCGTGAGCGCGGGCCAGACGGCGGCCTTCTTCGTCAACAACGACCACGCCTTCGCCGCCGCACTCGATGCGGCGGACGCGGGCGTGGAGGTGGAGGCCATCGTCGATGTCCGCCCCGACCCGGCGCTGGCGGCGCGGGCCGAAGCGCTCGGCGTCAGGGTGATCCAGGGCGAGGTGGTGGCGACCTCCGGCAAGCGGCTCTCGTCCGTCACCGTGCGCACCGCCAAGGGCAGCGAGACCTTCAAGGTGGAGGCGCTCGGCGTCTCCGGCGGCGCGACGCCCAATCTCAACCTGACAACGCACATGGGCGGACGGCCCACCTATGACGAAGCCCTCTGCGCCTTCGTGCCCGGTGCCCTGCCTCCCGGAATGACGGTGGCGGGCGCGGCGGCCGGCGCCTTCCCGCTCCAGGAGTGCCTCGACACCGGCGCACGCGCCGGCGCGGCGGCGGCGAGCGACCTCGGCTTTGCCGTCCCCAGGCCGGACGTGCCACGCGCGGAAGGCGCGCCCGCCGGCATCAGCGCCTTCTGGCACGTGGAGGCGCCCGGCGGCTTTGCCTTCGTGGACCTCCAGAACGACGTGACGGCGAAGGACGTCGCGCTCGCCCACAAGGAAGGCTATCGCGCGGTGGAGCTGCTGAAACGCTATACCACGCTCGGCATGGCCACCGACCAGGGCAAGACCTCCAACACGGCAGGCCTCGCCATCATGGCCCACCTCACCGGCCGCTCGATCGCCGAGACCGGGGTGACGGTGTTCCGGCCGCCCTACACGCCCGTGGCCATGGGCGCGCTCGCCGGCCACCACCGCGGCAAGGACTTCCGGCCCACCCGGCCGACCCCGACCCATCGCTGGGCGCAGGAGCAGGGCGCGGTGTTCGTCGAGGCCGGCTTCTGGCTCAGGGCGCAGTATTTCCCGCAGCCCGGCGAGAACGACTGGCTCACGAGCGTCAACCGCGAGGTGAAGGCGGTGCGCGAGAGCGTGGGCGTGGTGGATGCCTCCACCTTCGGCAAGATCGACCTGCAGGGTCCGGACGCCGGGCGCTTCCTCGACCGGGTCTATATCAACACCTTCTCGACGCTCGCGGTGGGCAAGGCGCGCTATGGCGTGATGCTGCGCGAGGACGGCATCGTCATGGACGACGGCACCAGCGCCCGCCTCGCCGACGACCATTATGTGATGACCACCACCACGGCCAACGCCGCCAAGGTCTACCAGCACCTGGAATTCTGCCTCCAGGTGCTGTGGCCGGACCTCGACGTGCAACTCGCCTCCATCACCGAGCACTATGCCCAGATCGCCGTCTCCGGCCCGCGCTCGCGCGATGTGCTGGTGAAGGTGGTGGACGGAGCCGACGTGTCGAACGCTGCTCTGCCCTTCATGGGGGTGCTTGAGACCACGGTCGCCGGCGGCATCCCGGCGCGCATCTTCCGCCTCTCCTTCTCCGGAGAGCTGGGCTACGAGATCGCCGTGCCGTCCGGCCGGGGCGAGGCGCTGATCCGCGCCATCATGGAGGCCGGTGCGCCCTACGGCATCACGCCCTACGGCACCGAGACGCTGGGCGTTCTGCGGATCGAGAAGGGCCACGTCTCCGGCAACGAGCTGAATGGCCAGACCTCGGCCCGCGACCTCGGGCTCGGCAAGATGGCCTCCACCAAGAAGGACTATATCGGCCGCGTGCTCGCCGGCCGTCCGGCCTTCCTGGAGGAAGACCGGCCGATCTTCGTCGGCTTCCGGCCCCTGGACCGCACCCAGCGCCTGCGCGCCGGCGCGCATTTCCTCGCGGTGGGCGCCGAGCCGACCACGGCGAACGACGAGGGCTACATGACCTCGGTCGCCTTCTCGCCCACGCTTGGCCATTCCATCGGCCTCGGCTTCCTCAGGAACGGACAGAAGCGCATCGGCGAGACGGTGCGCGCCTATGACCCGGTGCGGGGCGGCGACATCGCGGTCGAAGTGTGCGATCCGGCCTTCGTCGATCCCCAGGGGGAGAAGCAACGTGGCTGACATGCTGGCCGATATCGCGCCCACCGCTTTGCTGCCGGACGGCCATTACGGCGCGCCGAGCGAGGGCGTTCGCGCGCGCCTCCTTCCCGGCGGCTCCGCCGCCAGTCTCGTTGCCCGGCGCGGCGCGGCGGCGGCGCTCGCCGCCCGCTTCGCCGAGGCCGGCCTCGTTCTGCCCGCCGGCCCGAAGGCGGCAGCCGCCGCTGGCGTAACGCTTGTGGGCACCGGCCCCGGCCGCTGGCTCGCCTTCGCGGACGACGTGGGCGTCCTGCCCGGCCGCATCCTCCCCCTGGCCCAGGGCCTTGCGGCGGTCACCGATCAGAGCGACGCCAGCCTCATGTTCGAGGTGTCGGGCCCCAGGGTGCGGCCGGCGCTCGCCAAGGGCGTGATGGTGGACCTCGACCCCTCCGCCTTCGGGGCGGGCGACGCGGCGACCACCACCGTCTCGCACGTGAACCTCACCTTCTGGCAGGTCGCGGACACGCCGGCCGAGGCGCCGGCCTTCGTGTTCGCCGTGCCGCGCTCGTTCGCGCCCGCCTTTCTGCGCTGGCTGGCGGCGAGCGCCGCCGAATTCGGCTTCGCCCTCTCCGGCGCCGGACGAGGTTGACGGCAGCGCGGCGCGCGCGATCGCCCCGTCCCCCTTCCGGCCCCGATCGGCGCCCTGCGCCGGGCCAGCTTATTACGAGACCGACCATGAGCCATCCGGACCTCCAGTTCATCCTCACCCTCGCCTGCCCCAACCGGCCAGGCATCGTCGCCGGCGTCTCCACCTTCCTGTTCCAGCACGGCTGCAACATCCTGGAGGCGCAGCAGTTCGACGACACCGAGAGCGGGCGCTTCTTCATGCGCACGGTGTTCAACGTGGTGGAGGGCGAGGCCGGCCTCGAGGCCCTGCGGGCGGAGTTCGCCACCGTCGCCGAGCCGTTCAAGGCCACCTTCAGCATGCGCTCGAAGGACGAGAAGCGCCGGGTGCTGCTGCTCGCCTCCAAGTCCGACCACTGCCTCGCCGACCTGCTCTATCGCTGGCGCATCGGCGAGATCCCCATGGACCTCGTGGGCATCGTCTCGAACCACCCGCGCGAGACCTATGCGCATTTGGACATCGACGGTATCGCGTTCCACCACCTGCCCGTGACCAAGGCGACGAAGCTGGAACAGGAACGAGACGTATGGGACGTGTTCAAGTCGTCTCGGGCGGAACTGGCCGTCCTCGCGCGCTACATGCAGGTTCTTTCCGACGGCCTGGCGGCGAAGCTGGCGGGCCGGTGCATCAACATCCACCACTCGTTTCTGCCGGGATTCAAAGGCGCTAAGCCCTACCATCAGGCGCATGCGCGCGGCGTGAAGCTGATCGGCGCGACCGCGCACTACGTCACGTCCGACCTGGACGAGGGGCCGATCATCGAGCAGGACGTGGAGAGAATTTCGCACCAGGACCAGCCGGACGATCTGGTCCGCAAGGGGCGCGACATCGAACGCCGCGTCCTGGCACGCGCGCTGTCCTGGCATCTCCAGGATCGGGTGATCCTCAACGGCTCGAAAACAGTGGTGTTCCGCGACTGATCCGCAGGACGCCTGCGTTGAGGCCAAGTCCCCGTCCCGTTTGAGGAAATTATCTTACCTGCGCGCCTGCGCGGGATGGACGCAGGCGGGGAGGAAACCTATCGCGGCGCCGGGCGTTCCCGAAATAAAACCTTTCGGGAGCCCATCATGAATGGACGTTTTACTCTCATCGCCGGAGCAATCGTTCTGGTTGTAGCCATCGTCGCCGCCGGATTGTTTTCCGGCCGCGGCACCCCCGAACCCACCGAGACCGCCCCGGCCGCCCTGCCTGTGCCGACGCCGGGCGGCGAGCCGCCGCCGCCCACCGTTTCGCCTGCCATGCCGCCCGGCCGCACGCTGTCGGACGAGCCGGCGCAGCCGCCGGCGCGGTGACGACCGCGAATTGCATGCACGAAGCCTGTATTGACTAATATTTAGTCATTCTGGTATCCATTTTCGCGATGAGGCCTTGCGCCTCACCCCAGGGCCGATCCCCCGCCGGCCCTCCCCCAGGCCTTCCGCCGCAAGTCTTTGTGTTGCCCCCCCTTGGGGGCCGGCGGGAGGCCTGGACGGGGCTCCGGTCTGCTGGCGCACTTCCTGCTACGGGCTCGGTGGCAGGCCGCGTGAAGGGCCGCCGGGACCGACCTGAAGAGAGCGTCATGCATACCCTTTCCGACCTCCTCGAAGCCCACCGCTCGGGCGCCCGCGCGCTCGCCGACACCGTGGCGGAGGTCTATCGCCGCATCGCCGCGCGCGACGACCCGGCGATCTTCATCACCCTGAGACCGCACGCCGATGTCGCGGCGGAGGCGCAGGCGCTGGCGGCGCGCGGCGCCGCCGGCCTGCCGCTCTACGGCATCCCCATCGCGGTGAAGGACAATATCGACGTCGCCGGCCTTCCTACCACCGCCGCCTGCCCGGCCTTCGCCTATGTGCCGGAGAAGGACGCCACCGCCGTCGCGCGCCTGAAGGCCGCCGGCGCGCTCGTCATCGGCAAGACCAATCTGGACCAGTTCGCCACCGGCCTTGTGGGCGTGCGCTCGCCCTATGGATTCCCGAAGAACCCCTTCAAGGCGGACCTCGTGCCCGGCGGGTCGTCCTCCGGCTCGGCGGTGGCGGTGGCGTCCGGCATCGTGCCGGTGGCGCTTGGCACCGACACGGCGGGCTCCGGCCGCGTGCCGGCCATGCTCAACAACATCGTCGGCGTGAAGCCCTCGCTCGGGCTGGTGCCGAACACCGGGCTCGTGCCCGCCTGCCGCTCGCTCGACTGCATCTCGGTGTTCGCCCTCACGGTGGACGACGCCATGGCCGTGCTTGAGGTGATCGCCGGGGACGATGCCGACGCCTATTCCCGCGCTATGCCACTCGCCCCCCTCGCCGCGCCGCCGCCGGCGCCCGTGCTGGGCGTGCTTCGCCCGGACCAGCGGGAATTCTTCGGCGACCCGGACGCCGCCGCCGCCTACGAAGCGGCGCTGGCCCGCTGGAGGAAGATCGGCGCGAGGCTCGTGGAGATCGATTTCGCGCCCTTCGCCGAGACCGCGCGCCTGCTCTATGAGGGCCCGTGGGTGGCGGAGCGCTGGATCGTCGCGGGCGACCTGATCGAGTACAACCCCGCGGCCGTTCACCCCATCACCCGCGCCATCACCGAACCCGGCGGGACGGCGAGCGCCGCGGATGCGTTCCGCGCCATGTACCGCCTGAAGGCGCTGCGCAAACAGGTCGAGCCGACGCTCGCCGCCATCGATGCCATGGTGCTGCCTACGGCGCCCACCGCCTACACGGTGGACGCGGTGCAGGCGGAGCCGATCCTGCTCAATTCGCGCAATGGCACCTACACCAATTTCGTCAACCTGATGGACCTGTGCGGCACCGCCGTGCCCACCACCGTCGCCGTCTCCGGCGTGCCCTACGGCATCACGCTGCTGGCACCGGCGGGGCGCGACGGCGAGGTGGCCTCCCTCGCCCGCGCCTTCATGGCCGCGGGCGACCTGACGCTCGGCGCCACGGGCGCGCCGCTGGTCGCCCCGCCTTTGCCGGCGCCGAAGGCGGAGCTGGACCGGCTGGAGGTCTGCGTGTTCGGCGCCCATCTCTCCGGCATGGCGCTGAACGCCGATCTCAAGGCCATGGGCGGCCGCTTCGTCGCCGAGGCGGAAACCGCCCCGGCCTACCGCATGAAGCTGCTGCCCGGCGCCCAGCCGAGGCCGGGCCTGGTGCGCGTGGGCGCGGGGGGTGCCGCCATCAGCGGCGAGGTCTGGTCGCTGCCCATGGAGGGGGTGGGCCGTCTGCTCGCCACCATCCCGGCGCCGCTCGGGCTGGGGCAGGTCGAACTGGCCGACGGCCGACGCGTGGCCGGATTCCTGGCCGAGGCGGGCGAGGTGGCGCAGGCGCGCGACATCACGGAATTCGGCGGCTTCCGCACCTTCGTCGAACACCCGCAGGCTGCCGCCGTCTAACGCTCCGGCGCCATCGGCAGAGGACCATGGTTGCGGCGATGCAGATCGCCGGCCTTTAGACAAGCGCATGACGACCGGCAGCAGGAAGGGCAGCAACGCTCCTTCCTGCTGCCGGTGCGGCCGCTCACACCTGGAAGCTGCCGCCCACGGCGGGGGCCTCGATCTTCACCTTGTGGCCCTTCAGGGCCTCGATGAAGCCGGAAGGGTCCTGAACCAGCAGCGGGAAGGTGGCGTAGTGGCACGGCACCACGGTCTCGACGCCAGGCAGGAAGCGCTTCACCGCCAGAGCGGCGGTCTTCGGGCTCATGGTGAACCGGTCGCCGATCGGCACGAACACCACCTTCGGCTCGTGGATCTCGCACAGCAGTGCCATGTCCGAGAAGATGTCCGTGTCGCCCATGTGCCAGACGGTGGGCTCGCCCGGCGCCTTGATGATGAGGCCCGTGGGATTGCCGAGATATTCCGGCGGGTTCGAGCCGCCGCCCGAGGAATGGTCCGCGCGCACCATGGTCACGGTGAACCCGCCCATGTCGACGGTGCCGCCGGTATTCATGAAGGCGGTGGAGCCCACGCCCTGGCCCGCGAGGAAGGCGCAGATCTCGGGGTTCGCCACCACCGGGATCTCGCGCGCCGCGTCCGCCGCCTCTTCGACGATGGCCACCGTGTCACCAATATGGTCGCCATGGCCGTGGGTGAGCAGGATGTGGGTGCAGCCGCGCGCGGCCTCCTCGCGCGTGCCCTTGAACACCGGATTGCCGGTGAAGAAGGGATCGATGAGCACCGCCTTGCCCGAGAAGTCCAGACGGAAGGCGGCGTGGCCGAGCCAGGTGATCTTCATGGAATTCAAACCCCGTTGAGCCGGAGAAAGGGAGGGGAAGGCGGCCGGAGTATCGAAGAAGCCGCCCGCCGGCGCAATGCGCGATGGGCCGCTGGTAGCCCCAGGACGGCAAGGCCTCAGGCGCGAATGAAGGTCTTTCCCGCTGCGGCGCGCCGCGCCGCGCGCCAGAGCCCGAACTGCCGCCGCAGCGGCGAGAGGCCGGCCATCTCCCGGAACGGATCGCGCACCTTTGCAAGAGCGGCCAGGTCGCCCGCCACTAGGGCCAGCGGCAGGAACGGCGGGGCGATGGCCGCGCGGTCGGCGACCTTTGCGAACGCCGCGCCGGCGGCGGAAAGGTGCCTCAGCGCCTCGCCTCTCAGGTCGGCGAGCGCAGCCAGAAGCGCGGGCGTCACCGTGCCGCTAACCGCCGCCTCCCGGCCGATGCCGTGGCGCGCGAGCAGATCCAGCGGCAGGAAGCACTGGCCGCGCGCGGCATGGATGGGAAAGGAGCGCATCAGCCCGGTGAGCGCCAGAGCGACGCCGCCATGGCCGGAGGCATCGCCCGTCTGCGCGGCGGCAGCGGGCGCGAGCACCAGGGTCGAAAGCTGGAGCAATGCCGAGGCGGTTTCGCCGGCATAGCCCTCCAGGTCGCCCAGCGTCGGCATGGGATCGTCATAGAGGTCGAAGATGCGCGCATCGGCGAGCGCGGCGAGGCTGGCGCGGGGCAGCGCGAAGCGCGTGATGGTGTCGAGCAGTGCGGCGGCGACCGGATGCCCCTCCACGTCGCCCCTGCCCTCGCCCTCGATCACCTCGCGCCACCAGGCGAGCCGCACCTCGCCGGGCAGCGCCTCGCGCGCCACATCGCGCACCCGCGCCACGTCCACGTTGAAGGCGGCGAGCGCGAACAGATGCCGGCGGGCCGCCTCGGGCGCGAACAAAGCCGCGAGGAACCGGTCGCGGTCCTGCGCGCGCACGAGGTCGGCGCAATGAGCGTAGGCGGCGTCGAGCGCCATGGCGCTCAGAGCGCGACCAGGGCGGCGCCCACCGGGCGGCCCTCGGCCAGCAGCACGTTGTAGGTGGAAGCGGCAGCCGGCGTCGGCATCAGCTCGAACCTGAGGCCCGCCTGCCGCAGCAGCGCCTTCAGCGGCTCCTTCAGGTGCGCCGGATCGCGCCCGGTGCCGAGGAACAGAAGCTCGAACGCCCCGGCCTCGGCGAGGACAGGCGCGAGCGCGTGCGCGTCCACATCGCGGAAGGCGGAAACGCCCCAGGGGCGCACGCCCGAGGGCAGCGCCAGGATCGAGCCGGCATGGGACATGCCGGCGAAGTGGAAGAAATTGTCCCGGTAGCCGTCGATGGACACCTGCCGGGGCAGGAAGGGCGCGCCGTCGGGCTCGTCCTGCCGGCCGGCCACGCTCACGCCTTCCCGGGGCTGTCGGGCGATTCTGGAGACTTTGGGGCCTCCTTGGGGGCCTCGGGCGCCTCTCCCGCGTCGGGCGCCTTCGGCGCGTCGGTCGCCGGAACGGCACCGGGCGGCACCACGACGGTCACAGGCCCGGCCGGCACAGCCGGAGCGGGCGCCTTGGCCGCGGTCTTCGCCGCCGGGGATTTGGCCGCCGCGGCTTTGCCCGCCGTGCCGGCCTTGCCCTTCGGGGTGCCCTTGGCGGTGCTCTTGCCCTTCGCGGCCGGCTTGGGCGCCGCCGCGGCCGCCGGCACCGGCTTGGCGGCTTCCGCCGCCTCCTCGGCTTCGAGCAGCTCGGCATTCTCCTCCACGTCCAGCACGTCCTCCGGCTTCGGCTTCTCCACCGTGCCGACGGTGGAGGCGCGCAGGCCCAGATGGATGAGGATCGGGGCGGCGACGAAGATGGTGGAATAGGTGCCGATGACGACGCCCACGGTCATGGCGAGCGAGAAGCCGCGCAGCACCTCGCCGCCAAAGAAATAGAGCGCGAGCGTCGCAAGGAAGGTGGTGGTGGAGACGATGATGGTGCGCGAGAAGGTGGCGTTCACTGCCGTGTCCAGCAGCTCCGGCAGCGGCATCTTCTTGTAGCGCCGCAGCATCTCGCGGATGCGGTCGTACACCACCACCGTGTCGTTGAGCGAATAGCCCATGATGGTGAGGATGGCCGCGATGGAGGTCAGGTCGAAGTCGATCCCGAACGCCGAATAGATCATCAGCGTGACGAAGATGTCGTGCATCGTCGTCACGATGGCGCCCACCGCGAACTGCCACTCGAAGCGGAACCACAGATAGGCCAGCACCGCGAAGGCGCCGAGCACCATGGCGAGGATGGACTGGCGCACCAGTTCCTCGGAGACCGAGGGGCCGACCGTCTCGACGCGGCGCACGGAATAGTCGGCGCCGATCGCCTCGCGCACCTTGGCCACCATGGCCTGCTGCGCCTCGTCGGAACCTGTGGCGCCGACCCGGATCAGCACGTCGCGCGGCGAGCCGAACTCCTGGATCTGCACCTCGCCGACGTCGATGTCGGTCAGATGCTCGCGCAGGGCGCCGATGTCGGCGCGTTCCTGCGCGGACTGCACCTCGATCAGCGTGCCGCCCCGGAAGTCGATGCCGAGGTTGAAGCCGACGGTCGCGAACAGGATCACCGCCACCAGGGACATCACCGCCGAGAGCGGGAACGTCCAGTGGCGCAGGCGCATGAAGTTGATCTTGGTCTGCGCCGGAATGTAGTCGATCAAGGGCATGTTCGGCGCCTTCAGATGGGCAGCTTCGCCGGCCGCCGCCACTTCACCCAGTAGGCGATCATGAGCCGCGTCAGGGTATAGGCGGTGAACACGGTGGTCAGAAGGCCGAGGATGTAGGTGACCGCGAAGCCGCGCACCGGACCGGACCCGCCCATCAGGAACAGGATGACGGCCGTGGCGAGCGAGGTGATGTTGGCGTCGAGGATGGTGCCGAGCGCGTTCACGAAGCCCTTGTCGATGGCCGAGATGGCGGAGCGCCCTTCGCGTGCCTCGTCGCGGATGCGCTCGAAGATCACGACGTTGGAATCCACCGCCATGCCGATGGTGAGGATGACGCCGGCGATGCCCGGCAGCGTCAGCGTCGCCCCGAGGATCGACTGGAGCGAGAACATCAGCGTGATGTGGACCACCAGCGCGATGAGCGCGAACACGCCGAACAGGCCGTAGACCGCCACCATGAACACGGCGACGAGACCCGAGGCCACATAGGCCGCGACCTTGCCGCTCTCGATGGAATCGGCGCCAAGGCTCGGGCCGACGGTGCGCTCCTCCACCACCTTGAGCGGCGCCGGCAGCGCGCCGGCGCGCAAAAGGATCGCGAGGTCGTTCGCCTGCTGCACGGTGAAGCCGCCGGAGATCTGGCCCGAGCCGCCGAGGATCGGCTCGCGGATCACCGGGGCGGAGATCACGTGGTTGTCGAGAACAATGGCGAAGGGCCGGCCCACCGCCTCCTGCGACACCGCGGCGAAGCGCCGCGCGCCATTGGAATTGAAGCGGAAGGAGACGATCGGCTCGCGCGACTGCTGGTCGAAGCCCGGCTGGGCGTCCACCAGGTCCTCGCCGGAGACGCGCACCTGCTTCTCGACCAGATAGGGCTCGCCGTTCGGGCCCTGGAGCACCTCCGAATCCACCGGCGGGCGGCCTTCCAGCGCCTGCTGCGGCGACATGGACATGTCGACCATGCGGAACGAGAGCTTGGCGGTCTGGCCCAGGAGCGACTTCAGGCGCTGCGGGTCCTGCAGGCCCGGCACCTGGACCAGGATGCGGTCGGCGCCCTGGCGCTGGATGTTGGGCTCCACCGTGCCGAGCTGGTCGATACGGCGGCGGATGATCTCGATCGACTGGTCCACCGCCGAGCGGATGCGGGCGTTGAGGCCGGTCTGGGTCAGCGTCACGCTCACCGCGCCGTCGGCGCCGGAGGCGACGGTGAGGTCCATCTCGCCGGTGGAATTGCCGAACAGGCTGTCGGTCACGGGCGCGGCGAGCTTGCGCAGCTCGGTCACGGCCTTCTGCGTATCGGCGGGATCGCGCACCCGCACACTCACCGTGGTGTCGCGCACGGCGAGGTTGGAATAGCCGATCTTGGCGTCGCGCAGCACGCGCCGCACCTCGTCGCGCACCTGCTCGGCACGCTCCTTGATGAGCGCCGGCCCGTCCACTTCGAGCAGGATGTGCGAGCCGCCCTGCAGATCGAGGCCGAGCGTGATGTGGCTGGAGGCCAGCCACGACGGCAGATGGTCGAGCACGCGCTGCGGCAGCACGTTCGGCAGGGCAAACAGGATGCCCAGCCCCGTGATGACGAGAATGGCGATGATCTTGAATCGGGAGAAGTGCAGCATCGGGCGCGCAGTCTTATGAAAGGTTCACTCGTCGCCGGATCACACGTTCGGGGGCGGAATGACCTCGTCCTTGGCTGGCTCGCCCTTGGCGCGCACCGAGGAGATGTGGGCGCGCAGCTGGCGCACCTTCACATTGTCGGCAACCTGGAGCTCGACCTCGTTCTCGTCGATCACCCGGCTCACCTTGCCGATGAGGCCGCCGGCCGTCACCACCACGTCGCCGCGGCGCAGGGCGTTCACCATCTCCTGGTGCGCCTTGGCGCGCTTCTGCTGCGGGCGCAGGATGAGGAAGTACATCACCACGAAGATCAGCAGGAACGGGGCAAGCTGGATGAGCATGTCGGCACCGCCGCCGGCGGCCGGAGCGCCCTGGGCGAAAGCGGGCGAGATGAACATGAGCGTCCTCGTTCTGGTTCGTGGAATCCGAATTGCCGCGCCCCAAGGCGGGGTGCGGCGAAGCGGCCGGACTATACCGAGCGGCCCGTCGAATGCAAACGCATGCTCGCATGCGGCCTCGTGGCCATATTCCGCTACGGAACTTTTGACCCCGCGCATCGCCCGCCGGGGCCGGCGGCGCTCTTGACCCGAGCCTCGAATAAGGCTCCCAAGAAGGGCCGGCGGCGGGCCGGCGCCTCTCCTTTCGGACGCGGAACGCCCTGATGCAGATCGACCGGATCGCCGAAGACCTCCTGGTGGCCTTGCGCTTCTATTCCCGCCTGCCGGTCGCGCCCAAGGCCGGCGCGGCGGACGCCTACGGCGCGCCGAACCTCGACCGCATCGCCTATGCCATCCCGCTGGCTGGCGCGGTGATCGGCCTGATCGGCGCCGCCACCCTCCTCATCGGCCATTGGGTGGGATTCGGCACCGATCCCGCGGCCGTGCTGGCGGTGGCGGTGATGGTGCTCGCCACCGGCGCGGTGCATGAGGATGGCCTCGCCGACACCGCGGACGGCTTCGGCGGCGGGCGCGACCCGGCGCGGCGGCTGGAGATCATGCGCGACAGCCGCATCGGCACCTACGGCGCGAGCGCGCTCGGCCTCGCGCTGCTGCTTCGGGTGACCTGCCTCGCGACGCTGGTGACCATCGCCGGGCCGCTGCGCGCCGCGCTCACCCTCGCCGCCGCAGCCGCGGTCTCCCGCGCCGCCGGCATCCTTCTGCTGCGCGCCCTGCCGCCGGCGCGCACCGACGGGGCATCGGCCGGGGTCGGCCAGCCCTCCCCCGAAGCCGCCGCCTCCTGCGCGCTGGTGGCGGCCCTGGTGGCGGCGCTGGTGCTGGTGCCGTCGTTCGGCGTCGGCGCCACCTTCGCCGGCCTGATCGCGCCGCTTTTGGCGCTGGGCTTAATGGTGCGCCTCTCACGCCACATGATCGGCGGCCAGACCGGCGACGTGGCCGGCGCAACCCAGCAGGTGGCGGAGATTGCGTTTCTCCTTGGCGTTCTTATCTTCGCCCGGAACGCCTGAGCGCCCGCGCGGTGCGTTTGTGATTCCCGAATGCGGGCCCGAGCCGCGAGAGACCCGGTCGCCGAAGCGATGCCGCAAGCCACCCCCGCCCCCATCGCGACACCCTGCGTGCGCATCTGCACGCTGGAGCCCATGAGCGGGATCTGCCTGGGCTGCGGGCGCACCATGCGCGAGATCGGCTCCTGGCCCTCGCTCTCGCCGCAGGCCCGCGCCGCCATCATGGAGAGCCTTTCCGCCCGCCTCGACCGGCTGCGCGCGGCGCAGCCCGGCCTGTTCCTCGACGGCCCGCCGGACGACGACGATGCGCGGTGACAGGTTGCTCTGGCTGCTGCTGCTCGGCCTGTTCGGCGGGGTGGTGGTGCTCGCGGTCCATCACGAGCAGGGCTCGGTGGCCGGGCTCGACCTCGACCAGTTCGGCAGCCTGGTCGCCAAGCTGTCAATCGCCATCTTCATCGGCGCGTTCGCCTGGTCGATGTTCCGGGGGCGGGTCGCCGAATCGCTGATCGCGGCGGCCTTCTGGGTGGTGCTCGCCGCGGTGCTGGCCGTCGCCTACACCTATCGCGATCCGCTGCAGGCGGTGGCCCAGCGCGTCATCGGCCAGTTGGTGCCGGGCTATGTGGTGCCGCGCCTGGAGGGCGCCCGCGTCACGGTGGAGGTGACGCGCGGCGCCGCCGGCGACTTCGCGGTGCGCGCCTCGGTGAACGGCGCCGGCGTGCCGATGCTGGTGGACACCGGCGCGACCTCGGTGGTGCTCACCCATGCCGCGGCCCAGGCCGCCGGCCTGCCGGTGGAGTTCCTCACCTACGACGTGGCGGTGGAGACCGCCAACGGGCGCACCAAGGCGGCGGCCGTCAACATCGACAACATCATCGTCGGCGGCATCGTCGAGCGCCAGGTGCCGGCTCTGGTGTCACCGCCGGGCGTGCTGCGCACCAGCCTGCTCGGCATGACCTTCCTCTCGCGCCTCGACGGCTTCGAGTTCCGCGGCGACCGGCTGACCATGCGCGGCCCCAAGGCGCCCTGAACCGGGTGGCCCGCCGATCCTCTAATCAGATGATCCTAAGCGGCTCCGTACGGCCCTAGACTGCCAGACGATCGCGAACCGCCCTGCGGTCGTCGAGGCCAATGCCGTGCGTGAGCCCAGCGAGAACGACCGCCTGAAGGAACGCGCGATCCTGCTCGCCGTGCTGCTCGACGTCAGCGTGTTCATTCCCTACGCGTTCACGGTCTGGCACATCGGCTCCCTCGCCATGCTGGCGGAACTGCTGCGCGGCGGGCTGCTGCTGATCGTCGAAGGCGCCGCGCTCGTCACGCTGCGGGCGGTGCATCGCGGGAAGACCTATTTCTACGAGTTCGGCGTCGGCAAGCTGGAGCGCATGCTGTCTGCGGGCATCGGCGCGCTGCTGATCGGCGCCGCCGGCTTCATCGTTGCCCGTGCTTTGGGGGGGCGCGTGCCGCCGGAGCTGACACCAGCCTGGGCCGCGATGGCCGTCGGCCTCGTCAGCTACAATCTTCTGGCCAATGTCCTGCCACTGGCACCGCTATGGCGCGCGACCAAGGCCGGCGCCTCGATCATCGTTCTCTCCCAGTTCCGGGCGCGCCTCGCCAAGGCCGTGGCCTCGGTGACGGTGGTGGCCTGCGTCGCCATTGATGCCCTGTCGCCGGACAGGCAGCTGGCGCGGATCGCCGATGCCGTCGGCGGGCTCGTCGGCGCCGGGTTCATGGTGGTGGTGGGCGCCCAAATGATCTACGAGGCGCTGCCCGACCTTCTGGACCGGGCGCTGGCCGAGCCGCTGCAGCTCAAGGTGACGGCGGCGCTCGCCGCGTCCTTCCGGGACTACGAGCAGCTGATCGGCGTGCGCACCCGCCGCTCCGGCACGGTGCCCCACGTGGAGATCACCGTGGCGTTCGATCCCGCCCGCACTCTCGCCGACGTGGGCGCCGTGACCCGAGCCATGCGCCGCACCGTCCGCGCGGCGATCCCCGAGGCGGACGTGGTGGTGATCGCCGTGCCGCTGGACGAGGCCGCGCCGTCGCGTTCGGCTTGAGGCGGCTCAGAGCATCTCCAGCGCCGTCCTGCGCCGCGGCGGTGGAAAGTCCTTGTCGATGGCGGCGAGGTCCTCGGCATCGAGCACGAGGTCGCGCGCCGCGGCATTGGCCTTCACGTGGGCGATGCGGCTCGCCTTGGGGATGGCGATGACGTCCGGCCGGCGCAGCGCCCAGGCGAGCGCCACCTGGAACGGGTTTGCGCCGTGCTTTTGTCCCACCGCTCCGAGCGCGCCGCCGCGCGGCAGGCGCGCCTGCTCGATGGGGCTGTAGGCCATGGCGGGGATGCCGGCCTTCTCCATGACCGGGAACAGGTCGAACTCCGGCCCGCGCCGTGTCGGATTGTAGAGCACCTGGTTGGCGGCGCAGGCGCGCCCTCCGGCGGCGAACAGCTCCGTCATGTCGTCGGCGTCGAGGTTGCTCACCCCCCAGTGGCGGATCTTGCCCGCCGCCTGGAGCGCCTCGAACCCGGCAATGGTCTCGGCCAGCGGATGGCTGCCGCGCCAGTGCAGCAGATAGAGGTCGATGCGGTCGGTGCCGAGCCGCTTCAGCGAGCGCGCACAGGCGGCCGCGACCCCGGCCCGGCTGGCATTGTGGGGATAGACCTTGCTGACCAGGAACACCTCGTCGCGCCGGCCCTTCATCGCCTCGCCAGCCACCTCCTCGGCGCCGCCGTCGGCATACATCTCGGCGGTGTCGATGAGGGTGAGGCCGAGATCGAGGCCGGCCCGGAGCGCGGCCACCTCATCGGCGCGGCGTCCCGGCTGCTCACCCATATACCAGGTGCCCTGGCCCAGTGCGGGCACGCGCTCTCCCCCCGGCAGGGTCACGGTTTTCGACATCTGATCTCCCGTTGCGCGGATCGGCGGGAACCATAGCGAAGCGCGCGCGCTGTACAAAGGCCCGCAGGCTGTCCGGCAAAGGTTCGGCCGGTTCGCTCCGGGTCGGGACATGTCGGGCGACGAGGCGCACGCAATTGCGCAAGCCGCTTGCGATTATGAAGAAAATCGCGTCTGGTCGGCGCGTCATGTGGTTGGAGGGCGAAGTGAAAGTCCCTTATTCCCAACGGCGTTCCCGCTTACCTGCCGGAAACTTCGCCCGCGTGCTGACGGCCTCGGTGTTCGCCTGGTCGACCGTCGCCTGGCCGGCGATGGCACAGGCGCCCCAGCAGCCTCCCGCCGGACCCCAGGCGCAGCCGGCACCCACGGACCGTCCGCCGGCGCCACCGCCCACCGCGCCCTCCGGCGCGCCGATCGATGCCGCGCCCGGCCAGCCGGGCGGAACGGTCTCCGGCGGTGCCCCGCCCCAGGCGCCGGCTGAGGCGGCGAGCCCGATCCCGGCGGATGCGCCGAGCTATTCGGTGAGCGACCTCGAATACATCTTCGGCCCGATCGCGCTCTATCCCGACCCGCTGCTGGCGGTGCTGATGCCGGCCGCCGCCTTCCCGCAGCAGCTTGTCGCGGCGAACCAGTGGATCACCGACAACCAGGCCGCGGTGAAGGCGGCCGACTTCTCGGCCGTCGACAAGATGGACTGGGACAGCTCGGTCAAGGCGCTGGTGCGCTTCCCGGACGTGGTCGCCATGCTGGCGACCCACATGGAATGGACCGAATCCATCGGCTACGCCTTCGTGCGCCAGCCGCAGGACGTCTCCACGGTGGTCCAGATGCTGCGCGCCAAGGCGCAGGACGTGGGCAACCTCAAGAGCACGCCGCAGCAGCAGGTGACGACGCGGCAGGAAAACGGGAAGCAGGTAATCTACATCGCTCCCACCAATCCGCAGACCATCTATGTGCCGACCTATGACAGCTCCACCATCTTCACCACCGCGGCGGTGGGGGCGCTGGCGTTCGGCACCGGCGTGCTGGTGGGCTCGGCCTGGAACAACAATTGGGGCTGGAACAACCGGGGCTGGAACACGGTCTGGGTGACCCCGCCGGCCTGGCGCCGGCCGCCGTCCTGGGGCTGGGGCCCGGCGGCGCCGCGCCCGCCGGCCTGGGGACCGGGGCCGTGGCGCCCCGGCCGTCCCGGAGTACCGCCACCGGTCCGTCCCGGCCGCCCCGGAGGTCCTGGTGGTCCCGGTGGACCGATCGTTGGTCCTGGCGGACCGGGCGGTCCTGGTGGACCTGGTCGGCCTGGACTACCCGGTAATCCCGTTAGTCCCGGTGGTCCCGGCGGTCCCGGCGGTCCCGGCCGCCCTGGTACACCCGGCCGTCCCGGCGTCGCGCCGCCGGCGCGGCCCGACCGCCCTGCGACCGTTCCGCCCGGGCGTCCGGGCCAGCCCGGCGGGCAGAGCCGTCCTGGACAGGACGCGACGCCCAGCCAGCCCGGACAGGGCGCCGGCCAGAACCGTCCGAGCACCGGCCAGAACCGTCCGAGCACGGGGCAGAACCGCCCCAGCACCGGGCAAAGCCGGCCGAACGCCACCCGGCCGAGCACCCAGCGCCCGAGCCAGAACACGCGCCCCCGGCCGCAGCAGGCGCGGCCCCAGAACGCCCGGCCGCGGCCGCAGCAGGCCCGGCCCCAGGGCCGTCCGGCGCCCGCCCGGCCGCGCGGCGAGCGCTGAGCGTTCGCCGATCCGGCGCCGCGGTTCTCGCTGCGCCGGATCGGCATCCTTTGACCCGACCCCGATCGTCGCCGGCCGCGAGGCCGTCACCTGAGGACACGACATGGCCCTCGGAACCGACTTCATTCTCGACGCATTGGCCGCGGAAGGCCTGGACCACCTGTTCATGGTGCCGGGCGGGCTGGTGGACCCCTTCATGCCAGCGCTCGGCCGGCAGACGAGGCTCACCCCCATCGTCGCCGCCCACGAGGGCGGCGCGGCCTACATGGCGGACGGCTATGCCCGCGCCAGCGGGCGCTTCGGCGCCGTGCTGGGCATCGGCGGGCCGGGCCTTGCGAACATGACCACCGCGGTCGCCGCCGCCAAGACCGATTCCTCCCCCCTCCTCGTGCTCTCGGGCGAGATCCCCGTCGCCATGGAAGGCCTCGGCGAGTTCCAGGACGCGAGCCAGTTCACCCTCGATGACACATCGATCATGCGGCCCGTGGCGCGGCTCTCGCTCACGGTCGCGAGCGCGCAGAATCTCGGCCACGCGCTGCGCCACGGCCTCGCCGAGGCGCTGTCGCAGCCGCGCGGGCCGGTGCACCTCTCGCTTGCCCATGACGTGCTCACCGGCGAGTGCGATGCAGCGCACACCCCAGTCTCTCCGGTCTTCGCCGCGGCGCCGCTCGACACCGCGGCGGCCGAGCGGGCGGTGCCCCTGCTCGCCGGCGCCCCGCGCCTTGCCATCCTCGCCGGCGCCGGGGTCGAGGAAGGCGCGGCGGCCGAGGCGCTGAAGACGTTCGCCGAGCGCTTCTCGATCCCCGTCGCGACCACGCTGCGCGCAAAGGGCGTGTTCCCGGAGGACCATGCGCTCTCGCTCGGCGTGTTCGGCTATGCCGGCACCCGGCACGCCACCGCGGCGCTGCTGTCGGACGCCATCGACGTGCTGCTGGTGCTGGGCTCGGGCCTCAACGAGCGCGACACCATGCACTGGACCCTGCGCCAACGCTCCAAGGCGCTGTTCGTGCACGTGAACACCTCGCTTGCGGAGCTGTCCTGCGTGGCGGACACCGACCATGTCGTCGCCGGCCATGCGGCGGCCTTCCTCACCCGCCTGTCGCGCCTCGGCGAGCTGGAGGCCGCCGCCCTGACCAGGGGCAAGGCCGCGCGGGACGAATGGATCGCCGGCATCAAGGCCGGCCCGCGCCTCTACGACACCGAGAACTGCCACCGGCCGGGCAAGCCGATCCACCCGGCGAGCGCGATCGTGGCGCTGCGCGCGGCGCTCCCGCGCGACGGCATCGTGCTGGTGGATTCCGGCGCCCACCGCGCGTTCGCCGGCCACTACTGGACCTCCTACATGCCGCGCAGCTACGTCTCGGCCACCAATCTCGGCCCTATGGGCTGGGCCATCCCGGCCGCCATCGGCGTGCAGTGCGCCCGGCCGGACCAGCGCGTCGCGGTCATCACCGGCGACGGCTGCATGCAGATGCACGGCATGGAGGTGCAGACCGCCGCCCGCTACAAGCTGCCGGTGGTCTATCTGGTGCTGAACAACGGCGCGCTCGGCAATGTCTGGCTGCGCGCCCACCAATACGGCGCCGTGCCCTCGGAGCTGACCAGCGTAGTGGACCACGACTGGGCCGGCTTCGGCCGCGCGCTCGGCGCCCACGGCATCACCGTGACCGACCCCGCCGATCTGCCCAAGGCCATGGCCGAGGCGGTGGCCGCCGGCACCACGGTGGTGATCGACGTGAAGGCCGACAAGGACTGCCCGACGCCGGTCTACGACTTCGCGGCCGGCGCCCACGCCTGGTCCTACCACGAATAAGGGGGCGAAGATCATGGCCGCTTTGCCCGATCCCACGGCAAGCCTCACCGGCGCCGGCCGCGCCATCTTTGAGGACATCCTCGCCCGGCGCGCCGCCAAGGGGGTGCACCATCTCGGCCCCTATATCCCGCTGCTCAACCATCCGGAACTTGCGAAGCTGATCGAGCAGCTCGGCTGGTACTACAAGTATGAGAGCAAGCTGCCGCGCGACATCTACCAGTTCGTGGTGCTGATCCTCGCCAAGCGCTCCAAGGTGGAGTTCGTGTGGGAGGACCACGTGGCCGCCGCCCGCGCCGCCGGCCTGCCGGAGGCGGTGACGCAGATGGTGGCGCAGGACAAGCGCGCCTTCCCCGCGCCGTTCGACCTCGTGGACCGGATCACCGACTGCGCCTTCGCGTTCCAGTCCATTCCGCAGCCGCTCCAGGACAGCGCCATCGCCGCCTTCGGCATCGAGGGGCTGCTGGAGATCGTCACCCTCTGCGGCTTCTACTCGATGATGGCCATGGTGAACGGCTGCTTCGACGTCGCCCTCCCCGCCCCCGCTCCCCACCGAGGCACATGATGATGATGGCCGCCCTTTACGTTCTCATCGTCGGGGTGGTCGCGACCGCGGCGCTCGACCTCTGGCAGCAGGTGTGCCGCCTCGTGTTCGGGCTGCCGATCACCGACTGGGGGCTCATCGGCCGCTGGGTGGGCCATTTCCGGGATGGCCAGTTCACCCAGCCCGATATCGGCAAGGCCGCGCCGGTGCCGGGCGAGCGGCCGCTGGGCTGGCTCGTCCACTATGTGGTCGGCATCGGCTACGCCGTCGTCTATCTGGGGCTCGTGTGGCTGGTGCTCGGCGCCCCGCCCTCCCTCGTCTCGGCGCTGGTGTTCGCGGCGCTGTCGGTCGGCGTCACCTGGTTCTTCATGGAGCCGGTGCTCGGGGCGGGCGTGATGGCCGCCAGGGCGCCGAACCGCCCGGTGGCGCTGGCGCACGATCTCTCCAGCCACCTCGCCATGGGCTTCGGCCTGTGGGCCGGCGACCTGATCGCCCGGCCGCTGATCGGCGGCTGACGCCCGCCCGGCGACGGCGTTCTAGCCGGGAGGCTTGGGCGCGGCGGGATTGGAGGCGGCGGGATTGGGTGCGGGCGGAGCCGCTGCGGGGGCGCCGTCGATGGGCGCGAGCCGCGGCCTGCCCTCCTCCGGCGGCAGGAAGGCTTCCGGCCGGTCGGCCGGCAGGCTCTCCACATAGAGCGAGGTGGACGGGAAGGCGAAGGACGAGCCGGCCTTGGCGACGATGTCCATGAGCTGCCAGGCGAGCTTCTCCTTCACCGCCAGCCACTCGCCCCAGTTCGTCGTCTTGGTGAAGCAGTACACCATGATGTTGATGGACGAGGCGCCGAAAGAATCGATCCGCACGAAGGTGGACGCCTGCTTGTAGGAGACGAAATCGTCGGCGCCGTGGATGTAGTCCTCGATCTGCTGGCGGATGTCGCGCAGCTGCTCGACCGTCGTCGAATAGGGAACGCCGATGATCCAGTAGATGCGGCGGCGGCGCATCTGCGTGTAGTTGATGACCGAGTTGTCCGCGAGGTCGGAATTCGGCACCTGGACCGCTGCATCGTCGAACTGGCGGATGCGGGTGGAGCGGAAGCCGATGCTCTCCACGGTGCCTTCGACCACGTTCGGCACCTTTACCCAGTCGCCATACTGGAACCGGCGCTCCAGGAGGATCAGCACGCCGGAGATCAGGTTCTTGAACAGCTCCTGCGCGCCGAGCGCGACGGCCGCGCCGGCGATGCCCATGCCGGCCAGAAGCGGGCCGATCCGCACGCCCCACTGCTGGAGCACCGCGACGATGGCGAAGAACGCCACGATGCATTTCAGCGCCTTGCGGATCCAGTCGATGACCGTCTCCGTCATCCGGCCGCTGCGCGGCGCCGCCTGCTCCATCAGCGGGTCGACCAGGGCGATGATGGTCCAGTAGGCGGCGGCGATCAGCAGCGTCTGCACCACATGGCCGGAAAACTGGGCGAGGGCACCATCCTCGGCCACCTTCAGCACCTCGAACGCCAGGAAAGTGCCGACCGCGACGAACATCAGCTCCACCGGCCCCTTCAAGGCGCGGCCGAGATCGTCGCGGAACGCCTGCATGTTGAGCGTGAACAGCTTGCCGATGATGGTGAAGAACACATGCCGGAACAGGCGGCGCAGGAGGAAGAAGAGCGCGAAGACGAGGATGGCGAGCGCGATCCGGCCATAGTCGAACTCGCTCAGGCCGCCGAACATCCGCTCAAGGCTGACGAAGACGCCGGTGGCGATCGCGCGCACCGGCTGCAGCAGATCCGTGGTTCCGGTGTCCATCGACCGCCCTCCCTTGCGGACGCGTCTTGCGGCGTCCTTGAGTCGGGCCAGTCTAGCAAACGCACACTGTCCCCGCGCGGCGGTGCCGATGCGTGGGGCTCCGCCCCGGTGATCGAGCGCATCAGCGGGAACACCCCTCCCCCTTGTGGGGAGGGGCGCCGGCCTAGGTGCAGGTCGCGCCGCGCTCGCCTGCCGATGGAGGAAGGACATGCACCGTCGAGGGGCGCGCCGCACTCAGAGACGGGCTCACCCACGCCACGCGCCGCCGGTGGCAAGCGGCGGCTGCGCACGCGGGCAGCGCTTCACGCGCAACCAATCGTCGCGGAGGAAGGGGGGGCGCCTATGGGTCAGCGCGAGGGCGGATCCACCTTTATTCCCTTCGGCCCGATCTCGATCTGCATGGTGTTCCGGTCCCGCTCATAGGCCTCATAAGCGAAATAGCCAGCCACGACGGCAAGAATGGCGATGAGGGAATACAGCACCGGACGCGACATCATTGGGACTCCACTGGTTCGTGTGTAGCAACGCTACCGCTTGCCAATGGTTCCGCTTGCCGGGTTTCGGACGGAGGGACGCGGCGTGGCCGCCGCGTCCCCCTTGTGGCCCGGATCACGCGCCGCGGGCGTGCGCGGCCTTCAGCTCCAGCCGGCGCTGGTGCAGCAGCGGCTCGGTGTAGCCGCTCGGCTGCTCCCGCCCCTTGAAGACGAGGTCGCAGGCGGCCTGGAAGGCGATGGAGCCGTCATAGTCCGGCGCCATGGGGCGGTAGGCGGGATCGCCCGCATTCTGCCGGTCCACCACCTGCGCCATGCGCTTCATGGTCTCCATCACCTGCTGTTCGGTGCAGATGCCGTGGCGCAGCCAGTTGGCGATGTGCTGGGAGGAGATGCGCAGCGTCGCGCGGTCCTCCATCAGGCCGACATCATGGATGTCCGGCACCTTGGAGCAGCCCACCCCCTGGTCCACCCAGCGCACCACATAGCCGAGGATGCCCTGGGCGTTGTTGTCCAGCTCCTTCTGGATGTCCTCGGCCGTCCAGTTCGGCCGCACCGCGACCGGAATGGTGAGCAGGTCGTCCAGCTTCGCCTTGGGGCGGCTGCGCAGCGCGGCCTGGACGCCATGCACGTCCACCTTGTGGTAGTGCGTGGCGTGCAGCGTCGCGGCGGTGGGGGACGGCACCCAGGCGGTGTTGGCGCCGGCCTTCGGATGGGCGATCTTCTGCTCCAGCATGGCGGCCATCAAATCCGGCATGGCCCACATGCCCTTGCCGATCTGGGCATGGCCGGCGAGCCCGCATTCAAGGCCCGTATCCACGTTCCAGTTCTCATAGGCGCCGATCCAGGAGGCCTGCTTCATGTCGCCCTTGCGCACCATGGGGCCGGCCTCCATGGAGGTGTGGATCTCGTCGCCGGTGCGGTCGAGGAAGCCGGTATTGATGAACGCGACCCGGCTGGACGCGGCGCGGATGCACTCCTTGAGGTTCACCGTGGTGCGGCGCTCCTCGTCCATGATGCCCACCTTGATGGTGTCGCGGGGCATGCCGAGCAGGTCTTCCACGCGGTCGAAGATCTCCCCGGCGAACGCCACTTCCTCCGGCCCGTGCATCTTCGGCTTGACCACATACATGGAGCCGGCGCGGCTGTTGGCGCGGCGCCCGTTGGGGCCGACGTCGCGCAAGGCGATGAGCGCGGTCACGGCCGCGTCGAGGATGCCCTCGGGGATTTCCGTGCCGTCCTTCAGCAGGATGGCCGGATTGGTCATGAGGTGCCCGACGTTGCGCACCAGCATCAGCGAGCGGCCGGGCAGCACCAGGGTCCCGCCGTCCGGGGCGGTGTAGGCGCGATCCGGGTTGAGGGCGCGGGTGAAGGTGCGCCCACCCTTGGCGATCTCCTCCTTCAGGTCGCCCGTCATCAGGCCGAGCCAGTTGCGATAGACGACGACCTTGTCGTCGGCATCCACCGCAGCGACGGAATCCTCGCAGTCCTGGATGGTGGTGAGCGCCGCCTCCAGCACGATGTCGGAGATGCCGGCGGCATCGTCCTTGCCGATCACGCTGGCGCGGTCGACGACGATCTCGATGTGCAGGCCGTTCTTCTTCAGCAGCACGGCGGAGGGCGCGGCCACCTCGCCGCGATAGCCGGCGAACTGGGCCGGGTCCTTGAGGGCGGTGGCGCCCACCACCAGCGCGCCGTCCTTCACCGAGAGGGTGCCGGCGGCGGCCCAGGAGCCGTCCTTGAGCGGCGCGCTCGCGTCGAGAAAGGCGCGGCCCCAGCCGATGACCTTCGCGCCGCGCGCGGGATTGTAGGAGGTGCCCTTCTCGGCGCCGTCGGTCTCGGGGATGGCGTCGGTGCCGTACAGCGCGTCATAGAGCGAGCCCCAGCGCGCGTTGGCGGCGTTGAGCGCATAGCGTGCATTCATCACCGGCACGACCAGCTGCGGGCCGGCCACCTCGGCGATCTCCGGGTCCACATTGGCGGTGGTGACGCTGAAGGCCGGGCCCTCCGGAGCCAGGTAGCCGATCTCGGCGAGGAAGGCCTTATAGGCGTCGAGATCGAGCGGCGCGCCGTTTTCGCGATACCAGGCGTCGAGCTTGCGCTGAAGCTCCTCGCGCCGTTCGAGCAGCGCGCGGTTGCGCGGCGCGAGGTCATGGGCGATCGCGGACAGGCCGGTCCAGAACGCCTCCCCCTCGATGCCGCTGCCGGGCAGTGCCTCCGTCTCGATGAAATCGTGCAGAGCACGGGCGATGTTGAGCCCGGCGCGTTCCACGCGGGCCTCGGTCCCACTTGCCATCGTCACGCGGTGTCGTCCTTTCCCAAGCGAGGCGCATCCTGAGGAGCACTGGCGCCGACCGCGGCGCCAGAAGCCTCGCGCGCGGACCTTACCCGGTAATGCGCATGCTTCGCAGGTCGCGATGCGGCAACACACCTTCGCACGCAGGGGAAGGATGGGCATGCGTCTTGGCGCCTGCTCCGGATACCCGGCCGTTCGCTGGCGCCCGTGCCATCCGATTCACCCGCTAGAACGGCGACAGGAATGTAACCGGGGGTGGAAAAAACAACGCGGCGGCTCGCGGAGGCGGTTGCCACACTACCGCTCCGAAAATATGATACTCGTAAGGGAGGTGCTATGACGTTTTTAGCGTACGCGATGCCTGCGACCATGTTCGCCTGCGGCTGCCCGAGTTTCTCATGGAGAGATTCCATGGCTCTCCATCGACGTTTCCATTCCACCCAGTATTGCGGGGCGTGAACGTGGACTACGAAGCTATGCTGGAGACCTTCTATCGAGGTCTCGATTTAACGAATCAACTCGTTGTCGATGTAGGCGGGCACGTCGGACGGCACGCATTTCCATTGTCTGAACTCGTTGGCGGGAATGGAACGGTATTTATCTTTGAGCCCCTTCCCCAAGCTCGCCATCAACTTTATCTGGAGATAATTTCTCGCGGCGTTGTCAATGCTGTCGTTTTCCCCTTTGCGCTTTCTTCGACAAGTGGAATTACTGATTTTTTCTATATCCCTAATCTTCCAGGCGAATCGGGCCTGAAGGAACGCGCGATATACAATGATGTGCCGAGTGACATCATAAAACTTAGCGTAGCCACTCGCCGCCTCGATGATTTAGTTCCATCGTCAATGTCCGTCGCATTTCTTAAGATTGATGCGGAAGGTGGCGAATTAGATATACTGCGCGGCGCGGCGACAATGATCGGCACGTCGCGCCCTATTGTTGCTTTTGAATGCGGCGCCGCATCCTTCCTTTCGTATCACGATACGCCGGAAGATATATTTGAAATATTTGCGGCAAACAATTATTCAGTATTTTCAATAACCGGAACTCTCGTAGACGATCACGAGTCTTTCAGGACATATTCACATGCTCAACATTTCTGGGATTACATCGCCATCCCAAATGAAAAAAGGCATCTCGCAGATTCTCTGATTGATCACTAGAATTTCGCGCCCACATTCTCATGTTCAATCATCGATCACGGGCAATATTATTATCATTCTACGACACCCCGTTTCGCAAAAGGAGGCGATTTTGATTTCATACGCCCAAAATTTCGAAGACGTGATCCTGATGCGCGCACTTAAGCATGTCATCGAAGGCACGTATGTCGATATTGGCGCCCACGACCCTATCATAAATTCCGTAAGCCTTGCTTTCTACCAACGGGGATGGCGCGGCGTTCATGTGGATCCATCGCCGGAGGCTGCAGATGCACTTCGGCGATTGCGGCCGGACGAAGTAATCATTCAGGCCGCCGTTTCAACGCAGCCGGGGCAGATCGCCCTCACTGCTTTCGACGGAACTGGGCTGACCACCGGCGTTCCTGAATTTGCGCGGATGCACGAGGACGCAAATTGGGTTTCCCGTGAGTTGGTCGCCGAGACCGTGACCCTAGCGGATGTTTTGGGTCGACTCGAAGGGCGAGAGATCCATTGGCTCAAGATCGACGTCGAGGGCATGGAGAGCGATGTCCTACGAAGCTGGGGTAGCTCGGACGTTCGCCCGTGGATCGTAGTGGCCGAAAGCACTGTTCCGATGTCATCGGAAGAAAATTTCTCCGAGTGGGAGCCGCAATTATCGCAACGCGGCTATGTTTTCGCCTATTTTGACGGCCTTAATCGGTATTATATTCATTCTTCCCACCAAGAACTTGGCGCGCATTTCGGACCAGGAGCAAATTATTTTGACGATTTCTCCATCACAAAGGACAGCTTGTTTGCACGCTTATTGAACGCGGAGCACGAAGCCGACCGTTCGTCACTCATTGATATACTTTCATCCGAACAAAAGAGGAATGAGGAATATAGTTCGGAGCAGTCACGAATGATGGACGAGTTATCTTGCGCGTCGCTGCGGATAGATAGCCTCCAAGCAAAAATATTGGACCTTAAACAACGCCTCGAATCCGAAAAAACTGATTGTGACAGTCTGCGCGGCGTAGTTGCACGCACCCAGGCGTCTTTGGATTATTCTGAGCGCAAGCAGGCTGAACTGGCCGCCAGGAACGTCGAACTTGCCGGCCTGGTCGCGAGCGTTCAGGGATCTATGGAGGATTCTGAGCGCAGGTTGGCCGAGTTCGTCGCGAGAAACGTCGAACTTGAAAATTTCATCGCTCGAATAACTTCGTCTGCGATATGGCGGCTTGCGCGGCCGATGCGGGCCCTGATTGGGCCGGATAGCGATCCGTCCGATTGGCGCACCAAAATGTGGGAGAGGCTTCTCTTCCGCCGCAGCGGCCGTCCCGTCAAATTCGTCCGTCGGGCGCTGTTCCACACGAGCGGAAAGCCGCGCAGACGAACGTCCGGGTGGGTTCTGAACAAGGACGGCTCGCCAAGGCCCGCATTTCGGCGCTGGATGGAGAGCGCGTCCTACCGGCAGCTGCCGAGAGCCCATCTGGCAGATGACGCAAAATTTGCCCTGCCAGTGGAGCTCGGGTCCGGCAAGCGCAGGAAAGAGCGGCCTCGTGCTGCGATACTGGCTGTAGTCTCCCCCAGTGGCGCGACCGGCGGGGCGGAACGGCTTTACCGCGGCCTTACAGCCGCTGTGAGCGACCTTGGATTTGACGCGGACTTAATTGCGGTCCCGTTTGACGAATCAACGTTCGAGTCAATTCAGGCAGGGTATGCGCTCTTCGAGTCCATGACACTTGATGACTATGATATTGTTATATCAACGAAGGCGCCATCTTATTGCGCAAAGCATCGGAATCACGTCGTTTATCTCGTACATACCATCCGTGTATTTTATGACATGTTCGACTCCACCTTTCCAGATGCGGCTTCTTATCATGTCGATCAACGAAATTGGATCATTCGGTCTGACACCGAGGCCCTCTCCCGGATCAGGCGACGCTATGCAATCGGCAATGAAGTCGCGCAACGTTTGCGTGCATTCAATAATTTGGACGCCGCAGTTCTTCATCCGGGGCTCGATCTTGTTGGCACCGCGCCAGCTCCTGTTGGAGATTATTTCTTTCTTCCGGGTCGATTGCACCGGTGGAAGCGGGTCGACCTCGCTATTGAGGCAATAAAGCGCTCGCCGCTGCCATTCAAGCTGCGGATCGCCGGCTCCGGCGAGCAGGAAGCCGAACTTCGGCGGCTCGCGGGTGACGATGCTCGAATAACGTTCGAGGGATACGTCGACGATGCCAGGCTCAAGGAGCTTTATGCGGGAGCGCTTGCTGTCATATTCTGTCCGATCCGCGAAGATTACGGCTATGTGACGATTGAGGCCTTCGCCTACGGCAAGCCGGTAATCACATGTTTCGATTCCGGCGAGCCCGTGCAATTCGTATCGAACGAAGAAACCGGGTTTGTTTGCGAGCCAAGTCCGGAAAGCCTCGAAGCAGCCATGGCGCGTCTCTGGTCCGATCGGGATGGCGCGCAGAGAATGGGGGCGCGAGCAGCGGAAATTGCCCGGGAGATCACATGGGGTCGAGTTGCTGAGGAGCTCGGTCGCCCCAAGGGCGCCCTTGGCTCCCTTGGGATCATCGGGAAGGGGCGTGAACGGCTCAGAGTATGCGTTGTTGATATGCAGCCGATTACGCCGCCAATTGGTGGCGGCAGGCTGCGCTTGCTCGGACTTTACCACAATCTTGGAGATGATTTTGAGACCCGGTATGTCGGCGCTTACGATTGGCCGGGCGAAATCACGTGCGAAAATCGACTTTCACCGTCGCTTAAAGAATTCGCATTCCCCTTAAGCGAGGCACATTACGCCGAGGCGGACCTTGCAAAATCAAGAGCCGGCGGCAAAGTCGTGATAGACATGCTATTCTCGCAGCATGCATACCTTTCTCCTGAATATATTCATGCAATAAAATCAGCCGTTGCGTGGGCTGATATTGTTATTTTTTCCCACCCGTGGGCTGCTCCGCTCATTTCCGATGAGGAATTGCGCGACAAGCTGGTGGTGTATGACTCGCATAACGTGGAAATCGCCTTACGTAAGCAAATTCTGGACTGTGAGGATTCATTTCAAGCCTCCGTTGTCGAGGCCGTGGAAGCAGCGGAGAGCCTGGTCGGCGGGCGGGCTGACCTGATCCTGGCGTGCTCGGCGGAGGACAGGGACCGATTTGCCCGGCACTATGGTTGGCCGCTAGGCTCAATGGAAGTCGTCCCGAATGGGGTGTTTACAGGCGTCTTCCCGGCGATGGATATGTCGCTGAAGGGCAGTTCGCGGCGACGTGTCGGCTTGGGTGAGCACAGCGTGGCAGCCTTCTTTGTAGGAAGTGACTACGGCCCGAATGCTGAAGCCGCCAGAACGATCGTTGAGCAGATTGCCCCTGCCTGCCCCGAGATCCTGTTTGTCGTTGCTGGAGGCGTTTGCGCATCGCTTCCTCAGCACCTGCCTAAGAACGTTCGCGTGGTTGGTTACTTATCTGATGAGGACCTGCGAGCTTGGAATTTTGCGTGTGACATCGCGATAAATCCCATGATGTCGGGTTCCGGAACGAACATTAAGATGTTTGAATATGCCGCAGCCAGCCTGCCGATCGTAACGACGCCAATCGGAGCGCGAGGTATAGTGCAAACCTCGTCTCATGGGATCACGGTCTGCGATATCGATCAGATGCCAGCCGCCTTGAAGTCCCTTGGCAAGAATCCCAAGCGTCGGCACTTCGAGGGTACGGAAAATCGACGACTCGTCGAAGACCGATTTTCCTGGGAGAGAATTTCGCCTGAATTGGGCATACTCCTTACCACTGAGCTGCTCAAAAAGCGTGGCGCGGCAAAGAAGGTAACAATTTCCACTGAAAATAAGCAATTTGTTCATTTTAGCACAGTCGGCCACAAATGTGGAATTGGCGAATACACCAGGACTATTATGAATAACATGAATTTAATCGGGTTTTCGTCTACTTCATTTACATGCGAGACACCGACTTCTGAACCCGTATTGACTGGACTGGAGGATCAGTCAGTTGTTGCCTGGTTTAATGATAATGTAAGATATCAGGATAGTCGACTGCGAGACAATATCGATTATCTTGTATCTAAATCTAACGCTGATTATGTAATTGTTCAACATCATGAGGCTTTTCTGCCATCAAATGAACTTCGGAGGCTAATCTCACTGTTCGTCGAACTCGGCGCTCGTATAATTGTTGTCATGCACGCGTACTCACGTGAGCACGCGAAATTTGTGTTGGAGATGCAGGCATTCGGAGTTCCTGTGCTCACGCATAAAAAGAGAGACGTTATCGAGGCAAACTCGGATGGTGTCAGGCTTTTACATCTTCCGTTTGCGTTGCCCATGCGCGGTGCCATTGCGCAGCGTGAGGCGCCGCGCGATAGATTGTCGCCAGTCATTGTCTCCAACGGCTTTCTTCGTGCGCACAAGGGACTCGATCGTTTGATCGAAGCGTTTGGCCGGGTACGAGAGCAGATTCCCAATGCGCGGCTTCGGCTCCTATGCTCGCTCTATCCAAGTGACGACTCCGAGGCGACGAGGGACGACCTCATGAGCAGAATTTCGCTGCTTGGCATTGGGGCATACGTTGATGTCGATTTCAGCTACCTCGACAAGGAGACCTTGCTTTCTGAACTCGCCAAGGGGGATCTGGCCGTGTTTCCCTACAGCGAAAGCGGAGAGGGAGGGAGTGCCGCCGTCGCCGATGCCCTATCCGTGGGTTTGCCAGTCATTGTTAGCAGGTCTTCGATTTTCGACGATATCCGCGATGTTGCGGTCACCTGCTCAACGGATGCTCACGAGCTGGCGGATGGAATTCTCGCGATACTCAAGTCGGACGACATTTATCAAGCTGCGGCACGAAAGACGCTAGCCTATGCCGAGCGGCATTCATGGGAAAGCGTGATTGATACCATGACGGGACTGCTTACAAGTATTGAAAATGCAGATGGCGCGCCCCCTCGCGATATGTTCCATGAAACAGTGGGTTCATAATGCATTGATCCAGATGAGGACGGCGACGAGCTTAAGGATTGCGAGGGAGCTGTCCGGACGCCGGTCTGAACCGATGGAGTGGAAGCCGCCGCCGGTGGGGCAACTATGTGCCAGGCCGTGCCCGGGAGGCTTCCAGAACAGGCATACGTGCTGGATGTTCATGCCCTTGCGATAGACCTGGCCAAGCGGAGTTTCCAGGTCTGCGTCAACTGTCGGGCGGAGTGCGTGGATGCTCCCGGTTTTGCGAGGGGATCTTTCTGACGAGGATCGGCGGCTTTGGCGCTTCTCTCGTATCGGTCCGGCGAGAGCCGCCTTGCGGGCGATGGCGTAGATCGACGGGTGCTGGACGTTTGGACAGGCATACGGACAGTGCCTTTCGCGCGGCTTGAGATTGTCGAGACGGGACGCCGTCGCCGCTGGAGCGAAGTGGCGAAGAAGCGGATCGTTCAGGAGAGCCTGAGCGCACCGAGGCCGTTCGGCGACAGCGGTGTACCGCACCGCTTCGCTCCACTATGATTCTTGCCATGCAGGCGGTGGTGCCGTCCTTGCGCTTGCGAGCAATAGTGGTTCCCCTCTATCACCTTCTGCGCCGATCCATCACATCGTGATAGATATCGGCGGCAAACACTCGGCAGCGTTGATGGATTCGCATCGACACGCACCATGTAGAGGCCGTGGCCTCGACATGATCCCAAACGAGATTTCGTGTTTTCAATGACCCACCAGACCATCGATTTTTCCGTCGCCCCCATGATGGATTGGACCGACCGCCATTGCCGGGCGTTCCATCGCACGCTGTCGCATCGGGCGCGGCTCTATACGGAGATGGTCACGGCGCCGGCGGTGCTCCATGGCGACCGGGCGCGCCTGCTCGGCTTTTCGCCGCAGGAACATCCGGTCGCGGTGCAGCTGGGCGGCAGCGAGCCGGCGGCGCTGGCCGCGGCGGCGCGCATCTGCGCCGATTTCGGCTATGACGAGATCAACCTCAATGTGGGATGCCCCTCGGACCGGGTGCAGGGCGGCAATTTCGGCGCCTGCCTGATGCGCGAGCCGGACTTGGTCGGCGACTGCGTGGCGGCCATGAAGGCCGCCGTCGCCATCCCTGTCACGGTGAAGTGCCGCATCGGCGTCGACGAGCAGGATCCCGAGGAGGCGCTCGACGCGCTCGCCGACGCGGTGGTCGCAGCCGGCGTCGACGGCCTCATCGTCCACGCCCGCAAGGCCTGGCTGAAGGGCCTCTCGCCGCGTGAGAACCGGGACGTGCCGCCGCTGGACTACGATCGCGCCAGGCGCCTCAAGGCGCGCCTGCCGCAGGTGCCCATCGCCCTCAATGGCGGAATCGCCTCGCTCGCCCAGGGGCGCGCCGAGCTCGGCCCGCTCGACGGCATGATGCTGGGCCGCGCCGCCTACCAGGACCCCGAGCTGCTGCTCGCCGTCGATCCCGAGCTGTATGGCGAGGCGGCGCCCCATGAGGACGCCTTCGCCGCAGTGGAGGCGTTCGAGCCCTATATCGCCGCCCATCTGGAGGCGGGCGGGCGGCTGTCCGACGTCACGCGGCACATGCTCGGCCTGTTCGGCGGGCGGCGCGGCTCGCGGATCTACCGCCGCCGCCTGTCCACCGAGGCGATCCGGCCCGGTGCCGGCCTCGACGTGCTGCGCGGGGCGGTGGACGAGGTGCGGCGCCGCACGGACGCCGCCGCCGCCTGAGGCGCCAAGCCCCGCGCGCAATTGACAGCAGGGTTGCGGGAATTGCGCTGGACAGGCTTTGGCTTTGCGGGCACAGGGGCGAGACTTCTCCCCTAGCGCCCGCCGAGCCTCGATGCCCTGGACCGAGATTGCATTCCTCTGCCTGGCGCTGCTGGCCGGCGGCGTGGTCACGGGCCTGCTCGCGGGCATGTTCGGGGTCGGCGGCGGCGGCGTGATGGTGCCGGTGCTATACGAGGTGTTCCGCGCCGTCGGCGTGGAGGAGAGCCTGCGCATGCAGCTGTGCATCGGCACCTCGCTCGCCGTCATCATCCCCACCTCCTACATGTCCTATCGTGCCCACGCGGCGCGCGGCGCGGTGCTGCCGGGCGTGCTGAAGACCTGGCGCCTGCCCGCCATCGCCGGCATGCTCACCGGAACGGCGATCGCCGCCGTGGTGGACGGCTGGGTGCTGAAGGCGATCTTCGTCGGCCTCGTCGGCGCGCTCGGCCTCAAGAGCGTGATGGGGCGCAACGACATCCGCATCGCCCACACGCTGCCGGGCAAGGCGGCGCTCCGGGCCATCGGCTATGTCCTCGGCCTCGCGGCCTCGCTGGTGGGGATTTCCGGCGGCGGCGTCGCCACCAACATCCTGCTGCTCTACGGGGTGCCGATCCACGCGGCGGTGGCGACCTCGGCCGGCATCGGCATGATCATCCCCATCCCCGGCGTGATCGGCTATGCGGTGGCCGGCTGGCCGCACCTTGCCGACCTGCCGCCGCTCTCGCTCGGCTATGTCTCGGTGATCGGCTTCGTGTGCATGGCGCCGCTGAGCATGGTGTTCGCGCCCATGGGCGCGCGCATCGCCCACCGGCTGCCGCACCGCAAGCTGGAGATCGGCATCGGCCTGTTCTTCCTCGCCATCGCGGCACGCTTCTTCCTCTCGCTCGTCTGGGGCTGAGGCGCCGACGGGCGCGGCCTCACCAGCGGTGCTTGAAGCCGGCCTTCACGCTCTTGTCGATCTCCGAGCCGGTATTGGCGACGCTGGTGGTCACGTTGAAGCCCTTGGCAATCTCCTGCTGCGCGCTGAGCGAGGGCAGCCAGCCCGCCTGGTCCTGGCTCGTCTTGGCGCCGACCGCGAGCGTGGTGCCGGTGTCCTCCAGCTTCACGCTCACCGACTTGTCGGTCTGCCACGCCTCGCTGGTGGCGGCGCGCTCGAAGGCATAGCTGTCGCTCAGCGTCGCGGTGACGCCGCCGCCGACGCCTACGGAGCGGGAGAAGGAGGTGGCGACCTTGCTGGTCTCGTCCGCCGGATTGAGCGTCACGTCCACCGCGCCCTTCTGCCAGAACATCCAGTCCGGCAGCGTCTTCACCGCCACCTTGGCATAAGCGGAGCCCGAGAGCGCCTCCTGCCCCGCCGTGGGATCGGCGATGGAGGCGGCGGCCGGCTCCGTCACGGCGACGCCCACCTTGGTGCCGAGCACGGACACCTCGTTGGAAAAGTCGAGCGAGGCCGAGCCGTCCTTGTTCTCGGTGCGCTTCGAATCGCTCTTGACCTGCGCCAGGGCGGGCGAGGCGCAAAGGATCGCGGCGAGAAGCACCACGACGGCGCGGCCGGGGCGGCAGGACGGGAGGCTGCGGGACTGCTGGCTCTCGGACATGATCGTCTCCGGAAGCGGCCGTTCGGCGCGTAAATGCGATGAGCCGCTGCGCCGCGCAGGCGCCGTCCGGCACCCTGCCCGGCCCCAGCGGCCGCCCCTGTTCGTTCCCAGCGTCTCCCAGATGGGTGGGGAGAAGTTAAGGCAGACTTTCCGCACCGCAACACTTATCAGCCATGCAGGTTGCGCATAGCTCGTGGGGACTGGTTCCCGCCGTTCCGCTTGCGGCGGCGCGGCGTGGGCCCTATCCCCGCCGGGGGAGGACCAGATGACGAGCCCGAACGACTTTTCCGCCGATGCCACGCTGACCCTGTTCGCCCGCATCGCCGACGCGCTGGAGCGCATCGCGCCGCCGCACCCGCCGGTGCCGGACTTCGAGGCGGCCGACGCCTTCGTGTGGCAGACCGGCCCCGGCCGGTTCGAGCCGGTGCCGCGCGTCAACCGCGTGGAGATGGACCTGCTCCAGGGCATCGACCGGGTGCGTGACCAGCTCATGGAGAACACGCTGCGCTTCGCGCGCGGGCTGCCGGCCAACAATGCGCTCCTGTGGGGCGCCCGCGGCATGGGCAAGAGCTCGCTGGTGAAGGCCGCCCACGCCTCCACCAACCGGCTGGTGAACGATCCTTCGGGCGCGCGGCTCAAGCTGGTGGAGATCCACCGCGAGGACATCGAGACGCTGCCGGGGCTCATGAGCCTCGCCCGCGCCTCCAAGCACCGCTTCATCGTGTTCTGCGACGACCTGTCGTTCGACGCCGACGACACCTCCTACAAGTCGCTGAAGGCGGTGCTGGAAGGCGGCATCGAAGGCCGGCCCGACAACGTCATCTTCTACGCCACCTCCAACCGCCGGCACCTGCTGCCGCGCGACATGATGGAGAACGAGCGCTCGACCGCCATCAATCCCGGCGAGGCGGTGGAGGAGAAGGTCTCGCTCTCCGACCGCTTCGGCCTGTGGCTCGGCTTCCACAAGTGCAGCCAGGACGAATATCTCGCCATGGTTGCCGCCTATGTGGCCCACCACGGTCTGCCAGTCGCGGAAGAGCAGTGGCGCCGCGAGGCGCTGGAATGGGCGACCACCCGCGGTGCCCGCTCCGGCCGCACCGCGTTCCAGTTCGTCCAGGATCTCGCCGGCCGCACCGGCACCCGCCTGAAGTCGGCCTGACCGCCGACACGGCCGCCCATGCAAAAGGGGCGCCCGGCCGGGGCGCCCCTTTTCGTTCAGGCGGTTTCGTTCAAATGGCGGGCGGCCAAATGGCGGGCGGTGCTGGCGCGCCGCCGTCAGTTCTTGTTGACGATGCAGTCGCCGCCCTGGCCGCGCAGCGCCTGGCACAGCTCGTTGGCCTGGTCGCGCGAGGCGAAGGGGCCGACCTGCGCCCGGTAGAACACGCCGCGCTCGCCGAGATCGGCCTTGCGCACCTGCGCGCTGTAGCTGCCGAGCAAGGTCGGATACTTGGCCTGGAGGGCCTTCCACGATCCCTGCGCGTCCGCCTCGGAGCGCTGGGACGCGACCTGCACCACATAGCTGCCGCCCGCCGCCACCGGCGGCGTCAAGGCCGCGGTCTGGGCCGGAGCGGCGACGCCGGAGGTGAGCGGCGCCTGGGTCGGCGCAAAGGCGGACACCGAGCCATTCGCAGGCGGAGTGCCTGGGGCGGGCGTCGCCATGGTGCCGTCGGGCCGGACCGCATAGGTCTTCACCCGCTTGGGCTCGCCCTGGGGCGTGCCGTTGGTGGCCACGCGGGTGGCCGCCGTGACCTCCACCGGGGTCTCCTCGCGGGTGACGAGGCGCTCGTTGGCGCTGCCGCCGGCGCCCAGCCGCTCGGTGATGAGCTTGCCCTGGGGATCGGTGGCGGGCGGCGCCACCGTCTTGACCGGCGCATTGTCCGCGCGGATCACGGACGGCGTGGCCGAGCCGAAGGTCGCCTCGCCCACCGCCATGCGATAGGCGAAGAAGCCGGCGGCGCCCGCCACGCCGAGCCCGAGCAGGCTCGCCACCATGAGCAGGGCCATGCGGCCCTTCTTGCGGCGCGGCTCGGTCTCGTAGACGTCCTCGCCGTGGGGCGGCATGTAGCCGGCATCGGCGAACTGCGGATCGTAGGCGTCGTCGTAATCGTCATAGCCGTCGTCGCGCCGTTCGGCGGAATAGGCGTAGGCCGCCTCCCCGCTGCCACGCGCATCGGAGCGGTCATAGCCGCCCCGGCCGCGGGCCGCCGCGGGCGCCGAATAGCCGCGCGGATCGGCCGGCTTCGCGCCGTAGCCGTCGTCGTCGTAGCCGTCGTCGTAATCGTCGTCATAGGCCGGGGCCTGCGGGGCCCGGGACGCCGCCTGCGGCGCCTGGCGCGCGGGCGCCGGAGCCGGCTGCGGCTTCACACCATAGGCCGGGGCGTCCGGCGCGCGCCGGGCGTCGGCTCGGGCAGGAACCGGCGCGGGAAGCGCGGCGGAGCGGCTCGCGGCCTGGGGCGCGCGCGGGTCCGCGGCGCGGGCATCGAAGGTGCGGCCGGCAGCGCCACGCGGGTCGACCGAGCGCGGGTCCACAGCGCGGGTCGGCGCGCTCGTGGCGGGGCGCGCCGGCGCATAGCCGTCGTCGTCCTCGTCGTCGTCATAGCCGCGGCTGCGGTCGTAGCCGTCGTCCTCGTCGTCGTCGTAGCCGTCGTCATAGGACGAGGGGGCGGCGCGGCCGGCTGCGTTCGCGGGGGCGGACGGCGCCGGCACCTGGCGGGCCAGCGAGCCGTAGCCCGTGCGCACGGCGGGAGACGCCGGCGCGGCGGCGGCGCGGGGCGCCGGAAGCTGGGCCTGACGCGGCGCTACCGGAGCCGGCGCGTCATAGGCGTCGTCCTCGTCGTCGTAGCGATCGTCGTCGTCATAGGGATCGTCGCCATAGTCAGCCGCAGCCGCCGTGCCGGCGGGAGCGGAACGGCCATAGGCCGGCGCCTGCGGCGCGGCCCGGGCTGCGGGCGCAGCCGTGGGGGCCGGCGCCCGGCCATAGGCATCGGCGCGCGCCGGGGCGCGGTCGTCCCAGCGCCGGTCGTCCTCGCCGTCGTCGTCGTCTTCGTCGTCATGGCGACGATCGTCATCGGCATAGTCGTCGTCGTAATCGTCCTCGGAGACCGGCGCATTGGCGGCCTTGCGCTCGAGGTCGGAGAATTCGGCGAAGGGATCCTGGTCGCCGATCAAGCGCGCCAGCTCGGCCAACGTATCCTTGCTCGCGGCAGGTCGCCCGGCGTCGCGCGCCGGCTCCGGCGCGCGGGAATAGTCCCGGTCATAGTCAGGAGCGGGAGCGCTGCGGCTGGCTTCGAGGCGTCCGGAGAAGCCGCCCGGAGCCGTACCACGCGACATGCCGTCGGCGCGGTCGATGCCGCGCACGTCGGGCGCGGGAGCGCGCTGCGCTGTCAGCCGCGGCGCATAGCGCGCGTCAGTCGCGGACCCTCCGCCGGCCATGCCGTCGTCACGCCGGTAGCGGAACCTGCTTTCCTCGACCATGTCGCCTCGATGTGCTGTTGTCCGCCCCGCCCGGCGGCTCGGTTGCCGGCAGAGCCGGCGATCCGGGCCACGGGACGAGAGGTCACTTCATCTCGTCGACGGCCTCCACCCCCAGAACCCTGAGACCTGAGGCGAGCACCGTGGCCACGCCGTGAACCAAGGCCAAGCGAGCCAAGGTCAACTGTCGATCATTCTCCATAATGAAGCGTAAATATGGCAGGTCTTTTCCCCGGTTCCACTGGCCGTGGAAATCGCTCGCCACCTCGTGCAAATAGAATGACACCCGATGCGGCTCGCGCGCGCTCGCGGCCTGCTCCACCAAACGCGGCCACGCCGCGAGGCGCTTCAGCAGGGTCTGCTCGCCTTCGTCGTCGAGCCGCGCCAGTTCCGCCGCCGCGAAGGCGGCCGGCTCCTGCGGCAGATCCGCGAACGCCTCCAGCGCATTGCGCAGGATCGACTTGGCGCGGGCGTGGGCATACTGGACGTAGAACACCGGATTCTCGCGCGACTGCTCGATCACCTTGGCGAGGTCGAAATCCAGCGGCGCGTCGTTCTTGCGGAACAGCATCATGAAGCGCACCGCGTCGCGGCCCACCTCGTCCACCACCTCGCGCAGCGTGACGAACGAACCCGCCCGCTTCGACATGCGCACCGGCTCGCCATTGCGGAACAGACGCACGAGCTGAATCAGCTCCACGTCGAGGCTCGCCTTGCCGCCGGACACCGCCTTCACCGCCGCCTGCATGCGCTTGACGTAGCCGCCGTGGTCGGCGCCCCAGACGTCGATCATCCTGAGGAAGCCGCGCTCCACCTTGTCCTTGTGGTAGGCGATGTCGCCGGCGAAGTAGGTGTAGCTGCCGTCGGACTTTTTCAGCGGCCGGTCCACGTCGTCGCCGAAGTCGGTGGAGCGGAACAGGGTCTGCTCGCGGTCCTCCCAGTCCTCGATGGGCGCGCCCTTGGGCGGCGGCAGGCGGCCCTCATAGACCTCGCCCGTCGCCCGGAGCGCCTCGATGGTGGCGCCCACCTTGTCCACCGGCCCCTGCGAGAGCGCGCGCTCGGAGGAGAACACGTCGAACTCGATGCCGAGCGCGATCAGGTCGGCGCGGATCATCTCCATCATCTGGCCGATGGCGAAGGAGCGGAACGTCGGCAGCCACTCGCTCTCCGGCGCGGCCATGAAGGCGGGGCCGTGCATCTGCGCCAGCAACTGGCCCACGGGCACGAGATAGTCGCCGGGATAAAGCCCGTCCGGAATCTCCGCCGGCTCGCCCGTCACCGCCTCGCGGTAGCGCAGATAGGCGGAGCGGCCGAGCACGTCCACCTGCGCGCCGGCATCGTTGATGTAGTATTCCTTGGTCACCGCATAGCCGGCGAAGGCGAGAAGCCGCGCCATGGCGTCGCCGAACACCGCGCCCCGGCAGTGGCCCACATGCATGGGGCCGGTGGGGTTGGCGGATACGTATTCCACGTTCACCTTCTCGCCGCCGCCGAGCGTGGAGCGGCCGAAATCGAGCCCCTCCCCCAGCACCGCGATCAGCACCCTGGGCCAGAAGCCGGCATCGAGGGCGATGTTGATGAAGCCCGGCCCCGCCACCTCCACCTTGGCCACGAACGGCAGCGCCTTGAGCCGCTCGGCGATGCGCTCGGCGAGGTCGCGTGGCTTCGCCCCCGCCTCCTTCGCCAGCACCATGGCGGCGTTGGTGGCGAGGTCGCCATGGCTCGCGTCGCGCGGCGGCTCCACCACCACGCGGGAAAGGTCCGGAGTGCCGGAGATCTGCCCCTCGGCGACGAGGGCGGCGACGGCTTCGCGCACGTGATCGGCGAAGATCGCGTAGACGTTCATGGATATGGGTCCGATCGGGTTGGTTGACCGGGCGCCTAACGCAAGTCCGGCGTCGAGTCAAAGAAGCGGGCGTGCTGGTCGAGGGCGTAGCGGTCGGTCATACCGGCGATGTAGTCGGCCACGCGCCGGGTCAGGCGCGGGGTGTCGGAGAAGTCGAGGTCGTCCTGCCAGGAGGGCGGCATGTCCCACGGCTGGGCCGTGAAATGGGCGAACAGGTCGCGGATCACGCCTTGCGCGTCGCCCATGATGCGCACCACCCGCGGGTGGCGGTACATGTGCGGAAAGAGGAAGCCCTTGATCGCCTTCTCCTCCTCCCGCACCGCATCGGAGAAGGCCACGAGCGGCCGGCCGAGCGCCCGCACGTCGGCCGCGCAGGCGACGCCGGAGGCCGAGACCCGGTTCGACGTCTCGCCCACCACGTCCTCGATCAGGCGGGTGATGAGGCGGCGCATGACCTCGTTGACGGTGCGCGGCACGTCGAGCCCGGGATAGCGCCCGCGCACCTCGGCGAGCGCCGCGCCCACCAGAGGCAGGCCGGCGAGATCGTCGACGGTGAACAGGCGCGCGCGCAGGCCGTCGTCGAGGTCGTGCACGTCATAGGCGATGTCGTCGGCGAGCGCCGCCACCTGCGCCTCGGGGCCGGCATGGCTCCACAGTTCGAGGTCCTGGAGCCCGGAATGGGCGCGGATCGCGTGTGGCAGGCCGCCGGCATAGCGGCCGATGCCGCGGCCCTCCCGGCCGGTCAGCGGGCCGTTGTGCTTGGCGATGCCCTCTAGCGTCTCCCAGGTGAGGTTCAGCCCGTCGAAGTCCGCATAGCGCCGCTCGATGCGGGTGACGACGCGCAGCGACTGGGCGTTGTGGTCGAAGCCGCCATGGTCCTTGAGGCACGCGTCGAGCGCCCGCTCGCCCGCATGGGCAAATGGCGGGTGGCCGAGATCGTGCGCCAGCGCCAGCGCCTCGGCGAGGTCCTCGTCCAGCCCCAGCGCCCGGGCGATGGAGCGCGCCACCTGCACCACCTCCAGAGTGTGGGTGAGGCGGGTACGGAAATGGTCGCCCTCGTTGAAGACGAACACCTGCGTCTTGTGCTTCAGCCGGCGGAAGGCGGTGGAATGGATGATGCGGTCGCAGTCGCGGCGGAAGGCGCTGCGCGGCGGCATGTCCGCCTCGGGAAAAAGGCGCCCGCGCGATCCCGCGGCGTCGCTCGCATAGGCCGCCATGGGCCGCGCGCCGGAAACCGCCATGGTCCTCCCCCTTTGAATTCGGCGCCATGCGCTCTTACCTATGGCGCAATGCCAGCTTCAACCCGTAAAGTCGATGCCATGGACACCCAGACGCACCCCGAGACCATTCCCTTCGCCGTCACCGAGAGCGCGGCGCACCGCATCGCCGAGATTCTCGCGGGCGAGGCGCCGGGCAGCGTGCTGCGCGTGAGCGTGGAGGGCGGCGGCTGCTCGGGCTTCCAGTACCGCTTCGACGTCACCTGCGAGAAGGCCGCCGACGATCTGGTGATCGAGAAGGACGGCGCCACCGTGCTGGTGGACAAGGTCTCGCTCGACTATCTCGCCGGCTCCCGGCTCGATTTCGTCGACGACCTCATCGGCGCCTCGTTCCGGGTGGAGAACCCGCAGGCCTCTTCGTCCTGCGGCTGCGGCACCAGCTTCTCGCTCTGAGCCTCACGCCCCGGCGATCTCGTCGCGGTGGTAGCCCTGCATGAACAGCAGCGCGGTGAGGTCACCGTGGTCGACGCGCGCCCGCGCCGCCGCCGCCACCGCCGGCTTGGCGTGGAAGGCGACGCCGAGCCCCGCCTCGCCGAGCATGGCGAGGTCGTTCGCCCCGTCGCCCACCGCCATGGTCTCCGAGGGGGCAAGGTGCAGCCGGTCGCGCAGCTCGATCAGCGTCGCGAGCTTCGCCTCGCGGCCGAGGATGGGCTCGGCCACGGCGCCGACGAGGCGGCCGTCCTCCAGCAGCAGTTCGTTCGCCCGGTGCGTGTCGAAGCCGATGCGCGCGGCGATCTCGCTGGTGAACAGGGTGAAGCCGCCTGACACGAGGGCGGCATAGGCGCCGTTCGCCTTCATGGTGGCGACCAGTTCCGACCCGCCGGGGGTGAGGCGGATGCGCTCGGCCAGCACCTCGTCCACCACCTTCGCTTCCAGCCCGCGCAGCAGCGCCACGCGCTCGCGCAGCGCCGGCTCGAAGGCGATCTCACCGCGCATGGCGCGCTCGGTGATGGCGGCCACATGCGCCTTGAGGCCGACGAAATCGGCCAGTTCGTCGATGCATTCCTGGCCGATCATGGTGGAATCCATGTCGGCGAGGAACAGACGCTTGCGCCGGCCGGTGCGGCCCTGCACCGCCACGTCGAGGGCATGGCCCGCGAGCGCCGCGCGCAGCGTCTCCTCGAACGGGCCGGGGTCGGCGCCGAGCGGCGGGAGGAAGGGAATGTCGGCCGCCACCTCCGGCCAGAGGGTGACGGCCTCCTCCGCCTCGGGCAGAACGGAGCGGGCGATCTGCTCGGCCTCCGCGGTGAGCGCGGGGGCGGCAGGATTGGAGATGAGCGTCGCGACCAGGGCCATGGAACAACCGGAGCGTCAAAAGGTGAGGCGGCAGAAGGCGCCGAAGGTGGTGCTCATCGCAGGTCCGACGGCCAGCGGCAAGTCGGCGCTCGCGCTCGCGCTTGCCGAGCGCCTCGGCGCGGACGCTCGGGGCGTGGTGCTCAACGCCGATTCCATGCAGGTCTACGGCGATCTCTCGGTCATCACAGCGCGTCCATCGGTCGCCGACCTCGGCCGCGCGCCGCACCTGCTCTACGGCCATGTGGACGCCGACACCGACTATTCGGTGGGCCGCTGGACCGATGACGCAAGGGACGCCATCGCCGCCCTGCGCGCCGAGGGGCGCACGCCGATCCTGGTGGGCGGCACCGGACTCTATTTCCGCGCGCTGACGCAAGGCCTCGCCGCGGTGCCTCCCATCCCGCCCGAGGTGCGCGAGGGCGTGCGGGGCCGGGCCGAGGGCGAGGCCAACGCCGCCCTCCATGCCCGGCTTCTCGCCCGCGATCCGGCCACCGGCGCCCGCCTCAACGTGAACGACCGCCAGCGCGTGCTGCGCGCCCTGGAGGTGCTGGAGGCCACCGGCCGTCCGCTTGCCCAATGGCAGGCGGACGCCCAGCCGCCGGTCCTGGCGCCGGAGGATTGCGTGCGCCTGGTGCTGGTGGCGGAGCGCGAGGAACTGCGCCGGCGCATCGACGCGCGCTTCCTCGCGATGCTGGACCAGGGCGCGCTCGCCGAGGTGGCGGCGCTCGCCGCGCGCGGGCTCGATGCGGCGCGGCCGGTGCTGAAGGCCCATGGCGTACCCGCGCTGATGCGGCATCTGGCGGGCGAGATCGGGCTCGACGCGGCGGCGGCGGAGGGCCAGGCGGACACGCGCCGCTATGCCAAGCGCCAGGACACCTTCTTCCGCCACCAGATGGCGGACTGGCCGCGCGCCACGCCGGAAGGCGCACTGGGCGTGCTGACGGCGGCGCTGGACGCCTGAGCGATCAGGGACCGACCAGCCACAGCCAGAGCGCCATCAAGGGATGCGTGCAATGGGCAAGGAAGGCCACCACCGTCAGGCCGCCGATCGTGCCCCAGGCGGCAGCGAACTTCCCCGCCGATGACTGCTCATGGGAGGTCCAGGCCACCGGGTGCCGGTGGCCGGCCGGCACCGCCACGAGAGGCCGCGCCAGCGTCGGTGCCGGCAGTGCCCGCTGGGCGGGCACCAGCGGGCGGGCGCGGGCGCGATGGACGGGCGGCTGCACCGGGACAAGCTCCAGGCGAATCAAGGCGTTGACGATCTGGTAAGCATGTCGCGCCGCGGTCCGCCGTCAACCTTCGGCTGTCCCCGGCCGCGGCGCGCGCCGGCGCGCCTCTCGCGCAGCGTTGGGCGCCGGCGGCGCGCCCCCACGCGCAGGCTGGGCGGCGTCCCGCGTTTGGGGGATGCGCGGGCGCGGCCGGATGCCCATCATCGATGCGGATGGCGTGACCCTCCACCTCCAGCGCCGCCGGCCGCTCCCCGCTCCGGCGGCGCCTTTTTTGGCGGCCTTGCGCCGTCACCCGGACAGGCGCGCACCCCCACCTCTGCCCCCACACCCGCTGCCCCCCTGGCGTGCCAGGCCGCACCGCACTAACACTCTGCGGTCAGCGCAAGCGGAGCGGACGATGGGTCGCGGGCTGGATGGGGGGACGCGGACCTTGAACCTGGATGTAGGGGAGACCGGCGCGCGGCGGCGATCCTGGAGCGGCGAGCCGGAGCCGTCGGCCGTGCTGCTGCACCAGCCCTGGCACCCGTGGCTGATCGTCGGCCTCGTGTGCATCGGCGCCTTCGTCGGGCAGCTCGACGCCACCATCGTCCAGCTCGCGCTGCCGACCCTCGGGCGCACCTTCGCGGTGCCGCTGGAGACGGTGAGCTGGGTGGCGCTCGGCTATCTCGTCGCCTTCGCCGCCTTTCTGCCAATCTTCGGCCGGCTGTGCCAGATGTTCGGACGCAAGTCGCTCTATCTGCTGGGCTATCTCGTCTTCATGGTGGCCACCGCCTTGTGCGGCGCCGCCCAGAGCATGGAGCAGCTGATCGCCTTCCGGGTGCTCCAGGGGGCGGGCGGCGCCATGCTGGGCGCCAACAGCATCGCCATCCTGGTCAAGGCGGTGGACGGCGAGAAGCGCGCGCGGGCGCTCGGCTTCTTCGCGGCGGCGCAGGCCATCGGCATGAGCGCCGGGCCGGCGCTCGGCGGGCTGATGCTGGGCGCGTTCGGCTGGCGCTGGGTGTTCTGGCTGTCGATCCCGTTCGGGCTTGTCGCCGTGGTGCTGGGCTGGCTTGCCCTGCCGCGCACGGCCGACATCGACCGGAACGCGCGGTTCGACTGGCGCGGGGCGCTCCTGATCGGCCCGGCGATCGCGCTCCTGATGCTGGCGCTGAACCAGCTCGCCGCCTGGGGGCCGCTGGCGCCCGCGACGCTCGGCTGCCTTGTCGGCGCGGCGCTCCTGGCGGTGCTGCTGGTGCGCCACGAGCGCGCCTGTGCCCATCCGCTGGTGGACCTGCGGCTGTTCGCGCGCGGGGCGTTCTCGGTCGGTGCGCTGGCGGTGCTGCTGGGCTATGCCATGCTCTACGGCCTGTTCTTCCTGATGTCGTTCCTGCTGGAGCATGGCTATGCCGACCGGCCGCTGGAAGCGGGCTTGAAACTCGCCGCGGTGCCGGTGGCGCTCGGCCTCGTCGCCTCGTTCACCGGCGGGCTTGCCGAGCGTTTCGGCGCGCGGGTGATGGGAACCGCCGGAATGGCGGTGTGCCTTGCCGGTCTCCTGCTTCTGGGCTTCGCGGTGGCCCACCTCGCCGGCGGTCACGCGGCCTACCCCATAGCCTTTGCCCTCATCGGCGCCGGCCTCGGCCTGTTCATCGCCCCCAACAACCACGCGACGCTCAAGGCGGCGCCGGCGGAACTCTCCGGGCAGGCGGGGGCGATGCTGAACCTGATGCGGGTGCTGGGCACCAGCTTCGGCGTCGCCACCGCAACCTCGACGCTCTCGTTCGGCATCGCGGCCATGACCGGCGTAGAGGGAAGCTGGCTCCAGTTCGCCGGCCACGTGATGCGGCCGGCGGTGGAGATGGGACTGATGCTGCTCGGCGCCATGGTGATCGCCGCCGCCCTCGCCTGCGCCCTGCGGCCGCGCGCCTGAGCCGTCAGGGCCGCGCAAAGTCGAGCGGGATCTCGGTGGTGGACTTCAGCTCCTCCATGGCAAACATGGAGGTCACGTCCGACAGCTCGATGCGCGAGATCAGCTTCTTGTAGAGCGCGTCATAGGCGGCGATATCCGGCACCAGCGCCTTCAGCAGATAGTCGATCTCCCCGCTCATGCGGTAGAAATCCACGATCTCGGGAATGTCGCGCACCGCCACGGCGAACTCCCCCAGCCATTCGGCGGAATGCTTGGCCGTGCGCACGGCGATGAAGACGGTGACGCCGGCATTCAGCAGCTTGCGGTCGAGCAGCGCCACCCGCCGGCGGATGATGCCCGCTTTCTCCAGCTTCTGGATGCGCCGCCAGCACGGCGTCGGCGACAGGCCGACCCGCTCGGCGAGGTCCGCCAAGGGCAGTTCCGCATCCTGCTGGAGCAGCCGCAGCAGGCGCAGATCGATCGGATCGAGACTCACATGGGGGTTGCGCGCCAAGCCATCCTCCACTTGAGGGTTGGAAGGGATACATCATCCAGAAATTCTAGAAATATTAGAAAATCATTCCCCTTCCAAGGCATTTTCGCGCCAAGTTCGCAAGCCGCTTTCGCACTGCACACTCTAGCCTTGCTCATTCCCGCGCGAATGGGTGAGTCATGAACGCTCTGAACGACCAGTACGACACCGCTTTGCTCTCCCGCCTCGGCAGCGCCAGCCGCGCCACGGCGGACGATTATCTGAAGGCCGCCCATCTGACCCTCGACGCCCTTGCCGCGCGGCCCGGCCTGCTCGACGGCATCGCGCTCAAGCGCAATCCCGGCGGCTATGCCCGCAACCTCGTCTATGGCGACGACGACATCAGCGTCTGGGCCATGGTGTGGGACGTCGGCGCGCGCACCTCGATCCACGACCACCACTGCTCCTGCTGCTTCGCGGTGCTGAAGGGCACCGTGGGCGAGAGCCGGTTTGCGGCCATCGATGCGCGGCGGGCGGTGCTGAAGTCCACCGCCACGCGCGGTCCCGGCTATGTGGCCTGCATGCTGCCCACCGGCCCGAACCTGCACCAGATGGCCAATCTCGGCGCCGAGGAGGCGATCTCGCTGCACATCTACGGCTTCGACCACCGCCAGCATGCCAATTCCATCGACCGGGAATACGAGCTGGCCGCGCTCTGAACGAAATCGGCCCGGCGCCGCGATCGCCGCCGGTCCGCGTTCCTGAAAAACCAAACAACAAAACCGTCCAGACCGAGGCCCATGAGCAACTTCAACACCGAGACGGTGCTGTCCGTCCGCCATTGGACCGACACGCTGTTCAGCTTCGCGACCACCCGCGATCCCGCGTTCCGCTTCGCCAGCGGGCAGTTCACCATGATCGGCCTGTCGCTGGAGGGGCGCCCTTTGCTGCGCGCCTATTCCATCGCAAGCCCGACCTATGACGACCGGCTGGAATTCTTCTCCATCAAGGTGCCGGACGGCCCCCTCACCTCGCGTCTGCAGCACCTGAAGGAGGGCGACGCCATCCTGGTGGGGCGCAAGCCGACCGGCACGCTGGTGCACGACGCGCTGCTGCCCGGCGCCCGGCTCTATCTGCTCGGCACCGGGACGGGGCTGGCCCCGTTCCTGAGCGTGATCCGTGACCCGTCCACCTATGAGCGGTTCGAGAAGGTCGTTCTGGTCCACGGTTGCCGCTTCAAGGCGGAACTGGCCTACCAGGACCTGATCCTGAACCACCTGCCCGCCGACGAGCTGCTGGGCGAGATGATCCGCGACCAATTGGTCTACCACCCCATGGTCACGCGCGAGCCGTTCGAGAACACCGGCCGCATCACCGACGCCTTCACGGCCGGCCGCCTGCCGGGCGACCTCGGCTTGCCCGCGATCGCGGCCGAGGGCGACCGCTTCATGCTGTGCGGCAGCCCGGCCATGCTGGCCGACATGACGGTGTGGCTGAAGGCCCAGGGCCTCGCGGAAGGCAGCAACGCCAATCCGGGCCACTATGTGATCGAGAAGGCGTTCGTGGAGCGCTGAAGCTGGCACGCAGCCTGCATAGTCCTGCCTGACACTGATAATTTGCAGGCAAAAAGTCGGTAAAATGGATGGGAATTTGGCAGTTTGCCCTTGCCATCCGCAAATCCGCACCTTTAAGTTATTAAAAATAAACGGTAATTACGGCACGGCTCCGTAATTAGGCAGAAGGCTGCGAAATTGATCGACCAGGAAGCGGAGCCGGACCGCGCACCCGATGCGGCAGGAGACTGGCTCATGAGAGGTTCGAGGCGCCGGCCGGCGGACGCGGCCATCTACGAGCCAATCGTCTCCTCGGCGCACCTCGCCGCGGGCGGCTCTCCGGCGTTGTCGGAGACCGAGTTCGGGCTGATCCTGGCGGTACATGCCTTCGAGCGCTGGATCGTGCGCTGCATGGCGGCGGCAGGCGTGCCGAACCTCTCGCCGCTGGAGGTGCTGATCCTCCACATCGTGCGCCACCGCGACCGGCCGAAGTCGGTGGCGGACGTGGCCCTCATCCTCGACATCGAGGAGACCCACGTCGCAACCTACGCGCTGCGCAAGCTGGAAGGCGCGGGCCTCGTGAAGACCCGCCGCGTGGGCAAGGAAAAGGTGGTGGAGGCAACGCAGGCCGGGCTCGACGCCTGCACCCGCTACGCCGCCATCCGCGAGCAATTGCTGGTGAAGCCGCTGCGGTCCTCCGGCCCGTCCGAGGAGATCCTCTCCGAGGTGGGCGAGGTGCTGCGCGCGGTGTCCGGATACTACAACCAGGCGGCCCGCTCGGCGGCCACGGTCTGACGGTTCCACCCGGCCGACCCAGTGAGAAAGGCGCGACAGTGGCAATGGACGTGGTTGAACTGAAAACCGATGTGCTGGTGATCGGCTCCGGTGCCGCCGGCATGATGGCGGCGCTGGAGGCGGCGAACGGAGGCGTCAGCGTCATCCTCGCCGACCGCAGCCTCATCAGCCGCTCCGGCGCCACCATCATGGCGCAGATGACGGTGGCGGTGGCGCTCGGCTCGCAGACGCCGGACAGCCCGGAATTCCACCTCGCCGACACGCTCGCGGCGGGCCGCGACCTGTGCGACGTCTCGCTCGCGCAACTGGTGTGCGAGGAGGGTCCGCGCGACATTCTCCAGCTCGACGAGTGGAAGGTGGGCTGGGCGCGCAATGCCAACGGCTCGATCCGCCAGGCCCATGCGCCGGGCCACGACCGGCCGCGCTGCGTCTATGTGGACTTCCTCTCCACCGGCCCCGCGGTGGCCAAGACCCTGCGCACCCGCGTGGTGCGGCAGAAGGAGGTGACGCGGGTCGGCGACCTCTACATTACCGACATCGTGGTGACCGACGGCGCCGCCACCGGCGCGGTGGGCTTCTCGCTCGCGGACGGACGGCCGGTGGCCATTTCGGCGAAGGCGGTGGTGATCGCCACCGGCGGCCTCACCCGCCTCTACCAGCGCAACAGCGCCTCCGCCAACATGGGCGGCGACGGCTACGCGCTGGCGCTGCGGGCCGGCGCGACGCTGACCGACATGGAGTTCGTGCAGTTCTTCCCCATCGGCCATCTCGCCCCGCGCCTCGTGGGCATGGACCCGATCATGTGGGACCCGTTCCGCTACAAGCTCGGCGGCCGGCTGCTGAACGCCGAGATGCGCGAGTTCGTGAACGACTATGGCAACGAGGAGGCCGGCACCTACAACGTGACGCGCGACCGCGCCACCTTCGCCATCCTCTCGGAGGTGAAGGCCGGGCGCGGCTCGCCGGCGGGCGGGGCCTATCTCTCCTTCCAGCACATTCCCGAGGCGGAGCTGCGCGCCTCGTTCGGGCCGGTGATCGACAAGCTCGCCGCCAACGGCATCGACCTGACGCAGATGCCCATCGAGGTGGCGCCCATCGCGCACTACCACATGGGCGGCGTGAAGGTGGACGCGGCCATGCGCACCGGCGTGCCCGGCCTGTTCTCCTGCGGCGAGGCGAACGGCGGCTCGAACGGCGCCAACCGGCTCTCCGGCAACGCCATCACCGAGGCGTTCGTGTTCGGCCGCACCGCCGGCCATTCCGCCGCGCGCTTCGCCAAGGCGGCCGGCAATGCGGATGCCCCGGTTCCTGCCGGCGCGCTCGACCTCGCCGCCGCCGGCGGGCCGAAGGAGGGTGAGAACTTCGCCGGCCTGATCGCCGAACTCCAGGCCGTCATGGCGGCCGACGTGGGCCCGTTCCGCACCGAGGAGAGCCTCACCCGGGCGCTCGGCGCCATTGCCGGCCTCAAGGCCCGCCTCGGCGCGGTGCCGCCCGGCGCGCCCGGTCCCTACAACATGGCGCGGCTCGACTGGTTCGACCTGCGCACCATGCTGCTGGTGGCCGAGGTGGTGACGCTCTGCGCCATCGCCCGCAAGGAGAGCCGCGGCGCGCACCAGCGCGACGACTTCCCCGCCATGGACGACGCCTTCGTGCTGCACCACACGGTGACGCTGGACGGCGACGCCATCGTCCTCGGCCGCACGCCCGTCGAGGGCCGAACCATCCGCGAGGTCGCCTGATGCGTGAGACCGCCACCTTGATCGTCCGCCGCGGCAATGCCGGCGATGCGGCCACGACCTCGTCCTACGAGGTGCCCTACACGCCCGGCCAGTCGGTGCTGGACGGGCTGCGCTTCGTGCGGGCCAATCTCGACGAGACGCTGTCGGTGCGGCATGCCTGCATCAACGCCAACACCTGCAAGGAGTGCATGATCGTCATCGACGGCAAGGTCGAATACGCCTGCACCGCGCGCCTCGAACCGCGCGACATGGTGCTGGAGCCGCTCGGCAACAAGGCGCACCTGAGGGACCTCGTCACCGAGATCACCCCGCCCGACGAGCGCTTGGAGCACGCGCTGAAGACCGGCGTCGGCAAGGTCGCGGCGGGAGCCTGAGGCGGACATGAACGCCGCGCAGCAGAAGGAGACGTGGTTCGGCCAGGCGGTGCGCCGCCTGGAGGACGACGCGCTTCTGCGCGGCAAGGGCCGCTTCGTCGACGACATCCACCTGCCGGGCATGCTGCACGCGGCGTTCCTGCGCAGCCCCTACGCCCATGCCCGCCTTGGCGCCATCGACACCGCGGCGGCGCAGGCGCTGCCCGGCGTCGTGCGGGTGCTGACCTATCAGGACCTGCGGCCGCTTTTGACCTGCGACCGCATCCCGCTCGCCATGCCCTCCGGCGCCATCCGCTTCGACGTGGACCCGTTCGTGCTGGCGCGCGACGAGGTGTGCCATGTGGGCGAGCCCATCGCCCTCGTCATCGCCGAGAGCCGCCACGTGGCGGAGGATGCGCTCGGGCTGATCGGCGTCACATTCGATCCCCTGCCCGCCATCGTCGATCCGCGCGAAGGGCTGAAGGACGGCGCGCCGCAGGCGCGGCTCGACTGCCCGGACAATCTGGTGGCGCAGATGAGCGCCGCCTATGGCGACGTGGACGGCGCTTTCGCCGGCGCGGCGCACGTGATCGCCGAGGACTTCCACATCCACAAGGGGGGCGGCCATTCCATCGAGCCGCGCGGCCTCGTCGCCCGCTTTGATGCCGGCGAGGACTTGCTCACGGTGTGGGATTCCACCCAGATGCCGCACCAGGCCAAGCGCGTGCTGGTGCGCACGCTGGGCCTTGCCGAGCACCAAGTTCGGGTGGTGGCGCCGGACGTGGGCGGCGGCTTCGGCCCGAAATTCGTGTTCCATCCGGAGGAACTGGCGGTCGCGGCGGCGGCGGTGCTCACCGGCGCGCCGGTGAAGTGGATCGAGGACCGGTTCGAGAACTTCATGTCCACGGTGCAGGAGCGCGACCAGTACTGGTCCGTGGAGGCGGCCTGCGACGCCGAGGGGCGGCTCATGGGCATCCGCGGGACGCTGGTGCACGACCACGGCGCCTACACGCCCTATGGCGTCGCCTTGCCCTACAATTCCGCCACCAACCTCATCGGCCCCTATGTCCTGCCGAGCTACCGGCTCGACATCGCGCTGAGCCTCACCAATCTCATCCCGTCCACACCCACACGCGGCGCCGGCCGGCCGCAGGGCACGTTCGTGATGGAGCGGCTGCTGGACCGGCTTGCGGAGAGGCTCGGCCTCGACCGCGCCGAGATTCGCCGCCGCAACCTGATCCAGCCCGCGCAGATGCCCTACGACAGCGGCCTGAAGACCCGCGACGGCGGCTCCATGATCTATGACAGCGGCGACTATCCTCAATGCATGGCGCGCGCGCTGGCGCATGCCGGCTGGGACGGGTTCGAGGCGCGCCGCGCCAAGGCCCGCGCCGAGGGGCGCGTCATCGGCATCGGCCTATCGAACTACGTGGAGGGCTCCGGGCGCGGGCCGTTCGAGAGCGCCTCGGTGCGCATCGGGCCGTCCGGCAAGGTGGTGGTGACGACCGGCGCGGCGGCGCAGGGCCAGGGCACCGTGACCATGCTCGCCCAAGTGGTGGCCGACGGCCTCGGCGTGCGCCCCGACGCGGTGAGCGTGATCGCCGGCGACACCGCCGCGAGCCCGCTCGGCCTCGGCGCGTTCGCGAGCCGCCAGGCGGTGACCGCCGGCAATGCCGCGCACCAGGCGGCCGGCGAAGTGCGCGCCAAAGTCCTCAAGGTCGCCTCCCAGTGGCTGGAGGCGGACCCGGAGGACCTGGAGCTGTCCGCCGGCCGGGTGCATGTGAAGGGCGTGCCCGGGCGCGGGCGCTCGCTCGGCGAGGTCGCTTCCGCGCTCGCCGGCCTGCCCGGCTTCGCCCTCCCCCCCGGCACGCCGCCGGGCCTTTCGGCGGCTGTGGACTACCAGCCGAAGGGCATGACCTATTGCAACGGAACGCATGTGTGCGAGGTGGAGGTGGACCCGGCCACCTGCATCGTCAGCGTGACGCGCTACGTGGTGGTGCATGACTGCGGGCGCCTCATCAATCCGATGATGGTGGACGGGCAAATCATCGGCGGCGTGGTGCACGGGCTCGGCACCGCGCTCTACGAACTGATGGCCTATGGCGACGACGGACAGCCGCTCACCTGCACCTATGCCGACTATCTGCTCGCCACCGCCGACACCTCGCCGCGGATCGAGGTGCACCACATGGAATCGCCCTCCCCGCTCAATCCGCTCGGCGTGAAGGGCGCGGGCGAGAGCGGCACGATCGCCGCGCTGGCGGTGATCGCCTCGGCGGTGGAGGACGCGCTCAAGCCGTTCGGCGTCGCCGTCCGCGACCTGCCGGCGACGCCGTCGCGCCTGTTCGCGCTGATGCATCCGGATTTGGCGACACCGGAGGCGCGCTTATGAAGGCCGCGCCCTTCGCTTATCACGCGCCGGCCACCAAGGCGGAAGCGCTGGACATGCTCGCGGGGCTGGACGATGCGCGGGTGCTCGCCGGCGGGCAGTCGCTGCTGCCGATGATGAATTTGCGCCTCGCCGGCCCGACCCACCTCATCGACCTCAACGGCGTGCCGGAACTGGCCGGCATCAGCCGCGCGGGCGACGCGCTGGTGATCGGCACCATGACGCGCCAGCGCGCCGCCGAGCGCGCCGCTCTGGTGCACGAGGCCTGTCCCCTGCTGGCGGAGGCGATGGAGCATGTGGGCTTCCAGCAGACCCGCAACCGCGGCACGGTGGGCGGCAGCATCGCCCACATGGACCCCACCGCCGAGATCCCCGTGGCCGCAAGCGCCCTCGACGCGATGCTGACGGTGGAGAGCGCGGCCGGCGCGCGGCAGTTTCCCATCGGCGAACTCGCCGAAGGCTATCTCATGACCCAGATCGCGCCCGACGAGATGCTGACGCGGGTCGCGCTTCGGCTCTGGCCCAAGGGCCACGGCCATGCCTTCGAGGAGGTGACGCGGCGCGGCGAGAGCTTCTGCGTGGTGTGCGTCGCCGCCCTCGCCACGCTGGACGCGTCCGGCGCGTTCTCCCGCCTCGCCATCGCCATCGGCGGCCTCGCCGAGGCGCCGGTGCGGCTGTCCGGCATCGAAGCGGACCTCGTCGGCGCCCGCGCCGATCAGGACGCGTTCCGCGCCGCCGGGGCGGCGGCCGGCGCACTTGCGGCCGACGAAGCGCCGTTCGCGCCGCCCGCCTACAAGCGCCATCTCGCCGGCGTGCTCACGGAGCGCGCACTGGCGCGCGCCGCCGGCCGGGCGCGGAGGGCGGCGGCATGAGCGAGCGGGTGCGCATCGCCCTCACCGTCAACGGCACGCCGCGCGAAGGCGAGGTGGAGCCGCGCGCGCATCTGTGCGACTTCCTGCGCCATTCCCTCCATCTCACCGGCACCCACATGGGCTGCGAGCACGGCGTGTGCGGCGCCTGCACGGTGCTGCTTGACGGCGAGAGCGTGCGCTCCTGCCTCACCTTGGCGGTGCAGGCGCGCGGGCGCGCCGTCACCACCATCGAGGGCGTCGCTCTCCCCGACGGCACGCTGCATCCGATCCAGGAGGCGCTCAGCGCCCATCATGGCCTGCAATGCGGCTACTGCACCCCCGGCGTGGTGATGACGCTGATCGAATTGCAGCGCGACCTCGACGGCGGTCCGGCGGACGAGGCCAGCGTGCGCCGCGCGCTGGCCGGCAATCTCTGCCGCTGCACCGGCTACCAGGGCATGGTGGATGCCGCGCTCTCGGTGCTCAACGCCGCGCCCCGCGCGGCCGCCCAATGATAAAAATCCCGGAGGAGGCCCCATGCAGAAGATGAAGCTCGCGATCCCGGACAAGGTCTCGAACTCCTACTTCCCCGCCATCGCCGCCATCGAGCTCGGCTGCTTCGCGGACGAGGGGCTCGACGTGTCGCTGGAGCTGATCTTCCCGCCCAACAAATCCTATGAGGCCATGCGCGACGGAGCGATCGACATCGTCGCCGCCTCGGCCCATCCGGCGCTCGCCGCCTATCCCAATTTCGAGGGCGTGAAGCTGGTCTGCGCCCAGGCGCAGGGCATGTACTGGTTCCTGGTGCTGAAGCGCCAGATCGGCGCCAAGCGCGGCGACGTCGCGGCGGTGAAGGGCTGCCGGATCGGCGCTGCGCCGTGGGTGGAGCTGGGGCTGAAGCGCCTCCTGAAGGCCGCGGGCCTCGACGAGGCGCGCGACGACATCCGCATCGGCCCGGTGCCGAAATCGCCCGTGAAGGGGCCGAATTTCGGCCTCTCCGCCGTTCAGGCGCTGGCCGACGGGGTGGTGGACGGCTTCTGGGCCAACGGCATGGCCGCCGAGGTGGCGGTGCGCGAGGGGCTCGGCGACGTGGTGCTCGACATCCGCCGCGGCGACGGCCCCGAGGGCTGCTTCGGCTACACTTTCGCCTCGGTGGCGCTGCCGGACCGGCTGATCGCCGCCGACCACGAGATGCCCGCCAAGGTCACGCGCGCGATCCGGCGCGCCCAGCTCGCGCTGATCGAGGACCCGGAGCGCGCCACCGCCATCGGCCGGCGCCTGTTCCCACCCGCCGAAGCGGAGCTGATCGCCGGCCTGATCCGGCGCGACTTTCCCTATTACGACACGGCTATCCGGCCGCAGACGGTGGCGAGCCTCCTCGCCTTCAGCCGCGACATGGGCCTGATCGACCGCGACCTCGCCTACCACCAGGTGGTGGCGGCGTGAGCGGCAGACGAGTATGATTGTGTAATTATATAATACACATAATTGTAACGTATATAACATCCGGCGAAGCCGGGCAGACGGGACAGAGCGGACGATGAACGGTTCTCGGTGGGATTTCTGGATCGATCGCGGCGGCACCTTCACCGACATCGTCGCGCGGCGGCCGGACGGCAGCCTCGTGGCGCACAAGGTGCTGTCTGAGAACCCGGAAGCCTATCGCGACGCCGCCATCCACGGCATCCGCGAGCTGATGGGCCTTGCTCCCGGCGCGCCGATCCCGGCCGAGAAGATTGCCGCGGTGAAGATGGGCACCACGGTGGCCACCAACGCACTGCTGGAACGCAAGGGCGCGCCCACCGTGCTCGTCACCACGCGCGGCTTCCGCGACGCGCTGCGCATCGGCTACCAGGACCGGCAGGACATCTTCGCCAAGCGCATCATCAAGCCCGAGCAGCTCTACCGCGACGTGGTGGAAGTGGCCGAGCGCGTGCGCGCCGACGGGACCATCGAGCTGGCGCCCGACCTCGACCAGGTGCGCGCCGACCTGGAAGCCGCCCGCGCCCGCGGCGCGGAGGCCTGCGCCATCGTCTTCATGCACGCCTACCGCTATCCGGCTCACGAGCAGAAGGTAGCCGAGATCGCCCGCGCGGTCGGCTTCCCGCAAGTGTCCGTGAGCCACGAGGTCTCGCCGCTCATGAAGCTGGTGGGGCGCGGCGACACCACGGTGGTGGACGCCTATCTCTCCCCCATCCTGCGCCGCTACGTGGACCAGGTGGCGGGCGAGCTGAACAGCGACGACGCGGCAACCCGCCTGATGTTCATGATGTCGTCCGGCGGGCTCACCGACGCCACCCTGTTCCAGGGCCGCGACGCCATCCTCTCCGGACCGGCCGGCGGCGTGGTGGGCTGCGTCGAGACCGCGAAGATCGCCGGCTTCGGCCAGGTGATCGGCTTCGACATGGGCGGCACCTCCACCGACGTGTCGCACTTCGACGGCGAGTATGAGCGCGCGTTCGAGACCGAGGTGGCCGGCGTGCGCATGCGCGCGCCCATGATGGCCATCCACACCGTGGCGGCGGGCGGCGGCTCGATCCTGCATTTTGACGGCGCGCGCCTGACCGTCGGCCCGGACTCCGCCGGCGCCAATCCCGGTCCCGCCTGCTACCGGCGCGGCGGCCCGCTCGCCGTCACCGACGCCAACGTTATGGTGGGCAAGCTCGATCCCGCCTTCTTCCCGAAGATCTTCGGCCCCGGCCGCGACCAGCCGCTCGACACCGAGACCGTGCGCGCCGCCTTCGCCGCGCTCGCCGCCCGCATCGGCGATGACCGCGCCCCCGAGGCGGTGGCGGACGGCTTCATCCGCATCGCGGTCGAGAACATGGCCAACGCCATCAAGAAGATCTCGGTGCAGCGCGGCTATGACGTGACCGAGTACGCGCTGCAATGCTTTGGCGGCGCCGGCGGGCAGCACGCCTGCCTGGTGGCGGACGTGCTCGGCATGCGCACGGTGCTGATCCATCCCTTCTCGGGATTGCTCTCGGCCTATGGCATGGGGCTCGCGGACATCCGCGCGACCCGCCAGCGCACCGTGGAGGCGCCGCTCGACGACAAGGGCGCCGAGATCGCCCGCGCCGCGCTCGACGGCGAGGCCGCGGTGGTGCGCGCCGAGCTGGATGGCCAGGGCATCCCCGCCGCCGAGATCGCCGTGATGCGCCGCGCCCATGTGCGCTATGCCGGCACCGACACCTCGCTGCTGGTGCCGTTCGGCCCGGTCGCCGAAATGAAGGCCGCCTTCGAGGCCGCCCACCGTGCCCGCTTCGGCTTCATCGACGCCACCAAGGCGCTGGTGATCGAGGCCATCTCCGCCGAGGCCATCGGCGGCGGCTCGAAGATCGACGAGGCGGAAGAACCCGTCACGGCGGGCGACGCCGCCCCGGCGGCACTCACGCGCTTCTTCTCCCAGGGCGAATGGCACGAGGCCGGGGTGTTCCTGCGCGACCAGGTGAAGCGCGGCGAGACCATCACCGGCCCGGCGCTGCTGATCGAGCCGCACCAGACCATCGTCATCGAGCCCGGCTGGGCGGGCGAGATCACGGCGCGCAACCACCTCGTTCTGACCCGCCGCGTCGCCGCCCGCCATGCCGCGGCGCTGGGGACCGAGGCCGACCCGGTGCTACTGGAGGTCTTCAACAATCTCTTCATGTCGGTCGCCGAGCAGATGGGCGTGACGCTGCAGAACACCGCCTATTCGGTGAACATCAAGGAGCGGCTCGACTTCTCCTGCGCGGTGTTCGACGCAGACGGGCGGCTGGTGGCCAACGCCCCGCACATCCCGGTGCATCTCGGCTCCATGGACAAGTCGGTGGAGAGCATCATCCGCGCCAATGGCGGGCGCATGAAGCCGGGCGACGTCTACGCCATCAACGCCCCCTATAACGGCGGCACCCACCTGCCGGACATCACGGTGGTGACGCCGGTGTTCGACGACGCGGGCAAGAAGACGCTGTTCTACGTCGCGGCCCGCGGCCACCATGCGGACGTGGGCGGCGTCGCGCCCGGCTCCATGTCGCCGCGCGCCACCAACATCGAGGAGGAAGGGGTCTATATCGACAACTTCAAGCTCGTGGAGGAAGGCCGCTTCCGCGAAAAGGAGCTGGTGGAGCTGCTCACCTCGGCGCGCTACCCGGTGCGCAACGTGGTGCAGAACGTCAACGACCTGAAGGCGCAGATCGCCGCCTCCGAGCGCGGCGCGTCCGAGCTGCGCAAGATGATCGCCCATTTCGGGCTCGACGTGGTCGCGGCCTATATGGGCCACGTCCAGGACAATGCCGCCGAGAGCGTGCGCCGGGTGCTCGACACGCTGGACGACTGCGCCTTCGAGGTGGAGCTGGACCAGGGCTCGGTCATCAAGGTGAAGGTGACCATCGACAAGCAGAAGCGCGAGGCGGTGGTGGACTTCACCGGCACCTCGCCGCAGCGGCCGGACAATTTCAACGCCCCCGGCCCGGTGACGCAGGCCGCCGTGCTCTACGTGTTCCGCGTCATGGTGGAGGGCAAGATCCCGCTGAACGCGGGCTGCCTCCGGCCGATCCGCATCGTCGTGCCGGAAGGCTCCATGCTCGCCCCGGTCTATCCCGCCGCCGTGGTGGCCGGGAACGTGGAGGTGAGCCAGAACGTCACCGACTGCCTGTTCGGCGCACTTGGGGCGCTCGGCTCGGCCCAGGGCACCATGAACAACCTCACCTTCGGCAACGAGATCTACCAGTATTACGAGACCATCTGCTCCGGCGCGCCGGCCGGTCCCGGCTTCGACGGCGTCGGCGGGGTGCATACCCACATGACCAATTCCCGCCTCACCGACCCGGAGGTGCTGGAGTTCCGCTATCCCGTGGTGCTGGAGGACTTCCATCTGCGCCCCGGCTCCGGCGGCAAAGGGCGCTGGAATGCCGGCGACGGCACGCGCCGCACCATCCGCTTCCTGGAGCGCATGGAATGCGCGGTGCTCACCTCGCACCGCCGCGTGCCGCCCTTCGGCGTCGGCGGCGGGGAGGTCGGCGCGCTCGGACGCAACAGCGTGCGCCGCGCCGACGGCACCGTCGAGGACCTGGGCGGCTGCGGCCAGGCGACGCTCGATGCCGGCGACGCGGTGATCGTCGAGACCCCCACCGGCGGCGGCTACGGGCCGGCTTCCGAGCGGCCGCGCGCCACCGCCGAAGCCGAGCACGAGGCGGTGTCGTGACGCCGCTTCCCCCTCCCCTACCCGGAAAGGCAGACCGCCGATGAGCGCAGAGACCGACGTCCGCCCGGCGAGGCCCTTCCTGTCGCCCGCCAAGGTGCGGCTGTGGTTCGACCGCCTGCTCGTCTTCGTGCTGTCGGTGGGGGCCTGGTACGTGGTGGCGAACACGATCCTCGACCCGTTCTGGATCTCCAGCCCCGAACTGGTCGCCGAGCGGCTGTGGCGCATCACCCTCAACGGGGATTTGTGGTGGCATTCCAGCGCCACGGTCTGGCAGGCGCTGCTGGGCCTCGCGCTTGGCCTCGTGGTGGGCTTCGGCTTCGGCCTGCTGCTGGCGCGCTATCCGCGGCTCGCGGAGGCGCTCGATCCCTACATCATGGGGCTCTACAGCCTGCCGCGCATCGCGCTCGCGCCGCTGTTCATCCTGTGGTTCGGCATCGGCCTGCTCTCGAAGGTCATGATGGCGTTCTCGTTCGTGGTGTTCATCTTCCTGCTCAACACCATGCAGGGGCTCAAGGAAGTGGACCGCGACCACATCGACCTCATGCGCTCCATGCGCGCCTCGCCGGCCTTCATCGCGCGGCGGGTGCAACTGCCCGCCATGCTGCCGTGGCTGTTCGCGGCGGCGCGGATCAGCGTCGGCCTCGCGCTCATCGGCTCGGTGCTGGGCGAGCTGCTGGGCGCCAATCGCGGACTCGGCTGGTACGTGGAGCACGCCTCCGGCCGCCTCGACACCACCGGCGTGTTCGCCGGCCTCACGGCGCTGATGATCATCGCCGTGCTCATGAACCAGGCCGTCAACCTGCTGGAGCGCTGGCTCACGCCGGCCAAATAGACCGAACAATCCGTGACCCGGAACGCGGCACGCAAAGCCAAGAAAAGCTGAGGAAACGCACACGGAGTGACACCCGTCCCAACCTTCCAGGGGAGCCAGAGATGTCACCGACTTTCCGCCTCAAGACCCTCGCCCTCGCGGCGGCGGCGCTGGCCGGCCTCGGCCTGCCGGCCGCGGCGCAGACCAAGATCACCGCCGGAACCGCCGCCTTCAACGAGGCGCTGCTGCCGATCTACACCGCCAAGGAGAAAGGCTACTTCAAGGACGCCGGCATCGAGCTGGAGATCACCGCGTTCAAGGGCGGCGGCCCGGCCGTGCAGGCGTTGGTGAGCGGCTCCATCGACATGTGCCTGTGCGCCGCCGACCACGTGGTGCGCCTGAAGGCCCGCCGCCAGCCGGCGCAGATCCTGGTCGCGCTCGACGAATTCCACTCCTACGCGCTGATGGCCAAGGCCTCCTTCCCCGGCAAGGACTATGCCGACCTCAAGGGCAAGAAGATCGGCATCACCTCCCCCGGCAGCCTCACCGACAACACGCTGCGCTACTCGCTCACCAAGGCGGGCATCAGCCCGGAGCGCGAGGTGCAGATCGTCGGAACCGGCGGCGGCGTGCCGATGATGGCGGCCATCGACAGCGGCCAGGTGGATGCTGGCCTGCTCATCACCACCGACGTCGCCGCCATGCTGGAGAAGGCGGGCGCCTACCGGGTGGTGATCGACTATCGCGAGATGCCCTATGCCTCGTTCGGCGCGCTCGTGCTGAAGTCGTGGGTGGAGAAGAACCCGGCCGCGGCGAAGGCGTTCACCGGCGCCGTGGTGAAGGCGATCGCCGACCTCAAAGCCGATCCGAAGCTCGCCGAGACGGTGCTCGCCACCATGTATCCGAACTTCTCGCCCAGCCTGATCGCGGCGGTGGCGAAGACCGCCGTGGCCCGCACCCCGGCCGGCGGCGTGGTGAGCCCGGATTCGATCAAGAACCTGAACGAGATCGTCCTGGTCTCCGACGACACGCTGAAGCCGGTGACGGTGGAGGAGGTGTTCGACCCCAAGCTGGGCGCGAAGTAGAGCATGGCGAGCCTCATGGAGCGCGCCACGAGCGCACCGCAGACGCCGGGTGAAAGCCCGGCGGCCTGCGCCCCGCCGCGGGTGAAGGTGGTCGGGGTGTCGAAGACCTTCCCCACCCCGGACGGCGGCGTCGCCCGGGTGATCGAGAACGTGGACCTCACCCTCGCCGAGGGGGAGTTCCTGTCCATCGTCGGGCCGTCCGGCTGCGGCAAGTCCACCATGCTGCGCCTCATCTCCGGCCTGACGCCGGTGAGCGAGGGCCGCATCGTGGTCGCCGGCCGCGAGGTCACGGAGCCGCCGCCGGGCGTCGGCTTCATGTTCCAGCGCGACACGCTGCTGCCCTGGGCAACCGTGTCCGAAAACATCTCCATCGCGCTGGAGCTGAACGGCACCCCGCCGGCCGCCCGCCCCGCGCGCATCGCCGAGCTGCTGAAGCTGCTCGGCCTGGAGCGCTATGCCGACTACCGCCCCAGCGCCATCTCCGGCGGCATGCGCCAGCGCGCGGCGCTCGGCCGCCTGCTCGCCTACGGGCCCGAGCTCTATCTCATGGACGAGCCGTTCGGCGCGCTCGACGCCATGACCAAGATGATCCTCGGCCGCGAGCTGCTCCGCATCTGGAGCCAGGATGCGAAGTCGGTGGTGTTCGTCACCCACGACATCGAGGAGGCGGTCGGCCTGTCCGACCGGGTGATCGTGATGGAGGGGCCGCCCGGCCGGATCAAGAGCGAGTATCGCATCGACTTGCCGCGCCCGCGCGACTTCCGCGCCGTGCGCCTCCTGCCGGAGTTCCGCGATCTGTGCGAGCGCATCTGGGGCGACATCGGCCGCCATTCCGAGGCGGAATAGGCGGCGCGCCGGGCCCGGGACGCCGGCTCAGCCATAGAGCCATGCGGCGAGCGCGGCATAAAGCGGGATGCCGAGCACGACGTTGAACGGGAAGGTGATGGCGAGGCTCGCCGCCAGAGAATAGGCGGCGTTGGCTTCCGGCAAGGCGAGCCGCACCGCCGCCGGGGCCGCGATGTAGGAGGCGCTCGCCGCAAGAGTCGCGAGCACCACCGCCCCGCCCTCCGACAGCCCCGCCAGGTGGCCCGCGAGGAGCCCGAGCGCGCCGTTCACCAGCGGCGCCGCAAGCGCGAAGGCGAGGAGGCGACCGCCCGCCTGCCACGCCGCGTCCGCCTTCTGCGCGGCGACGATGCCGAGCTCCAGCAGGAACAGGCAGAGGAAGCCGAGGAACAGGTCGCCGAAGAAGGGCCGCACCGGGGCGAGGCCCGTCTTGCCGATGAGGCCGCCGATGACGAGCCCGCCCACGAGCAGCAGGAAGCTCTTGGCGGAGATGACTTCGTGCAGCGCGGCGGCGAGGCCGTCCCCGGGTCCGCTTTCCGCCTTCGGGCCGGCCATGCGGGCGAGGAGCAGCGCGACGAGGATGGCCGGCGCCTCCATCAGCGCCAGGATCGCGGTCATGAAGCCCTCATGCGGCGTGCCGGCGCGCTCCAGATAGCTCACCACCGCGATGAAGGTGACCGCGGACACGGAGCCGTAATGCGCGGCCAGCGCTGCGGCATCGGCGACGCCGAAGCCGGCGAGCCGCCTGAGCGCGACAAAGCACCAGAGCGGGATCAGCACGCCGAGCGCCAGCCCGGCGGCGGCGGGCGCGGCAAAGTCCGACCAGCGCGTCTCCGCGAGCTCCGCCCCGCCCTTCAGCCCGATCGCCAGCAGCAGGTAGATGGACACGGCCTCGAACACCGGCGCCGGCACGCGCAGATTGCTGCGCAGCGCGCAGGCGAGCGCGCCCAGGCCGAAGCACAGGACCGGAGGCGACAGGAGGGCGGCGCTGGCGAGCGACATGGGGCATCTCCGGGCGGCGGGGGCGAAGGGCGGCGGCGCACGCCATCCTCTCGGCGGGCGGAGGCGGCTGCCGGTCATGCGACGGCCGGCGCGAAGGCCGGCCGTCACGGGAGTTCAGGGTGGGACAGGCGGCGCCATCGGCCGCCGGCCCGTCAGTGGGCGCCGGCGGCGGACCGCCGCGTCTTCCACAGCGAGTAGGCGATGCCGCCGGCGATCATGGCGAGCGTCACGCCGAGCGAGATGGCGGGGTCGAGCTTCCCGTAGAAGTGGTTCCAGAAGATCTTGCCGCCGATGAAGACCAGAACCAGAGCCAGCGCATATTTCAGGTATTCGAACCGATGCACCATGGCCGCCAGCGCGAAGTAGAGGGCACGCAGGCCGAGGATCGCCATGATGTTGGCGGTGAACACGATGTAGGTGTCCGTGGTGATGGCGAAGATGGCCGGCACCGAGTCGACCGCGAATACGAGGTCGGCGATGTTGATGACCACCAGCGCCAGGAACAGCGGCGTCACCCAGAGCACCAGCCCACCATGCGCGGGATGCGGCTGGCGCACGAAGAAGCGCTCGCCATGCAGCTGCGGTGTCACGCGCAGGTGGCGTGACAGGAGGCGCACCACGGGGTTCCGGGACACGTCGGCCTCGCCTTCCTTCACCAGCAGCATCTTGATGCCGGTGGCGACAAGGAAAGCGCCGAACAGCAGCAGCACCCAGTCATATTCCTGCACCAGCGCCGCGCCGACGCCGATCATGATGCCGCGCAGGACCAGCACCGCGATGATGCCCCAGACCAAGGCCCGGTACTGGTAGATACGGGGAATAGCGAAATAGCTGAAGATCAGCGAGATGACGAAGACGTTGTCGATCGACAGCGCCTTTTCGATCGCATAGCCGGTGAAGTACTGCATGCTGGCGACCGGCCCCATGGAGTACCAGACCCAGCCGCCGAAGGCGACGGCAACTGCGATGTAGAAGGCCGAGAGCTTCAGGCTTTCCGCGATGCCGAGCTCCTTGTTGCCCTTGTTCAGCACGCCGAGGTCGAACGCCAGCAGGACGAACACGATGGCGAGAAAGCTCAGCCAGAGCCAGGCGGGCTTGCCCACAAGGTCTGCGGTGATGAGGCCGGCGAGAAAGTCCATGAGGTCCTCCAGTCAAGTCTCGGACGGGCGCGCACGTCCATCCGCGGCACGGGCGGTGCCGCGGACCTTGAAAGGCGCTCGTCTGCCAGGGGGTGGCGGTGAGAGGACCGACATGGCGGCGCGTGCCGTCAGAGGGGCCCGGACCTCGGATACGCGCGGGATAGCAGCCGCAGCGGACGGCCGGTCAGCGGACCGGCTTCAGCGTCAGGCCGGTGAGGCGGCGCGGCTTGCGCACCACCATCACCTCGGCGATCTGGCGCCCTTCGCGGCGGATGTACGCGATCTGGACGCCGAGCTGTTGCCGCATGCGCCGCAGGGCCACCAGCCGCTCGCCGTCGGGCGCGGCGCGGTTGCGCTCCGCCTCCAGCTCGGCATCGACGATGGTCCGGCGGGCGCTCAGGGACTTCAGGAACGGGTCCACATCTTCCTCCTTTCGCTACCCCCGAAGGATGGCGTGGACGGCCCCATAGTTCCAATGCATAGTTTCAATATTCCTGATTGAGTGAAACTATCGCCATGGTGTTCCGCCCCACTCACCGGCAGTTGGAATATGCCGTCGCTCTGGCCGAGGCCGGCCATTTCGGCGCGGCGGCGCGGCGCTGCCATGTCTCGCAGCCGACGCTCTCGGTGCAGATCGCCCAGCTCGAAGCGCAGCTCGGCGCAACCCTGTTCGACCGCACGCCCGGCCGGGTGGTGCCGACGCCGGTGGGCGCGCAGGTGGTGGAGGCGGCGCGCGCGGTGCTGCTCACCCTCGACGACATCGTGGCCACGGCGGCGAGCGGCACGCGCAATCTGGGTGGGCTGATCCGGCTCGGCGTCGCACCGACCTTCGGTCCCTATTTCCTGCCCAACCTGCTGCCGGCGCTGCACGCGAAGTACCCCGCGCTGCAGATCTACATCAAGGAGGAGCGCCCGGCGGTGATCCTGCGCGACGTCATCGCCGGCACGCTCGACTGCGGGCTCGGCCCGGCGCCGGATTCCGGGCACGCCGTCACGTTCCGCCATCTGTGCCGGGAAACCATCTTCCTCGGCGTGCCGAAGGATCACCCTCTGGCCGCCGCGGGCCATGTGGACCCGAGCGCGCTGCGCGGCGAGCGGCTGCTCACGCTCGGGCGCGGCCACCACCTGTTCGAGCGGGCGCGCGAGCTCGCGGCCGCGTGCGGTGCCGACATGCGCGAGGACTATGAGGGCACCAGCCTCGACGCGCTGCGCCAGATGGTGCTCATGGGCATGGGCCTGTCGCTGTTCCCCGAACTCTACGCCCGCTCCGAATTCCGGGTGGAGGACGACATCGCGCTGCTCACGCTGGACGGCTGGCCGGCCAGCCGCGACATGGGCTATTTCTGGCGCGCCGGCAACGGGCGCGCACGCCAGTTCGAGCAATTGGCAGGCGAAAGCGAAGCCACCTGCACCGCCCTCGGCCTGCCGGCGCGTTGAGACGGCACCGGCCGACGCACGTCAGCGCCGCGATCCTTCTCGCATTCGAGATTTTCAGAATTCGCGATGTTGAGGCTGGCGGGCTCGAACCACCGATCTTCGGTTCAGGCGCCCCAAAAGGCGCGCGCAGGAGATGGCGATTTCGGTCGGTCTGGGTTACACGCCGCCTTCACGTTCGGACGGCCTGCCTCTGCGCGCGATCATGAGAATCACAGTTCCGCTCAAATTGACAAGACTCGAGCTAAATAAAACACGATCAAGATGGCCCGGCGCCCGGCACTTTGCCGCCGATTCGACTTGTCCGTGCGCGTGATTTTGCTATATTTTAGAGATAATATTGGGGAGGCGTCCTGTGATGTCGACGTTGGAGGAGCGGCGCACAATTGTGGTCGCCCGTTGCGGCGACATGCGCGTGGGAATCCCCGTGGACACCGTCCGGAAGGTTATTGCGGCGCCCCTCCCCTCCCCGCTTCCGGAAGCGCCGGCGATCGTCGCCGGCTTGCTGAACCTGCATGGTGAACCGCTTGTCGTCGTCGATCTCGCGCGGCGCGGTGGCGGCGCGCGGGACGCCATCACGCTCGCCAGCCGCATCGTCGTGGTCGAGACGCCATCGCAACAGTTCGGCCTGCTGTGCGAAACCGTGGAAGGCGTCCGCGTGATCGGCGCCCAAGACTGGCTCGCTCTCGATGAGATCGTTCCCGGAATAGGCTATCTCGCCGCCAGCGCCGCGGGCGAGGAGCAATTGATCGTGCTGCGCGATCCGGGCACATGGCTGTCCGCCAGCGATGTCGAGGACCTCAGGGTGGCCGTCGACCGGCATCAATCCGGCCTCGCGTCATGAGCCCGCCGATGGGTGACCTCACGGCCTTCCGGGACCTGATCTCACAGCGGCTGGGCCTGGCTCTGCCCAGTCACTTCGATAGGCGTCTCAAGCCGGCGCTCGACCGCGCCCGCGATCTGCTCGAAAGCCCCGGCGGCCCCCCCGCATGGGTGCAGTTCGAGGCGCAGCCCTGGTCCGCGCCGATTTGGCAGGAGGTCATCAAGCTCGTCACAATCCGGGAGACCTCGTTCTTCCGCCAGCGGGCCTGGTGGGACTCGCTGATCGAGGCGGCGCTGCACCCCCTCGTCGCCGCCCGGCGGAGCGACGGCAGCCGGCGGCTGCGCTGCCTCAGCGTGGGTTGCGCCTCCGGCGAGGAGCCCTATTCGCTCGCCATCATCCTGGAAGGCTTGATCGGCCTGGAGGCCGGCTGGACCGTGGAGATCGTCGGCCTCGATTTGTGCGCTGCGGCGCTGGAGGAGGCGCGGGCGGGCGTCTACGACCTGCGCGCGATCCGCGAGGTCAGCGCGGAAGAAGGCGCGCGCTGGTTTCGGCCCGCCGGCCGCGGGCAGGTCGCCCTCGACGCGCGGCTGCGCGGCAAGGTGGACTTCCGGCTGTTCAATCTCGCGGACGCGGTGGCGGCCGGCGCCACGGGCGCGCTCCCAGGACCGGCGGATTTCGTCATCTGCCGGAACATGCTGATCCACATGGAGCCGTCGCTCCAGCCGGCGTTCGCTCGGGCGCTGTGCGCGCTGGTGGGAGAGGGCGGCATGCTAGCGGTCTCCCCGGTGGAGGCGACCGCATCCTGGTTTGCGCCGCTGCGGATTCTGAACGTCGGCCAGGCCATTCTGTTCGCCAAGGAGGGGCCGAAGACTACGTCCGCGACCGCAGCCCGAACCGCCCTCCGGAGCGCCGCAGCGAAGAGCCCGGCCGGGACGACGCGCGCGCATCCGGGAGAAGGAACGGCGCCTGCGGCAGAGCCACGCAAGACGGCGGCGGCGCACGTGCCGCCTGTGCCGCATCAGGATGCGGATCCGCTCCAGCGGGCACGCCTGCTCGCAGATCTCGGCCTCCTGCAGGAGGCCCGGCACCTGTGCGGCCAGATGCTGGCGACGCGTCCCGAGGCCCGCCTGCTCATGGCGCTGGTCTGCCAGGCGCTCGCCGACATCCCGGCCGCGGAAGCCGCGGCCCGGCACAGCCTCGCGTCGGCCCCAGGCGCGGCCGCAGCCCACTATGTCGATGCCATCGTCCAGCTGCGCAAGGGCGATACCGAGCGGGCACGGCGCGCCTTGAGCGAGGCGGTGCGGCTGCTCGACATGGATGGCGGCGGCAATCTGGTGGGTCGCCAGCTGGGCATCGAGGCCGGCCACATCCGGCAGGCCGCGCGGCGTCTCGGCGCCGTTCCGGCCGAAGGAGGCAACCGTGCCCGACCGGTCTGAGCCGCGCCCGTCCGCGCAGGGCATCGACTGGGGGCGCATCCACGAGCGCCTCGATGCGATCTCCGTCCGACTGGCGGATGGCGCCTCGCCGGAGGCGCAGGCCGCGCACATGGCAAAGCGCGCTCAGGCGCTGACCGCTCCCGAGGAGCGCGCCGGCCCCGCGCCCGGCGACGACCTGGTGGTGTTCGGGCTCGCCGGCCAGCGCTATGCCATCGATATCCCCGCGGCGGAGGCCGTGGTGCCTATCGATCAGCTGGTTCCGCTTCCCGGGGTCGGCGCGGCGCATCTCGGCCTTTTGATGCACCGCGGCCTGCTGTACGCCGTCGTCGACGTCAACGCCTTGCTGGATCGGCCGGTGGCCGCGCCCACGACGCCGGCCTTCGCCATCCTGCTCGGCGATCCCGGCTGCGCCATCGGGCTCGCCGCCGACGCGCTGTTCGGCCTGGCGCGGGAGGCCACGCCCCAGCGCGGCGCCGCCGGCGCCGGCCTGCTCTGCGCGCTGCTGCCGGACGGCACCGGCGTGCTCGATGCCGAGGCCTTGTCACTCAGCGCGCGTCTCGTCGTCGACCACCGCCTGCGCCCCTCTTCCACCCCATAGAAGAAAAACGGTCATGCAGCACAAACCCGCGGTCACCATGGGCATCAGTCGTCTGGTCATTATCGGCGGCATCCTGGCCTCGCTGGTGCCGGTGGCCCTGCTCGCCATCGGCTACACGCTGAAGACCCGTGCGCTGGTGCTCGACACCACGCTCAGCCAGAACCAGCTTTTCGCCTCGGAAGCCGCGCTCTATGTGGACCGCGTGCTCACCGACCACCAGAAGCTCCTGGGGTTCGTGGGCGAGGACCTGGGCGCCGATGCGCTTCAGCCCGGGCAGACGCTGCCCACGCTCACGCGGATGCGCCGCAGCTTTCCCCTGTTCGACCGGATCCTCGTCGCCTCCACCGACGGGATCGTGCGCTATTCCGATCCCGAGAACGCCGAAACCGGCCAGAGGCTCGCCGGCCTCGACATCGCTGATCGCGGCTACTTCCAGACGGTGATGCGCACCGGCAAGCCCTATATCGACCCCGAGGTCCTGATCGGCCGCGCTTCAGGCGCGCCGCTGATGATCATGGCCGCGCCGATTCTGATCCGCGACCAGGGCATCGCCGGCGTCCTCGTGGGGACCATCGACCTCGATTCGCTCACCCAGCTTGTCAGCCGCATCCATTTGGGCCGCACGGGCCGTGCGGTCGTCGCCACCCGCGACGGCAACACCGTGGCCCATTCCAACCCCATGTATGTGAAGCAGCGCTTCAACTTCTCGGCGCAGGCCATCTGGCAGCATATTCGCGGCGCGACGGAGGGGCGCATCGAACTCTATCCGGACGAGAGCAAGGTCGACCGCTTCGCCGCGTTCGCCACCGTCCCGTCCACCGGATGGAAGCTGTGGCTCAGCCAGGAACATACCGAGCTGAATGAGGAATTCTATGCGCTGCTCGCCTCCAGCAGCGTCTGGCCGCTGGCCGCGGTGCTGGTGGGCGGGCTTCTGACCTTCCTCCTCGCACGCATGATCGCCCGTCCCATCCAGCGTCTGCACAGCACCGCAGAGGAGATCGCCGCCGGCCATCTCGACCTGCGTGCGCCGGAGGGGGGACCGAGCGAGCTCGCCGGCCTTGCCACGGCGCTCAACGGCATGGCGCAGACCCTGCAGACGCGCATCGATGACGAGCGCACGGCCCGATCCGTGCTGGAGCGCACGGTGACGGACTATGGACGCTTCGCCGAGCAGGTCGCCGCCGGCGACTTCTCGGCCGAGGTCGCCGTCGACAATGTCGGCGACCTGGAGCGTCTCGGCCACGGGCTCAATTCGATGTCGCGCTCGCTCGGGCTGCTCGTCGGCGAGATCAAGTCGGCGACGGCGCAGCTCGGCTCGGCCACCGCCGAGATCCTGGCGGCCACCAGCCAGCAGGCCGCCGCCACCGCGGAGGAGGCCGCCGCGGTACGCCAGATGGCGGCCTCGGTCCACGAACTGCGGCAGGCCGGAGAATCGGTGGCGCGGCGCACGCAGACCGTCCTCGACACGGCCCAGAAGACCGAAGCCATCGCCGATGCTGGGCTGCTATCGGTGGAGGAGGCCGTCCGCTCCACCGAGGACGGCCGCCAGCGCCTCGGGGGCCTCGCCGAGCGCATCATGGGCTTCAGCGAGCGCACGCACGAGATCGCGGAGATCAACGCGACGGTGGGCGAGATCGCCGAGAAGTCCAACCTGCTTGCGGTCAATGCCAGCATCGAGGCGGCCAAGGCCGGCGAGGCTGGGCGCGGCTTCGCGGTGGTGGCGAGCGAGGTCAAGGAGCTCGCCGAGCAATCCAAGGCGGCGACCGCCCAGGTCCGGCGCATCATCGCCGATATCCAGCGCTCCGCCCAGGCGGCGGTGATCGCTGCGGAGCAGTTCGCCAAGGCATCGGATGCCACGGTGACCACCTCGCGCCAGTCGGGCGCGGCCATTTCCAGCCTTGCCGGCCGCATCACCGACGCCTCCCAGGCCGCCCGCCAGAACCTCGTGGCCGCCGAGCAGCAGCAGGCTGGCATCGAGCAGATCGCGCTGGCGGTGGACAATATCGAAGTCTCGTCCGCGCAGACCGTCTCCGCAACCGCCCAGGTGGAGCAGTCGGCGCGCAGCCTGCACGACCTCGCGGTGACGCTGGAAAGCATCGTCAACCGGGTCTCGTTGGGCCAGGGAGGCGCGCGCATCCCCACATGACACGCAAAGCTCAGGACGAACTGCGCACGCGGCTGCTCGTGATCTTCCAGGAAGAGGCGGCGGACCATCTGCGCGGCATCGCCCGGGAGATGGAAGAACTGGCGCGTGCGCGGGACGCCGCTGCGGCGAGCGTATCCTTTCAGAGCCTGTTCCGCATCGTGCACACCTTCAAGGGCGCCGCGCGCTCGCTGTCGATCCACGCTGTGGAGCAGCTCTGCCATGAGATCGAGGACCTGTGCGGCGAGCTGGTTGAGGGGCACACCGCCTTCGACACCACGGCGCACGGCAACCTGCGGGAGCTGACCCAGCGCCTCGAAACGGTCACCCGCAACGCGCTGGCCCCCAGCACCGCGCAGCCGGCGCCGGAGCAGGTGGAGCGGGCCGCCTCCGGGATCGCATGGGAGCCGCCGGCGGCCGCCATGCCGGCAGCTGCCGCGCCGTCCGCCTCCGCTGCCGCGCGCAAGGCCGCCGCGCCCAGCTTCGTGCGGATCGAGACCGGGCAGATCCAGCGCCTCGGGCTGATGGCGGAAGAGCTGCTCGGACCCCGCCTCGCCGGTCAGGCGCGCAGTGAGGAAGCGCGAAGGCTGGCGCACCACGTGGCCGAGTTCCGCCGGCACCTGCGCGGCGCCGGCCGCGCCCAGGGGGAGGCCGGCGCCGCGGAGCTTCCGGCGGACGAGTTCAAGGCCATCGACCAGTCGGCGCGCCGGCTTGCCACGGCGCTGGCGGAGGACAGCCGGTCGCTGCGCGTCACCGCCGACGCGCTCATGATGGAGCTGCGTCGCGCGCGGCTGATGCCGGCCGGCGATCTGCTCGCGGTCTTCCCGGACATGGTCGCCGATCTGGCGCGGGAGATGGGCAAGGCCATCTCCTGGCGCACCTCGGGTGCGGACCTGCTGATCGACCGCGAGGTGGCCGAGCGGATCAAGGACCCGCTCATCCACGCGGTCCGCAATGCCATCGACCATGGCATTGAGCCCGCCGATGCGCGCGCCCGGGCGGGCAAGCCGGCGGTGGGCACCGTGGCGATCGCGATGGCCCCGGCCGACGGCGGACGCGTCGCCATAGAAGTCTCCGACGACGGCGCCGGCATCGACGTCGCAGCGGTGCGCGCGGTGGCGGTGCGCAGCCGCATGCTCACCGCCGAGGAGGCCCGCGATCTGCCGGAGATCGATGTCCTCGATCTGGTGTTCCAGTCGAACCTCTCCACGCGCGGCGTGATCACCGCCGTGTCCGGCCGCGGCCTCGGGCTCGCCATCGTGCGCGAGCGGGTTGAGCGGCTGGGCGGCAGCGTTCGCCTCCACTCGACCCCGGGAATTGGAACGGTGCTGCGGCTGGAGGTGCCGGCCGCTCTGGCCAATTTCCGCGGCATCGCCGTGAAGGTCGGGGACGCCGACGTCATCCTGTCGCGCGACGCGGTGGAGCGCACCTTCCTGCTGCCCGCGGCGGCCCGCGTGGAGGCGTTCGAGCGGGGCGTGGTGCAGTTCGAGGGGGGCGCCGTGCCGTTCGCGCACCTGTCGCGGCTGCTCGGCGATCCGCGGGGCGCACGGCGCGAGGCGGCGAGCCTCGGCAGCGCGCTCGTCATCCGCCACGGCCTGCGGCGCTGCATCGTCGCTGTGGACGAGATCGTCGGCGAGTGCGAGGTGATGGTGAAGGAGCTGCGCCCGCCTTTGCTGCGTGTGCGTCATGTGATGGCCGCCGGCATGCTCGGCAGCGGGCGCCTCGGCCTCATCCTGCGGACCGCCGACCTGCTCGATGCCATCGCGCTCGGCCCATCGCGCCTGCCGGTCGATCAGCCGTCGCGGCCCGCGCGCAAGCATCGGCTGCTGATCGTGGACGATTCCCTGACCACCCGCGCCATGGAGACGGGGCTTCTGCAGGCCGCGGGCTACGAGGTGGAGGCCGTCGCCGACGGCATGGAAGCGTGGTCCGCGCTCCAGCTCCGCTCCTTCGACGCCGTCATCTCGGACGTCGACATGCCCCACATGAACGGATTCGAGTTGACGGAGCGCATTCGCGCCGATCCGCGGCTGAAGCAACTTCCCATCGTCCTCGTCACGGCACTGGAGGAGCGCAAGGATCACGATCTCGGATTGAAGTTGGGGGCCAACGCCTACATGATGAAGTCCGCGTTTGACCAGTCTATGCTCATTGATCTCGTGAGGAGCGTACTGTGAGTGGCGATGCGAAGATTCGCGTGCTCCTCGCCGAGGACTCCCCATCCCAGCGCGAATTGATGGCTTGGGCGCTGGCCGATTCCGGCGAGTTCGAGGTGGTGGGCTGTGCCGTGAATGGCGTGGAAGCGGTGGAAATGACCGCCGCGCTTCGGCCCGATATCGTGCTCATGGACTGCCACATGCCGGTCCTGGACGGGATCGGGGCCACCCGCGAGATCATGCGCCGCTGCCCGGTGCCGATCCTGGTCGCGAGCGCGAGCTTTGCGCCGACGGACGTGCATCCGGGCCTGGAAGCCGTGCGCGAGGGCGCGCTGGCCATCGTGCCGAAGCTGCCCGGCGTGAGCAGCGCGAACTTCGATGCCGTCGCCCGCGAGCTCTTCCTCACGCTGCGCCTGATGTCCGAGGTCAAGGTGGTACGACGGCTGCCGCCGCGTGCGCGCCGCGAGGTGGGCGCGCGAACCGAGGTCTCCGGGCGCATCCGGATCGTGGCGCTCGGAGCCTCCACTGGCGGGCCACCGGTGATCCTCGAGATCCTGCGCGGCCTTGGCTCCAATTTCTCGGCGCCGGTGCTGGTCGTCCAGCACATGGCAAACGGCTTCACCCGCGGCTTCGCAAGCTGGCTCGCCCGCGGCAGCGGCCTGCCGGTGGAGATAGCAAGCGACGCCACCCTGGCTTTGCCGGGCCACGTCTATGTGGGGCCGGAAGGCTGCCACCTCGGGATCAACCGCCAAGGCCGCCTGACCTTGAGCGACGATCCTCCGAAGAATGGATTCCGCCCCTCCGTCTCCCACCTGTTCCACGCCGTCGCGGAGGCCTTCGGCCCGTGCGCCCTCGCGGTGCTGCTGACCGGAATGGGCGATGACGGCGCCGAGGGATTGGCTGACGTGGCAAGATATGGTGGTATTACTGTCGCCCAGGACAGGGAGACGTCAGTCGTGTTCGGCATGCCCGCGGCAGCCCTCAAGCTCGGTGCGGCACAGCGCCTGCTCGCACCTGCCGACATGGCACAGTTCATCCAGACGCAAATGGCCAGAAAGAGCCTGTCGACATGACGTCCCATGCCTCAAGCATACTCATCGCCGAGGACAGCCCGACTCAGCAGGCACAACTCGTCCAGTTCCTGGAAAAACTTGGATATACTGTCAAGGCGGCGCGCAGCGGCGCCGAGGCCTACGACATGGCGGTCGAGCAGCGGCCGGACATCGTCCTCAGCGACATCATCATGCCGGGCATGAGCGGCTATGACCTGTGCCGACGCCTGAAGGGCACGATCGGCCTTGATCAGGTTCCCGTAATCCTCGTGACCTCCCTGTCGCAGCCGAAAGATGTCCTGGCGGGGCTGGAGGCCGGAGCCGACAGCTTCATCATCAAGCCCTACAACGAGCAGATTCTCAGTTCCCGCATCACCTATCTGCTGCGCAACCGCAGCCTGCGTTCCAGCGAGAGCGAGAGCGACGCGCTGGAGATCGAGTTCGGCGGCGAGCGCCACCGCGTCACCGCGCGCAAGCAGCAGATCCTGGATCTGCTCATCTCCACCTATGCCCAGGCGGTGCACCTGTTCACGGCCCTCGACCAGGGCCGGCAGGAACTCTCCCAGTCCTACGAGGTGCTGCACGCGCTCTATGACATGACCGAGGGGCTCAACCGCTGCCGTGCTCCGGCGGATGTGGCCGCCGTCGCGGTCTCCCGCAGCCTCGGCGTTCCTGGCGTTCACGACGCCTGGCTCTATCTGCGCGAGGGGGACGCGCTGGTGCTCGCCGCCGATCGCCATTCCGGGCACGGCGCCCTGCCCGACCCCTTTCCACCCGAGCCCCTGACGGCCGCGCACGCATCCATGGACGACGACGCGCGCGGCGCCGGTCTTCCGCAGATCCGCCAGTTTCAGGCCAGGGGAACGGGCGCGCTCAAGCACCATGCGAGCATGCGCCTGACGGCGGGCGCGCAGACCGTCGGGTGCCTTCAGCTCGCGGGCTTAGAAGCCTCCGTATCGGGCGAGGTCGCGCTGCGGACGTTGGAAGGCATCGCGAGCCAGATCGCCATAGCGCTGGAGCGCGCCTTGCTCCACACCCAGCTGGAGGAGGAGGTGCGCAAGCGCACCGTGCGCCTGCTGGAGGAGGTGGCCGAGCGGCGCCAGGCGATCGAGACCATCACCGCCATCTTCGACGCCTCGCCGGTCTCCCTCATCTCGCTCGACGCGCAGCTCAACGTGGCGATGTTCAACGATTCCGCGCGCGATACCTTCCGGATTTCCAGCGACGACGTGCTGGGTCGGAGCTGGCGCGCCCTCTTCGCCACCATCCCGATCGGCCTCGAAGAGGCGATAGGCGAACTGGCGCTCGGCCGGAAGGTGCACAGCATCGAGGTGAAGGCCGCCATCTCCGACGGCACGCTGCGGACCTTTCACCTTGCCGGCGAGCCGCTGATCGACGCGGATGGAGCGTTCCGCGGCTCGGTGCTCGCCGTCGACGACATCACCGAGCGGCGGCAGGTGATGGAGCAACTGCATCAGGTGCAGAAGATGGAGGCGGTGGGCACGCTCACCGGGGGCGTGGCTCACGACTTCAATAATCTGCTCACCACGATCATCGGCAATCTGGATCTCGCCACCATCAAGCTCGACGGCCACGAGGCGCGCCCGCTCGTCGACGTGGCATTGCGATCGAGCCTGCGCGGGGCCGAGCTGACACGCAAGATGCTCACCTTCGCCCGCAAGCAACCGCTGGAACCACAGCTCCTGGACGTGGCCGAGATGTTGGCCGAGCTGCAGAGCCTGCTGGGCGCCACCTTTGGCCACCGAGTGTCTCTGTCGATCAGCGTGCCATCCGGACTGCCGAAGGTCTATGCCGACCCGACCCACCTGGAATCGGCGCTGATGAACCTCGCGATCAATGCGCGCGATGCCATGCCCGACGGCGGCCGCCTGTCCATCACGGCGGAGGTCACCCCCCCTGGGCCGGCGGCCCCCGGCGCACGGCGCAGCATCGTCTTCGTTGTCTCGGACACTGGCACCGGCATCGCGCCCGACAGGCTGGAGCGCATCTTCGAGCCCTTCTTCACCACCAAGGAGGCCGGCAAGGGGACCGGGCTCGGCCTCGCCATGGTCTACGGCTTCGTGCGGCAGTCCGGCGGGTCGGTTGCGGTCGAAAGCGCGGTGGGCGCGGGGACCACGTTCCGTGTGACCCTGCCCGCCATGGAGGACAACGCCGGCGAGACCCCGGCGCCGCATGCGCGGGCCGCGTCCGGGCCGGAATCGGCGGCCATGTTCGTGCTGCTGGTGGACGGCAACGAGGAGCTCCGGCGCACCATCCGGGCCGCCCTCGAACGGTCGGGCCACCTCGTGAGCGACGTCCGCGATGCGATGGAGGCGCTGGCGCATATCGACGCCGGCGGGCACGTCGACGTCCTCCTTTCGGAAATCAGCCTGCCCGGCGACCTCGACGGGCTGAGGCTCGCGGACCTGATCGCGCGGCGTCGACCCGGCTGCCAGGTGCTGCTCATGTCCGGGGCGATCGACCTGCAACTGGAGGACGAGGCCCGCCGCTCGTTCCGGATCCTCAACAAGCCTTTCCGCATCGATGACCTGACGCAAGCGGTTTCGGCATTGTTTTAGGAGACAAACATGCCCGAGCAGAACATTTTCGTATTGGATGACGAGCGGGACATCGGTGAATACGTCTGCACCGTGGCAAAGATGAATGGCTTTGAAAGCCATTATTTCTCTAATCCAAATGAATTCTTCGCAGCTCTTGCCGCCTCCCCCACAGCCTGCGTGGCGATCGACCTGCAGATGCCCATACTGGACGGCATCGAAGTGATGCGGCGCCTCTCCGCCATGCAGTTTCACCGCCCGATCCTGATCATGAGCGGCATGGACCTGAAGGTCCTGGAATCAGCGCGCCACTTTGCCAAGGCGCACAGGCTCGCGGTGAGCGACATCATCAGCAAGCCGGTGCGCGTGGAGGAGATGAACCGCATCTTCGGGCGCCTCAAGTCCAGCAGCCACCTCCCGCCGAGCAAGGCCGACCTCATCGAGGCCATGGAGCGCGGCGAGTTCGTGCTCTACCTCCAGCCCAAGGCGCGCATCCGCAACGAGCCGGGAGGCCATAGCCGGTACACACCGCTGGGCTTCGAGGGCCTCGCGCGCTGGAACAGCCCCACCCGCGGCCTCAGCGTGCCCGACGTCTTCATTCCCCAGATCATCGCCTCGGGCCTCAGCCCGCAGTTTTCCGACCTCGTATTCGATCTCGCTCTGGCGACGCTGAAGCGCTGGGGTCCATCGGCGATCACGGCATCGCTCGCCATCAACATGTCCGCCTCGGACGTGGAGGACATCACGCTCGCCGACCGGCTGTGGAGCCGGTGCCTCGGCAGCGGGGTGGATCATCAGCGCATCACGATCGAGATCACGGAATCGGCCGCCATGGAGCATCCGGAAAGGGCGCTCGACGTGCTCACGCGCTTGCGGCTGCGGGGCTTTTCCCTCTCGCTTGACGACTTCGGAACGGGCTATTCCTCGCTCGTCCAGCTCCAGCGCCTGCCGTTCGCCGAGCTCAAGATCGACCGGTCCCTCACCGCCGACTGCATGTCCTCCGAGCACACGCGCATCATCGTCAAGGCGATCATCGACCTTGGACACAATCTCGGCCTCGCCGTCGTGGCCGAGGGGGTGGAGGACCAGGAGACGCTGGAACTGCTGAGCAACTGGTCCTGCGATCACGTCCAGGGATATCTCCTCGCCCAACCGCTGCCACCCGATCTCGCCGAGAAATGGTGGCACGAGAAGCATGGCAGCGCGCACCCCTGAGAGCGGCGCGGAAGACGGATCGAGCCGCCGCCCTGCCAAATCTCGCCTGATCCAAGAAGTTTCCGAGCCGATCAGGCCGCGATGCCGGTGGCAATCAGCAAAAGCCCTCAGGCGACCCACGCCAAGAAGGGAAACATGTGTATTATCATATATTTATGATGGTACAGGTGGGTGGGCTCGAACCACCGACCTCCGGTTCCACAGACCGGCGCTCTAACCAACTGAGCTACACCTGCACAGCGTTCCGCGCCCTGCGGGGCGGCGGAGAGCGCGGAACCTACGCGGCGCAAGGACCCATTTCAAGGATTTTTCGGCGCTTGCAGCCGGGGAATTTCGGCTTAGGGCGCGATCCGATCAAATTGACTCAGTTTGATCGGTGAATCGCCCTCTAACTTAATGACAGAGAACGCGTTATCCGATCAGCTTGCAACGCAGGCTGATCGGCGCGTGCTTGAGCGTCCAGTGCCAGTCCGGCACCGTGATGGCCGGAACAGGGAAAGGGCCGGTGACATGAGCGATACGCAGCGGGAACCGGTGCGGGCCATCGTCGCCAGTTCGGCGCCGGCAAGGACCAAGCCCTCCAGCTATCCCGAACCCTTCTTCTCCCGCATGAGCGGACGGGAAAAGCGCCCGCTGGGAGACCTGTTCGGCCTGAGCAATTTCGGCGTGAACCTCACCACCCTCGCGCCCGGCGGCGAATCGGCGCTGTTGCATCGGCACACAAGGCAGGACGAGTTCGTCTACATCCTCGAAGGGGAGCCGACGCTGGTGACCGACGAGGGGGAGATGGTGTTGTCCGCCGGCATGTGCGCTGGCTTCCCTGCGCGGGGCACGGCGCACCAATTGGTGAACCGCTCGGAAAAGGACGTGGTCTATCTGGAGATCGGCGACCGAACCGCGGGCGACGAGGGCGAATACCCCGTCGACGACATCAAGGCGGTGCTCGGCCCCGACGGCAGATGGATGTTCACCCACAAGGATGGCCGCCCCTATTAGGCCACCTGCTTAAGGCCCCATGAAAGGCGCGTCCAAGCCCCCGCGCAGGGGCGCGAGGCCCGTGCGCGGGGGCTTGATGCTCATTCCGCCGCGGGCGGCGGGGCCACGTCCGGCGCGGGGGCATAGATCTGGCCGCCGCCGTCGCGGAACTTCTGCGCCATCTCGGCCATGCCGGCCGAGGCGAGGTTGTCGGCCTCCGCGCGGGCGATGTCGCCGGCCTCGATCTTCAGCTCCTGCGAGATCTTCATGGAACAGAATTTCGGCCCGCACATGGAGCAGAAATGCGCCACCTTGGCCCCCTCGGCGGGGAGCGTCTCGTCATGGAAGCGCTCGGCCGTCTCCGGGTCGAGCGAGAGCGCGAACTGGTCGCGCCAGCGGAAGGTGAAGCGCGCCCGGGAGAGCGCGTCGTCGCGGATGCGTGCGGCAGGATGGCCCTTGGCGAGGTCGGCCGCGTGGGCGGCGATCTTGTAGGAGATCACGCCGGCCTTGACGTCGTCGCGGTCGGGCAGGCCGAGATGCTCCTTCGGCGTGACGTAGCAGAGCATCGCCGTGCCGAACCAGCCGATCATCGCCGCGCCGATGGCGGAGGAGATGTGGTCGTAGCCGGGGGAGATGTCCGTCACCAGCGGGCCGAGCGTGTAGAACGGCGCCTCGTGGCAGATCTTGAGCTGCTTCTCCACATTCTCGCGGATCAGGTGCAGCGGCACGTGGCCGGGGCCCTCGATCATCACCTGGCAGTCGTATTTCCAGGCGATCTCGGTCAGCTCGCCCAGCGTCTCCAGCTCGGCGAACTGGGCCGCGTCGTTGGCGTCGGCGATGGAGCCCGGGCGCAGGCCGTCGCCGAGCGAGAAGGCGACGTCATACTGGGCGAGAATCTCGCACAATTCCTCGAAGTTCTCGTAAAGGAAGCTCTCCTTGTGGTGCGCGAGGCACCACTTGGCCATGATCGAGCCGCCGCGCGAGACGATGCCGGTCACGCGGTTCGCGGTCAGCGGCACATAAGGCAGCCGCACGCCGGCATGGACGGTCATATAGTCGACGCCCTGCTCGGCCTGCTCGATCACCGTGTCGCGGAAGACCTCCCAGGTCAGGTCCTCGGCGACGCCGTTCACCTTCTCCAGCGCCTGGTAGATCGGCACGGTGCCGATCGGCACCGGCGAATTGCGCATGATCCATTCGCGGATGGTGTGGATGTTCTTGCCGGTGGAGAGGTCCATCACCGTGTCGGCGCCCCAGCGGGTCGCCCACACCAATTTGTCCACCTCCTCGGCGACGCCCGAGGTGACCGCGGAATTGCCGATATTCGCGTTGATCTTCACCAGGAAGTTCCGGCCGATGGCCATCGGCTCGGTCTCGGGGTGGTTGATGTTGTTGGGGATGATGGCGCGCCCGCGGGCCACCTCCTGGCGCACGAATTCCGGCGTGATGTCGGCCGGGATGGTCGCGCCGAGGCCCATGGCCTGGTGGTGCGGATGGGCGCCGCCATTGGCGCGCGCGAGGTTCTCGCGGGCGGCGACATATTCCATCTCGGCCGTGATGATGCCGGCGCGCGCATAGGCCATCTGGGTCGGGCGCTTGCCCGCCTTGGCGCGCAGCGGGCTGCGGCCGGTGAGGTCAAACTGCGGCAAGGAGGAGGACTGGCCCTCCTTGAGGCCATTGTCCTCCGGCTTCACCTGCCGGCCCGCCACCTCCTCCACGTCGCCGCGCTCGCGGATCCACTGCGCGCGCAGCTGCGGCAGGCCCTTGGTGAGGTCGATCACCGCCTCAGGGTCGGTATAGGGACCGGATGTGTCGTAGACCTTCAGCGGCTTCTCGCTCGGGTCCGAAATGGCGATCTCGCGCATCGCGACGCGCACGTCGGGCCGCGCGGCGCCCACATAGACCTTGCGGGAGGCCGCGTGCGGGCCGGTGGTGACCTTCAGGGACGAGGTCGAGCTTTCGTCGAGCATACGGATCTCCTTCAAGCTTGCGCTTCCAGCGAGACCCGGGGGTTGAGCTTCAGGAGACGGCGCGCGGCGGACATGGCTTGTCCGCAGGCACGGAGTTCCGATCCCTTCGCCGGTATGACCCGGATCAGGTTCGAAGGGTCGACGCGGTGCCCGTCGCCGGTCGGCGGCGGTCTTGCGAAATCTCAGCCCCTTCCGGGACCCCCCTTGGAACAGATCGAGTGTGAGGTATACCAAAGGCCAATGTCAACGCTGCGCCGCACAATGCCGGCTCACCTTCGCGCAGGCGGGACGGCGGCCCGTCGGGAAAGCGGGCATAAGAGAGGGCCAGCCGTGGCCCCTTGCGCGCGCCGCGCCTAGACTTATCTCCCGACCAGCGATTCTGCGGACCTGACAGCGTGCGCCAATATCACGACCTGCTGAAGCGCATCCTCCATGATGGCGTGCGCAAGGACGACCGGACCGGCACCGGCACGCTGTCGGTGTTCGGGCATCAGTCGCGCTTCGACCTTGCCGAGGGCTTCCCCCTCGTGACCACCAAGAAGCTGCATCTGAAATCCATCGTCCACGAGTTGCTGTGGTTCCTCGCCGGCGACACCAACATCCGCTACCTCAAGGACAACGGCGTCTCCATCTGGGACGACTGGGCGGACGCGAACGGCGAGCTGGGGCCGGTCTACGGCCACCAGTGGCGCTCCTGGCCCACCCCGGAGGGCGGGGTGATCGACCAGATCGCCCAGGTGGTTTCCGACATCCGCCGCAATCCCGACAGCCGGCGCCTCATCGTCACCGCCTGGAACCCGGCGGACGTGCCGAAGATGGCGCTGCCGCCGTGCCACTGCCTGTTCCAGTTCGCGGTTCTCGACGGCAAGCTCTCCTGCCAGCTCTACCAGCGCTCGGCGGACGTGTTCCTGGGCGTGCCCTTCAACATCGCCTCCTATGCCCTGCTGACCCACATGGTGGCGCAGGTGACCGGCCTGAAGCCGGGCGACTTCGTCCACACGCTGGGCGACGCGCACCTTTATCTCAACCATCTCGACCAGGCGCGCGAGCAGCTTTCGCGCACGCCGCGCGCCTTGCCGCGGCTGGTGCTGAACCCCGAGGTCACCGACCTGTTCGCCTTCCGCTACCAGGATGTGGCGTTCGAGGGCTACGACCCCCATCCCCACATCAAGGCCGCCGTGGCGGTCTGAGCCGGCGGCCGACGCGGCCATACGGACCGCCCGTGGAACGTGCTATGTCAGCCGGGCCGAGCCGGCGCATGTTGTGCCGCTGGCGGGCGTGCGGGCGATGAAGCCCGGTGATTTTCAGGGAGGGTGCCATGGCATCGGATGCGGGAAGCCTCTTGGGTCAGCTCTTGGGCGCCGCGCTCGGCGGCGGCAGCGTGCGCGGGGCCGGCGCGGGCCAAGCCGGCGGCGCGGGCGGGAGCCCCCTGGAGCAGATCCTCCAGAGCGCGCTGGGCGGCGGCGGCCAGCAGGGCGGCCAGTCCGGCGGCCTGCCGGGCGGGCTCGGCGACATCCTCGGCCAGGTGCTCGGCGGCGGTGCGGCCGGTGGCCAGGGCCGCGGAGGACAGGCCGGCGGCGGCCTCGGCGACATATTGGGCCAGGTGCTCGGCGGCGGAGCCGGGCAGCGTGACGGCGGAAGCGGAGGCGGAAGCGCCCTGCCCGGCGGCCTCGGCGACATCCTCGGACAGGTGCTCGGCGGCGGCGCGGGTGGACGGCCCGGCGGCGCCGGCGGCCTGCCGGGCGGGCTCGGCGACATTCTCGGCCAGGTGCTCGGCGGCGGCGCCGCGGGTGGCGCGGCCGGCCGCGCCGGTGGCGGCATCGGCACCGGCGGGCTCGGCGATCTGGCGCAGGATGCGCTCGGCGGCGGCCAGAGCGCGCCCATGCCCGCGCCCTCTCCCGCCCCGGCTCCTGCCCCCAGGGGCGGCACCCAGCCGAGCGGCGGCAGCGACCTCGTGAAATATGGCGGACTCGCCGTCATCGGCATGCTGGCCTTCAACGCCTTTCGCAAGTGGCAGGCGCAGTCGGGCGGTTCGCGCCTGATGGCGGACAACGCGCAGGCATTCAGCCCGGCCGAGGCGCCCGGCGGGCCGGAGCACTTCTCGCAGGTGCTGGTGGCCGCCATGGCCGCCGCCGCCCAGGCGGACGGCAGCCTCGACCCGGACGAGCTCAACCGCATCGGCGCGGGCGTGACGCGCATGGGCGGCAATGCGCCGGACCAGGCGGTGCTGGTGGAGATCCTCTCAACCCCCGTCAATCCGCAGGACCTCGTGAACGCCGCCACTTCGCCGGAAGCGGCGATGCAGATCTATGCCGCCTCCGTCATGGCCATCCGGCCCGACAGCGCGGCCGAGCAGCGCTACCTCGCGAACCTCGCGCAGGCGCTCGCCATCGATCCGGCGCTCAAGGCCCAGCTCGACCGCGACCTGACGGCCTGAACCCAAGGGAACGGCGCGCTCACGCCATCGTGCGCGGGCGCGCCGTAACGCTGTCCCCTCCGGCGCCGTAGAAGGCGCAATGCCTGCCGCCTCTCCCTCCCCTGCCCCGTCTGCGTTCGCGCGCCTCGTGCGCCCCCTCCTGTTCGAGCGCTCCGGCGCCCTGAGCACCGAGAAGGCGGTCGCGCTGGCGCTCGCCTTCGCGCCGCTCGCCTATCTCTCCTGGATCGCGGCGTCCGGGGGCCTGGGCGCGCGTCCGGTTTCGGCCGCGATCCACTTCACCGGGCTCTGGGCGCTGCGCTTCCTCGTCATCAGCCTCGCGGTGACGCCGCTGCGCCGGGCCTTCTCCTGGAACAAGCTGATCCTCGCCCGCCGCACGCTCGGCCTCGCGGCGCTCGGCTACGCGCTGCTGCATATCTGCCTGTTCTTCGTGGACCAGGGCGCGGCGCGGGCGGTGCAGGAGATCGTTCTGCGGGTCTATCTCGTGATCGGCGCAGTGGCGCTCGCGATCCTGCTGGCGCTCGGCCTCACCTCCACCAACGCCGTGATCCGCCGCATGGGCGCGCAGAACTGGCAGCGCCTGCACCGGCTCGCCTATGGCGCGGCAGTGCTCGGCACGGTGCATTTCTTCTTCCAGTCGAAGCTGGACGTGACCGAGCCGGCGCTGATGGCGGGCGCCCTCGCCTATCTCTTCGGCTTCCGCCTGCTGGTGCGTGGCGGCGATGCGGCGACGCTCGCCCGCCTGGCGCTGCTCGCAGTGCTGAGCGCCCTCGCTACGGCTGGGATGGAAGCGGCGTGGTACGGCGTTGCGACCCGGGTCGATCCCTGGCTCGTCCTGGAGGTGAATTTCTCCTTCGACCTCGGCCCGCGCCCGCTCTGGTGGGTTCTGGCCGGCGGGCTTGCGGTGGCCGCTCTGACGGCCGCGGAGCAGCGCCGACGCCCCCGCAACTGCAGCACCGGTCGCGCCGATCCGAGCGGCAGCCGCGCCCGCTGACGGCGCCGCTCCCGGAATTGCCCGGATAGAACATCCCCGCACCGATCCTGTTGCCGGCCCGACCCTCGGCGAGGCCGCGCGCTGCACGTCGGCAGTTTCCAATCTCCCCGCCCTCGTTTATACCTCCGGCGGGCCGAGGAGAGAAGGCACGCGTTTCTCCGCTACAGCGGACCGCTCAGTCGGAGGTATTATATTGCCTAACATTTCGGTGGCGGCCGTAATCCCGCTCTACAACGGAGCGCCCTTCATCCGGGAGGCGCTCGAAAGCGTGATTGCCCAGACCGTCCCCGCAGATGAGATCATCGTGGTCGACGACGGATCCACCGACGACGGGCCGGCGATCGTCGCCGAGATGGCCAAGCTCCATCCCATCACGATGCTGCGCAAGCCCAATGGCGGGCAGTCTTCGGCGCGCAACATGGCGATCCGGCACACCACCTGCACCCATGTCGCGCTCCTGGACCAGGACGACGCCTGGTACGAGGACCATTTGGAGCGCCTGCGCCGCCCGTTCCTCGATGGCAAAGTGCGCCGGCTCGCTCTGGTCTATGGCGATCTCGATCAGGTCGACCGCAGCGGACGGCAGATGAGTTTGGGATGCATCGAGCGCGGTCCCTCGCCGCACCCCAAGCGTTCCCTGACCGACTGCCTGCGGCACGACATGTTCATCCTGCCCGGCGCGTCGCTGGTAGCGCGCCAGGCGATGATCGATGTCGGGCTGTTCGACGAGCGCCTCTCCGGCTACGAGGACGACGACCTGTTCCTGCGCCTGTTCTGCGCCGGGTTCGGCAGCGTGTACCTGCCGGTATCGGTGACGCGCTGGCGCGTCTATGGCGGCTCCACCTCCTTCAGCCATCGCATGGCGAAGTCGCGGATGATCTATTTCGACAAGCTCGTCGAGATGTTTCCCGACGATCTTTCGCTCGATCTGCACTGGGCACGGCACGTGATCGGGCCGCGCTTCATGGCGCTGGGGCGGAGCGATTTCCTGCGTAACGCGAAGATCGGCAACACGACCCTCATGCGCCAGAACTGGCGGGACATGCGGAAGTTCGCCCAAGTCCTGCGCTGGAAGGCGCGGGCCCGGTTGTGGCTGTTGGGGCCCCTGATCGAGGCGACCTGCCGCCGTCCGCTGACAGGCATCGCCCGGACGCTGGTGCGCCGCGCCTGCCGCTGACCCGGCCAGGGACAAGCGCGAGCAGGCGCTTGCGCCGGTGTGGCGAACCCCTTAAGAACGCCTTTCCGTGAGGCCACGTGGCGGAGTGGTTACGCAGCGGACTGCAAATCCGTGCACCCCGGTTCGATTCCGGGCGTGGCCTCCACCCCTTCACCTTCCCCAGCAAGAGCACCGCATCGCGCGTGACGCCCCCGCCCGCGGCGCCTTGCGGCGATTGCTGCAACGCACCCTCGCCGCCGACGCCAACCCGTTTCGGCGCCAGCGCTTTTGCCTTGCGCGGGCCGGCGCGCGCAGGCCGGCACCCGCGGCCGACATTGACTTGGCGCGTGCGGAGGTCTTCAAACGGCCGCGGAGCGGCCCGCGTGCGCGCGCCGCCGGAGATGGGAATGAACCCGAAACAGCCCGCCGGGCAAAAGCCCAAGCTTGATCGTGATGAGACCGTGACGGTGCTCCGCCGCCTGCTGCTGCAGGACGGGCGCCGCCACTGGAAGGGCTATGCGCTCGCCTTCCTCATGATGGGCACCATGGGCGCGTGCACCGCCGGTCTCGCCTATATCATGAAGGACGCGGTGGACGCGATCTTCGTCACACCCACCCCGGAGGCGGTGTGGGGCGTGGCGCTGGCGGTCATGGCGCTGTCCATCGTCAAGGGCGCGTCCGCCTACGGCCAGGTCATCACCATGGCGCGCGTCGGCAACCGCATCGTCGCCGACAACCAGAAGCGCGCCTTCGAGCAGCTCCTGCACCAGGACGTCTCCTACTACGCCCAGCGCCACACGGCCGAGACCAGCATGCGCTTCAATGCCGGCGCCAACGGCGCGCGCGGCAGCCTGGAGATGGTCATCTCCTCCATGGGGCGCGATGCGCTCTCCCTGGTGATGCTGGCGGGCGTCGCCATCGCCCAGGACCCGTTCCTGGCCGTGGTCGCCCTGGTGGTGATGCCGGTGGCGGTGCTCGGCACCCGCGTTCTGATCCGCAAGTCGAAGCATATCTTCGCCACCGGCTTCACCTCCGGCGTGAAGCTGTCGTCCATCGCGCTCGAGGTGTTCCAGGGCATCCGCACGGTGAAGGCCTACACCCTCGAAGACCAGATGCGCGATCGCACCCACGCCTTCATCGACCAGGTGGAGCAGGCCAGCAACCGGCTGGTCCGCACCCAGGCGAAGTCCAGCCCGCTGATGGAGACGCTGGGCGGCCTCGCGATCGGCGGCGTGATCCTCTATGCGGGCTACAACGTGATCGTGGCAGACCGCTCGCCGGGCCAGTTCTTCTCGGTGCTGACCGCCCTGCTTCTGGCCTACGAGCCGGCCAAGCGCCTCGCCCGGCTGCACGTGGACATCGTGCCTCACATCATGGGCGCGCGCATGCTGTTCGAGTTGCTCGACACCCCGGCCGTGGACCTCGACGCGCCCGGCACCCCGGCGCTGGAGCGCCCGCGCGGCCGCGTCGAGTTCAAGGACGTCGTGTTCGGCTATCGCAAGGGCGAGCCGGTGCTGCGCGGCCTGTCGCTCGTCGCCGAGCCGGGCCAGACCACGGCGCTGGTGGGCCAGTCCGGGGGTGGCAAGAGCACCATCATCAACCTCATCGAGCGCTTCTACGATCCGCACGAGGGCGTCATCACCCTCGACGGCATCGACCTCAAGGCGGTGACGCGCACCTCGGTGCGCGCGTCGAGCGCGCTGGTGAGCCAGGACGTGTACCTGTTCTCCGGCACGATCCGCGACAATATCGGCTTCGGCCGCCCGGGCGCGAGCGAGGAGGAGATCGTCGCCGCCGCCAAGGCCGCCCACGCCCACAGCTTCATCATGTCGTTCGAGCACGGGTACGACACCGCGGTGGGCGAGCACGGCGCCCAGCTCTCCGGCGGGCAGCGCCAGCGCGTCGCCATCGCCCGCGCGTTCCTGAAGAACGCCCCCATCCTGCTGCTCGACGAGGCCACCGCCGCGCTCGACAGCGAATCGGAGGCGGAGGTGCAGAAGGCGCTGCAAGAATTGCAGCACGCGCGCACCACCATCGTCATCGCCCACCGGCTCCAGACCGTGGTCCGTGCCGACCGGATCTGCGTGGTGGAGGCGGGCCGCGTGGTGGAGAGCGGCCGACACGAGGAACTGCTGGAGAAGCGCGGCCGCTATTACGGGCTCTATTACGCCCAGTTCGCGCACGAGCTGGACGCGCAGGCCGCAGAGACGGGAGAGGCGGCGGCCGACGCGACGCAGGCCCGCGCCAGCGCCTAGAACCCCCGCGCCAGCGCCTGGAACCCCCGCGCCAGCGCCGACACGAAAGGGCCGGCGCATGAGGCAGCCGGCCGCAGCGACCCCGGCGCAAGCGTTGCGCCATCGCGTTCCGGCGCAAGCTTGTCCACCGGCGCCGTGTCGCTGACGGGAAAAAGATCGTCTTGGCGCTTCACTTTCTCCCGCGCCGTTGCTATATGGCGCGCCTCGGCCCGTAGCGGCCTGATCCCCGATAGCTCAGTTGGTAGAGCGTTCGACTGTTAATCGAATGGTCGCAGGTTCGAGTCCTGCTCGGGGAGCCACTTTCACTGCCATCCCGATCTTGAGGCGCGCTGGTGCGCTCGGATTTGCCGTGCGCGCGGCCTGACGCGCGGCGGCGCGTGCGTTCCTGGCGGAGCGGCGGGAGCGCGGCGGAGAGGGATGCCCATTCCGGTGCCGGCGAACCTGCAGGCGCGCGTCCAGCCGATGACGGCAGGCGCCGATCAATGCCCGCGCGATATCGTCGCCCAGACGCCCGTCACATCCGGCCTGACGCCGTCCATCGCCGTGGAGCTGGACGCGTTGATCGCGACCGTCGACCGCGAGACGCGCCGTCTTGCTTTCGGAATCAGCACGAAATTGGCAGCGATCACGCGCCGATCAGCTTGCGGCGCGAGCTGATCGACACGTCATGGAGCTGGCGGGCGGCGCCTTGATACGCCTTCTTGGCGCCTGCCGGACCGGGCGGAGGTTCAGCCCACCTTGCCCTTGCCCTCGCCCTCGTTGAGGAAGTGCTCCAGCCAGTGGATGTCGTAGCGCCCCTCGGCGATGTCGCGGGTGCGCACCAGCGTGCGGAACAAAGGCAGCGTGGTGTCGATGCCGTCCACCACGAATTCGTCCAGCGCCCGGCGCAGGCGGCGCAGGCACTCGTCGCGGGTCTTGCCGTGGACGATCAGCTTGCCCACCAGGCTGTCATAGGTGGGCGGGATGACGTAGCCCTGATAGGCATTGGAATCGACCCGGATGCCGAGGCCGCCAGGCACGTGATAGTGGGTGATCCTGCCAGGCGAGGGCCGGAAGGTGGCCGGGTGCTCGGCGTTCACGCGGCACTCGATGGCGTGGCCTTCGATCACCACGTCGGACTGCTGGAGCGTCAGCGCCTCGCCCGCCGCTACCCGGATCTGCTCGTTGATGAGGTCGATGCCGGTGACCATTTCCGTCACCGGATGCTCCACCTGGATGCGGGTGTTCATCTCGATGAAGTAGAAGCGGCCGTTCTCGTACAGAAACTCGATCGTCCCGACGCCGAGATACTGGAGGTCCTGCATGGCCTTGGCGCAGGTCTCGCCGATCTGCGTGCGCTGCTCGGGGGTGATGACGGGCGACGGCGCCTCCTCCCACACCTTCTGGTGGCGGCGCTGCAGCGAGCAGTCGCGCTCGCCGAGATGGATCGCGTGGCCGCGCCCGTCGCCCAGCACCTGCACCTCGATGTGGCGCGGCGTGCTGAGATACTTCTCCAGATAGACCGCGTCGTCGCCAAAGGCCGCCAGCGCCTCGGTACGGGCGGTGGAGAGCGCATGGGAGAGGTCCTCCCGCGTCATCGCCACCTTCATGCCGCGCCCGCCACCGCCGGCCGCAGCCTTCACCAGCACCGGGAAGCCGATCTCTTCGGCCACGCGATGGGCCTCGTCGTCGGAGGTGATGCCGCCGTCCGAGCCGGGCACCACCGGGATGCCCAGGGACTGGGCGGTCTTCTTCGCCTCGATCTTGTCGCCCATGATGCGGATGTGCTCCGCCTTTGGGCCGATGAAGTGGATGTTGTGGTCGGCCAGGATCTCGGCGAAGCGGGCATTCTCCGCCAGGAAGCCGTAGCCGGGATGCACCGCGTCCGCCCCGGTGATCTCGCAGGCGGCGAGCAGCGAGGGGATGTTGAGGTAGCTCTCGCGCGCCGGGGGCGGGCCGATGCACACGCTCTCGTCCGCGAGGCGAACGTGCATGGCATCCGCGTCCGCCGTGGAATGGACCGCCACCGTCGCGATGCCCAGCTCCTTGCAGGCGCGCAGGATGCGCAGCGCGATCTCGCCCCGGTTGGCGATCAGGATCTTCTTGAACATCAGCTCTCCCCGCCTTCCGGCGCGATCATTCGATGATGAGCAGCGGCTCGCCGTACTCGACCGGCTGGCCATTGCCCACCAGCACGCGCGTCACGGTGCCGGAACGCGGGGCCGGAATGGCGTTCATGGTCTTCATGGCCTCGACGATGAGCACCGTCTGGCCTTCCTTGACGACCGAGCCCACGTCCACGAAGGGCGTGGCGCCGGGCTCTGCCGCGAGGTAGGCGGTGCCCACCATCGGCGAGGCGACGACGCCAGGGTGCTTCGAGAGGTCCGCGCCCTCGGCGGCGGCCGGGGCGGCGACGGCCACGGCCGGCGCCAGGGCCGCGGGAGCGACCGCGGGTCCTTGGGAGATGTTCACCGCCGCCGGCGTGCGGGCGACACGAATGCGCAGATGGTCGTGCTGGACCTCGATCTCGGTGAGGTCGGTCTCGGACAGGAGCTCGGCGAGTTCCTTGATGAGCGCGGTGTCGATGGTGGTCTTCGAGGGTTTCATCATGGTCCTGCTCTGGCCGGCCGCGTCGGGCCGCACGAGGGCTGTTGGAGTTGGCGCCCCTCAAGGGGCAGCGGGCAACCGGGCGAACGCCGCGATGGCGAGCGCGTAGCTCTGCGGGCCGAAGCCGCAGATCACGCCCCGCGCCACCGGCGACAGGAACGAGTGGTGGCGGAAGTCCTCGCGGGCGAACACGTTCGACAGGTGCACCTCGATCATGGGTACACCCACCGCCGCGACCGCGTCTCGCAGCGCAACGGAGGTATGTGTATACGCCGCGGCATTCAGGACGATGCCGCGCGCGCCTCTGGCGGCCTGAATGAGGTCCACGAGGCCGCCTTCCGAATTGGTCTGGCGGAAGACGATGTCGAAGCCGTGGCGGCGGCCCTCCTCCAGGCACAAGGCTTCTATGTCCGCGAGCGTCGCTGCGCCATAGATGCCCGGCTCCCGCGTGCCGAGGAGGTTCAGATTGGGCCCGTTGAGGACGTGGACTGTGCTGGACATCCGCGCAAGGTTCTGGCGCCGGCTCCGAGTGGCCGGCTGGCGCGTTATAGGGGTGCACGCGCCCCGTGGAAAGAGTGCCTGTTTCCGTGACGGACGGCGAGGCGTGGAGGAGGCGCGGCGGCCTGCGCCTTATTGGGCGAGGAAGCCGCCGTCCACGGGCAAGGTGTGGCCCGTTATCATGCCGGCCATGCCGCTCGCCAGGAACAGGGTGGCGGCCGCCACGTCCTCCGGCTCGGCGAGCCGGCCCATGGGCATCAGCCCTTCGAGCTTTGACCGCGTGGCGTCGTCGGCCAGCAGAGCGGCGATGAAGGGCGTGCGCACCCAGGTGGGCGCCACCGCATTCACCCGGATGCCGGCCGGCGCCAGTTCCACCGCCAAGGCGCGGGTGAAATTGACCAGCGCCCCCTTGCTCGCCTGGTAGGCCGGGTTGGGATAGGGCCCGCCGCCGGACAGGCCCATGATGGAGGCGATGTTGACGATCGCCCCGCCGCCCTGCGCGCGCATGTGCGGCACCGCCGCGCGGGCGCACAGGAAGGCGCCGGTGACGTTTACCGCGAACACCTTCTCCCATTCCCCGAGACTGAGGTCCTCCACCCCCTTGCGGATCGATAGGCCGGCATTGTTCACCAGCACGTCCGGCGCCCGCCCCTCGGCGGCAAGACCGGAGAAGCCCGCCGCCACCGCGGCCTCGTCGGTCACGTCGAGGGCGAGCGGCGTGGCGCGGCCGGGCGGCAATGCGAGGGCGGCGAGCGCTCCAGCGGCGGCCTCGGCCGAGAGGTCGGCAAGGATCACATGCGCGCCTTGCGCCGCGAAGGCCGCGGCGATGGCGAGGCCGATGCCGCCTGCCGCGCCGGTGACCAGCACGCGCGACTGCGAGAAGTCGAGGTCGGTGGCAGATGAGGTCATCAGCGGGGCTCCTGGCGGCGACGGCTTTCCATAAGGCCGCCCGCCGGAACAGGAAAGGGCGGCGCCGCGCGGCCGCGTGCCTGGCGGCATGCGATGATTTTTGCCTTCCGTCCGGCCGCACAATTGCTTAGGTCTGCCTGCCCCCCTTCACCCGCGCCGCCGGCGCGCCGCAAGGACCCGCTCATGTCCCCTCCCCTGGCCGGCCTTCGGGTCCTCGAACTCGCGCGCATCCTCGCCGGGCCGTGGTCCGGACAATTGCTGGCCGATCTCGGGGCGGAGGTCATCAAGGTCGAGCGGCCGGCGGGCGGCGACGACACCCGCACCTGGGGGCCGCCTTTCTTCACCGGCGCCGATGGCGCGCCTTTGGGCGCGGCCTATTTCCACGCCACCAACCGGGGCAAGAAGTCGGTGGCGGTGGATTTCGAGACCGCCGAGGGCCAGGCCACCATCCGCGCTCTGGCGCGGGAATGCGACGTCCTGATCGAGAACTTCAAGGTCGGCGGCCTGAAGAAGTACGGGCTCGATTATGAGAGCCTGAAGGCCGAGAATCCCCGCCTCGTCTATTGCTCCGTCACCGGCTTCGGCCAGGACGGTCCCTACGCGCCGCGCGCGGGCTACGACTTCCTGGTGCAGGGCATGGGCGGCATCATGGAGCTGACCGGGGAGCCCGACGGCGAGCCGGAAAAGGTGGGCGTCGCCTTCGCCGACATCTTCACCGGCCTCTATGCCACCGTCGGCATCCTCGCCGCCCTGCGCCGGCGCGAGGAGACCGGCGCCGGCGGCCATGTGGACATGGCGCTGCTGGACACCCAGGTGAGCGTGCTGGCCAACCAGGCCATGAACTATCTCGCCTCCGGCAAGGCGCCGACGCGCATGGGCAACGCCCATCCCAACATCGTACCCTACCAGGTGTTCGCCTGCGCCGACGGCCACCTCATCGTCGCGGTGGGCAATGACGGGCAGTTCGCGCGCTTCTGCGCCGTGCTCGGCGTGCCGGACCTGGCGCAGGATGCGCGCTTCTCCGGCAATGCCGGGCGTGTCGCCAACCGGGCCGAGTTGGTGCCGCTGCTCGCCGGCCTCGTGATCCGCCGCGAGCGCGACCCGCTGCTTGCGGCGCTGGAGAAGGAAGGCGTGCCGGCCGGTCCTATCAACACCATCCCCCAGGTGTTCGCGGACCCGCAGGTGATCCACCGCGGCCTCAATGTGGCGCTGCCCGAGGCGGGCGGCGGCACCCTGCCCTCGCTGGCAAGCCCGATCGTCATCGACGGCGTGCGGCAGGTGGCGGGACGCGCGAGCCCCCGCCTCGGCGGCGATACCGACACCGTGCTGGCGCTGCTGAAGACGCTGGCCACCGACTGACGCAGGGAGGCCCCATGGAGCCGTCATATGACGTGGTGATCGTCGGCGGGGCGGCGACCGGCTCCTCGGTCGCCTATCATCTCGCCGCCGATCCCGCCTTCACCGGCCGCGTGCTGGTGCTGGAGCAGGACCCGACCTATGCCCGCGCCCCCTCGGCGCTGTCGGCGGCCTCCATCCGCCAGCAATACTCGACCGCCATCAATGTCCAGATCTCGTTGTTCGGCATCGCGTTCCTGCGCGCCGCACCGGACGTGCTGGAGGTGGATGGCGACCGGCCGGCGCTCTCGCTCCATGAGGGCGGCTACCTCTTCCTCGCCAGCGCCGAGGGCCGCGCGGCGCTCGCAGCGGGACACCTTGTGCAGCAGGCGCACGGCGCCGACATCGCCCTCCTGGAACGGGATGCGCTCGCGGCGCGGTTCCCCTGGCTCGACGGCACGGGCATTGCCGCCGGCTGCCTGGGGCTCTCCGGGGAAGGCTGGTTCGACGGCTGGAGCCTGTTCATGGCGCTGCGCCGCAAGGCCCGCAGCCTGGGTGTCGACTACCGCGCCGCGCGGGCCGCGGCGGTCGAGACCTCCGGCGGCAGGGTCACCGGCGTGCGCCTGGAGGACGGGACGCGTATCGCTACCGGCATCGTCGTAAATGCGGCCGGCGCGGGCGGGCGGGCGCTCGCGGCCTCGGCGGGCATCGACATTCCGGTCCATATGAAGAAGCGGATGATCTTCACCTTCACCGCGGAAGACCCGCCGGAGGGCCTGCCTCTCGTGATCGACCCAAGCGGCGTCTATGTGCGCCCGGAGGGGCGCGGCTTCCTCGGCGGCTCGGCACCGGCGCCGCAGGACGATCCCGAAAGCGACGATTTCGAGGTCGACCACGCCTTCTTCGAGGACGTGGTCTGGCCGCGTCTCGCCGCCCGCATCCCGGCCTTCGAGCGCATCCGACAGGGCCGCGCCTGGGCCGGGCACTACGACATGAACGCCTTCGACCAGAACGCCTTCGTCGGTCCGGTGGCGGGGCTGGACGGCTTTCTTCTCGCCAACGGATTCTCGGGCCACGGCCTGCAGCAGTCGCCGGCCATCGGCCGCGGGCTGGCCGAGCTGATCGTCCACGGGCGCTACGCGAAGCTCGATCTCTCCCCCCTCGGCTTCGACCGCCTCGCCCGCAATGCGCCGCTGCGCGAACTGAAGGTGGTGTGAGGCGCGGCGGCCGCCCCAAGCCGCCATGGCATACTCTCGCCGCCGTCATGCTCCGGCTTGACCGGAGCATCCACGCGCCCTCCCCGCCGCGCGCCCGGCCGCAATATGGGCCCTCCGGTCAAGCCGGAGGGCGACGGCGGGAGCATCGCCGGGGGCGCGGGAGCGACCTTCCGGCCGGGGCGCGCGAACGCGGCCCCCTCGGCTCACTTCGGCATCACCACCGTGAGGTAGGGCGCGGGCGCCTTCTCGGCCGGGCCGATGGGTCCGAGCACCGTGTGCTTCACCGGCGGCAGGCTCTTCAGATAGACCGCGAGCGCCATCGCATCGGCGTCCGACAGGGCGCTGTAGGAGGGAAAAGGCATCACCGGGACGAGCATGCGCCCGTCCGGCCGCACGCCCTTGCGCACCGCATCGACGATCTCCGCCGCGCTCCAGGCGCCGAGGCCGGTTTCGCGGTCCGGGGTCAGATTCGGCGGATAGAAGATGCCGACGGTGGGGATCTGGAAGCCCACGTCCGCGCCGCCGAGATAGCGCGCCATGTCTGGCTTGCCGATGAGCGCGCCGGGCGTGTGGCAGCCGGTGCAGTCCATGATGGTCACGAGATACTTGCCGCGCTCCAGCTGGGTTTCGGCCGCCGCCGGCGCGGCCGACAGCGCCGCGAGCGCGACGGCGCCGGCGAAGGCGCAAGGCAGGAGGCCGGCGCGGGACCGGCGGCGTTCAGGCTTGAGGGCCATGTCGAAGTCACTCCGTTGAGACGAGGCGCGCCGATCCGCCGCCGAGCATGCGCCCGCCGGGCCAGGGGAGGAAGACCGGTCGCGATCGGGACCCGGCCTGCGCATCCTGCGCAAGGTCCGGCACGGCGCGGCCTGCGGGCGCGCGGCCACCCCGCGTGGCCGGCTGCGCCGTCGCTCCCGTCCGCCGCGGGCCGTGACGCCCCGCGCGGACAGGAGGGTCTGCACCGTGGCGCGGGTGGTTAGGGGCCCGCGCCTGAACCGGAAATGAACGGTGCGCCGGCCGCTTCCCGAGCCGCCCGCCGCCGTCCTGCGTCCAAACCGCCGCTGGCCTGAGCGCGCCAGTCGGGGCACGCTTGTTGCATCGGGGCGCGGATCGCCGGATCGTGGCGCAGGATCAATGTGGCCGCCGCCCAGGCGATCGCATTCCAGGCGAGAGGAGATGTGTCATGGCCTTCATCCACCGGGTCGGCGCGAAGTCCTATGCGTTCGCCGATTTGAAGGAGCTGATGGCCAAGGCGACGCCGCCACGCTCGGGCGACATGCTGGCCGGCATCGCCGCCGCCAGCGCGGAGGAGAACGTCGCCGCCAAGATGTGCCTCGCCGAGGTGCCGCTGAAGGCTTTCCTCTCCGAGGCTCTGGTGCCGTACGAGGCGGACGAGGTGACCCGGCTCATCCTCGACGGCCACGACCGCGCCGCCTTCGCTCCCGTAAGTGCCCTTACGGTAGGCGATTTTCGCGACTTCCTGCTGTCCGATGCGGCAACCCCGCAGGCGCTCGCCGCCCTCGCGCCGGGGCTGACGCCCGAGATGGCGGCGGCGGTCTCGAAGATCATGCGCAACCAGGACCTGATCCTCGCCGCCCGCAAGTGCCGGGTGGTCACGCGCTTTCGCAACACGATCGGCCTGCCGGGCACCATGGCGGTGCGGCTCCAGCCGAACCATCCCACCGACGACGCGGCCGGCGTCTCCGCCGTGATCCTCGACGGCCTGCTCTATGGCTGCGGCGACGCGGTGATCGGCATCAACCCCGCCTCCGACAGCCTGCCGGTGATCGACCGGCTGCTGAAGCTCATGGACGAGGTGATCCGGCGCTTCGACATCCCCACCCAGAGCTGCGTGCTCACCCATGTGACCAGCTCCATCGCGCTGATGAACCGCGGCGCGCCGGTGGACCTCGTGTTCCAGTCCATCGCCGGCACGGAGGGCGCCAATCGCTCGTTCGGCGTCGACCTTTCGGTGCTGAAGGAAGGCACCGACGCGGCGCGGGCGCTCAAGCGCGGCACGGTGGGCCAGAACGCCATGTATTTCGAGACCGGCCAGGGCTCGGCGCTTTCCGCCGGCGCCCATCACGGGGTCGACCAGCAGACCCTGGAGGCGCGGGCCTATGGGGTGGCGCGGGTGTTCGAGCCGCTCCTGGTGAACACGGTGGTGGGCTTCATCGGCCCGGAATATCTCTATGACGGCAAGCAGATCATCCGCGCCGGGCTGGAGGACCACTTCTGCGGCAAGCTGCTCGGCGTGCCGCTCGGGGTGGACGTCTGCTACACCAACCACGCGGAGGCCGACCAGGACGACATGGACACCCTCTTGACCCTGCTGGGCGCGGCGGGCGTGACCTATGTGATGGGCATTCCCGGCTCCGACGACGTGATGCTGAACTACCAGTCCACCTCGTTCCACGACGCGCTTTATGTGCGCGAGGTTCTCGGCCTCAAGCGCGCGCCCGAGTTCGAGGCGTGGCTGGAGAAGATGGGCATCGCCGGGGCGGACGGGCGCCTCCTTCCGGCCGACGCGCACCACCCGCTGCTCGGCTTCGTTGCGGACCAGGCGGCATGACCGCGCGCGACCCCTGGCTCAGCTTTGCCCGCCACACCCCGGCGCGCATCGCGCTCGGCCGCACCGGCGCGAGCCTGCCCACCGCCGAGGTGCTGCGCTTCGCGCTCGCCCACGCGCAGGCGCGCGATGCCGTGCACACGCCCTTCGATGGGGACACCGTGGAGCGCGACGTGCGCGAGCTCGGCTTCGGCACGGTGCGGGTTGAAAGCGCCGCCCCAGGCCGCGACGCCTATCTGCGGCGGCCGGACCTCGGCCGCACGCTCTCGGCCGAAAGCCGGGCGCGCCTTGGCGCCCTAAAGGCGCCGGCGAGCGACCTCGCCATCGTGGTGGCGGACGGACTCTCCTCCGCCGCGATCCATGCCCACGCCGTGCCGTTCCTTTCCGCGCTGAAACCCTGGATCGCGCGGCAGGGCTGGAGCCTTGCGCCGGTCGCCATCGCCGCGCAGGCGCGCGTCGCGCTGGGCGACGCGGTGGGCGAGCTGCTCCATGCGCGCGCCTGCCTGCTGCTGGTGGGCGAGCGGCCCGGCCTGTCCTCGCCCGACAGCCTCGGCCTCTACCTCACCTTCGCGCCCAAGACGGGCCGCTCGGACGCCGAGCGGAACTGCATCTCCAACGTGCGGCCCGAGGGGCTGTCCTACGACCTCGCCGCCTTCAAGCTCGCCTGGCACCTGAAGGAGGCGCTGGCCCGCTCGCTGACGGGGGTCGAGCTGAAGGACGAGAGCGACCTGCTCCTGGTGGACGGCCGGCCGCCGGCAGCGGCGCTGCCCGGCTGAGAGGCGCGGACTCCGTTCCGCTTCGCCATGCCCACCGCCTCGTCATGCTCCGGCTTGGCCGGAGCAACATTCCCGCCGCTGGAGATGCAGCCGCTCCAAGGGCCCTCCGGTCAAGCAACTGTGTTTCAGGCGTTGAATGGCGCGTCGTCTCGGACCATGGCGTTGAGGATGACGATCATCTTCCGCATGACGGCGGCGATTGCGAGCTTGGGTGGCTTTCCGGCGGCGACGAGGCGGGCATAGGTGGTTTGGAAGGGGCTCTTTCGGGCGCGGATGGCGGCGAGGACGCCCATGTAGAGGACGTTGCGCACCTGCCGTCGCCCG
>NZ_RCTF01000036.1 GCF_003667445.1 Xanthobacter tagetidis | reverse complement strand
GAGCTTGAGGCGCGCAGGCGGCAGGCGGTTTCGCGCGCGGTCGGGGTCACCACCGAGATCTACGCCGCCCGCGCCGAGAATGCCGAGATCTGGGACGCGGAAGGGCGCCGCTACATCGATTTCGCCGCCGGCATCGCCGTGGTGAACACCGGCCACCGCCACCCCAAGGTGCTCGCCGCGGTGCGCGACCAGCTCGACCGCTTCACCCACACCTGCCACCAGGTGGTGCCCTATGAGAGCTATGTGCATCTCGCCGAGCGGCTGAACGCGGCGGTACCGGGCGACTTCGCCAAGAAGACCGTGTTCGTGACCACCGGCGCGGAGGCGACCGAGAACGCGGTGAAGATCGCCCGCGCCGCGACGGGGCGCGCGGCGGTGATCGCCTTTGCCGGCGGCTTCCACGGCCGCACCTTCATGGGCATGTCCATGACCGGCAAGGTGGTGCCCTACAAGGCCGGCTTCGGGCCGATGATGCCGGAGGTCTACCACCTGCCGTTCCCGGTGGCGCTGCACGGCGTGACGGAAGAGGACGCGCTGGCGGCGCTCGACCGCCTGTTCAAGGCGGACGTGGACCCGGCGCGGGTGGCCGCGTTCATCGTCGAGCCGGTGCAGGGGGAGGGCGGCTTCTACGAGGCGCCGGCCGCGTTCCTGAAGGAATTGCGGGCGATCGCCGACCGCCACGGCATCGTGCTGATCGCCGACGAGGTGCAGACCGGCTTCGCCCGCACCGGGCGCCTGTTCGCCATGGAGCGCACCGGCGTCACGGCCGATCTCACCACAATGGCGAAGGGGCTGGGCGGCGGCTTTCCCATCGCCGCGGTGACGGGCCGGGCGGACCTGATGGACGCTCCCGGCGCCGGCGGGCTCGGCGGCACCTATGGCGGCAATCCGCTGGCGGTGGCGGCATCCCACGCGGTGCTCGACGTGATCGCGGAGGAGGGATTGTGCGCGCGGGCCGAGGCGCTGGGGGCGCGCCTCAAGCAGCGGCTGCATTCGCTGGCCGGGGCGGTGCCGCAGATCGCCGACATCCGCGGGCCGGGCTTCATGAACGCGGTGGAGTTCACCCATCCGGGCGCGGGGACGACGGCGGCCGACTTCACCACTGCGGTGCGCCAGCGCGCGCTCGCCAAGGGGCTGATCCTGCTGTCGTGCGGCGTCTACGGCAACGTGATCCGCTTCCTGGCGCCGCTGACGATCCCCGACGCGGTGTTCGGCGAGGCGCTCGACATCATCGAGGCCAGCCTGCGCGA
>NZ_RCTF01000035.1 GCF_003667445.1 Xanthobacter tagetidis | reverse complement strand
GCCGGCCGCCGCCGAAGCCGGTGCCGTCGGCATTGGTGAGGGTGACGTTGGGATCGAGCTGCACCGGGCCGGAATTGACCGCGGCCTCGCGCACGGTCTTCGCGGCATCGAGTCCGCCGAACGCCGGGGCCTTCGCGCGGGCACCGACGCCACCGAGGCCGCCGAAGCGGAAGGGAAAGAGCGCCATGACGAACTCCAGGGTCCAAGCAGCCATCGACCGATCCCTCAAGGGGGAATGTCATTGGGTCGGAGGCTCGCATGGCCGAGGACGGTGCCGCATCACCCAATTGGGTTGGGCTTGGCGCGGCCATTGCGTTTATGGGCGGTCGTCCGGCACATCGCCAGCCTGAGGCTCGACACGAGGGCCGCGGTGTCGATTAGACCTAGCCCTATTGAACGCGTCCGCCCCTACGCTCAAGATGCGTCCAATAGAGTATATTTGACATTTTGGACGCAATACACTTCTATCTCTAGACCCTAACGGACACATTGGGCGGGAGACGGGGCATGTCGGGCGCGCTTGTGGGATATGGACGGACCAGCACCACCGAGCAGGAGGCGGGCCTTGAAGCCCAGCGCCGCGACCTTGCAGCCGCCGGGTGCGCGAAGGTCTACCTTGAGCGCGCATCCGCCGTCAGCGAGCGGCCTGTGCTCCGCCAGGTGCTCGACTACGTGCGCGATGGGGACACGCTCGTCATCTCCAAGATCGACCGTCTCGCGCGTTCCACCATCAATCTATGGGAGATCGTTCGCGACCTCGACGCGAAAGGTGTTGGCCTCCGAGTGCTCAACCTGGGCGGCGAGGTGGTTGACACGCGCAGTGCCACAGGGCGCCTCATACTGACGATCTTCGCCGGCTTCGCTCAGTTCGAACGCGAGATGATGCTAGAGCGGCAGCGCGAGGGGATTGCGAAGGCCAAGGCGGAAGGGAAATACGCCGGCCGCAAGCCCACCGCGCGCGCCAAGGCTGCCGACGCGATGAAACTGCACGCCCAGGGCAAGACACCCACCGAGATTGCCAAGGCCCTCGGAATCGGCCGGGCCTCGGTTTACCGGATCATCGAAGGTCGGCAAGATTCTTAGGATAGCTTCCGTGCGCGATTGTAAAGATTGACGACGCTGCGTCGTGCGCCGGCATGCTTTAGTCCCAGGCCCCGTCGAAACAGTTCAGGAACCTCATAGGGCGCCTTGTCGCCAAAAATGATGCCATGACGGACGAGTGCCGAGACCTCATGCGGGGCAAGTCCCAGCTGATTGATCACGTTCTCTGTAAGTGGTACGGAGAGCTCATCGGCTTGAGATTTAAACTTCGCGAAAACAGCCTTCAGTTCTCCGATCTCTTCCTCGGTTTCATTGACCTTCGCGGTGCTCGTCGAATCTACCGCAGTGCGTAGCCCACGCGGGATAAGAAGCCTATTGTTATAGGTCACAAGCTCTTCACTGTCGGGATCGACTTTTGCCGCATTAGCGAGCAGCCGCACCAAGTCGCGGGGCACGAGCCTACCGCGTAGGTCTGATAGGACGGCGATAATCCAAGTTGCCGTATAGGCTTCACGGGTGCGGCGGCCGGGCACATCATCAGGTCCGAGCTTGGTGCCCCATAGCGGCTCAAGTGCTGTTGCGCGCTCTGCCGACGACAACTTGTGGAACTGATCGTTCCACAAGTCTGGGAGCGCTCCTGATTGTGCAGCAAGCCAAGCGGCCAGTTCCAGCACATCGTCTTCCGTCCAGGTTAGCGCGAACGGGATATATTCGCGGCGGAACTGGTCTAGATTCTGTCGGATGGCGGCCTCTACCGTGTCACGCCTGACGAAAGTTAGTAGCCCGATAGGCCGCCGCGGCTCCGATCGGAGCTTTTGCGGCAAAGAAATCAGCAACGCGCGCATTGCAAGTTCGACACCTGGATCACTTACCGAGGTGTAAAGCTCTTCAAGTCCTTCGAAAATTGCGACGATCGATTTCCCCCGAGTGCGCAGAGCGTCGAACAGGGCTTCACCTGCCCCTGCTTCCCGCGGTTTGAATCCCAAGCTCCAAGCAACGATATCGATCCAGATCGAAACCCAAGCGCTTTCCCCCAAATCTGCGGCGAGACGCTCCTTGAGAAAGGCTGTCGTATCATAGACGCTGAGAGGGCTCTCGAATCCCAATTCGCTACTCGCTGCTTGACGCGCCTCGTCCACCTCGCGGAGGAAAGTCTCACTCGATTGAACTGATGCTGCGATTGGAACCACCTGGGCGGAAACCGCGTCACTTTCGCCGACTAGGTCCTCGACGACCGCACTCCACTCCTTTTTCGACACGATGAATCGCGCCGCCAACGTCTTGCCGGTGCCCTTGGCACCTTCTGCGATCGCGATCGGCACTTCGGATTTATATCGTGACGCAAGCGCGCCCAGCGGCTGGGTCACGAGGGGCCTGGGTACTTGGCCCTGCACATTTTCCGCTGCGATTAATCGGTTTGCGAATGCCGCAAGCGCGCGACGGCCTTCTCCTGCCGGTGGCGCCGATACCGGTGAGGGCCGGTCAGCGGCCCTGACCGATAGCTCCGTGGCGAGGAATTCATCACTGCCCTCGGCAAGCGCACGCGAAAAGCCGCTGTTGCGTAGCTGGTCAACAAAGTCGCGCCACCCTCCGGTGGGCACCTGCATGTCCGGAAGTTCCGGTACATCGACTTGGATGAATGGCTCAATCTCAGGGAGGCTCGCATAGACATCTTCGCTTGCGCTCACCTCAGCTGAAACATCAGCGACGAGCGAACTAACGAGTTCTGCTGCCAACGGCTCCGTGAGCTTCTTGTCCATTCCCGTCTGCCGGAAAATGAGCGGAACGCGGTTGACAACAAGCAATGGCCGGCGAGGTGTCGCGCCCGCGCGCCGGAACTCGCGTGCCAGGAACGCCGCAAAACCCGAGGTTGCGCGGATAGACTGTTCGGCCAGGCTGGTGACGATGATTGGTGAAACGTCGGGGTCCATAGCCAAATTGACACCGAGTGGCACAAGCCCGGCCCGAACGTCGACTACAACTCCAGCCGCACCCAGATACTCGGCTACATCCGACAGGAGGTCGGCTAAAGCGAACGGACGCTGCGGGGTAGACAAATGCTCGGGTCGGATCGAGGAACTAGCGAGCTCGGCGATATCGCGTCGCAATGGCAGCACGAAAATGTTGCCGGGCAGATGATGGTCCCGCAACCGCTCCGCGACAAAGCGCGTCGTCGCCGGTGCTCCTTCTGCCTCTTCAGCATGCGCGAGAGTGATCAGATCCTCGAGCGAAATCTTCGGTCGTCCGGCAAAGGCTTCGAATAGATAGCTGATGCCGGGAGCCTCAAGATCCGCGTCCACGAGCAAAATTGGTTGGCTCGCCGATTCAGCCCAATGTAATGCAAATGCAACCGCGGTGGTTGTACGGCCAGTCCCGCCCTTGACACTTAGTGCAGCGGCGATTGGAACCCGCCGCCTATTCGTCTGCGCTGCTGACCTCCTAAAATCAATCATTCCATCGACAACGCCGAACGGCTGGCGAGCGCTCGGCTGTACGACGCCGCACTCGATCGTGACAGGAAGATCGGCTCCGGCTGCAGCCCCCTCAAGCTCGATCCGGAGTGGATCTTGCTTCACTCGCGACGGGAAAAGCGTCTCAAGTGCGTTAGCGACGCGCTCAATCTCAACCGGCGCATCAGCCTCTAACAATAGTCCAAACCAACCGACGCGCGCAGCGGCGATCGCTGGTGGGAACGGGGAGCTGCCCGGCACGATTGTGGCGAGGCGTCGTGCGACGTCCAGCCAAGTCATCGGTGATTGATCGGACAAGCTCATCGATTGTTCCTAGCCCACTCAATGAGGGATGTTAGCCATTCACACACTGCGCTGGTATCTCGAATCTTTTCGCCATAGCGCCACGCTTCGTGAAGAATCGTCGGGTCGCCAGATTGCCCGGTCCGCTCGACAACAATCCTGGGGGCCGCCTTAATGCTGGCCCGAGAAACATTGAGCGCGTGGATGAGGCCGTGGATATCGTGACCGAAGCTACGAGCAGAGCGCGCTCTGCCGCGAGCTTCGTCGGTCATCTTCAAATTGTTTTGCAGCATATATACCGCCTTGAGGCTGCACTCAGCGGCGTAGAATAGCAGCAGCGCCGCTGAATCAACGTTGTGCTGCCGCTCGCGCTCAGCGGACGCAAGAAGCTCCTCGGAGCGGCGCCTCAACGCCAGCACAGGCGGATTAATCAATTTCAATCCAAAGCAGTTTCCGTCCAACCTTTGACGGACGAGTTGGCGCTGTCAACATTGTCCGCGATGCCCGCGAATCTCGCCTTTCCGTCCTCTCCTTTAGCCTCCCATACGAACCTCGGCGGGCTCTCGCCGCCAAAGTTCGCCAAGTTGTCGCCCAAGGACCAAAACCCAGCCGGACCTAACTTATGACCGGGAGGAATGTGAGCAGCACGTCAGGTCGGTGGTTCGTCATCAGGGTGGCGACATCGCGCGATAAGGCGATTTCGCCTTCCCAGCCGTCCAGGCAAGCGCTCCAAATCGCATTATTTTTGTAGGTTGAATGGTGATTGTGGGTGGGCTCGAACTACGGACATCCGATGTCACAGGCGGATTGCCAGCACTACCGCACCGCCACCCACTGCACACATCGCGCCTCGGCTTTGGTGGCGACAGGGTGGCGACATTGGCTCACTGAGATCAGGTTTCCCGGCGCTTAAAACGCAGTAAAATATTGATTTAATTACATTAAAATTGGTGTCCCGGAAGGGATTCGAACCCCTGACCTGCGGTTTAGGAAACCGCTGCTCTATCCTGCTGAGCTACCGGGACACGCCGCTGTCTTTTAATCGGCCACCGGCGCCGTGGGAAGGGCCGCGGGAGGGGCGTCTGTGGGTTGGCCTGGTGAGCGACTGTCTTGTTAGTCAAGCGGTTTGTTCGCGCCATGGTTGCTGATCCCGGACGATGGCGTTGAGGATGGTGATGAGCTTTCTGGCGACGGCGATGAGGGCGACGAGCTTGGGTTTGCCC
>NZ_RCTF01000034.1 GCF_003667445.1 Xanthobacter tagetidis | reverse complement strand
GTGAAGCCCTGGGTGATGACCTTGGTGTCCTTGTTGATGAGCACGGACATCACGCAGCTTCCTTCTTCACGGCCGCGACGATCTTCTGCGCCGCATCGTCCAGGTCATCGGCGGGGATCACGTTGAGCCCGCTCTCGCGGATGATCTTCTTGCCTTCTTCGACGTTGGTCCCGGCGAGGCGCACCACGAGCGGAACGGTCAGCCCCACTTGGCGCACGGCGGCGATGACGCCCTCGGCGATCACGTCGCAGCGCATGATGCCGCCGAAGATGTTGACCAGGATGCCTTCCACGTTCGGGTCGGCGGTGATGATCTTGAACGCCGCCGTCACCTTCTCCTTGGTGGCGCCGCCGCCCACGTCGAGGAAGTTCGCCGGCTCCATGCCGTAGAGCTTGATGATGTCCATGGTGGCCATGGCGAGGCCCGCGCCGTTGACCATGCAGCCGATGGTGCCGTCGAGCGCGATGTAAGAGAGGTCGTAGCGCGACGCCTCGATCTCCTTGGCGTCCTCCTCGCTCTCGTCGCGCAGCTGGGCCACGTCCGGATGGCGGAAGAGCGCGTTGGAATCGAAAGAGACCTTGGCGTCGAGGCAGACCAAGCGGCCGTCCTTCGTCACCACCAGCGGGTTGATCTCCAAAAGGCTCATGTCGGTCTGCGTGAAGGCCTCAAACAGGCTCGCGGTGAGCGTCACCGCCTGCTTGCCGAGGTCGCCCGAAAGGCCGAGCGCCTGCGCCACCTTGCGGCCGTGCAGCGGCTGGATGCCGGTGGCCGGGTCGACCGAAAAGGTGACGATCTTCTCAGGGCTGGAATGGGCCACCTCCTCGATGTCCATGCCGCCTTCCGTGGAGACCACGAATGCGACGCGCGAGGACGCGCGGTCCACCAGCATGGAGAGGTAGAATTCCTTGTCGATGGAGGCGCCCTCCTCCACATAGAGGCGCCCCACCTGCTTGCCGGACGGCCCGGTCTGGAGCGTGACGAGCGTGTGGCCGAGCATCTCGGCGGCGCTCGCCTTCACGTCGGCCGGGGTCCTCACCACGCGCACGCCGCCCTTGGCGCCCGCGGGGAGTTCCTTGAACGTGCCCTTGCCGCGCCCGCCGGCATGAATCTGCGCCTTCACCACGAAGGCGATGCCGCCGAGCGTCTGCGCCGCGGTCTCCGCCTCCTGCGACGAGAAGGCGGCGAGGCCGCGCGTCACCGGGGCGCCGTAGGCCCGCAGAATCTCCTTGGCCTGATATTCGTGGATGTTCATGGGGGCACTGCCTCCGGATCTGGCCATGCACGCGCAAGCGCGCCGGCCGGTTGGGCTCCGGCGGCGTGACGCGCGGCGGGCAGGATGTCGAACGGGAAGCAGACGCGCTCTCGCGTCGGGGTTCCGCCGCAAGAGGCGGATGCCGCGCGACCCTTCGGGCCATAGCGCAAGGCAGAGCCCTCGCCCGCGTGCGGGGGAGGGATGGGAGCGGGAACGCGGCCTCGACACAGGGGGCTGGTCGAGGCGGAGAGCGTCGGCCCCCTCCCGGCCCTCCCCCACAAGCGGGAGAGGGGGCGGGTTGCTCAGTCCGTCAGGATCAGACCACGCGGCCGGCGTGCATGGCCTTGATCTGCTCGTCCGAATAGCCGAGCTCGGACAGCACCTCGTCGGTGTGCTCGCCCAGCAGCGGCGAGCCGGTGATCTCGACGCTCATGTCGGAGAACTTGATCGGGCTGCCGACGGTGAGGTACTTGCCGCGCTCCTTGTGGTCCACCTCGACGATGGTGCCGCTCTTGCGCAGCGACTCGTCCTCGGCGATCTCCTTCATGGTGAGCACCGGGGCGCAGGGGATGTCGAACTTGCGCAGGATGTCGACCGCCTCGAACTTGGTCTTGTCGGCCAGCCACGCCTCGATCACGGCGAAGATGTCGAAGATCTTGTCCTGGCGCGCACGGGCGGTGCTGTAGGCCGGGTCGTCCTTCCACTCCGGCTTGCCGATGGCTTCCGCCACCTTGCCCCACGCCTGCTCCTGCACGGTGAAGTAGATGTAGGCGTTGGGATCGGTCTCCCAGCCCTTGCACTTCAGCACCCAGCCCGGCTGGCCGCCGCCGCCCGCATTGCCGCCGCGCGGCACCACGTCCGAGAACGTGCCGTGCGGGTACTGGGGATACTCCTCCAGGTAGCCCACACGGTCGAGGCGCTGCTGGTCGCGCAGCTTCACGCGGCAGAGGTTGATGACCGAGTCCTGCATGGACACGGCGACCTTCTGGCCCTTGCCGGTCTTGTTGCGCTGGTGGAGCGCGGTGAGGATACCGATGGCGAGGTGCATGCCGGTGTTCGAATCGCCGAGCGCCGCAGCCGACACGGTGGGCGGGCCGTCCCAGAAGCCGGTGGTGGAGGCGGCGCCGCCCGCGCACTGCGCGACGTTCTCGTACACCTTCAGGTCTTCATAGTGGTGGCCGTCGGAGAAGCCCTTCACCGAGGCGACGATCATGCCCGGGTTCAGCTCCTTGATGTGCTCCCAGGTGAAGCCCATGCGGTCGAGCGCACCGGGGCCGAAATTCTCCACCAGCACGTCGCTCTCCTTGATGAGCTTCGTGAGCACGTCCTTGCCCTCGGGGGTCTTGGTGTCGAGGGTGAGGGAGCGCTTGTTGGAGTTCAGCATGGTGAAGTAGAGCGCGTCGGCATTGGAGATGTCGCGCAGCTGGTTGCGCGTCACGTCGCCGGAGCCGGGACGCTCCACCTTGATGACGTCCGCACCGAACCAGGCCAGGAGCTGGGTGCAGGCCGGGCCGGCCTGGACGTGGGTGAAGTCGATGATCTTGATGCCTTCCAATGGCTTCGACATGTTCAGTTCCCTTTCAAGCGTTACCTAAACCCTGCGCGGGCACCCGGTGGGACCCGCGCAAAACGAAAAGACCGACGGAGCGCCGCCGGCCGCGACCTGCCGGTTCGCCCGGCTATTGTGGAGCCGGTGTCTGGCCGACCTTGGCCTCCAGCTCGGCCACGCGGCGCTGCAGCGCGCGCTCCTCTTTCCACCGCTCCGTCTCGTCCCGGATCATGGAGACGATGCTGGTCGGCCTGCCGTCCGCGCCGGACAGCAGGGCGACCGTGAAGGCGATGGAAAGGGCATGCCCGTCCTTGTGCAGGGCCGGGACGCGCAGGAGCGCGCTGCCATAGCGCGTCACGCCGGTGCGCATGGTCTCGTAATAGCCGTCCCAGTGCCGCTTGCGCTGGCGCTCGGGGATGATGATGTCGAGCGAGGCGCCGAGCGCCTCCTCCTTGGTGAAGCCGAACATGCGCTCGGCGCCCGCGTTCCAGAGGATGATCGCGCCGGCCCCGTCGCAGACGACAATTGCGTCGCCGACGGCGTCCAGCAGCTGAGCGTGGTCCACCTGAACGTGTTCCGAGGTCATCGCGTCCACTCTTCCGGTCCTGGCCGGCTCCCGCGCGGCGCCGGGGCGCCGTGCGGGCGGCGGCGGCGCCTCAGGCGCCCGCCCGCCGAGGCGTTTGCTATTCCGCGGCCTCGCGCAGCAGCGCGCCGAGCGCGCCGGTCTGCTTGATGACCGCGATGGATTCCGCATCGAGCCCCAGCACCTCGCCGAGGATCTCGTCCGTGTGCTCGCCGAGCAGCGGCGCCCGCTCCACGGGCACGTCGTTGTCGGAGAGCTTGATGGGGTTGCCGACCGTGACATAGCTGCCGCGGGCGGGATGCTGCACTTCCACCAGCGTGCCGGTGGCGTAGAGCGAGGTGTCCTCGGCGATCTCCTTCATGGAAAGGATGGGACCGCAGGGGATGTCGTAGGTGTTGAGGATATCCATGGCCTCGAACTTGGTGTGGGCCATGGTCCACGCCTCGATGCGCGTGAATATCTCGTTGAGGTGCGGCAGGCGCGCGGCCGGCGTCGCGTAATTGGGATCGGTCTTCCACTCTGGCTCGTGGATGACGTCGCAGATCTTCTCCCAGACCGGCGCCTGGGTGATGAAGTAGATGTAGGCGTTGGGATCGTTCTCCCAGCCCTTGCAGCGCAGGATGCGGCCGGGCTGGCCGCCGCCGGAATCGTTGCCGGCGCGCGGCACGGTTTCGCCGAACGGCACGCCCTCGCCGAACTGGCTGTATTCGCGCAGCGGTCCGTTGGCGAGGCGCTGCTGGTCGCGCAGCTTGACCCGGCACAGGTTCAGCACCGCGTCCTGCATGGCGCACATGACCTTCTGGCCGCGCCCGGTGTGCTCGCGCTGGAACAGCGCGGTGACGATGCCCAGCGCCAGATGGAGGCCGGTGCCCGAGTCGCCGATCTGCGCCGCGCTCACCATGGGCAGGCCGTCGCGGAAGCCGGTGGTGGAGGCGGCGCCGCCGGCGCACTGGGCGACGTTCTCATAGACCTTGCAGTCCTCGAACGGGCCGGGGCCGAAGCCCTTCACCGAGGCGAGGATGAGGCGCGGATTGATCTCGGACAGGCGCTTCCAGCCGAGGCCCATGCGCTCCAGCGCGCCGGGAGCGAAGTTCTCGACCAGCACGTCGCACTTCTTCACCAGCTCTTCCAGCACCGCCTTGCCCTGCGGGTTCTTGGTGTCGAGGGTGATGGAGCGCTTGTTGGCGTTGAGCATGGTGAAATAGAGGCTGTCCGCGCCGGCCACGTCGCGCAGCTGGCCGCGCGTCACGTCGCCCTCGCCGGGACGCTCCACCTTGATGACGTCCGCGCCGAACCAGGCGAGCAGCTGGGTGCAGCTCGGTCCCGACTGAACGTGGGTGAAGTCCAGGATGCGGACCCCCTCCAATGCCTTGCCCATCTCGTTTCTCACTTCGCCTTGACTGGTTCGGTCACCCGCTCCTGAGGATGTCGGCCTTGGGGTTTCCGCCGGGCTTGCCCGGTCCTTCGCCGTCTTGAACCATCGGGCTCGTGGCTGCGCCGCGAACCTCGGGGAGCCATCAGGCGGCGCCGCGCGAGGCGGGCCGCCTGCGGCCTCACTTCTTGCGCTTCACCACGCTCTGCGGGTTGAGGCTGCCGATATTGCCGCTCTCGCTGCCGGCGGTGGGGTCGATCACCGCGTTGATGAGGGTCGGCTTGCCCGAGTCCATCGCCGCGTTCACCGCGCGGGACAGCTCGTCCGGCGTGGTGACGTGGACGCCGACGCCGCCGAAGGCCTCCATCATCTTGTCGTAGCGGGCGTCCTTCACGAACACCGTGGTGCCGGGATCGCGCCCGTTCGGGTCGGTGTCGGTGCCGCGATAGATGCCGTTATTGTTGAAGATGACGATGCAGACCGGCAGGTCGTAGCGGCAGATGGTCTCCACCTCCATGCCGGAGAAGCCGAAGGCGCTGTCGCCTTCCACCGCGAGCACCGGCTTGCCGGTCTCCACCGCTGCGCCGACGGCGAACCCCATGCCGATGCCCATGACGCCCCAGGTGCCGACGTCCAGACGCTTGCGCGGCTGGTACATGTCGATGATGCCGCGGGCGAGGTCGAGGGTGTTGGCGCCCTCGTTCACCAGGATCGCGTCGGGGCGCTCCTTGATGATGGTGCGCAGCGCGCCCAGCGCCGAGTGGAAGTCCATGGGAGCCGAGTTCTTCATGAGGCGCGGCGCCATCTTGGCGATGTTCGCGTCCTTCTTCTCGCTCACCGTGGCGAGCCACTCCTTCGGCGCGCCGGCCCAGCCGCCCACCTTGGCGTTGAGCGCGGCCATGGCCGAAGAGATGTCGGCGACGATGGGCGCGGCGATCTCGATGTTCGAGTCCATCTCGCGCGGCTCGATGTCGATCTGGATGAATTTCTGGCTGCCCGCCGGGCCCCAGGTCTTGCCCTTGCCGTGGGACAGAAGCCAGTTGAGGCGCGCGCCCACCAGCATCACCACGTCCGCTTCCTTCAGCACCAGCGAGCGCGCGGCGCCCGCGGACTGGGGATGGGTGTCGGGCAGGATGCCCTTGGCCATGCTCATGGGCAGGAAGGGGATGCCGGTCTTCTCGACGAAGCTGCGGATCTCCTCGTCGGCCTGGGAATAGGCGGCGCCCTTGCCGAGGATGACCAGCGGCTTCTTGGCGGCCTTCAGCAGCGCCACCGCGCGGTCCACCGCCTCGGGCGCCGGGATCTGCGCCGGGGCGGCGTCGATCACCTTGACCAGGGAACGCTCGCCCTCGGCCGCGTCCATCACCTGGCCGAACAGCTTGGCCGGCAGATCGAGATACACGCCGCCCGGACGGCCGGAGACCGCCGCGCGGATCGCGCGGGCGACGCCGATGCCGATGTCCGCCGCGTGCAGCACGCGGAAGGCGGCCTTGCACAGCGGCTTGGCGATGGCGAGCTGGTCCATCTCCTCATAGTCGCCCTGCTGGAGGTCGACGATCTCGCGCTCGGAGGAGCCCGAGATGAGGATCATGGGGAAGCAGTTGGTGGTGGCGTTGGCGAGCGCGGTCAGGCCATTGAGGAAGCCCGGCGCCGACACGGTGAGGCACACGCCCGGCTTCTTGGTGAGGAAGCCGGCGATGGCGGCGGCGTTGCCGGCATTCTGCTCGTGGCGGAACGAGACGACGCGGATGCCTTCCGACTGGGCGAAGCGCCCGAGGTCGGTGATCGGGATGCCCGGCACGCCATAGATGGTATCGATGCCATTAAGCTTCAGCGCGTCGATGACGAGGTGGAAGCCGTCGGTCAGCTCCTGCTCGGCGGCGGGGGCTTCGGCTTCGATGGTCTTTGCGATGGCGGACATCACGCTCTCCCAGAAATTTTGTTCGGCTTCAGCTGTTCTTCGATCGACGGCGCGGCGGGGCCGCGCTCATTCGGGAAACATTCCGTGCCTCTCCACGTGGGCGGCAAGCCCCATGGCGTGCTCGCGCACGAGGCGCTCGGCGCGGTCGGCATCGCGCGCCTCCAGGGCATCGATGATCGCCGTGTGCTCGCGCATGGAGATCTCGAAGCGGTTCTCCTGGCGGATCGACACCTCGCGGATGGCCCGCATGTGCAGGAACAGGTTGCCGGTCATGTCGACGATGAGCCGGCAGCCGCCCATGCGCAGGATCGCCTGGTGGAAGGCGATGTTGGCCTTGGAATATTCGTTCACCTGCTCGGCCGCGGTCTCTTCCTTGAAGTCGTTGAAGAGACGGCGCAGGCCGGTGATCTCCGCCTCGGTGGCCGCGGCGGCGGCGAGACGCGCGGCCATGCTTTCGAGCGCGGCCCACACGACGATCAGGTCGAGGATCTCGCGCTTGGTCTTGCGCACGACGAAGATGCCGCGCCGCGGCACCGAGCGCACGAAGCCCTCCTGCTCCAGCACCGTCATCGCCTCGCGGATGGGCGTGCGGCTGACACCGAGGTCCTCCGAGAGCTGACGCTCGTCGAGGCGGAATTCCTTGGCGGAGCCGTAGATGTCCATTTCCGTGATGGCGCGCTTCAGCGCCTCGTAGGCGAGCATCCGCAGGCTCGTGGCGGCCTCGAGCGGCTCCACGTTCAGCTTCGGTGGCTCAGCAACCTGATGCACGGCCTGGGGTTCCTCCTCCTGGGCGCCGCCTCTTCCGGGCGGGCGCCGTCGGTGAAATACTGTGTATTGTATTCAAGTCGGGGATGCAATGGCGGAGCGCCGGGAAAAGGTTCCGCACTGCAGCAACCCGGGCGGCCCGCCGGCCGCGCCGGCTCCGGCCTGCGTCCCTGCCCCCGGCTTCCCCGCCGTCCGCCTTGGCGTGCGGGAGCGGGGCCGCGGAAAGCGGGCGCCAGGCGGAGGCGGCGACCCGGCCGCTGCCGGCCGGGTCGCGTCGGCTCACTCGGCCGCGGCCGGCTTCTCGCCGCCCGGACGCAGGCGCTGCATCACGGCGCCGATGATGGGCCAGAACAGCATCACCAGCGCGAGGGTGACGATGGAGCCCACCAGCGGGTTGGACCAGAAGATGCTGAGGTTGCCCTGGGACACCAGCATCGCTTGGCGGAACGAGCTCTCCGCCATGTCGCCGAGCACCAGCGCCAGCACCAGCGGGGCCAGCGGATAGTTCAGCTTCTTGAACAGGTAGCCGATCACGCCGAAGATCAGCATCACCGCGATGTCGAGGCCGGCATTGTGCACCGTGTAGGCGCCCACCGCGCAGATCACCAGGATGATCGGGGCGATGACGCTGAACGGGATGCGCAGGATGGCGGCGAAGATCGGCACGGTGGTCAGCACCACGATCAGCCCGGCGATGTTACCGAGATAGATCGAGGCGATGAGGCCCCACACGAAGTCCTTCTGCTCCACGAACAGCAGCGGGCCGGGCTGGAGACCCCAGATCAGAAGGCCGCCCAGCAGCACCGCCGCGGTGGGCGAGCCGGGGATGCCGAGGGTGAGCATGGGCAGCAGCGCCGAGGTGCCGGCGGCATGCGCCGCCACTTCCGGCATCACCACGCCTTCGAGCTCGCCCTTGCCGAAGTTGCGTCCGTTCTTGGAGAACTTCTTGGCGAGGCCGTAGCTCATGAAGGAGGCCGGCGTCGCGCCACCGGGGGTCACGCCCATCCAGCAGCCGACGATGGCCGAGCGCAGGCAGCCGACCCAGTATTTCGGCAGCTTGGCCCAGGTCTGGAACACGACGCGGGCGTTGATGGACGCGCTCTTGCCCTTGAAGGCGAGGCCTTCCTCCATGGTGAGCAGTATCTCGCCGACGCCGAACAGGCCGATGACCGCCACGAGGAAGTCGAAGCCGCGCAGCAGCTCCACCGACCCGAACGTCATGCGCAGCTGGCCCGTCACGGTGTCGATGCCCACCGCCGCGAGGGCGAAGCCGAGCATCATGGCGGCGATGACCTTGAACGGAGGTTCCTTGCCCATGCCCACGAAGGAACAGAAGGTGAGGAGGTAGACCGCGAAGAATTCGGCCGGGCCGAACTGCAGCGCGAACTTGGCGATCACCGGCGCGAGGAAGGTGATGAGCAGCACCGCGAAGAAGGCGCCGATGAAGGAGCCGGTGAAGGCGCCGGTGAGCGCCTCGCCGGCCTTGCCCTTCTGGGCCATGGGATGCCCGTCGAACGTCGTCGCCACCGACCAGGGCTCGCCCGGGATGTTGAACAGGATCGAGGTGATGGCGCCGCCGAACAGCGCTCCCCAATAGATGGAGGAGAGCATGATGATGGCCGAGACCGGCGTCATCGAGAAGGTCAGCGGAAGGAGGATGGCGACGCCGTTGGCGCCGCCGAGGCCGGGAAGCACGCCGATGAGCACACCGAGCGTGATGCCGACGAACATGTAGACGATGTTCATTGGGTCAGCGAGAACGCTGAACCCTCCGATGAGTGACGAGAGCGCTTCCACGGGCTTCCTCCCAAACGCGTCGGCGCTTATGCGCGCCTTCGGCGTGCGCGTGTTCTATCCAGGGTTCAGGGCCACCCTTGATGCGCCCGGCTGAGCCAGGACGGCGCGGGTGAACTTGGCTCCCCTGCGGGGCGCGCCGACGCGGGCGACGCCTCCGGGGGAACTGCGGCTTCCTTCCGGAAAGCCTGGCGCGTCCGGCTGCCGGGCGCGCGAGATCAGTAGCCGAGGGCGGTCTCGAGCGGGCCCTTGGGGAGCGGCACCAGGAACCAGACCTCGAACATCATGAACAGCATCAGCGGCACGCCGATGGAGACCGGGATGATCTTCGCGATCGGATACTTGCCGAGCCACCACATGAAGAAGGCGATGAAGATCGCCGAGGCCAGATAGATGCCCAGCACGAAGATCAGGCCCACGTAGATGCAGGTCGGCACCAGCACCTGCATCACCGACTTCAGCTGGCTGCGGTCGACGAAGTTGCCGAGGTCGGGGTGCTTGGTGAACAGCGCGGTGGCGAGGGTGCCGGCGCTGGCGATGAACATCAACAGCCCCACATAGAAGGGGAAATAGCCCGCCTCCGGGCCGTCGCTCGCCCAGCGGGCGCCGATGCGCCAGCTGTCGGACATCACCACTGCGGCGAGGCCCATGAAGGCGAGCGCCACGACCACGTCCATGGTGCGGTTGGTGACGGTCTTCTCGGTCGAATCGGTGGCGTGATCGCCATGTGCGTGATCGGTCATCTGGGCGTCCTTGGCTCGCTCATCCGGCACGCGGCCGGGCTTTTCCGGAGGCCTTGGCGCATGGGGGGACGGGGGCTCCGCGGCAGGGGCCGCGGAGCCGAAACCGTCACGTCGCCACGCTCATCTGGCCACGTTCACTTCGCCATGCTTTGCCGGCCCGGCCTGACTGGCCAAGCCAGCGTGATCGGGCCTGCTGGATCGGGCCTACTTGGCCACGAACCCCGCATTCTCCATCAGGGTCTTGTGGGTGGCCGCGGCCTTGCCGAGCCAGGCCGTGTATTCCGGACCCGTGAGAGCGGTGGTGTTGAACGCGCCCTTCTGCATGAACTCCTTCCATTCGGGAGTTTCACGCACCTTCTTGAACAGGTTCACGAAGTATTCGACCTGCTCCTTGGTGGCCTTGGGCGGCATGAAGATGCCGCGCAGCATCAGGTATTCGATGTCGAGGCCGGCCTCCTTGCAGGTCGGAATGTCGCCCCAGGACATCTTGGCCGTCACCGGCTCCTTGTAGGGCAGGCGCTGCTCGTCGAACACGCACAGCGGCTTCAGCTCGCCCGCGCGCCACTGCGACACCGCCTCGATGGGGTTGTTGACCGAGGCCGTCACGTGGCCGCCCACGAGCTGCGCCGCGACGTCTCCGCCGCCCTTGTACGGAACGTAGATGAACTTCTTGCCGGTCTTCTGCTCGATCGCGGCGGTGATGATCTGGTCTTCCTGCTTGGAGCCGGTGCCGCCCATCTTGAACGGGGCGTCGGCGGGGGCCGCGGCCATGGCGGCGAGGAAGCCCTTCACGTCGTCATAGGGCGCCTTGGCGTTCACCCACAGGACGAACTCGTCGAGCGCCAGCATCGAGACCGGGGTCATGTCGTCCCACTTGAACGGCACGCCGGTGGCGAGCGGCGTGGTGAAGAGGTTCGACAGGGAAATGATGATCTTGTGGGGGTTGTTGGCGGACCCCTTCACGTCGAGGAAGCCCTCGGCGCCCGCGCCGCCGGATTTGTTGATGACCACCAGGGACTGGTTCATCAGGTTGTTCTTCTGAATGATGCCCTGGATCATCCGCGCCATCTGGTCGGCGCCGCCGCCGGTGCCGGCCGGGACGATGAACTCGACCGTCTTCGTGGGCTCCCACGCCAAGGCGCCGAGCGGCGCCATCACGGCAGCGACCGCCGCTGCGGCCACGCTTTTCCTGAATGCCGAAGCAATTGACAATTTCATCTCGATTTTCCTCCCGGATCGTCCGCGATGTCAGTGCCCGCGGATCAAAACGTAACTTATTATGATCGTTACATTTTTTGGCGAACCTTAAGGTCCAGCCTGGAAAGAGTATATTGTATGTCACTTCTGTCAATTGGAATTTGCAATGCCGGATTTGGTCGTCCAAATACATTCTTTGAAATATTAAATAATGTATACCAATAATTTGCGACCGTTTCCCGGCACCTCCTGCCGGAATCCCGGTCAGCGATAGGCGGCGAATTCCGGGGGCACAGCCTCGTCCGCACCCGAGTAAAGGCGCGTCATCTGATCTGCGGCGGCTATCACGCGGCGCCCGATCCGGGCGATCCGATCCTCGCTCATGCGCACCGCCGGCGCCGCGATCGAGACCGCGCCCAGCGGCTCGCGCCATTCGTTGAGGATCGGCGCCGCCACCGCCTTCATCCCGTCCGCATGCTCCTCGTCGTCCACCGCATAGCCGCGCTCGGCGATGCGGGCGACGTCGTCCATGAGGTCGCGCTCGGAGCGGTGGGTGCGCAGCGTGAACGGCTCGAACCGGATCTGGGCGAGGCACGCGCCGCGAAAGCCGGGGCTTGCCGCTGCGAGCACGCATTTCCCGGCCGCGGTCGCGTGCAGCGGCAGGCGCACGCCGAGCCGGAAGAAGGCGCGCACCGGCGCGTGCGCCTCCGCCTGGGCGACCACCACCAGCTCCATGCCGTCGAACATGGAGAGGTTCACCGTCTCCTCCACCTCGTGCAGCAGCTTGCGGATGACCGGCCGGCCGATGTCCGGCAGCTTGCGGATGCGCAGATAGGCGGCGCCGACGCGGAACAGGCCGAGCCCCACGGTCCACAGCCCCGTGGACAGATCGTGGCTCACCAGCTGGCGCCGCTCCAGGGTCGCCAGCAGCCGGTGGACCGTGGAGATGGGCAGGTCCGCCGCGCGGGCGATGTCGGCCAGCGTCATGCCGTCGTCGTCGGCGATGACGCGCAGCAGCGTGATGGCGCGATCCAGGGACTGGACCTCGGCGCCCCCCTCCCCTCCGGCCGAGGCCGGGCGTCCGCGGCGCCGGGGCGCGACGTCACTGTCGGGCATGGATCCTCCCTCGCAGGCCTGCCGCGCACCGGAGAACGGCGGGCGGCGGCTCCTTCTTGTCCGTCGCGGCGGGCTGCCCCGGGAGGGGCGATTCCCCGCGCGCCGTCGCCCTTAGGTTAAGCGCAAGTCCGGGTGCGCGCAGCCTGTGACAAATTTCCACGTTACGGGATTAATTTCCATTGCTATGGTGGACGCCAAGCTGGTGGGGGCGGCATCACGTCTCATTATCTGGCATACATAATACACCATGCGGGAAACATGAGGAGGAACGGGCGATGAAGGTGTGCATCTACGGCGCCGGCGCCATCGGCGGCTATCTCGGCGTGGAACTGGCCCGGGCCGGCGCGGAGGTGAGCCTCGTGGCGCGCGGCGGCCACCTGGAGGCCATGCAGACCAACGGCGTGAAGCTGCTCATCAATGGCGAGGAGCGGGTGGCCCGGGTGCGCGCCACCGACGATCCGGCCGAGCTCGGCCCCCAGGACTACGTCATCATCGCGCTCAAGGCCCATTCGGTGCCGAGCGTGGTGGAGAAGATGCGCCCGCTGCTCGGCAACGACACTTCGGTCGTGACCGCCGTGAACGGCGTGCCCTACTGGTATTTCTACAAGCATGGCGGGGCGCTGGAGAACCGCACGCTGGAGACCATCGACCCCGCCGGCCGCCAGTGGGAGGTGCTGCGGCCCGAGCGCGCGCTCGGCTGCATCGTCTATCCTGCCACCGAGGTGGTGGCGCCGGGCGTGATCCAGCACATCTACGGCGACAAGTTCCCGCTCGGCGAGCCGTCCGGCGAGGTGACGCCGCGGGTGAAGGCGCTCGCCGAGCTGATGGAGAGCGCCGGCCTGCGCGCGCCGGTGATGCCCAACATCCGCGACGAGCTGTGGCTGAAGCTGTGGGGCAACCTGTGCTTCAACCCGATCAGCGCCCTCACCCACGCCACCCTCGACGTGATCGCCGCCGATCCCGGCACCCGCGCCGTTGCGCGCGGCATGATGCTGGAGGCGCAGGCCATCGCCGAGAAGCTGGGCATCCGGTTCCGGGTCGACGTGGAGCGGCGCATCAATGGCGCCGGCGCCGTGGGCGCGCACAAGACCTCCATGCTCCAGGACCTGGAGCGCGACCGGCCGATGGAGATCGATCCGCTGGTGAGCGTGGTCCAGGAGATGGGCCGCATGCTCGACATGCCGACCCCCACCCTCGACACGGTGCTGGCCCTGGTGCGCCAGCGCGCCGCAATCTCCGGCCTCGGCGGGCACCTCGCCAGCCCGCCGCTGACCGCCGCCGACCTGCCCATCGGCAAGCCGCACTGACGCGCCGCGCCCCCTTCCCCGCACGCGGGAGAGGGGCGAGGTCCGGCTGAGGTCGCACGCAAGGCGCCCCGCCGCTCGGCGAAGCCGCAGCGCGGGCGAAGCGATTTTTACTTGGGTGCTTAAGGAAGACTTGAAGAACGCGCTTTCAGGCGCGGAACGGAGCCGCCGGCGGGGACGCCGGCGGGCGCGGCTCAGTCGGCGGCCGCCTCGACGGTGATCGGGCCGCGATCCGCCTGACCCGCATTGAGCGCCATTCCGGTGAGCACGTAACCCATCACAAGCGCAGCAAACACAACAATTCGCTTAATCATCTCGAACCCCTGCCCTCGTCTTCCAGACCGCTCCGAACCGTCCCCGCCCGGCCAGCGCAACATGCTGCCAAGGTGCGGGTTCTAATCCGGTTAAGCCCGACGAACGCTGAACGGAGCTTTTGGGTCCCGTTCATCCTTGCGCATTCGCCAGCGCAGCCCTTGCGCCTGCGGTCCGCTTCGCGCGCGTTTCGAAACGCACGCGAATCACCGCAAGCACACAGCCGCGACGCGCGCCCTCTTACACGCCGCCGCGCGGGGTGTCTGTGGCCGCCTGGACACATCGCGCAAGGATTGCGGCAGCGCCTTTACTCGCCGGGGTCGAGCGCCTAAGCGAGGGGCATTGTTGCAACGCACAGCAAGGCGCCGGCATGCTCCGCAAGCTCTATGACTGGGTGATCGCCTATTCGGCCAAGCCCTCGGCGCCATGGGCGCTGGCGGTGGTCTCGTTCGCGGAGAGTTCCGTGTTCCCGGTGCCGCCCGACGTGCTCCAGGTGCCCATGACCCTGGCGCGGCCGGACAAGGCCTGGCGCTACGCCGCCATCGCCACCATCGCCTCGGTGCTGGGCGGGCTGGTCGGCTACGCCATCGGCGCGCTGCTCTATGACAGCGTCGGCAAGTTCCTCATCAACCTCTACGGCTACGGCGACAAGGTGGAGCAGTTCCGCGCCGCCTATGCCCATTACGGCCACTGGGTGATCCTGCTGAAGGGGCTGACGCCCATTCCCTACAAGCTGGTGACCATCACCTCGGGCTTCGCCGACTACAACCTGTTCTGGTTCGTGGTGCTCTCGCTCATCACCCGCGGCGCGCGCTTCTTCATCCTCGCCGCGCTGCTGCACCATTTCGGGCCGCGCGCGCGGGAATTCATCGAGAAGCGGCTCGGCCTCGTCACCCTCGGCCTGTTGGCCGTGGTCGTGCTCGGCCTGGTGGCGGCGGTCTACCTGTTCTGACGGCGCCGGCCGGCCGGTGCCGGCCGGATCGCTATGGCGCCGTGCCCGCCGGCCGCGACAGCACCGAGGCGGTGCCGGCCGCGGCGCCGCCGGGCGTCGCCGTTCCGGCGCCGAGGTGTTCCTCGCCACCGACGCAGCCAAGCGCATGAAGGAGATGGGGCTGGCCGCGCCGGCCTCGGCGTCCATCAAGCACACCATCCTCGGCAAGGTGTTCGATCCGTCCCAGCCCCAGGCCTACGT
>NZ_RCTF01000033.1 GCF_003667445.1 Xanthobacter tagetidis | reverse complement strand
GCCCGGCGTGCCGGCCGCCTCGGCGCTGCGCCAGCCCTCCGCGCCGAAGCCGCCCGCACCGCCCCGCCCGCAGACCGCCCAGCGCACCCCGGCGCAGGCCCCCGTTCCGGCCGCGCCGGAGCCGGAGCCCCAGCCGCCGAAGCCGCCCGGCTTGTTCGACGCGCTCGCCCCGCTGTTCCCGCCCGGCTTCCTGTCCGGCAACCGCTGAGAAGGACCGCCATGGCATCCCAGCCCCCGCTCTCCTTCGCCCAAACCCTCGGCCGCGCGCTTGCCTCCGGCGCCGCGCGGGTGCTGCGCGCCGCCGGTCAGATCGGCGGGTGGGGCGCGTACCGCCTCGCCCGGCTCGCCCGCAGCACCGCCGTCGGCCTGTTTGGCCTCGCCCGCGTGCTCGGCCGCGGCGCCTATGCCGGAACGCGCTTCTTCCTGCGCGGCCTCGCCGGCCTGGACCGGGGCGACCCGGCCACGGTCGCGCGCTCGCGCCTCAAGCTGATGGCCGGCGCCTTCTGCCTGGTCTTCCTCGCCATCGCCGGCCAGTTGGTGCATCTCGGCCTCACCGACCCCAAGCAGAGCCGGCGCGGCGGCTCGGACGCACTCGCCTCGGCCCGGCCCGACATCCTCGACCGTAACGGCGACGTGGTGGCGATCGACGTGAAGTCGCCCTCGCTGTTCGCCGAGCCGCGCCGCCTGATCGATCCCGACGAGGCGCTCGAAGGCCTGCTGAAGGTGCTGCCGGACCTCAACGTGAGGGAGGTGCGCACGCGCCTCAACTCCGGGCGCGGCTTCGCCTGGCTGCGGCGCGAGATCACCCCGGCCCAGCAGCGCGCCATCTTCCGGCTCGGCCTGCCGGGCATCGGCTTCATCCGCGAGAACCGCCGCGTCTATCCCGACGGGCCGATCCTGTCGCACGTGATCGGCGGCGTGAACGTGGACAACCAGGGCATCGCCGGGCTGGAGAAGTATATCGACAAAGGCGGCCTCGCCGACCTCCACCTTGCCGGCTTCGCCACCGACCGGCAGCAGGAGCCGGTCGCGCTCTCCATGGACGTGAGGGTGCAGCACGCGGTGCGCGACGAACTGGCCGCCGCCAAGGCCAAGTTCTCGGCGCTGCACGCCATGGGCCTCGTGACCGACGTGACCACGGGCGAGATCATCGCCATGGTGTCGCTGCCGGACTACGACCCCAACCAGTCGGGCGACCCCACCGATCAGGCCTATCTGAACCGCCTCACCACCGGCGTCTACGAGATGGGCTCGACCTTCAAGGCGCTGTCGTTCGCCATGGCGCTCGATTCGGGGCGCATCGGGCTCAATTCCTCGTTCGACGCGCGCGGCGCCATGTCGTTCGGGCGGTTCAAGATTTCCGACTATCACGCGGAGAACCGGGTGCTGAGCGTGCCCGAGATCTTCCTCGTCTCGTCCAATGTGGGCACCGCCAAGATGGTGCTGTCGCTGGGCGTGGAAGCGCACAAGGCGTTCCTCAAGAAGATGGGCCAGCTCGACCGCCTCGTCACCGAGCTGCCGGAAAGCTCCATGCCCATCGTGCCCAAGCGCTGGGGCGAGGTGAACTCGGCCACCATCGCGTTCGGCCACGGCCTCTCGGTCGCCCCGCTCCAGGCGGTGATGGCGGTCAATTCCATGGTGAACGGCGGCTATCTGATCCCGCCCACCTTCCTCAAGCGCGACGAGGACGAGGCGCGCAAGGTGGCGACGCGGGTGCTGAAGCCCGAGACCTCCGACAAGATGCGCTATCTGTTCCGCCTCAACGCCGAGAAGGGCACCGCCGGCAAGGCCGAGGTGCCGGGTTATCTGGTCGGCGGCAAGACCGGCACCGCCGAGAAGGTGGTGAACGGACGCTACGCCAAGAACAAGCTGCTCACCTCCTTCACCGCCGTCTTCCCCATGGACAAGCCGAAATACCTGGTGCTGGTGATGCTCGACGAGCCGAAGCCCACCGCGGAGACCCACGGCTACGCCACCTCCGGCTGGAACGCGGCGCCCACCGCGGGCAAGATCGTCGAGCGCATCGCGCCCATGCTCGGCCTCTCGCCGCGCCAGAACCTGCCCAATGCCGAGCAGATCCTGCGCGCCTCCCAGCGGGTGGGCATGCGCTGACCGCCGGGCGGCGGGATGGCAGCCCGCCAAAAGGGGTGCCAGAAGGAGCCCCGATGACCATGATGACCCTGGGACACCTGCTCGAAGGCCACGCCCGGATCGTCGCCGGCGATGGCGCGGCCGTGGCGATCGGCGGCGTCACCGCCGACAGTCGCCAGGTCGCGCCCGGCTTCCTGTTCGTCGCGGTGCCCGGCTCCCGCGCCGACGGCGCGCGCTTCATCCCCGACGCGATCGCCCGCGGCGCCACGGCGGTTCTGATGGAGCCGGCCGGGCAACTGCCGGCCGCGCCCGCCGGCGTGTCGTTCGCCTTCGCGCTCGACGTGCGCCGCGCGCTGAGCCTTGCGGCGGCGCGCTTCTATCCGCGCCAGCCGGCGACCATCGCCGCCGTGACCGGCACCGCCGGCAAGACCTCGGTGGCCTATTTCCTGCGCCAGATGTGGCAGCGGCTCGGCCACAGAGCGGCCTATCTCGGCACCATCGGCCTGGTCGCGCCGGACGGCGCCACCTATGGCAGCCTCACCACGCCCGACCCGGTGGAGCTGCACGCGACGCTCGACCGCCTCGCCGGCGAGGGCGTCACCCACATGGCGCTGGAGGCCTCCTCGCACGGGCTCGACCAGCGCCGGCTCGACGGGGTGCGCCTCGCGGCCGGCGGCTTCACCAATCTCGGCCGCGACCATCTCGACTACCATCCCACCATGGACGCCTACTTCAAGGCCAAGCTGCGCCTCTTCACCGAGGTGATGCCGCCGCAGGCCCCGGCGGTGGGCGTGCTCGACGCGCCGTTTGCCGCCACCGCGCTCGCCTGGGCGCGCACCCGCGGCCTGCCCACGATCGGCATCGGCGATGCGGGCCGGGGCGCGCAGATCGCCGTCGCCGGCATCGACGCCGACGGCGACGGCCAAGTGGTGCGCTTCGCCGACGGCCTCGCGGTGCGGGTGCCGCTGGTGGGCCGCTTCCAGGCTGACAACGCGCTGCTCGCCGCCGGGCTCGCCATCGCCGGCGGCGCGCCCCGCGGCGATGCGCTGGCCGCCATGGCCCACCTTGCCGGCGTGCCGGGACGGCTGGAGCGGATCGGCAGCGATCCGAAGCGGCTCGTGTTCGTGGACTATGCCCACAAGCCGGAGGCGCTCGCCGCCGTGCTCGACACCCTGCGCGGCGCGGTGCCGGGCCGGCTCGTCTGCGTGTTCGGCTGCGGCGGCGACCGCGACGCGGGCAAGCGCCCGCTGATGGGCGCCATCGCCGCCGAAAAGGCGGACCTCGTGATCGTCACCGACGACAATCCGCGCTCGGAGGCCCCGGCCGCGATCCGCGCGCAGATCCTCGCCGCCGCCCCCGGCGCGCGGGAGATCGGCGACCGCGGCGAAGCCATCCGCACCGCCGTCCGGATGCTGGAAGGTGGGGATGCCCTCGTGGTTGCGGGCAAGGGCCACGAAACCGGCCAAATCATCGGCGAGCGAACCTATCCGTTCTCGGACGCTGCGGCGGTGCGCGCCGCTTTGGAGGAGACAGGCGCATGAATTCGGCAGGCGGCGCGGCGCGGGTCGCGAACGAAGAGGCACCGGCGCGCCCGCTGTTCACGCCCGAGGCGCTGGCTGCGGCCACCGGCGGGCAGCTCGCGGGCACGGCGCATCCGGTCACCGGCATCTCCATCGACACACGCTCGCTGAAGCCGGGCGACGCCTTCTTCGCCATCGCCGGCGAGAAGACGGACGGCCATGCCTATGTGGAGGCGGCGCTGGCGGCCGGGGCGGCGCTGTGCGTGGTGGCGCGCGCGAAGGCCGGCGCCTTCGCCGCCGACGCGCGGCTCCTCGTGGTCGAGGACGTGCTGCATGCCCTGGAGGCCACCGGCTGGGCCGCGCGCGCGCGCTCCGGCGCCGGCATCGTCGCGGTGACGGGATCGGTCGGCAAGACCACCACCAAGGAAGCGCTGCGCCTCGCGCTTGCTGCGGACGGGGAGACCCACGCCTCCGCCGCCTCCTACAACAACCATTGGGGCGTGCCGCTCTCCCTCGCCCGCCTGCCGCCGGAGGCGCGCTTCGGCGTGTTCGAGATCGGCATGAACCATCCCGGCGAGATCACGCCGCTGGTGAGGATGGTGCGCCCGCAGGTGGCGATCATCACCACGGTGGAGCCGGTGCACATCGCCCAGTTCAACTCCGTCGAGGAGATCGCCGACGCCAAGGCGGAAATCTTCGACGGGCTGGAGCCGGGCGGCACCGCAGTGCTGAACCTCGACAATCCCCACTTCGCCCGCCTCAAGGCATCCGCCGAGGCCAGGGGCGTCGGCCGCATCGTCACGTTCGGCGCAGCGGACGGCGCCGACGTGCGCCTCACCGACGTGGCGCTCAAGCCCCACTGCTCGGTGGCGGTGGTGGACGTGATGGGCACGCCGATCACCCTCAAGGTTGGCATGCCGGGGCGCCACATCGTGCAGAACATGCTGGCGGTGCTCGCCGCCGCGAAGCTGCTGGGCGCCGACCTCGCGCTCGCCGCGCTGGCGCTCGGCCGCCTCAAGCCGCCGCCGGGGCGCGGCGTGCCGGTCCTGCTGGCGGTGAAGGGCGGCGAGGCGACCCTCATCGACGAGAGCTACAACGCCAACCCGGCCTCCATGCGCGCCGCCATCGACGTGCTCGGCCGGACCCCGGTGGGGCCGCGCGGGCGCCGCGTTGCCGTGCTCGGCGACATGCTGGAGCTGGGCGCGGAGGCCGATGCGCTCCATGCCGGCCTTGCCGAGGCCATCGTCGCGGACCGCATCGACCAGGTGTTCTGCTGCGGGCCGCACATGCATGCCCTGTGGCAGGCGCTTCCCCCGGAGCGTCGGGGCGGCTATGCGGTGCACGCGACACATCTCGAACCCATGGTGGCAGCGGCGATCCGCGCCGGCGACACGCTGATGGTGAAGGGCTCCAACGGCAGCCGCATGGGCCCGCTGGTGAAGAGCCTGACCGAACGCTTCCGCTCCGGCGAGGACGCTTCTCTCGAAGGATGACCCTTTCATGCTCCAGTGGCTGGCCCTGCTGCACCAGGAATTCACCGCCTTCAACGTGTTCCGCTACATCACCTTCCGCACCGGCGGGGCGGTGGTCACGGCGCTGCTGTTCGTGTTCCTGTTCGGCCCGGGCATCATCTCGACGCTGCGCCTGAAGCAGGGCAAGGGCCAGCCGATCCGCACCGACGGGCCGCAGTCGCACCTCATCACCAAGAAGGGCACGCCCACCATGGGCGGGCTGATGATCCTCTCCGGGCTGCTGGTGGCGACGCTCCTGTGGGCGAACCTTTCCAACGCCTATGTCTGGATGGTGCTGATGGTGACGCTCGGCTTCGGGCTCATCGGCTTCTACGACGACTATCTCAAGGTCACGAAGCAGACCCATAACGGCCTGTCCGGCAAGACCCGCCTCGCCATCGAGGCGGTGATCGCGGGCGTCGCCGTGGTGGTGATGATGAATGCCGGCAAGAGCGGGCTTTCCACCTCGGTGGCGTTCCCCTTCTTCAAGGATCTGCTGCTCGACCTCGGCGTGTTCTTCGCGATCTTCGGCGCCTTCGTGATCGTCGCCGCCGGCAATGCAGTGAACCTGACCGACGGGCTCGACGGCCTCGCCATCGTGCCGGTGATGATCGCCGCCGGCTCGTTCGGCTTCATCGCCTATCTCTCGGGCAACGTGGTGTTCGCGGACTACCTGCAGATCCACTACGTGGCCGGCGTCGGCGAGCTGGCGGTGATCTGCGGCGCGCTGATGGGCGCCGGCCTCGGCTTCCTGTGGTTCAATGCGCCGCCGGCGCAGATCTTCATGGGCGACACCGGCTCGCTGGCGCTGGGCGGCCTGCTCGGCACCATCGCGGTGGCCACCAAGCACGAGATCGTGCTGGCGGTGATCGGCGGCCTGTTCGTGCTGGAGGCGGTCTCGGTGATCGTGCAGGTGGTCTCGTTCAAGCTCACCGGCAAGCGCGTGTTCAAGATGGCGCCGATCCACCACCATTTCGAGCAGCTCGGCTGGACCGAGCCGCAGGTGGTGATCCGCTTCTGGATCATCGCCGTGGTGCTGGCGCTGGCCGGCCTCGCCACGCTGAAGCTGCGCTGAGGGCGCGGCTGGGGAGCGCCGGTCGCACGTCGGTTTGAATTGCCGCGGCGGATCTGGCGCGACGCAGAACCCTCTCCCGCTTGCGGGGGAGGGCAGGGTGGGGGAAGTCCTGCGCGCTGCGCCGAACGCCGGTGAACGCCCAGCCTCGCCTGCCCCCTCCCCAACCCTCCCCCGCAAGCGGGAGAGGGCGTCCGGTTCGCTCTCAATCTTGAACGCACACGGCCAGGCCGCGGGCTATTTCCCGCAGGTGTTGATGCCCAGCAGCGGATAGGCCGGGCAGAAGCGGAAGGCGGCGGTGAGCACCATGGCGAGCCCCCATGCGCCGATCAGCCAGGCCCAGTTGCCGAGCCCGGCGAGCGCCGGAACGGTCGGGGCGACGAAAGGCACCAGCACCAGCACGATGCCGACGACGAAGCGCAGGATGCGGTCGATGCCGCCCACATTGGCCATGGCCGATCTCCCTTGAATGACGACGAGAACGCGTGACGACGGGACTGCGCGGCGCTGTCGGCACCGCGCGAACGATACCACATTCAATGTTTTTAATGTGACGGGAAGTCAACGCCGGGATTTCCCCCAAGGGCACTGTGTCGCGGCGCGCCGCGCACCCGCCCCGCCCGTCCCCGAAGGCTCGCCGCGCGCAAAGCCGCTTTCCTCGGGCGCTGAGGCGAATTAGACGACAATGGCGGGCTTTGCGCCGCGCGTCCCTTTGCCGAAGAGAAGATTGCCCGATGATCCCCGTCACCGTGTTCAAGGACCGCACCGTTGCCCTTTTCGGGCTGGGCGGGTCCGGCATCCCCACCGCCTTGGCCCTCATCGCCGGCGGCGCCCGTGTCGTCGCCTTCGACGATGCCGAGCGCTCCCGCCTCAAGGCGCAGGCGGAGGGCATCGAGGTCCAGGACCTGAGGTCCATCGACTGGGGCGGCATCGCCGCCCTGGTGCTGGCGCCCGGCGTGCCGCTCACCCATCCCGCGCCGCACTGGTCGGTGGCGCTCGCCCGCAATGCCGGGGTGGAAGTGATCGGCGACATCGAACTGTTCTGCCGCGAGCGGCAGGCGAGCGCGCGCCGCTCGCCGTTCATCGCCATCACCGGCACCAACGGCAAGTCCACCACCACGGCGCTGATCGCCCATCTGCTGCGCACCGCCGGCCGCGACGTGCAGATGGGCGGCAATATCGGCACCGCCATCCTCTCGCTGGCTCCGCCCAAGCCGGGGCGGGTGCATGTGGTGGAATGCTCCTCCTACCAGATCGACCTTTCCCCCAGCCTCGATCCCTCCGTGGGCATCCAGCTCAACATCACGCCGGACCATCTCGACCGGCACGGCACGCTGGAGAACTACGCCGCGGTGAAGGAGCGGCTCATCACCGGCGTCGAGGGCGGCGGCACCGCCGTGGTCGGGGTGGACGACGACTTCTCCGCCGCCATGGCCGACCGGGCCGAGCGCGCCGGCACCCATGTGGTGCGCGTCTCGGTGCGCCGCCCGCTGCCCGACGGCATCTGGCGCGACGGCGAGAGCCTGGTGGTGTCCGAAGGCGGCGCCGAGCGCTTCCGCCTGCCCTTGGGCGGCATCGGCTCCCTGCGCGGCGCCCACAATGCCCAGAACGCGGCCGCGGCGTTCGCTGCGGTGCGGGCGCTCGGCCTCGCCCCGGAGGTGATCGCCGTCGCCATGAAGCGCTTCCCGGGCCTCGCCCACCGCATGGAGGAGGTCGGCCGCAAGGGCGACGTGCTGTTCGTCAACGACAGCAAGGCCACCAATGCGGACGCGGCCGAGCGGGCGCTGCTCTCGTTCGAGGACATCTTCTGGATCGCCGGCGGCAAGCCCAAGGCCGGCGGCATCGATCCGCTGGCGCCGCATTTCGGGCGGGTGCGCAAGGCCTATCTGATCGGCGAGGCGGCGCAGGACTTCGCCCATGCCCTGGGCGGCGCCGTGGCGCACGAGATCGCCGGCACGCTCGACCAGGCGGTCGCCGCGGCGGCGCGCGACGCTGAGGCGTCCGGCCTCGCCCACCCCGTGGTGCTGCTCTCGCCCGCCTGCGCGAGCTTCGACCAGTATCCCAACTTCGAGGTGAGGGGCGACGCCTTCCGCGACCTCGTCACCGGCCTTCCGGGCGTGACGGCGAACCCGAAGTCCACCGCGCCGGTGGCCCAGCGGGCCGAGCCGGCGCGCGGCGGTCCGCCGCATGGCATGCCCCATGGTCCGTCCTCTGGCATGCCGCCCGGGATGGGCGGGCATCCGGCGGGGCATCCGGGCGGAAAGCCGCCCGGCCGGTGAGTGGGACCGGACCCCGCGGGATTTGACGGGACCGGGTGGACTCTGAGGGATTTTCGGCGGGACTTCGTCGGGATTCCGCGGGACAGTTCCGGCAAATCCCCCGGCCTCAGGCCGCCGTCACGGTCGCTTCGATATTGCCGCGGGTCGCCTTGGAATAGGGGCACATCCGGTGCGCCTCCTCCAGCAGCGCCTGCATCGCCGCCTGGTCCTGGCCGGGAATGCGGCCGGTGATCTTCACCGCCAGCGCGAACCCGTCCTCCACCTTGCCGAGGCTTGCGGCGACAGTGACTTCGCCCTGCGAGGCATCCACTCCCTTGCGCTTCGCCACCGCCTCCAAGGCGCTGCCGAAGCAGGCGGCGTAGCCGGCGGCGAACAGGTGCTCCGGCGTGGTCTTCCCCTGCTCCAGCACGCCGTTCTTCGGCATGCCGAGGTCGACGGAAACGGAGCCGTCCGAAGTCTGCGAATGCCCATGCCGCCCGCCCTTGGCGGTCGCGGTGGCGGTGAAGAGGGTCTCGAACGCCATTGGCTGCTCCCCTTGATCTGCCCGGCCGCCGCCCTCCGGCGCCGGATGCAATCCCTATAGAACTGCGCAGCGCGCGGGGCGTTCCTGTTGCTCCCGGCCTTGTGGATCGGCAGCGCCCGTTCTACCTGTGCGCCGCAACAGACGGAGACCCTGATGGCCGATACCGCGAGCGCCCTGTTCCCGCCCCTCGTGCCCGGATTGTCGGTGTTCGCGGACGATTACGACCTGATCCTCTGCGACGTCTGGGGCGTTGTGCACAACGGCATCACCGCCTTTCCGGCGGCGGCCGACGCGCTGACCCGGGCGCGCGAAGGCGGGCGCACGGTGCTCCTCGTCTCCAACGCGCCGCGGCCCAATCCCTTCATCGTGAAGATGCTCGACCGCCTCGGCGTGCCGCGCTCGGCCTATGACGACGTGGTCACTTCCGGCGACGTGACGCGGGCGCTGATCGCGGCGCGGCCGGGCGTGAAGGTGTTCCATCTCGGGCCGGAGCGCGACATCGGCACCTTCGACGGCCTCGACATGGTGAAGGCGTCGATGGAGGATGCCGACATCACCGTCTGCACCGGCCTGCTCGACGACGAGGTGGAGACGCCGGACGACTATCGCGACCTGCTCGGCCGCATGAAGGCGCGCGCTCTGCCGTTCATCTGCGCCAATCCGGACCTGGTGGTGGAGCGCGGCGAGAAGCTGGTCTACTGCGCCGGCGCCATCGCCCAGGCCTATGAGGAGATCGGCGGCGCGGCGGTCTATTGCGGCAAGCCCCATCGCCCGATCTACGAGGCGGCGCTCGCCCGGGCGACGGAGCTGCGCGGCGCGCCGGTGGCGAAGGAGCGCGTGCTCGGCATCGGCGACGCGCTGCGCACCGACATCGCCGGGGCCAACGATGCCGGCTTCGACAGCCTGTTCATCGCCAGCGGAATCCATGCGGGCGAGCTGAATGCGGTGGACGGCGCGGTGCCCGACGAGGCCTCGCTCTCGGCCCTGTTCGACGGGCACGCTCATCCGCGCGGAGTGATGCCGCGCCTCGCCTGGTGAGGGCGCCGTCGGCGCGGATCGCTTGACGGCCCGTGCCGCCTGCGCCTAGAGGACGCGCCGATGGGCGCGTGAGGCGGGCCGATCGGGCGACCGGAGCGCGTGCGCCCCAGGCGCCGGACGGCCGCCCGTCCCGAACGAGCCGAGGCCCCCGCCGCTCATGCAGAACTCCCTTCCCGACGTCTTCACCGTTCTGCGCAACGCCGACGCCGTGCCCGAGCGCCTCGCCCGGCCGGTGCTCGCGATCGGCAATTTCGACGGCGTCCACCGCGGACACCGGGCGGTGATCGACGCCGCGCGCGCCATGGCCCAGGACGAGGGCGTGGCGGCGCTGGCGCTGACCTTCGAGCCGCACCCGCGGGCCTTCTTCTCCCCCAAGACCGCCCCCTTCCGCCTCACGCCCGAGCCGGCGAAGCTCGCCCAGCTGGCCGAGGCGGGCCTCGACGGGGCGGTGGTGCTCGATTTCGACGCCGCCCTGGCGGCGGTGGAGGCGGAGGCCTTCGTCGCCGACATCCTGGTCGGCCGCTATGGCGTAAGCGGGGTCGCCGTGGGCTTCGACTTCCACTTCGGCCGCGCCCGCGCCGGCTCGCCCGCCTTCCTGAAGGAGGCCGGCGCGCGCCACGGCTTCCAGGTCGCGGTGGTCGAGCCCATGCGCGACGAGGGCGACGCCATCTCCTCCACCGGCATCCGCAACGCGCTGGCGGCGGGCCAGGTGGGCCATGCGGCGCACATGCTGGGGCGGCCCTTCTCCTTCACCGCGCGGGTGATCCACGGCGACAAGCGCGGGCGGGAGCTGGGCTTTCCCACCGCCAACCTGGAGCTGCCCGAGGGCGCCGAACTCGCCTTCGGCGTCTATGCGGTGCGCGCCTGGCACGGCATGCGCCGGCTCGACGGGGTGGCGAGCTACGGCCGCCGGCCCACCTTCGACAACGGCCGGCCGCTGTTCGAGGTCTATCTGTTCGACTTCTCCGGCGACCTCTACGGCGCCGCGCTGGAGGTGGAGCTTGCCGCCTACCTGCGGCCCGAGCTGAAGTTCGACGGCATCGCGCCGCTCATCGCCCAGATGCACCTGGATTCGGCCCAGGCCCGCGCGGTGCTGTCCGGCAACGCGGAGTAGGCGCCCCGAGGGCCTGGCGAGGCCTGCCCGCGCGCACCTGCCATCTTGTATCTGTTTTGATACAAGATAAGGCTGAGCCGAGCGCTCCGTCGCATGACCGCGGCTCGCCCGTGCGGCGCGCCTGGCCGGAGCCGGGCGCCAACCGGTTCGGCCGCGCCCTGCCGCCCCCATGGGCGCAGGGTGGGCGGCCGTGGCAAGGAAAGGCACACTTATGGCCCATACGACGGCGGAGCTGGACGCGCTGCTCATGCAGCGTTCGCTGACCGACCCCGAGCTTCTCGCCGCGGCGGACGCGGCGGCGGACTTTCGCATCCTGCCCGACGCCACGGTGATCAAGATCGGCGGCCAGAGCATGATCGACCGCGGCCGCGCGGCGGTCTATCCGCTGGTGGACGAGATCGTCGCCGCCCGCAAGACGCACAAGCTGCTGATCGGCACCGGCGCCGGCACCCGCGCCCGCCACCTCTATTCGATCGCCGCCGAGCTGAACCTGCCGGCCGGCGTGCTCTCGCAGCTCGGCGCCTCGGTGGCGGACCAGAACGCCGCCATGCTCGGCCAGCTTCTGGCCAAGCACGGCATCTCCATGGTGGACGGCGCCGGGCTCTCGGCCGTGCCGCTCTACCTCGCCGAGGTGAACGCGGTGGTGTTCAGCGGCATGCCGCCCTACGGCCTGTGGACCCGCCCCGCCGCCGAAGGCGTGATCCCGCCCTACCGCACCGATGCCGGCTGCTTCCTGCTGGCCGAGCAGTTCGGCTGCAAGGCGATGGTCTATGTGAAGGACGAGGACGGCCTCTACAGCGCCAACCCCAAGACCGCCAAGGACGCGACCTTCATCCCGAAAATCTCGGTCGACGAGATGCTGGCGCGCGGCCTGGCCGATTCCATCCTCGAATTCCCGATGCTCGATCTGCTCAAGAAGGCGCGCCACGTGCGGCAGGTGCAGGTGGTGAACGGCCTCAAGCCCGGCAACCTCACCCGCGCGCTCGCCGGCGAGCATGTGGGCACCATCATCACCGCGCGCTGAGGAGCACGACCATGTCCGCCATCAAGCACGTGGCCTCGCCGCTCGCGAGCCAGACCCTCCTCGACGGCCAGCTCACCCGCCCGGTGGCCGGCGTGAAGCCGATCCGCCTGCTGCCCTGGCTGCAGGTGGTGAAGATCGGCGGCCGCTCCATCATGGACCGCGGGCCGCAGGCGATCCTTCCCATGGTGGAGGAGATCCACAGCTTGCTGCCGGAGCACCGCCTGCTGATCCTCACCGGCGCCGGCGTGCGCGCCCGGCATCTCTACAGCGTCGGCCTCGATCTCGGCCTGCCGGTGGGCTCGCTGGCGCCGCTCGCCGCCAGCGAGGCCGGCCAGAACGGCCATATCCTCGCGGCCATGCTGGCGCCGGACGGGGTGTCCTATATCGAGCACCCGACCATCGCCAACCAGCTGGCGATCCACCTCACCGCAGCCCGCGCGGTGGTGGGCAGCGCGTTCCCGCCCTACCACCACCACGAATTCCCGGGCTCGCGCCTGCCGATCCACCGCGCCGACACCGGCGCCTTCCTGGTGGCGGACGCGCTGGGCGCCGCCGGCCTCACCATCGTCGAGGACGTGGACGGGGTGTACAGCGCCGATCCCAACGGCGCCGGCGGGGACAAGGCGACCTTCGTGCCGGAGACCAGCGCGGCGGAACTCGCAGGCACGGCGGGGACGCTGCCGTTCGACCGCGCGCTGGTGGAGGTGATGGCCACCGCCCGCCACATCGAGCGGGTGCAGGTGGTGAACGGGCTCGTGCCCGGCCGCCTCACGGCGGCGCTCAGGGGCGAGCACGTGGGCACCATCGTCCATACCGGCGCGCGCCGGAACTGACGCCCGCCGGGGAGAGCACCCGCCGCCAAGCGGGTGCGCCGTCCGCTCACTCGGTCATCGCGCCGTACATCAGGTTCTTGAACAGCATGCGGGTGTGGACCCGCGGCGTCGGCGCCGCGGCCATGAACACGCCCACCAGGTCCTCCTTCGGATCGATGGTGAAGCTGGTGCCGCCGGCCCCCGCCCACATGGCGTCGCCCGGCGATCCGGGCACCACCGCCATGCCCTCCTGGCGGCGGATGCCGAAGCCGAGCCCGAAGCCGTAGCCCGGCCCGGTGGTGCCGGCGGTGGAGCCGCCGAGCCCGAGCGTGTGGTCGGACAGCATGAAGTCCACCGTGCGCGGCGAGAGGATGCGCACGCCGTCGAGCTCGCCGCCGTTCAGCATCATCTGCGCGAAGCGGAAATAGTCCTGCGCCGTGGTCACCGTTCCGGCGCCGCCCAGGCGGTAGCGCTTGCCCGGGTCCTGGTCCACGCGCACCCACTTCCAGCCGTCGACCTTCTGCGGGTCCGTGTCGAGCGCGTCGGCAAGGCGGGCGGTCTGGTCTGGGGTCAGCTGGAAATGCGTGTCCTTCATGCCGAGCGGCTTGAACAGCTCGTCCTCCAGGAACACGTCGAGCCGCTTGCCGCTGACACGCTCCACGACGATGCCGAGCACGTCCACCGACAGCCCGTACTCGAAGCGCGTGCCCGGCTCGTAGGCGAGAGGGGTCGCGGCGAGGCGCTTCACGAATTCCTCGGGCGAGAGGTCGCCGTCGCGGCTTTCGAGGTCCGCCTTCAGATAGGCGTCCTTCAGCTCGGGGAAGGGCGCGCTCACGGAATAGGTGAGGCCGGTGGTGTGCCGCAGAAGGTCATGCACCGTCATGGTGCGCGTCGCCGGCACCGCCTCGCGCGTGATCTTGCCGCTGGCGTCGGTCTTCTCCGCGAGCACGGTCATCGCCTTCATCTCGGGGATGTAGGTCGCCACCGGATCGCGCAAGGAGAGCTGGCCGCGCTCCACCAGCATCATCGCCGCCACCGCGACGAACGGCTTGGTCATGGAGAAGGCGCGGAACACCGCGTCCTTGGGCATGGGCTTGGTCTTGGCCGCATCGAGGAAGCCGTACGCCTCGAAGTGCACGATCTCGCCGTCGCGGGCGATCAGCGTCACGGCGCCGGGCATGGTGCCCTTGTCGATCTCGCGCGCCATGGCGGCCTTGATGCGCTCCAGCGCCTTTGTGGAGAAGCCAAGCTCCTCCGCGGGGCTGCGGGCAAAAGCGGGGACGGCGGAAACGAGGCTGAGCGCCAGCGCCGCCGGCAAGAGCAGGGACCGATGCATGTCTCCTCCCGGGAGATGTTGGTATGGAGGCAAAGAGCTTCCGACGCCTCGTTCCCGCGCTGCGGAGCAACGCGGATGGCGCTTCTTTAAATCGTTTTAGGAACACGCCGCGAAGGGGACGGATGTGTCTTCCTCACGGCGGGCTCGGTCGGCGGATTACCTAACGGCAGAAGAATGCCGTACCTCATGCAGGCTGTCGAGACCGCAGACGAGGCCGTGTGGACCGTTTGCCGGTTAGCCGCGCCTTAACCGTCCCGCGCCATCATCGAGTCTCCAGAAAGTGCCGCCTCCGCCACCGGCGAGCGGCACGAGCGAGGCCGAACACCTTGTCCGATTCCGCGCCGCCGGCGTCCCCCGTGGAGGATCGCCGTTCCCCGTTCATCCGCCTCGCCGAGCTGCTCGCTCCGGTGGCGCCGGCGCGCGCGCCGCTCAGCGCCGCGGTGGGCGAGCCGCAGCACGCCATGCCGCCGTTCGTGGGCGACGTGCTGGCCAAGTCCCTTGCCGGCTTCGGCCGCTACCCCCGCGCCGAGGGCACCACGGCGTTCCGCGACGCCGCCGCCGCCTGGCTCGGCCGCCGCTACGCCCTGGCCCGGCCGGTGGATGCCGAGCGCGAGGTGCTGGTGCTCAACGGTTCGCGCGAAGGCCTGTTCTCCGCCGCCATCGTCGCCCGGCGCCTTGCCGACGCGCGCCGGGACTATGGCGGCCGGCGGCCGGCGATGCTGCTGCCCAATCCGTTCTACGCCGCCTATGCGGCCGGCGCCGAGGCGGCCGGGTGCGAGGCGGTGATCCTGCCCACCACCCGCGACAGCGGCTGGCTGCCGGACCTTGCGGCGCTCACGCCCGAGCTGATGGCGCGCACCGTCGCCGTGTTCCTGGCCTCGCCCGCCAACCCGCAGGGCGCGCTGGCTTCGCCCGCTTACCTTGCCGAACTGCTGCGCCTGTGCCGGGACCATGGCGCCTACCTGTTCGCCGACGAGTGCTATTCGGAGATTTATCTCGGCGCCGAGACGCCGGCCGGCCTCCTGGAGGTGGCGGGCGGCGACTTCTCCAACGCGCTCGCCTTCAACTCGCTCTCCAAGCGCTCGTCGCTGCCGGGCCTGCGCTGCGGCTTCATCGCCGGCGACCCCGATTTCCTGAAAAGCTTCCTCGCCTTCCGCTGGGTGGCCGCGCCGCAGGTGCCCGAGCCGCTGCAGGCGGTCGGCGTCGCCGCGCTCGGCGACGAGGCGCACGTGGATGCCTCGCGCGATCTCTACAAGGCCAAGTTCGATCTCGCCGACCGCATGCTCGCCGGGCGCTTCGGCTATGAGCGGCCGGGCGGCGGCTTCTTCCTGTGGCTCGACGTCGCCGCCGCCGGCGGCGGCGAACAGGCCGCGCTCAGGCTCTGGCGCGAGCAGGGCCTGCGCGTGGTGCCGGGCGGCTATCTCGCCCGGCGCGACCTCTCCGGAAAGAACCCCTGCGACGCTTATATCCGCGTCGCGCTCGTGCAAGACCTCGCCGCCTGCGAGGAGGTGCTCGCCCGCCTCCTCGACGGCCTCGCCTGAAGGAGAGGGAGAACCATGGCCCGCCGCCCCGCCGCCGACGCCGTGATGCATTCGCGCCTGGAAGGTCGCGCCGACCCGCTCCACGTGCCGCACCTCGGCCTCGTCCCGGACGGGCTGAAGCAGGCCGTGCGCCGCCGCAGCCGGGAGATCATCGGCGCGGGCCTGCTCGCCGCCGGCATGCTGGCCATGGTGGCGCTCGTCACCTGGTCGGCGAGCGACCCGAGCCTGTCCAACGCCACCGGCGGCACGGTGAAGAACCTGCTCGGCCGGCCCGGCGCGGTGGTCGCCGACATGCTGATGCAGCTGTTCGGCCTCGCCTGCATCGCCATCGTCGCACCGCTGCTGGTGTGGGGCTGGGGCATGCTCACCCACCGCCCGTTCAGCCGGGCGCGGCTGCGGCTCGCCGCCTGGACCTTGGGCGTGATCGGCGTCTGCGCCTTCCTCTCCGCCATGCCGCGCCTCGGCGCCTGGCCGACCCCGGCGGGCCTCGGGGGGGTGATCGGCGACCTGTTCCCGCGCGCCGCCGCCGTGCTGCGCGGCGGCTGGGGCGACCCCATGGACGGCATCCTGATCGCGGCCGCCGGCCTCGCTCTGGCGCTCGGCGGCCTGTTCTTCGCCCTCAGCGGCGGACGGCGCACGCCGCTCGGCGTCAACGGCGCGCACGAGGACGACGAGGATGCCGACGACGGCACCTCGATCTCGCTGGGCGCCATCACTCACACCTTCCTGTCGCTGAAGGCGCGCCTGTTCCCCGGCCGCCGCCTGCCGCGCATCGCCATGGGCGGGGTCGGCGCCTTCGCCAAGGAGATGTTCGCTTCCGAGCGCCCGGCCGCCGACACGCGGAGCCGGATGGAGCCGAGCCTTGCCGGCCGCCGCGCCGCGCCGGCGCCGCAGGGCGATGCCGACGACGACGGCGACTATGACGCGCCGCCGCCGCGCTCCGGCGTGCCGGGCGCTCGGAAGCGAACATCTCCTTGGCGAAGGCGCCGACCCCGCCCATGGCGATGCGCGGCAGGCGGCGGCCGGGGAACAGGCGCGCCTTCAGCGACAGGAAGGTGTGAGTGATGGCGCCC
>NZ_RCTF01000032.1 GCF_003667445.1 Xanthobacter tagetidis | reverse complement strand
AGATGTTCCTGGCCGACCCCGAGACGAAGTCGATCGTGATGATCGGCGAGATCGGCGGCTCGGCGGAGGAGGAGGCGGCGCAGTTCCTCGCCGACGAGGCGAAGCGGGGCCGCAAGAAGCCGATGGTTGGCTTCATCGCCGGCCGCACGGCGCCTCCCGGCCGCCGCATGGGCCATGCGGGCGCGATCATCTCCGGCGGCAAGGGCGGCGCCGAGGACAAGATCGCCGCCATGGAGGCCGCGGGCATCCGCGTGTCGCCCTCCCCGGCGCGGCTCGGCAAGACCCTGGTCGAGGTGCTCAAGGGCTGAGGGCGGGCCTCGTGCCCCGGACCAGCGACGGCGACAGCCGGAGCGCCGATCCGGGGCCCAGGAGTCCGGGGTCCAAGGGAAAGTCCGGCGCAGCCGGCCGTACCCTTCAGCGTGCGCAATGGAGCCGCCTTCGGCGACGTTTTGCGCCTGAACAACTGCCGTCATCCCCCGGCTTGTCCGGGGGATCCACTCGTCCGCCGGCACGGACCCCTGTCTCCCGAGGCGGCTTTGGCTGCGCCGTGGATGCCCCGGACAAGCCGGGGCATGACGCGGAGAGGGAGGAACGGGCGGCCAAACACTCTCCAGAGGAAACACCCATGACCACCTGGCTGCGCTTTACCCACCGGGGCGCGACGAAGATCGGCACGCTCGACGGCGACACCATCGCCGTGCATGAGGGCTCGATGTTTTCCGGCGCCGCGCCCACGGGCGCCACGCTCGCGCTCGCCGACGTCGCGCTGGAGGCGCCGTGCGTGCCGTCCAAGATCGTGGCGCTGTGGAACAATTTCCACGAGCTCGCCGCCAGGCTGAAGGTGGCAGAGCCGGTGGAGCCGCTGTGGCTGCTGAAGGCCACCACCTCGGTGGCCGCGCCCGGCGCGGTGGTGCGCAAGCCCGCGACCTATGACGGCAAGACCGTCTATGAGGGGGAACTCGGCATCGTCATCGGCGCCCGCCTCGCCGACGCATCGGAGGCGGAGGCCGCCGCCGGCATCTTCGGCTATACGGTGGTGAACGACATCACCGCCGCCGACATCCTCAACCGGGACCCGACCTTCCCGCAGTGGGCGCGCGCCAAGGGGGTGGACGGCTACGGCCCGTTCGGCCCGTGGATCGTGACCGATTTCGACCCCGCGACGGCGCGGGTGCGCACCATCCTCAACGGGCAGGAGCGGCAGAACTATCCGCTCGCGGACATGATCTTTCCGCCAGCGCGCCTTGTGGCCATGCTCTCGCGCGAGATGACGCTGAACCCCGGCGACCTCATCGCCTGCGGCACCTCGGTGGGCGTGGGCTCCATGAAGGAGCCCACCAACACCATCGAGGTCGAGATCGACGGCATCGGCCGCCTCACCAACACCTTCGTGCAGTGACGAAGAGGGCGGTCAGCTCCTGACCGCCCGCACGCCCCAGATCAGGATGCAGGCGCCGACGAAGCCGGCGAACAGGTAGCCGAGCCAGCCGCCGAAGCTGACGCCCACGAGGCTGAACAGGAAGCTCGCCACCGAAGCGCCGATGATGCCGAGGATGATGTTCATGAAGATGCCGGTGTCGCTCTTCATGAACATGGAGGCGAACCACCCGGCAAAGCCGCCGATGATGATGGCGGCGATCCAACCCACTTGCGCGTCTTCCATGGTCTTCCTCTGCTGCTGACGCCCGTGACGGGGCTGCGCAGGGGAAACGACACAGGCCCGCAACGGTTCCGGTCACGCTCGCGTCTTTGCCGGGCGCGCAGCAAAAAGGCCGCCCGGAGGCGGCCTTTTCGGACGTGTCGGTCGCGCGGGGCCGCGCTTACTTCTTCAGCGCCGCCTGCGCCGCCGCGAGGCGGGCGATCGGCACGCGGAAGGGCGAGCAGGACACGTAGTCGAGGCCCACCTCGTGGCAGAACGTCACCGAGGCCGGGTCGCCGCCATGCTCGCCGCAGATGCCGAGCTTGATGTCGGGACGCGACTTGCGGCCGCGCTCGACGCCGATCTTCACCAACTCGCCCACGCCGTCCACGTCGATGGAGACGAAGGGGTCCACCTCCAGGATGCCCTTCTGCACGTAGGGGCCGAGGAAGGTGCCGGCATCGTCGCGCGAGACGCCGAAGCAGGTCTGGGTCAGATCGTTGGTGCCGAACGAGAAGAACTCGGCGGCGCGGGCGATCTCCTCGGCGCGCAGGGCGGCGCGGGGCAGTTCGATCATGGTGCCCACCTGGAAGGTGAGGGTCGCGCCGGTCTCCTTTTCCACCGCCGCGGCGGTGTCGCGGATCACCTTGTCGACGATGTCGAACTCGGCCTTGGTGGCGATGAGGGGCACCATCACCTCGGGCACCACCATCTCGCCGGTCTTCTTGGCGGCGATCACCGCCGCCTCGAAGATGGCGCGGGCCTGCATCTCGGCGATCTCGGGGAAGGCGATGGCGATGCGGCAGCCGCGGAACCCGAGCATCGGGTTCACCTCGTGCAGCTCCTTGTAGCGCCGCTCCACCCGCTCGATGTCCACGCCGAGGCTCTTCGCCACCTCCGCCGTCTCTTCCGCCGTGTGGGGCAGGAATTCGTGCAGCGGCGGGTCGAGCAGGCGGATGGTGACCGGCAGGCCCTTCATGATCTCGAACAGCTCGACGAAGTCGTCGCGCTGCATGGGCAGGAGCTTGGCCAGCGCCGAGCGGCGGCCGGCCTCGTCGTCGGCGAGGATCATCTCGCGCACGGCGAGGATACGGCCGGCGTCGAAGAACATGTGCTCGGTGCGCGAGAGGCCGATGCCCTCGGCGCCGAACGAGCGGGCCATGCGGGCATCCGCCGGGGTCTCGGCATTGGCGCGGACCTTGAGCTTGCGCACCTTGTCGGCCCAGCCCATGAGGGTCGCGAACTCGCCCGACAGCTCCGGCTGGAGCATCGGCACCTCGCCCTTCAGCACCTGGCCGGTGCCGCCGTCGATGGTGATGATGTCGCCCTTCTTGAAGGTCTCGCCTGCGACCGTGAGCGTCTGCGCCTTGTAGTCGATGCGCAGCGCGCCGGCGCCGGAGACGCAGGGCTTGCCCATGCCGCGCGCCACCACGGCGGCGTGCGAGGTCATGCCGCCGCGCGAGGTGAGGATGCCCTGGGCGGCGTGCATGCCGTGGATGTCCTCTGGGCTCGTCTCCACGCGCACCAGGATGACCTTGAGGCCCTTCTCCTTCATGGCCTCGGCCTCGTCGGCCGAGAACACGATGGCGCCCGCCGCCGCGCCGGGCGAGGCGGGCAGGCCGGTGGCGACCACCTTGCGCTCGGCCTTGGGATCGATGGCGGGGTGCAGCAGCTGGTCGAGCGCGGCAGGATCGACCCGGCCGACCGCCTCCTGCTCGCTGATGAGCCCCTCGCGCGCCAGCTCCACGGCGATGCGCAGGGCCGCCTTGGCGGTGCGCTTGCCGGAGCGGGTCTGGAGCATCCAGAGCTTGCCCTTCTCGACCGTGAACTCGAGGTCCTGCATGTCGCGATAGTGGTTTTCGAGCGCGTTGGAGATGCGCTCGAACTCCTTGAAGGCCTCCGGCAATGCGGTCTCCATGGAGGGCTTGTCGGAGCCGGCCTCCTTGCGCGCCTTCTCGGTGAGGTCCTGCGGGGTGCGGATGCCCGCCACCACGTCCTCGCCCTGGGCGTTCACCAGGAACTCGCCATAGAGCGCCTTCTCGCCGGTGGAGGGGTTGCGGGTGAAGGCGACGCCGGTGGCCGAGGTCTCGCCCATGTTGCCGAACACCATGGACTGCACGTTCACCGCCGTGCCCCAGCTCTCCGGGATGGTGTGCAGCCGGCGGTAGGTGATGGCGCGGGCGTTCATCCAGGAGCCGAACACGGCGCCGATGGCGCCCCAGAGCTGCTCGTGCGGGTCCTGCGGGAAGGGCTTGCCCAGCTCGGCCTGGACCTTCTTCTTGTACTCCACCACCAGGGCGGCCCAGTCGTCGGCGCCAAGGTCGGTGTCGAGGGTCAGGCCCTTCTGGAGCTTGTAGTGCTCCAGGATCTCCTCGAAGTGGTGGTGCTCCACGCCCAGCACCACGTCCGAATACATGGTGATGAAGCGCCGGTAGCTGTCATAGGCGAAGCGCCGGTCGGCGAGCTTGGCCACCGCTTCCACGGTCTCGTCGTTGAGGCCGAGGTTGAGCACGGTGTCCATCATGCCCGGCATGGAGGCGCGGGCGCCGGAGCGCACCGAGACCAGCAGCGGGTTCGCGGGATCGCCGAACGACTTGCCGGCGAGCCGGCCGACCTCGGAGAGCGCCTTCTCCACGTCGCCCTTCAGCTCGGCGGGATAGGTCTCGCCGTGGGCGTAATAATAGGTGCACACCTCGGTGGTGATGGTGAAGCCGGGAGGCACGGGCAAACCGAGGTTGGACATCTCGGCGAGGTTCGCGCCCTTGCCGCCGAGAAGGTTCTTCATGTCGGCTTTGCCCTCGGCCTTGCCATCGCCGAAGGTGTAGACCCATTTCGTCATGTGCTGGTCCCTTTGAAGGGTGGGGCAGGTCGCGATGGGCCGATGGTTTAGCTCGCAGCGCAGCACGCATCAACTGTAGGAACGAATCTCCTTTCGGCCGGATGCGCGGCATCGCAGCGCGCAGGGCGCCGGATTCGGCATTCCGCTACGGAAGATCGGGGCGGCATGACGCCGTTTTGCTCGTACTGTCCTCCCCCTCCGTCATCGCTCACCGTCATTCCCCGCCGTCATCCCCCGCCTTGTGCGGGGGATCCACCCGGCGGCCAGGCGGGTGCCCGGTCCTGCGCGCGCCCCGGCGCGGCTCGGTGGATGCCCCGGACAAGCCGGGGCATGACGGGGTGGTGAAAGACGGGCTCGCCGCTGAAGACGAGAGCCGCACGGTGGCCCCATGAACCGCCGTCATGCTCCGACGTGATCGGAGCATCCACGCCACCGCGCGGCGTCGCGCCCGGCCGCCGGATGGGCCCTCCGATCAAGTCGGAGGGCGACGGTAGGGAAAGGGGGCGACGGCGGGGAAGGGCAGCCCACGGCGGGAGAGCGCTCCGCCGCATCCCCAAAAGCCACCGTCATCCCCCGCCTTGTGCGGGGGATCCACTCGGCGGCCGGGCGGTCGCCCGGTCCTGCACGCGCCCCGGCGCGGCCCGGTGGATGCCCGGAAAAGCCGGGGCATGACGGGGTGGTGGAAGACGGGCACGCCGCTGAAGACGAGAGCCGCACGGCGGCCTCATAAACCGCCGTCATGCTCCGACGTGATCGGAGCATCCACGCCACCGTCCCAGCATCGCGCCCGGCTACGGGATGGGCCCTCCGATCAAGCCGGAGGGCGACGGTGGGGAAAGGGGGCGACGGCGGGCAAGGGCAGCCCACGGCGGCAGAGCGCTCCGCCGCATCCCAAAATGCCGCGCCGCCTCAGCGGATGATGCCGGAGAGGCCCACGACGATCAGGTAGACCGCGACGATGATGTTGAGCAGCCGCGGGAAGAGCAGGATCAGGATTCCTGCCACCAGCGCCACCCAAGGCTGAACCAGCACCAGATTGATGGACATGACGTGCTCTTTCCGTGGTTCGGCGGCAAACGCCGGGGTCGGGTTCGCCGCATGCGGCCAGCAAGTCACAGCCGCGACCCGGCCGCAACCGCGGAGCGGACGGCGGCGTGAGCCGTCCCCAGCCACGACGCGCGCGGCATAACCCGCGTTCCTTCACGCTGCTGTGACGGCGCGCGCGTTGCGCCGGCGCGGGGAGGCGCCACAATCGCCTGACGCCCCGACACCCTGCCGCACAGGACGCCGCTTCCCATGCGACCCTTCGCTTTCTCCTGGCGGCTGACGGCCGCCCCGCTTTCGGCGCTGGCGCTGGCCGCGTCCCTGCTCGTCCTCGCATCGGCCGGGGCCGCGGCGCAGCCGGAGAAGTGCCCGCGCATGGTGGCGGACGCCGCGCCCGTGCGCTTCGCGGCGCTCGGGCCGGACCGGAGCGCCAGGACATCGGTGCTGCGGGTGGCCCAGTCCTCCGGCAGCGTGCGCCTGTCCTTCATCGGCCACGCCACGTTCCTGATCGAGAGCCCGGCCGGCGTCACCATCGCCACCGACTACAACGACTATGTGCGCCCCGCCATCGTGCCCAACGTCGTCACCATGAACCGGGCGCACGACACCCATTACACCGACTTCCCGGACCCCGGCATCGCCCACGTGCTGCGCGGCTGGAACCCGGACGGCGGGGCGGTGAACCACGAGCTGACGCTGGACGACGTGTGGATCCGCAACGTGCCCACCAACATCCGCCGCGGTGGCGGCACGCTCTATGATGGCAATTCCATGTTCGTGTTCGAGGTGGCCGGCGTGTGCATCGCCCATCTCGGCCATCTGCACCATCTGCTGACCCCGGAGCACATCGAGGCGCTGGGGCGCATCGACGTGGTGCTGGCGCCGGTGGACGGCTCCTACACGCTGGACCTGGAGGGCATGGTGGAGGTGCTGAAGGAGATCGGCGCGCCGCTGGTCATCCCCATGCACTATTTCTCGACCTGGGGGCTGGACCGCTTCCTCACCCGGCTTGGCCAAGGCTACAAGATCGAGCGCTCGGCCGAGCCGGTGGTGCTGCTCTCGCGCGAAAGCCTGCCGAAGGAGCCGACCCTCCTCGTGCTGCCGGGGCGCTGACGCCGCCGGCGGCCGCGCCTCAGTGCTTGTCGGTCGTGAGCTTGTCCGACCAGGCGAGCAGCAGGCTTGACCCCACGAACACCCCGTGGATGATGACCAGCCACATCAGCGTGTTCTCGCTCATCTGGCCCTTGTCCAGGTTCATGAAGGCCTTGAGCAGCTGGATCGCGGAGATGGCGACGATGGAGGCCAGGAGCTTCTGCTTGAGGCCGGTAAAGTCCACCCGCGTCATCCATTCCGGCCAGTCGGGATGGCCGGCGGGGTCGATCTTGGAGACGAAGTTCTCGTAGCCGGAGAAGATGACGATCAGCACCAGGTTGCCGGTCAGCGTCAGGTCCACCAGAGCGAGGATGCCGAGGATGATGTCGCTCTCGGTGGCCGCCACCGCGTGCAGCACGAAGTGCAGCAACTCGTGGCCGAACTTGAACAGCAGCACCAGGAGCGCGATCACCAGCCCCAGATAGAAGGGCGCCATGATCCAGCGGCTGCGGAACAGCACCGATTCGATCGTGCGCTCGACCATCTTGTCCGACCCCGTGCCCGTCGCGCCGGCGCATGATGCGCCGCACCCTTGCGCCGAAGGGGTGCCACGCCGCGGCCCGCACGGCAAGCAGGTCCGCGCGCCGCATGGCGGCCGCGCCTCCTGCGGCGGTAAGCGGAGGCGTGGCCGGCCGCCGGCTACTCCTTCACTGCCCCGGTCATGGACGAGACGTAGTAGTCCACGAAGAAGGAATAGAGGATCACCACCGGCAGCGAGCCGATGAGCGCGCCGGCCATGAGCGAGCCCCATTCATAGACGTCGGACCGCACCAGCTCGGTGAGCACGCCCACCGGCACCGTCTTGTTCTCCGACGACTGGATGAAGGTGAGCGCGTAGATGAACTCGTTCCACGACAGGGTGAACGAGAAGATGCCGGCCGAGATCAGCCCCGGCACCGAGAGCGGCAGCAGCACCTTGATGAGGATCTGCCAGCGCGAGGCGCCGTCCACCAGCGCGCACTCCTCCAGCTCGAACGGGATCGAGCGGAAATAGCCCATCAGCAGCCAGGTGGAGAACGGCACCAGGAAGGTGGGATAGGTGAGGATCAGCGCCAGCTTGGTGTCGTAGATGCCGATGCCGAACACCATGATGGCGAGCGGGATGAACAGGATCGACGGCGGCACCAGATAGGCGAGGAAGATGCCGAGCCCGACCCAGCGCGAGCCGTGGAAGCGCAGGCGCTCGATGGCATAGGCGGCGAACACCGAGGTGACGAGCGAGATGAAGGTCGCCGCCACCGAGATGAAGATCGTGTTCCACAGCCAGGCGGGATAGGAGGTCTCGAACAGGAGATACTTGATGTGGTCGAGCGTCGGCTGGACCACCCAGAGCGGCGAGTAGTTGTTGTAGTCGGTGAGCTGGAAGTTCGGTTTCACCGCCGTGATCGCCATCCAATAGAACGGGAACAGCAGCACGAACACGAAGATCAGCAGCGGCAGGAATACCGTCACGATCCGCCGCGGCAGGCTGTCGAGATAGCTCATGCCGGTGGAATTGTCGGTGAGGTGGTCGGTGGTCGACTGGCTCATCAGGCGATCCTCGGCAGGGATGCGGCGCCTCGGCGCCGGGCGGCGGCAATGAAGGCAATGGCGGTCGGTGCGGCGGCGCGGTCCTCGCCGTGGCGCTTCTCCCCTCTCCCCTCGCGGGAGAGGGGCCGGGGGTGAGGGGGCAGGGCGCTTGGTCGCGAGGCGTCGCGCCGGGTGGCGGCGCACGCCTCACCCCAGCCCTCTCCCGCAGGGGGAGAGGGGGCGCGTCGCCCCTGGTCGCCCAGGCCGGAAAGAAGTGGCGAGGCTCTCCCCATCAGTCCCCGCCCCCCTGCTGCCATTTGCGGCGCTGGAGGCCGAAATAGCTGAACAGGATCGCCGCCAGCAGGAACGGGATCATCGCCACGGCGATCGCCGCGCCCTCGCCCAGCGAGCCGCCGGGAATGGCGCGCTGGAACGAGAGCGTGGCCATCAGGTGGGTGGAATTGAGCGGCCCGCCGCGGGTCAGAACGTAGATGAGCTGGAAGTCGGTGAAGGTGAACAGCACCGAGAAGGTCATCACCACGGCGATGATGGGCGAGAGCATGGGCAGGGTGATGAAGCGGAAGCGCTGCCAGTTGGTTGCCCCGTCCAGCGTCGCCGCCTCGTGCAGCGAGGGCGGGATGGTCTGGAGTCCGGCGAGCAGCGAGATGGCGACGAACGGGATGCCGCGCCAGACATTGGCCGCGATCACCGAGGCCCGCGCATTGGTCACGTCGCCGAGGAAGTTGATGGGCGCATCGATCAGCCCCATGCGGATCAGTGCCCAGGAGATGATGGAATACTGGCTGTCGAAGATCCACCAGAAGGCGATGGCCGAGAGCACGGTGGGCACCACCCACGGCAGCAGAACCACGGCGCGGAAGAAGGCCTTGAACGGCAGATGCTGGTTCAGGAGCAGCGCCAGCCACAGGCCGAGCGCGAACTTCAGGATCGAGGCGGCGATGGTGTAGAGCAGGGTGTTGAACACCACCAGCCAGAACAGGCTGTCCTCGAACAGCGATTGGTAGTTCTCGATGCCGATGAACACGCCGGTGCGGCCGATGCGCGTGTCGGTGAAGCCGAGCCACACGCCGAGCCCGAGCGGGTAGGTGAGGAAGAACAGCAGGAAGGCCGCCGCCGGCAGCATGAACAGCAGGCCGAGCACATGCCGGCCCTGTCCGATGCCGCTCCAGAAGGAGCGCCGGGCGGGCGCGGCTTTGGCATCTCGGGCGGTCGTGACGGCCATGCGTTCCTCTCCTGGACTGGCGGGCGGGTTGCCCCGCCTCTTCGCCGGCTTTCGGCCGACATTCTGCCGGCGCTTCCCGGCCTTTTCCGCCTCATGCAAGCGGCTGCGCCGTGGGCCTCGCCCTCTCCCCGCAGGGGCGAGGGTTTGCCCAGCGCGGAGCGGGGGAGGCGGCTTCGGTGCCCGCCGACGCTCGCGCGTTGGCGTCCCCGGCACGCGTCCGCTTCCCCCTCCCAACCCTCCCCCACACGCGGGAGAGGGCTTTGCAGGGTCTCGCCGGCCGGGCAGCGAACTGCCGCCGCCGACCATTTCCCTCTCCCCGGCGGGGAGAGGGCCGGGGTGAGGGGCGGGGCCGCGTGCGTTCCGCAGCGGCCCCGCCGGCCGCTCAGCGGTAGATGCGCTCGGCGCGGGCCTGGGCGCGCTTGGCGGCTTCTTCCGGGGTGCGCTGGCCGGTGGCGGCCTCCGCCACCATGTCCACCACGATCCAGTCCGCCATGGCGGCGGCGGACTTCGGCCCGAGCGGACCGGCATAGCCGTTCGGCTGCAGGGTCTCGGACGCCTTGGCGTAGGCGGCGTGGATCGGCTTGGACGTCCAGACCGGGTTGTTGGCGAACGCCTTCAGCGTCTGGCAGCAATAGGCGCTCGCGCCCTGGAGCCAGGCATTGTACTGCGGCGCGTCGAACATGAAGGACATGTAGGCCTGCGCCGCCTTGGGGAACTTGGAATACTTGAAGATGCAGGCGGTGGTGGTCTGGTGCAGCTCCACCGACTTGCCCACCGGGCCGATCGGGAAGTTGGTGGACCGCATGTCCGCCGCCATGTCGGCGAGCTTGGGATCGTTCGCGGCCGCGTAGTAGACCGACACGCCGTTGGCCGTGACCGACAGGTCGCCGGCGATGAAGGCGCGGTTGTTGTTGACGTCGAGCCAGCTCTCGGTGCCCGGGATGAAGGTCTTGTACAGCTCCGCCGCGTAGCGCAGCGCCGCGACCGTCTCGGGCGAGTTGAGGACGACCTTGCCGCTCTCGTCCACCATCTTGCCGCCGTGGCTCCACAGCACCCAGTGGGTGAAGTTGTTGCCGTCGCCGACACCGTGGCCGAGGGTGAAGCCCATGGGGTGGTTCTTCGCCTTCAGCGCCTTGCCCAGCTCCAGCAGGCCCTTGGTGTCCTTCGGGAATTCCGAGAACCCGGCCTCCTTTATCCAGCTGTCGCGATACACCACGGCATTGCCGATGGTGGCGAGCGGCAGGCCGACGAAGCGGTTGTTCACCTTCGCGTACACTTCGTTGCCCGGATAGAAGCCGCCATAGGTCTTGGCGAGGCCCGAGGCGAGGTCGGTCACGTCGAGCAGCTTGTCGGGATACTGCTGGGCGTCGTCGAACCACACCCAGACGATGTCAGGGCCGGAGCCGACGTTCGCGGCCACCGCCGCCTTCGGGCGGATGTCCTCCCAGCTCTCCTTGTCGATGCGCACCTCGACGCCGGTCGCCTCGGTGAACTTCTTGGTGTTGGCGATCCAGGCGTCTTCCTCGCCCTTCACGAACGGCGCCCAGCGCAGGAGGCGCAGGGAGGCGCCGGGCTCGGGCTCGATCTTCGGCACCTGCGCGAAGGCCGGCACGGAGCCCAGGAAGGGCGAGGCGAGGGAGCCGGCGGCAAGGCCGGCACCGCCGAGAAGGACGTCGCGTCTCGAAATGGTCATCTCGTTTCCTCCCGTCTTGTCTGGTTGTCCGGCGGGCCGCCCTAGTCTTGGCGCGGGCGGTCTTTTCGCCGGGGTACGCGTCAGAAACTCGCTGTCACAGCCGCTTGCCCGTGGCCTCGTCGAACAGGTGCGTGAGGCCGTCCTGGGGGGTGATGCGGATCGTCTCGCCGGGGGTGAAGGCGAGGCGCTCGCGGAACAGGCAGGTGATCTCCTGGGCCGCGCTCTCGCCGAAGCCCGCGTCGCCCGCCTCCGGGCCGAGGCGCGCCACCACCAGGATTTCCGAGCCGGTGGGCTCGGTCACCACCACCCGCGCGGGAACGCCGGCGGGGTCGAGGCGCACGTGCTCCGGCCTGAGGCCGTAGGTCACGCTCTGGCCGTCGGCGAGGTTTGCGGCGTCCGGCAGCGGCACCTCGACGCCGCTGTCGGTCACCAGCCGGGGCTCTGCGCCGAGCCGCACCTTGCCCTTGATGAAGTTCATGGCCGGCGAGCCGATGAAGCCGGCGACGAACTGGTTCGCCGGCCGGTCGTAGAGGTCGAGCGGGGCGCCGATCTGCTCGACGATGCCGTCGTGCATCACCACGATCTTGTCGGCCATGGTCATGGCCTCGATCTGGTCGTGGGTGACGTAGACCGTGGTGGTCTTGAGCCGCTGGTGCAGCTCCTTGATCTCGGTGCGCATCTGCACGCGCAGCTTGGCGTCGAGGTTGGACAGCGGCTCGTCGAACAGGAACACCTGCGGGTCGCGCACGATGGCGCGGCCCATGGCGACGCGCTGGCGCTGGCCGCCGGAGAGCTGGCGCGGATAGCGGTCGAGCAGCTTCGACAGGCCGAGGATGTGCGCCGCGCGGTCGACGCGCGACTGGATCTCCGTCTTCGGCGCTTTGCGGAGCTTCAGCGAGAAGCCCATGTTGTCCGCCACCGTCATGTGCGGATAGAGCGCGTAGTTCTGGAACACCATGGCGATGTCCCGTTCCTTCGGCGGCACGTCGTTGATGACGCGGTTGCCGATCAGGATCTCGCCCGCGGTAATGTTCTCGAGCCCCGCGATCATGCGCAGCAAAGTGGACTTGCCGCAGCCCGACGGGCCGACCAGCACAACGAACTCGCCGTCGCGGATGTCGACGTCGACGCCGTGGATCACCTGCGTCGTGCCATACGCCTTCTTCACGCCGCGAATATCGACGGTTGCCATCGTGCGTCCTCTCCCTTCCGAACGCGCCGCCCTTGCTTCGGGGGCTGCGATGTTGGTCGGCCCGGCCCGTTCAACCCGGTGGGGATGAAGGGCATGTGACCTCGCGCCTCTTTCGGACGCGGCGCGATCATGGTGCGAGGAGAAGTCCGGATCAAGAGCAAATTAAAACGTTTGAACCCCGTTGAATCGAGGACGAGGGGCGCATAAGCCTGACCCGTATTCTGTTCGGCAGACGTTGCAATCCGGCCCGTGCCGGGCTCTCTTCTCCTAAAGTCTAGTCCCAATCCGGCCCACCCCCTGTCCCGCGAGATCCCCTCATGAGCGACGCCGCGCGTTCCGCGATCCTTGTCATCGGCCCAGTCATGGAGAACGTGGTGGAGCGACAGCTCGCCCCGCGGTTCGACCTCGTTCCCATCGAGCAGCTGGACGATGCGCGCGCCCCGTCCATCCGGGCGATCGCCACCCGGGGCAAGCTGAGGGTGGACGATGCCTTGCTCGCCCGTCTGCCGAACGTGGAGATCGTCTCCAATTTCGGTGTCGGCTACGACACCATCGACGCAGCCGCGGCGGCGGCGCGCGGCGTGGTCGTCACCAACACCCCGGACGTGCTCAACGAGGAGGTGGCGGATCTCACGATCGGCCTGCTGCTCGCCACGGTGCGCGAACTCCCGCAGGCCGACCGCTTCGTGCGCGCGGGCGGCTGGAAGAGCGGCATTTTCCCGCTCGGCCCCACCTTGCGCGAGCGCACCGTGGGACTGATCGGCATGGGGCGCATCGGCCAGGCGATCGCCAAGCGGCTCGACGCCTTCTCGGTGCCGGTGGTCTACCACTCCCGCAGGGCGCAGCCGGGCGTGCCCTACCAGCACTATGGCGACCTGATCGCCATGGCGCGGGCGGTGGACGTGATCATCGTGATCGTCCCCGGCGGCCCCGCCACCCAGCACATGGTGAACGCCGCCGTGCTGGAGGCGCTGGGACCGGACGGCATCCTCATCAACGTGGCGCGCGGCACGGTGGTGGACGAGGAGGCGCTGCTGAAGGCGCTCCAGGACCGCACCATCCTGTCCGCCGGGCTCGACGTGTTCCAGAACGAGCCGTACGTGCCGGAGGGCTTCCTTGCACTCGACAACGTGGTGCTGCTGCCGCACGTGGGCTCGGCCACCCACCACACCCGCGGCGCCATGGGCCAACTGGTGGTGGACAATCTCGTCTCCTGGTTCGAGGGCAGGGGGCCGGTCACGCCCGTGGCCGAGACGCCCTGGCCGCGCGGCTAGAGGCCCGATCCGATCAAATCGCCCCAATTTGATCGGCGGATCGCCCTCCAAAGTATCGGCGCAGAACGCGGTGTCCGATCAGCTTGCGGTGCGGGCTGATCGGCGCGTTCTCTAGGGGCCCCCGCCGGCGCTGTGCTAGCCTCCGCGTTCCGATCTTCAGCGAGGGGCAGCCATGCGCCGTCTTCCGTCATCGCCCGCGCGCGCCGGTATCCGGCGGGCGCTCGCCGGAATCAGCATTGTGGGGCTCGCCTTCGGGCTTCCGTGCGCTCCGGCAGCAGCAGCGCCGGAAGCCCCCGGGCCTGTGGCGCAGAAGCAACAGCCGGCGGCACCGCGGCTCGATCCGGCGCTGCGCGAGGCTGCCGAGCAGAAGGCGGGCGCCTATGTGCTCCAGAGCGCCGACGGCGAGCGCAAGTGCCCCATCACCCTGAAGGCCGAGACCGCGGGCGGCGCGCTCGCGGTGCAGCTGGACAAGGCGGCCTGCGAGGCGACGATCGCCTTCTCCGCCCAGATCGCCGGCTGGACGCCGGACGCCACGGGCGCGCTGCGCCTGCTCAATGCCCAGGGGCGGACGGTGGCCGAGTTCACCGAGGCGACGGGCGGCAGCTACGAGGCCCTGCGGGAGGCGGACGGGGTCTACTTCCTCGTCAATCCCAGCATCGCCGAGCTGCCTGAGGTGACGCAGGCCGAGGTGGTGGGCGACTGGGATCTCGCCGCCACGCCGGGCACGCCGCTGTGCCGCTGGAGCCTCACTGAGACGCCGGCCCCGAAGGGCGGCTTCCTGCTGAAGGTCGCGGCCGGCTGCGACGCCTCCGTGGCGCGCCTTGCCGCCGCGTCGTGGCGGCTCGATGGGGGAAACATCCTGGTTTCGGGGACGGGCGGCGGCGCGGCGATTCGATTCGCCCGACAGGAAGACGGCTCCTGGGCCCGTGTTCCCGAGCGCGGCCGGCCGCTTCTCATGAGCCGCCCGTAAGCCGGCAAGGTGCCGATCGGCCGCCGGGCCGGGCTACCGCCGGGCCGGTTGTATCGGCGATTAACGCGTTTTGGGATAGGCGTTGCGAAACCGCAACACAAGAACCAAGCATTCATGCGGGTTTGCCTAGAAAGGCGGCACTTGCTGCCTTAATTTTCGCGTTGGCCTCCGGGATCGGACCTGATTTTTATCATTCCAGATTTCTGCGGGGGTTCCCTTATGAAAAAGCTTGCCATTATCGCTTCCTCGATGCTCTTCGCCGGCGCGGCTGCTGCGGCCGATATGTCGGTTCCGGTGAAGGCCGTGGTGGCTCCGCCCCCGCCGCCGGCCTGGGACGTCGCTTTCGGTGTCACGCTGACCTCGGACTACGTGTTCCGCGGCATCAGCCAGACCAACAACAACGCGGCGGTCCAGGGCTTCGTCGAGCTTCAGTTCCTCGACTGGTTCTACCTGAACGTGTGGGCGTCCAATCAGAACTGGGCTGAGAACTTCCTCGGCGTGGGCGGAAGCAGCTCGCTGGAAGTCGACTTCTCCGGCGGCCTGCGCCACACCTGGGGTTCCTTCACCCTCGACGTCGGCGGCATCTACTATGCCTTCCCCGGCAATGCCGACCTTCTCGGCGCCAGCCCGGACGACTTCAACTACTGGGAAATCTACGCGAAGCCCAGCTACGCTCTGACCGACTGGTTCACCGTCGGCATGGCGCTCAACTGGACCAGCGACATGTATGCCTCCAGCACGGACGGCACCGCGCTTTCCGTCAACGCCAAGGCCTACACCACCTCGCTCGCCGGCAGCGCCTTCGGCGCCTACGTTTCGGGTGAGTTCGGCCATCAGTGGCTCGACGACACCTTCTTCACCTACACCCCGCCGTTCGGCGTGTTCGCGGTCGGCATCTCCGGCTACAACTGGTGGAACGTCGGCGTCGGCGTGACCTACAAGGCGGCGACCCTCGACCTGCGCTACTCCGGTTCGGACCTGAACGAGTTCGAGTGCGCCACGCTCATCGGCAAGAACACCGCCTGCGGCGACAAGTTCATCGCGAGCCTGTCCTTCGCGACCTCGTTCAACCAGCTCAAGTGATCCCGATCACCTGACGCTTCAGGTTCGTGAGAAGGGCGTTGCACTCCGGTGCGGCGCCCTTTCCACGTTTCAAGGTCTCAAGGTCCCAAGGTCTCAAGGTCCCAAGGTCTCAAGGTCCCAAGGTCTCAAGGTTCCGGGGTCTTAAGGTCTCCAGGCCGAGCGGCGAAGCGGCTGCCGGCGCCCGGAAGCTCGGCCGGCGCGGACATCCTGGGGGCCGCGGCCAGATTTCGTCGATCCCTGTGCGCGCGAGGCGCAGGCGCCGCCGCCAAGACTTCAGGCGGCAGGGCCCTTGGGACGGCGCTTGCGAGCCGCGCCGTCCGGGCGGATGCCGGCGTCATCGCCGTCGAGAATGTCGCCCCATTTCGCGTGGGCGAAGACGCGCTCGGCGCTGATGGCGAGCTTGCGCATCACCGTCTCGACCACCGCAAGCTCCGAGGACGTGATCTCCTCGAACAGCATGTCGTTGACCCGCCGCACCACCGGGGCCACCCGCACCACCGCCTGCTCGCCGTCCGGCGAGAGGGAGACGCGCACGCTGCGGCGGTCGCTCTCGTCCTGGCGCTTGGCGAGCAGCCCCATCTCGATCATGCGGCCGACTTCGGTGGTCACGTGCGGGGCAGCGAGGCGGATGTGGTCGGCGAGGTCCCGGATGGCGACGCCGTCCTCGCCCTGGCGATAGGCGGTGCCCATGAGCACCGCGAACTGGCTCGGGGTGAGGCCGAGCACCTTGCCGAAGATGGCCCGGCACTTCAGCAGGCCCTCCAGCGCCATCACCATGGCGTAGATGGATTCGCGGAACGCGCGGTCGCCCTCGCCGCGCAGGAACTCGGCGCGCGAGATCGTGACCGGAGGCCGGAACGAACCGGCGGGCTTTCCGCGGCCAGGGGGCGACATCGGCGGTCTCGGCTCCGTTCTGCTTTGCGCGTGCGACGTTCCCCATCCTTTAGGAACCGCGCGCCCCGCCGTCCATAGCCGGATCGGAAAACATCTCCCGGCGCGCGTTGACATGTACAAAATTATATCTAATTTGTATGTATTGTCTGACATTGAGACGCCTCCCCAAGCCAGGGCGTCCCGGCGGCGGCGGGATGTCCCGGGGTTCGGGGCCAAGCCGGGCGCCAATCCCAGTGCCGCGTTCCAGACCGACACCAACGATCCGAGCCCGCGCGCCGGGCCGCCGCTTCCAGGGAATGAAACCATGACCGCCACGCTTCAGCCGATCGCCGCCGTCTCCACCGGCCTGCGCACCGGCGCCGACTTCCTGGCCGAGCTGAAGGCCTCCAAGCGCACCGTCTATCTCGACGGCGCTCTGGTGGGCGACCCCACCACCCACCCCGCCTTCCGCGAGGGCGCAAAGCAGATCGCCAACCTGTTCGACTTCGCGGCGGACCCGCAGAACCGCGAGCTCATGACCTACGAGGTGCCCGAGACCGGCGCCCGCGCGCTGCGCTGCTACCAGATCCCGAAGACGGTCGACGACCTGCGCCTCAAGCGCCTCGCGTCCGAGGGCTGGGCCGAGCAGACCTTCGGCCTCATGGGCCGCTCGCCCGACCATGTGGCGAACTTCTTCGCGGGCTATGCCGCCAAGCCCTCGGTGTTCGCCAAGCACGGCCAGCAATGGGCCGACAACGTGGTGAAGTTCTACGAATACGCCCGCGACAACCACCTCTACATCGCCTACGCCATCGTGCCGCCGCAGATCGACCGCTCCAAGCCGGCCCACAAGCAGGCCGACCCGCAGCTTTATGCCGGCGTGGTGCGCGAGGTGGAGGGCGGCATCATCGTCTCGGGCGGGCAGCAGCTCGCCACCGGCGGCGTCTATGCGGACTATCTGCATCTCGCCTGCATCCATCCGCTTCAGCCGGGCGACGAGAACCACGCCATCAACGTCGCCATCCCCATGGATGCGCAGGGCCTCAAGCTCTATTCGCGCCGCCCGTTCGCCAAGACCGCGGACAATTCCTTCGACTATCCGCTCTCCACCCGGTTCGACGAGGCCGACTGCTTCGTGGTGCTGGACGAGGTATTCGTGCCGTGGGAGCACGTCTTCATCTACCGCAACGTCGAGCTGAGCCGCGACCAGTGGTGGCTGACCCCCTCCCACACCTATGGCAACCACCAGGCGCAGACGCGCTACGCCACCAAGCTGCGCTTCCTCATGGGCCTCGCCAAGCGCATGAACGAGGCCACCGGCAACGAGGCGGTGCCGCCGGTCCAGGTGGCCATGGGCGAACTGGCGGCGCTCGCCTCCATCGTCGAGGGCATGCTGCTGGCGCAGGAGGCCAAGGCCACCATTGACGACGAGGGCGTGGTGTGGCCCTCCAAGGCCATGCTCTACGCGGTCATGGCGCTCCAGTCGGAGATCAACCCGCGCATGATCGACATCGTGCGCGAGATCACCGGCGCGGCCATGATCACGCTGCCGTCCTCGGTGAAGGACTTCGAGAGCCCCGAGACCGCGCCGGACGTGGAGCGCTTCTACCGCTCGGCCCATCTCGACGCGCGCCAGCGCGTGGCGCTGATGCGGCTCGCCTGGGACTTCATCGGCACCGAGTTCGGCAACCGCCACCAGCAGTACGAGAAGTTCTACGGCGGCGCGTCCTTCATCGTGAAGACCAACATGTTCCGCAACTACGACTTCAAGCGCGCCGGCGCCCTGGTGGACCGGGCGCTCAGCCTGCCGCCGGTCGGCAGCGACTGACGCCGCAACGCGGGGCGGGCCGCCCTTGGTCTGGCGGCCCGCCCCGCAGGCGGCAAGAGGGGCGAGCGGGCGCTGAATACCCAAACCGCCGTCATGCCCCGGCTCGTCCGGGGCATCCACCCTTCCGCCTGCGCGCGGCCCGAGAATGAAGCGCCGGCCCGGCCGCTGAGTGGATCCCCCGGACCAGCCGGGGGACGACGGCGGTGAGAGGTGCGAACCGGCCTCGAACACCCAAGCCGCGGCCATGCGCCGACGTGATCGGAGCATCCATGCGCCCGGCGGGTGGCGTCGCCGACCGGCGTCCATGGGCCCTCCGGTCAAGCAACTGTGTTTCAGGCGTTGAATGGCGCGTCGTCTCGGACCATGGCGTTGAGGATGACGATCATCTTCCGCATGACGGCGGTGATTGCGAGCTTGGGTGGCTTTCCGGC
>NZ_RCTF01000031.1 GCF_003667445.1 Xanthobacter tagetidis | reverse complement strand
CAAACCCAAGCTCGTCGCCCTCATCGCCGTCGCCAGAAAGCTCATCACCATCCTCAACGCCATCGTCCGGGATCAGCAACCATGGCGCGAACAAACCGCTTGACTAACAAGACAGTCGCTCACCCCGCCCTCTCCCACAAGGGGAGAGGGGACGCGAACGGCGGGGCCGGCGCCATTCGCGCAAGCCGGGCCACCTCGCGCGGCGTCATGCCCCGGCTTGTCCGGGGCATCCACTTTTGGGGCAGCGTGCCGCCTGCTGGACGTCCATAGGCAGGGCCTGTGCGGTGGTGGATCCCCCGGACGAGCCGGGGGATGACGGTGGCGATTGAGGACCGCGCCCGGCCGGCCCCCACCCTAACCCTTCCCCGCAAGCGGGAGAGGGGGGCGCGAACGGCGGGGCCGGCGTCGCCCGCACGCCGAGCCTGCGCATAGACCGACGCCGAGCCATTCCGCCCGCGCGCTTTCCATCGCGGCGCTGCGCCGCTAGCTTCGCCGCGCCCTTCCAGCCCGCGGCAGCAGGACCCCGCCCGTGACCGACCTCATCGGCCTCGCCTTTCCCTTCTTCGGCCTGATCTTCCTCGGCTATTTCTGCGGGCGCGTGGTGAAGCTGCCGGAGGCGGGGCTCGCCTGGCTGTCCTTCTTCATCATCTATGTGGCGCTGCCGGCGCTGTTCTACCGCATCGTGGCGCAGACGCCGTTCGAGGAGCTGGCCAACGGCGCCTTCATCCTCGCCGTCATCGCCTCCACCACCACCTGCGCCGTGATCGCGCTGGCGCTCGGGCTGTTCTTCCGCAAGGGCAATATCGGCGAGGCGGCGATCGCCACCACGGTCGGCGCCTATGCCAATGTGGGCTATATGGGCCCCGGCCTCACCCTGGCGGCGCTGGGGCAGGGCGCGGCGACGCCGGCGGCGCTGATCTTCGCCTGCGACAGCGTGTTCTTCTTCACGCTGGTGCCGCTGCTGATGGCCATGCGCGGCGGCCAGCACGAGAGCCTCTGGACCACCTTCGGCATCATCGTGAAGCGGGTGCTGACCCACCCGTTCAACATCGCGACCCTGCTCGGGGTGCTGGCGGCGGCGATCAAGTTCCAGGAGCCGGCGGCGATCGCCAAGATGCTGGATTTCCTCAAGAACGCCGCCGCGCCCTGCGCCCTGTTCACGCTCGGCGTGACGGTGGCGCTGCGGCCGCTGAAGCGCGTGCCGGCGGAGCTGCCGCCGCTGCTCGGCCTCAAGCTGCTGGTGCACCCGGCCATCGCTTTGGTGTCGTTGTCGATCTTCGGCGGCTTCTCGCCCGCCTGGACCCAGACCCTGCTGCTGATGGCGGCGCTGCCACCGGCGCTCAACTGCTTCGTCCTGGCGCGCCAGTACCACACCTATGTGGAAGAGGCGTCCGCCGCCGTGCTGGTGGGCACGCTGGCCTCGGTGGTGACGGTGACGGGCATGCTCTATCTGCTGCGCGAGCAGCTGATCCCGCTCGATCTGTTTCCATAGCGCATGCAATCCCGGCGCCGCCGTCCCTGGGCCCTCCGGTCGATCCGGAGGGTGGCGGCGGAGCGGTGGTGCACGACGGCATCTCCCACTGCCGTCATGCTCCGGCTTGACCGGAGCATCTATGAACGGCGCGCAAAGACCCGGGCCCGGCCCTGGGGCCGCAAGGCTCCTGGGCCCTCCGGTCAAGCCGGAGGGCGACGGCGGGGCGAGGGGCCCGCCGCCTCAGGCCGCCCGGCTGCCGACGCCGAGGCGCATGACGGCGCGGCGCAGGGGGCCGACGCGGTCGAGCAGGTAGAGGCCGAGGCCGCGCGCGCTCTGCACCGGCAGGAATTGCGAGAGCAGCGAGCGGTTGAGCAGGTCCACCGCCGCCATGCGGGCCTCGATGTCGCGCCGCCGGGCAGCCTCGAAGCGCTCCAGCAGCGCAGGGTCGCCGGGATCGCGCCCGCGCGCCGTGGCCTCGCCGGCGAGCGCCACCAAGGCGCCGGCGTCGCGCAAACCGAGATTGAGCCCCTGGGCGCCGATGGGCGGCATGATGTGGGCCGCCTCCGCGGTCAGCGCCACGCGCGGCGCGGTGAGGCGGCGCGCGGTCTCGGCCGCCAGCGGGAAGGCGCCGCGGCCCTCCTCCATCTCGAAGGCGCCGAGCACGGATGCGCAGCGCGCCTCCAGCTCCCGCGCCAGCTCCGCGTCGGGCAGGCCCATGAGGCGCACCGCCTCGCGGTCGCCCACCACGCAGACGATGGAGGAGCGGTTGCCCGGCAGCGGCACGAGCGTGAAGGGGCCGGTCTCGGTGTGGAATTCGGTCGAGGTGTCCTCGTGCGGCCGGGCGTGGCGCACGGTGGCGGTGAAGGCCACCTGGGGATAGTCGCGCCGCCGCATGGAGATGCCGCACGCCTCGCGCACCCGCGAGCCGCGCCCGTCCGCCGCCGCGACGAGGCGCGCGGTGAGCGCCGTGCCGTCCTCCAGCGTCAGCCGGGCCGCCTCGGTATCCACCTCCAGGCCGGTGAGCGAGGTGCGGAAGATGGCGAGCGCCGGCTCCGCCTCGGCGGCCTTCAGGAGGCCGAGCCTCAGGTCGTCATTGGCGAGGTTGTAGCCGAAGGCGTCGAGGTCGATCTCGGCGGCGCGGAACGTCACCTCCGGCGCGCGCACCAGGCGGTGGGTGGCGTCGACGATGCGCATGTCGCGGAGCGGCGCCGCCTTCGGCGCCACCTCGTCCCACACGCCGAAATCCTTCAGGATGCGCACCGAGCCGTCGAGCAGCGCGGTGGTGCGATGGTCGGCGCCGCGCGCCGGCCCGGTTACGAGCGCGGTCGGCACGTCCGCCCGCGCGAGGCCGAGCGCCAGAGCGAGGCCCGCCGGCCCCGCGCCCACCACCGCCACGTCGAAGCTGGTCCGGTCCATCTGCCGCTCCCCTGTGTCCTGTCCCGCCTGCCGCCGGCCGGGCCAGCGGTGCGGGCGCCATGATAGGCCCAAGGCGCGCCGCGGTCGCGCGGCCGGTTGCCCCATCCCCGATGCATGGCGGGTGCGCCCAAAGTCCGCTTGATGAGCGCACGGAAGAACGGGAAAACTAAGGCCTCCACGGGGGCTCGGCCATGGAATGGATCGCTTCGCCGGAAGCCTGGGCGGCGCTTGTCACGCTCACGGCCATGGAGATCGTGCTCGGCATCGACAATGTGGTGTTCATCTCGCTGCTGGTGCAGGGCCTGCCGCCGCATCTGGCGCTGCGCGCGCGGCAGATCGGTCTGTCCGCCGCGCTCGTCATGCGCATCGCGCTGCTGTTCGCCTTGTCCTGGCTGATCGGGCTGAAGGAGCCGGTGCTGTCGGCCTTCGGCTATGCCTTCTCCTGGCGCGATCTGATCCTGATCGGCGGCGGCGGCTTCCTGATCGCCAAGGCGACCCACGAGATGCACGCGACGGTGGAGGGCGAGGACGAGTTCGAGGAAGAGATGAGCCTCGGCGAGCGCGCCCGGCGCAGCTTCTTCCTGCTGGTGGGGCAGATCGTCATCATCGACATCGTGTTCTCGGTGGATTCCATCCTCACCGCCATCGGCATGGCCGAGCATGTGGAGATCATGGTGACGGCGGTGATCATCGCGGTGGGCATCATGTTCATCGCCTCCGGGCCGCTCAGCGCGTTCATCGCCGCCCACCCCACCACCAAGATGCTGGCGCTTGCCTTCCTGGTGCTGATCGGCGTGACGCTGGTGGCGGACGGCTTCGGCGTCCACGTTCCGAAGGGCTACATCTATGCCGCCATGGCCTTCTCGGTCACGGTGGAGGCGCTCAACGTCGCCGCCACCGGCCGGCGCCGGCGCCGCGCGGAGGCCCGCAAGTCGAAAGCATGAAGTCCGAGGCGTGAAGCCCAAAAGCAAAAAGAGGTCCGGGAGGGGCGTCGCTCAACGACCAAGGGAGGGTCCCATGTCGGTTCAGGTCATGTCCGACCGCGTGCTTCTCGTCACCGGCGCCAGCCGGGGCATCGGCGCCGCCACCGTGCGGCTCGCGGCGCAGGAGGGCTACCGCATCGCCCTCAACTACGCCTCCGCCGACACGGAGGCGGAAGAGACCGCCGCCGCCGCCCGCGCCGCGGGCGCCGAGGTGGTGCTGGTCAAGGCGGACGTCTCGCGGCCGGAGGAGGTGGAGCGCCTGTTCGCCGAGGTGGACGGCCGGCTCGGCCGCATCACCCACCTCGTCAACAATGCCGGCATCACCGGCCCGGCGAGCCGGTTCGCGGAGATCGCGCCGGCGGAACTCGCCCGCGTGCTCGACCTCAACGTCACCGGCGCACTGCTGGTGGCGCAGGCGGCGGTGAAGCGCATCTCCACCGCCTATGGCGGGCCGGGCGGGGCGATCGTCAACGTCTCCTCCATGGCGGCCCGGCTCGGCTCGCCGGGGGAATACGTCTGGTACGCGGCCTCCAAGGGCGCCATCGACAGTTTGACGATCGGCCTCGCGCGGGAGCTGGGGCCGGAGTGGGTGCGGGTGAATGCGGTGGCGCCGGGCCTGATCGAGACCGGCATCCACGAGCGCTCCGGCCAGCCGGACCGGCTCCAGCGCCTCGCGCCCACCATCCCGCTGGGGCGGCCCGGCACGTCCGACGAGGTGGCGCGCTCCATCCTCTGGCTGCTGTCGGACGCCGCGTCCTATGTCACCGGCGCAGTGCTCAACATCTCCGGCGGGCGCTGAGGGCGCTTGCGGGCGGCGGGGCCGGCCCTATGATCCGGCCCTCAAGGAAGCAGCGGGAGGCGCGCCATGGTCCATGCGGTAAGGGTTCACCAGACGGGCGGCCCCGAGGTGCTCACCTATGAGGAGATCACCGTCCCCGCGCCCGGACCCGGCGAGGTGCAGATCCGCCAGACCGCCATCGGCCTCAACTTCATCGACGTCTATTTCCGCACCGGCCTCTACAAGGCGCCGCAGATGCCGTTCGTGCCCGGCAGCGAGGGCGCGGGCGTGGTGGAGGCGGTGGGGCCGCAGGTGGAGGGCTTCCACGCCGGCGACCGCGTCGCCTACGCCATGGCGCCGGGCGCCTATGCCGAGGTGCGCAACATCCCCGCCGCCATGCTGGTGCACCTGCCGGCGGCCATCGACGACCGCACCGCGGCGGCCATGATGCTGAAGGGCATGACGGCGCAGTATCTCGTCAAGCGCACCCACCACGTGAAGCCCGGCGACGTGATCCTGGTGCAGGCCGCCGCCGGCGGCGTCGGCCTCATCCTCACCCAGTGGGCGCACCAGCTGGGCGCCACGGTGATCGGCACGGTCGGCTCGAAGGACAAGGCGGAGCTGGCGCTCGCCCATGGCTGCGACCACGTCATCCTCTACCGGGATGAGGATTTCGTGCACAAGGTCAAGGAGATCACCGCCGGCAAGCTGTGCGACGTGGTGTATGACGGCATCGGCCAGGCGACCTATCCCGCCTCGCTCGACTGCCTCAGGCCGCTCGGCCTGTGGGTGTCGTTCGGCAACGCCTCGGGGGCGATCAGGAACTTCGACCTGCTGGAGCTCTCCAAGCGCGGCTCGCTGTTCGCCACCCGTCCGACGCTCGCCACCTTCGTCGCCAAGCGGCACGATCTGCTTGCCACCGCCAACGATTTGTTCGAGGCGGTGCTGGGCGGCGGGGTGAAGATCCCGGTGCACCAGACCTTCGCGCTGAAGGACGCCCGCAAGGCGCACGAGGTGCTGGAAGGCCGCGGCACCACGGGCTCGACGCTCCTTTTGCCCTGACGTATTTGCCGACGGCAGCGCACGCGCGCCTTGCGCGTGCCACGCTTCCCGCCGATATTCAAACAACAACAAAGAACGGGGCCGGCCGCCGAGCGATTCGGAGCAACGGCGCGCCCCGCTCGTGCTGCGACGGATCGTTCGGCCATGATGCGCCAATACGAGCTGGTCGAGCGCGTTCGACGGTACAATCCAAAGACCGACGAGGCGCTTCTCGACCGCGCCTATGTCTACGCCATGAAGGCGCACGGCAGCCAATTGCGGGCGTCGGGCGACCCCTATTTCTCGCACCCGCTGGAAGTGGCGGCGATCCTCACCGACCTGAAGCTGGACGACGCCACCATCGTCGCCGCGCTGCTGCACGACACCATCGAGGACACCGACGCCACCAAGGCCGAGATCGAGCGCCTGTTCGGCCACCAGATCGCGACGCTGGTGGAGGGCCTCACCAAGATCAAGAAGCTCGACCTGGTCTCGAAGCAGGCCAAGCAGGCCGAGAACCTGCGCAAGCTTCTGCTCGCCATCGCCGACGACGTGCGCGTGCTGCTGGTCAAGCTCGCCGACCGCCTGCACAACATGCGCACCCTGAAATGGGTGCCGCCGGACAAGCGTGACCGGGTCGCCCAGGAGACGCTTGACATCTACGCCCCGCTCGCCGCGCGCATGGGCATGCAGGACATGCGCGAGGAACTGGAGGATCTCGCCTTCCGCCAGCTCTCGCCGGAGGCGTACCAGAGCATCACCACCCGCGTGTCGGAACTGCGCCAGCGCAACGGCCCGCTGGTGGAGGAGATCGAGCGCGAGCTGAGGGACGAGCTGGCCCGGCGCGGCATCGAGGCGGACGTGAAGGGGCGCGAGAAGGCGCCCTATTCCATCTGGGGCAAGATGGAGCGCAAGGCGATCGGCTTCGAGCAGCTCTCCGACCTCTACGGCTTCCGGGTGATCGTGAAGAGCGTGGACGAGTGCTACCGCGCGCTCGGCGTGGTCCACACCAAGTGGGCCATCGTGCCGGGGCGCTTCAAGGACTACATCTCGACCCCCAAGCCCAACGACTACCGCTCGCTGCACACCACGCTGATCGGCCCGCGCCGCCAGCGCGTGGAACTGCAGATCCGCACCCGCGACATGGAGGAGATCGCCGAATACGGCATCGCCGCCCATGCGCTCTACAAGGACCCCTCGGGCGAGCCCGGCCCCATGCTCTCCAACGAGAGCCGCGCCTATGCCTGGCTCCGCAAGACCATCGAGAACCTGTCCCAGGGCCTGTCGCCGGAAGAGTTCCTGGAGCACACCAAGCTCGAACTGTTCCACGACCAGGTGTTCTGCTTCACCCCCAAGGGCCGGCTGATCGCGCTGCCGCGCAAGGCGACGCCCATCGACTTCGCCTATGCGGTGCACACCGACATCGGCAACACCGCGGTGGGCTGCAAGATCAACGGCACCATCGCGCCGCTGGTGTCGGAGCTGAAGAACGGGGACGAGGTGGAGATCATCACCTCCAAGGCCCAGTCGCCGCCGGGGGCGTGGGAGACCATCGCCGTCACCGGGAAGGCGCGCGCCGCGGTGCGCCGGGCGACGCGCACGGCGGTCCGGGCGCAATATGCCGGGCTCGGCCGCAAGATCGCCGAGCGCGCCTTCGCCCGCGCCGCCAAGGTGTTCACGGAGGAGGCGGTGGCGAAGGCGACGCCGCGCCTCGCCCGCGCCACGCCGGAGGACGTGTTCGCAGCCATCGGCCGCGGCGAGATCAAGCCCGAGGACGTGGTGCGCGCGGTCTATCCCGAATGGGCGCCGCCGCGCGCCGACGAGCGCTCGAACGGCGAGCGCGCGCCCAACGGCGAGGGCTGGTTCGAACTGAAGCGCGCCCACAACCTCAAGTTCAAGATCCCCGAGGGGGCCAGCGCCGAGCGGCTGGACGCCATCCCGATCCGCGGCATCAACGGCGACCTGCCGGTGCGTTTCGCGCCCAATGGCGGGGCGGTCCCGGGCGACCGCATCGTCGGCATCCTGACGCCGGGCGAGGGCATCACCATCTATCCGATCCAGTCGCCCGCCCTGCAGAACTTCGAGGACAAGCCGGAGCACTGGCTGGACGTGCGCTGGGACCTCGACGAACTGTCCGATGGGCGCTTTCCGGCGCAGATCATGGTCACGGCGCGCAACGAGCCCGGATCGCTCGCCCAGGTCGCCGGCGCCATCGGCGATCGCGGCGGCAATATCGAGGGCCTCCAGATGCGCACCCGCTCGGCGGACTTCACGCAGATGCTGATCGACGTGGAGGTGTTCGACCTGCGCCATCTCAATGCCATCGTCACGGACTTGAAAGCGCGGGCGGTGGTCTCAAGCGTCGAGCGCGTCAACGGCTGACGCGCCCCCTTTTCCGGGAGCAACCTCACATGCAGGCAATCCGGCCGATCCGGCTCGGCGTCAACGTGGACCATGTGGCGACGGTGCGGAATGCGCGCGGCGGCGCCTTGCCCGATCCGGTGCGCGCGGCGCTCCTGGTGCAGAGGGCCGGGGCCGACGGCATCACCGCGCACCTGCGCGAGGACCGGCGCCACATCCGCGACGTGGACATGGAGCGCCTGAAGGCGGAAATCTCCATCCCGCTCAATTTCGAGATGGCCGCCACCGACGAGATGATCGCCATCGCCCGCCGCGTCCGCCCGCACGCCTGCTGCCTGGTGCCGGAGAAGCGCGAGGAGCGCACCACCGAGGGCGGGCTCGACGCCGCCGGCCAGTTCGCCGAGCTTGAGCCGCGCATCGCGCGGCTGAAGGAGGCGGGCATCCGCATCTCGCTGTTCGTGGCCGCCGACGCCCGCCAGATCGCGGCGGCGCGCGACCTTCACGCCGACATCGTCGAGCTGCACACCGGCGCCTGGTGCGATGCCCGCGCCGAGGGCCGGTCGGCGGAGGCGCAGGCGGAATTCGGCCGCATCGCCGCGGCGGTGCACGAGGCCCATGGCCTCGGGCTGGAAGTCCATGCCGGCCACGGGCTCGATTTCGACAGCGCCGCTCTGGTCGCGGCCCTGCCGGAGGTGGTGGAGCTGAACATCGGCCACTTCCTGGTGGGCGAGGCGATCTTCGTCGGGCTGGAGGCGGCGGTGGCGCGCATGCGCGAGGCCATGGACCGCGGCCGGGCCTTGGCGGCGCGCAGCGCCGCGGGCGGGGCGGCCGCATGATCCTCGGCATCGGCTCCGACCTTGCGGATGCGCGGCGCATCGCCCGCTCCATCGAACGCTTCGGCGAGCGCTTCCTGGAGCGCGTGTTCACGCCGGTGGAGCGCGCCAAGGCCGAGCGGCGCCGCCTGAAGGCAGAGACCTACGCCAAGCGCTTCGCCGCCAAGGAGGCCTGCGCCAAGGCGCTGGGCACCGGGCTGAGCCACGGCGTGTTCTGGCGCGACATGGGGGTGGTGAACCTGCCCACCGGCCAGCCGACGCTCGAGCTCACCGGCGGCGCCGCGCGCCGGCTCGCCGCCATGCTGCCGGAGGGGCATGAGGCGGTGATCCATTTGACCATGACCGACGAAGGGCCGCTGGTCTCGGCCCAGGTCATCATCTCCGCCGTTCCCCGCCGCGCCTGAGGGCCCCGCGGCCGAGCCCGCCCGGACGCTTCCGCCGCCGGCCGGCCGGTGGCATCGTGGCGCCGAAGGGGAGGAACCATGGACGCGCTCGCCAACGAGATCCTGCACTGGACCACCCGCGCCATCGAGGTGGCCGGAACCGCCGTCATCGTCTACGGCATCGTTTCAGCGCTGGTGCTGCTGGCACGGGGCGCGCTGGCCGGCCGGCCCATGGCGGCTTCGTTCCGGCAATGCCGGTCCTCCCTCGGCATGGCGATCCTTCTGGGGCTCGAATTCCTGGTGGCGGCCGACATCATCAACACGGTGGCCATCGAGCCGACGCTCCAGAGCCTCGCGGTGCTGGCCGGCATCGTGCTGGTGCGGACCTTCCTGTCCTTCTCGCTGGAAATCGAGATCGAGGGCCGCTGGCCCTGGCAGCGCGCCCAGGCGGCGCAGCCCGGCCCGGCGGACGCGCCGGCGCAGGCCTGAGCCACGCCGAGACCGCTCCACCGGCCGCCGCGCGTTGCCGCCCGGTCGCGAAGCCTCTATAGGGGAGAACCAAAGCGGGCGGGGGCTTCGGCGTCCGCCCTTCCTCCTTTTCGGCGCAGTTTGCTGCACACTGCCCGCACCCGTTGACGTCAGGCTTGGTGCCGCACCTTCGACCCCTGATGAATTTGGACCCTCGATGCACTTGGATCCTCGATGACCGCGACCAGCGATTCGAAGAAAGAGGGCGGCTTCCTTGAGACCGTCCGCGTCATCATCCACGCGCTGCTGATCGCGCTGGTGATCCGCACCTTCCTGTTCCAGCCGTTCAACATCCCCTCCGGGTCCATGAAGGACACGCTGCTGATCGGCGACTACCTGTTCGTGTCCAAGTACAGCTACGGCTATTCGCGCTTCTCGCTGCCGATCACGCTCGATTTGTTCTCCGGCCGCATCTTCGGCGCCGACCCGGCGCGCGGCGACGTGGTGGTGTTCAAGCTGCCGAAGGACAATGCGACCGACTACATCAAGCGCGTGGTGGGCCTGCCGGGCGACAAGATCCAGATGATCGGGGGCGTGCTCAACATCAACGGCGTTCCGGTGAAGCGCGAGCGCCTGTCCGACATCACCGAGGACGACGGATCGGGCCGCAAGGTGCTGGTGAAGCGCTGGCGCGAGACGCTGCCGAACGGCGTCACCTACGAGACCCTCGATCTGGTCGACAACGGCATGTACGACAACACGCCGGTCTATGACGTGCCGCCCGGCCACTTCTTCATGATGGGCGACAACCGCGACAATTCCCAGGACAGCCGCGTGCTGAGCCAGGTGGGCTACGTGCCGTTCGACAACCTGATCGGCAAGGCGCAGGTGATCTTCTTCTCGATCGATGAAGGCGCGGCGGCGTGGCAGGTGTGGAACTGGCCCTGGACGGTGCGATGGGACAGGCTGTTCAAGACGGTGGACTGACCGGCGCCGCCGACGATCTGGCTGCCCTCGAAGCGCGGATCGGCTACCGATTCACGGATCGGGCGCTGCTGGAGCTGGCGCTGTCGCACATCAGCTCGGTGAAGGGCGAGGCGCCCCGCCGGCGCTCCTATCAGCGCCTGGAGTTCCTCGGCGACCACGTGCTCGGCTCGGTGGTCTCGCACATGCTCTACGAGGCGTTTCCCGAGGCGGAGGAGGGCGAACTGTCGCGCCGGCTTGCCGAGCTGGTGCGAGAGGAGGCTTGCGCCGAGGTCGCCGCCGACATGGACATGGGCGCCCATATCCGCCTCGGACCGGGCGAGAGCCAGTCCGGCGCCAGCAAGCGGCGGGCGATCCTCGCCGACGTGGCCGAGAGCGTGGTGGCGGCGGTGTTCCTCGACGGCGGCTATGTCGCCGCGCAGGCGGTGGTGGAACGGCTCTGGCGCGGCCGGCTGGAGGCGCCGCGCCGTCCGCTCCGGGACGCCAAGACCGTGCTTCAGGAATGGGCGCAGGGCCGCGGCCTGCCGCCGCCGGTCTATCGCGACGTCGGCCGCTCCGGGCCCGACCACGCGCCGCGCTTCACCGTTCTGGTGGACCTTCCGGGCCTCGATCCGGCGGAGGCCTCGGGCGCCTCGAAGCAGGCGGCCCAGAAGGCGGCGGCCGCCGCCTTCCTGGTGCGCGAGGGGGTATGGACCGGCAGCGAGGCGCAGGCCCAGAGCGGCACGTGAGGCCGCCCCCGCGGATCGCCGGTCAAAAGGTGATAGGATCGCGCGCAAAGGCGTGAAGCATCGGCCGCGGCGTCGGCCGCCGGCCCAGTGAACGGGAACACATGAGCGGCAAGACAGGTGACCGGGGCAAGCCCTCCGGCAAGACGATCGACGACACGACGGACGAGGCCGCGGCACAGGCCGCCGGGGCGCAGCAGCGCCGCGCCGCGTCCGAGGGGGAGGCGTCGGAAACGGCCGCGAAGGAGGCCGCATTCGATCCTGAGGCCGACCTCGCGGGCACCGCCTTCGATCCGGCGGCGCCGGACGACCTCGACGACGATGACCTCGACGACGAGGATCTGGACGACGACGAGCTCGACGCGCACGCGCGAGACCAGCGAGACGACCAGGCGCGAGATTCGGCAGAATTCGCGCAGGACCGGCACGGTCCCTCCCGCAGTCCCGCGCTGCCGGAGGGGCCGACCCGCTGCGGCTTCGTGGCGCTGATCGGCGCGCCGAACGCCGGCAAGTCCACCCTCACCAACGCCCTCGTCGGCACCAAGGTCTCCATCGTCTCCCACAAGGTCCAGACCACCCGCGCCATCGTCCGCGGCATCGCCCTTGCCGGCTCGGCCCAGCTCATCCTGGTGGATACCCCCGGCATCTTCTCGCCCAAGCGCCGGCTGGAGCGGGCCATGGTGTCCTCGGCCTGGACCCAGGCCGCCGACGCCGACGTGGTGGCGCTCCTGGTGGACGCCAAGCGCGGCCTCGATGCCGAGGTCGAGGGCCTGCTGCAGCCGCTCGCCAACATCCGCCGCCCGCGCGCGCTGATCCTCAACAAGATCGACCTGATCCGCCGCGACACGTTGCTGGAGCTGGCATCCCGGCTCACCGAGCAGGTCGCCTTCGAGCGCGTCTTCATGATCTCGGCGCTCACCGGCGACGGCATTGAGGACGTCAAGGCGTGGTTCGCGCAGGCGGTGCCGTTCGGCCCCTGGCTCTATCCGGAAGACCAGATCTCCGACGCCCCCATGCGCATGCTCGCGGCCGAGATCACGCGCGAGAAGATGTTCGTGCGCCTCCACGACGAACTGCCCTACCGCTCGACTGTTGAAACCGAGAGCTGGAAGGAATTGCGCGACGGATCGGTGCGCATCGAGCAGACCATCTTCGTGGAACGCGAGAGCCAGCGCAAGATCGTGCTGGGCAAGGGCGGGGCCACCATCAAGGCGATTTCTTCGGAATCCCGCGCGGAAATTTCCGAAATCATCGAGCAGAAGGTTCATCTCTTCCTGTTCGTGAAGGTGCGCGAGAACTGGGCCGACGACCCCGAGCGCTACCGAGAAATGGGCCTGGAATTCCCGAAGGGGTAGACGGCCGTGGAATGGAGCGACGAGGGCATCGTTCTCGGTGTCAGGCGCCACGGGGAAGGGGGCGCCATCGTCGAGCTTCTCACGCGCCGGCGCGGGCGCCATCTCGGCATCGTGCGCGGCGGCGCCTCGCGCCAGCAGTCGAGCGTGCTCCAGCCGGGCAACACCGTGCTCGCCACCTGGCGCGCGCGGCTGGAGGAGCATCTCGGTAACTATCTCCTGGAAGCGAGCATCCTGCGCGCCGACCGGCTGATGGCGAGCGCCCATGCCGCTTTCGGCCTCTCCCACATGGCGCAATTGCTGCACCTGCTGCCGGAGCGCGATCCCCACCAGGGGCTCTACGACACGACCGGCGCCATCCTGGACGCGTTCGAGGCGGCGGACAGCGCCGGCATGCTGGTGGCGCGATTCGAGCTCGCGGTGCTGGCCGAGCTGGGCTTCGGCCTAGAGCTGGAGACCTGCGCCGCCACGGGCGGGCGCAACGACCTCGTCTATGTCTCGCCTAAGAGCGGGCGGGCGGTCAGCCGTGATGCCGGCTCGCCCTATCACGACCGCCTGTTTCCGCTGCCGGGCTTCTTCCTCGGCGCCGCGAGCCCGCCGGGGGCCGACGAGGTGGAGGCGGGCCTGCGAATCACCGGCCATTTCATCGCGACGCGGGTGCTGGAGCCGCGCGGGCTGGCATTCTCGCCCGCCCGCGCGTCGTTCATCGCGGCGTGGCGCCGGGGCACCGCGCCGCCGCGTGGCTGATCACCAGCAGGGGCGACCCCAGCCCGGACCGCAGCGCGGGCCGACCCACACGTTCTGGCACCGCGTCACCCACCGCCAGCGGCCGTAGCGCCACACGCGGACCTGCCGGCACACGCGGCGCCACCGCACCTCCTCTGCGCCGGCCTGGGCCTGCACCGGGCCGAGCATGGTGGCACCAGACGAACCCAACGATCCCGCGGCGGCGGGCGATGCCGCCGCCAGGAAACCAAGCACCAGAGCCCCGCCTGCCGCCAATGCCAGTTTCTTCATCGTGCATCCTCCATTCGGGCGTACCGGTCACCCGGGCCGCCCGCCAATCCCGCACGCTGACGCTAGGGGATGGCTTGGGCGGCAGTTTGTCGGAACAGCGTCCGGCTTCCGCTTAACGCGCTGAATCGGCGAAAGTTTCCGCCACAATCGCACGCGGTATCGGGAAACCTTGGCCGGCCTCCGGGCGCGCGTGGAAAAGCGGCTTGCCGCGCCCTCTGGCCCGGAGTAACTGCGGTCCATGGCAACCCGCACCCTCCCGCCCGGCGACGGGCATATCGAACAGGTGGCGCTGAAGGCGGCGCTGGAAGAGCGCTATCTCGCTTACGCGCTCTCGACCATCATGCACCGGGCGCTGCCCGACGCCCGCGACGGCCTGAAGCCGGTGCACCGGCGCATCCTGCACGCCATGCGCCAGCTCAGGCTCGATCCGGGCCAGGGCTTCAAGAAGTCCGCCCGCGTGGTGGGCGACGTGATCGGCAAGTTCCATCCCCACGGCGACCAGTCGGTCTATGACGCGCTGGTGCGCCTCGCGCAGGATTTCGCCCAGCGCTACCCGCTGGTGGACGGGCAGGGCAATTTCGGCAATGTGGACGGCGATAACGCCGCCGCCATGCGATACACCGAGGCCCGCCTCACCGAGACCGCCCGGCTGCTGCTGGACGGGATCGACGAGGACGCGGTGGACTTCCGCCCCACCTATGACGGCTCCGAGGAGGAGCCGGTGGTGCTGCCGGCGGCGTTCCCGAACCTGCTCGCCAACGGCTCCCAGGGCATCGCGGTGGGCATGGCCACCTCGATCCCGCCGCACAACGCCGCCGAACTGCTGGACGCCGCGCTCTATCTCGTCGACCACCCGGACGCCATGGCGTTCGATCTCCTGAAGTTCGTGCCCGGCCCGGACTTTCCCACCGGCGGCATCCTGGTGGACGATCCGGTCGGCATCGCGGAGGCCTACGCCACCGGGCGCGGCTCGTTCCGCGTCCGGGCGCGCTGGGAGAAGGAGGAGACCGGCCGCGGCACCTACCAGGTGGTGGTGACGGAAATTCCCTACGGCGTCGCCAAGTCGCGCCTCGTGGAGAAGATCGCCGAGCTGCTCACCGACAAGAAGCTGCCGCTGCTCGCCGACGTGCGCGACGAGAGCGCCGAGGACATCCGCCTGGTGCTGGAGCCGCGCGCCCGCACGGTGGATGCCGAAGTGCTCATGGAGAGCCTGTTCAAGCTCACCGAGCTTGAGGCCCGCGTGCCGCTCAACATGAACGTGCTGGTGAAGGGCCAGATTCCCAAGGTGCTCTCGCTCGCCGAGGCGCTGCGCGAATGGCTCGATCACCGGCGCGACGTGCTTCTGCGCCGCTCGCGCTATCGGCTCGGCCAGATCGCCCATCGCCTGGAGGTGCTGGGCGGCTATCTCGTCGCCTATCTCAACCTCGACGAGGTGATCCGCATCATCCGCGAGGAGGACGAGCCGAAGGCCTCGCTCATCGCCACCTTCTCGCTGACCGACGTGCAGGCGGAAGCGATCCTCAACATGCGCCTCAGGTCGTTGCGGCGCCTGGAGGAAATGGAGATCAAGAAGGAGCACGACGCGCTCAGCGAGGAGCAGGACAAGCTCAACAAGCTGGTGGGATCGGAAGGCGCCCAGTGGCGGACGATCGCCAAGGAAATCCGCGAGACCCGCAAGACCTACGGCCCCGAGACCGCCATCGGCCGGCGCCGCACCACGTTCGCCGCCGCACCCACCGTGCACGAGGACGCCTTCACCGAGGCGCTGGTGGAACGCGAGCCGGTGACCGTCGTGGTGTCGCAGAAGGGCTGGATTCGGGCGCTGAAGGGTCATGTGCAGGACCTCTCCAACCTCCAGTTCAAGGGCGACGACGCGCTCGGCCACGCCTTCTTCGCCGAGACCACGTCCAAGGTCATGGTGCTCGCCACCAACGGGCGATTCTTCACGCTGGAGGCCGCCAAGCTGCCGGGTGGGCGCGGCCACGGCGAGCCGGTGCGCCTTATGATCGACCTGGAGCAGGAGGCGGAGATCGTCTCGGTCTTCGCCTATCAGCCGGGCCGCCGGCTGCTCCTCGCCTCCAAGGAGGGGCGCGGCTTCGTGGTGCCGGAGGACGACTGCGTCGCCAACACCCGCAAGGGCAAGCAGGTTCTGGTGGTGGACGCGCCGGACGTGGCGCTCGCCGCCGTGCCGGTGGAAGGCGACACGGTGGCGGTGATCGGCGACAACCGCAAGCTGCTGCTGTTCCAGCTCTCCCAGGTGCCGGAGATGGTGCGCGGACGCGGCGTGCGGCTGCAGAAATACCGCGAAGGCGGGCTCTCAGCCCTCAAGGTGTTCACGCTCGACGATGGGCTCACCTGGCAGGACACCTCCGGGCGCACCTGGACCGTGAAGCTGCCGGAGCTGGCCGAATGGCAGGGCGAGCGTGCCTCCGCCGGGCGCCTGCCGCCGAAGGGCTTTCCGCGCACCAACACCTTCGGCTGAGCCATGAGCGAGGCGCCCGCCGATCCATCGCGGACCGGCCGGCCCGGCTCGGCCTTGAGGCGCCTGGTCGCCTTCGCCCAGTCGAGCGCGCGCCGGCGCGAGATCGTCCTGGTGCTGATCGCGGCGGTGATGGGCGTGCTGGCGGGGGGTGCCGCCGCCTTCATGAGCACCGTCGCCCAATGGGCGCACGAGGTGCTCTACGGGCTCGCGCCGGGCGAGCGGCTGAGCGCCTCGCCGGCGCTGCTCTCGCCCTGGCTGGTGCTGGTGCCGGCGGCGGGCGGCGCCGTGATGGGGCTGATCGCACTGGCCCTGAAGCGCTGGCGCGACCGGCCGTTCGTCGACCCGATCGAGGCCAACGCGCTGCACGGCGGGCGCATGTCGCTGGTCGACAGCCTCATCGTCTCGGCGCAGACCATGGTATCCAACGGCTTCGGCGCCTCGCTGGGGCTGGAGGCGGGCTATTCGCAGATCGGCTCCGGCATCGCCTCGCGGCTCGGGCAGTGGTTCGACCTGAGGCGCAACGATTTGCGCATCCTGGTCGGCGCGGGAGCGGCGGCGGGCCTCGGCGCGGCGTTCGATGCGCCGCTGATGGGCGCCTTCTACGGCTTCGAGATCGTCATCGGCACCTATTCCATCCCCGCCGCGGCGCCGGTGCTCGCCGCCACCATCTCGGCGGTGATGACGGCGCGGCTGCTGGGGGCCCATGTGGAGCGGCTGCTGCTGCCGCTCGACGTGACGCTGGCACCCATCGACATCGTGCCGGTGCTCGGCCTGGGGCTGGTGGCGGCGGCGATCGCTATCCTCGTCATGCGCCTCGTCACGACGGTCGAGGCCGGGTTCGCGAAGAGCGGCATCCCCGCGCCGCTGCGGCCCATGGTGGCCGGTCTGATGGTGGGCGCGCTCGCGCTCTACAGCCCGCAGGTGCTCTCCGACGGCCACGGCGCCCTGCACAAGCAGGTGGAAGGGGCGGTGACGCTCTCGGTGGCGGTGATCTTCGGCTTCAAGATCCTCGCCTCGGCGCTGTCCATCGGCTCCGGCTTCCGCGGCGGCCTGTTCTTCGCCTCGCTGTTCCTCGGCGCGATGATGGGCAAGCTCTATGGCGGCGCGCTGGCGCTCGCCTGGCCGACGCTCGGGCTCGATCCGGCGGTGCTGGCGGTGGCGGGCATGGGGGCGCTGGCGGTGGGCATCATCGGCGGCCCGATGACCATGACGTTCCTGGTGCTGGAGATGACCGGCGACCTCGCGCTCACCGGCTATGTGCTGGCCGGGGCGGTCATGACCTCGCTGACGGTGCGCGAGACCTTCGGCTTCTCGTTCTCCACCTGGCGCTTCCATTTGCGCGGCGAGGCGATCCGCAGCCCGCAGGATATCGGCTGGATGCGCGAGCTCACGGTGGGCCGGATGATGCGCACCGACTTCGCGACGTTCCCGGCCGCCGGCACCATCGGCGCGCTCCGGGCCGCGGTGCCGCTCGGCGCGCATCGGCTGGTGGTGCTGGTGGACGGCGAGGGGCGCTATGGCGGCCTGGTGCAGATGGCGGACGCCCACGGGCCCGCGTATGGCCCGGACGATCCCGTGACCGCCCTCGCGCGGCAGGCGGACGTGATGCTGCTGCCCGCCATGAACGTGAAGGAGGCCGCGCTCGCCTTCGACGCGGCCCATGCGGAGGACCTGGCGGTGGTCGAGGACAAGGCCGGCCGGCAATTGGTGGGGCTTCTGGGCGAGACCTATGTGCTCAAGCGCTATGCGCGGGAGCTGGAGCGCGCGCGGCGCGGGCTCGGGGCGGAAGATTGAGGGCAAGGCGAGCGGCGCCGCGGGCCGCTCGCCAGGTGTTCGCCAGGTACTCGCCAGGTATCGGGGGTCACCTCTCCCCGTCGGGGCAAAGAGGGAAGGGGAGACCCTCAGGCGCCCTTGGTCCAGCGCACGGCCGCCTCGGCGACGCGCTTGCCGAGATGCTGCGCGGTGCGGTGGTCGGTGGCAGGGGGCGCCACGTCCGGGCCCTGGTCGTTGTTGGACTGGGCATAGGCGCCGACGAAGCTGCCGAGGCGGTTGAGGTCCTCGATCGAGGCGTTGGCGGTGTTGTTGCCGGGGTGCAGGCCGAGGCCGACCCAGACCATGCCATGCTGCTGGGACAGGCCGAACAGCACCTCCATGCCGCGATGCTTGTCGCCGTTCATGGCGCCGGAATTGACGAAGCCGGCGGCGAGCTTGTCCTGCCACTTCTTCTCGTACCAGCGCTTGGCGGTCTTCTCGGAGAAGGTCTGGAAGGCGGCGGAGACGTTGCCCATGTAGATCGGCACGCCGAAGATGATGGCGCTGGCGCCGTCGAGCACATCCCACTTGGCGTCGACCTCCTCGACCGGCACCAGCACGCCCTCGACGGCGTCGACTTCCTTGATGCCTGCGAGCACGGCCTCGGCGACCACCTTGGTGTGGCCGTATCCGGAATGGTAGGCGATGGCGACGACGGGCTTGGACATGGGGGCCTCCTGAAAGGTCGGTATCTGCCCCCAGACTTGGCGTGCACAAACGAAAGTATCCAGGCGAGAGTTTGCAAATCCCGTATGCGCAGATGCAAGGAATGCGTGCCGGGTCGCCCGCGCCTTAACAGGACGGAAACCGGCATGGGCGAAACTGGCGCCATGCAGAGCCGCTCCCGCCTCCAGACCGTCCTCGCCACGCTCGCGCTCCATCTGGGCGCCGCCGCCTTGATCGGCTACTTCGCCTATCACGCCTATACCGGCGACCACGGCCTTCTCGCCAAGCGCAACTTCGAGCAGGAATTGCAGCAGCTCGAAAATGACCTCGAGGCGCTCAAAGCGCAGCGCGCGGCGCTGGAGCACAAGGTGTCGCTTCTGGCCGTCACCCAGCTGGATCCCGATCTGCTGGACGAGCAGGGACGCCGGCAACTGGACTTCATCCACCCCAAGGATATCGTGCTGCTTCGCAATAAATGAACTCGATATAAGTTCACACATGATGTGAACCTGAAAGTAGTTTAATCAAGTGAAATCAAGGTGTGGCAACGTGTTGCGGCGCAGCATGACGAATTTGGCGCTTTGAGGGCACGGCGAGCTGGAGTAGGAAGGGCGACCTTTCCGCGTATCCGAGGACGCCGATGGCTACCAAGAAACCATCCGCCCGCGCCGCCGCTGCCGAGCCCGCGATTCTTTCCTTCACCCCCGACCAGGACCTCGCCGCCTATCGCGAGATGCTGCTCATCCGCCGCTTCGAGGAGAAGGCCGGCCAGATGTACGGCATGGGCCTGATCGGCGGCTTCTGCCACCTCTATATCGGCCAGGAGGCCGTGGTGGTGGGCATGCAGATGGCCATGAAGGAGGGCGACCAGGTCATCACCGGCTATCGCGACCACGGTCACATGCTCTCCACCGGCATGGACGCCAAGGGCGTCATGGCCGAGCTCACGGGCCGCCGCGGCGGCCTCTCCAAGGGCAAGGGCGGCTCGATGCACATGTTCAGCATCGAGAAGCAGTTCTTCGGCGGCCACGGCATCGTCGGCGCCCAGGTCTCGCTCGGCACCGGCCTCGGCTTCGCCAACCGCTACCGCGAGAACGGCGCGGTCTCCGTCACCTATTTCGGCGACGGCGCGGCGAACCAGGGCCAGGTCTATGAGAGCTTCAACATGGCCGAGCTGTGGAAGCTGCCGGTCGTGTACGTGATCGAGAACAACAAGTACGCCATGGGCACCGCGGTCACGCGCGCCTCTGCGCAGACCGACTTCTCCAAGCGCGGCGCCTCGTTCAACATCCCCGGCGAGCAGGTGGACGGCATGGACGTGCGGGCGGTGAAGGCCGCAGGCGCCCGGGCGCTCGCCTTCGCCCGCGAGGGCAACGGTCCCTATATCCTGGAGATGCAGACCTACCGCTATCGCGGCCACTCCATGTCGGACCCGGCGAAGTACCGGTCCAAGGAGGAGGTGCAGAAGATGCGCACCGAGCACGACCCCATCGAGCAGGTGCGGGTGCGGCTTCTGGAAGCGCACAAGGTGGGCGAGGACCAGCTCAAGGCGATCGACGCCGAGATCCGCGAGATCGTCAACGCGGCGGCGGACTTTGCGAGCCATGAGCCGGAGCCCGATCCCGCCGAGCTGTATACGGACGTGCTGCGCTGAGGCCCGGTCCGTGGCCGCGCTCTTCCACGTCATCGCCGGGGCGGCCCTGATCGCCGCGATCGGCGCCTGGGTGGTCGCCGTGCGCGGTGGCCGCTCGGCCCTCGTGGCCGAGCGCATGTCGGGCCGGCCGGTCGGCGCGGGGAGCTATGTCCTTCTCGCGTTCTGGCCGTTCGCCGTCGGCCGCACCGGCGCCGCCGAGGACGCGGACCGGGTGCGCTCGGGCAAGGCGGCCATCGCCTTCTTCATCTCGCTGACCGTCGCGATCGCGGCCTTCTCCGCCTACACCAACCTCACCTTCAAGCGCGACCACGCGGTCCCGGCCGGCTCGACGCCGTCCGCCCCCGCTTCCGCGCCGAGCAAGAGCTGACAGCCATGGCCATCGAAATCCTCATGCCAGCCCTCTCGCCCACCATGGAAAAGGGCAACCTCACCAAGTGGGTGAAGAAGGAGGGCGACGCCGTGAAATCCGGCGACGTGCTCGCCGAGATCGAGACCGACAAGGCCACCATGGAGGTGGAGGCCGTGGACGAGGGCATCCTCGGCCGCATCCTGGTGCCCGAGGGCACGCAGGACGTGGCGGTCAACACGCCCATCGCCACCATCGTCGCCGAGGGCGAGGATGCCGGCGCCGCGCCCGCGCCCGCCGCCAAGGCGGCCGAGAGCGCGCCGCCCGCGGCCCCCTCTCCGGCGGCGGCAGCCGCGCCCGCGGTACCCTCCACGCCGGCACCGAGCGCCGTCGCCTCGCCTCCCGTGGTCTCCGCGCCGCCGGACCCGGAAGTGCCCGCCGGCACCGAGATGGTCACCATGACCGTACGCGAGGCCCTGCGCGACGCCATGGCCGAGGAGATGCGCCGCGACGGCGACGTCTTCGTCATGGGCGAGGAGGTGGCCGAGTATCAGGGCGCCTACAAGATCACCCAGGGGCTGCTGCAGGAATTCGGCGCCCGCCGCGTGATCGACACGCCGATCACCGAGCACGGCTTCGCCGGCGTCGGCGTCGGCGCCGCCATGGCGGGGCTGAAGCCCATCGTCGAGTTCATGACCTTCAACTTCGCCATGCAGGCGATCGACCAGATCATCAACTCCGCCGCCAAGACGCTCTACATGTCGGGCGGGCAGGTGCACTGCTCCATCGTGTTCCGCGGCCCGAACGGCGCGGCCGCGCGCGTCGCCGCCCAGCACAGCCAGGACTATTCCGCCTGGTACAGCCAGATCCCCGGCCTCAAGGTGATCGCGCCCTACACCGCCGCCGACGCCAAGGGCCTGCTGAAGGCGGCGATCCGCGACCACAACCCGGTGATCTTCCTCGAAAACGAGATCCTCTACGGCCACTCCTTCGAGGTGCCGAAGCTGGACGACTTCGTGCTGCCCATCGGCAAGGCGCGCATCGCCCGGCCGGGCAAGGACGTGACGCTGGTGTCGTTCTCCATCGGCATGACCTATGCGCTGAAGGCCGCCGAGGAACTGGCCAAGCAGGGCATCGAGGCCGAGGTGATCGACCTGCGCACGCTGCGCCCCATGGACGTGCCGGCCATCGTCGAGAGCGTCAAGAAGACCGGCCGCTGCGTCACGGTGGAAGAGGGCTGGCCGCAGTCCGGCATCGGCGCCGAGATCGCCGCCCAGCTCATGGACAAGGCGTTCGACTATCTCGACGCCCCCGTGCTGCGCGTGACCGGCAAGGACGTGCCGATGCCGTACGCCGCGAACCTCGAAAAGCTCGCCCTTCCGTCCGTCGCCGAGGTGATCGCGGCGGTCCACGCCGTGACGTATAGGTGATCTATGGCCCTGACCGTCGCTTACCTTATGGAAGATTTGCCCCCTGGAGTTCAGGATGCTTTAAGAGCAATTTTGGAACGAATTAGCGGATATGGCGATCTGTCATCGAACGATAAACGCCTATGTGTAGTTGTTATTCAGAAATTTTTATCGCAATCAAATTTAATGATTAAAGACATTCCAGCCAATTCATCGTGGGATGATAAGTTTAATTATTTAAGAAGAGGAGTTAGAGAATATTTATTTATGGCGGAAACTTCTCAGATTGAAGACGAGGCTGAAAATTTTGCGGCTGCCTGGAAGTCTGAAGACGACAAAAGTTCTTTTGGTTATGCAATATTGTCTTCTGATGAGAAGCAAAGAATAATAATTCATATAGAAAATATCAGAACAATGATCGAAAATAGTCTCATAGACGCCAGAAAAAAGACAAAAATTTTTGATAAATTGACAAAATTGTACAATGAAATACTAAGAAATTCAACAAAAACAGATGATTTTTTTGCATTTATGGGCGATATGGCGTTTGTAATCGGTGACATGGCCGAAAGTGCAAAGCCGGCAATTACAGAAGTAAAAGAAATACTTAGAATTGTTATGGGTAATAGAGCGAAAAGGGAGGGAGTAGCTTTGCCGAAGCGAGATGACCTGCCCCAGTTGCCGGGCCCTAATCATTCTGAGGGTGAGTAAAATGCCCATCGACATCCTGATGCCGGCGCTCTCCCCCACCATGGAGAAGGGCAACCTCTCCAAGTGGGTGAAGAAGGAGGGCGACACGGTGAAGTCCGGCGACGTGCTCGCCGAGATCGAGACCGACAAGGCCACCATGGAAGTGGAGGCGGTGGACGAGGGGGTCCTCGCCAAGATCCTGGTGCCCGAGGGCACGCAGGACGTGCCCGTGAACCAGGTGATCGCGGTGATCGCCGCCGAGGGCGAGGACGTGAAGGCGGCTGCCGGCTCGGCCGGGAAGGGCGCGGCGCCGGCTGCTGTCGCCCCGGCTCCGGCCGCGCCTGCACCGGCTGCGGCCGCCGCTCCGGCGCCCGCGCCCGCAGCC
>NZ_RCTF01000030.1 GCF_003667445.1 Xanthobacter tagetidis | reverse complement strand
TCGCCAAGGGGCTGATCCTGCTGTCGTGCGGCGTCTACGGCAACGTGATCCGCTTCCTGGCGCCGCTGACGATCCCCGACGCGGTGTTCGGCGAGGCGCTCGACATCATCGAGGCCAGCCTGCGCGAGTGCGCCGCCGAGGCGTGAAGCGGCGGGTGCGCGGCACCTGCCCGCCGCGCGCTGCGCGAACGGCCGCGAGGCCGGCCCCTAACAAGGGCGAGCGCGGCATTTGGCGCCGCGCCCGCCGAGATCGGCCCCGCCCCCACGCCGCCCGCCATCATGGGCCGGCGCGGAACGCGAGCAGGCCTATTCGACCTTGGCGCCCGAAATCTCCACCAGGCGCTGCCAGACCTTCTGCTCCTTCTCGACGAAGGACTTGAACTCGGCCGGCGTGCTGCCCACCGGGTCGGAACCCTGCCCCTCGACGGTCTTGATCATGTCCGGCTCGCGCATGGCCTTCTGGATCGCCTTGCTCAAGGCATCCACGATCGCGGGCGGAGTCTTGGCCGGCGCGAAGATGCCGTTCCAGGTCGGCACGTCGAAGCCGGCGAGCGCCGAGGCCAGCGTCGGCACGCCGGGAAGCTGGGCGCTCTCCTTGGGCGTGGTGAGCGCAAGCGCACGCAGCTTTCCGCCGCGGATATAGCCGATGGCATCCACCAGCGGCGAGAACATCACGTCGATCTGACCACCCATGAGGTCGGTCACGGCGGGGGCCGCACCCTTGTAGGGGACGTGCACCATCTTCACGTCCGCCAGGTTCTCGAACAGCGCGCCGGCCAGATGCTGCGAGGTGCCGCTGCCGCCGGACCCGTAGGTCAGAGGCTGCTTCGCCTCTTTCGCCATCTTCAGGAAGTCCTGGAACGTCTTTGCCGGGCTGTTCGGGTTCACGATCATCACCAGCGGCGTGTAGACCGTCTGCGACACCGGGACGAAGTCCGTCAGCATGTCGTAGTTGAGGTTCTTGAACAGGCTCATGTTGGCGATGGACGTGGACGTGCCCATGAACAGCGTGTAGCCGTCAGGCGCGGATCGGGCCACGTAGGACGCGGCGATATTGCCGCTGGCGCCAGGCTTGTTCTCAACCACGAAAGGCTGGCCGAACTGGCCTTGCAGGTTGGTCGCGACAAGGCGCGCAACCGTATCGGTGCTGCCGCCTGCCGAGAACGGGACGACGATGGTCACGGTGCGGGTCGGGAAGGTCTCGGCCTTAACTGGGCCGGCCATGAGGGACGCGGCCAGGGCGGCCAGAGTAACAAATTGCAATTTCAAGTGTATTCCTCCCAATTGATTTTGCGCGCAACGGCCCGCTCGCCGGGTAAGCGAGCGCGCCGACGCGAACTGACGGGGCTTGGTCCTCAGGTCAGGACGCCCACCTTCTTCCTCTCGATCAGCTCGAAATCGATGTCGGCGCCAAGGCCGGGTTCGGTGGGGGCATAGACGTAGCCATCGGCATCGGGCTCGATGTCCGTGGCGAGGCCGTACTTCTGCGCGCCGTCGGGCAGCAGCACCTCGAACAGCGTGGTGTTCTTGATCGCCATCACCGCATGCAGGTTCGCCACGTTGTTGAGCGAGTTGCCCCCGTGGTGGACCTCGTAGTTCATGTGAAAAGCCTCGGCGAGGTGCGCGGTCTTCATCACGGTCGTCAGGCCGCCCTTCAGCGCCACGTCGCCGCGCAGGAAGTCGGTCGCCTGCGCCATGATCCAGGGCGCGTAGGAATCGAGCGCGGCCGCCGGGAACTCGGTGGCCATGACCGGGATGTTCAGCTTCTGCCGGAGCTTGGTATAATTATAGATGTCCGCGTCAGTCAGCGGGTCTTCATACCAGGCATAGCCCATGTCCTGGATCGCAAGACCGACCCGGACCGCCTCATCATAAGTATAAGCCCAGGCGGAATCCAGCGCGAGCGTGTAATCGTCTCCAACCGCCTTGCGCACCGCGCTGCAGCACCGGATGTCCTCGCGCCACTCCTGAGGCGGATGAAGCTTGTAGGCAGCCCAGTTGATGGACTTATAGTGCAGCGCCTCTTCCGCATACTCCTCCGCGCTGTCGAGAATCTGCGACGAGGCGTAGGCTTTCACGCGATCACGGTAGGACCCGAGCAGGCGGTGAATCGGCAGGTTCGCCACCTTTCCGGCGATATCCCACAGCGCCACATCCATGGCGCCGATGGTGCGGATGGTGGTGTTGCGCACCCTCCGCCAAAGCGCCGCATTGAGCCGCTCGCGGTCAAGCGGGTCCTGCCCCATCACGGCAGGCTTCAGGAACTTCATCAGCATCGGGCCGTCGAGCTCGGCCGAATTGTAGGCAGAACCGAGAAAAGCGTGGCCCTTGACCCCGGCGTCGGTCGAAATGGTCAGCAGGCCGATCTTGCTCGCACCCTTGAAGCGTCCGGTATGGGCGGCGTAGGCGGTCGGCGGAATGTCGTCCCACGCGAACAGGGTGAGGGAGACGTCATCAATCTTCATCGGAAATGCTCCAGAGGCGGAATGGTATGGGCAGGCCCGGCGGGGAACGGCGGTCAGCCGGCCTTGGCCAGGCGATACGCGGGGTTGACGAGGTTGACCGGTTCCTCGCCGCGCAGAACGCGCAGGATCTCCTCGGCGGCACCGAGGCTCATGGCGCGCATGGAGGTCGAGGTGATGCCGCCCACATGGGGGGTCATGAGCAGGCCGTCCAAGTCGAACAGGGGGCTGCCGGCGGGGACCGGCTGAAGGTCGTAGACGTCCAGGGCGGCAACGATTCGGCCTGAAGCGAGGGCCGCGACGAGGGCGTTGGTGTCCACCACGGGGCCGCGCGCCGGATTGATGAGCGCGGCGCCGGGCTTCATCCGCCCGATCATGGCGGCATCGACCAGCCCTCTGGTCTGGTCAGACAGAGGGCAGGCGAGCACGACGGCATCGCTCTCCTGAAACAGTGTTTCCAGCTGAACGATCTCGACGCCGGGAACCGGCGCGCCGGAGCGGGAGGCTCCCAGCACACGCATGCCGAACCCCTGGGCGATCGCGGCGATCCGCTTGCCGATGGTTCCGACACCGACGATGCCGATGGTGGTGGGACCGATCTCGATCGTTGCGTCGGCCTGTCCTCGGGCCGAGCCCCAGCCCGAGGCCCGCAGATCGGCGTCCATCCGGCCAAGCGGCCGCCTCAGGTGAAACAGGGCGGAAAAGACATATTCGGCAACGGCATTGGCGTTGCTGCCGGGCAGGTTGGCGACTGGAATGCCCTTGGCTGTCGCGGCCTCCACGGGGATGAAGTCCAGTCCCACCCCGTGGCGCACCACGCCCCTGATCCGGTTCGTGCCAGCGAAAACGTCGTCGGGCAGCTTGGCGCGCACGATGACCGCGTCGGCGGCCTCTACGTGGCGGCGGATCGTCTCGTCCGAGGTGTCGGCGCCGATCACCAGCCGGACGTGGGGCGCCAGACGAGCCATCGCATCGGAATGAATGGCGTTGGTGGCGTAGACGACCGGCATGTGCGTCATGCGTTCTTCTCCTTGGTTAGAGACGCAGCGTCACGTCTCGACGCGAAGGAACAGCAGCGGACGCCGCAGCGTCCCCCGGATGGGCCTTCGTCGTTCCTCCCAGTTATTTGTTGTAACAAACAACATTGGTCAAAGCCCTGTCAACCGCATTGCGGCCGCCTCCATGAACGGTCTTCGGGCGGAGGGCTGCGTGTGGCGTGGGTCTGAAGCAAGGCGCCGGACCGCGGGCTTCGTCATGGGTCCCGAGGCGGGCACGGGCATCACCTGCGGCGCCTGGAGATGGGGCCGAGGATCATCACAGTTTCGGCGCTGTCGGAAGCGTCGGCGGCACGCAGATCGAACACTTCGCAGCCATCGGTCCGATCGAATAACGCGTTCTCTGCCAATCGCTCTCTAGAACCCGTAGAGCACGGCCGGATTGTCCACGAAGATGCGGCGGCGCGTGGCGGCGTCGGCGTGGTCGAGGCCGAGGAACTGGGCCGGGTCGAGGTCGTCCGGCACGAAGTCGAAGCGCTCGGGGTGGGGCCAGTCGGTGGCCCACAGCAGGCGGTCGGCGCGGCAGGCGACCAGGGCCGAGACGAACGGCAGGAGGCGCCCATAGGCGCCGTCCTCAAGCGGAGCGAGACGGTAGGGGGCGGAGAGCTTGACCCAGAGATTTCCCTCGGCGAGCAGCGCCAGAAGCTCGGCGAACGGGCCTTCCTCGCGCGGCAAAGCGGGCGAGAGGAAGCCCATATGGTCGAGCACCACCGGCACCGGCGCGTCACGTACCACGGGGGCGAGTGCGGGGCCGTCGCCGATCACCGCCTGAAGCTGGATGTGCCAGCCGAAGCGGGCGATCCGGCGGGCGAGAACGGCAAGGTCGTCCAGCGACAGGCCGCCCGGATTGCGGCGATTGACGCGGATGCCGCGCACGCCCCGCGCATGAAGCGCGGCGATCTCGCCGTCCGTGATCGTTGGCGGAACCACCACCACGCCGCGCAGCCGGTCCGGCATGCGGCCGAGCGCGTCCAGCAGCGCCGCGTTGTCGGTGCCGTAGACGCTGGGCTGTACCAGCACCGCACGGGCGATCCCCAGCGCCTCCATCACGGGCAGATAGGCGTCGAGCGCGGCCGGACGGGGCGTGTAGTTGCGCCCCGGCACCAGCGGATAGCGCTCCGGCGGCCCGAAGACGTGGATGTGGGTGTCGCAGGCGCCCGGCGGCAGCAGCGGCTGCGCCGGCGTTCCCGCGATCGGGCGCGGCGGCAGGCAGAGCGGCGGCGCCGCGCTCACGCGTCCTCGCCGGGATGGCGGCGCAGGAAGTCGAAGTCGCAGCCCTCGTCCGCCTGCAGCACGGTCTGCGAGAACAGCCGGGCGTAGCCGCGCTCCGGCAGGACCGGCCCGGGAGCACCGGCAAGGCCGGCGCGGCGGCGCTCCAGCTCCTCCGCCTCCACCAGAAGGTCGATGCGGCGCCCGGCGGTGTCGAGCCGGATGCGGTCGCCGGTGCGAACCAGCGCCAGCGGGCCGCCGACCGCGGATTCGGGCGTGATGTGCAGGACGATGGTGCCGAAGGCGGTGCCGCTCATGCGTGCGTCGGAGATGCGCACCATGTCCTTCACGCCCTGGCGGCCGAGTTTCTTGGGGATCGGCAGGTAGCCGGCCTCCGGCATGCCGGGTGCGCCCTTGGGGCCGGTGTTGCGCAGCACCAGCACGTCGTCGGCGGTCACGTCCAGATCGGGATCGTCGATCCGCGCCGCCATGTCCGTCACCGATTCGAACACCACCGCCCGGCCGGTGTGCTGGAGCAGACGCTCGGTGGCGGCGGCCTGCTTCAGCACCGCGCCGCCGGGGGCGAGATTGCCGCGCAGCACCACCATGGAGCCCTGCGCCTTGATGGGGTCGGTGCGCGGGCGGATGACGTCCTGGCCGGGCACGTCCTCCGCATTGGCGACGCTGTCGCGCAGCGTGCCGCCGGAGACGGTCGGGGCGTCGAGGTCCACGAGGTCGCCGAGCTGGGCCAAAAGCTTCGGCACGCCGCCGGCATGGTGGAAATGCTCCATGTAGTGGGCGCCGGAGGGCTTCAGGTCCACCAGCACCGGCACCTTCCGGCCGATCTCGTCGAGCGTGTCGAGGTCGAGGCCGTGCGGCGTGCGCCCCGCGATGGCGGTGAGGTGCACGATGCCGTTGGTGGAGCCGCCGATCGCCTGCATCACCACCATGGCATTGCGGAAGGCTCGGGGGGTCAGGAGGTCGCTCGGTTTCGGGCCGCCTTCCACAGCGAGGCGGGCCGCGGCCTTGCCGCTTGCCTCGGCGAGGCGCACCCGCTCCGCGTGCGGCGCCGGGATGCTGGCGCTCATGGGCAAAGAGAGGCCGAGCGTCTCGGTGATGCAGGCCATCGTGGACGCCGTGCCCATCACCATGCAGGTGCCGACAGAGGGGGCGAGGCGCCCATTCACGGCGGCGATCTCCTCCTCGTCCATCTCGCCGGCGCGGTGCGCGCTCCACAGGCGGCGACAGTCGGTGCAGGCGCCCAGGACCTCGCCGCGGTGATGGCCGACCACCATGGGGCCGACCGGCACCACCACGGTCGGCAGATCGACGCTCGCCGCGCCCATGATCTGCGCCGGCAGGGTCTTGTCGCAGCCGCCGATCACCACCACCGCGTCCATGGGCTGGGCGCGGATCATCTCTTCCGTGTCCATGGCCATGAGGTTGCGCAGGAACATGGAGGTGGGGTGGGCGAAGCTCTCGTGGATGGAGATGGTGGGGAACACCATCGGCATCGCCCCCGCGAGCATGACGCCGCGCTTGACCGCCTCGATCAGCTGCGGCGCGTTGCCGTGGCAGGGGTTGAAGTCGCTGAAGGTGTTGGTGATGCCGACGATGGGCCGCTCCAGCGCGTCGTCCGAATATCCCATCGCCTTGATGAAGGCCTTCCGCAGAAACAGCGCGAAGCCGTCGTCCCCGTAGCTGGTCAGCCCTTTTCTCAGTCCGCGCGCCATCCTCGTCTTCCCTTGCCGGTCGTTGACGGTCGCCCTGAACGATGCCGCCGACCTTGAGCGGGGACAATTGGCAAGCACTCGATGATTGTCAATAATGAAATGGGTATCGCGCTGCGTAATGGCTTTTTCCGCCCAGTGTCGCGATTGATTATTGACAATCATCGGAGGCGCCCTACTCTCCCACCAAAATCAGAACAGATCAGCAGGGAGGACATGATGAGACGCATTCGCAATGTGGGCCGGGGTTTCGGTCTGGTGGCACTGACGGCGCTCGCCATCGGCGCCGGCATGGCCTCCGCCGAGGCGCAGACCCAGATCACCATGTGGAGCAACTGGCCCGACGAGCCCGCCAAGAAGGACTGGGTATCGGCGCGGGTTCAGGAGTTCGAGGCCGCCAACCCGCAGTGCCAGGTGAAGCTCAGCTTCATCCCCAAGGCCGACATCTACACCCAGGCGAAGTCCGCGGTGCGCACCGGCCAGGCGCCGGACATCTTCTACATGGAGCCGGACCAGCCGGAATTCCTCGCCGGCGGCTTCCTTGAGCCGCTCGACGACTATATCGACGTCAACGCCATCGAGCCGTGGGCCAAGCCTGCCTGGACCGCCAAGGGCAAGCTCCATGCGGTGCCGGTCGAGGCCTACACGCTGGAACTCTACTACAACAAGGACCAGGTGAAGAAGGTGGGGGTGGAGGTTCCGGCCTCGTTCCAGCTCACCCAGGCCCAGTTCGCCGACCTCGTGAAGAAGGGCGTCGCCGCCGGCATCACCCCGGTGTCTCAGGGCGTGGGCGACCGGCCGTTCCCGGGTGGCCAGCTCCTGTTCGAAAGCCTGCTGCGCAAGCTCGGCAAGGACGACTACGGCAAGCTGCTGTCGGGCGAGCTGTCGTTCAAGGACCCGCGCGTGGTCGAGGTGATGACCTGGGTGAAGGGGCTCGTGGATGACGGCGCCTATCCCAAGAGCTTCTCGACGCTGAAGCTCGGCGAGTCCCACTTCTACTTCTACAACACGCCCGGCGCGCTCACCTTCCCGGACCCTTCCTGGTTCACGGGCCGTGCCTTCGCGCCGCCGGAGAAGGGCGGCATGCCCGCGGGCTTTCCGCTCGGCATCATGCAGTTCCCGGCCATGGACAACGGCGCCTGCCCCAACTGCAAGACCCTCGCCGTGTCGGGCAGCTTCGTGATGTACTCGCGCGGCAAGAACAAGGACTGCGCCGGCAAGCTGCTCAAGTCCATGGCGAGCGTGGAGAACGGCACCAAGTGGGTCAGCCAGGTGTCGCTGCAGAGCGGCCTGAAGTCCGACCCGGCCAAGATCGTCAGCCCCCACAAGGCCTATTTCGAGGAGCTGAACGCCCGCAACAAGGACGTGGACTATTTCTTCGGCACGCCGCTGCTGCACTACCGTGCGAAGTGCGCCGAAACCTACGTCCAGGTCATGAACAACGCGTTCCCTGCCGGCCTCATCAGCGTCGCCGACGCGGCCGACAAGATGGACGCCGCCTGCCTCAAGAAGTGACCATGACGGACATCGCCACCGTGAACGCCAAAGACAGGGGGGAAGCGCGAGCTTCCTCCTCCACGGGCCTCGCCGACCCGCGCCGGGCCACGCGGCTGGTGCTGTCCATCTTCCTGGGACCGGGATTGCTGGTCTATGCGGGCCTGACCGCATACCCCGCATTCCGCACCATCTATGACAGCTTCTTCCACATCGAGGGGCTGGAGGCGACGTTCGTCGGCTTCGCCAATTATGTGGAGCTGATGGGCGACGAGACGTTCTGGATCGCGGTGCGCAACACCTTCGTCTGGTCGTTCATCGCGCCCATCCTCGACGTCGCCACCGGCCTTCTGCTGGCGCTCGCGCTCTATGCCGGCGTGCCCTTCGCCCGCTTCCTCAGGGTGGCGTGGTTCACGCCGGTGCTCCTGTCCTATGTCGTGGTCGCGATCCTGTGGATGTGGATCTACAATTACGACTGGGGCGCGGTGAACGTGATCCTGCGCACCGTGGGGCTCGGCGATCTTGCCTCCTCGTGGCTCGGCGACCCCAACCTCGCGCTCGGCTCGCTCATCGTCACCCATGCCTGGAAGTGGGCCGGCTTCAACATGGTGGTGTGCCTCGCCGCCATCCATTCGCTGCCGCGCGAGGTGCTGGAGGCGGCGGAACTCGACAATTGCGGCTGGGGCGCGAAGCTGCGCTTCGTCATCATCCCGATGCTGCGGCCGACGCTGCTGTCGCTCTACATCCTCTCCTTCATCGGCAAGATGAAGATCTTCGACCTGGTCTGGATCATGACCCAGGGCGGACCGCTGTGGGCCACCGAGACCGTGTCCACCTACGTCTACAAGCGCGCCTTCAACTGGAACACGTTCGACCTCGGCTACCCGTCGGCGATCGCGACCGTGTGGTTCCTGGTGGTGTGCGCCTCGGTCCTGATCCTCAACCGCGTGCTCGCGTCCAAGGACCGGCTGGAGTACTGACATGAGCCAATCCGCCGTCCTCGACGCCGGTCTGCGACCCGGCACCGAGCCCCAGGATCCGGCGCGCCGGCCCCTGCCGCGCTTCTTCGGCAAGGGAGTGCTGGCCGTCGTTCTGGGCCTCTACACCATCTACACGCTCGGCCCGTTCCTGTGGCTCGCGACCATGTCGGTGCGCACCACGGCCGAGATCAGCGCCGCGCCCTATGCCTGGCCCACCGTGTTCCGCTGGGAGCAGTACCGCACCGCCTGGGAGTCCGGCTTCGCGGTCTATTTCTGGAATTCCGCCATCGTCGTGGTGGGGGCGGTGGTGGTGGTCACCTTGATCGGCGCGGCGGCGGCCCATGCGCTCGCGCGCTACCGCTTCCGCGGCAACCGGCTGATCTATTCGATCCTGTTCTCGTCGATCATCTTCCCGCCGCAGATCACCCTGATCTCGCTCTACCAGATCCTGGTGGACTACAACCTCTACAACAGCCTGTTCGGGCTCGCTCTGGTCTATATCTCGCTGCAGCTTCCGCTGACCGTCTACCTGCTGGAGGGCTTCTTCGCGCGCATCCCGCAGGATCTGTTCGACGCCGCCAAGATGGACGGGTATGGCGACCTCGAAATCTTCTGGCGCATCGTGCTGCCGGTGGGCATGCCGGCGATCGCCACCACGCTGATCCTGAACTTCATCCAGCTCTGGAACGAGTTCCTGTTCGCGGTGGTGCTCATCACCGACCCGGACAAGCGCACCTTGCCCATCGGCATCCGCGCCTTCATGGGCGACCACTTCCAGGACATCGGCATGATCGCCACCGGCGTGATGGTCTCGGTGATCCCGGTAATCATCGCCTACGTCTTCTTCTCGGAGAAGCTCATCCGCGGCATGACCGCAGGCGCCATCAAGTGAGGCTGATATGGCCGTTGTGAGACTGGACAAGATCGTCAAGCGCTACGGCATGGGCGGGCCGGTGGTGGTGGAGGACGTGGACCTCACCATCGAGGACGGCGAGTTCATGGTGCTGCTCGGTCCCTCGGGCTGCGGCAAGTCCACCACGCTGCGCATGATCGCGGGGCTGGAGACCATCTCCGGCGGCACGCTCTCCATCGACGGGCGGGTGGTGAACGACGTGCCCGCCAAGGACCGGGACATCGCCATGGTGTTCCAGTCCTATGCGCTCTACCCGCACATGAGCGTCGCCGAGAACCTCGCTTTCGGCCTGCGCCGCCGCGCCATCCCCAATGCGGAGATCGACCGGCGGGTGAAGGCGGTGGCCGAGATCCTCGGCCTCGTGCCGCTTCTGGCGCGCCGGCCGGCGGCGCTCTCCGGCGGCCAGCGCCAGCGCGTGGCGCTCGGGCGCGCCATGGTGCGCGAGCCGCAGGTGTTCCTGTTCGACGAGCCGCTCTCGAACCTCGACGCGGCGCTGCGCGTCAACACCCGCTCGGAGATCATCAAGCAGCACAATCGGCTCGGATCCACCATGATCTACGTCACCCACGACCAGGTGGAGGCGATGACCATGGGCACGCGCATCTGCGTCATGAATGCCGGCAAGGTGGCGCAGATCGGCGCGCCGCTGGAGGTCTACTGGCAGCCGGCCAACACCTTCGTCGCCCGCTTCCTCGGCGCCCCGCCCATGAACCTCATGGCGACCACGCTCGACGGCGCCCGCGCTCGCAGCATGGCGGTGGACGCGCCGCTCAGTCGCTGGAGCGAGGCAGCGCTGGTGCCCTATGCCGGCCGCCGTATCACGCTCGGCGTGCGCGCCGAGGACCTGAGCCTCGAACGGCCGGCGGGCGCGGGCATTGGCAAGCTGCGCGGGCGCACGGTGGCGGTGGAGCCGCTGGGCGCCGAGACGCTGGTGCTGGTGGCGCTCGACGGCGAGACCGAGATCACCGCCCGCCTGCCGCGCCAGGTCATGGTGGCGCTCGACCAGGAGTTGGAACTGTTCTTCCGCCCCGAGGCGGCCTACCTGTTCGATGCCGAAAGCGGCCTCGCCATCGCCCCGCGCGAGGATGCCGCGGCCGTCATCGGCGCCGCCGTGCAGCGGAGGGCGCACTGATGGCCGCGCCGCTCCGCGTCGGCCTCATCGGCGCCGGCTGGGTCACCCAGCACCATCTCAAGGGCTGGCGGCAGCTGGGCGATGCCGCGCATGTGGCGGCCATCGCCGATCCTTCGCTTGAGCGGGCGCGTGAGCGGGCGGACGCCTTCGGCATTCCCGCCGTGTTCGACAGCGCCGCGGCGATGCTGGCGGTGGGCGGGCTCGACGCGGTGGACATCGCCGCCCCGCGCGCCGTCCATGCCGACCTGGCGCGCCTCGTGGCGGACCATGGCCTGCCCATCCTGTGCCAGAAGCCGCTGGCGCCGACCCTTGCCGAGGCCGAGCGCCTGGTGGCCGACATCGGCGACCGGGTGCGGCTGATGGTGCACGAGAACTGGCGCTTCCGCCCCTATTACCGGGAGGCGGCGCGCTGGCTGCGCGACGGCCGCATCGGCAAGGTGGAGGCCGCCGCACTCACTCTCGTCACCTCCGGCACGGTGCCGGATGCCGAGGGGCGCTATCCCGCGCTCGACCGCCAGCCTTTCATGGCAAGCGAGAAGCGGATGCTGGTGGCCGAGGTTCTGATCCACCATCTCGACACGCTGCGGATGCTGCTCGGGCCGCTGAAGGTGGAGGCCGCGGCGCTCACCCGCACCTGCCCGGCGCTGCTGGGCGAGGACGGGGCGGTGATCCATCTCTCCACCGCCGAGGGGCGCGGCGTCAGCGTGTTCGCCACCTTCGCGGCGCACGGCGCGCCGGCCCAGGCGCGCGATCAGCTGCTGGTGGTGGGCTCCGACGGCGCCATCCGCCTCGACGGCTCCGACCTCTCGCTCTCGGGGCGGGAGGCGCAGGCCATCGCCTATGATCCGGACGCGGCCTATGCCGGCTCCTATGCGGCGACCATCGCCCATTTCGTCGCCTGCCTGCGCGACGGCGCGCCGTTCGAGACATCACCCGCCGACAATCTCGAGACCTTGCGGCTGGTGGAGGACTGCTATCGTCTGTCCGGGTTCGAGCACCAGAGCCGGAGCGCGGCATGAGCGAGGCTTCCCCTTCCGCCACCTGCCGCGAGGACGGGCAGGCCGAGATCCAGCGCCGGATCGAGGAGGACATCATCTTCGGCCGGCTCGCCCCCGGCTCTCGGCTGGTGGAGGACACGCTGATGGCGCGCTACGGCGCCTCGCGCCACTATGTGCGCCAGGCGCTGGTGCAATTGGAACGCCTCGGCATCGTGCGGCGCGAGAAGAACGTGGGCGCCACCGTGCGCTCCTACTCGCCCGACGAGGTGCGCCAGATCTACGAGGTGCGCGAGATGCTCACCCGCCAGGCGGCGCTGAAGATTCCCCTGCCGGCACCGGCCGACCTGGTCGCACGGCTCAAGGAGATCCAGGCCGACTATGCCCGCCACGCCGAGGCCGGCGACTTGAGGGGCATGCACGAGACCAACGACGCCTTCCACCTCGTGCTGTTCTCGGGCTGCGGCAATCCCTATCTGGTGCAGACGCTGCAGGACTATATGGGCCTCACCCTTCCCATGCGGGCGAAGAACCTCGCCGACCGCGAGGGCCTCCTGATCTCGCTGCGCCAGCACGACATCATGATCGAGCTGCTCCAGGGCACCGACAGCTGGGCGCTGGCGCAGCTGTGCGTCGACCACATGCAGTACAGCAAGGCCGACTATCTCGCACGCGCCGCCTCGGGCGCGCCGGAGGGCCCGATCTGGGGCGCCATCACCCCCGCGCTCGGGATCGCCGACTGAGCGCCCGCGCGGGACCGAAGACCACGAAAGGACCCCCCATGGATCTGGGCTTGAAGGGCAAGACCGCGCTCGTTCTGGGCGCCGGCGGCGGACTGGGCGGCGCCATCGCCGCGACGCTGGCGCGCGAGGGCGCGAAGGTTGCGCTCGGCGATATCGACCAGGCGGCGCTCGCCCGCGTCAAGGAGACCATCATCGCCGAAGGCGGAGTGGCGCATGCGCTGGCGTTCGACCTCTCCGACCTTGCCGGCATCGACGCGCGGGTGGCGGAGATCGAGGCCGCGCTCGGCCCGGTGGACGTGCTGGTGAACAACACCGGCGGTCCGCCGCCGACGCCCGCCTCGGGCCAGGACCCGGCCCTGTGGGCGAAGAGCTTCGAGCAGATGGTGCTGTCGGTGATCGCGCTCACCGACCGCGTGCTGCCCGGCATGCGGGCGAGGAAGTGGGGGCGCATCGTCACCTCCACCTCGTCCGGCGTGGTGGCGCCGATCCCCAACCTCGCCATCTCCAACGCATTGCGCCTGTCGCTGGTGGGCTGGTCGAAGACGCTCGCCCGCGAGGTGGCGCGCGACGGTATCACCGCCAACATCGTGCTGCCCGGCCGCATCGCCACCGACCGCATCCGCTTCCTCGACGCCAAGAAGGCGGAGCGGGAAGGCCGCACGGTGGAGGAGGTCGCGGCGGAGAGCACGGGCTCCATCCCCGTCGGCCGCTACGGAGAGCCGCAGGAATATGCCAATGTGGTGGCCTTCCTCGCGGGCGCTCCTTCGTCCTATGTCACCGGCTCCGTCATCCGCGTGGATGGCGGGCTCATCGCCAGCATCTGATCGGTTCTTGCCATGCTTCTCGACGCCAGCGCCTCCGGCCTGTTCCCCATCGCCCCGACCCCCTTCACGCCCGAAGGCAGGATCGACGAGGGCTCCCTCGACACCCTCATCGCCCGCTATCTCGCGGCCGGCGCCACCGGCGTCACCGTGCTCGGCATCATGGGCGAGGCGCCGAAGCTGGAGCCGGAGGAATCGCTTGCCGTGACGGCGCGCTTCGTCGCCGGCTTCGGCAAGCTCCCGGTGATCGTCGGCGTTTCCGCGCCCGGCTTCGCGGCCATGCGCTGGCTGGCGCGGGCGGCCATGGAGAAGGGCGCGGCGGGCGTGATGATCGCCCCGCCGACGCACATGCGCACCGACGACCAGATCACCGGCTACTACCGCCAGGCCATCGAGGCCATCGGCGGCGACATCCCGTTCGTGATCCAGGACTATCCGCTGACGCTGACGGTGCAGATGACGCCCAAGGTGATCCGCCAGATCGTCCAGGAGAACCCGTCCTGCGTGATGCTGAAGCACGAGGACTGGCCGGGCCTGGAGAAGATTTCGGCGCTGCGCGCGTTCCAGAAGGACGGCTCGATGCGGCCGATCTCCATCCTCACCGGCAATGGCGGCCTGTTCCTCGACTTCGAGATGGAGCGCGGCGCGGACGGGGCGATGACCGGCTACGCCTTCCCCGAAATGCTGGGCGAGGTGGTGCGCCTCCAGAACGCAGGCGAGCGCGACAAGGCGCACGATCTGTTCGACGCCCATCTGCCGCTGCTGCGCTACGAGCAGCAGCAGGGCGTGGGCCTCGCGGTGCGCAAGTATGTGATGATGAAGCGCGGCTTCATCGCTTCCGACGCCCAGCGCAAGCCCGGCTCCGCGCTCACCGCGGCGGCCCGTGCCGAGGTGGACTACCTGCTGGCGCGCCTCGCCCGGCACGATCCGCGCGCCGCGGTCTGAACGCCGCGCGGACATGGGGGGAGGGCGGCCGGCTCGCCGCCTTCCCGTTGCGCCGGGAGGGGGCGGCTCGGGCATCCTCCAGGTTGCAGGACGGGGCCTGTCCCGGTCTTCCGCTGCGTTGAACCCAGCCAATATTTGTGGATTATGGCGGCCCTCGCACGGGACGCGGCCTGAGGCCGTGCCCGTTCCGGCGCTCCGCCACGGCGGCGGCGCGCTTTGCCGAAGAACAAGAACTCACGAAACCCTTGGAGGGGTTCATGCGCCAGTCCATCCGCGGCCTTGTCGCCGCGCTCGCCGCTTTCGCCGCCGTCGCGGGCGTCCAGCCCGCCAGCGCCCAGGCCTATCCCGACCGTGCCATCAAGCTCATCATGCCGTTCGGCGCCGGCAGCGCGAGCGATTCCATCGCCCGCATCGTGGCGGACGGACTCTCGGCGCGGCTCGGCCAGCGGGTGGTCGTCGAGAACCGGCCGGGCGCGGGCGGCAATACCGGCACCGCGGCGGCGGCCAAGGCCGCGCCGGACGGCTACACGCTGGTGTTCGCGGCCCCCGGGCCGTTCGTCGTCAACCGCACCCTGGGCGGGCTGCCCTACGACCCGGAGAAGGATTTCGAGCCCATCTCCACGGTGGCGAAGCTCGTCAACGTGCTGGTGGTGAACCCGGACAAGATTCCGGTGAAGACCGTGGCCGAGTTCATCGCCTTCGTGAAGAGCAAGCCCGGCCAGATCAACTATTCCTCGGTCGGCCTCGGCTCGTCGCAGCATCTGGCGGCGGCCTATTTCGACATCGTCGCCGGCACGCAGATGTCGCACGTGCCCTATCCCTCGGGCAGCCAGCTCGCCATCGACCTTGTGTCGGGCGAGGTGCCGGTGAGCTTCCAGCTCATCCCCAACGTCTCGTCCCAGCTCGCCGCCGGCCAGATCCGCGCGCTCGCCGTCACCACCAAGGCGCGCAGCAAGGCGCTGCCGAACGTGCCGACCATGGCCGAGCAGGGGGTGCAGGACTACGAATCCTACGCCTGGTTCGGCATCGCCGCGCCCAAGGGCACGCCGCAGGCGGTGATCGACAGGCTGAACAAGGAGATCGTCGCCACGGTCGCCGATCCGGCGGTGCAGAAGCGCCTGATCGAGATCGGCGTCGAGCCGGACAGCTCGACCCCCGCCGAGTTCAAGGCGTTCCTCGCCGAGGAATCCACCAAGTGGGCCGGCATCATCGCCAAGGCCGGCATTAAGCTGAACTGAAAGCCGAACCGACCAGCAACAAGCCAGCGCGCCGCTTCAGGCGCGCCGGCGCACCTTCGGCGGCGGCGCGGGCGCCTCCTCCGGCAGGAGCGAGGGCTCGCTCGCCTCCGCCGCCTCGATCGCCTCCAGCGCATCCGCCCGCACGCCGTAGCGGCCGGCGATGAAGCCGACGATCACAAGCTGCAGGAAGTGGTACAGCATGATCGGCATGATGATGAGCGAAAGCTGAGGGTTCGCCCCGAACATCACGGTCGCCATGGGAAGGCCGGTGGCGAGCGACTTTTTCGAGGCGCAGAACACCACCGCCACCGTGTCGGCTTCCGGGAAGCGCGCGATCCGGCAGATGCCCTGGACGACGAAGAAGACCACGGCGAACAGCCAGACCGCCCCCGCCGCCATCTCGACGACGAGCGACGGGCTCTGCCCGCTCCACACCCCGCCCGCGATGCTGTCGCAGAAGGCGTTGTAGACGATGGCAAGGATCACGCCACGGTCGGCCACCTTCACCACCGCCTTGTGGCGGGCGATGAGCTTCGCGATCAGCGGCCGCACCAACTGGCCGAAGCCGAGCGGCAGCATGACCACCGTGATGAGCTTCACGATCACGTCGCCGAGCGCCATGTGGCCGCCGGTGGCGTGGAGATAGGACGCCATCAGCAGCGGCGTGAGGAACACCCCGATCAGGCTCGATATGGACGCGTTGAAGATCGCCACCGGAACATTGCCGCGCGCCAGCGAGGTCATCGCCACCGACGAGGAGACCGTGGAGGGCAAGGCGGCGAGGAAGAAGAAGCCCACTGCCACCTCGGGCGGTAACACCTTGCCGATGAGCGGCATGGCGACCACCACCACGAGCGGGAACAGGACGAAGGTGGCGAGCTGCACCACGAGATGCAGCTTCCAGCGCGCCGCGCTCTCCACCAGCCGGCTGGTTTCCAGCGACGCGCCGTAGAGAAAGAAGATGATGGCGATGCCGTAGGTGGCGGCCCGGTCGGCCCGCAGCGGCCCGCCGGTGACGCCGAGTTGGGGCCAGGCCAAGGCGAGGAGAACCGTGCCGACCAGCGCCGGCAGGAAGGGGTCGAGCTTCAGTCGTGACAACATGAGCCGCAGGGTTTGGCATGAGACACACGCCCCTTCGGTCCGCTCCCGCCCCGGCACCGAACCGCTCCTGAGGAACGGCACGGCGCATCATTGACCCGGCGACGGCGAGTTCCTCGATGTCGGCAGGCGGCCCGCCGGTCTTGCGCGGCGGTGAGGCGCCAAGGTGACGGTACGGGGCGCCGGGGTCAAGGGGCGCCGAGCTGTCGTGCCCCCACGCAGGCCCTTGTCGCGCAAGGGTTGCAGAGCGCCAGGAACGCCCAGGCGCGGCCGTCAGCCGGCGGCGTCGCCGGTCGGCGCCGGATCGCCCAGCGCGGCGAGGTTGCGGAAGAAGTCGTCGGCGAGCTTCTTCGCGGTGCCCGCCACGAGGCGCTGCCCGAGCTGGGCCAGCTTGCCGCCGATCTGCGCCTCGGCCGTGTAGTCGAGCCGGGTGCCGCTCTCAATCTCGGCAAGGCACACCACGGCGCCGCCCTTGGCGAAGCCGGCGACGCCGCCCTCGCCCTCGCCGCCGATGCGGTAGCCGTTCGGCGGATCAAGCTCGGACAGCACCACCGTGCCGCGGAACTTCGCCTTCACCGGGCCGATCTTCGCCACCACCAGCGCCTTCAGCTCGGTGGGCGAAACCTGCTCCAGCTCCTCGCAGCCGGGAATGCAGGCCTTGAGCACGGCCGGGTCGTTGAGCGCGGCCCATACCTTTTCGCGCGGCAGGGCGATGTCGTAGCTGCCGGACATTTCTAGCGCCATGATCTTCCTTCCGTTCCGCTGCCGCCTCGGGTGTCCCGATCCACCTATATAGGGGACACGCGCCGGCGCCGGGGCGAATTGTGCGTGGCGTCGCGGCAGGTTATGACTTTAGGAAAGCCTAGCCCAATCACCGGGCATGATGAAATCATAGGCGCACCAGAACCAGAGGGGTTAAGCGGCGGATGGAAGTCTTCGTCCAGCAGCTCATCAATGGATTGACCCTCGGGTCGATCTACGGCCTGATCGCCATCGGTTACACCATGGTGTTCGGCATCATCGGCATGGTGAACTTCTCCCACGGCGACGTGTTCATGGTGAGCGCCTTCACCGGCCTCATCTGTATCCTCATGCTGACGACCGTGCTCGGCATGAGTTCGATTTTCCTCATCCTCGTCATCACGCTGGTGGTGGCCATGATCTTCACCGGCCTCGTCAGCTGGACCATCGAGCGCGTGGCCTATCGGCCGCTGCGCGGCTCGTTCCGGCTCGCGCCGATGATCTCGGCCATCGGCATGTCCATCTTCCTGTCGAACTTCGTCCAGGTGACGCAGGGCCCGCGCAACAAGCCGATCCCGCCCATGGTCACGGACGTGTTCGTGATCATGGAGCGCGACGGCTACCAGGTGACGCTGGCCTACAAGCAGGTGATCATCATGGCCGTCACCGCAGGCCTTCTCCTCGTGTTCTGGTGGCTGGTGCAGAAGACGCCGCTCGGCCGCGCCCAGCGCGCCTGCGAGCAGGACCGCAAGATGGCCGCACTGCTGGGCGTTAACGTGGATCGCACCATCTCGCTCACCTTCGTCATCGGCGCCGCGCTCGCCGCCGTCGCGGGCGTGATGTTCCTCATGTATTACGGCGTCGTGAACTTCGCCGACGGCTTCGTGCCGGGCGTGAAGGCGTTCACCGCCGCGGTGCTGGGCGGCATCGGCTCGCTGCCGGGGGCGGTGCTCGGCGGGCTCCTGATCGGCCTCATAGAGACCTTCTGGTCGGCCTATTTCTCGATCGAATACAAGGATGTGGCGGCGTTCTCCATCCTCGTCGTGGTGCTCATCTTCATGCCCCAGGGCCTGCTCGGCCGGCCGGAAGTGGAGAAGGTGTGATGGCGTCCGCCGATCCGGTCGACGCCACCAATCCCGATGCGGTGAAGCGCACCGACCTCGCCCAGGTGCCGCCGGCGCGCCGGCCGGCGCGGCGCGAAAAGTCCGTGGTGGAGCGCGCCGTCTCCGAGGCGCTGGCGAGCGGGCTTCTCACCTTCTTCGTGCTGCTGCCGCTGGTGGGCTTCCACGCCACCGAATCGGGCACGGGCTCCCTCGTGCTCGACTACCGCTTCGGCCTCGTCGCGGTGTTCGCGCTGATGGTGACGGCGGGGCGCCTGGTCCTCAACCTCACGGTCTGGCGCGGCGACGGCCCGCGCCGGTCCGCCGCCCGGGTGCCGCCCAAGAGCGTCGCCGAGGCGGAAGCGGTGGCGAGCCCCTGGCCGCGCCTCGGCGCCGTGGCCTCGGCGCTGGTGAAGCCGGTCTTCTTCGGCCTCGCCATCGCCTATCCGCTGATCGCGGTGACGCTGGTGGGCGGGCTCGGTCCGAGCCGCTACTGGATCGATATCGGCATCTATATCCTCACTTATGTGATGCTGGGCTGGGGGCTGAACATCGTGGTGGGCCTCGCGGGCCTGCTCGACCTCGGCTACGTCGCCTTCTACGCGGTGGGGGCCTATACCTTCGCGCTGCTCTCCACTTCGGTGCCCATCAACGACTTCCTGGCCGGGCATCTGGGCGAGGGCTTCTGGACCGCATGGTCGTTCTGGGTCTGCCTGCCGGTCTCCGGCATCCTCGCCGCCTTCTGGGGCGTAATCCTCGGCTTCCCCGTGCTGCGGCTGCGCGGGGACTATCTCGCCATCGTCACGCTGGCCTTCGGCGAGATCATCCGCCTCGTCCTCATCAACTGGGTGTCGCTGACCAATGGCGGGGCGGGCATCGCCTCGATCCCGGCCATCTCCTTCTTCGGCATTCCCTTCTCGTCCGGGGAGGGCGGCTTTGCCCACATGTTCGGCCTCCCCTTCGATTCCATGCACCGGATGATCTTCCTCTACTTCGTCATCCTGGGGCTTGCCGCGCTCACCGCCCTCGTCACCGTGCGGCTCAGGAAGATGCCCGTTGGCCGCGCCTGGGAGGCGCTGCGCGAGGACGAGATCGCCTGCCGCTCGCTCGGCATCAACACCACGCTTACCAAGCTCACCGCCTTCGCCATCGGCGCCATGTTCGGCGGCTTCGCCGGCGCGTTCTTCGCCGTGCGAATCCGGTTCGTCTCGCCCGAGAGCTTCACCTTCATGGAATCGGCGGTGATCCTCGCCATCGTCGTGCTGGGCGGCATGGGTTCGCAGATGGGCGTGGCGGCCGCCGCGATCCTGCTGATCGGCGGCATGGAGATGCTGCGCAATCTCTCCTTCCTCAAGAACGAGTGGCTGTTCGGACCCAATTTCGACCCCACGCTCTACCGCATGCTGATCTTCGGCTTCGCCATGGTGGCGGTGATGGTGTGGCGTCCGCGCGGGCTGGTGGCGAACCGCATGCCCACCATCTTCCTGAAGCAGCGCAAGTCGGTCTCCGGCAGCCTCGTGAAGGAGGGCCACGGCTGATGTGCGCCGCGCCTTCGGCTCCCCCCGCGCGCTCCTGGGATGCCGATCCCATCCTCGTGGTGGACCATCTGTCCATGCGCTTCGGCGGCCTGATCGCCGTCAACGACGTGTCGTTCCGCGCGGGGCGGGGCGACGTCACCGCGGTCATCGGCCCCAACGGCGCCGGCAAGACCACGGTGTTCAACTGCATTACCGGCTTCTACAAGCCCACCGCCGGCCGCCTCGCCTTGAACCATGGCGGCCCGGCGACGGCGGTCGAACTCGACGCCGTGACCGCGGCGGGCGAATCCTGGACCCGCACCGGCAAGGGCGCGGTCTATCTCCTGGAGCGGCTGCCGGACCACAGGGTCGCCTCCTGGGCGAAGGTGGCGCGCACGTTCCAGAACATCCGCCTGTTCTCGGGCATGACGGTGCTGGAAAACCTTCTGGTGGCGCAGCACATGTCGCTTTCGGAGACCGGGCTTTTGAGCCCGGCGGCGCTGCTCGGGCTGCCGTCGTGGCAGCGCAAGCAGAAGGGGGCGGTGGATCGCGCCGTCTACTGGCTGGAGAAGACCCACCTGATCCAGCGTGCCGACGACCCGGCGGGCGACCTCTCCTATGGCGACCAGCGGCGCCTGGAGATCGCCCGGGCCATGTGCACCGGGCCGGTGCTGCTGTGCCTCGACGAGCCCGCCGCCGGCCTCAATCCGCGCGAATCGGCGGCGCTCAACGAACTGCTGCTCTCGATCCGCGCCGAGCACGCCACCTCGGTGCTGCTGATCGAGCACGACATGAGCGTGGTGATGGAGATTTCCGACCACGTGGTGGTGCTGGAATATGGCGGCAAGATCGCCGACGGCACGCCCGACGAGGTGCGCCACGACCCGCGCGTCATCGCCTCCTATCTGGGCGTCGAGGACGAGGAGGAGGCGGTCGCCGAGGCGGCGGCAACCAAGGCGCTGAGCGCGGAGGCGAACCCATGATCGCGACCACCGGCGCGACCTCGCCCGCAACCCCGGCCGCGCCCGCCGCCGCGCCGGTCCGTCCGCCGCTGCTCAAGGTGGAGGGCGTCACCGCCTTCTACGGCAACATCATCGCCCTCAAGGGCGTGGACATCGAGGTCAACGAGGGCGAGATCGTCACGCTGATCGGCGCCAACGGCGCCGGCAAGTCAACGCTGATGATGACCATCTGCGGCGCGCCGAGGGCGCGCGACGGGCGCGTGATCTATGACGGGCAGGACATCACCCGCCTGCCCACCCACGAGATCATGCGCATGCGCATCGCCCAGTCGCCGGAGGGGCGGCGCATCTTCCCGCGCATGAGCGTCTACGAGAACCTGCAGATGGGCGCGGCGCTGGACGGCGGCGCCCATTTCCAGGAAGATCTCGCCGCCATGTTCGAGCTGTTCCCGCGGCTGAAGGAGCGCGTCTCCCAGCGCGGCGGGACGCTGTCGGGCGGCGAGCAGCAGATGCTCTCCATCGCCCGCGCGCTCATGGGCCGCCCGCGGCTGCTGCTGCTGGACGAGCCCTCGCTCGGCCTCGCGCCGCTGGTGGCGCGGCAGATCTTCGACGTGATCCGCGCCCTTAATGCCGAGCGCGGCCTCACCGTGTTCCTGGTGGAGCAGAACGCCTTCCATGCGCTCAAGCTCGCCCATCGCGGCTATGTGATGGTGAACGGCCTCGTCACCATGTCCGGCACCGGCGCCGATCTGCTTGCGCGGCCCGAGGTGCGCGCGGCCTATCTGGAAGGGGGGCGCTGATGGAGCGCGTGCGCAATCCCGGCCGCGCCACCTCGCCCATGCTGGTGACGCCGATCGCGACGCTCGCCGCGCTCGCCGTCGCGCTGGTGGTCTGGCCCCATCTCCTGGTGGAGACCTCCTTCGGGGACTTCATCCTCGTCAGCCTGATCCTCGGCGGCGCCACGGCCTGGCGCACCGGGCAGGCGGTGGCGCGGAGCTGGGGCTCGTTCTGGAACCTCGTCGCCTATGTGGTGCTGCTCGCCGGCGCGGTGCGCTTCTGCCACTTCGCTCTGTTCGAGGACACGCTGTTCTCGCTTCAGCACTTCGTGATGGAATTCCTGCTGCTGATGGCGGTGGCCGCACTGGGCTTCCGCTTCGTTCGGCGCCAGCAGATGACGGCGCAATACGGCTGGATGTTCGAAGCCCACGGGCCGTTTGCCTGGCGTGAACGCTCCGGCGATGCGCCGGGCGATGCCCTCTGATTAGCCTAGGGTGGCGGCCATCGACAGACCCCGGAATTTGCGCACAATGCCTTCGCGCTCCGGCCTCGCCGCGGCGCGCGGGACCCGGCGGGTGAGGGTATCCCGATGCCTTTTGGCCGGGTCGCGACGTGGCGGCCGGCCTCACCGGCGCGGCGCCCGTCGCCGCTGCAAGCCCGAAGCGTTCTCCTATTGCGCGTGCTACTGTTTCCCGGGACCGGACCTGAGCGCCGGAAACCGACAGAAGGGGAGAGGTTGAGATGAAGAAGCTCTTGTTGGCATCGCTGGCCCTCGGCGCCGGCCTTGCCTTTGCCGCCCAGGCTCAGGCGCAGGTCAAGATCGCCGTCGCCGGCCCCATCACCGGCGAACTCGCCGCGGTCGGCGCGCAGCTGAAGAACGGCACCGAGGCCGCCATCGCCGACATCAACGCCTCCGGCGGCATCCTCGGCCAGAAGGTGGAATTCCTGGTGGGCGACGACGGCGGCAAGCCCGAGCAGGGCAAGGCGGCCGCCAACAAGCTCATCACCGACGGCGCCAAGTTCGTGGTCGGCCACTACAATTCCGGCGTCTCGATCCCCACGTCCCAGGACTATGAGGAAGCCGGCGTCCTCCAGATCAGCCCCGCCTCCACCAACCCGACCTTCACCGAGCGCAAGATGTGGAACACGTTCCGCACCTGCGGCCGTGACGACCAGCAGGGCGCGGTGGCTTCCGCCTACATCCTGAAGAACTTCAAGGGCAAGAAGGTCGCCATCGTCCACGACAAGACGCCCTACGGAAAGGGCCTCGCGGACGAGACCCAGAAGGGCCTCAACAAGGGCGGCATGAAGGAAGTGATGTACGAGGGCGTCAATCCGAAGGAGAAGGATTATTCGGCCCTCGTCTCCAAGATCAAGTCGACCGGCGCCGACCTGGTCTATTTCGGCGGCCTGTATCCGGAAGCTGGCCTGATCGTGCGCCAGATGCGCGACCAGGGCATGAAGACCGTCCTCATGGGCGGCGACGGCATGATCGACAAGGAGTTCTGGGCCATCGCCGGCGAGGGCGCCACCGGCACCCTGACCACCTTCGGTCCCGACCCGCGCAAGAACCCGGCGGCGGCGAAGATCGTCGAGCAGTTCAAGAAGAAGGGCGTCGATCCGGAAGGCTACGTGCTCTATTCCTATGCCGCGGTGCAGGTCATCAAGCAGGCGGCCGAGGCGGCCAAGTCCCTCGACCCGAAGAAGGTGGCCGAGAAGATCCATTCCGGCATGAAGTTCGAGACCGTGCTCGGCCCGCTCTCCTTCGACAAGAAGGGCGACATCACCAAGCTCGACTACGTGGTCTATGTCTGGAAGAACGGCGGCTACGAGCAGATGTGATCCGGTCCGTCCCCGGCCCTGACGGCTGAGGACCACCTGAGGACGACGGAAGGGCCCGCGGCATGCCGCGGGCCTTTTCGCGTTCCGGACCCGCGCATCGTCGCCGTTCGTCCGGGCACGCGACTTGCTCTGCGGGGGGCTCGCCCGCCGGTGCCGGCGTCGGCTATATCGTTAGGGCAAGATGCGCGCCGGGCAATCGGCGGCCTATTCGAGGGGTATCAGATGACGAAGCTCAAGCTTGCCTTGCTCGCCATCGGCGCGGGGCTGTGCGTCGGCGCGGTCACGCCGGCGCTCGCCCAGGTGAAGCTCGCCGCCGCCGGCCCGTTCACCGGCAGCATCGCCGCGTTCGGCGCGCAGATGCGCAGCGGCGTGGAGGCCGCGGTCGCCGACATCAACGCGCAGGGCGGCATCCTCGGCCAGAAGATCGAACTCCTGTCCGCCGACGACGGCGGCAAGCCCGAGCAGGGCGTCGCGGCCGCCAACAAGCTCATCACCGACGGGGCGAATTTCGTGGTCGGCCACATCAATTCCGGCATCTCGATCGCCGCATCGCAGGACTACCAGGACGCCGGGGTGCTGCAGATCTCGCCCGCCTCCACCAACCCGGTCTTCACCGAGCGCAAGATGTGGAACACCTTCCGCACCTGCGGCCGCGACGACCAGCAGGGGTCCGTCGCCGGCGCCTACATCGCGGCCAACTACAAGGACAAGAAGGTCGCCATCGTCCAGGACAAGTCGCCCTACGGGAAGGGCCTCGCCGACCAGACCCAGATGGCCATGCACAAGGACGGCCTCAAGGAGGTGCTCTACGAGGGCATCAATCCCGGTGAGAAGGACTATTCCGCCCTTGTGTCGAAGATGAAGGCAGCGGGCGTCGACCTGGTCTATTTCGGCGGCCTTCACCCGGAGGCGGGGCTTATCGTGCGCCAGATGCGCGACCAGGGCATGAAGACGGTCCTCATGGGCGGGGATTCCCTGACCGACCGTGAGTTCTGGGGCATCGCCGGCCCCGGCGCGGAGGGCACGCTGATGACCTTCGGCCCCGACCCGCGCCAGAACCCGGCGGCGGCGAAGATCGTCGAGCAGTTTGCCAAGAAGGGCATCGATGCCGAGGGCTACGTGCTCTATTCCTACGCCGCCGTTCAGGTCCTCAAGCAGGCGGCCGAGGCGGCCAAGTCCGTCGACCCCCAGAAGGTGGCGCAGGCGATGCACTCCGGGCAGGTGTTCGACACCGTGCTCGGCCCGCTCTCGTTCGACAAGAAGGGCGACATCACCAAGCTCGACTACATCGTCTATGTCTGGAAGGACGGCGCCTACAAGCCGTTGTGAGGCTCTGCCATGATCCCCTGGCGCCTCCGCTTCACGCCGTCGCCCTCCGGCTTGTCTGTTTGAGATGTGTTGGAATGAGAGCGCCTGCGGAGCGCCCCTAACGCTCCGCAGGCGCGGGCGGGAGGCCGTTTACTCCGGCAGGCCGGGGGTCCGGCGAGGAC
>NZ_RCTF01000002.1 GCF_003667445.1 Xanthobacter tagetidis | reverse complement strand
GCGCGGCGGGAGGGCGTGCGGCTCGGCCAGGCGCCCACGGGCACGGCGCGGGTGCAGATCGGCAAGCGCATCCTCTTTCCGCGGCCGCGCGGGCGCCTGCCCGATCAAATCTGATTCATTTTCGCCCGCGCGCGCTCTAAGTTCGGCGCCCCGCCCGCCTGCCTGCGCCGCCGCGCCCGCCAAGAAGGTCCGCCATGCCCCACTTCGCCTCCGACGGAATCGACATCGCCTTCATCGAGGAGGGCGCGGGCGATCCGGTGCTGCTCATCCACGGCTTCGGTTCCACCAAGGAGATCAACTGGGTCGGCCCGTCCTGGATGCGCACGCTGGTGGATGCCGGCTACCGGGCGATCGCGTTCGACCATCGCGGCCACGGCGCCTCCGGCAAGGTCTACGATCCCGCGCTCTACGACACCCGGCTGATGGCGGAGGACGCGAAGCGCCTGCTCGACCATCTCGGCATCTCCCGCGCCGACGTCATCGGCTATTCCATGGGCGCGCGGGTGGGGGCGCAGATGGCGCTGCATTTCCCGCAGGAAGTGCGATCGCTGGTGATGGGCGGCCTCGGCTATCACCTGGTGGAGGGGGTCGGCCTGCCGCAGTCCATCGCCGACGCCATGGAGGCGCCGAGCCTTGACGACGTCACGGACCCCATGGGGCGCATGTTCCGGTCCTTCGCCGATGCCAACAAGCAGGACCTGAAGGCACTCGCCGCCTGCATCCGCGGCTCGCGCCAGGTGCTGGAACCGGCGGAGGTGGCGCGCATCTACCAGCCGGTGCTGGTGGCGGTGGGCACGCGCGACAAGGTGGCGGGCGACGCCCACAAGCTCGCGGCATTGATGCCGGACGCGGTGGCGCTCGACATCCCCAACCGCGACCACAACCCCGCCGTGGGCGACAAGGTGTTCAAGCAAGGCGTGCTCGACTTCCTCGCGCGCCGCCCCTGAGGCGGCCACGGCGAGGGGCAGCGGCGAGGGGCAGCGGCTGGATCGCCCGGACGCGCCGGGCGATGACGGCGGGAGGCACGGCTGCGCCCGCCGCCTACCCCGCCTCCGCCGCTCCGAGCGCCGCATCCAGGATGTCCAGAGCCTCGGCGAAATCCCCATCCGAGATGGTCAACGGCGGGCACAGGGTCAGCACCTTGCCGCCGCCCACCTTGAAGGACAGTCCGCGCTCCAGCGCCCCGTACATTGCCCGGTCGGCGCGCGCCTCGGCGGCGAGGCCGCCCCATGCGCGCAGCTCGACGCCGAAGAAGGCGCCCATGCGCCGCACCGCGGCGATCTCCGGGCGGCGGGCGGCCATCGCCTCCAGCGCTGCGCTCCCCGCCTCGCCCAGCGCGCGGGCGCGGGCGATCAGGCCCTCTTCCTCGATCACGCGGATGGCGGCGAGCCCGGCGGCGCTGCCGAGCGGGCTCTTCTCGTGGGTGTAGTGGCCGAGCGCCAGATGCGGCGCCACGTCGAGGCCGTCGCGCACCACCAAAGCGGCCTGGGGCACGATGCCCCCGCCGAGCCCCTTGCCGAGCGCCACCATGTCCGGCACGCAGCCCATCTGCTCGAACACGTAGAACGAGCCGCAGCGCCCCAGCGCGGAGGGGATCTCGTCGAACACCAGGAGCGCGCCGTGACGGCTGCAGCTCGCGCGCACCTTGGCCCAGAAGCCGGGCGGCGGCGGCTCCACCGTGGTCCAGCGTACCGGCTCGGCGACCAGCGCCGCCACGTCGCCCTGAACCTCCAGCACGTAGTCGATATAGTCCGCGAGCCGGTCGGCCGCCTTGTCGTCGTCGCCGAAGAAGCGGCGCGCGAGGCCGGGCGGCGGCACGTGCTCGGTGCCTGGCAGCAGCGGGCCTACATCCTTGCGGAACAGCGCCTCCCCGCCCACCGAGATGGCGTCGAGATTGGCGCCGTGGAAGGCATCCCACATGGACAGCGTCTTGTGGCGGCCGGTGGCGATCCGGGCGAGCTTCAGCGCCACGCCGATGGCCGCCGCGCCCGAGGGCACGAGCAGCACCTTGCCGAACGGCGGGCCGGCGAGCTCAACCAGCTTCTCGGCGAACGCCACCGCCTCCGCGCAGGTGAAGCGGCGTGGGCAGAAGGGCAGCCGCTCCATCTGCGCGCGGAGCGCGGCGACCACGGCGGGATGGCCGTGGCCGAGCTGGTGCACGCTGTTGCCATGGAAATCGAGGATGCGCCGGCCGTCCGCCGTCAGGAGATGCGCCCCCTCGGCACCGACGATGGCATCGAGGCACGGCGTGGAGAGCGACTGGTGCAGGAACACGTCCGCGTCGCGCGCCAGCAGCGCGCGCGTCTCCGTCCCGTGGCGCGCATCCCAGGCGGCGCGCAAAGGCGAGGTGTTGACGTCCCCCTCGCTCGCGCCGCCCGCCGCGCCGTGGCTCAAGGCTGCTCGCCGCGCGCCAGCGCGCCCTCGATCTCGTCGAGAACCTCTTCGAGGTCGGCGACGCTGTCGATGACGAAATGGGCGCCCGAGCGCACCAGGGCGGCATAGGCGGCGTCGCGGCGCGCCTCGAACTCTTCCGGCGAGAGCGCTTCGGTCTCCGCGGGATCGAGGCCGAACAGGTTGCCGGTGAGCGCGATGCCCACGGTCCAGCAGCCGGCGTTCAGGCCCTCGGCGATGCCGACCTCGGTGTCGTCCACCTTCACCACGCGCGACGCCGGCCACACGCCGAGATCGATCAGGGTCTTGTAGAGCATCAGCGGCGTGGGCCGCCCGGCCGAGAGGTCGCCGGCGCACACCATGCTGTCGGGCGCATAGCCCTGCGCGGCGGCGAGCGGCAGGATCGGGGCCATGATCTCGCGGGTATAGCCGGTGGTGGAGCCGATCTTGAGGCCGGCGGCCTTCAGGCGCGCGACCACGCCGGCGACACCCTCGATGAGGCCGGCATAGTCGGCCGCCACCGCGACGTTCATGGGCACGAACACCTCGTAGACCTTGTCGATGTCGGCTTCGCCCGGCGCGGCGCCGTGCTTTTCCGTCCAGGCGGCGGCGACGCGCGGCAGCGCCATCAGAGCGGCGATGTGGTCGCGCTTCGCCATGCCCATGGGGCCGCGTGCCTCGGCGACCGAGAGGTCGATGCCGAACTGGGCGAACGCGCGCTGGAACACGCCCATGGGGGCCTTCGAGCCGTGGTCGATCATGGTGCCCGCCCAATCGAAGACGACGGCGGAAATGTTCTCGTAGGTCATGCTTTCACGCTCCGGAAAACTCTTCGAGCGTCTCCTCGGCGATGGCGAAGGCGGTGGACGCCCCGGTGCCGGAGGTGACGATGACAAGGCGGGTATCGGCGGCCGGCGCCTCCCGGACCATCAGGCGGTCGGGCAGCGAAGCATAGGTGCCGGCCCAGCGCTCCGCCACACGGGCGCCGGGAACGGCGAGCACCTGGTTCAGCTCGCCGAGGATGATGTCGTCCACCGCCTCGCGCGAGAAGGGCTGCGGTGAGAAGCCGTAATGGTGGCTGTCGCCGACGATCAGGCCGCTGTCCGCGCCCTGCACGGCGATCAGGTGGATGCCGTTCTCCAGCGCCTGCGGCTGCTCGGCCTGGAGCCGGGCGGCGAGCGCCGCGGCCTCCGGCAGTTCGGCATAGCCGAGATAGCGCACCAGCGAGAGGTCGCTCATGACCGCGCAGGGCAGGCGGAAGCCGTCCGGCGGCATCACCTTCAGCATGTGCAGCCGGCAGCGGGTGATGCCGAGCCGGGCGATCACGTCCGGATAGAGCGTGAGCAGATCGTCGCCGGGGCACACGACGATGTGGCGGGCGCGGATGTCGCCGTCGGTGGTGGCGACGAGACCGTCGCCCACCGCCTTGACCAGCGAGCGGCGGCGGAACGAGACGCCCTGCTCCTCCAACCAGGCGGCCAGCAGCGGCACCGCCTGCCGGCTCTCCACCCGCCGCTCGTGCGGGCTGTAGAGCGCGCCGGCGAAGGGGCGGTCCGCCAGCGCGGCGCCGTAGGAGCGCATGGCCTCTTCGGCGGTGAGCAGGTGGCAGTCCTCGCCCATCTCGGTGAGGCGGAAGGCCTCAAGCACCGCCATGGCCTCGGGCCGCTGGGCCACCACCAGGAGGCCTTCATGCTCGATGCGGATGCCGGCGTCGGGCGCGACCTCCTCCCAGATGTCGCGCGAACGCATGGCGCGGCGCCAGCATTCGCCGCGCTGCTGGCCGGTGACGGTGACGAAGCCGAAATTGCGCACCGAGGCGCCCACCGCCTCCGCCTCGCGGTCGATCACCACAACAGAAAGCCCGCGCCGGAGGCCCGACAGCGCGTGGGCGAGGCCGACGATGCCGGCGCCCACAACCGCAAGGTCGAACGTGGTGCTCATCGGATGCGCCAGGCCTGGGTGCGCGCAAGACCGCGCGAGAGGAGGGCATGCACCATACGCGCTCCGAGGTTGGTGTAGAAGATCAGCATGCACATGGCGGCGGCACCCTGGATCTGGCCGGCGTCGTCCATGTTCAGCGCCGCCACCGCCGCGAGCGTGGTGGACGGCGCGTAGAGGAAGACCACCGCCGAGACCGTGGTCATGGCGTTCACGAAATAATAGGCGGCGATGTCGAGCGCGGTGGGCAGGCACACCGGCAGCGTCACGCGGGTGAACACCCGCGTCACCGGCTGCTTGAGCGAGGCCGCCACCGCCTCGAACTCCTTGTCCATGGCCTTGAGGGCGGTCAGCGCGGTGAGGTGCGAGACCGTGTAGAAATGGGTGATGGAGGAGATCACCAGGATCGCCATGGTGCCGTAGACGACATTCAGCGGGTTCGCGCGGTCGTTGAAGAAGAAGATGTAGGCGAGGCCCAGCACCAGGCCCGGGATCGCCATGGGCATCATGGCGAGGAAGTGCAGGCCCGCGCGCGCGGCGGCGAACCCCCTGCCCTTCTCCACCAGATAGGCGCCGACGAACACCACCGCCGTGCCGATCACCGCGACGTAGAAGGCCATGCGCAGGGAGTTGAAATAGGATTCCCAGCCGCCGCCGTCGACGCCCTCGAACGCGAAATGGGCGAAGGAGAGCGTCAGGTTATAGGGCCAGAACTTCACCAGCGAGGCGTATTGCGCGACGCCCAGGACCAGCAGCAGGAGCCCGGCGACCACGCAGCAGAACAGGAAGGCGGAGGCATCGAGCGCACGGTTGCGCGACGGCGCGTAGGGCACGGCGCGGGCGGTGAGCAGCGCCACCTGCCTCGCCGTCACCAGGCGGTCGACGACGAAGGCGATCACCGCCGGCACCAAAAGGATCACCGAGACCACGGCGCCCATGGCGAAGTTCTGCTGGCCCACCACCTGCTTGTAGATGTCCACCGCGAGCACGTTGTAGTCGCCGCCCACCACCTTCGGCACGCCGAACTCGGTGATGGTGAGGGTGAACACCACGAAGGCGGCGGAGATGACGCCGTAGCGCGCGCCCGGCAGCGTCACGTTGAAGAAGGTGCGGGTCGGCGAGGTGCGCAGCGCCCGCGCCGCCTCGAACAGGCGCGCGTCGGAGATGGCGAGCGCGGTGGCGATGATGAGGAAGGCGTGGGGGAAGGTGAAGAACACGCAGCCCGCGACGATCCCCGGCGCGCCATAGATGGACGACCCCATCATCAGGCCCTTCAGCAGGCCCTGATTGCCGAACAGATAGACCAGCGACAGGCCGGCGAGCAGCGAGGGCACCAGGATCGGCACCATGGCGATGGTGCGGAACAGGCCCTTCAGCGGCATGCAGGTGCGCTGGAGCGCATAGGCGAAGCCGAAGGCGGCAAGGACCGTGATGAGCGTGGTGGAGAGCGACACCACGAGACTGTTGACGATGGAATTCGTCAGCGCGGGATTGCTGAAATAGGCGATGTAGTTGCCGAGCGAGCGGATGGTGCCCGCCCGCAGCACCAGCCGGCGCAGGTCGCGCGGCCCTGCCTCGACCCATTCGCCCGAAGCGGCGGCCTTCCCGCCCAGCTCCAGCACCCCGTCGGAGGCGCCGCCCGACAGTCGCATCCGCACCGCGCTGAGCGGCCGCTCCCCGAAGCGGGCATCGGGAAAGAGCTGCGCCGCCGTGAGGGAAGCCGAGCGCCGCGCCTGGTCCACCGGGTCGGCGAGCCCGAGGCGGGGCGCCGCCTCCTCCAGGGTCCCGAGGGAGAGGAAGCCCTGGCCGACGTCCACCTGAAGCTCCACCACACCATAGGCGAAGGCGCGCACCTCGGCGGACTTCCACAGCATGAAGCCGAGCGGCAGCGCGAGGCTGACCACCAGATAGGCGCCGATCATGAGCACGAAGGCCAGCATCAGCCGGTCGTCGCGCCCGGCCTTGGGGCGGATCAGCGGGGCGGACGGCGCGCCGAGGGCGAGGTCAGCCATGGACGGCGCCCGCAGCCGCGCCATGGGGGCGCAGCGCCTCGTAGACCCTCAGGCGATCGGTCGGCAGCACCACGTCGAGCCGGCGGCCCGGCACGATCTGGAGCGCCCGCGCGACCGACTGGGACAGCTGCGCCACCAGCGGCTTCGCCGGGAAGGCGGGATGCCGCAGGCTGGCGCGGACGTGGGAGCCGAGGAATTCCACCGCCGCCACCTCCACGGCGACGCGGTTCACGTGCTCCCATTCCGCATGGGCGTCGGCGCCGAGCACGCGCACGTCCTCCGGCCGGATCGCCACCACCACGCGCTCGCCCGCGGCGGCCGGCCGCGCCTGGCGGCGCAGCACCAGAGTGAGGTCGCCGACCATCACCTCGTCGGGATTGAGCATCACGCCCTCGACGAAGTTCATAGCGCCGATGAAGTCGGCCACGAACTGGCTCGCGGGGGCGTCGTAGATCTCCTGCGGCGTGCCCACCTGCTCCACCACGCCCATGTTCATGACCACGATGCGGTCGGCGATGGAGAGCGCCTCGTCCTGGTCGTGCGTGACCATGACCGTGGTGACGCCGAGCCGCGCCTGGAGCTGCTTCAGCTCCGCGCGCAGGTGGAGGCGCACCTTGGCGTCGAGCGCGGAAAGCGGCTCGTCCAGCAGGATCAGGCCCGGGCTCGGCGCCAGTGCGCGGGCGAGCGCCACGCGCTGCTGCTGGCCGCCGGAAATCTGGGAGGGATATTTGTGGCCGTGCGCAGAAAGGTCGATGAGGTGCAGCAGTTCGTCCACCCGCGCCGCGACGGCGGGGCGGCGCAGGCCGCGATTCTCAAGGCCGAAGGCGATGTTCTGGCGCACCGTCATGTTCGGGAACAGCGCGTAGGACTGGAACACAATGCCGAAGTCGCGCTCCTCCGGCGGCAGCGCCGAGATGTCCCGGCCGGCCTGGCGGATGGTGCCGGAATTCTGGATGTCGAGGCCGGCGATGGCGCGCAGCAGCGTGGTCTTGCCGCAGCCGGACGGCCCGAGGAAGCACACGAACTCGCCTTCCCTGACGTCGAGCGAGACGTTCTTCAGCGCCGTGAAGTCGCCGAAGCGCTTGGAAACGTCGGCGACGGCCAGATAGGTGGGGCGCGGCGCCGAGGCGGCGAGGCCGCGGGCGATGGCGTCGCCCGGATCGCCGGCGGCGGAGCCCGGCAGATGCGACGCAAGGCCCGAAAGGTCAACGGTATGCTGGCTCATGGCTGCCTCCTGCCCCCCGGCTCCGACGCCTCCGCAGGGCGGCCGCACGTTGCCGCCCGCCAACGCAGCGGAACCGGACCCTGGGCACGCCCGAGATCCGGCCCCGTCGTCGGTTCCGGTTCAGCCCTTCTTGGGCTCGGACTTGGCGTCGTAGCGGCGCTGCCACTCCTGGAGGATGGCGGCGCGGTTGGCGGCGGCCCAGTCGAACTTGTTGTCGATCAGCTTGGTCTTCAGGTTCGCCGGAAGGTTCTTGATCGGCTCCTCGAACGCCGCATTGCCGAGGATGGCGTAGTTCTTGGCGTAGATCTTCATCGCCTCGTCGGAGACCGCCCAGTCCATCAGCTTCTTGGCGTCCGCCTCATTGTCGGTGCCCTTGATGATGGCCGAAGCCTCCATGTCCCAGCCGATGCCCTCCGCCGGGATCACCGCCACCAGCGGCGCACCCTGGTTGATGAGGCGCGCGGCGCGGAACTCGAACGAGATGCCGATGGGATACTCGCCGGAGGCGGCGAGCGAGCAGGGCTTGGAGCCGGAATGGGTGTAGGTGGCGACGTTCTTGTCGAGGGCGTCCATATAGGCCCAGCCCTTCTCCTCGCCGAAGATCTGCAGCCAGCTCGACACGTCGAGGAAGCCGGTGCCGGAGGACGCCGGGTTCGGCATCACGATCAGGCCCTTGTATTCCGGCTTGGTGAGATCGGCCCAGCTCGCCGGGATCGGCAGCTTGCGCTTCTCCATCTCGGCGGTGTTGACGCACAGCGCCGCCGCCCAGGCATTGGTGCCGACCCAGGCAGGCGGGGTGTTCTTGTCGAGGAAGCGGGCCTCGATCTTCTTCACGCCTTCCGGAGCGTAAGGCTGGAGCATGCCTTCGGCGTCGAGCAGCAGCAGCGAGGTCGCGGCCGTGCCGAGGACCACGTCGGCCTGCGGATTGTTCTTCTCGGCCAGAAGCTTGGCGGTGATGATGCCGGTGGAGTCGCGCACCCAGCGGATGGTCGTGCCGGGATGCTTCTCCTCGAACGACTTCTTGTAGACCGGCAGGATGTCGGCTTCGAGGGCGGTGTAGACCGTGATTTCGCCGGCCGTGGCGGCGCCCGCCAGGCCGAGGAAGGCCGCGGCGGCGGCCAGGATCGTCGTGCGCGTCATTTTTACCCCCGTCTTGGGTTGGCCCGGTGCGGGCGAGCGCGTGCTCCCGGATCGGCACGCCATGCCCGGCGCTGAAAGCGACGGTTGTGCACATGCGCGGAGACGCTCTCCTGCGGCGCTTCTAGCACCGCCCAGGCGACGTTCGTGTGACGCGTCAGGCCGCCCGGAAAAGCCGCGGATCGAAGGCGTAAAACACTCATGAAAACAGAGTGATATCCGCATCCAGGCCGCGCTCCCGCGACGGCGGGCCGGCCCCGGATGGACGGCCGGCGACGGCGGCGGCAGGACCTTCCGAGCGGGCGGTGCTGGCGATCCCGTCGGCGAGGGGCTATCAAGGAGCCAGCAAAGCAACAGCAAGATGAAAGGGAGGGCCGATGACGCCTCAGGCTCGGTCGAACGCCACCGCCATCCAGGCCACCGCCATCGCCGGCACCAACCGCAAGGCCTGGACCACGGACGAGGCTCTCGCCCTCTACAACGCCCCGTTCAACGACCTCCTGTTCCGCGCCCAGAGCGTGCATCGCGCCAATTTCGACCCGAACGAAGTGCAGATGAGCCGCCTCATCTCCATCAAGACCGGCGGCTGCGCGGAGGATTGCGGCTATTGCAACCAGTCCGCCCACCACGGCACGGACCTCAAGGCCTCCAAGCTCATGGAGGTGCAGCGCGTGCTCGGCGAGGCGCAGAAGGCCAAGGATGCCGGCGCCACGCGCTATTGCATGGGCGCCGCCTGGCGCTCCCCCAAGGAGCGCGACATGGACACGCTGGTGGCCATGGTGGAGGGCGTGCGCGCCCTCGGCATGGAGACCTGCATGACGCTCGGCATGCTGGAGCCCGGCCAGGCGCACCGGCTCGCGAAGGCCGGCCTCGACTACTACAACCACAACATCGACACCTCGGAAGCCCACTATTCCAAGGTCATCTCCACCCGCACCTTCGCCGACCGGCTCGACACGCTGGCGAATGTGCGCGATGCGGGCATCAAGGTGTGCTGCGGCGGCATCCTCGGCATGGGCGAGACCGCGCGCGACCGGGTCGACATGCTGGTGACGCTCGCCAATCTCGACACGCCGCCGGAGAGCGTGCCGATCAACCAGCTCATGCCCATTCCCGGCACGCCGCTCGCCGGCGCCGATCCGGTGTCGCCCATCGAGTTCGTGCGCACCATCGCGCTCGCCCGCATCCTCATGCCAGCCTCGCACGTGCGCCTCTCCGCCGGCCGCACCCAGATGAGCGACGAGATGCAGGCTTTGTGCTTCTTCGCCGGCGCCAATTCCATCTTCGTGGGCGACACCTTGCTCACCGCCGAAAATCCCGGCGAGGACAAGGACATGGCGCTGTTCGCGACGCTCGGCCTCACGCCCCAGGAGGTGGAGGTGCGGATCGAGGACGGCGACCGGGTGGACGCGGCATGAGCGAGGCCGATCGCCTCGGCCGCTACGAGGCGATGCTGCGCGGTCTCGAACGGCGCCAGTCCCTGCGCCGGCTCTCGGGCCGGTCGGGGATCGACTTCGCCTCCAACGACTATATCGGCCTCGCCGCCTCGCCGCGCCTCAAGGCGGCCATCGCCGCCGCGCTGGAGGCGGGCGTGCCGGTGGGCGCCACCGGCTCGCGGCTTCTGCGCGGCAACGATCCCGCCCATGCGGCGCTGGAGGACGAGGCCGCGCGCTTCTTCGGCAGCGAGGCGGCCCTGTTCTTCTCCGGCGGCTACATGGCGAACCTCGCCGTGATCGGCACCCTGCCGCAGAAGGGCGACCTGCTGCTGATGGACGACCTGATCCACGCCAGCGCCCATGAGGGCGCCCGCGCCGGCCGGGCCGAGCCGGTGCTGTTCGCCCACAACGATGCCGGCGCCGCGGAAGACGCCATCCGCGCGTTCCGCGCCGCGGGCGGCACGGGCAAGGTGTGGATCGCCGCCGAGAGCCTCTACAGCATGGACGGCGACCGCGCGCCGCTCGCCGACCTCATGGCGCTCGCCGACCGGTATGACGGCTTTCTGCTGGTGGACGAGGCCCACGCCACCGGCGTCTACGGGCCGGACGGGCGCGGCCTCGCGCACCCGTTCGAGGGGCGCGAGAACGTGGTGGTGCTGCACACCTGCGGCAAGGCCATGGGCGGCTCCGGGGCGCTGGTGACGCTGCCCAAGGTGCTGGCCGACATCATCGTCAACCGCTGCCGGCCCTTCATCTTCGCCACCGCCCCCTCCCCGCTCACGGCGGTAGCGGCGCAGGCGGCGCTCGCCATCATGGCCGACGAGCCCGAGCGCCGGGAGCGCCTCGCCGCCTTGGTCGCCCATGCGGCCCGGCGGCTTCGGGAAACGTGCGGCCTCGCGCCCTCCGGCTCGCAGATCCTGCCGGTGATCGTCGGCGACAACGGCCGCGCCATGGCGCTGGCGGGCCTCCTCCAGCAGGCCGGCTACGACGTGCGCGGCGTGCGCCCGCCCACCGTGCCGCCCGGCACCGCGCGGCTGCGCATCTCGCTCACCCTCAATGCCGACGCGGCAGCGGTGGACGGCCTGTTCGACCTGCTCGGCGCCGCGCTCCGGGAGCAGGCGGCGTGAGCGAGGCCATCGTCGTCACCGGCACCGACACAGGCATCGGCAAGACCGTATTCGCGGCGGGGCTCGCGGGCTTCCTCGACGGCTTCTACTGGAAGCCGGTCCAGGCCGGGCTCGCCGAGGAGACCGACAGCGAGACCGTGGCGCGCCTTGCCGGCCTTGCGCCGGAGCGCATCCTGCCCGAGGCGTGGCGCCTCGCGCTCCCCGCCTCCCCGCATCTCGCAGCGGAACAGGAGGGCGTCGCCATCGACCCGGCTGCGCTCGTGCCGCCCGCAGGACCCCGGCCGCTCGTCATCGAGGGCGCGGGCGGGCTGCTGGTGCCGCTGACGCGGCAGGCTCTGTTCGCCGACGTGTTCGCCCGCTGGCGCCTGCCGGCGGTGCTGTGCGCACGCACCGCGCTCGGCACCATCAACCACACGCTGCTCTCGCTGGAGGCGATGCGCGCGCGGGGCATCCCCATTCTCGGCGTCGCCTTCATCGGCGAGGCGCACGAGGAGAATGCGCGCATCATCGGCGCGCTTGGAAACGTCAAAGTGCTGGGCCGGCTGCCCCGGCTCGACCCGCTCACCCCCGAAACGCTGGCGGCCGCATTCGCCAGCGCCTTCCGGCGGGAGGATTTCGACGCCCGGAGGGCGGCGGCGTGACGTCCCCGGTCTGGCACCCCTTCACCCAGCACGCGCTCGCGGGCGCGATGATCCCGGTCGCCCGCACGCAGGGCGCCCACCTCGTGGCCGAAGACGGCCGGCGCATCCTCGACGGCATCTCGTCCTGGTGGGTCATCACCCACGGCCACCGCCACCCGGCCATCATGGCGGCGATCCGGGAGGCCACACAGAGCCTCGACCAGATCATCTTCGCCGGCTTCACCCACGCGCCCGCCGAGCAGCTCGCGGCCGGCCTCCTCAAGGTCGCCCCGCCCGGCCTCACCCGCGTGTTCTATTCCGACAGCGGCTCCACCAGCGTGGAGGTGGCACTGAAGATGGCGCTTGGCTTCTGGCGCAACACCGGCGAAGCGCGCAGCCGCATCGTGGTGATGGAGGCGAGCTATCACGGCGACACCATCGGCACCATGTCGGTGGGCGAACGCGGCGTGTTCAATGCCGCCTACGCCCCGCTGCTGTTCGAGGTGGAGCGCATCCCGTTCCCCGCCCCGGGCCGTGAGGAGGCGACGCTCGCCGCGCTGGAGGCCGCCTGCACTGAGGCGCCCGCCGCCTTCATCGTCGAGCCGCTGGTGCTCGGCGCGGGCGGCATGCTTATGTACAAGCCGGACCTCCTGAAGGCCATGCACGCCATCTGCGCGCGCCATGGCGTGCTGTTCATCGCCGACGAGGTGATGACCGGATGGGGCCGAACCGGCACCCGCTTCGCCTGCGAACAGGCCGGCATCGTCCCGGATATCCTGTGCCTGTCGAAGGGCCTCACCGGCGGCGCTTTGCCGCTCGCCGTGACGCTCTGCAAGGAAGCGATCTTCCAGGCGCACTATTCCGACGACCGGACGAAGACCTTCTTCCATTCCTCGTCCTACACCGCCAACCCCATCGCCTGCGCCGCCGCGCTCGCCAACCTCGCGGTATGGGACGACGAGCCGGTGGCGGCGCGGATCGCGGCGCTCGGCGCGCTTCAGGAGGAGCTGATCGCCCCGTTCCGCGACGATCCCCGCTTCGAGAACGTGCGCCGCTGCGGCACCATCGCCGCGCTCGACCTCAAGGCGCGGGACGCGGGCTATCTCGCCGGCATCGGGCCGCTTCTCTACGATTTCTTCCTGACGCGCGACCTGCTCATCCGTCCGCTGGGCAACACCCTCTACCTCATGCCGCCTTACTGCGTGACCCGCGCCGATCTCGAACCCGCTTATGCCGCCATCGCCGCGGCAGCGGACGCGCTGGCCTGAGGCCGCCATGGCGCGATCGAGCCTTCTCGTCGGCCTCGGCCGCCATGCGCCCGAGCGGCGCGTGCCCAATGAAGAACTGGAGGCGCGGCTGGGCCTTGAGGCCGGCTGGATCGAGCGCCGCACCGGCATCCGCGCGCGCCGCTACGTGGCCGAGGGCGAGGCGCTCACCGACCTCGCTCTGCCCGCCGCCGAACAGGCGCTGGCGGCGAGCGGCATCGCCCGCGCCGATATCGCGCTGACCCTGCTCGCCACCTCCACGCCGGACCACCTGCTGCCGCCCTCCGCGCCGCTCCTGGCACACCGGCTCGGCTTGCCGCGCTCGGGCGCGGTGGACCTCGCAGGCGCCTGCGCCGGCTTTCTCTATGCGCTGGCGCTCGCGGACGGCTTCGTGCGCGCCCAGGGCCGCCCGGTGCTGGTGGTGGCGGCGAACGTGCTCAGCCGCCGCATCAACCCCATGGACAAGGTGAGCGCGGTGCTGTTCGCCGATGCGGCCGGCGCCTGCGTGCTCGCACCGTCGGAGCGCGACGGCACCGGCGTGATCGGCACCGACCTCACCTCGGACGGTGCGCAATACGAGCTCATCCGCATTCCCGCCGGCGGCAGCCGGCAGCCGTTCTCGCCTCAGACGGCGCCGCAGGACATCTTCATGGAGATCTCGGACGGCGCGGCGGTCTATGCCGAGGCCGTCACCACCATGACCGCCTGCGCCCGCGCGGCCATGGCCCAGGCGGGCATCGGCGCGGGAGACGTCACGCGCTTCGTGCCGCACCAGGCCAACACCCGCATCTTCGAGGCGGTCCGGCGCAATCTCGGCCTGGCGCAGGGAGGCCTCGTCTCGACCATCGCCGAGTTCGGCAATTCCTCCGCCGCCACCATCCCCTTCTCGCTCGCCGCGAGCGCCGAAGCCGCGCCGCCGCGCACCGGGGAGAAGGTGCTGCTGACGGCGGTCGGCGCCGGCCTCACGGGCGGGGCGCTGGTGCTCGGCTTCTGAGGCGGCGGACGCAGCCCTCAGAAGTGATAGCCGATGCTGAACATGGGGCCGTGCATGGTGGTGGTGTAGCGGAAGTTCTGGCGCGGCCCGGTGATGGATTCGTAGTCGGTATAGAGCGCCCGATAGCCGATGGCGGTGGACCAGGACTTGTTCCAATTGTAGCCCACCGCCACGAAGCCCTGCGAGGTCAGCTTCGAGCCGAGGCCGAAGCCGCCCACGTCCGCGATGGCATTGAGGAACCAGCGCTCGTTGAACTGGTATTGGAGCATCAGGCCGAACACCGGGTCCAGCCAGTCCTTCACGTCCGAGGAGGACAGGCCGAAGGGCAGGCCCGCGGGCGTGAGCGTGGTGTCGACGCTCAGGCGCTGATAGCGGAAGCCGGCGGTGGCGCTGAGGTCGAAATTGTCCGGCCCCACGGGCAGCCGGTAGCCGGCAATGCCCTGCATCACCAGCAGGCGCTGGCTGAAGTCCAGCTGCGGCCCGGCGAAGCCGACCGTCTTGTCGGCGGAGAGCTTCGACCAGAACACGTCGGCCAGCAGCGTCCAGTCGCCGTTCTTGGCGAGGAAGTCGCCCATGAGCGCGCCGTCGAGATGGCCGACGATGTCGCCGAAGCTCACATTGACCGGGATCGCCGGCAGATCGCGCGCGCCGATGTCGCCGGTGAGGCTGGTGGCCCAGCCATAGAAGGTGGCCTGGAACTCCCAGCCGGACGCGGGCGCGGCCGGCGCGGGCGGCGGCGTCAGGTCGGCGGCGTGGGCCGGCGGCGCGACCGCTGCGGCGGCGAGAAGCGCAGCGGCGAAAAATCCCTGCCTCGGTGAACCCCGGCCCCACCCCATGACACGCCCCCGCCCCGCAACCTTGGTGTGCGGCCGAGTCTTAGGCGAATTCCCGTGCGCCGACAGGACCCTGGACGGTTCCGGCTGCGCGACGGCACCGCGGCATGGCGTCCGCGCAACACCCGCGCACAGGGATGGAAATAACCTTTATTTATCAATAGAATGGAGAGGAACCGGCCGGCATTTCCGGCCGCGCCGCAGCGGTGACGCCGGGGCACCCGGATCGGCATCCCGGCATTTTGGCCGCAAAGATCAAGCGGCGCCGGCAGGCCTCCGGAAGCCGCTGGGCTCAGCCGGCGCTGCGGAGCCACAGGCTCATCAGCTCGGCGCGGCTGCGGACGCCGAACTTGCGGAAGACGTTCGTGACGTGCTGGTGCGCGGTGGAGGTGGCGATCTCCACCTGCCGGGCGATCTCCTTCTCCGATGCCTTGGTGAGCAGCAGATGCAGCACTCGCCGCTCGGCCGGCGTCAGCGGCGCCGAGGCGGCGAGCAGGCCGTTGCTCATCATCAGGTGGCGGTGGAACCACTTGATGCCCCGCAGGGCAAAGGCGAGCAGCGCGATCTCGCCGGCCGTGAACGGGCGGGCGGCATAGAAGCCGAAATGGGATTCGCAGTCCTGGTTCAGCGGAACGGCGACGAACACCGCGTCGCCCGTGCCGACCGCCTCGTAGTGCCGCCGGAAGAACGCGGTCTCGAACCAGCCGGCCGGCAGATCGCGCCGGAACGCATAGGTGCGGAAGGCGCCGACATCCTTCATGGGCAGCAGGAAGGAGGGATCGATCGCGCGCCGGTCCCACTCCTTGAGGATTTCCCGGAAATGCCCTTCGTCCGCGTGGGGCGGAACCGGCTTCAGCGCCTGCACGGCGGCCACGCGCCAGCCCCGGAGCGGATCGTCGGCGGCGCCGCCGCCCACCCGGACCGCGCCGGCCCAGGTGGCATTCCAGGCGCCGGTCTGCGCGCACAGCGCGCCCATCACATGGGCGGCGGCCTGCTCGCACTGGCCGGCCTCGAAGTCCGCGAGTTCATCCCAGAGCGTGAGCACACGCTCCTGCGCTTCTCCCATCATCCCGCACGACCCAACCCATGGCGCCTTGGCGCGCTCCATTCCCGCTTGTCAGCCTGTAGTGAAGCGCCAGCGCGGGTGCAACCCGCAAGTGCCGGCTGGCCGTTGCGCCTCGAAGCCGGGAGTCAGTCGCGGAAATAGTCCGGCCAGCGCGCCCGGAGGTCGGCGGTGAAGGCGAGCGACTTCGACAGGTGCGCGCGCAGCGCCTCCTGCGCTGCCGCCACGTCGCCGGAGGCGATGCCGGCGACGATGGCGCGGTGGTCGGCGATCACCTGCGCCGCCTTGCCGGGCATGGGCAGATGCAGGCGGCGGATGCGGTCGATATGGCCGGAATAGCGCCGCACCATCGCATGGAGGCCGGCAATGTCCGCGGTCTCGAAGAACACGCGGTGGAACTCGCGGTCGGCGGTCTCGAAGCCCGGCAGGTCGCCGCGGGCGAGCAGGGTGGCCTGCACCTCGATCACGGTCTCCAGGCGCGCCACCACCGCGGCGCGGTCCGGCGAGAGGGTGATGGTGCGCACCGCCTCCTGCTCCAGCGAGCGGCGCAGGAACTGGGCCTGGCGCGCCAGCTTCAGGTCGATGGGGCTGACGATGGTGGCGTGCTGGGGAAAGATCTCCACCAGCCCCTCCTCCTGCAGGCGCATCAGCGCGTCGCGCACCGGGGTGGAGGAGAAGCCGAACAGTTCCTGCAGTTCGGCGCGCGAAATCAGCGTTCCCGGCGGCAGTTCCAGCGCGATGATGCGTTCGCGCAGATAGTCGAACACCTGCGGCGCCGCATGACGGGACGGGTCGCGGGGCGGCCTTGCGGAGGAGAGCAGGGAGTCCATGGCGCCGAGCATAGCCCAGTTCGTGTTTGACTTCACTAATGCATTAGCGTTTTAATCCATCAGCCGGATCCGCAGAACGAGAGCCTAAGGCCGTGGACGCGACCGGCGCCGCCCGCAAGGGCTGGGGGAGACGCAGCGCCACGCCAATCTGAGGTCGCGGCTCCGCCTTCATCGCGTCCAAGCGACAGGAGGAAACATGTCCCGCTTGAAGATCATCCCGCTCGCGCTCGCCGCGGCTTTCGCGTGCGCGCCGGCGCTCGCCCAGACCTTTCCCGAACGCACGATCACCGTGGTGGTGCCGTTTCCGCCCGGCGGCGCATCCGACAGCACCGCCCGCTTCATCCAGCCGAAGATGCAGGAGAAGCTCGGCCAGACCGTGGTGATCGACAACCGCCCCGGCGCCAACGGCGCCAACGGCGCGAGCCACGTGAAGGGCCAGGCGCCGGACGGCTACACCCTGCTGGTGGGCTCCATCGGCGTGTTCGCCATCAACCCGGCGCTCAACCCGAACCTGAGCTACCAGCCGGGCAAGGACCTCGATCTGCTCACGGTGGCGGTGCGCACGCCCAACGTGCTGGTGGCCAATCCCGACTTCCCCGTGAACTCGGTGAAGGAGCTGATCGCCTATCTCAACAAGAACCCCGAGAAGGTCACCTTCGCCTCCTCCGGGGTCGGCTCCTCCGACCACCTGACGGCGGCGCTGTTCTGGCAGAAGACCGGTACCAGCGGCGTGCATGTGCCCTACAAGGGCGGCGGACCGGCCATCGCCGACCTGATCGCCGGCCATGCCAACGTGTCGTTCCAGAATCTCGGCGCGGTGGCGAGCCAGATCAAGGCCGGCAAGCTGAAGGCGCTGGGGGTGACGGCGAACGAGCGCAATGCGGTGCTGCCCGACGTGCCCACCATGAAGGAAGCCGGCGTCGACGGCATCGACGTCTATTCCTGGCAGGCCGCCGCCGCGCCCAAGGGCCTGCCGGCCCCGGTGAAGGCCAAGCTCTACGAGGCGCTGAAGGCGAGCCTCAACGATCCGGAGGTGAAGGCCAAGTTCAACGGCCTCGGCTTCGACGTGGTGGCCATCACGCCCGAGGAGTTCGTGGTCTTCCGCGACGGCGAGGAACAGCGCTGGCGCCAGGTGGTGAAGACCGGAAAGATCGAGACCAACTGACGATGAGTCGCCGGGCCTCCCGTCGAGGCCCGGCCGTTCCCGAGGACATCTGCATGACGCCCCGCAAGAGCCCCGACGCGCTGCGCAGCGCCCGCTGGTTCGCCGACGACGACCTGCGCAGCTTCGGCCACCGCTCGCGCCTGCGGCAGATGGGCTACGCGCCGGAGGACTGGGCCGGCAAGCCGGTGATCGCCATCCTCAACACCTGGTCGGACTTCAATTCCTGCCACGCCCACTTCAAGGACCGCGTGGAGGACATCAAGCGCGGCGTGTTCCAGGCCGGCGGCTTCCCGCTGGAGATCCCGGTGCACTCCGTCTCCGAGACCTTCCTCAAGCCCACCTCCATGCTCTACCGCAACATGCTGGCCATGGAGGTGGAGGAGGTGATCCGCGCCCACCCGGTGGATGGGGCGGTGCTGATGGGCGGCTGCGACAAGTCCACCCCGGCCCTCCTGATGGGCGCCACCAGCGCCGGCGTGCCGGCCATCTATGTGCCGGCCGGGCCGATGCTGCGCGGCAACTGGAACGGCAAGACGCTGGGCTCCGGCTCGGATGCCTGGAAGTTCTGGGACGAGCGGCGCGCCGGCAACATCGACCAGGCGGCCTGGAACGAGATCGAGGGCGGCATCGCCCGCTCCTACGGCCACTGCATGACCATGGGCACCGCCAGCACCATGACCGCCATCGCCGAGGCGATCGGCATGACGCTGCCCGGCGCCTCCTCCATCCCCGCCGCCGATGCCGGCCACATGCGCATGTGCGCGGCCTCCGGCCGGCGCATCGTCGACATGGTGTGGGACGACCTCACCCCGGCCCGCATCCAGACCCGCGCGGCGTTCGAGAACGCCATCACGGTGGCCATGGCCATGGGCTGCTCCACCAACGCCATCATCCACGTGATCGCCCAGGCGCGGCGCGCCGGCTGCAACATCACCCTCGACGACTTCGATGCCGCGAGCCGCGTCGTGCCGGTGCTCGCCAATGTGCGGCCCTCGGGCGAGGCGTACCTGATGGAGGACTTCTACTTCGCCGGCGGGCTGCCGGCGCTGATGGGACGCCTCAAGCCCCTGCTCCATCTCGACGCGCTCACCGTCTCCGGCCGCAGGCTCGGCGAGACGCTGGAAGGCGCCACCGTCTACAATGACGACGTGATCCGGCCGCTCGAGAACCCGATCTATGCCGAGGGCGCGCTCGCCGTGCTGCGCGGCAACCTCGCCCCGGACGGCTGCGTCATCAAGCCCAGCGCCTGCGCGCCGCATCTGCGCGTCCACACCGGCCCGGCGCTGGTGTTCGACGACTATCCCAGCATGAAGGCGGCGGTGGAGGACGAGAACCTCGACGTGACGCCCGACCATGTCCTGGTGCTGCGCAATGCCGGCCCGCTGGGCGGGCCGGGCATGCCGGAATGGGGCATGCTGCCGATCCCGAAGAAATTGGTGAAGCAGGGCGTGCGCGACATGCTGCGCATCTCCGATTCCCGCATGAGCGGCACCAGCTACGGCGCCTGCATCCTGCACGTGGCGCCGGAGAGCTATGTCGGCGGGCCGCTGGCGCTCATCGCCACCGGCGACCTGGTGCGGGTGGACGTACCGAACCGCAGCATCGACATGCTGGTGCCGGAGGAGGAGCTGGCGCGCCGCCGCGCGGCTCTGCCCGCCCCCGAGCCGCGCTTCGAGCGCGGCTATGGCTGGATGTTCTCGCGCCATATCGGCCAGGCCGACCAGGGCTGCGACTTCGACTTCCTTGAGACCGCCTTCGGCGCCCCCGTCGGCGAGCCCGCCATCTACTGACGAAGAAGGACACACCCCTTGGACGTGCCTGCCAACACCTTCAAGCGCGCCATTTATGCCGGCCGCCAGCAGATCGGCCTGTGGTCGAGCCTTGCCAACCACCTGTCGGTGGAGATCCTCGCCGGCTCGGGCTTCGACTGGCTGCTGATCGACACCGAGCACTCCCCCAACGAGCTGCCTCAGGTGGTGAACCAGCTTCACGCCATGATGGAATATCCGGCGACCCAGCCCATCGTGCGCCCGCCGGTGAACGACACCGTGGTCATCAAGCGCTTCCTGGATGCCGGGGTGCAGAGCTTCCTCATCCCCATGGTGGACACGCCCGAGCAGGCGACCGCCGCGGTCGCTGCCACGCGCTATCCGCCGCACGGGGTGCGCGGCTTCGCCTCCGCCTCGCGTGCCTCGCGCTACGGCCGGGTGAGCGACTATTACGCCCGCGCCCATGAGGAGATCTGCGTTCTGGTGCAGATCGAATCCAGGCTCGGCCTCGACCATCTCGACGCCATCGCCGCGGTGCCGGGGGTGGACGGCGTGTTCATCGGCCCCGGCGATCTCTCGGCCGCGCTCGGCCATCTGGGCGGCCAGGGCGACGCGGCCATCGTGACGCTGATCGAGGACATGATCGGCCGCATCGGCAAGGCGGGAAACCGCGCCGGCATCCTCACCGGCGACGAGACGCTGGCGCGCCGCTACATCGCCGCCGGCTGCGTCTTCACCGCGGTCGGCTCCGACGTCGGCATCCTGGCGCGCGGCTCCGAGGCGCTGGCAAAGAAGTTCAGGAGCTGAGGAGGCCGCGCCACCCAACCGCGCGTCATCCCCCGGCTTGTCCGGGGGAACCACCCAGCGGCCGGGCTGGCGTCCTGTTTCCATGGCGCAGGACAAGCGGGCCGGTGGATGCCCCGGACGCGCCGGGGCATGACGGGGCCGAGGCCGCCCTCCCCTCACTTGCGCCGGTGGCGCATGGCGTCGAGATAGGCGATCAGATCGTCGAGGGCCCGGTCCGGGATGGTCGCCGCGTCGAACCCCGGCATGCGGCGCTCGGGCCAGGTGCGCACCGCGGCCGGATCGCGGATCAGCCGGTGCAGAGCCGCAGGCTGAAAGTACTCGGTCGGATTCATGGGCAGGTTGAGGTCCGGGCCGATGGTGCTCTCGCCGCCGCCGTTCATCTGGTGACACGGCATGCAATTGTGGATGAAGACCGTGAGCCCCCGGCGGGCCGGCGCATCGACGGGAAGCGAAGGCGCCACGTCGATCTGCGGCCAGCGCACCAGCGGATCGAGCGCGCTCTCGATGCTTGCCACCTGATAGGCCCAGTGCTCGCTGCTGACGCGTCCCGCCTTGGGGTTCTGCCAGACGATGTAGAACGGCCCGGCGGTGGCGACCTTGCCCTTCAGCTTGGGCCAGGGGGCGTGGTGCGGCTCCACCGCCACGAAGGCGCGTGCGCCGTCCGGGCCGCCTTCCGTGAAGATGCCGGCGGGATAATGGGCGATGAAGCCGTCGAGCGCCTTCACCTCGATGGGCGCATCGGTGGGAATGCCGGCCTCCGCCAGCAGCGCGAGCACCGGCACGGCGCGGTAGGTCGCGCGTCCGCCATAGGCGATGTCGGACGGCACCGACACCGACACCGCGTCCGGCCGGGCGAGCAACTGGGCGGCGGTGTAGGTGCGCGCCGCGCCGTCCGCCTTCAGCGAGAGAACCGGCTCCGACCGCGCCGGAGCACCCGCAAGCATGAGAGCGAGCGCACAGGCGAGCGCCGCCATGAGCCGTCCGAGCATGATCCCTCCTGCGTCCACCCATTCACGACGGTCATCCCCCGATCTGCCCGGGCGATCAACCTGCGACCCGCAGGCCTACACGTCCGCAAGCGCCACGCAAGCGGCCGGGTGGATGCCCCGGACAAGCCGGGGCATGACGGCCGTGAGATTTCCCCGCCGTCGCCCTCCGGCTTGACCGGAGGGCCCATCCTACGGCCGGGTGCGGCGCGCGGAGGGATGCATGGATGCTCCGGTCAAGCCGGAGCATGACGGGGTGGGGGATAGTCGGGAACAGCGGGGAGCATGACGGGGCAATACATGGGTGCCGCTCCCGCACGCAGGGCGCGCTTGAATTAGATAGACGGTCGGTCTAATTATCGGCCCATGGATGCCGCCACCCCCCAGCCGCGCAAGCGCGGCCGCCCGCCGCGGGCGCCTGACGCCCCGAGCGACACCCGCGAGGCGCTGCTGCGCGCGGGGCTGGTGGCGCTCACTGAGAAGGGCTTCTCGGCCACCGGCATCGATGAGGTGCTGAGCACCGTCAGCGTGCCCAAGGGCTCGTTCTATCACTACTTCAAGAGCAAGGAGGCGTTCGGCGCCGAGCTGATCGACCGCTATGCCGCCCATTTCGCCGCCCGGCTCGACCGGCATTTCGCCGACGACACCCTGACGCCGCTGGCGCGGCTCGAAGCGTTCACGCGCTCCGCCGAGGCTTCGATGGCGCGGCACGACTTCCGGCGCGGCTGCCTGGTGGGCAATCTCGGCCAGGAGATGGGCGCCCTGCCCGAGCCCTTCCGCCAGCGCCTTGCCGGCGTGTTCGCCGATTGGCAGGTGCGCACCGCCTCCTGCCTCGCCCGCGCGCAGGCGGCCGGCGAGATCGACCCCGACCGCGACCCCGACCAGCTCGCCGCCTTCTTCTGGATCGGCTGGGAGGGCGCCGTGCTGCGCGCCAAGCTGGAGCGCACCGCCGCCCCGCTGCGCACCTTCGCCGACGGCTTCTTCGCGCTGGTGCGCGGATAGGCGGCGCGGAACGACCAACCCGCAGGAAACGCACAAGGAGACCAACATGCGCGCCATCGTCGTGGAGAAGACAGACGCCGGACAGAGCGTCGCGCTCAAGGCGTTCGACGAAGCCGATTTCATGGACGGCGACGTCACCGTCCGCGTCACCCATTCGACCCTGAACTACAAGGACGGCCTCGCGCTCACCGGCCGCGGGCCGGTGGTGCGCCGCTTTCCCATGATCCCCGGCATCGACTTCGCCGGCGTGGTGGAGCGCTCCGACAGCGACGCCTTCAAGCCGGGCGATGCCGTGATCCTGAACGGCTGGGGCACCGGCGAGACCCATCTCGGCGCCTATGCCGAGAAGTCGCGCGTGAAAGCCGACTGGCTGGTGCCGCTGCCCGCCGGCCTCACCGCCGCCCAGGCCATGGCGATCGGCACCGCCGGCTACACGGCCATGCTCTCGGTGATGGCGCTGGAGCGCCATGGCCTCAAGCCCGAGCACGGCCCCGCAGTGGTCACGGGCGCGGCCGGCGGCGTCGGCTCGGTCGCCATCTCGCTCCTGGCGAGCGCCGGCTGGCACGTCATCGCCTCCACCGGCCGCGAGCAGGAGGCGGACTATCTGAAGGGCCTCGGCGCCAAGGAGATCATCGCCCGGCAGGAGCTGTCCGGCCCGGCCCGCCCGCTCGCCAAGGAGCGCTGGGCGGCGGGCGTCGATTCCGTCGGCACCAACACGCTCGCCAACCTGCTGGCCATGACGCGCTATGGCGGCGCCATCGCCGCCTGCGGCCTGGCCGGCGGCATGGACCTGCCCACCTCCGTCGCGCCCTTCATCCTGCGCGGCGTGGCGCTGCTCGGCATCGATTCCGTGATGGCGCCCAAGGCCCGGCGCCTGGAGGCGTGGGCGCGCCTCGCGCGCGACCTCGACCATGCCAAGCTCGCCGCCATGACCACGACCGTGCCCCTCGACGCGGTGATCGCCAAGGGCGCCGACATCCTCGACGGCAAGGTGCGCGGCCGCGTGGTGGTCGAAATCGCGCCCTGAGCACCGGTTCGGCAACAGCGCCCTCGCCCGCCAGGGCGGGGGCGTGCCCCGGTGGGAGCGGCGCAGGGCGGCCCCTTTCCCATTGGCGGTCCGTCGCTCTAGATTTGCCCCATGAGCACACCCCCTCGCACACCCCCGCGCACGCCCCTGCCCGCCACGATCGACGCCGCCGCCGACCTGCTGCTCAAGGCCGGCTACGTGGCCGACCGGGCGCTCTCGACCGTGGTGTTCCTCGCCCTGCGCATGGGCCGGCCGCTGCTGCTGGAGGGCGAGGCCGGGGTCGGCAAGACCGAGGTCGCGAAGACGCTCGCCGCGGCGCTCGGCCGCCGCCTCATCCGCCTGCAATGCTATGAGGGGCTCGACCTCTCGGCCGCGGTCTATGACTGGAACTATGCCGGCCAGATGATCGCCATCCGCCTCGCCGAGGCCGCAGGCGAGCGCGACAGGGATGCCATCGCCGCGGACGTGTTCTCCGATCGCTATCTCCTGCGCCGGCCGCTGCTCGACGCGCTGGAGCCCCACGCGGAGGGGCCGCCGGTGCTGCTGGTGGACGAGCTCGACCGCACCGACGAGGCGTTCGAGGCGTTTCTGCTGGAGGTGCTCTCCGACTTCCAGGTGACGATCCCCGAGCTGGGCACCGTCAAGGCGGCGGCGCCGCCCATCGTCGTCCTCACCTCCAACCGCACGCGCGAGATCCACGACGCGCTGAAGCGGCGCTGCCTCTACCATTGGGTGGACTATCCCGACGCCGGGCGCGAACTCGCCATCCTGCGCGCCCGCCTGCCGGGCGTGCCGGCGCGGCTGTCGGCGCAGGTGGTGGGCTTCGTGGAGGCGCTGCGGCGGGAGGACCTGTTCAAGGTGCCGGGCGTCGCCGAGACGCTGGACTGGGCCTCGGCGCTGGTGGAGCTGGACGCGGTGGCGCTCGACCCCGCCACGGTGGGCGACACGCTGGGCGTGCTGCTCAAGTACCAGGACGATATCGCCAAGACCTCCGCCCCGGTCATCGAGCGCCTCGTCGCCGAGGCGCGCACGCGGGCCGAGGCGCTGTGAGAGGCATCGCCGACACCCCCGCCCCCCCCGCCCCTCCCCGCACGGGGGAGGGGAGCCGCCGGGGCTTCCTGCCCATGAGCGGCCGCCTTCCCGACAACATCGCCTATTTCGGCCGCGCGCTGCGCGCCGCCGGCCTTAATGTGGGGCCGGGGCGCATCGTCGATGCGGTCAAAGCGGTGGAGGCGGCGGGCGTCGGCACCAGGGACGACCTCTATTGGACGCTCCACGCCGTGATGGTCTCGCGCCACGAGGACAGCCTCGTGTTCGACCAGGCGTTCCGCCTGTTCTGGCGCCGGCGCGGGCACCAGGAGCGGCTCATCGCCATGCTCTCCCCCGCCGCCGTGCCCGCGCGCGAGGAGAAGCGCGAGAGCGTCATGCGGCGGGTGGAGGAGGCGCTGTTCTCCGGCATCGGCGACGCGCGCAAGCCCGACGCGCCGCCTCGGCTCGAAGTGGATGCGCGCCTCCTCGCCTCCAGCGACGACATACTGCGCCGCAAGGATTTCGCGCAGATGTCCGCCGCCGAACTGGCGCAGGCGCGCCAGCGCATCGCCGCGCTGAAGATGCCCGACGACCGCGCCCGCACCCGCCGCCTCGTGCGCGACCCGCGCGGGCCGCGCATCGATCTTCGGGCCGCGCTGCGCGCCGGGCTCGCCACCGGCGGCGACCTCGTGCCGCTGAAGCGCCGGGGACCGGACGAGAAGCCGCCCCCCGTGGTGGCGCTGGTCGACATCTCCGGCTCCATGGCCGACTATTCGCGCCCCATCCTGCATTTCCTCCACGCGCTCGGAGCGAAGCGGAAGGTTTCGACCTTCCTGTTCGGCACGCGGCTGACCAACGTCACCCGCGCGCTCGCCCGGCGCGATCCGGATGCCGCCCTCGCGGCGGTGGCGCAGGCGGCGCAGGACTGGTCCGGCGGCACCCGCATCGCCACCTCGCTGCGGGCGTTCAACAAGGACTGGTCGCGCCGCGTCATGGCGCAGAACCCGGTGGTGCTGCTGTTCACCGACGGGCTGGAGCGGGACGTGGACGCGACGCTCGCCGCCGAGATGGCGCGGCTCAAGCGCTCCTGCCGGCGCCTCGTCTGGCTGAACCCGCTCCTGAGCTATGACGGCTTCGAGCCGCGCGCGCGCGGCATCGCCGCCATGCTGCCGCAGGTGGACGAATTCCGGCCCGTGCACGACCTGAAAAGCCTGGAGGATCTCGTCGCCGCGCTCGCATCCGCCCCGCCGCGCACGCCGCGCCGAACCGCCGCCTGAAACAAGGCGGCGCCCAGCGGCGTTTCCCCTTCGACGCAACGCACGCGAAGGAGAGGCCCATGCGCGAGCCGGAGGAAATCCGCGACGAACAGGAGTTCCATGAACCCGTCACCCGGCGCGGCCCGAAAGGCGAGCCGGTGGAGCCCGCCGCCAAGGCGCGCCAGGGCATCGGCTCGGGGCGGGTGCTCACGGTTCTCGTCGCCGGCATCGCTCTGGTGCTGGTGGCGTTCGCCGTGAGCTACATGGGCGCGGTGTAGCGCGCCGCGCGCCTCACACCGGAATGTTGTCGATGAGGCGGGTGGTGCCGAGCCAGGCGGCGGCGAGCAGCCGCACCGGCTCGTCCGCGCCCGCGAGCGGCGCCAGCGTCTCTGCGTTGCGCGCCGCCACATAGTCGACCCTCAACCCGGCGGCGGCGATGCGCTCGCTCGCCTGCGCGGTGGCGATGGTCGGGTCGCCGCCGGCGCGGATCATCTCCGCCGCGCCGTTCAGCGCGTGGTGGATCACCGGCGCGGTGGCGCGCTCCTCAGGCGAGAGGTAGGCGTTGCGCGAGGACAGGGCGAGCCCGTCCGCCTCGCGGATGGTGGGCATGCCCACCACCTGGACGCCGAGGTCGAGGTCGCGCGACAGGCGCGTGACCACCTTGAGCTGCTGATAATCCTTCTCGCCGAACAGCGCATAGTCCGGCATGCAGTGGATGAAGAGCTTGGCCACCACGGTGGCGACGCCGCCGAAGAAATGCGGGCGGAAGTCGGTTTCCAGCCCCTGCGAGGGGCCGCCCACCTCGATCCGCGTGGCGAACCCCTGCGGATACATGTCGGCCGCCGCGGGGGCGTAGACCAGATCGGCCCGCACGTCGGCGAGCTTGTCGAGGTCGGCCTCGAAGGTGCGCGGATAGCGGGAGAAGTCCTCCGTGGGGCCGAACTGGGTCGGATTGACGAAGATCGAGACCACCGAGCGCCCGGCGATCTCGCGCGCCCGGCGCACCAAGGCGATGTGGCCGGCATGGAGCGCGCCCATGGTGGGCACCAGCGCCACCTTCGCCCCCTCCCCCCGGAAGCCGCGCACCGCCGCGCGCAATTGCGATGCCGTCTCCACCACCTTCGGCCGCGTGCCAGCCATATCGAGCCTCCCCGTGCTTTGGCGGCGGACCCTAATGGGCGAGCGCGCGCGAGGAAAGCGGCGCGTGCACGCCATGCGACAAGGGCGGCCGCGCGTTCCCTCGCGGGGCGTCCCGCTCTATGAAGGGCGGGGAGGCAACAGCGTGCGCAATCTCATCACCGACGTCCCCGGCATCCGCGTGGGCAACGCCACCGATCTTCGCGCCGGCACCGGCGTCACCGTGGTTCTTTGCGAGACGCCGGCGGTCGCGGCGGTGGACGTGCGCGGCGGCGGGCCCGGCACGCGCGAGACCGATCTGCTTGATTCGTCGGCGACCGTGGACCGGGTGGACGCCGTCACGCTCTCCGGCGGCTCGGCCTTCGGGCTCGACGCGGCGGGCGCGGTGGCGGCGCGGCTCGCGGCGCAGGGGCGCGGCTTCGCGGTCGGCCCGGCGCGGGTGCCGATCGTTCCGGCGGCGGTGCTGTTCGACCTCTTGGACGGCGGCGACAAGGCCTGGGGCGAGGAGCCGCCCTATCGTCGCCTCGGCCGCGAGGCCCTCGACGCGGCGGCGCTCGACTTCGGCCTCGGCAGCGTCGGTGCCGGCACCGGCGCCACCACCGCGACGGTGAAGGGCGGGCTCGGCTCCGCTTCGGCGATCACCCCCACCGGCCATGTCGTGGGCGCGGTGGTGGCGGTGAACGCGGTCGGCAGCCCGCTGGTGGGCGCCGGCCCGCATTTCCGCGCCGCTCCTTATGAGCGCGACGGCGAGTTCGGCGGGCTCGGCCTGCCCGCGCACTATCCGGACGAGGCGCTGGCGCCGCCGCTGAAATCGCGCGCGAGCCGCATGGCCACCACCATCGCCGTGATCGCCACCGACGCGGTGCTGAACCCGATCCAGGCCGACCGCCTCGCCGTGATGGCGCAGGCGGGGCTGGCCATGTCGCTGTTTCCCATCCACACACCGCTCGACGGCGACTGCGTGTTCGCGCTCGCCACCGGCCGCCGTCCGCTGGACGCGCCGCTGGCGGACCTCGCGGTGATCGGCGCGGTGGCGAGCCTGGTGCTCGCCCGCGCCGCCGCGCGCGGCGTCCATGCGGCGACCCGCCTTCCTTTCGCCGATGCCCAGCTTGCCTGGCGCGACCTGTTCGGCTCGCCGCTCGCCGGCGCCTGACCCCCACCGGAGCCCTCCATGACCCACCTTCCCCCCTTAGCCCCGCGCGCCGCATCGAGCGAGCCGCGCGCGCGGCGCCTCGGCGGCGCACTCGCGGTGATCTTCTGGTGCGCCTGCGGCATCACCGCCGTGCCGCTGGCGCTGATGTTCTCGGTGATCGCCAATGTGGGCGTCGAGGGCGCAGCCTCCCTGCTGATGGACGGCCTGCGCGGGCCGGGCCTGTCCGCCGAGCTGCTGCGCCTCGGCCTGCTGCCGCAGGCGGTGCTGTTCGTGTGGGCGCTCGCCATGGTGCTGCTGACGGTGGCGCGCTCGCGCCACGCGCTCACCGCGGTGCCGTGGCTGATGGTGGCGTGGGTCGTGGTCTCGGCCTACGCCCAGTTCTCGATCCGCTCGGTGCTCCAGCAGGGCGCGGTGGACACCATGGACTTCGCCGCCCTGTTCCCCAACCTGCTGCTCCAGGCCGCCACCGCGGCCGCCGTGTTCGGCTATTTCGCCGAGGGCCGGCGCCCGCAGGAATATTACGTGCGCTGAGCGGAATGCGCTGAGCTAGATCCGCTGCGCCGCGCGCAGGCCGAAGCGGCCGGGCGCGAAGGGCGCCGGATCGATGAAGGGCGTCGCCCCGGTCATCATCTCCGCCAGCAGGCGGCCGGTGACGGGGCCCAGCGTCAGGCCCCAATGGCCGTGGCCGAAGGCGAGATGCAGCCCGCCGATGCCCGGCGCCGGGCCGATCACCGGCTTGGAATCTGGGAAGGCCGGCCGGCGCCCCAGCCAAGGCTCGGCCTCGCGAACGGCGCCGAGCGGCAGCAGCTCGCGCGCATGGGGCACGTCACGATGGATCTGCACCGGGCTCGACCGCGCTTCGAGCCCGGCGAACTCCACGCCCGTGGTCAGGCGGATGCCGTAGCGGGTGTTCTGGAGCGCGTAGCCATAGGCCACGTCCACCAGCGCCCGGCCGAGCGTCATGCCGCCTTCGGGCGCGAGGTGCACGTGATAGCCGCGCTTCGGCGCCAGCGGCAGCGGCAGGCCGAGCGGGCGCAGCACCTCCAGCGACCAGGGGCCGAGGCACACCACTGCCTCTTCCGCGTCCACCGGGCCGGAGGCGGTCTCCACCCGCCAGCCGCCGCTCTGGCGGCGCAGGGTGCGGGCATCGCCCTGGAGCAGCAGGCCGCCGCGCTGCTCCAGCAGGGCGGCATAGGCCTTCACCAGGCCGCCGGGATCGGAGCAATTGTCGCAATCGTGCCAGTGGATGGCGGCCTCGAACACCGGCCGCAGGGCCGGCTCCAGCGCGCAGGCCGCCTCGGTGTCGAGCACCGAATAGGCGACCTTCAGTTCGTCGGCGAGCGCGCGCTCGGTCGCGGTCTTCGCGAACTGCCGCGCCGTCCGGTAGAGCTTCACCCAGCCGGTGGGCGACAGCAGCCCCATAGCGCCGGCGGGGCCGGCGAGCGCGTGGTGCTCGGCGCGCGCCACGTCGAGCAGCGGGCGCAGGTCGCGCGCGGTCGCCGCGAGGCCCCTGGCGCTGGAGGCGTTGAAATAGGACAGGATCCAGGGCGCGAGGCCCGGCAGAGCGGCGAGCTGGTAGTTGCTCTCGGACGAGAGCTTGAGCGCATGGCGCAGCAGCACCGGGATGTCGCGCGGGAAGCCCACCGGCAGGAGCGCGCTGCCCTCGATCACGCCGGCATTGCCGAACGAGGTGCCCTCGCCCGGCGATCCGCGGTCGAGCAGCGCCACCGAGAGCCCGTGCGCCCGCAGGTGAAGCGCCACGCTGACGCCGACCACGCCCGCCCCGAGAACCACCACGTCGGTCCACGCCATGACACCCCACTCCCGAAGCCGCCTTGCCCGTAGCGTTGCCCGCAGCCTTGCCCGTAACGATGCAAGGATGAGGCCCGCGCCAGCCCCGGGGCGCGGTGCGGATGCCAATCTAGCAGCTTGCCGGAGGGCCGCGCTCCCGCTTTCGGACGCAGGCGCCATGCGCGGCGCGCACATCGGCGCCCCGGATGGCCCGAGCGCCCTTCGACATGCCGCTGCGTCAGGCGCGCGGCGGGCGCGCGGCGCGCCGGCGCGTCCACGCCACGGCGGCGGCGACGCCGGCGAGGGTCGCGGCGAGGCCGTACCAGGTCAGGGCATATTCCAGGTGGCGGTTCGGCAGGTCCGCCTTGGCGCCCGCGCTTACCGGCAGGCCGCCGGGCGCCGCGCCCCGGTCGAGCTCCACATAGAAGCCCGGCGCGCCCTGAAGCCCGCGCGCGGCGGCGATCTCCGCCGGGTCGCGGCGATAGAAGGCGTCGCGGGCGGGGTCGTTGGCGGGCACGAAGAAGCTCGTCTCTTCCGGAAACCGCAGCAGGCCGGAGACCTGCCGCTCACCCGCCACCTGCCCCTCGGCGCGGGTCGCGGCGTCCCGGCGCTCCAGCGGCACGAAGCCGCGATTGACCAGCACGGGCGGCCCGTCGGTGCGGATCAGCGGGGTGAAGACGAAATAGCCCGCGCTGCCCTTGAGGGCGCCGAGATCCTCGCCGGCGACGCCGTAGACCAGCGCCTCCTTGGCATGATCGTAGGTGCCGCGGAGGGCGACATGGCGGTATTCGTCGCGGGCGCGGTCGAGCGCAGGCCAGTCGGCGGCGGGCGGCAGCGGCGCGGCCGGGGCGGAGGCGCGGGCGGCGATGGTGGCGAGCAAATCGCGCTTCCAGGCGAGCCGCTCCAGCTGCCAGGTGCCGAGGCCCACCAGGATGGCGAAGGCGCCGAGCGCGAACAGCGAGGCGATCAGAGGCGAGCGCCGCATGGCGGTCAGGCTCCGGGCCGCGGCCGGCCGCCCGGGGACGCGCCGGCCGGCGCGCTCAGGGGCCGGCTCACCGGTCGAGCCGGCCCTCGGCCGCCTTGTTGCGGTATTGCAGCGCCACCATGAGCGCCTTCAGCGGCCGCAGCATGCCGAGGCTGACGATGAGGATCACCGGCAGCCAGAGCAGCGCATGCACCCACAAGGGCGGCTCGTAGGCGATCTCCACCCAGAGCGCGAGGCTGACCACGATGGCGCCGGCGATGAGGACGACGAACACCGCCGGCCCGTCCCCCGCATCGGCGAAGGCATAATCGAGGCCGCAGGCGTCGCATTTGGGCGCGAGGTCGAGGAAGCCCTTGAAGAGCTTGCCCCGGCCGCAGCGGGGGCAGCGGCAGCCGAGGCCCGCGGCGACGGGCGAAACCGGCGCGCGATAGGGTTCGCCCGCCATCACGCCTGCCCGTGCCGCGGCGCCGCCGCGGCGCCCTGCGCCAGCGTGCCCATCAGTGCGTGGCCGAGCCGGCCGACGCCCAGACATAGACGAAGGTGAACAGGAACAGCCACACCACGTCCACGAAGTGCCAGTACCAGGCCGCCGCCTCGAAGCCGAAGTGCTTCTTGGGCGTGAAGTCGCCCACATAGGCGCGCAGCAGGCAGACCGCGAGGAAGATCGTGCCGACGATCACGTGGAAGCCGTGGAAGCCCGTCGACATGAAGAAGGTGGCGCCATAGATGTTGCCCGAGAAGCCGAAATGGGCGTGCGAATACTCGTAGGCCTGCATCAGCGAGAAGAAGAAGCCGAGCGCGACCGTGCACCACAGGCCGTACTTCAGGCCCTGCCGGTCGCCGTGGACGATGGCGTGGTGCGCCCAGGTCACGGTGGTGCCGGAGGTGAGCAGGATCAGCGTGTTGAGCAGCGGCAGGTGCCAGGGATCGAACGCCTCGATGCCGGTGGGCGGCCAGTGGCCGCCGGTGAACTCCATGCGCTGGAAGTTGATGGCCTCGCCGACGAACAGGGAGGCGTCGAAGAAGGCCCAGAACCAGGCGACGAAGAACATCACCTCGGAGGCGATGAACAGGATCACGCCGTAGCGCAGGCCCAGCACCACCACCGGCGTGTGGAAGCCGGCGCGGCTCTCGCGGATCACGTCCCGCCACCAGCCGAACATCGTGTACATGATGCCGAGGATGCCGACGATGGCGATGAGGCTGGTGCCGCCGTGCATCCAGATCACGCCGCCGGACGTGGCGATGAGCGCCGCGACCGAGCCGATGATCGGCCACGGGCTCGGGTCCACCACATGGTAGTCGTGCTGCTTGACGTGTGCCTCGGCCATGGCGGCCTCCCTTCCCCGATCTCATCGGAACCGGCCGTGCGGCGCGGCTCCCGTTAAAGCTGCCGCGCGACGCGGCGGATGTCGTTGCCTAGAGTGGCTTGCCGCCCTTCGCCTCGCCGATTCCCTCGACCCGCGCCACCGGCTTGGCCGGCGCCTTGGAGGGGAAGAAGGTGTAGGACAGCGTGATGGTCTTCAGGCCCTTGAGGTCCGGATCGTCCAGGATCGCCGGGTCGATGTAGAACACCACCGGCATGTCCAGCCGCTCGCCGGCGGAGAGCACCTGCTCCTCGAAGCAGAAGCACTGGAGCTTGACGAAATAGGCGCCCGCCTGGGCCGGCGTGACGTTGTAGGTAGCGTTGCCGCGGGTCTCGGCGCTGGCCGTGTTGTCGGCCTCGTAATGGGCAAGCGAGGTCTCGCCGATCTTCACGCTCATGCCGCGCTGAACCGGGCGGAACGCCCAAGGCAGGCCGGGCGCCACGTTGGCGTCGAAGCGGATGTCCAGGGTGCGGTCGATGGCGGCCGGCAGCGGGCCGCCGGAGGCGACGCGGGTCGCGCCGCCGAAGCCGGTCAGCGAGCAGAACATGGCGTAGAGCGGCACCGAGGCGTAGGTCACGCCCACCATGGCCGCGATGAAGCCGAGGCAGGCGAGCGCGATCAGGCGGTGCCGGCCCTTGGGCCCGCGCGCCTGCGCCTGTCCTGCGGTCTGGTGCGTCTCAGCGTCCACCTTCGTCTCTTCTCTCCAGCCCTCGGCCCCGTTCCATCCCGCACCTCGTCCCCGTCCCGCCCGGCCCCCGCCGGGTGATGCGCCTCCCCCGTCAGAGCGGGCGGTTGAGCACGTTGGGACCGAGCTTCACGATCGTCACCACGTAGAACAGGATCGCCAGGCACCCCAGGACGGTGGCGATGGCGATGTTGCGCGCCCGCCGCCGCCGGAGCTGCTCCGGCGTCAGAACCACACCCTCTTCGTCCTCCGCCGGCTTCTCCGGCGGCAGCGGCGTCATGTTCCCGCTCATGCTGCGCCGAGACCCGTGACGGCCGGCAGGACGCGCGTCACCAGCGCCTCGCCCAGCAACGTCGCGAACAGGAGGAAGAGATAAAGGATCGAGAAGCCGAACATGGCTTTCGCGGCCGACACCGCGGCGGCGCCCTCGCGGCGGCGATAGACGCGCACGGCGAGATGCAGCAGCACGGCGCCGCAGGCGGTGGCGACCACGCCATAGACGATGCCGGCAAGGCCGAGCACCGCCGGGCTGATGGCGAGCGGCACCAGGAACAGCGTGTAGAGCAGGATCTGCCGGCGCGTCTCGTCGGGGCCGGCTGTGACCGGCAGCATGGGCACGCCGGCACGGGCGTAGTCGTCGGCCCGGTAGAGCGCCAGCGCCCAGAAATGCGGCGGCGTCCAGAAGAAGATGATGGAGAACAGCAGCACCGGCTCCAGGCTCACCGTGCCGGTGGCGGCGGCCCAGGCGACCAGGGGCGGGAACGCGCCGGCGGCGCCGCCGATGACGATGTTCTGCGGCGTCGAGCGCTTCAGCCACATGGAATAGATGACGACGTAGAAGAAGATGGTGAAGGCGAGCAGCGCGCCGGCGAGTTCGTTGACCAGCAGGCCCAGCACCACCACCGAGAAGGCGGCGAGGGTCAGGCCGAAGGCGAGCGTCTCCTCGGCGGAGACCCGGCCGGTGGGGATCGGCCGGCGCGCGGTGCGCGTCATGATGGCGTCGATGTCCCGGTCCCACCACATGTTCAGCGCGCCCGAGGCGCCGGCGCCCACCGCGATGCACAGGAGCGCGGTGAAGGCGAGCACCGGGTGCATGTCGCCCGGCGCGCGCACGAGGCCCACCAGAGCGGTGAAGATGACCAGCGACATCACCCGCGGCTTCAGCAGCTCGATGAAGTCGGCCGGACCGGCGAGCCCCTCCGCCGCCTGCGGCGCACGCCCCGCGGCATCGGTCTTGGAAAGGCTCACGCTCACGTCACTCATCCGCTTCACTCACTGCTTGTCACGCGCTGCTTCCAATCCGCGATCCGGACCGGATGCACCCAGCCGGCGGGCCGGCGACGGGCCTCCGGCGGACCCGAAAGGCGCCGGTCGCCCGGCGCCCTTTCGATGGGGCCCTGAGCCCCGCTTCGATCCCCGCGCCCGCGCTGCGGCGGGCGCGGCGCCGCTCACTTGATGCGCGGCAGCACCTCGAACTGGTGGTAGGGCGGCGGCGACGGCAGCGTCCATTCCAGGGTGGTCGCCCCCTCGCCCCACGGGTTCGCGGCGGCCTTCTCCTTGCGGATGAAGGCGATGGCCGTGCCGGTGAGGAAGATCAGCACCGCCACGCCCGAAATGTACGAGCCGATGGAGGAGATGAAGTTCCAGTGGGCATAGGCGTCCGGATAGTCCGCATAGCGGCGCGGCATGCCGGCGAGGCCGAGGAAGTGCTGCGGGAAGAAGATCAGGTTCACGCCGATGAAGGTGACCCAGAAGTGCAGCTTGCCCCAGAACTCGGGGATCATGTAGCCGAACATCTTCGGGAACCAGTAGTACCAGCCCGCGAAGATGGCGAACACGGCGCCGAGCGAGAGCACGTAGTGGAAGTGCGCCACCACGTAATAGGTGTCGTGCAGCGAGCGGTCGATGCCCGCGTTCGAGAGCACGACGCCGGTCACGCCGCCGACCGTGAACAGGAAGATGAAGCCGATGGCCCACAGCATGGGCGTGCGGAACTGGATGGAGCCGCCCCACATGGTGGCGATCCACGAGAAGATCTTCACGCCCGTGGGCACGGCGATGATCATGGTCGCGGCCACGAAGTAGGACTGCGTGCCGGTGGACAGGCCGACCGTGTACATGTGGTGCGCCCACACGACGAAGCCCACCACGCCGATGGCGACCATGGCGTAGGCCATGCCGAGATAGCCGAACACGGGCTTGCGCGAGAAGGTGGACACGATGTGGGAGATCAGCCCGAAGCCGGGCAGGATCAGGATGTACACCTCGGGGTGCCCGAAGAACCAGAACAGATGCTGGAACAGGATCGGGTCGCCGCCGCCGGCCGGGTCGAAGAAGGTGGTGCCGAAGTTGCGGTCGGTCAGCAGCATGGTGATGGCGCCGGCGAGGACCGGCAGCGACAGCAGCAGCAGGAAGCCGGTGATGAGCTGCGACCAGGCGAACAGCGGCATCTTGTGCAGCGTCATGCCCGGGGCGCGCATGTTGAAGATGGTGGTGATGAGGTTGATGGCGCCGAGCAGCGAGGACGCGCCGGCGATGTGGAGCGAGAAGATCAGCAGGTCCATGGCCGGGCCGGGATGGCCGATCTTGGACGACAGCGGGGGATAGATGGTCCAGCCGCCGCCGAAGCCGAGCGAGCCGGGCGCGCCCTCCACGAACAGCGAGGACAGCGCCAGGATGAAGGCCGGCGGAAGCAGCCAGAAGGCGATGTTGTTGATGCGCGGGAAGGCGGTGTCCGGCGCGCCGATCATCAGCGGGGCGAAATAGTTGCCGTAGCCGCCGATGAGCGCGGGCATCACCATGAAGAAGATCATGATGAGGCCGTGTCCGGTGGTGAACACGTTGAAGGTCTGCGGATCGGAGAAGATCTGCATCCCCGGCTCCTGGAGCTCCATGCGGATGCCGATGGAGAGCGCACCGCCCACGATCCCCGCCACGATGGCGAAGAGCAGGTACATCACGCCGATGTCCTTGTGGTTGGTGGAGAACACCCAGCGGCGCCAGCCGGTCGGGATGTGGCCGGCCTCGTGGGCGGCGTCGGAATGCGCGCCGTAGCCGGAATGGCCGTGAGCCTTGTCCGCCGCGTGGTCGCGCTTCGCGTGGTCGGTTGACGTCGCCTCGGTCGCCATACGCTTGATCCTCGGTTGCCCGGCGCGGCCTCAAGCGGGACGGCCCGGCATGCGTTTCTTCTTCGGGCCGGGCCGAAAGGCCCGGCAGTTCTTCCTGACGGCCCGGCCGGGACTGGCCCCGCCGGCGCCGCGCTTACTGCCGCTTCGTCACTGCGCCGCGGCGAAGGCGAGCATGCCCCGGCCGTCGGCGGGCGCGGAGGCGAATTTGGCCTTGGCCTGGGCCAGCCAGGCCTCGAAGTCCTTCTCGCTCACCACGCGCACCGCAATCGGCATGAAGGCGTGGTCGCGGCCGCACAGCTCTGAGCACTGGCCGTAATAGACGCCCTCGCGGGTGGCGCGGAACCAGGTCTCGTTGAGGCGGCCCGGCAGGGCGTCGATCTTGATGCCGAAGGACGGCACGGCGAAGGAATGGATCACGTCCGCCGCCGTCACCTGCACGCGGATGTTCTTGTTCACCGGCACCACCACCTCGTTGTCCACGGCGAGCAGGCGCGGCTGGCCGGGCTTCAGGTCCTTGGTGGGCACCATGTACGAATCGAAGCCGAAGCCGCCATTGTCCGGATACTCGTAGGACCAGTACCACTGGTGGCCTGTGACCTTCAGGGTGAGGTCGGCCTCCGGAATGTTGAGCTGCAGGTGCAGCAGGCGGAAGGACGGCACGGCGATCACCACCAGGATCAGCACCGGAAGCACCGTCCAGGCCACCTCGATCAGCGTGTTGTGGCTGGTCTTCGACGGCACCGGATTGGCGCGCTCGTTGAAGCGCAGCGCCACCACCACCAGCAGCACCAGCACCAGCAGGACGATCGCCGTGATGATGATCAGAAGCAGGTCGTTGAAGCCGTGGATGCGCTCCATGACGGGCGTCGCCGCGTCCTGGAGGTTGATCTGCCAGTCGGCAGCCTGGCCCATCTGGGCGTTGGCCGCGCCGGACGCGAGGACCGCCGAAAGAAGGGTGCCGGCGAAAAGTCCAGCGGCGCGGACGAGCGACATCATGGTCTGGAACTCTCCTTGGTCGGCGGAAACGCGCCGAGTTTTTTCCGGTCTTTTTGCCACTGCGAGAGCGCGCCGGACGACGGCAGCCACTCTCCCTAGAATTCATCAAACACAATTGGTGGCGCCTTGCAATCGCCCGGATCGTGCGCGATTGGACAAAACGCCCAGGCCTTGGAGGCGGCCGCCGTCCACCTCCCGCTGATCCCCGCCCAAGCCGTTGGCAGTCTTGCGTTTTAAGGTGCCCGTGAGGCGCTCTGACGCAGCCGCGGATCTTACCTAATTACCACGGAAGAGACAAAATACCGCGCAGGCGCCGCCTCCTCGCGGACCGGTGGCGCCCGGTCCGTGCTATGGGCATCGGCGACGCCCGCCGCCCCATTGTTGACAGGAAGGCTAGGGCATTAAGGCATTGGTTCACGAAATTCAGATAAGGCAGAAGCGTCCGGCCGCAGCCGGGTCCCTGCCGGAGTTGACGATGGTCCTGACTTTCCCCGCCCGCCCGCCGATCGTCCCGGACCGAGCCCTGACGGCGCGGGCAGGCAGAATGGCCGGAGCGCTGCTCCTGGTCGTCGGCGCGCTCCTGCTGGCGATCGCGGCCCCGCGGCCGGCGGCGGCGCAGGGCGTGGTGAAGTCGGTGCACGGCGACTGGCAGATTCGCTGCGACACGCCCCCCGGCGCCCAGGGCGAGCAGTGCGTGCTGCTCCAGTCGGTATTCGCCGACGACCGCCCCAATGTGGGGCTGACCGTGATCGTGCTGCACACCGCCGACCAGAAGAGCCGCCTCCTGCGCGTGCTGGCGCCGCTCGGCGTGCTGCTGCCGGCCGGGCTCGGCCTGAAGATCGACGACCAGGACGTGGGGCGCGCCGGATTCGTGCGCTGCCTGCCCAATGGCTGCGTCGCCGAAGTGGTGATGGACGACGCGCTGGTCAATCGGCTGCGCACCGGCAAGCAGGCCATCTTCATCATCTTCCAGACCCCCGAGGAAGGCATCGGCGTGCCGCTGTCGCTCAACGGATTCGCCGGCGGATTCGACGAGCTGAAGTGACCGTGCCCGCGCCTTCGGGACGCGCCCGGCAGGCGCCGCCGGACCGGCGCGAAGAAGGGCCGCAGGCCTGACGCAGCGTGACCTTTCGAAGCCTCCCGGCAAGCCTTGGCTTGGCCGCAGGACGGGCTTGGTTTGGACATGCTTGCTGACCAAAAGGGGATTGGGGCCGGCGCGATCAGCGAAGGAATGCGGGGATGCACGGGGAAGACCACGAGCTGTTCATTGCGGCGCTGGCCTTTCTCAGCGCCGCGGTGATCGCGGTGCCGGTGGCCCGGCGCCTCGGCTTCTCCCCCGTGGTCGGCTATCTGCTGGTGGGCATCGCCATCGGCCCGGTGGGCTTCAACGTCGCCAACCCCACGGTGGTCTCCACCGTCGCCGAGTTGGGCGTGGTGATGCTGCTGTTCCTGATCGGCATCGAACTGAAGCCGTCCCACATCCTGTCCATGAGCCGCTACATCTTCGGCCTCGGCGCGGCGCAGCTCGCGGTCACCACCGCGCTGTTCGCGGCGCTGGCCGTGTTCGGCCTCGGCTTCGGTCTCGCCGCGGCGGTGGTCAGCGGCGTCGCGCTCTCGATCTCCGGAACCGCCATCGCGCTCCAGCTGCTCGGCGAGCGCGGCGACCTCGCGGCGCCCTACGGCCAGCGCAGCTTCTCGGTGCTCCTGTTCCAGGACATGGCGGTGGTGCCGCTGCTGGCCCTGGTGCCGCTGCTGGCGCCGGGCTCGGAGGAGGCGGCGGCCGCCGACCCCACCGCAACGGTGCTCCAGGCGCTGGGCGCGGCGGCGGCCATCGGCATCATCGTCGTGTTCGGCCGCTTCCTCATCAATCCGCTCTTCCGCGTGCTCGCCCGCTCCGGCGCCCGCGAGGCGATGACGGCGGCGGCGCTGCTGGTGGTGCTGGGCGCCGCCGGGCTGATGCAGCTCGCCGGAATGTCCATGGCGCTCGGCGCGTTCCTCGCCGGGCTGCTTTTGTCGGAAAGCACCTTCCGGCACGAGATCGAGGCCAATCTCGACGGCTTCCGCGGCCTGCTGCTGGCGCTGTTCTTCATGAGCGTCGGCATGTCGCTGAACCTCGTGGTGGTGGGCGAGCATGTGGGCGCGCTGCTGATCGCCACGCTGGCGGTGGTGGGCATCAAGAGCGTGGTGGTCTACGGCGTGTTCCGCCACGACGACATCGCCCCGGCCGAATCGCTGCTCGCCGCTGTGGCGCTGACGCCGGCGGGCGAGTTCGCCTTCGTGCTGTTTCCGCTGGCGCTCGCCACCGGCATCCTCAGGGGGCCGCAGGCCGACCTTTTGATCGCGCTCGCCGCCCTCACCATGATCGCCGGTCCGCTGCTGTTCGCCCTGGTGGGGCGCCTCGCCCCCAAGATCGCCCGCCGCACCGGCCCGCCCGAGCCCGAGCCCGACGACTTCACGGAGGCGGACGGCTCGGTGCTGGTGATCGGCTTCGGCCGCTTCGGGCAGATCGTCGCCCAGTGCCTTTTGGCCGAGGGGGTGAGCGTCACCATCATCGACAACGACGTGGAGATGATCCAGTCCGCCGGCCGGTTCGGCGTGCACATCTATTACGGCGACGGCACCCGGCTCGACGTGCTGCGCGCCGCGGGCGCCGAGCAGGTGGAGGTGATCTGCGTCTGCGTCGACGACAAGGAGGACGCCAACCGCATCGTCGACATCGTGCGCTCCTCCATTCCCTCCGCGCGGCTCTATGTGCGCGCCTTCGACCGCGTCCATTCCATGGACCTGCTGCGCAAGGGCGTGGACTTCGAGATTCGCGAGACGCTCGAATCGGCGCTCGCCTTCGGCGGCCGCACGCTGGAGGCGCTGGGCGTCGCCGCCCCGGCCGCCGCAGCGCGCATCGCCGACGTCCGGGTGCGCGACCACCGCCGGCTGGAGCGCCAGCTCGAAGAGGGCATCTTCGCCACCGACGACCTGTGGACCAAGCGCAAGGTGGAGCCCGAGCCGCTCACCGCGCCCGAAAAGCCCGCGCGCCCGATCAATCCGGAGGCGCAGGACATCCTCACGCACGAGACCGAATTCTCCGGCTGAGGCGCGAGGCTGCAGCCGGGGCGCGGAGGCCGGAGGTGGCCGGATGCTCCTGCTATCCATTCGTGATTTCGGCAGAAGCATGGCGTAAGGTTGCGGCGGCGGATGAGTCCGCCCGCGCCTGGCCGGTGCCCGGCGCGCCGAGATGGGTCGGAGCGAAGGGACCGCGGCGGAACGGCCTTCGAGAAGAACCCGCTCCGACGGAGGCCGCCATGGACGAGTTTCTTCGCATGTTGACCGCAGCCCAGGGCGGCCAGGGCATGGAGACGCTCGCGCGGGCCTACGGGCTTTCGCTCCAGCAGGCGCAGGCGGCCGCCGAGGCGATGATCCCGGCCTTCGCCGAGGGGTTCCGCCACGCCACCCAGTCGCCCGAGGCCATGGGCATGCTGATGTCGATGATGGCGAACGGCCCCTATGGCGCGCTCTATGCGCAGCCTGCCGCGCCGTCCGAGCTGTCGCGCGCCGGCCAGCAGGCGCTCGACGCGATGTTCGGGCCGGGCGAGGTCAGCCGCGCGGTCGCCAACCAGGTGGCGGCCTCCACCGGCCTCGGCGTCGCGGTGGTGCGGCAGATGATGCCGGCCTATGCCGCGCTGACGGTGGGCGGGCTCTCGCGCTCGCTGGCCGCCTCCGGCGCCCTGCAGCAGATGCTCGCCGCCATGCTCAGCCGCATGCCCGGCTCCGAGCCCCCGCGCGCCGCGGCGTCGCGCACCGGCAACCCCTGGATCGACGCCTTCCTCGCCTTCTCGGCGCCGGAGCCGCGCATGCCGTCCACCGGCAATCCCTGGGCCGATGCCTTCGCCCGCTCCATGATGCAGTACGTGCCCTCGGCCCCCGCTGCCGCGCCCGCGCCCGCGCGCAGCCCGGCGAACGCCTGGCAGGAGGTGGTGAACGCCATGGCGAATACCATGGCGCAAGTGGGACAGGTGGGACAGGTGGGACAGGGGGGCCTTTCCGCCGGCGCAGGCACCGCCGCGCCCGCGCCTCCGGTGCGCGACGCCAAGCCGGCGCCCGCCGCCACCAGCCCCCTGCCGTTCCAGGACTTTTTCGCGCAGATGTTCGCCCAGGGCTTTCCGCCGCGCCTGCCCGGCGCCGACGACGAGCGGCCTCGCTACACGTTCCCGGACTATTGGCTGGACATGATGAATCCGTCTCCGGCCGATCCGGCCGGCGGCAAGGTCGCGGCGCCGGGCGCCAGCACGAGCGAGCCGGGCGCCAAGCCCCGGGAGCCGGGCGGCTCGGGGAAATAGCGCGCGCAGAAGATCGCGCCGGCGCTGCTGCTCAGGCGGCAGGGAACCCAGGAGGGAACGGGGCGCGCCCGTGAGCCCGCCCCGAAGCACGCCCGCTAGTCCCACGGCCACGTGAAAATCGCCCACCCGAATGAAAAGTGGCCCGCGCCGGTTGCGGACGGCGCGGGCCAGGCGCGGCGGAGCCGAGGGGCATGCCCGCCGGTCGGGTCAAGCGCGTTGCGCCCTCAGGAGTGGCGGGCGCCGCGCGCAAATCGGGCGGAGGTCCGGCGCTCGCTGGCGCGCTGGGCCAAGGCCAGCGTCGGATCGGACAGAAGGGGCGCCGCGGTCGCGTCACGCAGGTCCGAGCGCGTCAGGCCGATGTCGGACAGCATATGATCGTCGAGCCCGGCCAGCTCGTTGAGGGTGCGGCGGCGCTCCATCGCGCGGCCGATCCCGCCCACAGCCTTCGCGCCGGCGCCGATCGCTCGCGCGAAGGCGAGCATGACGGCGGCCAGGAGTTCGCCCACGGGGGCGACGGCAGAGCTGCGGACTTCACCATGGATACTCATCATCATCTCCATCACCGCGTGGCGGCGCGCGCCCTCTTCTCGGCAAACCGTGGCCTCCCAAGCCACCCGATATCGCGCCCACGCTGGGGTGGCGCCTTTGTGCCTTGCACCAATGAATCAAGCTAGCGAATGTTTTTCATCTCACTTATCATCGATAATGATGAGTTGACGGGCGCGCGGACCCCGGCTCAGCCAGAGCGTGGCGCGGCAAGGGGATGGCGCTGGCGCCTAAAAAACGACCGGGAGACAATCATGAGCATCCTCCTCGATCCCGATCAGCTTCGGACCTTCGTGGCCATCGCCGAAACCGGCAGCTTCACCCGCGCGGCCGAGGTGGTGCACAAGACTCAGTCGGCGGTCTCCATGCAGATGAAGCGGCTGGAGGAGCGGGTCGGACGGCCGATCTTCACCCGCGACGGGCGCGCCTCGCGCCTCACCGAGGACGGCGAGCGCCTGCTCGACTATGCCCGGCGCATCGTGAAGCTGAACCTGGAGGCGGTTTCGAGCTTCACCGACACGGCCCTGTCCGGCCGGGTCTGCCTCGGCGTGCCGGACGATTATGCCGACCGCTACCTGCCGGACATCATGGCGCGCTTCTCGCGCACCCATCCCTCGGTGGAACTGACGGTGATCTGCGAGCCCACGAGCGACCTGACGCAGCGCGTTGCCGCCGGCAGCATCGACATCGCCATCATCACCAACACCGAGACCTCCGCCCGCAACGCCCAGGTGATCCGCCGCGAGCGGCTGATGTGGGTGTCCTCGGCGCGGCATGCGGTGCACCTGGAGACGCCGGTGCCGCTGGCGCTCGGCCGGACCACCTGCGAATGGCGCGCGCTCGCGGTCTCGCGCCTCGCCGGCACCGGGCGCAGCCACCGGGTGCTCTACACCAGCCCCAACAGCGGCGCGGTCTCGGCGGCGGTGCTCGCCGGCCTCGCGGTGTCGGTCTTCCCCGAATCGGCGCTGCGGCCCGGCATGCGGGTGCTGGGCACCGGCGACGGCTATCCCTCGCTGCCGCCGTGCGAGATCGGCCTGCTGCGCAGCCGGCACGAACCCTCGCCGATCGCCGACGCGCTCGCGCACCACATCATCCAGGGGCTCGACAACCTGACCGAGGCCGAGGCCGCCCAGTAGGCGCGGCGCCGACGCCGCGTCAGGCGCCCGTCTTGGGGAACACCATGCCCGAGAGCCGCGCCACCACCACCGGATGGCGCGCCATCAGGGTGTGCAACTCGTTCTCCTCGATCACCAGGACCTTGGCCTTGCTGGCGGCGCGCACCGTCAGGTGCTCCATCCCCGCGCCTGGAGCGACGCCGAACACCCCGCCCGGCCCCAGGCGCTCGACGCCGTCCGGGTGCTCCACCTCCACATAGCCTTCCAGCACCACGTAGAGGTGGCCGGTCTTCTCGCCCTTGCGCACCACCAGGTGGCCGCGGTCGAAGCTGCGCGAGTGCAGCACCGGCATCAGCGCGCCGAGCGCCTTCGGGTCGAGGTCGGTGAACGGGGCGAGCCGCGAGACCATGGAGAGGGTGACGACGAAATTGTGCTGCGCGATCACCTGCGAGAACGAGGTGGCGATGATGGCGATGGGCAGCGCCAGCATCACCAGGCCCGAGACCATGGTGATGCCGCCGATCACCCGCCCGAGCGCCGTCACCGGCACCACGTCGCCATAGCCCACAGTGGTGAGCGTGGTGATGGCCCACCACATGGCCGCCGGGATGGAGCCGAACTGGTCGGGCTGCATGTCGCGCTCGACGAGATACATCAGCGTCGCCGCCGTGAGCACGCCGGAGGCCAGGATCAGAAGGCAGGAGAACAGCGCGTAGCGCTCGCGCCGGATGGCGAGGAACAGCGCGTTGAAGCCCGACGAGTAGCGCGCGAGCTTCAGGAAGCGCATCAGGCGCAGCACCAGCAGCCCGTGCAGTTCGTAGCTGCCGAACAGCGAGCCCGCCAGCGGCACGATGGCGAGCAGGTCGATGACCGCGAACGGCGTGAACGCATAGGCGACGCTCGCCTTCCACGCGGGCATGCCGCGCCGCAGGGGATGCTCCGGCGCCACCCACAGCCGCATCAGGTATTCCACCACGAACACCGCGAGGCAGGCGTGCTCGATGGCGCCGAACGCGATCCCGTCCCTGAGGCCCAGGGACGGCACCGTGCCGAGCACGGCGATGACGACGCTGACGACCACCACCGCGATCAGGCCGAAATGGATCACGTCGGCGAGGCGATCCCCCGGCACGTCGCGCTCCAGAAGGTCGAACACCCGCCGGCGCAGACTCCTGTGATCCATGCCCATCTCCCGCGGGCGCGTGCCCGCCTGCCCACCACCTATAAGGCCGATTCCTACCGGAAATCACCGGCCGTCTGCGCCGCTCCCGCCCGCGATCTTCGCGCGCTCGGCCTCGCGCGCCTCGGCGATGCGCGCGCTCACCACCTCCTCGGGCAGGCCGAGCGCCTCCAGCAGGCGGCCGGCGAGCTGCAGGCTGGCCTCCACGGTCTCGGGGATGACGCCTGAGACGCCGAGCGCGGCGAGCCGGCGCGCGTGGGCGGCGTCGCGGGCGCGCGCCACCACAGCCGCCTTCGGCCAGCGCGCCCGCACCGCGGCCGCCATGCCCTCGGCCGGGCCGGCGGCGTCGAGCGTGACGACGAAGGCGCTGGCCGTGTCGCCGCCCAGCCGCTCCAGCAGATCGAGCCGCCCGGCATCGCCGAAATAGACCGGCCGGCCGGCCCGGCGCTCCACCGCCGCGCGCACCGGGTCGGCGTCCACCGCCACGAACGGCACGTTCTCGCGCGCGAGGATGGCCGCCACCGTGCGGCCCACCCGGCCGAAGCCGCCGATCACCACATGTCCGGACAGCGGGACGATGGCGGCCGGCGCCTCCAGATCGCGCGCGTCCGCCCGCTCCAGCCGCGCGCCGAGCCTGCGGCCGAGCCGCGCCATCAGCGGGGTCAGCGCCAGCGTGATGACCACCGCGGTCACCAGCGTGCTCATCTGCGCCGGGTCCACCAGCCGGCGCGCCGCGAGCAGGCCGAGCACCACCAGCGCGAACTCGCCGGTCTGGGCGAGCAGGACGGAGGCCTCCGCCGCCACCGGCCGCCGCGCGCCCATGAGGCGCACCGCGGCATAGGTGAAGGCCACCTTCAGGACGAGCACCGCCGCCACCACCTGCACCAGAAGCCAGGCATGCGGCAGCACGCCGGCGATATCGACGCTCATGCCCACGGTGACGAAGAACACGCCGATCAGGAGCCCCTTGAACGGCTCCAGGTCGATCTCGATCTGGTGCCGGTAGGCGGTCTCCGACAGGAGCATGCCGGCGAGGAAGGCGCCGAGCGCGGCGGAGAGCCCGGCGGCGTGGGTGAGCCCGGCGGCGCCCACCACCACCACCAGCGTGATCGCCATGATGAGGTCGCGCAGCCCGGTGCTGGCGGCGAGCGCCACCAGCGGCGCCAGCACGAAGCGCCCGGCAAGCAGGATCGCCACCACCGCCGCCGCCGCCTTGCCCAGCGCGGAGAGCGCGAGCCACGCCACGTCGCCCGACTGCGGGCCGAGCAGGTCCACAGCCAGCAGGATCGGCACCACCATCAGGTCCTGGAACAGCAGCACCGCGATCACCAATTGCCCGAAGGCGGTGAGCGAGCGGTGCTCGGAGACGAGAAGCTGGGTGACCACGGCGGTGGACGAGAGCGCCAGCGACAGCCCCACCACCAGCGCCAGGCCGGGATGGCCGAACGGCAGATAGAGCAGCGCCGCGAGCGGCGCCGCGCACAGCACCACCTGGAGCGCGCCGGCGCCGAACACCTCGCGCCGGAGCGCCCACAGCCGCGCCGCCGAGAATTCGAGCCCCAGCAGGAACAGGAGGAAGATCACCCCCAATTCGCCGAACGGCGCCACCCGCTGCGGGCTGGAAATGGTGATGAAGCGCACCAGCGGCACGTCGGCGGCGAGGCGGCCGAGCCCGTGCGGGCCGAGCAGGACGCCGATGGCGATGAAGCCCACCACGGCGCCGATGCGCGCGCGGTGGAACAGCGGCACCAGCACGCCGGCGGCGATGAGATAGACCATCGCGTCCTTGAGGACCGTATCCACCACGCCTTCCCCCTGCCCGCCGCCTGCCCGCCGCTTGCCGCCCCCTGCCCGCGCTATCGGACCGCAGGGACCTTACGCCCGCGCCGCAAGGGCCGGTATCCCCGCGCGCGGCGGCGCGGCGTCACGGCAAAGCGGGCACCGCCGCCGCGACCTTCGCCTTCAGCGCCGCGTCCGGGCGCGGCAGGTTGCGCGGCCAGGCGTGGGGCGCGCAGGTGAAGAAGCGCTCGCCGCGGGCATAGATGACGATGTCCGGCTTGAAGCGCAGCAGGTTGTCGAAATTGAAATCGCACGAGCCGAGCACCTGCCGCGAGGCGTGCATCCAGCCGACCTCGGACACGTTGGAATTCATGAACAGGCGCGGCCAGACCAGGGCGCTGAAGCTGTCGCCCATCACCAGCACGCGCGGACCCCCGCCGCTATAGGGGAACACGGTGGAGGCGAAGGGGCGGAACACGTTGTGGTGCGGCAGCCGCGGATCCAGCGCGAACTTCCGCAGCGGCACGTGGAGCACGAAGTTGTGGTCCTGGATCTGCGGCGGCATCCGCATGGTGCGCAGGAGGTCGCCGGACGGGACCGTCCGCTGGGCGCCGATGGCGCGCGAAAGGTCGAGGGCCCATTCCGGATGCCCCGCCGCCGTCACCGCCGCGTTGAAGGCGGCGACCGAGGAGCGGTAGTTCCAGTGGGTGTCGGTGAGCAGGTAGCGCGGATAGGGCGTCTTGCGCAGTTCCGCGCGCAGGTCCACCGCCGTGACGCCGAGCGCCTTCATGGCGCCGAGCATGAGGTCGTACTCGGTGGTGGGATAGGCGAGCCGGTCGTGCCACTCCGGCAGGCCCTCCAGGTCCACCGACTGGGCGTTGGGCGGCAGCGCCACCACGAGCTTCGCGCCCTGGGCGGTGAGGATGGCGTTCATCTCGCCGATCATCTCGGCGAAGCGCCGCACGCCCGGCACCCGCACGAAGGCGCCGGCGGACTGCTCGGGGCTGTTCTCGCGCCCCCAGAACAGCTGGCCGGTGCGGCCGGAATAGATCGGCCGGGTATCGGGCGAGGCGAGTTCCGCGCGTAGCTCCCGGCGCAGCACCGGCAGCGAGGCGCGGAAGCCGAAATTGTCCTGGATGAACTCGCCCACATTGTTGAACGCCACCGAGATCATGTGGCCGTAGCCCAGCTCCGGCCGCAGCGCCGAGCGCCAGGTGAACCGGCCGAGCGGATCGGGGATGAGGTTCGACAGCAGCAGCAGCGCGAAGATGCCGGCGATCATGGCGCCCATATAGCGGCGATGGCGCGAGAGCAGGGTCATGGCTCAGAACCGGTAGTAGAGGAACGGCGTCGAGGAGGCGCCGCCGAGCCAGATGATGCTGAACACCATCAGCACGCCGATGAAGGCATAGTCCGCCACCATGGCGAACCGCCCCTCGCCGGACAGGATCGGCCAGCGCTTCCACTGCCAGAAGCCGATGGCCGAGCCGACGATCATGGCGACGATGGCGAGCGGGGTGAGGCCGAAGCTGAGCGCCATGGAAGGGCGGTAGAAGCCGTTGAGGCCGATCAGGCCCTGGAACATCTCCACCGCCTCGGGCATGGAATTGGTGCGGAACAGGCACCAGCCCACCATCAGGACCCCCATGGCATAGACCTGGGCGAGGCCGCCCGGCAGGCGCTCCAGCATGCGCCCGAGGCCGGCGCGCTCCATGGCCAGGAACATGCCGTGATAGCCGCCCCACAGCACGAAGTTCCAGCTGGCCCCGTGCCACAGGCCGCACAGCAGGAAGACGATCCAGAGGTTGATGTAGGTGCGCGTCTCGCCCTTCCGGCTGCCGCCGAGGGGAATGTAGAGATAGTCGCGCAGGAAGGCCGACAGGCTCATGTGCCAGCGGCGCCAGAACTCGGTGATGCTCTTGGAGGTGAGCGGCACGCGGAAATTGCGCGGCAGCACGAAGCCCACCATCACGCCGAGGCCCACCGCCATGGTCGAGTAGCCGGCGAAATCGTAATAAAGCTGGATCGTGTAGGCGAAGACGCCGAGCCACGCCTCCACGAAGGTGGGGTTGGTGGTGGTGTCGAAGATGCCGTCCACCAGGCGCGCCAGCTCGTCGGCGATCAGCACCTTCCAGGCGAGGCCGATGGCGAACAGCCGCGCGCCGGCGGAGAAGCGGCCCCAGGTGGTGCGCCGCTTGGAAAGCTGCCGCGCCACCGTGTTGTAGCGCACGATGGGGCCCGCCACGAGCTGCGGGAACATGCACATATAGAGCGCGAACTGGGCCGGGTCCCGGTTGGCGCGCACCTTCCGCTTGTAGATATCGGCGATATAGGAAATGGCGTGGAAGGAATAGAACGAGATGCCGAGCGGCAGGCCGATGGCGGGAACCTGGAACGAGAAGCCGGTCGGCTCCAGAAGCACGTTGAGGTTCTGGATTAGAAATCCGGTATACTTGAAGATGCCGAGCAGAATGAGATTGAATGTGATGGCGACCACGAGCATCTTCTTACGCTCAGGTCCATCCCTGCGGTCGATCATCTGCGCAAGAAAATAATTTACCGCAACAGAAAAGAACAGAACGATGATATGCGGCGTGTAGCCCGCCGCATAAAAGACCACAGAGAAGGCAAGAAAGATATAGTTCCGCGTCGTAATCGTCTTCGCGGAAAAATACAGGACCAGGAACAGCGGGAAAAAATAAAAGAGAAACTCGATCGAGGCGAACGTCATGCCGGAAATACCGCTGTGGCCGGAGCGAGGATCGTCCATGCCATTCTTTGCCGCGGCCCGCAAGCCGGGCGGGCGGCGGACGCGGGATCGTTTGAACCTGATGCGCCGCCGCGACTACTCCCGGCCGGCTCCCCGTGAGCCACACCGCAAAGCCAGGTGCACTCCCCTCCTCCTTGCGGGGAGGGGCGAGTGGGCGGGGGTCGCGCGCCCCTCGGACATGACGGCGGAAGCGCCTTCCCGCATGGGTCCGACACCCCCAACCCTGGCCCTCCCCACAAGGGGGACGGGTGCTCCCCGCCCCCGCCCTTGCGGCCGGGGCGCCGCACGCTATCCTCGCCGGCCCGAGGAGCCCCCCAATGCGCATCGCCACCTGGAACGTGAACTCCATCCGCCAGCGGCTCGACCACGCGGTGGCGTGGCTCAAGGCAACCGACCCGGAGGTGGTCTGCCTCCAGGAGATCAAGTGCCAGACGGAGGCGTTTCCGCGTGAGCCGTTCGAGAGCCTCGGCTACAATGTGAGCGTCCACGGCCAGAAGGGCTTCAACGGCGTCGCCCTGCTCTCCAAGCTGCCGCTCGAGGACGTGACCCACGGCCTCGCCGGCGACGACGGCGACGAGCAGGCGCGCTTCATCGAGGCGGTGGTGTCGGTGAAAGGCGGGGTGGTGCGGGTCGCCTGCCTCTATCTGCCCAACGGCAACCCGCCGGACACCGAGAAATATCCCTACAAGCTCGGCTTCATGGCGCGCCTGAAGGCGTTCGCCGAAGACCGGCTGAAGCTGGAGGAGCCGCTGGTGCTGGCCGGCGACTTCAACGTCATCCCCATGCCGGAGGACGCCGCCGACCCCGCGGCCTGGGCGGGCGACGCCCTGTTTCTTCCGCGCACCCGGCAGGCGTTCCGCGAGCTGATCCATCTCGGCCTGACCGACGCGGTGCGCGCCGCCTCCGACGCGCCGCGCCTCTACACCTTCTGGGACTACCAGGCGGGGGCGTGGCAGCGCGACAACGGCATCCGCATCGACCATCTGCTGCTCTCGCCGCAGGCGGCGGACAGGCTGATCGCGGTGGGCATCGACAAGCACGTGCGCGCCTGGGAGAAGCCCTCCGACCACGTGCCGGTGTGGGCCGATCTCGCCATCGCCACCTGAGGGCGGGACGACGGGAAGGGACCAGGCGGGACTAGGTGGACTCGCGGGGAATTGGGCGTGATTTCGCGAGATCGGGAAAGGGACTTCGCATGGTCCTCCAAGGCGGTTGCCTGTGCGGCGCGGTGCGCTACCGGCTGCGTCATCCGCGCGCGGCCTATTGGTGCCACTGCACCATCTGCCGCCGCGCCTCGGGCTCGGCCGCCTTGCCGTGGGTGACCGTGGCGCGCGAGGATTTCGAGGTCGTGCAAGGGGTTATGGCGACCTACGCCTCCTCCCCCGGCGTCTCCCGCGGCTTCTGCGGCACCTGCGGCAGCCCGATCCTCTTCGACATGGCGCGCGAGGATGCGGTGGACGTGACGCTGGGCACCCTCGACGACCCGGACCAGCTGACGCCCACCCACCACATCTGGACATCAACCGCCCTCGCCATGGCCGACGGCCTCGGCCCCGGCCTGCCGCGCCATGCGGCCGAGGCCGAGTGAGGCCGCGGGTGGGAAGCCCTGGACCTGCCCTCTGATTGGGCAAAGGAGCGCCTGCCCATTCAGCATCCGCCGCCACGATCGGAAGGCGAAGCGCGGTCCGGGTGCTCAGTTTTATATATGAAAATCAGTCTATTGGATAAATAGGACAGTCCCGCTGCCTCTTCGCGCCTTCGGCTGGATCATTGTGAAATCCGCCTGATATTTCAGCTTGAACCGGGCCCGAGGATGGCTTTGTATGAAAGCCAGCTCGCGCCCCGTCCGGGCCGCCGCCGTTCCAGAATCTCCCGCAGTGCCAATCCATTGGAGGAAACAAGATGTCCGCATCCGGACACGCCCAGGCCCTCACCTTCACCGTCCACGCCGACGGCCGCTCCTATGAGGAGACCATCCTCGTCCGCACCGCCGTCATCGCCGGCTGGACCGGGCGCGACAAGGTCGCGCTGGAAAAGCACATCAAGGAGCTGGAGGAGCTGGGCGTTCCGCGCCCCGCCTCGACGCCGATCTACTACCGCGTCGCCGCCGCCCGCCTGACCACCGCCGACGCCATCGAATCCACCGGCCCGGATTCGTCCGGCGAGGTGGAGTTCATGATCCTCAAGACCGGCGCCCGCCGCTTCCTCGGCATCGGCTCGGACCATACCGACCGCAAGGTCGAGACCTACAACATCACTGTTTCCAAGCAGATGTGCGACAAGCCCGTGGCGCCCGAGCTGTGGGCGCTGGACGAGGTGCTGCCCCACTGGGATCGCCTGATGCTGCGCTCCTACGCCGTCATCGACGGCAAGCGCGCGCTCTACCAGGAGGGTTCGGTCGCCGCCATGCTGCCGCCGCTCGACATCCTCAGTGGCTATGACGGCCCGTTCGAGGGCGGCGCCGCCATGTTCTGCGGCACGCTCGCCGCCCATGGCGGCATCCGCCCCGCCGACCGCTTCGAGTTCGAGATCGAGGACCCCGTGCTCGGCCGCACCATCCGCCACGGCTACGACGTGAGCGTGCTGCCGGTGCTCGGCTGAGCCCCGGCGGGCGCCATCAGGTGTCCACCAGAACAACCGGAAGGGGACAAGCGATGACTTCGATTTTCGGCCCTCTCACGCGCCGCTCGGCCCTCGCCGGCCTTCTGGCCGGCGCCCTGGCTGTGGCGTCGCCCGCGCTCGCGCAGGAAACCGTCTCCGGCGCGGGCGGCCTCGCCCCGCCCTCGAACGGCTCGTTCCTCGTGCCGATCATCCAGAAGCGCGGGCTCGACAAGAAGTACGGGCTCGACTTCGACATCAAGCTCTACCCGAACCCCGGCATCCTCTATTCGGACTTCGCCTCGGGCCGCACCACGCACATCTTCGGCGCGCTGTTCTCGGGGGCGAACTTCTATACCCGCGGCATGCCGGTGCAGTTGCTGTTCACCATCTCCACCGCCAACCACGCCTTCGTCTCCAACAAGGCGGACATCACCAAGCCGGCGGACCTCAAGGGCAAGACGGTGGCGGCGACCACCTCGTCCGGCTTCTACGGCATGGCCTCGTTCTTCCTGAAGCAGAACGACCTCGATCCGCGCAAGAACATCAACGTGGTCGACGCCGCTCCGGCAGCGGTGCAGACCATGCTGCTCGCCGACCGCGCCGATGCCGGCCTGCTGTTCGACCCCGCCCTGTCCTCGACCCTCATCAAGGGCTTCCACCTGGTGGGCGACATGAACGCCTCGATCCGCGAGGCGCTCGGCATGAAGTCCGACGCGCCGGTCTGGTATCTCGGCGCCTTCGCCCACAAGGCCTGGATCGACGCCAATCCGGACAAGGTCCAGGCCACGCTGAAGATGTGGCAGGAGGCCGCGGACTTCTACAACACCAACCCGGAAGAGGCCGACAAGATCATTTCCGAGTTCGCCAAGGTGCCCGTTGAGGCGCTTCAGGAGAGCCGGAAGATGAAGATCACCACCTTCGTGGTCGTCCCCGCGATCGAGCAGAAGGACAACCTCGATGCCCTGTTCAAGGGCTTCAAGGAGGCCGGCTTCCTTAATGCCGTCCCGGACGCCGGCGTCTATTACACCTGGCCCAAGAAGTAAGCGGCAGAAACGACCGTCCCGGCCGCCGGCTTCGCCGCGCCGCCGGGACTGGCCACGGAGGATCGCCTCATGTCCGACATCGCAGTCGCGGCCCCCGCGCCGAGCCGCCTCCGACGCGGCGCCGTGCGGGCCCTGAAGGCCGTCGCGCCGTTCGCGGTGCTCGCCATCGCCTGGCAGACGGCGTCCCTGTTCTTCCCGCCGATCCTGTTCCCGAGCCTCGGCGACATCGCGAAGAACATCCTCACCATCCTCACCACCTGGGACATGCTCTCCCAGGGGCTCATCACCTTCGCGCGGATGATGTTCGCGGTGATGCTGTCGCTCCTCATCGGCGTGCCCATCGGGCTGGCCATGGGGCTGTGGCGCGGGGCCGACGACTTCCTGCGGCCGATCATCAAGTTCATCATGGGCGTGCCGGCGCTGAACTGGGTGATCATCGTGGTGATCTGGTTTTCCAACGTGGAGCTGCGCATCGCCTTCGTGCTGGTGATGCTGTGCGTGCCGATCACCGCCTTCTGCGTCTATGACGGCGTGCGCTCCATCGACCGCAAGCTCACCGACATGGTGCTCTCGTTCGGCGCCAGCCGCGCCCAGTACATCCGCCTGCTGCTGTGGCCGTTCGTGAAGTCGTTCGCCTTCACCGCCACCAAGCTCAACATCGGCAATGCGGTGCGCACCGTGATCGTGGCCGAGCTGGTGGGCGCCTCGTTCGGCATTGGCCGCGAGCTCGACCTCGCCAAGAACGTGTTCGACATGGCCATGGTGCTCGCCTGGACCCTCATCATGGTGGCGGTGGCGATCATGATGACCCACGGCGTCGAGGCGCTCGAACGCATCGTGCTGCGCTGGCGCGGCGACCACCACGACCGCACGTGAGGCCCGCCATGTCCGAGCAATCGCCTGTGAAGATCCGCGTCGAGAAGGCGAAGAAGTCCTTCATCCAGAAGAGCGGCGGCGCCGTGGAGGCGATCCGCGAGCTGACCTTCGACGTGGCCGACAACGAGTATGTCGCCATCGTCGGGCCCACCGGCGCCGGCAAGTCGGTGCTGTTCGACTGCCTGCTGGGCCTCAAGAGCCTCGACGGCGGGCGCATCACCATCGACGGCGAGCCGGTGGAGAAGTTCATCCGCAAGAAGGGCCGCATCGCGCGCATCTTCCAGGAGGACCGGCTCCTGCCCTGGCTCACCGCCACCGACAACGTGGCGCTCGGCCTTCAGATCCAGGGCGTTCCGGAGGCGGAGCGGCGCGAGCGGGCGCGCGAATGGCTTCGCGCGGTGGGCCTCGGGACCTTCACCGAGGCGCTGCCGAGCGAGATGTCCGGCGGCATGCGCCAGCGCACCAACATCGCCCGCGCCTTCGCGACCGGCCCGGAGATCATCCTCCTGGACGAGGCCTTCAGCGCGCTCGACGAGATCACCGCCATGCGGCTGCGCTCCGACTTCCGGGCGCTGGCGCGGCGGCAGAAGATGACGTTCCTGATCGTCACCCACTCCATCGACGAGGCGATCTATCTCGGTACCCGCATCCTGGTGTTCGGCGCGCCGGCGCGCCTCGTGCACCAGATCGCCGTGCCTGAGGGCGCCAGCGACAGCCCGGCCGAGGTGGACCGCATCCGCTCGGAGATCCGCCACTGGATCTCCGTGTCGGGACGCGACGCGTCGACGGCAGCTTGAGGATTGCGAGGAGCCGGCATGGCTTTGAGGAGATCCCCAGGCATTTGCCGTACCGTCACCCCCCGGCTTGTCCGGGGGTCCACCCTGTGGGCCGGGCCTGACCGGTCCTGACACGCCGCGCGAGCGGCGGGTGGATGCCCCGGACAAGCCGGGGCATGACGGCAGGAGGACAGGACAAGGACCCGCGAGGGTGGCGTGTCCCGACAGCCTCCGGAGCACGCGCCGCACGCGGGTCCGATAGCGCGGTCTTTCCGAGACCCAGAGGACAAGAGGCAAGGACGGAACGAGAATGGAAGAGCGGGTCTTCATCGCCGGCGCAGGGCCGGTGGGCATGGTGGCGGCGGCGGAACTGGTGCGGCGCGGCGTGCCGGTGACGGTGTTCGAGGGCGAGCAGGCGCTGGCGACGGAATCGCGCGCCTCCACCTTCCACCCGCCGACCCTCGACATGCTGGACGATCTGGGCGCCGCCGGGGAGCTGATCGCCGAGGGCCTCATCGCCCCGCGCTTCCAGTACCGGCGCATGAACGGCGAGGTGATCGCCGATTTCGACTTCGCGGCCATCGCCGACGCCACGCGCCACCCCTACCGGCTCCAGTCCGAGCAGTTCAAGCTCACGCGCATCCTGCTGAACAAGCTTGATGGCACGCCCGGCTTCGAGATCGAATTCGGCCGCCGTGTGGTGGGCGTCACGCAGGATGCCGACGGCGTTTCGGTGGAGATCGCCCGCGAGGGCGGGGCCGTGGAGACGCGGCGCGGGCGCTGGCTGATCGGCGCCGACGGCGCACGCTCGCAGGTGCGGCAGGCCCTGGGCATCGAGTTCGAGGGCTTCACCTGGCCGGAGCGCTTCCTGGTGCTCTCGACCCCGTTCGACTTCTATTCCGTGATGCCGAACCTCGACGCGGTGTCCTACGTCGCCGACCCCGATTTGTGGCATTTCCTGCTGAAGGTGCCGGACCTGTGGCGGGTGATGTTCCCGGTCCATCCCGACATGAGCGACCAGGACGCGGTCTCCGCCGCCTTCGGCCAGTCGCTGCTGAAGCGCGCCTGCCCGCAGGGGCCTGCGGCGTTCGACATCGCCCACGCGACCCTCTACCGGGTGCACCAGCGGGTGGCGAAGACCTACCGCGTGGGCCGCGCCTTCCTTGCCGGCGACGCCGCCCACATCAACAACCCGCTCGGCGGCATGGGCATGAACGGCGGCATCCACGACGCCGTCAGCCTCTCGCAGCGCCTCGCCAAGGTGTGGCACAAGGAGGCGGGGGACGACGAACTCGACCGCTACGACCTCCAGCGCCGGCAGGTGACGGTGGAATACGTGCAGACCCAGACGATCCAGAACAAGCGCAACCTGGAGGCCGCGAGCCCCGAGGACCAGGCGCGCTTCACGGATCAGATGCGGCACGTCAAGGACGATCCCGCCGCCATGCGGGACTACCTCTTGCGGGTGTCCATGTTCGCGAGCCTGAAGCGCGCGGCGGAGCTGGGATGATGCCAAGCGGACGCGCGCCGGACCTGACGTTGCCTGACGCGAGCGACGGCCGCGCGGGCGAGAACCGTGAGGGTACGGCGCCGCGCTCGCTGCGCGACGAGGCCTACGAGACCATCAAGCGGCGCATCATCATGTGCGCCTTCCGCCCCGGCGAGGCACTGAGCGAGGCGGCGGTCTCCGCCAGCCTCGGGCTCGGCCGCACGCCGGTGCGCCAGGCGTTCGACCGGCTGATGCGCGACGGGCTGGTCGAGGTGCTGCCGCGCAAGGGCATCATCGTGCGCCCCATCTCCCACGACGAGGTGCGCGACATGGTGGACGTGCGCCTCGTCAACGAAGGCTTCTGCGCCCGCCTCGCCGCCGAGCGCGCCACGCCGCGCGTGATCGCGGCGCTCGCCGACAATGTGCGCCAGGGCGGGGAAGCGGCGACCGCGCGCGACATCGAGATGCTGATGCGCCTCGACGCCGCGTTCCACGCCACCATCTCCGCCGCGGCGCGCAACCAGGTGCTGGGCGAGATCCTGCGGACCCTGCACGAGCATGCGCAGCGCGTGTGGTTCGTCTCGCTGCGCGCCCCCGAGCACCACCGCCGCGTGGTGGACGAGCATGCCTCCATCGTCGATGCGCTGCGCGCCGGCGACGCCGACGCGGCAGAGGCGGCGACGCGCGCGCACATCCTCTCCTTCGCCGAGAACCTGACGCGCCAGCTGTGACGCGCGGCCGGCTGCACCGATCGACGTGCCGACAGATCGTGCGGCAACCGGCTCCGACCCGCTGCTCGGTAGTTCGAATATATGTAATTATATCAGATAGATAGATGACGAAATCGTTGAAATTTTATTTAGTCTATTGATTTAGTAGATTTAATATTGACACCGCCTCCCGCCCCGGCCAATCATGGTGGGACATTGCGGTGGCGCACGCCGTCGCCGCGCATCAGGAACGGCTTGAACGAGGCACACCATGATTGCCGGCGTGCGCATCCGTCCGTGTAGAGGGAGCGGCAGCACGCGGCGCTGAGCGCCCGCTGCCGCTCGCCTCCCTTCGCCCTCACCCGTTTTGAAAGAAGGCGCCGGCCCCGCCGGCGAACGCCCCGTCATGTCCATTGCGCACCCGCCCCGTCGCGCCGCCGGAGGCCACCCATGATCCCCCGCATCGTCGGCTTTTCGGGCAGCACCCGTCGCCCCTCGCGCACCCGCGCCCTGATCGAGACCATCGGCGCGGAGGTCTCCGCCCGCCGGGCGGTGTCGCTGGAGATCTACGATCTCGTCGACGCCGGCCCCGCCATCGGCACCTCCAACCGCGAGGCGCTGCCCCGCGCCGCGCAGGCCATCGTCTCGGCCATCGAGGAGGCGGATGCGCTGATCGTCGGCTCCCCGGTCTACAAGGGCTCATATGCGGGGCTGTTCAAGCACCTGATCGACTTTGTCGATCCCACCGCGCTGGCCGGCACGCCGGTGATCCTCGCCGCCACCGGCGGCGGCCACCGCCATGCGCTCGTCGTCGAGCACCAGTTGCGGCCGCTGTTCGGCTTCTTCGCCGCCCTCACCCTGCCCACCGCCATCTATGCCGGCGACCAGGACTTCCGCGAGGGCGTCATCGCCGACCACGCCGTTTCGGCCCGCATCGCCCAGGCCGCCGGCGAACTCGACCGCGCGCTCGCCTTCGCGGTCCGCCACCCCATCCCCAACGTCGCCTGACCGGCGATCCGGAGACCGATCCATGCTTACCAAGCGCCAGTTCCTCGCCGGCACCGCCGGCGCCGCCGCCCTTGCCTTCGCCCATCGTTCCGCCGTCGCGCAGGAGGTGCCGAAGGAGTTCAAGGTCGGCTACCAGAAATCGAGCGGCATCCTGGTCGCCGCGCGCCAGCAGCAGGCGCTGGAGAAGCGCCTGAAGGGCCTCGGCGTCGAGTCCGTACGCTGGGTGGAGTTCCAGTTCGGGCCGCCGCTGCTGGAGGCGCTGGGCTCGGGCTCGGTGGACATCGGCACCGTGGGCGACACGCCGCCGATCTTCGCCCAGGCGGCCGGCGCCAACCTGCTCTACGTCGCCGCCGCTCCGGCGACCCAGTCCGCGACCCTGGTGCCGACGGACTCCCCCATCAAGAGCGTCGCCGACCTCAAGGGCAAGAAGGTCGCCATCGCCAAGGGCTCGTCCTCGCACAATTTCACGGTGCAGGCGCTGAAGCGCGCCGGCCTCTCCTTCACCGACATCGCGCCGGTCTATCTCGCCCCGGCGGACGCCGCTGCCGCCTTCGCCTCCGGCCGCGTGGACGCCTGGACCATCTGGGACCCCTATTGGGCCATCGCCCAGAAGCGCCACGACGCGCGTGCCATCGTCACCACCAATGACGGGCTGGCGAGCCACACCTTCTATCTCGCCAACAAGACCACCGCGACCAAGGCGCCGCAGGTGCTGCACGCCGCCTTGGACGAGCTGAAGCAGGTGACCGCCTGGGCGGCGCGGAACCGCGACGCGCTGGCCCAGCTCACCGCCGAGGTCACGGGCGTCGAGCTGGAGGCGCAGAAGATCGCCACCAACCGCTACCCGATCGAGCTGAACCCGATCACCGACGCCGTGGTGCGCCAGCAGCAGGAGATCGCCGACACCTTCCTCGCGCTTGGCCTGATCCCCAAGGCGATCACCGTCTCCGACATCGTCTGGTCGGCCGCCCGCGCCTGACAGCCCCGCCTTCGCAAAGGAACATGCACATGATCGCCCTCTCCCGCCGCGCCGGCCTTCTCGCCCTCGCCGCCGCCGCCTCCGCCGTCATCGGCCTTTCGCCGGCCGGTGCGCAGCAGGCGCCGCTCAAGGAATTCCGCATCGGCTTCCAGAAGGCCGGCCTGCCGGTGGTCACGCGCCACCTACAGATCATCGAGAAGGCGCTCGCGCCCGAAGGCATCTCGGTGCGCTGGGTGGAATTCCCCTCCGGCCCGCCGCTGCTGGAGGCGCTGAACGCCGGCGCCGTGGACGTGGGATGGACCGGCGACGCCCCGCCCATCTTCGCCCAGGCGGCGGGCGCGAACCTCGTCTACGTGGCCGCTTTGCCCTCCAACGGCGCGGGCGAGGGCATCCTCGTGCCGGCGGACAGCGCCGTCACCTCGGTGGCCGGCCTGAAGGGCAAGAAGGTGGGCGTCACCAAGGGATCGAGCGCACACAACTTGCTGGTGGCCGCGCTGGAGCGCGCCGGCGTGCCGTTCGCGGACATCACGCCGGTCTATCTCTCGCCGGCGGATGCGGCGGCGGCGTTCGCCTCCGGCAAGATCGACGCCTGGTCGATCTGGGACCCGTTCTTCGCCATCGCCGAGCTGCGCCACAAGCCGCGCGTGCTCACCACCACCAAGGACGAGCTGAACGTCAACACCTACTTCCTCGCCAACAAGAGCTTCGCCGCCGCCCATCCCGCGGTGGTGATCAAGGCCGAGGACGCGCTGAAGCAGAGCGCCAGGTGGGCCGACCAGAACCGCACCGAGGTCGCCAAGGTGCTGGCGGAGGTGACGGGTGTCGACATCGCCGCCCAGACCCGCGCCGCCGACCGGCAGGTGTTCGGCGTCGGCCCGCTGACAGCCGAGGTGATCGCCGGCCAGCAGCAGACCGCCGACCGCTTCGCCAAGCTCGGCCTCATCCCCCGCGCCATCGTCGTGAAGGACGCGGTGTGGGTGCGTCCCCAGAGCTGACCCCTCAACCGGCACCGCGAAGGAGGCCCCCATGGCCCGCGACCCGATCAACTTCTTCTGGTTCATTCCCACCCACGGCGACGGCTCCTATCTCGGCTCGGAAACCCGGCAGAGGCCGCCGGAATTCGGCTACTTCAAGCAGATCGCGCAGGCGGTGGACCGGCTCGGCTACCAGGGCGTGCTGCTGCCCACCGGCCAGAGCTGCGAGGACAGCTGGATCACCGCCGCGGGCCTCGCCACGGTGACCGAGAAATTGAAGTTTCTGGTGGCGCTGCGGCCGGGGGTCACCACCCCCGCGTTCGCGGCCCGCCAGACCGCCGCCCTCGACCGCCTGAGCAACGGGCGGCTCCTGCTCAACGTGGTCGTGGGCGGCAACCCGACCGAGCTCGCCGGCGACGGGCTCTTCATCGCCCATGACGAGCGCTATGCGCAGGCGGACGAGTTCCTCACCATCTGGCGGCGCCTCGTCTCCGGCGAGACCGTGAACTTCGACGGCCGCTACTACCGTATCGAGGGCGGGCGGCTCGACTTCGCCCCGGTGCAGCGCCCCACCCCGCCGCTCTATTTCGGCGGCTCCTCGGAGGCGGGCCAGGTGCTGGGCGTGGACCAGACCGACCTCTACCTCACTTGGGGCGAGCCGCCGGCGGGGGTGAAGGAGAAGATCGCTGCGGTGCGCCGCAAGGCCGCCGCCCGCGGGCGCGACATCCGCTTCGGCATCCGGCTGCACTTCATCGTGCGCGAGACCGAGGACGAGGCCTGGGCCGCCGCCGACCGGCTCATCAGCCGCATCACCGACGACCAGATCGCGCGGGCGCAGAAGCGCTTCAAGGTGGAGATGGATTCGGAGGGCCAGCGGCGCATGGCGGCGCTGCACGGCGGCCGGCGCGACCGCCTCGTGGTCTCGCCCAATCTGTGGGCCGGCGTCGGCCTCGTGCGCTCGGGCGCGGGCACCGCGCTGGTAGGCACGCCGGAGCAGGTCGCGCAGCGGCTGGCGGAATACCAGGAGCTCGGCATCGACACCGTGATCGGCTCCGGCTACCCGCATCTGGAGGAAGCCTACCGGGTGGCGGAGCTTCTGTTCCCCGCGCTCGGGCTCGGCCGCGACACCCGCTTCAACAGCAAGATCGCCAACGAGTTCGCGGTTGGCGCGCATGGCGGCTCGAAACTGAAGGCGGCGTCATGAGCGCCCCCCTCAGGCGCACCGTGGAGGGCGGGGCCGGCTGGGTCTTGCCGGTCCTGCTGCTCGTCGGCTGGGAGGCGGCGGCCCGCCTCGGCGAGATCCCGCCGACCATTCTGCCGGCCCCCTCCGACGTGGCGGCGGCCTTGTGGAAGCTCACCGTTTCCGGAGACATCTTCAAGCATATCGGTGTCTCCGCCTGGCGGGCGCTGGTGGGCTTCGCCATCGGCGGCGCCATCGGCTTCGCGCTCGGCCTTGCCAACGGCATTTCGGGCATCAGCCGCGCCGCCTCGGACACGACGCTGCAGATGGTGCGCAACATCCCGCACCTGGCGCTGATCCCGCTGGTCATCCTGTGGTTCGGCATCGACGAGGAGGCCAAGCTGTTCCTGGTCGCCCTCGGCGTGTTCTTCCCGATCTACATCAACACCCTGCACGGCATCCGCACGGTGGACCCGCAGCTGATCGAGATGGGGCGCATCTACGGCATGTCGCGCCTGGAACTGTTCGCCCGGGTGATCCTGCCGGGGGCCCTGCCTTCGATCTTCGTCGGGCTGCGCTACGCGCTCGGCATCATGTGGCTGACGCTGATCGTGGCCGAGACCATCTCCGCCTCCTCGGGCCTCGGCTACATGGCGATGCAGGCGCGCGAGTTCCTGCTGATCGATGTGGTGGTGCTGTCGATCCTGATCTACGCGCTGCTCGGCAAGCTTGCGGACAGCGCCGCCCGCCTGCTGGAGCGCGCGTTCCTGACATGGCACCCGGCCTTCCAGCCCCAGTGAGGAGAAACGCCATGAACATCGCCGTGCGCGACACCGACACCGTCGCTCCCCCTGCGGGCCTGCGCTTCGAGGGGGCGCCCTTCTTCCTGCCGGAGGCGAAGTCCGCTCCCCTCCCCGCGCCCGCCGCCCGCGAAGCGGCCGCGCCAAGCGGCGCCGCCTTCACCTTCAAGGGCGTGCGCAAGGCGTTCGGCCCGAAGACAGTGCTGCACGGTCTCGACCTGCATGTGCCGGCGGGCCAGTTCGTGGCGGTGATCGGCAAGAGCGGCTGCGGCAAGAGCACGCTGCTGCGCCTCCTCACCGGGCTCGACGCGCCCACCGCGGGCACGCTGGAGATCGCCAGCACCGAACGGCGCGCCGACATCACGCGCGTGATGTTCCAGGAGCCGCGGCTCCTGCCCTGGGCGCGGGTGGCGGCGAACGTCGCGGTCGGCCTCTCCCACATGCGCGACCGCAGGGAGAAGCACGCGGCGGCGCTCTCTTTGCTCGCGCAGGTCGGCCTCTCGGACCGTGCGGGGGAGTGGCCGGCGGTGCTCTCCGGCGGCCAGCGCCAGAGGGTGGCGCTGGCCCGCGCGCTGGCGAGCCGGCCGCGCATCCTCGCCCTCGACGAGCCGCTCGGCGCGCTCGACGCGCTCACCCGGATCGAGATGCAGATGCTGCTGGAGCGGATCTGGCTGAAGCAGGGCTTCACCGCCGTCCTCGTCACCCACGACGTCGCCGAGGCTGTGGCGCTCGCCGACCGGGTGGTGCTGATCGAGGACGGGGCCATCGCGCTCGACGTGGAGGTGCCGCTCCCGCGCCCGCGCCGGCGCGGCTCGCCGGAACTGGCGCGGCTCGAAGGCATCATCCTGGAGCAGCTCCTGGGCGCGCCCGCCTGACCCCTCGGTTCCCCGGTCCTCCCGCGACTGAACCCCCGTCCTCCCGCGGACGGGGGCTTTTTACTCCCGCGGCACCTCCAGGGTGGTGTTGAACACCACGAGGTCGCCGCGATACTGGCCGATGCCGAGATAGAGCACGATGCCGTCCTGGTCGGTGATGACGCGCCGGACCTCGCCCACCGGCGCCCCAACCGGCAGATCGAGCCAGCGCGCCACGGTGAGGTCCGCCGCCATGATGCGGAACGACTGGGACATCTTCTGCAGCTTCGAGCCGCACACCTTGCCGAGCAGGGGAATGACCATCTGAGTGTCGAACGCCGCGGGCGCCTGCGCATAGACGTGCTGCGCGAGATAGACGTCGATCACGCAATAAGGCTGGGCGCTCGCGCGGTGGACGCGGCGCATGTAGCGGTAGGACGGCGCCGGGCGGCCCTCGCTGGGGCCGAGGCGCGGCGGCGCGCTGTCGGGGTCCACCACCAGCGGCTCGGGCAGGTTGCCGTCGAGCATCTTCAGGAAGTTGTGCCAGTCCGAATCGAGCTGGATGATCTTGCGCTCCGGCGCGCCGCTGGCGACGAAGGTGCCCTTGCCCTGCACCCGCTCGATGAGGCCGTCGTCCGCAAGTACGCCCAGCGCCTGGCGGGCGGTGACGCGGGCGACGCCGTACATCTCGGAGAGGCGCTCCAGCGTCGGCAGCTGCGCGCCGACCGGCCAGCGGCCTTCCTCGATCTCTGCCCGCAGCAGATTGGAAAGTGCCACATAAAGAGGCACCGCCGAGGTGCGCAGGCGCCTGCGCGCCTCCGCCGCATCCTGGGCCTCGTCGGCGCCGCCGGCTGCCGTTTCAAGGGGTACGTCCACGACCCGTCCGTGCTCCACGGTGCACCTGCTTCCCTTTAGATGAAAACCGGCGTGGCGTTCAAATGAGCTTGTGTGATGGTTGACCATACCATAGGCTTTTACTGTCACATAGGGGAGACGACCGGAAGCGGCGCCCCCTGCGGCGACCGCCCCGGCGCCGCGCTCCAACCAGAGGAGTGGTCGATGTCCCTTCCCTTGAATTTGCGCCGCCTGGCCGGCTGCGCCCTCGTGGCCGCGGCCGCATTTACCATTGCCGGGGCGCCCGCGCGCGCCGAGATGTCGTCCGTCAAGGTCGCCACCCAAATCGGCCTGCCCTATCTGCCGCTCATCGTCATGCAGCACGACAAGCTGTGGGAGGAGGCGGCCAAGGCCAAGGGCCTCGACCTCAAGGTGGAATATGCCCGCCTCGGCGGCGGCGGCCCGCTCAATGACGCGCTGCTCTCCGACAGCGTGCAGATCGCCTCCGCCGGCCTCTCCCCGCTGCTCACGCTGTGGGACCGAACCTCCAAGAACTATGGCGTGAAGGCGCTCTCGGCCATCAACGCCTCGCCCATGTACCTTCTGACCAACAAGGACAGCATCAAGTCCATCAAGGACTTCGGACCGGACGACCGGATCGCGCTGCCGTCCATCAAGGTCTCGATCCAGGCCATCGTGCTGGCCATGGGCGTCGAGCAGGCGTTCGGGCCGGGCAAGTCGGGCGAACTGGACAACATCCAGGTCTCCATGGCCCACCCCGAGGCGTTCGCCGCGCTCACCTCCAAGGCGGGCGGCATCACCGGCTACATGGCGAGCTCGCCGTTCCAGGAGCGCGCGCTCAAGGTGCCCGGCATCCGCAAGGTGGCCGATTCGTTCGAGATCCAGGGCGGCCCGGCGACGCTGAGCGTGATCTACGCCAAGGCCGACTTCGTGAAGAACAACCCGAAGCTGGTGGAGGCCTTCATGGAGGCCCAGAAGAAGGCGGTGGCCCTCATCAAGTCCGACCTGAAGGGCTCCATCGACAAATACTATGCGGTAACGGGCGACAAGACCGACCGCGCCATCGTCGAGGAAATCCTCGCCTCGCCGACCTACGACTTCGACATCTTCCCGAAGGAGAGCATGAAGATCGCCGACTTCATGTACAAGACCGGCGCTCTGAAGCAGAAGCCGACCTCCTGGAAGGACTATTTCTTCGAGACCGTGCATTCCGAAAAGGGCAGCTGAGCCCTTGGCGCGGCGCCCCGCATCGGCCGGGCGCCGCGCCCCTTTCGGCCCGTCCTCCCCCTCCCCCCAGCGTTCTTGAGTCCGTGATGCTGCATCCCGAGACACGCCTTTTCACGTTCGCCGTCGTGGGCGACACCCATGTGAAGCCCGAGAGCGGCGACCAGTCGGCGCCCTGGAAGGTGAACGAGCGGGCCACCGGCCGCGCCCGCTTCATCGCCCGCGAGATCGCGCGCTACGAGCCGCAGTTCGTGATCCATCTCGGCGACCTGGTGCATCCGGTGCCGGAGCTGCCCACCTTCGAGGAGGCGGTCGCCCTCACCCAGCAGGTGTTCCGCCAGCACCACAACCGCATGCACGTACTGCCCGGCAACCACGACATCGGCGACAAGCCCAACCCCGCCATGCCGGCCAAGGGCGTGCGCGAGAGCTGGATCGCGATCCACGAGAAGACGTACGGGCCGAGCTACCGGGTGGTCGACCACGACGCCATCCGCGTCATCACGCTCAACACGCCGGTGATGAATTCCGGTCTGCCCATGGAGGCCGCGCAGCGGGCGTGGCTGGAGGAGACGCTCGCCGCCTCGCAGGGCAAGCGCGTGTTCGTATTCATGCACTATCCGCTGTTCGTGCTCGCGCCCGACGAGCCCTCCACCTACGACAATGTGGACGAGCCCGCCCGCTCCGACCTCTTGGCGCTGTTCGCGCGGCACGAGGTGGAGGCGGTGTTCGCGGGGCATGTGCACAACATCTTCTACCACCGGCTTGCCGGCACCGAATACTATGTGATGCCCGCCACGTCCTTCGTGCGGCAGGACTATTCCGAGATGTTCCGCATCGAGGCGGCGCCGGAGAACGGCCGCGACGACGCCGAGAAGCTCGGCTTCGCGCTGGTCGACGTGCACGCCGATGGCCATGTGGTGCGCTACGTGTCGAGCTATGGCCGCGAGCTGAGCGCGGCCGAGGCCGCCGCCCCCGTCGCCCCGCGCCTCGCGCTCAAGAGCGCGCACCAGAAGCTGCCCGGCGGGTCGCCGCTCGGCGTGTTCATGCGCCATCCCTGGGCGGAGATCGTGGCGCTGCCGCAGAACGGGCCGATGGACGAGTTCGTGCGCAAGCGCGCCCGCAACGACTATCCCCTCGCCGCGCTCTGGCGGCTTGGCACGCGGCGCCTCAGGGTGCCGCTCGACGACCTGATCGACCCCTATGCCCGCGCCCGCATGGGCGATCTCGTCGCCAACGGCTTCCGCTTCACCGTCTCCGGCTTCGGCGTGCCCAAGGGCGCGGCGCGGCAGGCGCTGGTCGAGAACCGCGACCTCGTGGACCGGTTCGAGTGTGTGCTGCCGTTCAATGCGATCGCCGCCGCCAAGGACGACCTCGCCACGTTCCGCGCCGCGATCGGCCGGCCGGTGCTGCTGGCGCGGGTCGCCACCTCGGCGGACGACGTGAAGGTGGGATCGAAGATCGAGCTGTTCGTCTCCCACGGATTCCGGCCGGACCAGTTGCCGGAAGTGGAGCGCCTCATCGACCTGCCGGTGGACGGCTTCGTGATCCGCGCCGGGCTCGGCACCGACCTCGTCGCGCTTTCGGCCGAACTCGACGCCTTCGCCACCCGCACCGGCGCGCTCATGGACCTGCACCTGCGCGTCGCCGCCAACAATCCGGCGGCCAACGTGACCGACGACGGCGCGATCCTGGCCGCCGCCGCGGAGCTTTACGCCTGCGCGCTGGCGCACCCCGCCGTCGCCATGTTCCTCGACCCGTTCATGGACCTCGACCGGGGCTATTTCGTTCGCCACGGCCTGGTGGACCGGCGCTGCAACCTGCGCGCCGCCGGCCTCGCGGTGGAAGCGCTTGCGGCCTTCCTGCCCGAGGGCGGCACGCCGCCCGCGCTCAGCGTCACCGACAGCCCCGAAGGCCGCGCGCTGGCGCTGAAGGGCACGGGGCTCGACGCGCTCATCCTGCTGCCGAAGCCCGGCGCGGCGCTCCCGCTCGGCCCCACAGCGGGGCCCGCCCATGTGGTGCCGCTCGACGCGCCCTTCGCCATCGACGGCGCCATCGGCGACGCGCCGTCCGGCACCCTTCCCACCGCCGCGGACCGGCCGACGCTGATCGTCGCCGCCGACGCAAAAGCCTGAGAGGCTCCATGACGGCCCCCTCCCTCACTCCGGCGGCGGCGGCCGTCGCCTCCCCGGCAGTGCCGGTGCTGACCGCCGACGACGTCTCGCTCCAGTACACGACCCGCGAACGCATGGTCACGGCCACCTGGCGCGTGTCGTTCAAGGTCTATCCCGGTGACCGCTTCGTGCTGCTCGGCCCGTCCGGCTGCGGCAAGTCCTCGCTATTGAAGTCGGTGGCGGGCTTCCTGCCGCCGGTGGAGGGGCGCATCCGCCTCAACGGCCGCGACATCAAGGGGCCGGGGCCAGATCGGATGATGGTGTTCCAGGAGTTTGACCAGCTCCTGCCCTGGAAGAGCGTGTTCGAGAACGTCGCCTACCCCATGCGCGTCAATTCCCGCTTCCCCCGGGCCGAGATCGAGGAGCGCGTGCGCGGCTATCTCGACAAGATCGGCCTGACGCGCTTCGCCGATGCCCATCCCCACACGCTGTCCGGTGGCATGAAGCAGCGCGTGGCCATCGCCCGTGCCATGGCCATGGAGCCCGAGGTGCTGCTGATGGACGAGCCGTTCGCCGCGCTCGACGCGCTCACCCGGCGCACCATGCAGGCGGAGCTGCTGCGTTTGTGGGAGGACACGCGCTTCACCATCCTGTTCGTCACCCATTCCATCGAGGAGGCGCTGATCGTCGGCACGCGCATCCTCGTGCTCTCGCCCCATCCGGGGCAGGTGCGCGCCGAGCTTGATGCCACCGGCCTCGGCTTCGACAGCGTGGCGACGCCGCGCTTCGCCGAGCTTCAGGCCCGCATCGAGGACATGCTGTTCGCCGGGCGCCCCGGCCACACGGCGGAGGCCCACTGATGACCAACGCATCCGTCATCCTCCCCGCCGGCGATCCGCCGCCGCGGCCGGACTATGAGCGCAAGGTGGAGGCCGCCGAGGCCATCGGCGACATCGCCAGGAAGCTCACCTGGCGCGAGAGGCTGCTTCAGAATGCGCTGTTCCGCCGGGTGGTGATCCTGGTGGTGCTGGGCCTCGTCTGGCAGGTCTATGCCACCATCCTCGACAACGAGCTGATGCTGCCGAAGCTCTCGGTGACTTTGGTGGCGCTGTGGGATGCCTTCGTCCACGGCACGCTGCTGGAGCGCACCCTGTTCTCGCTGGAGATTCTGCTCATCGGCTACGCCATCGGCGTGGTGCTGGCGGCGGCGCTGGTCTCGGTCTCCGCCACCACGCAGGTGGGCAACGACCTGCTCTCCACCCTGACTGCCATGTTCAACCCCCTGCCCGCCATCGCGCTCCTGCCGCTGGCGCTCTTGTGGTTCGGGCTCGGCATGGGGTCGATCGTGTTCGTGATCGTCCATTCGGTGCTGTGGGCGGTGGCGCTCAACACCCATTCCGGATTCCAGTCGGTCAGCGAGACCATGCGCATGGCCGGGCAGACCTTCGGCCTGAAGGGCCTGCGCTACATCTTCGGCATCCTGGTGCCGGCGGCGCTGCCGGCCATCGTCTCCGGGCTGAAGATCGGCTGGGCCTTCGCCTGGCGCACTTTGATCGCGGCGGAGCTGGTGTTCGGCGCCTCCTCGCGATCGGGCGGGCTCGGCTGGTTCATCTTCGAGAACCGCGTCGCGCTGGAGACGCCTTACGTCTTCGCCGGCCTGCTCACCGTCATCCTGATCGGCCTGGCCATCGAGAGCCTCGTCTTCCGCACCCTGGAAACCCACACCCTCAGAAAGTGGGGCATGCAGCGATGAATGCCGTTCCCTCCTCCACCGGTCCCGTGCGGGCGCGCCCGAACTGGGTGCCGCAGCCGCCCTCCATCGCCCCCGAACTGGCGGGCAGCGTGGACATTACCCCGCGCGGGCCGTTCCCGGCCGGCTCGATGCAGCACATCACGCTGACCTACACGGCCGGGCGCTACGGCATCGACGACACCGGCACGGTGCGCGTGTGCTTCCGCTTCGCCACCGACCAGGGCCAGCCCCAATTCGACGACCCGAAGGCGGCGAACTTCGTGAGCGTCGAGGCGTCCAACGGCGCGGTGCTCGACGCCCGCTTCGACTACAAGCTGAACGTCCGCCCATTCGACCGCACGCTCGTGATCCGCGTGGTGAAGGGCTATCTGAAGGAGGGCGAGACCATCACGGTGCGCTTCGGCGACCCGCGCGGCGGCTCGCCGGGGCACCGGCTCCAGACCTTCGCCGACCCGTTCCACGAGTTCCAGGTGCTGGTGGACCCCATCGCCTGCGGCCACTATGTGCGGGTTCCGGACCAGCCGACCTTCGCCATCGTCGCGGGGCCGGCGACCTCCTTCACCGCGGTGATGCCCACCCGCCGCACGCCGGGCGAAGAGGCCTGGCTCGGCATCCGCGCGGAAGACCGCTGGGGCAATCCCGCCGATGTCAGCGGGCGCACCGTGCGCCTTGCGGCAACCGGTTCGCTCGCCGGCCTGCCGCAGACGGCGACCTTCGTGCCGGGCGCGTCCTCCCTGCGGATCGACAGACTGAAGGCGGAGGCCGAAGGCACGGTGCGCATCGACGTGTTCGACACGGACGGCACACTCCTCGCCGGCTCCAACCCGCTGGTGGTGGCGCCTTCGGACGGGCTGGTGCGCCTGTGGGGCGACCTGCACGCCCAGAGCGGGGAGACAATCGGCTCCTCCTCCGCCCACGACTACATGCGCTTTGCCCGCGACATCGCCTTCATCGACGCGGTCGGCCACCAGGGCAACGACTTCCAGATCACCGGCGAATTCTGGGCCGAGCTGAACGGCCTGATGGCGGACTTCAACGCGCCCGGCCGCTTCATCACCGTGCCCGGCTACGAATGGTCCGGCAACACCGGGCTCGGCGGCGACCGCAACGTGTTCTTCGGCACCGAGGCCGGCACCATCCGCCGCTCCTCCCACGCGCTCGTGCCCGACCGCTCGGACGAGGCCACCGATTGCGTGGACGCGCGCGACCTGTTCGCCGCGCTCGCCACCTCCGGCGATGACGTGATCTGCTGGGCCCATTGCGGCGGGCGCTATGCGGACATCGCGTTCGCCCACGACGCCGATCTGGAGCGGGCGGTGGAGGTGCATTCCAGCTGGGGCACCTTCGAGTGGCTGCTGGCGGACGCCTTCGGCCTCGGCTACCGGGTGGGCGTGGTGTGCAATTCAGACGGCCACAAGGGCCGGCCCGGTGCCGAGCCTCCAGGCGCCTCCATGTTCGGCGCGCTGGGCGGGCTCACCTGCTTCCTCACCGAGCGCTTCGACCGGGCGAGCCTGTTCGACGCCATGCGCGCGCGCCACCATTACGGCACCACCGGCTGCCGCCTGGACCTGGAGGTCAAGGCGGCGCTGCCGGAGGGCGCCAACGCGTTCCGCGACGACCCGTCTTTGCCCGGCGCCACCGGACGGGCGGCGGCGCAGGCGATCATGGGCGACATCGTGCGCACGCCCGCAGGCAAGGTCGCGCTCGCCGTCTCGGTGACGGCCCAGAGCCCCATCGCCGCTTTGGAGCTGCGCGACGGCACCGCCGTGATCGAGACCATCCGCCCCGCCGCCGCGGCGCCGAAGGGCCGGCGCATCGTGGTCGCCTGGTCGGGCGCGGAATATCGCGGCCGCTTCCGGCAGGTGGTGTGGGACGGGGGCCTCACGGTCTCCGGCAACCGCATCCTCGCCATGAAGGAGATCAACTTCTTCAACCCGGACAAGCCCGCGAAGCTGGACGGAGACGCCGTCACCTGGAAATCGGTGACCACCGGCAACTTCGCCGGCGTGGAACTGACCCTCGCCGACGCCGAGGCGGGCGAGATCGCGGTGGAGACGCCGGTCGGCCGGCTCCAGTGCGCCATCGCCGACATCGGCGCGGCGCCGATGGAGATCGATTGCGGCAAGCTTGACCGCAAGCTCTCGGCGTGGCGGCTCGCCGACGAGGGCACCGCCTTCAGCCTCGATGTCGCGCGCGAGATCGAGGTGAGCGCGGCCGAGCGGCGGCTGCTGGTGGCCGTGACCCTGGAGGACGGACACCGCGCCTGGTCGAGCCCGATCTACCTGATCCCGGAGGGCATGTGATGGCCCACCCCTTCGCCTTCGTACCCGCCGCCACGGGCCGCAGCCTTGAGAAGCCGCGCCGCACCGGCCTCACCATGATGATCGACCAGGGGCTCGGGCTGAACGCCGCCGCCGACGTGGTGGGCACGGCCGGCGCCTATGTGGACCTCGTGAAGATCAAGACCGGCACCGCCCGGCTCTATGACGAGGGCTACCTCAAGGAGAAGCTGGCGCTCTACCGCGCCGCCGACATCCGCCCCTTCATCGGCGGCCAGTTCCACGAATATGTCTTCGCGACGCTCGGGGCGGCGGCGCTGCCGCGCTTCTATGCGGAGGCGCTGCGCATCGGCTTCTCCACCATCGAGATCTCCGACAACGTGGTGCCCCTGACCGAGGATCAGCGCGCGGCCCAGATCGGCGCGGCGCGCGCGGCCGGCCTGTCGGTGTTCGCGGAAGTGGGCGCCAAGGACCGGCGCACGACGGCTCAGGAGATGATCGCCCAGTCCGCCGTGTGCCTCGCCGCCGGCGCGGACCTGGTGCTGGTGGAGGCGGCGGAGCTGGTGGAGAACGGCGGTGCCGACGCGGCCATGCTGGCCGCGCTCACAGCCGGCATCGCCCCCGACCGGCTCATGATCGAGCTGCCCGGCCCGTGGATACCGGACGTGCGGACCTGCGATATCGAGGCGCTGAAGAAGCTGCTGGTGAGGAGCTTCGGGCCGGACGTGAACGTCGCCAACGTCGCCCCGGACACGGTCCTGGATTTCGAGGCCTCGCGCCAAGGCCTGGGCGTCGCCGGCCCGCCCTCGCACTGGTGAGCCTGAGGGCTGCGGGGACCTCGGTCCGCGCTCCGACACACTCCCTCTCCCCAACGGGGAGTGGGGGCCTCGCAGACGCGTCCGCTCCAGCCGAAAGGGCGGCAGGCCCCACCGGAGCTTAAAAATCGCGAGTCTGGCAGGAACGAGAGGGGGCCGACTGCCTGGCGCGACCCGCGGCAACTCACCGGCGCTGGCGGGAGAGCCAGTTCTCCAGATAGGTCAGCGCCTGGGCGCGCTCGTCGGCGCTGGCCTCGGCGAAGGCCGCCTCGTGGAGGTCGACCACCCACTTGTCGTCCGGGCGGGCGGCGGCCTCGCGGGCGATGGTGAGCCACATGAGGCCACGCGCGCTCTGGCGCGGCACGCCCTCGTCGCCCTTGAACAGCAGTTCGCCGAGCAGCGCCTGCGCCTTGTACTGGCCCTTCTGCGAGGCAAGGCTCAGCCAGCGGCCGGCATTGCGCGCATCGCGCTGGGTGCCGACGCCGTCGAGATACATCTTGCCGAGCAGGAACTGGGCATCCGCGTCGCCGAAATAGGACGCCGCGTAGGAGAACATGTCCTTGGCGCGGGAGGGGTCGCGCTTCACCCCGGCGGACGGAATGCCGACGAGGTAATAGGAGCCGAGCGCCACGAACGCATTGGCGACGAAGCGCGACTGCGCGGTGCCGGGATAGTCCTCGGCATGGGTGTTGGCGATCGTGCTGTAGTACTGGAACGCCTTGGCGTCGTCGCGCTTCACGCCGTCGCCATCGGCATACATGCGCGCCAGCTTCCACTGGGCCATCGGATGGCCCTGGGCGGCGGCATAGCCGAGCGCGTCGAGCCCCTTGGCGGTCTGGCCGGAGGCGAGCGCGCGGGCGCCGGAGCGGAACGCCTCGTCCACCGGCCGCATGGGCGGCGCGAGCGGCACGTCGGCGGGGGGCGTGAGCGGGCGGGTCGCGACCGGGGCGGACGGGTTGTTGTCGGGGGTGCCGTCGAAGGCGGCGACCGGCGCCTGCGCCAGGAAGGCCACGGCGCACGCCGCAACGCCGACGCGCAGCGTGCGCGTCACGGAGCGGGACACCCGCTTGCGCTGGGAAGAACGATCAACCGACATCATGGGCAGATCATGCCCCGGCCGGGCGGCAATATCGGGGCCGCGGAAAGGCCGCGCTGCGGCTGCCCCACGGCGGAACCCGCTCAGATCGGCCCCCAATCCGGGCCTTGTCGCCTTGATGATAACGCCGCCCATACGGACCCACCATGAACGCAGCGGCCGGAGACATCCGGGATACACACACCGCCCGCGTGTTGCAGATTGGTTTCATGGGGTTTTGTGGCGGCTTCGCGGCGCACCGGCCAGCGGCGGCGGCGGGCGCCGCGAATGCGCCCGGCTGTGGCTTTGCCGTCACACACTTGTGACGGCGGCCGCTGCGTCAGCCCGGGGCGCCCGGAGCCCCGGCGCGCCGAGGCTCAGGCGGCGCCCGAGAGCTGGGCGATGGCCGCGCGGACCTTCTCCTTGCGGCTGAGATATTCCCCGCGCTTCTCGCGCTCGGCCTCCACCACCTCTTCCGGCGCGCGGGCGACGAAGCTTTCGTTGGCGAGCTTGCCGTCGATGCGGGCGACCTCCTGGTCGAGGCGCGCCTCCTCCTTGCGCAGGCGCGCAAGCTCGGCGGAGAGGTCGACCACGCCGGCGAGCGGCAGCGCCACCACCTCGCCGCGCACCACCATCTGCACCGATTCCGCCGGCACGGCATCCGCCAGCGCGATGTCGGAAAGGCGGGCGAGGCGGCGGATGGACTCGCCCCACTCGGCGGCGCGGATCTCGGTGGAGGCGCCGGGGCTCACCAGCACCAGCGGGATTTGGGCGCCGGCCGGCACGTTCATCTCGGCGCGCACCGAGCGGATCTCGGTGACGAGGTCCACCACCCAACCCACTTCCGCCTCGGCATCCGGCGCATCGAGGCCGGCGAGGTCCGGCCACGGCGCAAGCGCCAGTAGGCCGGCGCGGGGCGGGCCGGCCCTGCCGGTCTCGGCCCACAATTCCTCGGTGAGGAACGGCATGAACGGGTGCAGGAGCGCCATCGCGACGTCGAGCACATAGGCGGTCGTGGCGCGCGTCTCCTCCCTGGCGGGGCTGTCGGGGCCGGAGAGCACCGGCTTCGCCAGCTCCAGGTGCCAGTCGCACACCACGTTCCAGATGAAGCGGTAGACCGCGCCCGCCGCCTCGTTGAAGCGGTAGGCGAGGATCGCGTCCGACACCTCGCGCGTGGCCCGCGCCGCCTCGCCGATGATCCAGCGGTTGAGCGAGCCTTCCACCTTCGCCGGATCGAAGCCGGCCTTGCGCACGCAGCCGTTCATCTCGGCGAAGCGCACCGCGTTCCAGAGCTTGGTCGCGAAGTTGCGGTAGCCCTCGACGCGCGAGGTGGCGAGCTTGATGTCGCGGCCCTGCGCGGCCATGGCGGCGAGCGTGAAGCGCAGCGCGTCGGCACCGTACTGGTCCACGAGGTCCAGCGGGTCGATGACGTTGCCCTTGGACTTCGACATCTTGGCGCCCTTCTCGTCGCGGACGAGGGCGTGGATGTAGACGTCCTTGAACGGCACCTCGTCGTCCATGAAGTGCATCCCCATCATCATCATCCGGGCGACCCAGAAGAAGATGATGTCGAAGCCCGTCACCAGGACCGAGGTGGGGTAGAACTTCTTCAGCTCGGCGGTCTCGTCCGGCCAGCCCATGGTGGAGAACGGCCACAAAGCGGACGAGAACCAGGTATCGAGCACGTCCTCGTCGCGGGTGAGGAACTGGGCGCGCCGGTCGGCGTCCTGGATCAGCACCTCCGCGTCCTCGGGCGAGAGGCTCTCATTGCCGACATTGTGGGCGATGGCCTGCTCGAACGCCTCGTCCTCGTCCTCGGCCACGAACACATTGCCGAACGGGTCGTACCAGGCGGGAATCTGGTGGCCCCACCACAATTGGCGCGAGATGCACCAGGGCTGGATGTTCTCCAGCCACTCGAAATAGGTCTTCTCCCAGTTCTTCGGCACGAACTTCGTGCGCCCGTCGCGCACCGCGGCGAGCGCCGGCTGGGCCAGCGTCTTGGCATCCACATACCACTGGTCGGTGAGCCAGGGCTCGATGACCACGCCCGAGCGGTCGCCGTGCGGCACCATGTGGGGGTGGGGCTCGATCTTCTCCACCAGCTCCAGCGAGGTGAGCAGATCGACGATGTGCTTGCGCGCGGCGAAGCGGTCCATGCCCTTCAGGTGCGAGAGCACGCCGGCCGCGTCGGGCGCATCCACATAGGCCTCGGGGCGCTCGGCATAGTCGTCGAGGATGCCCTGTACGTCGATCCGCGCCTCGGCGTCGAGCACGTTGATCATCGGCAGATCGTGCCGGCGGCCGACCTCGAAGTCGTTGAAGTCGTGCGCCGGGGTGATCTTCACCGCGCCGGAGCCCTTCTCGGGGTCGGAATAGTCGTCGCGCACGATCGGGATGCGGCGGCCGGTGAGCGGCAGTACCACGTTCTTGCCCACGAGGCCGTCATAGCGCTCGTCATTGGTGTGCACCGCGACTGCCGTGTCGCCGAGCATGGTCTCCGGGCGGGTGGTGGCCACCACCACGAAGGTATCCTTCTCGCCCTCCACGGGATAGCGCAGGTACCAGAGGTGGCCCTTGGTCTCCACCTGCTGGACCTCCAGGTCCGAGATGGCAGTGACCAGCTTGGGGTCCCAGTTGACCAGGCGCTTGTCCTTGTAGATCAGCCCCTCGCGATAGAGCTGCACGAACACCTTGAGGACCGCGCGGGAGAGCCCCTCGTCCATGGTGAAGCGCTCGCGCGACCAGTCGCACGAGGCGCCGAGGCGCTTCAATTGGCCGACGATGGTGCCGCCCGACTCCGCCTTCCAGGCCCACACCTTCTCGATGAAGGCGGCGCGGCCCATGTCGCGCCGGCCGGGGAGCTGCTGGGCCATGAGCTGGCGCTCCACCACCATCTGCGTGGCGATGCCCGCATGGTCGGTGCCCGGCTGCCACAGCACGTCCTTGCCGCGCATGCGCTCGAAGCGCGCCAGCACGTCCTGCAGCGTGTTGTTGAGCGCGTGGCCCATGTGCAGCGAGCCGGTGACGTTGGGCGGCGGGATGACGATGGAGAAGCCGGGCTTGTCCTTGCGATCCGGCCGGCCGCAGCGGAACGCGCCCTCGTCCTCCCAGGCCTTGGCGATGCGCGCCTCCACGGAGGCGGGATCGAAGATCTTCTCGAGCATGAACGGGGCTCCGGAACCTGGTGCGGCGGCCGGGCGGCCGCAGGAGCGGCGCGCGGACACGATTGAAATCTCAGGCGGCGTTAAAGCCGCATGGCGGGGCCGGCGTCAACCGCGCCGCCGCCGGCCCGCGCGGCGAAGGGCACGCCGTCGCTATTCTGCGCCGCCGCGCCATGGACGTCGGCCGCCACCGATGCTCTATTCCCCGACGTGGGGGCACCGCGGGCGGCGGCGCGTTCGGGGCGGGCGATGGACGCGTGGGGGGACTTCTTCGCGGCGATGGTGGGCGGCGCCTCGGCGCTGCTCGGCCTGCTGTTCGTGGGCCTGTCGCTCAACCTGGAGCGCATCCTCGCGGCGAGCGGCCTCGCCAGCCGGGCGCTCCTGGCGCTGGTGCTGCTCCTGGTGGCGACCGTGCTGTCCCTGGTGTTCCTGATGCCGGGGCTGGGCCTTTTGACCCACGGGCTTCTCGTGGTGGCGGCGGCGACGCCGCTGTTCATCGCCGGAAGCTACATCTGCATCACCAATGCGGCGAGCGAGAAGCGCTCGCGCCTCGTGGTCGGCATGAACCTGGTGCTGTTCGAGCTGGCGGCGCTGCCCTATCTCGCCGGCGGCGTGCTGCTGATCCGGGGCGACGGCAGCGGCATCTACTGGATCGCCGCCGCGCAGGTGCTGTCCATCGTCAAGGCGGCGGCCGAGGCCTGGGTGCTGCTGGTGGAGATCAAGAGGTAGGGTCGCATCGAGCGTCGAGCCGAGCCCCACTATGGTCTCGCCTGCTGCTGCCGTGTGAGTGTGCGCCGCCCGGAGCCCGCGAGGGCAGCATCCCAGGACACGCCGTCATGGCCGGGCTTGTCCCAGCCATCCAACGCGGCGACGCGGCGTGGATGCCCGGCACGAGGCCGGGGATGACGCAAGCTCGGGAAGCAACGCACCACAGACTCGGTGCCGCGCCGGATGATACGGCAGTGCGCCCAGCGGGGGTGCTCAGCGGCCGGAGCGCACCACCCGCTCGATCTCGGCGCGCACGAGCTGCTCGACGAGGTGGGGCAGGTTCTCGTCCAGCCATTCCTTCAGCATCGGCCGCAGAATCTCCTTCACGAGATCCTCCACCGTGCGGTCGCGCTGCGGCAGGACGAGGTCGCCGAGCGCATTCATGGCCGAGGCGATGGCGGCATCGGCGGCGGGCGACAGCAGGTCCTTGCGGCGCGCGGCGGGCGGCGGCGCGTCGCTCTCGACCGCGGCGCGGGCGGCGGCGAGCGAGGGCCGCTGCGGAGCAGGCTCGGGCGCAGCCGGGCGCGCGAGATTCTCGCGCATCTCCCGCCGCTCGGAGCGGCGCACCGCGCGCTCGGCGTCCGCATCGCGGGCGTGGGCGCGCGCCTCGCGGCGCTCCTCGAAGCCGGGAACGGGATCGGAGGGGTAGCGGCGGGGCTCCGCAGCATCGCCGCGCAGCGGAGCCCGGGGCGGGCGCCCCTCGGCACGGCGCTCGGCGGTCCGCTCCTCGGAAGCGCGCAGATCGGCGAGATGGGCGTCGAGTTCCTGAAGGGCGTCGAGACCGTCGAAATCCGCCAGCGGCTGCTCATCGCCGCGCGAATCCGACCCGCGCCCATCGGAACCTCGTCCCTCGGAGCCCCTGCCCTCGGAGGCCCTACCCTCGGAACCGCGCATTTCCTGCCCCCGCATCTCCTGGGCGCGGACATCCGCACCGCGCAATTCGGGGCGGGGAGAGGCAGGGCGGCGTTCGGCGCGCGGTTCCCAGCGCCGCACGTCGCCGCCGCGCGGCGCCGGCTCCTCGTCGTAGCGGCGCGACGATCCGGCCTCGGCCGCACCGCGCCGCTGCGACGTGGTCAGTTCATCGTCGGCGATGATGCGACGGATGGAGGCGAGAATCTCGTCCATGGAGGGTTCTTGGAGCTTGGGGCTTGCAGACATGTCTCGACACCTCGGCCGGAGACGTCACTCGACCCTCGCGCTGGCAAACGCGACCGGACGCCAGAATCACCTGTAACTCGGGGAATTATGGCATCCGCAATACTTGTCGCAACCCGCGCGGGCGTCCTTTATCCGGCTTTATTTTGTATTTCGCTTATTTGCCGTCGGGCGTGCGGACGCCGGCCCAGCTGTCGCGCACCTGATTGTAGTGCACCGTGGGATTGTAGACGTTCACCTTGAGCCGCAGCGAGATCGCGTCGAGCTTGCCGATGATGGACACGAGCGAATAGGCCGCCACTACGCGGTCCCGCTGGGCGGTCACCAAGGCGGAGCGGCTGTTGGTGAGGTCGCGCTGCGCGTTCAGCACGTCGGTGGTGGTGCGCTGGCCGACGCGCCATTCCTCGCGCACGCCTTCGAGGGCGAGCGTGTTGGCCGCGACCGCCGACTGGGCCGACGCGATCTGCGCCTTCGAGGCCTCCAGCGCGCCCCAATACTGCACCGCCAGAGCGCGGATGGAATCGCGGTTCACGTCCACCTCGATCCGCGCCTGGGTCAGCAGTTCCTTGTTCTGGCGGATGTTCGCGTACTCGACGCCGCCCTGATAGATCGGCACCGACAGGTTCAGCGTCACCTCTGCGGCGCGCGCGCTGTCGACCGACGCGGAGCTGTCATAGGTCTGGTAGAGCTGGCCCTGGACGTTGAGGTTGGGCATCAGCGCGCCCTCGGCCACCTTCACCTGGAACATGGCGGCATCGACCGCGAACTCGGAGGCCTTCACCGCCGGGTGGTGGTCGAGGCCGGCGGTGACCACCTGGCCGAGATTGCGCGGCAGCATGGCCTCGATCGCCGCGCCCGGCGACACGAGGCGGCCCGGCTCGACGCCGATCACCTGGCGGTAGACCGCCTTGGCGGACGACAGGTTGGCGATCGCCTGGCTCACGCCGTACTGGGCGTCGGCGACGCGCGCCTCGGCCTGGGCGACGTCCGTGCGCGTCACCTCGCCCACGTTGAAGCGGTCGCGCGTGGCGCGCAGTTCCTGCTGGAGGGCGGCGAGGTTCTGGTTCTGCAGGTCGAGCAGCGCGATCGCCTGGATCACGTTCATGTAGGCGGTGGCGCCGTTCAGCAGCACCGCCTGCTCGGTGTTGCGCAGCGTCTCGCGCGAGCCGCGCACCTGCGATTCGGCGGTGCGCGTGGTGTTGGCGGTGATGAAGCCGTTGAAGATGGTCTGCGTGGCGGTAAGCGCGAACTGGCGCGGCCACAGCGTTCCCGAGGTGGACACGCCCTGGGACCTGGCGCGCGCCGATTCGACGCCGGCCGAGGCGGTGGCGAACAAGGTCGGCCGGTAGCCGGACAGGGCCTGCGGCACGGTCTCGTCCACGGCGCGCGTACCGGCGCGCTGCGAATTGAGGGTCGGGTTGTTCACATAGGCCTGGGCAAGCGCCTGATCGAGCGTCTGTGCCGCAGCTTCCCGCGCGGGAAGCGCGAGCGCGGCCAGCGCCAGGAAGGCCAGGCCGGAGGCCAGGGCCGGTCGGCGCATGCTCGTCGCAAACGACATCGAGTTCTCCTGGTCCGACACGGCGTGCGACAGCCCCCGTCGAGAGCTGGGCCGTGCGGTAACTTTTCGGAAAGATATCCGCACCTTGCCGCAGACGGAACCGACCGGTTCGATCCCGCGGTGCTTTTCGCAGCACCGCGGCAATCGGGCCACAGGTGGGTCAGAAGACGAAGCGCTGCGGGGCTTCGAAGCCGGGCAGAGCGGGCACGGCGGCGTTGAAGGCGATGCGCTCGCTCGGCTGACCGGCCACCTTGGTGAAGACGCAGGCGCGGCCCGCGCCGCCGCCGCCCACCACGGCGATGAGGCGACCGCCCTCCTTGAGCTGCGCGAACAGCGCGGCAGGAACCTCGTCCACCGCCCCATTGAGCAGGATGCAGTCGTAGGGCGCCTCGCTCGCCCAGCCGGCGGCGAGCGGGCCCTGCATCACCGCCACGTTGTCGACGCCGAGGTCGGCGAGCGTGGAGGTCGCGGCAGCGGCGAGGTCCGGGTCCTCCTCCAGCGCCACCACCTGCTGCGCGAGGCGCGAGAGCAGCGCCGACGAATAACCGGTGCCGGCGCCCACATCGAGCACATGCTCGCCGGCCTCGATGTCGGCGAGCTGCACCAGGCGGGCGAGAATCATCGGCTCCAGCAGGAAGCGGGGCACCGCGCCCGAACCGGCGGCGCGGATCTGGAGGTCGTCGTCGATATAGGCCAGCGACTTCAGGCTGGCCGGCACGAAGCGCTCGCGGGGGATCTCCAGCATCGCGGCGATGATGCGGTGGTCGGTCACGTCGTTGGTGCGCACCTGGCCGTCCACCATGCCGCGGCGAAGCTCGGCGAAATCAATCATGTCATGCCTCCGGCCGAGGCGCGGGCCGACGACCGCGCCAACACCACATGGCTGCGCCCGCGGGCCAGCCTTCGCGCCCAAGAGCCATATTGCCGCCCGATTTGCAAGGCGGGCGCGGCCGCGCCCGCCGCCGGGCGAATTGATCTGGCGCAATGCCTGCCCCCCGGCGCGCCCTCAGGAATGGCCGCCTCACGACGGCGGACTTGCGCAGGCCCGGCGCCGCAGGAAGGATGGTGCGATGAGCGAGCTTTCCCAGACCCAGGCGCCCGCCCCGCGCTCCCTCCTGGCCGATACCGGCGCCAGCATCACGGAAGACAACATCCACCGGCTGGTGCACGGCTTCTACGACGAGGTGCGCGCGGACGCTTTGCTCGGTCCGGTGTTCGGCCGCGAGATCGCGCCCGAAGCCTGGCCGGTGCATCTGGCCAAGATGTGCGACTTCTGGTCCTCGGTGCTGCTGCGCACCGCACGCTATGACGGGCGGCCGCTGCCGCCGCATTTGCGCATGCCGGACCTGTCGGACACCCATTTCGCGCGCTGGCTGACGCTGTTCCGCGCCACCGCCGACGCTGTGTTCGCCCCCGCCGACGCCAACCGGGTGATCGCGCTCGCCGAGCGCATCGGCACCAGCTTCCGCCTGTCCATCGCGCTGCATCGCGGCGAGGACACCATGAAGGTCGGCCCCCTGCCCCGCGGCTGAGCGGTCAGGCGCGCACCGGCGGGGCGAGTGCCGCCACCACCTCGGGCAGCGCCAGCAGCCGCGCGGCCTCCGCGAACACCGCGCTCGGCGCGGCCAGCGGCACACTCGCAAGGTCCGCCACCACGCGCGCCGGGCGCGGCGAGAGCACCACGATCCGGTCGGCGAGCCGCACGGCCTCGGCGACGTCGTGGGTCACGAACAGCACGGCGATGCCGGCGCGCTCCACCTCGGCGCGCACCAGCGCCTGAAGCTCCGCCCTGAGGCCCACGTCCAGCGCCGAGAACGGCTCGTCCATCAGAAGCAGGTCCGGCTCGACCGCCAGCGCCCGGGCGATGGCGACCCGCTGGCGCATGCCGCCGGAGAGCGCCCCCGGGCGCTTGGCGAGGTCGCGCAGCGTGAGGCCGAGGCGCAGCAGGATGTCCCGCGCCCGCGCGCGCCGGTCGCCGCGCGCCAGCCCCATGGCCTTCAGCCCGAAGGCGGCATTGTCGAGCGCCCCCGCCCACGGCAGCAGGCGCGGCTCCTGGAACACCATGGCGGTGCGCGCGAAGCGGTTCTCCACCCGCCCCGCCTGCGGCTGCAGCGCGCCGGCGGCGAGGCCGAGCAGCGTGGTCTTGCCGCAGCCGGAGGGGCCGATCAGCGCCACCAGCCGGCCCGTGGGCACCGCGAGGCCGATGCCGTCGAGCACCGGCCCGTCCCCGAACGAGAGGCACACCCCATCGAGCCGGAGCATGGCCTAACCCGCCGCCGCGGGCGCCGGGCCGTTGGCCGCGATCCAGCCGCGCAGCGGCGCGAACAGCACCGCGTCGGCGGCGAGCAGCGCCGCCACCACGAGCACGATCCAGGCCATGGTCTGCGGCAGATCGAGATAGGCCCGGGCGGTGGCGATGGCGCCGCCCACACCGTCCGCGCCGCTCAGCACCTCCGCCATCACCGCCACCTTGAACGCGAAGGCGAGCGCGGTGGCGAACGCCGGCGCCAGGAACTGGGCGAGGCGCGGCAGCAGCAGGTCGGTCAGGCGCTGGAGCGGCGGCGCGCGATAGACCGCCGCCATCTCGGCGAGGCGCGGGTCGCCGGCCCGCACCCCCTGGAGCGCGGCGAGGAACACGATCGGCGCCGCCGTCACCGCCACCGTGAAGGTGGGCGCGCCGCCACCGGGGCCGAACCACAGGAGCGCCAGCACGACCCAGGCGATGGGCGGCGTGCCGAGGATGGCGGTGAGCGCCGGCCGCACCGCCGCCCCCACCGGCACGAACGCGCCGCCGAGAAGTCCCAGCGCGAGCCCCGCCGCGCCGCCGGCGAGGAAGCCGCCCAGCGCGTGGACCGCGGTCTGCGCCAGCGCCGGGACCGCGGCGCCGCTGGCGATCAGCCCCGCCAGGGCCCGGCCGGTCTCGGCCAGCGACGGCAGCACGAACGGGCCGAATGCCCAGTGCCCCGCCTGCCAGGCGAGCGCCAGCGCGACGAGGCCGAGCGCGCCCCATCCCGCCTGCCCACGCCGCGCGCGCGCCGGGCTCACAGGTCGAGATAGAAGCTGTCGGGCGGCAGCCGGCCGCCCAGCGCCTCGGGCGCCAGCGCCAGGATCGCCTCGTAGAAGGCGACCAGGGCGCCTTGCATGGGCTTTGCCCCCACCGCCACAACGTTGAAATGGTCGAGCGCGGCGGAGAACATGGGCGCCTTGATCTGCATCGTCTCTTCCGCCAGCGCGGCGGCCGCCGCGCGGTCCTGGAGCACCCAGTCCTTGGCCGGCACCATGCCCTGGCGCAGCGCCGCCATCAGTTCCGGGCTGTCCGCGAGCAGGGCTTCATGGACCGCGACGCCGGCCATGGGGATGCCGTCACCGCCATAGAGGCGCTTCCATTCCGCCTGGAGGCTGACGGCCCGGCGCAAAGTGCGGCCCTCCTTCTTCGCCATCATGATGGCGGCGGTGGCGGGCGGCTCGGAGAGCACGGCGGTGGCGGCGCGCCCCGCCGCCAGCATCTGCGCCGCCTCCATGGGCGTCTGCACGTAGGTGAGCGTCATGTCCTTGTCCGGGTCGAGCCCCTCGCGCCGGGCGATGGCGCGGAACACGAGGTCCGGCATGTCGTTGCGGAAGAAGCCGAGGACCGGCTTGCCGGCGAGGTCCTTGAAGGACGTGATGCTCTCGTCCGCCGTGACGATGGACAGGTGCCCCATGGAGAGCAGGCACAGCAGCTTCAGCGACAGGCCGCGATTGGCGAGATTGGCCGGCACGTGGGTGGGCGTGGTGAAGAGCTTCGTGCGGCCGGAGACAATGGCGGCGCGCAGGTCGTCGGTGTCGCGCCAGAGCCGGAACGAGGCGCTAGGCGCAGCCGCCGCGAACGGCGCGGTCTGCATCAGCCGCACCAGCACGATGGTGGAGGCGTTGGGCGCGCCGAGCACGTCGAGGCCTTCGAGCGGCGCCGCGCGCAGCAGGCGCGGCGAGAGGGCAAGCGATCCGCCGAGCGCGGCCGTGCCGGCGATCAGGTGGCGGCGGGAAAGCAATGGCGTCATGAACCAGGTCCTCGCAATGGCCTGCCGCCGGGCGCCGTGCCGGCGCGGCGGCAGGCCTTCTTATATCCGATTGGATATAGCGTGAAGCTCCGGAATGTCCCGCATCCCCCTTCCCGCGGTGCGCGAAGGCCGCATAAGGCCAAGCTTGGCGTTCGGCGCCGCTCCGGTGCATGCTAAAAGGAACGGCAGGGCAAGCGCCGACGCCACGGCGCGCCGCGAGGAGAGGTCGGGGGAGAAGGCCATGAAGCGGAACATGGTGCGCGCGGTCCTGTGCGCGGCGGCGCTGATGCTGGCGGGCGCGCTCGCCCCCGCCGCCGCCCAGACGCTGGAGCGGGTGGCCGAGAGCAAGACCTTCCGCATCGGCTACCGCCATTTCGCGCCGCCTTATTCCTACGAGGCGGCGAACGGCCAGGCGGCGGGCTATATCGTCGACCTGTGCCGCGAGGTGGCGGGCGCGGTGAAGCAGCATTTGAAGCTGCCCAGCCTGAAGATCGACTATGTGAAGATCACCGCCGAGAACCGCTTCGAGGCGGTGAAGAACGGGCAGATCGACATCCTGTGCGATCCCACCTCCATGACCATGTCGCGCCGGGCACTGGTGGACTTCTCGCTGCCCACCTTCCTCGACGGCGCCAGCGTGGTGACCCGCGGCACGCCGGTGAAGGGCCTTGAAGACCTCAAGGGCAAGAAGGTGGGCGTGCTCAAGGGCACCACCACCGAGGAGACGCTGCGCACCACGCTCGCGCAGATGCGCATCCCCGCCGACATCGTGCTGGTGGACGACCACCCGCAGGGCCTCGACCTCCTGGCGGACGGCAAGCTCGACGCCTATTTCGGCGACCGCGGCATCCTGGCTTATCTCATCCGCAACCGCGCCAAGGGCGGCAACCTGACCCTCTCGGAGCAGTATTTCACCTTCGAGACCTACGCGCTCGCCATGCCGCGCGGCGACCAGGCGTTCCGCCTGCTGGTGGACACCACGCTGGCCAACCTCTACCGCACCGAGAGCATCCGGCAGATCTATGCGCGCTCGTTCGGCGCGTTCCCGCCGGACCAGTTCCTCGACGCGCTGTTCGTCATCAACGGCGTGCCGAAATAGCGGCGGTCAGGGCCGGGGCACGCGGTATTCGGCCGGCGCGCCGCCCGCGGCACTGTCGAACACCACCAGGAGCCGGTAGTCCTCCCCCGGCGCGTCGGCGAGCACCAGAAGGCCCTCCGCCTTGGCCATGGGATGGGCCGAGGCCAGGACAGCCAGCAGGCGCGTCGCCTCGCCGACCCCGTCCCAGAAATGCACCGCGCTCGGATAGGACAGGCCCGGCTGCTCGGTCACGTCGAGCCCGGCGAGGATCAGGAAGCCGCCCGCGACCGCCACCAGGTCGCGGATGCCGAAATGCGCGCCGAGCCGCGCGCGCAGCACCGCCGGCCTGAGCGCCGGGGCCGCCGCCGGGTCGAACAGGCCCTCAGCCGGCAGGCGCAGCACGAAGGCGCGGCCGTCGACGGTGGGCGCGCGGAGGCCGAAATAGAGGTCGCCGTCCTTGGCGGCGAGGCCCTCGATGTTCACCCCGCCGGCATCGAGCCCGACGCACGGCCCGTCGCGCCGGCAGGCCTTGGGGGCAAGCTCCGGCACGGCGGCGATCAGGCCTTCCAGGGCGCCGGTGCGCGCCACCTCCGGCGCCGGGCGCGGCCCGTCGAAGCCGCCGAAGGATGGCATCCCGGTGGCCGGGTCCACCGGAATGCGGAACAGGCCGAAGCGCGCGCTCTGGTAGCTGCCGCTGCCGCGCGAGGCACCGTGCGAGCCGGTGACGTAGTAATAGCCGCGCTCGCCCGCGCGCACGAAGGCGGCGCCCTCCGCGTCCACCTCCTTGGTGCGCGCGCCCATTTCGTCCTCCTTCGCGGCGAGGGTGATCGGCGCGCCGAGCATGATGGCGTCCGCCGCCACGGTGACGAGCCGCGCATGGCGCACGCCGTCGCTCACCAGCAGGCAGGCGCGCGCCGCCGCCCCGGCCGGGGTCGCGCAGGCGATGGCGCTGATGTCCTTCGCCTCGGCCTTGCCCTCGAACGCGCCGCGCACCTCCAGCTGGCGCACGGGCGCGACCAAGGCGGCCGGCGCCGGCGGCGCGCCGTCGGGGCCGTGGGCATAAGCGGGGACCAGGGAGGCGGCGGCGAGGGCGAGCCCGGCGGCGGCCAAGCCGGCCCGGCGTCCGATGCGGCGTGCAGATAAGGGCGATGCGGCGTGTCCGGAGGCCATGTCCTCTCCCGGTCGAGCGCCTGGGGTGCGGGCGCTCTCCGGCAATCTGACCGGTTCCCGGCTTGAGGCCAAGCTCTCTGCGCTGCGCCGGTTTTCGCACCGTCATGCCCCGGCCCGTCCGGAGCATCCATCCCACCATCGCGCTTGGTGGCCGAATGGGGCCTCCGATCAAGTCGGAGGGCGACGGTGGGGAAAAGGCGACGGTGGGCCGATGGGCGACGACATGTGCGCCCACAATCTCGACTGAAGTGGCGCGCGCGCCAGCGAACAGTAACGGCCCCCAGGGTCGGCGCCGCCGCCCTCCCCCGCCTTCAGTAAAGCCCGCCGGTCCCCGTGCGCACGGCGCGGTCGGCCTCGGGCGTCACGGTGCCGTCAGAATAGACCACGTTGTAGCCGTCCGGCGGGGCGGTGCCGGGCTTGAAGGCTTCGAGGATGGCGTTGCCGTCGCCGGCGCTCGTGCGCTGGCCGCTCTTGCGGTCGATGCGCACCAGCTTGATGCCGGCGGGCACCCGGAACGGGATGGCCGGCCGGTCGGCGATGGCGGTGCGCAGGAACTCGCGCACCACGGGCGCGGCGAGGATGCCGCCGGTGGAGCCCTTGCCCATGGGCCGCGGCTTGTCGTAGCCGAGATAGACGCCCACCACGATCTCCGGCGTGTAGCCGATGAACCAGGCGTCCTTTTCCTCGTTCGTGGTGCCGGTCTTGCCGGCGATCGGCTTGCCTAGTTCCTTCAGCGCCGTACCGGTGCCGCGCTGCACCACGCCTTCCATCATGGAGGTGATCTGGTAGGCGGTCATGGGGTCGAGCACCACCGGGCGCCGGTCGATCAGCGTCGGCTCCGGCTGGTTCTGCCACTTGTCGGCATCGCAGCCGCGGCACTCGCGCTCGTCGTGGCGGTAGATGGTGTGGCCGTAGCGGTCCTGGATGCGGTCGATCAGCGAGGGCGTCACCTTGCGCCCGCCATTGGCGATCATGGCGTAGGCGCCGGTCATGCGCAGCAGCGTGGTCTCGCCGGAGCCGAGCGCCATGGCGAGGTAGGGCGGCATGTCGTCATAGATGCCGAAGCGCTTGGCATAGTCGGCGATGATCGGCATGCCCACGTCGTTGGAGAGCCGCACCGTCATCACGTTGCGCGACTGCTCCAGGCCGAAGCGCAGGGTCTGGGGACCATAGAACTTGCCGGAATAGTTCTCCGGCCGCCATGTGGCCTGCCCCTGCTGCTCCAGTTCGAACGGCGCGTCCATGACGATGGTGGACGGCGTGTAGCCGTTGTCCAGCGCCGCCGAATAGACGAACGGCTTGAACGATGAGCCGGGCTGGCGCATGGCCTGGGTGGCGCGGTTGAACTGGCTCTCGTCGTAGGAGAAGCCGCCGGTGAGCGCGAGCACGCGGCCGGTGGTGGGCTCCATCACCACGATGGCGCCCTCGACCCCGGGCATCTGGCGCAGGCGGTACTGGCCCGGCCGGTTGGCGAACGGCTCCACATGGATCACGTCGCCCGGCTTCACCACCTGGTTGAGCGGCTTGCGGGTCCACTTCACGCCGTCGGCGGGCAGCAGTTCCACCACGCGCTCGTGCGAGCGCTGGCCGGACTTCTCGCGCCGCGGCTGGAGGCCGATGCGGGCATTGTCCTTGTTGACATCGAGCACAACGGCGATGCGCCACGGCACGTCGCCGTACTCCTTCACCTCGCCGAGCTTCACGCCCCAGTCGACGCCGGCAAGCTCCATGTGGCTGATCGGGCCGCGCCAGCCGCGCGTCTCGTCATACTTGATCATGCCTTCGGTCAGCGCCTTGCGGGCCACCACCTGGAGGTCGCTGCGCAGCGGCGTGCGGACCGAGAGGCCGCCCTCATAGAGCTTGCGCTCGCCGTAGCGCTCGTAGATCTGGCGGCGCACCTCCTCGGCATAGTATTCCGCCGCCTCCGCCTGGGCGCCGGTGGCGCGCGGCGTGACCGTGAGGGGCGCCTTCTTGGCCGCCTCGCCGTCGTCGGTGGACACGAAGCCGTTCTCGACCATGCGGTCGATCACCCAGTTGCGGCGGTCGACGGCGCGGTCGCGGTCGCGGAACGGATTGTAGGTGGACGGCGCCTTGGGAAGGGCGGCGAGATAGGCCACCTCCTGCACGTTGAGCTGGTCCACCGACTTGTCGAAATAGACCAGCGCCGCGGCGGCGATGCCGTAGGCGCCCATGCCGAGATAGATCTCGTTGAGATACAGTTCGAGGATGCGATCCTTGGAATAGGCGCGCTCGATGCGCAGCGCCAGGAGCGCCTCCTTGATCTTGCGATCGATGGAGACCTCGTTGGTGAGCAGGAAGTTCTTCGCCACCTGCTGGGTGATGGTGGAGGCGCCCTGCGGCCGGACGTTCTTGCCGTAGTTCTGCAGGAAGTGGCTCGCGGCGCGGAAGATGCCCGTGGGGTCGAGGCCGCCGTGCTCGTAGAAGTTCTTGTCCTCGGCCGACAGGAATGCCTCGATGACGAGCTTCGGCACGGACTGGATGGGGATGTAGAGGCGGCGCTGCTTGGCGTACTCCGCGACCAGCGCGCCGTCGGCGGCGTGCACGCGCGTCATCACCGGCGGCTCGTAATTCTGCAGCTGCGAGTAGTCGGGCAGGTCCTGGGAATATTTCCAGACGAAATAGGTCGCGCCTGCCGCCCCGGCCATCAGGACCAGGGTGCCGAGCGCGAACATGAACCCGAAGAAACGCAACAGCAGCCGCATCGTCCCGCCTTCCTCCTGCGGGCCGACCCCGCCGCCTTCCGGCCCTTTATCGCCATAGCGCGAGATCGCCGCGCTGCGAAGGACAAATTGCCGGACCGTGTCGGCCGCAGCCTTGCGCATCCTCACTTCGTCGCGACCGTCCCTATGGCGCGACCGCCGCTTCGGTGCGAATCCGGCGCATTCTATGGTGGCCAAACGTGGCTGCTTCGCGACAAGCGCCACGCTTGCGCGCGCCGACCCGATCTTCCGCTACGGCACTTGTCGCTCGGCGCGGGCCGGGGTGCCGGCGAGCTGCGGCTCGAAGAACTCGGCGATCGCCTGCAGGATGGCATCGGTGACCCGGTCGCGCCATGCCTCGGAGGTGAGGAGCTTGAGGTCGGCGGGCGTGGACATGTAGCCGAGCTCCACCAGCACCGAGGGCACGTCGTGGGCGCCAAGCACCTTGAAGCCGGCCGAGCGCAGCGGCGTGCGGTGGGTGCGCACCGCGCCCTTCATCCGGCCCACCAGCGAGCGCGCGAACAGGGCGGAGAAGTTGCGCGTCTCGCGCCGGGCGAGGTCCACCAGGATGCCGGCCACCTCGTCGCTCTCATCGGAGAGGTCGACGCCGGCGATGAGGTCGGCCTTGTTCTCCTTCTCGGCGAGAGAGGCGGCGTCGGCGTCGCTCGCGGTCTCCGAGGCGGTGTAGACGCTCGCCCCGCGCGCCTGGCCGTCGCCGGCGGCCAGCGCGTCGGCGTGCAGCGAGACGAACAGCGCGGCGCGGCTTGCGCGGGCGATCCGCACCCGCTCGCCGAGCGGCACGAACACGTCCTCGGTGCGCGTCATCACCACCCGGTAGGCGCCCGCCTTCTCCAGCTTGTCGCGCAGCGCCAGCGCGGTCTCCAGAACGATGGCCTTCTCGGCGAACGCGCTGCGGCCAGTGGTGCCGCTGTCGATGCCGCCATGGCCGGGATCAAGCACGATCACCGGCCGGGCGTCTCCCGGCGCGGCGGCGGCGGGCGCGGGCGGCGGGGCGAGCCGGCGCTCGGCGGCGGAGGCGCTCAGGCGCGCGAAGGTCGCGGCGTCGGTCGGCACCAGGTCCACCACCAGGCGAGCGGGCTCGCCGTCGTGCGGCTCCAGCACGAACGCCTTGTCGATCGCCACGGGGCCGGTCGCCTCCAGCACCATGCGCGCCTTGCCCGGCGCCAGCGCGCCGAACCGCCAGGCCGAAACGAGGCCGCGCCGCATCTGGTCGGGCTCGGGCGCGAAGCGGAAGGCGACGCCGGACAGGTCGAGGATGACCCGGTAGGGGCTGCCCAGCGTAAAGGCGCGGAACGCCACGGCGCGGTCGAGGTCGACCACCAGGCGGGTGCGCTCGCCGTCGCCCGCGAGCCGGGCGTCGCGGGCGGCGACCGCCTCGGCAGTGGCCGCCGGCGCGAGAGCGGAAGCGAGGACCTGGGCGGGAGCCGGCGCATCGGCCGGCGGCTGGGCGCGCACGCTCCCGGCGGCGAGCACCACCGGTAGCAGCGCCGCCAGGCAGGCGCGCAGCCGGGCGCCTGCGCGCGGGGCGCGTCGGGGCGATGGGCGGGGGTCGATGCATGCCGTCATGGGCGGCCCCGTTTCGGAGGCACCGCGGTGCCGCGACCGTGGTCGCCCCGCAGGTGCGCGATGGATCCCGCAGCGAATCCGGCTGGCCGCGCCGGCGTCCGGACCGGGCGGCGAAGCCTTCCCGGCGCGCCGCGACTCAAGCGTTAAGGGGCAGCGTGTTAACCGTCGGTTTACGGGCCGCAGCCGCCTGCGGCCCGCGCAAGGCCTGATGTTACCGCCATCTGGCCGCCGTCTTGTGCCGCAGCGCGCAAGAACCTTGCCAAGCATGAAGCCGGGCGGGTAAGTAAAGACCGTACACGGTTCGCGTTCCGGCCAGGGCCCTTCGGCTTCAGGCGGCCGCGGCTGCCGCGGGCAATGTCCCGGTGTGCGGCTGTCCTCCGCCAGGAGATCGGTCGCGAGGGTCATGGCCTTGTCCCGCCTCCCGCCCCTCAGGGCGGCGCGCGGACGTCGGGCATCCTCGACGATGTCCGGGCGACGGCCCCTCGCCGCCTTCGTCCATCGGCCCCTTCGGTTCGATTTGGGGAATCGCGCGGGCGTGTACGATGGCTGACCGGGGGCTCGCCCCCGGGTCCGGCCGGACCCGTCATCGAGGAACGAGTAGCCGAGGGCATGGATTTTTCTCCGCACGACCGGCGCGCTCATCGCGCCCCCGTGTGCCCCGACGCCGAGGGTGTTCGCAACACGCCCGGGCGCGCTCGCGTCTCTACCTCCTCACGTCATCACATCCGGCGTTCCAGCGGCGTCCGGGCGGGCCTGATTGCGGCTGCGCCCCGGCGACCGTTCCGGGGCCCAGCCTCCGGCGCCGCGAAGAGAGATTTCCATGGCCAACAAGATGCTCATCGATGCCACCCACCCGGAGGAGACCCGGGTGGTGGTCGTGCGCGGCAACCGGGTCGAAGAGTTCGACTATGAGTCCGCGTCCCGCAAGCAGCTGCGGGGCAACATCTACCTCGCGAAGGTGACGCGGGTCGAACCCTCCCTCCAGGCGGCGTTCGTGGAATATGGCGGCAACCGCCACGGCTTCCTCGCCTTCAGCGAGATCCATCCGGACTACTACCAGATCCCGGTCGCCGACCGCCTCGCGCTGATCGAGGAGGAGGAGCGCGCCGCCCGCCTCGCCGAGGACGAGCATGAGATGCGCGACCGGCGCCGCGAGCGCGGCCGCTCGCGCCGCGCCGCGCCGGATGCCGCCGTCACCGAGGAGGTGGAGGAGGCCGAGATCGTCGTCGACGCCGCGCCCGAGGGCGAGGCCTCCGCACCGGCCGACGGCGTCGCGGACTTTGCTCCCGCAGAGGAAGCCGTCGCTGAGACCGCGCCGGCCGTCGACCACGCCGGCTCCATGGCCGAGCTCGTCGCCCCCGCCGAGGAGGCCGCGCAGACCGAAGCCCGCATCGAGGCTGCGATCGATTCCCAGTTCGGCGCCGCCTTGCCCGCCCCCGCGGAGCAGGCGCACGACGATGAGGACGAGGACGAGCGGCTCCGCGAGGCGGCCGAGGCCGAGAGCCACCCGGCGCCGATCCTGCCCGACGACGAGGAGGGCGCCCGTGCCCCGCACGCCGTAGAGCACGCTGACGCCGAAAGCCGCGCCCCCGCCGACGACGAGGACGACGACGAAGAGGACAGCGACGTCGACCAGATCGACGAGGACGAGGAAATCGAGAATCTCGGCGCCGACGACGACGCCATGGAGGAGGTGCCGGAGCGCGCGCCGCAGCGCCGCGCCCGCTCCTACAAGATCCAGGAGGTCATCCGCCGGCGCCAGGTGATGCTGGTGCAGGTGGTGAAGGAAGAGCGCGGCAACAAGGGCGCGGCGCTCACCACCTATCTCTCGCTGGCCGGCCGCTATTCGGTGCTGATGCCCAACACCGCGCGCGGCGGCGGCATCTCCCGCAAGATCACCAATGCGGTGGACAGGAAGCGCCTGAAGGACGTGGTGCAGGACCTGGAGGTGCCGGAGGGGATGGGCATCATCCTGCGCACCGCCGGCGCCAACCGCACCAAGGTCGAGATCAAGCGGGACTTCGAGTATTTGCTGCGCCTTTGGGAGACGGTGCGCGAGCTGACGCTCAATTCCGCCGCCCCGAACCTCGTCTATGAGGAGGGGTCGCTCATCAAGCGGGCGATCCGCGATCTCTACAACAAGGACATCGACGACATCCTTGTGGCCGGCGAGGCCGGCTACAAGGAGGCCAAGGACTTCATGCGCATGCTCATGCCGAGCCATGCGAAGAGCGTCATTCCCTACCGCGAGAGCCAGCCGATCTTCGCCCGCTACGGGGTGGAGCAGCAGCTCGACGCCATGTTCTCGCCCGTGGTGCAGCTCAAGAGCGGCGGCTACATCGTCATCAATCCCACCGAGGCTCTGGTCTCCATCGACGTGAACTCCGGGCGCGCCACCCGCGAGCACCACATCGAGGACACCGCGCTCAAGACGAACATGGAAGCCGCCGAGGAGATCGCGCGCCAGCTCCGGCTGCGCGACCTCGCGGGCCTGATCGTCATCGACTTCATCGACATGGAGGAGAAGCGCAACAACCGCTCGGTGGAGCGCAAGCTCAAGGATTGCCTGAAAAACGACCGGGCGCGCATCCAGATCGGCCGCATCTCGCACTTCGGCCTGCTGGAGATGTCGCGCCAGCGCATCCGCACCGGCGTGCTGGAAAGCTCCATCGAGGTGTGCCCGCACTGCGGCGGCACCGGCCACGTGCGCTCCGCCGCCTCCGTGGCGCTGCAGCTCCTGCGCGCCTTGGAGGAGCAGCTCCTGCGCTCCACCACCCACAACCTCGTGGGCCGCACCCGCACCGAGGTGGCGCTCTATGTGCTGAACCAGAAGCGCGCCCACCTGCGCGAGCTGGAGGAGCGCTTCTCCGTCACGCTCTCCATCTCCGCCGACGACAGCGTCACCGGCCACCAGCCCTTCATCATCGAGAAGGGCGACCCGGCCGCCCCGGCCCCCGCCGCGCCGCGTCTCACAAGCGTGGTGCAGCCCGATTCCATCCTGCTCGACGAAGACTATGGCGAGGAGGAGGACGAGGACGGCCAGGAGGGCCAGGAGGAGGCGGCCGAGGCCGACGGCACGGAAGCCGCCTCCGAGGAGCGCGCCGACGACGGCAGCCGCCGCAAGCGCCGCCGGCGCCGGCGCCGGCGCGGCGAGCGCGATGAGACCCGCGAGGCCCGCGAGGGCGATGCCGAAGGCGAGGAGGACGACGAGGACGCCGTCTCCGAAGCCGAGGACGGCGAAGGCGAGGACAAGGCCGACGAGCGCGGCGACGAGGACCGCGCCGAAGGCGCCGCAGAGGGCGAGGACGAGAACGGCGACCGCCGCCGTCGCCGCCGCGGACGCCGCGGCGGACGCCGCAACCGGCGCGAGCGCGAGGACGGCGTGAGCGAGGCCGGCGAGGGCGAGGCCGAAGGCGAGGACGGGGCGCCCGAGGCGCGCGGCGCCGAAGACCTCGCTTCCGACGACCACGCTTCCGACGACCGCACCGACGACAAGCCCCCATCCGAGCGCCCCGGCGACGCGCCGGACGCCTGGACCCCGGCTCCGGCGGTGACGCCCTATGCCTATGCGCCGCCGGCGGCCGACGAACCCGCTGCGTCCGTCTCCGCCGAGCCGGCACCCGCGCCGCGCTTCGCCCCGCCGGCAGAAGCCGCGCCCGCCGAGGCCGCATCGGCTGCGGAAGACGCCGGCAAGCCGCGCCGCCGCTCCACCGTGCGCGAGAAGGCGCCCGTGGTGCTCGGCGGCGGCGAGGCCGTCCCGGCCGCTCCGCCGGAGAGCCCGGCGGCGGAGATTCCGGCCGAAAGCGTCGCGGTGACCGAGACGATGGTGGAGGCCGCCGCCCCCGCGCCCGTGGAACCCCCTGCCCCCGCCGCGCCTTCGGGCGAGCCGCAGAAGCCGCGCTCGGGCTGGTGGCAGCGCAAGCTGTTCGGCGACTGAACCGCGGCTCAACCGACCAAGGCCGATCGACGACACCGCCTCCCGGGACGCCCCGGGAGGCGTTTTTGTTTGGTGCGCGGCGGTGCCGCGCGCGATGGCGGGCTGCCAGGGGGCGCGGAAGGGGGCGCGGTGTGAGGGCTTGCGACCAGGCTGGGACACGGAACCCTCTCCCGGGGCTGAGAGGGGGAAAGCCTGTGGCGCGGCGCACGCCGGCGAAGTCGTCACTGGCCCCGCCTCTGCCCCGATCCAGGTGGAGCACCTAGCGCCCGGCACCCCCACCCCTCCCCGCAAGCGGGAGAGGGAGCCGGCCCAGCGGAAAGAAAACAAGACACGCGCCGCGCGAGAGACCCCTTGCCGGTTGCGGCTGCCATAGTACCATGCAGCAGCGGCGGGCGTGGTGTGCCCACGAATCAAAACGATTTAAACGGGGTCCGCCAAGGCCCCGTCGACACAGGACACGCGTCGCAGAACAGGTGGTTCAACCATAGGCGCCTCAGCACGCGCCTACCGCACACGCGGATCCATACAGCCGACCCTCAAAGGCGGACACAGACGCCGCGCTCATATCGGGAGGAACAGGATGACCCGTCTTCGCAGCGGCTTCTCCGCCGCATCCGTCTTCAGCGCCGCCGTCTTCGGCGCCGCCGCGCTGGCCGCCGTGCTCGCCTCGGGCGCCGCCAGCGCCCAGACCAAGCTCAAGTGGGCGCACGTCTACGAGCCGGCCGAGCCGTTCCACACCGCCTCGGTCTGGGCCGCCGGCGAGATCGCCAAGCGCACCAACGGACGCTACCAGATCGACGTCTACCCCTCCTCGCAGCTCGGCAAGGAGAGCGACATCAACCAGGGCCTCACCCTGGGTACGGTCGACATGATCATCTCGGGGTCGAGCTTCGCCGGGAAGGCCTATCCGCCGATCGGCGTCACCTATTATCCCTATACTTTCCGCGATGCGAACCACCTGCTGGCCTATGCCAAGAGCGACGTCTTCAAGGACCTCGCCAAGGGCTACAACGAGAAGACCGGCAACCACATCGTCGCCGTGACCTATTACGGCGTGCGCCAGGCGACCTCGAACAAGCTGTTCAAGACCTGCGCCGAGATGAAGGGCCTGAAGATCCGCGTGCCCGACGCCCCGGCCTACCTCGCCATGCCCAAGGCCTGCGGCGCCAACATCACGCCCATCGCCTTCGCCGAGGTGTATCTGGCGCTCCAGAACGGCACCGTGGACGCGCAGGAGAACCCGCTCACCACCATCGAGGCGAAGAAGTTCTTCGAGGTGCAGAAGAATATCATCCTTACCGGGCACATCGTCGACCACCTCAACACCATCATCTCCGCCAAGCTGTGGAACCAGCTCTCGCCCGAGGATCGCGTGATCTTCACCGAGGTGGCGCTGGAAGCGGCGGCGCGCGCCACCAAGGAGGTCGCGGCGCGCGAGAAGGAGCTGCTCGACGTGTTCAAGCAGAAGGGCCTGAACGTGGTCGAGGTGGACACGGCTGAGTACCGCGACACGGTGATGAAGAACATCACCTTCGAGAGCTTCGGCTACCGCAAGGCGGACTGGGACCGCATCCAGGCCATCAAGAGCGACGGCATGTGAGGAACGGGCGCCCCCCGGCGCCCGTTCCTCGGCCCAGCGACGGCGCAGCCGGAGCGCCGAGCCGGGGTCCAGCGCAAGACTCCCGCGCAGCGGGCGAAAGCCCGGGGCGCAGCGGCTTCAGTAGATGGACGGGCGCCCCGGCGCCCGTTCCTCCGGCCTGCCACTGCCGTCATGCCCCGGCTTGTCCGGGGCATCCACCCCTCCGCCGGCGCAAGCAGAGGGGTGGACCCTCCGGACGAGCCGGAGGGTGACGGCGGCGCCATGGCCGCACGCCCACGCCAGACCCCACCCCATCCGCAGCGGACCCCCATGGCCCACGAAACGCACACCCGCGTCACCGGCGAGGAGCTCGCCCACACCTTCGACGTACAGGAGGAGGTGGACCTGTCCTCCTACGCCTTCGAGGACTGGATCACCCTCGTCGCCTTCTGGATCATGGCGGGGCTGGTCTTCCTCCAGTTCTTCACGCGCTACGTGCTGAACGACAGCTTCGCCTGGACCGAGGAGATCGCCAGCTACTTCCTGGTGGCGGTGGTCTTCATCGGCGCCTCGATGTGCGTGCGCCTGTCGCGCCACATCCAGGTGGACCTCATCTACCGCTTCCTGCCGCCCGCGCCGGCGCGGGCCATGGCGCTGGGCGTCGACCTCGTGCGCACCGGCTTCATCGCCTACGGCGTGTGGCTGATGGTGCGCTACATCGCGCTGGTGGGCGACGAGCCCATGGTGATGGTCAACGCGCCCAAGAGCTACGTCTATTACGCGGTGCTGTTCGGCTTCGTGATGATGCTGGTGCGCTCGCTCCAGGTCTCCTGGTGCAACATCCGCCGCGGCTATTCCATCCTTGAGAGACCGGAGGCCTTCGAGGGCTCCCCCTTCGAGCACAAGGGAGACTGAGCCCATGTGGATCCTCATCGGCGGCTTCCTCGCCCTCATGATCTGCGGCGTTCCGGTGGCGATCGCGCTCGCCGGCTCTTCGCTGCTCTACATCCTGGTTTCCGGCACGGTGCCGGACGTGGTGATCGCCCAGCGCATGATCGCGGGCGTCGAGAGCTTCCCGCTGCTGGCGGTGCCGTTCTTCATCCTCGCCGGCAACCTCATGAACATCGCCGGCGTCACCGGGCGCATCTATGCCTTCGCGGTGGCGCTGGTGGGCTGGATGCGCGGCGGCCTCGGCCAGGTGAACATCATCGGCTCGGTGATCTTCTCCGGCATGTCGGGCACCGCCATCGCCGACGCCGCCGGGCTCGGCACCATCGAGATCAAGGCCATGAAGGACCATGGCTATTCCACCGAGTTCGCGGTCGGCGTCACGGCCGCCTCGGCGACGCTCGGCCCGATCATCCCGCCGAGCCTGCCGTTCGTGATCTACGGCATGCTCGCCAACGTCTCCATCGGCGCGCTGTTCCTCGGCGGCGTGGTGCCGGGCGTGGTGATGACGCTTTTGATGATGATCACCGTCGCCTATTTCGCCCGCCGCAACAAATGGGGCGCGGACGCCGCCTTCTCCTGGCGCCAGCTCCTGTCCGCGGGCACCGAGGTGGTGGTGGTGCTGGCCTTCCCGCTGGCGGTCTACGGCATGATCGAGGCCGGGCTCTCCACCAACCAGGCGGTGCTGATCGCGCTCGCCGCGCTCATCGCCCTCGACTGGTATTACGACTTCTCCGCCGTGATGGCGCTGATGACGCCGGTGATCCTCATCGGCGGCATGACGCTCGGCTGGTTCACGCCCACCGAGGCGGCGGTGGCGGCGGTGATCTGGTCGCTGTTCCTCGGCCTCGTCCGCTACCGCTCCATGACCATGAGGACGCTGGCCAAGGCGACGTTCGACACCATCGAGACCACCGCCTCGGTGCTGTTCATCGTCACCGCCGCCTCCATCTTCGCCTGGCTGCTCACGGCCAGCCAGGCGGCGCAGATGCTCACCGACGCCATCCTCGGCTTCACCCAGAACAAGTGGGTGTTCCTGCTGCTGGCGAACCTGCTGATCCTGTTCGTCGGCTGCTTCATCGACACCATCGCCGCCATCACTATCCTGGTGCCGATCCTCTTGCCGATCGTGCTCAAGCTCGGCATCGACCCGATCCATTTCGGGCTCATCATGGTGCTCAACCTGATGATCGGCCTGCTGCACCCCCCGCTCGGCATGGTGCTGTTCGTGCTGGCGCGGGTGGCGAAGCTCTCGGTGGAGCGCACGACGGTCGCCATCCTGCCCTGGCTGGTGCCGCTCATCCTGGCGCTGATCGCCATCACCTACATTCCCGCGCTCACCCTCTGGCTGCCCAACGCCATGGGCTTCGGGCGGTGAGGGACGGGCGGCAGCGGCTCAGCCGGGCGGCGCCCTCTCCACCAGCGCCGCGAGGCGGTCGAGGCCGGCGGCAAGGCCCGCATCCATAGGCGAGCGCAGCACCAGAGTGCGGGCCGGCAGGCTCTCATAGGCGTAAGTGATCAGCGCCACGCTGCCGCCCGCCGCAGCGCGCAGCTCCAGCGCCACCTGCGTCGCACCGGGATACCAGGCCGGGTCGGAGCGCTCGGTGGCGCGGAAGCCCTGGTCTGGCGTCACAGCGCCGAAGGTGCCCGCCCAGCCCATCACGCGCCCCGCGGGATCGGCCACCGCATAATGATAGGCGCCACCCGGCACCGGGTCCGACGCGGCCTCGATGACGGGAAAGCCAGGTGCGCCGAGCCACTGCCGCGCGAGGCTCGGATCGGTCCAGGCGTGGAACACGGCGGCAGGCGGCGCGGCGAAGGTCCGGGCGAACAGGATTTCGAGGTCGCCGCGCGGCGCGATGCGCAGCCGGCCTGGCCGCGCCAGCGCCTCGCCCGCCATCTCGTCGAGGGTGGGCCGGTCGGCTGCGATCAGGCTCTTGGTGCTCTGGCTCCAGGCTCCGCCGGGTGCCGCCTTGGTGGACATGCCGCTCCTCGCTTCGGGCGTCGCGCGGGGCGAGCTTGGAGGCGATCGACCCCATTTTGTCAAACCGGGGGCTCCTGTGCGCCGCCCCCGCGCCCCGGCCGACTGCAACGGAGCGAAGCGCAGTGGAAGGAGAGCCGGGGCCCAGCGCAAGGGGTACGCCGAAGGCGGCTTCTCCCGCCAAAGACGGGGCCTTCCCGGTCTTGCCCGCTGCGCGGAAGTTTCCCCTGGGCCCCGGCTCGGCGCCGGGAGGCGTTACCCGGCCAGCGGCTGGTTCATGGCCCACACCACGCCGAACGGATCGCGCAACTGCCCGTAGCGGGCGCCCCAGAACATGTCCTGGACCGGCATCATCTCCTCGAAGCCGGCGGCGCGGGCGCGCGCCCACCAAGCGTCGATGTCGGTGACCTGCAGCACCAGGGAATAGCCCTGCGGCGTCTCAAGCTCGTAGCCGCATTCGGGATTGGGATCGCCCATCATGATCGAGGAGCCGTTGACGTAGAGGTGCACATGCATGGTGCGCCCCTTCTCGTCGGGCGGGAGCACCGCCACCGTCTCGGCGCCGAGCGCGCGGCCATACAGCTCGGCCGCCTTCAGGGCGCCGTCGATCTGCAAATAGGGCACCACGCCGCCCTTCACCGGCGCCATGCCGGCCTTCAGGTTCTCCGCCGTCTGCTCCATGGATGCTCTCCGTTCTCGGCGCGCCGGGCGGCGCGCTCCTGGTTATGACGCGTCCGCCGGGCCGGGACCGACATCCCCGCCGCCTTTTTTTGCCGCACTGTCGCCCGCCGCCTGGTCGAGATAGCGGCGGATCTGGCTCGCCTCCGCCGCCGTGCCGGCGAGGCTGATGGCGGTGTCGAACGCCACCTTCGCCTCGGCGTTGCGCTCCAGCTGGAGAAGGAACGCGCCCTTGGCGCCGTGGAAATGGAAATAGCCCGAGAGCGGCCCCTCAAGCGGCGCGATCATGGCGAGCGCCGCCTCCGGCCCCTTCACCTTGCTCACCGCCACCGCGCGGTTGAGCGTGACCACGGGCGAGGGCCGCATGAATTCCAGCGCCGCATAGAGCGCGTCGATCTGCGCCCAGTCGGTGTCCTCGGCGCGCGCCGCCCGCCCATGGGTCGCGGCGATGGCGGCCTGCACCTGGTAGGGGCCGGGCGCGCGGTGGCGCAGCGCCTTGTCCACCAGCGCCAGCCCCTCGATGATGCGCTCGCGGTCCCACAAGGTGCGGTCCTGCGCGTCCAGCAGCACCGGCTCGCCCGCGGCATCGAAGCGGGCGCGGGCGCGGGCGTGCTGGAGCAGCAGCAGCGCCAGCAGGCCCATGATCTCCGGCTCGGCGGGAAACAGGCGCAGCAGCAGCCGCGCGAGGCGGATGGCATCCTCGCATAGGCCCGCCCGCGCGGGATCGGCGGCGGCGGAATAGCCCTCGTTGAACACGAGATAGATCATGGCCGCCACGGTCTGGAACCGCTCCGCCCGCTCCACCGCGCCGGGCGCCTCGAACGGCACCTCGGCCTTGGCGATGCGCGCCTTGGCGCGGGTGATGCGCTGCTCCATGGCCGCCTCGCTCACCAGGAAGGCGCGGGCGATCTGCTTCACCGAGAGGCCGGAGACCACGCGCAGCGCCAAGGCGATCTGCTGGGTGTGGGGCAGTTCGGGATGGCAGCAGATGAACAGCAGCCGCAGCACGTCGTCGCGATAGTGCGCGCCGTCGAGCCGCTCGGCCATGGGCGCCTCGATGTCGTCGAGGTCGGAGATCGCCGCGTCCGGCGGCAGCGGCGCATCGCGCGCGGCGCGGCGCTTGCCGTCGAGCGCGGCGTTGCGCCCCACCAGGATGAGCCAGGCCACGGGATCACGCGGCGGCCCCTTCTGCGGCCACGATTTGAGCGCCCTCAGGCAGGCCTCCTGATAGGCTTCCTCCGCGGTGTCGAGGTCGCGGAAATAGCGCAGCAGCGCGCCCATCGCCTGCGGCCGCGCGGCGGTGAGCGCGGCGTGGATGAAGGCGGTGTCGGTCAGCGCCGTGTCGGTCATGGGCGGGTTCTGCGCGCCGGCTCAGGACTTGGCGCCCTGCCGCATGTCGGGAACGAACAGCCCCACCGGCCGCACCTCCAGCGCGCCGCCGGGATTGGCCTCGCCCAGCGCGCGGGCAATCTCCAGCGCCCCGTCGAGGTCGTCCGCATCCACGAGGTAGAAGCCCAGAAGCTGCTCCTTGGTCTCGGCGAACGGCCCGTCGATCACCAGCGGCGGCTCCTGGCTCTTGCGCAGGGTGGTCGCGGCGGAGGTGGGGAGCAGGCGCAGCGAGGCGCCCATCCTGCCCTCCTTGGTCAGCCGTTCCTGCACCACCGCGAGCCGCGCCATCACGGCATCGTCCTGCTCCTTGGTCCAGGCGCAGACCACGTCTTCCTCGTGGTAGCAGAGAATGGCGTACATCATGGGCTTGGTCTCCGTGGCTCGGTCCGAAGGACGCCGGAGTATGCCCGATGCCGACAGGGTGCGGCAAAGTGCGCAGGGGCTCCTTCCTCTTCCCCCGCCCGCTCAGTCCGAAGACCGGCCCTACCGTTCGCGCCCCCTCTCCCGCAAGGGGGAAGGGAGGAGCGCCCGGCATGCGCATGCCGGCGCTGTTCCACGGCGAAGCGACAGCGAAGCTGGAGCCGTTCCCCGGCCAAGCGACAGCGAAGCTGGAGCGCCAAGCCGGGGTCCAGGGGAAACTCCCGCGCAGCGGGCAAAACGGTGACGCCCGCCTGCGGCGGGCAAGGGCCGCCTGCGGCGAACTCTTGCGCTGGGCCCCGGCTCTCCTTCCACGGCGCTGCGCGCCGTTGCAGTCGGCCGGGGCACGCGGGCGGCGACATCCTGTGCCTGTTCCCGGACCAAGCGACACCGCGGACCGAGGACCGGCCCCACCGTTCGCGCTCTCTCTCCCCTTGCGGGAGGGGGGAGGAGCGCCCGCCGCACACGCCCTCACGCGGGCCCCTCACCCTACCCTCTCCCCCAGGGAGAGGGGTTCCCGGCAGGCGCAGCGCGGCTCGCGCTCTGGAAGACGCCTTGCCCACGCCTGGCCGCCCCACCCTCACGCGGAGGAATCACCCGTGTCGTCGTCGTGGTGGTGGTGGTGATGGCCGTGCGGGCCGTGGCTGTAGCCGTGGCCGTGCCCCTCGCCGGCGGCGCGGGCTTCCACCGGGACCATCACCAGGCGCCCGTGGCGCACGCCGCGCTCGGCGATCAGGCGCTCGGAGAAGTGCCGCAGGCTGCGGGTCGGCCCGCGCAGCAGCGCCACCTCAAGGCACTGGTCGTGGTCGAGATGCATGTGCAGCGTGCACACCGACATATCGTGGTGCAGGTGGTGCGCCTCGGTCAGGCGCTTCGACATGTTGCGCGCCTCGTGGTCGTAGAGATAGACCAGCGCGCCCACCGCGTCGCCGCCCTCGCCGGCCGCCTCGGCGGCCTCGCGCAGGCCAGAGCGGGCGAGGTCGCGCACCGCCTCGGAGCGGTTCTGGTAGCCGCGGCTCTCGATGAAGCGGTCGAGTTCGGCGACGAGGTCCTCGTCCAGGGTGACGGTCACGCGCTGCATGGCGCCCTCTCCATGGGGGCAGGGTGGCCGGGTCAGGTGGCCGATCGCCCCGCCACCCGAGGTAGGCCAGCGGCGGCGCCGCGTAAAGCCTCACCCCTCCGCGTGGCGGTGGCTCGCGTCCAGGCCGTGAATGTGGATCTCCTCCTGCGTCACCACATGGCGGTGCACCAGCGCGGGCCGGACCGTCCCCTCGCGCAGAAGCACGGCGCGGGTGGCGATGCGCTCCAGGAAGTCGCGGTCGTGCGAGACCAGAAGCAGAGCCGCGTCGAGCCGCAGCAGGATGTCGATCATGCGGGCACGGTTCTCCTCGTCGAGGTCGTTGGTGGGCTCGTCGAGCAGCAGTGCGTCCGGCGCCATGGCGATCAGCGCGGCGAGGCACACGAGGCGCTTCTCGCCGCCGGAAAGGCGGTGCGTCACCCGGTCCGCCAGATGCACCAGACCGAGGCGCTCCAGCACCGCCCGCGCGGCGGCGAAGGCCTCATCGCGCTTCCGGCCGAGATTGAGCGGGCCGAACGCCACGTCGTCGATCACGGTGGGGCAGAAGAGCTGGTCGTCCGGGTCCTGGAACATGAGCTGCGCGCGGGCGCGCACGGTGCCGAAGTCCACTTCCGTGCGCCGTTCCGCGCCGAAGGCGACGACGCGGCCCGCGCTCGGGCGCTCCAGGCCGACGAGGGTGCGCAGCAGCGTGGTCTTGCCCGCGCCGTTGGGGCCGACCAAAGCGAGGCGCTCGCCGGCATGAAGCTGAAGGTCCGCGCCGGCGAGCACGGTGCGCCCGCCGCGCGCCACCGTGACGCCGTCGAGCGCGAGGAGCGCGCTCATGCGAGGTGCTCCGCCGCGAAGGCGGCGAGGATCGCGGCCGCCAGCAGGAGCGCGAAGGCGAGGTCTGCGGCGCCGAGGGCGGGCCGCTCCGCCGACGCCGGCAGCCGGCCGGAAAAGCCGCGGCAGCGCATGGCCTCGGAGACGCGCTCGGCGCGCTCCAGCGCGCGCACCAGCACCATGCCGAGCATGTGGCCGTAGGTGCGCCAGGTATGCAGCGACCAGGTGAGCGAGGCCCGCGGCGCGAACGCGCGCGCCCGCATGGCCTCCTGGAGCCGCGCCGCCTCGGCCCGCAGCACCCCGCCATAGCGGACCACCAGGAGGAAGAGCTGCACGAGGCGCTCGGGCGCCTTGAGCGCCAGCGCCGCGGCACCGATGCGCACCGGCTCCAGGCCGCCCAGGAGCGCGAAGACCAGGAAGCCGCAGGCATTCACCTTGAGCAGGATCTGCACGGCGCGGGCGAAGCCTTCCGCGCTGGCGACGAAGGGCGGGGCGCCGAACAGCGGCGTGCCCGGCACCGTGAAGGGCAGGAGCGCGAGCAGCACCAGCATGAAGCCTTCGAGATGGACCAGGCGCCGCATCAGCGCCGCCGTGCCCGGCCCTGCCGCCAGCGCCAGCGCGAAGGTGCCGAGCGCCGCCGCGGCGAGCACCCAAAGGCTGGAGAGGAGAGCCACCGCCAGGACCCCGGCGAAGGCGCCGAGGAGGCGCGTGCGCGGATCGAGCGCGGCGATGCCGAAGGAGACCCGCACGGGCGCGGCGCCGAGCGCGGCGGGCATCGCCTAGCCCCCGCCCGGTGCGCGGGCGCGCCGGGCGGAGGCCCAGAGCGCGGCGCCGGCGAGGCCGACGATCATGCCGATGCCGCCCATCACGTCATTGAAGCGCACCCGGCCCTCGGCCTCCGACTGAGCCTCCAGCAGCGGGCGCACCTGGCGCGCCACGGCTGTGTCCACCAGGGCCGCCAGCGCGGCCGGATCGCAGGCGGCTGCGGGCACTCCTGCCAGGGCAGCAGGCACCGAAGCCCCCGACGCGGGCGCGGAAGGCGCACCGGGCCGGGCATCCCCCGCGGCCGGTGCGACTGTGGCGGCAGCGGAGGCGAAGCGGTCGGCGGCCAGCGCGACCTCGGCGGCATGGCCGTCGCCGGCGTCCACCACCACGGTGATGGCCTCGGGGCGGGCGGGGGTGAAGGCGAAGGCGCCATCCGCATCGGTCACGGCCGCGCCGAGCGTTTTTCCGGCGGCGTCGCGGAACGTCACCTGGGCGCCGCCCGGGCGCCCGCCGCCGATGAAGAAGGCGTAGCCGGAGACGGTGTCGCCCTCCACGGTGGCGAACACCTTGAGCCGGTGCGCGGCGGCCGGCAGCGGCGCGAGCGCCACCAGCAGCGCGGCGAGCGCGGCCCGCAGGCTTGCACGCGCCGGCCTCACGGCCGTTCCCCTGCCACCGCAACCGCTGGCGGCACCGGCGCCGGGACGGCGACCTTCGGCGCGAAACCGGCGATCGCCTCGGGCCGCACCCGCGCCAGGAAGGCCACCGCGAAGCCGGTGACGAACGCCTCCCCCACAGCCAGCGGCACATAGGTGAGCAGGACGATGCGCGCCGAGGGCACGAATTCGGAGGCCGAGAGCGCCAGCGCCGCCGCCACGAGCCCCCCCGTGAGCGCGACGCACGCCGCCCCGGCGAGGGCGCCCACCGCGCCCGCCCGCGCGGGCGACGCGCCGCGGAGCAGGGGCGAGAGCAGGAGGCCGCACAGCAGCCCCGGCAGGGCGATGTTCACCGTGTTGACGCCCAGCGTCGTCAGCCCGCCGAAGCCGAACAGCAGCGCCTGGAGCACGAGCCCGACGAACACGGCGGGAAACACCGCCGGGCCGATCATCAGCCCCATCAGGCCCGACAGCAGGAGATGCACGCTCGACGGCCCCACCGGGATCGCCACCAGCGACACGGCGAAGAAGCCGCAGGCGAGGATGGCGACCTTGGGAATCTCCTCCTCGCCGATGCGCCTCAGCCCGTAGCCGATGCCCGCCACCGCCAGCACGGCGCCGCCGGCCAGCACCGGCACCGAGAGCACGCCGTCGGGGATATGGGCCATCGCCGCCTCACCTGGCCTGCGCTGCCGCGGGGACCATGTCGGTCGCCTTCACCCACATGAGGGCGCCGAGTTCCACCGGCACCTTCTTGCCGTCCGGCGCGGCCATGGGGGCGTCCGCCTCCACCAGAGCGGCGAAGCCCCACCACCCGGCGCGCGGCATGGCATAGGTGAAGACGCCGTCCTTGTCGGCCTTGATGACCTGGGTGACGAAGGCGTCGTTCGGCGCCTTCACGGCGCCGTCATTGACATATTCCACCTCGACCTCGGCGAACGGCACCGGCTTGCCGGCCTTGCGCACGATGCCGCGGAAGACGTTGCCGGTCCAAAGCCCGGTGGGGCGCGCGAGCGGCTCGATCTCCACCGGCAGGCCGACCAGGGCGTCCCAGCCCTCGCCGGAGGCGAAGCCGTCCACCACCACCTTGGCGTAGTGGATGATGTACTTGCCCTCGGCGGGCTCGAAATAGGGCTGCGGCTCGACGAAGAACACGGCGGCGCCGGGCTGCTTCAAATCGTAGGTGGCGCGCCAGGCGCCCTTGCCGTCCTGGGCGGCATCGGTCAGCGTTCCGGTGAGGTCGCGCACCTTGCCGTCCGCCTTCACGCCGAATCGCTTGGGCTTCTTCATGTCCATCACCGGCCCCCGCTCCATGGGGTGGGTGAAGACGAGGTCGAGCGTCACCGGGCCGCCGTCCGGCAGCACGTCGGCGGAGGGAAGCAGCTCCTGGAAATGGGCGGCGGCGGGGGTCGCCGCCAAGGCCGGTGCCAGAAGGCCGAGGCCGGCGACGAGCGCGGCCCGCGCGGACCTGTGGAAACCCCGGGTCATGCTGCTTCCCCCTGCCCCGGCCGCCCAGCCGGCGGCGCTTCGGAGATCATACTTTCTGGAAAATTCGTCATACGTCAACTGGAATGGAGCGGGCGTGAATGGCCCTGCGCACCTGCCCTAGCGCGATGAAGAAGGGGTGGGGGCGGCCATAGTGGACGGCCTCAACGCGAAGACCCCGCCGTTCGCCCCCTCTCCCGCTTGCGGGAGGGAGAGTTGGGGCAGTCCTGGCCGAAAGCTAAACGCTGGCTGTGCACCGCAGGGCCCCCTCCCCAACCCTCCCCCGCACGCGGGAGAGGGAGTCCGATCCGGGCTTGCGGGGAGGGCGTTGGGTCTCGGCCAGTGGCGCTCCGCCGGCAGCGGCGATTCCTTGCCGGGCGATGTCCCCATCATTCGCGCCCCTTCTCCCGCTTGCGGGGGAGGGAGGGAGGGGGGGCAGCCGTCGCCGAGACCCGACCGCCGGCTGTCGCCCCTAGGTCCTTTCCCCCTCCCCAACCCTCCCCCGCACGCGGAAGAGGGAGTCCGGTCTGGGCCAGCGGAAAAGGAGTCTGGCCGGGGCGCGCGGAGAGCGCGTTGGGCCTGGCTTGCAGGAGAGGGGTGCGCTCTGGGCACTCGCTCCGCACGCGGAAACGCCGTCTGCGGAAACCTCGCGCCGCCGCCCGCCGCCCCCGCCGCCCTCACTCCAGCGGCAGCGGGCGGCCGCGGCGCAGGACGGCGCGGGCGATGTTGGTCTGCTGGATCTGCGAGGTGCCCTCGAAGATGCGGAACAGGCGCACGTCGCGATAGAGCCGCGCCACGGCGCGCTGCTCCAGGTAGCCCTGCCCGCCCAGCATCTGCACCACCCGGTCCGCCACCTTCGACACCATCTCGGAGGCGAACAGCTTGGCGCAGGCGATCTCGACGATGGGAATGGGCGGGCCGCGGTCGAAGCCGCGCGCGGCCTCCAGCACCAGGGCGCGGGCGGCGAGCACCTCGGACTGGCTCTCGCCGAGCAGCACCTGCATGGCCTGGAACTCGCCGATCGGCTTGCCGAACTGCTGGCGCTCCAGGAGATAGGCGGTGCCCTCGTCCAGAAGCCGCAGCGCCTGCCCGACGCAGGTGGCGCCCACATGGGTGCGGGCGTGGTTGATGCCGCGCAGCGCCTTCTTGAGGCCGTTGCCCTCCGTCCCGCCCACGAGGGCGGAAGCCGGCACCCGGCATTCGGTGAAATGCACCTCGCCCACATGGGAGCCGCGCTGGCCCATCATGCGGTCGTGCGGCGGGGTCGAAAGCCCGGCCGTGCCACGCTCCACCAGCAGGCAGGAGAGCGCGTCCGCGCCCTCCCCCTCCCCGGTGCGCGCCACCACCATGAACACGTCCGCATCCGGCGCGTTGGTGATGTAGCGCTTAGTGCCGGTGACGACGTAGTGGTCGCCGTCGCGCACCGCGCAGGTCTCCACCGCCCCCGCGTCGGAGCCCGCCGCCTCCTCGGTGAGGCAGAAGGCGCCGGTCATGGCGCCGGAGGCCATGGCCGGCAGATAGCGCCGACGCTGCGCGTCGGTGCCATAATCGAGGATGACCTGCGAGGTCAGCCCGATCGTCGTGGAGAAGCGCGAGCGGTAGACCGCCGAGGCCTGGGTGAATTCCATGGTGAGCAGCGCCTGCTGCTCCATGGTCCAGCCGAGGCCGCCATATTCGTGGGGCAGCGTGATGCCGAACAGGCCGATGCGCCGCATGGCGTCGACGATGTCGGCCGGGATCGCATCGTCATGCTCGACGATGTCCTCCGCTGGGCGCAGCACCTCCCGCGTGAAGGTCCGGATGTCCGCGAGGTAGTCTTGGAACGAGACGTTCCGGGGAGAGGCCGCGCCGTGCATGTCACTGCACCGTGATGCCGGCGGCGCCGATGACCTCGGCCCACTGGTCGCGGTCCTTCACCATGAAGGCGGCGAGCTCCGCAGGGCTGGAGGGTGCGATGATGGCGCTGAGCGGCTTCATGCGCTCGACCACGCTTGGTTTGGCGAGGCCCGCCACCAGCGCCGCATTGAGGCACTTGATGGTCTTCTCCGGCGTGCCGGCGGGCGCCAGCACCGCGAGATAGGTGACGACGTTGAAGCCGGGCACCACGGTCTCGGCCACGGTCGGCAGGTCCGGCAGCGCCTCGGAGCGCTTCTCGGAGGTGACGGCGAGCGCCTTCAGCTTGCCGTCCTTCACCAGCGGCACGGCCAGCGTCATGGTCAGCGCCATGGCCTGGATGCGGTTGGTGATGAGGTCCTGCGTTGCCTGCGGCTGGCCCTGATAGGGCACGTGCTGCATGTCGATGCCGGTCTTGGCCTTCAGCATCTCCATGGCGAGATGGGGCGAGGAGCCGGTGCCGGCCGAGCCGAAATTGATCTTGCCGGGATTGGCCTTGGCGTAGGCGATCAGCTCGGCCATGGAATTGACCGGCACTTCGGGGTTGACCACGATCAGGTTCGGCACCGAGCCGACCATGCCCACCGGCGCGAAGTCCTTGATGGCGTCGAAGGTGAGCTTCTTGTAGAGGCTCGGATTGATGGTATGGGCGGCGCTGGCGAGAATCAGCGTGCGCCCGTCCGGGGCGGCGCGGGCCACGGCGGCGGTGCCGATATTGCTGCCGGCGCCGGCCTTGTTCTCGACGATCACGTTCTGGCCGACGCTGGTGCGCAGTTCGTCCGCCACCACGCGGCCGACCAGGTCCACGACGCCGCCGGGGGCGTAGGGAACGACGAGGGTGATGGTGTCGGCAGTGCAGGCCTCGCTCGCGAGGAGGGCGCCGGGCGCGAGCGCGAAGCCGAACGCCAGCGCGAAGCCGGCGCGGCGCAGATAACGAAGGACGACGGGTGCGGTGGACATTGAGGCTCCTCCCGGAAGCGTGACCATGGCCCGTGCTGGTGCGGGCCTTCGATGACGCTGGCGAGGTTAATTCAAGTGATTTAAACTGGCAAGCCTGGGCTGGCCTCAGCCTCGCGCCGGCCTGGAATTCGGGCGCCTGCACGCAACCGCGACGCGGAACCCTGTCCCGCTTGCGGGGAAGAGGAAGCCGGGTTCGGGCTTCATTGAGACTGACCCACCACTGTGCCGGAGAGTGCGACCATGGATGAGCCGAAAGCGGAGAAGCGCCGGGGACGTCCGCCGGGCAGCGGCCGTGCGCGGCCTGCCCCGGCGGCGCAGCCGGCCGGCGAGAAATCCACCCGCGCCCATCTCATCGAGGTGGCCGAGCGCCTGTTCGCCTCGAACGGCATCGATGCCACCTCCATGCGCGAGATCAACCGCGCCGCGGACCAGCAGAACGCCTCGGCGATCCACTATTATTTCGGCTCGAAGGAGGCGCTCATCACCGCCATCCTCGATCTGCGCATGTCTGAGGTGAACGTCGCCCGTCTCGCCGAGCTGAAGGCCTTGCAGGAGGCGGGCCTTGCCGGCGACCTGCGGGCGCTGACGCAGGTGTTCATCCTGCCGCTCGCCGCCCAGCTGAACGACGGCTCAGGCGCGAACCACTACATCCGCTTTCTCGCGCAGTTCTACGCTAGCCAGCAGTTCGACATCTGGGCCATCGCCAAGGATCGCAACGACGCCAGCCTGTCGCGGGTGGTCAGCCTGCTGCACGCCATCCTGCCGGATCTGCCCCGCGCGCTGGTGCGCGACCGGGTGTCGATCGCCCTGCGCCAGGCGATCTATGCGCTTGCCGACTGGGAGCGCGACAAGGCGGCCGGACGCCTCAACCTCGCCTTGGAGAAGGAAGCGTTCGTCGCCAACCTCGTGGACATGACCGAGGGCGCGCTCGCCGCCGGCCTCTCGCCGGCGACAGCCATCGCCCTCGCCCGGCAGGGCGATCCGGGCTGAGATCAGAGGTTCCCGGCGCCGGCGCCCGGAGTCTCGCCCAGATGCCCCTGCCCACCTGCCCTGCCCTCTCCCCCGGAGACAGGGGGTTCAGCCCTTGCCGGCGTGCTGCGGCTTTCCCTTGCGCGGGGTGGACGCCATCTTGTCCAGCTCCTCTTCGCTCATGCTCTCCGCCATGGAGCGCGAGGCGCCCTTCAGCTTGGACTTGGGCATGTCGCCGCGCTTGGCGGCGAGCGCGGCGCCGGCCGCCTTCTGTTGCGCCTGGGATTTCGCCGGCATGATGAAATCCTCCTATTGCGCAGCGCTCTGGCCCTTGAGGACCTGGAGTTCCGCGCGCTCCCAGAATTCCCGGTCGCGCCCCTGCGGCGAGCCCGCCTCGCGCCAGAGCGCATGAGCCCGGCGCTTGATGCGGTCGCGCTCGACCTCGGTCAATCCGGCGAAGATGCTTGCCTCGGGCTTTGCGCTTGCGGCGTCGGGCGTGTTCGAATTGGCGGCATTGCGGCTCATGGCAGCCTCCTCACATGGTGCCAGCCCCAGCTCCGGAAAATTCAACGCCCCTCCCGCGCCGCGGGTTCCCGGGGCAGGAGGCCGGAGGCGATGAGGTCGCAGTAGAAGTCGGCCACCTCCTCGGCGCCCATGGCCCCGTCGGGGCGATACCAGCGCGCCATCCAGGACAGCAGCGAGAGCACGGCGCGGCCGGTCATGGCCACGTCCATGGCGCGGAACGAGCCGTCCGCCGCGCCCTCGGCGATGATGGCGCGCAGCAGGCCCTCATGGGCATCGCGCAGGCGCAGTGCGTCATCCTTGAGGGCGGCGCTCGCCATGCCGGAATAGCCAACCAGCATGGTGACGAAGCTGTCGTAATTCTCCGCCAGGTAGCGCGCATGGCCGATCATGAAGAGGCGCAACCGCTCGCGCGGGCTCGCGCCCTGCGCCACCGCCTCGGCGCCGGCCCGGTTCAGCCCCTCCAGCGTGCGGATGATGATGGCGTCGTAGATCTCCTGCTTGGTGGCGAAATAATTGTAGATCGCGCCCTTGGAATAATTGAGCGTCGCGGCGACCTCCGCCAGCGAGGAGGCGCCATAGCCCTTCTGCGCGAACATCTTCGCAGCCTGGCGCAGGATTTCCTCGCGCGGGTCGCTGACCAGGGGCGGGCGGCCGAGGCGCTTCTCCTCCCCCTCCCCCTCCTGCGAGACCGGCGCCTTGCGCGGCCGCCCGCGCGCCGCACCTGCGGGAGGCGCGCTGCGGCGTGGCGTGTGATCCTTGCTGGCCAAAGCGCGGCCTCCCGTCTCGACTCCGTGCGCGGCTTGCGCTATATCCGCAACATTATATTCCGACTGGTCGGTATGTAAATCTCCGACCGGCTGAAACCAGGGAGCATCACCATGGCCGCGCCGTCCTCGTCCAAGCCCGTGTTCGACTGGACCGATCCCTTCGGCCTCGACGGCCAGCTCTCCGACGAGGAGCGCATGGTGCGCGACACCGCGCGTGACTACGCCCAGGAGAAGCTCCTGCCGCGCGTCACCTCCGCCTATCTGGAGGAGCGGTTCGACCGCGAGATCATGAACGAGATGGGCGCCCTCGGCCTGCTCGGCCCGACCGTCCCGGCCGAATACGGCGGCGCCGGCCTCAACTATGTCTCCTACGGCCTCGCCGCCCGCGAGGTGGAGCGGGTGGACTCGGGCTACCGCTCGGCCATGAGCGTGCAGTCCTCGCTGGTGATGCACCCGATCAACGCCTACGGCTCCGAGGCGCAGAAGAAGAAGTACCTGCCGAAGCTCGCCACCGGCGAGTGGGTCGGCTGCTTCGGCCTGACCGAGCCGGACGCCGGCTCCGATCCGGGCGGCATGCGCACCCGCGCCGAGAAGGTTGCGGACGGCTACCGCATCACCGGCGCGAAGATGTGGATCACCAACGCCCCGATCGCCGATCTCGCGGTGGTGTGGGCGAAGTCGGCGGCGCACGACAATGCCATCCGCGGCTTCATCGTCGAGCGCGGCATGGCCGGGCTCTCCACACCGAAGATCGAGGGCAAGCTCTCGCTGCGCGCCTCCATCACCGGCGAGGTGGTGCTCGACGGCGTCGTCGTGCCGGAGGAGAACCTGCTGCCGAATGCCACCGGCCTAGCCGGACCGTTCGGCTGCCTTAACCGCGCCCGCTTCGGCATCGGCTGGGGCGCCATGGGCGCGGCCGAGGCGTGCTTTGCCGCCGCGCGCCAGTACACGCTCGACCGCAAGCAGTTCGGCCGCCCGCTCGCGGCCACCCAACTGGTGCAGAAGAAGCTCGCCGACATGGCCACCGAGATCGCCCTCGGCCTGCAGGCCTGCCTCCAGGTGGGCCGGCTGATGGATGCCGGCCAGCTGCCGCCGGAGACCATCTCCTTCATCAAGCGCAACAATTGCGGCAAGGCGCTGGACATCGCCCGCGTCGCCCGCGACATGCACGGCGGCAACGGCATCTCCGCCGACTTCCACGTCATGCGCCATGCGGTCAACCTCGAGACGGTGAACACCTACGAGGGCACGCACGACATCCATGCTTTAATCCTCGGCCGCGCCATCACCGGGATCCAGGCCTTCTTCTGAGCTCGAAGTCCGCCGCACGGAGGACCCCCAACGCCGCGCCGGTCACACGACCGGCGCGGCCGGCGCCATCGCGCGCCGTCGGCCACATGACCTTGGGGAATAAAAGAAAATTTGTCCTGCCGTGGACCTAGGCGGCGCCACCTGCGTTTATGGACGGCAACGATCAAGCTCGGCCCATACGCGGCGCCCGCCGCAGGAAGTCCGATACCTCCCCCTCCTCCGGCCAAGGCCAGAATGCATGCTGCTCGGTGACGCTGATGCCACGGGCCCGGCGCCCGCGATCGCCACGCCGGACCGCACGCGGGTGCCCTCGCGCCAGGCGATCCTCGGCCTCGACGCGCTCAACTTCTTCCTCGCCGACGTGCGCGACGGCCTCGGCCCCTATCTCGCCATCTATCTCCTGGCGGTGCGCGGCCCCGACCAGGGCTGGAACGAGGCCACCATCGGCCTCGTCATCACCATCGCCGGAGTAACCGGCCTGATCGCCCAGACGCCGGCAGGGGCGTTCATCGACAGCAGCAGGAACAAGCCGGCCATCATCATCGCCGGCGCCCTGGCGGTGACGCTGTGCTGCCTCGCCTTGCCGTTCGTGACCAATTTCTACGTCGTGGCGGCCACCCAGTCGCTGGCGGCCATCGCCGGCACGATCTTCCCGCCCGCGCTCGCGGCCATAACGCTCGGCCTCGTCGGGCCGAAGGCCTTCGCACGGCGCATCGGCCGCAACGAGGCGTTCAACCATGCGGGCAATGCGGTGTCGGCCTCCATCGCCGCCGGAACCGCCATCCTGTTCGGCCCGGTGGTGGTGTTCTGGCTCATGGCGATCCTGGCCGTGCTGAGCATCGGCGCGATGCTGATCGTGCCGGCGCGGGAGATCGACGACACGCTGGCGCGCGGCCTGCCGGCCGAGCCGGGCGCGCAGGCGCCTGCGAGCGGCATCGGTACCCTCCTCGCCAATCCGAACCTGCGCCTGTTCGCGCTGCTCTGCTTTCTGTTCCACCTGGCCAATGCCGCGATGCTGCCCACCACGGGCCAGTTGCTGACGAGCGTGGTCGGCAAGGATCAGGCAACATCCCTCATCGCCTTGTGCATCGTGGTCGCACAATTCGTCATGGTTCCAGTGGCGATCACCACCGGCGCGCGAGCCGACGCGTGGGGCCGCAAGCCGATCTTCCTCGTGGCCTTCGGCGTGCTGGCGCTGCGCGGGGCGCTCTACCCTTTGTCCAACGATCCGATCTGGCTGTTCGCGGTGCAGTGCCTCGACGGCGTCGGCGCGGGCGTCTACGGGGCGCTGTTCCCGGTGGTCGTCGCCGACCTGACGCGAGGCACCGGGCACTTCAACGTGAGCCAGGGCGCGGTCGCGACCGCGCAGGGCCTGGGCGCGGCGCTGTCCGCCTCCATCGCCGGCATAACCATCGTCGCGGCCGGCTATTCGGCGGCGTTCCTCACGCTCTCGGCCATCGCGGCTCTGGGCTTCCTGCTCTACCTGATGCTGATGCCGGAGACACGGAAACGCGGCAGCTGAGCCACCCGCTCAGCCCCGGCCGACGCTCTGATAGGTGAAGCCGAGGGCCGCCATCTCGTCGGGCCGATAGATGTTGCGCAGGTCGACGACGATGGGCGAGGCCATGAGCCCGTGGATGCGCCTGAGGTCCAGCGCCCGGAAGGCGTCCCACTCGGTGACGATGACGAGCGCCGCCGCGCCTTCCGCCGCCGCATAGGGCGTATCCACGTAGTCCACGCCATCCAGCACCAGCTTGGCCTGTTCCACCCCCTCGGGATCGTGGGCGCGGACCACGGCGCCGGCATCCTGCAAGGCGGTGATGATGGAGATGGACGGCGCGTCGCGCATGTCGTCGGTGTTGGGCTTGAAGGTGAGGCCCAGAATGCCCACGGTCTTGCCCCGCACCGTGCCTCCCAGGGCCTGGATGACCTTGCGGGCCATGGCGCGCTTGCGCTGGTCGTTCACCGACACCACCGTCTCGACGATGCGAATCGGTGCGCTGTAGTCCTGAGCCGTCTTGATGAGCGCCAGCGTATCCTTGGGGAAGCAGGAGCCGCCATAGCCCGGACCGGCATGCAGGAACTTGGAGCCGATGCGATTGTCGAGGCCGATGCCGCGCGCCACGTCCTGCACGTTGGCGCCGACCTGCTCGCACAAATCGGCGATCTCGTTGATGAAGGTGATCTTGGTGGCGAGGAACGCGTTGGCGGCGTACTTCGTGAGCTCGGCGGTGCGCCGCGAGGTGAAGAGCAGCGGCGACTGGTTGAGGTAGAGCGGCCGGTAGAGCTCGGCGATCACCTGCTGCGCGCGCTCGTCCTCGGTGCCCACGAGGATGCGGTCGGGGCGCTTGAAATCGGCGATGGCCGCGCCCTCGCGCAGGAATTCGGGGTTCGAGACCACCGCGAACTCCGCATCGGGCCGCGTCTCGCGGATGATGCGCTCGACCTCGTCGCCGGTGCCCACCGGCACCGTGGACTTGGTCACCACCACGGTATAGCGCGAGATCGCGCGGGCGATGTCCCGCGCCGCCTGGTAGACATAGGTAAGGTCGGCATGGCCGTCGCCGCGCCGCGAAGGCGTGCCGACGGCGATGAACACCGCCTCCGCCTTCTCCAGTCCCTCCGTCAGACTCGTGGTGAAGAACAGGCGCTCGGCCTTGACGTTCGCGGCGACAAGATCGGCAAGGCCGGGCTCATAGATGGGAATCTCGCCGCGCCGCAGCGCCTCGATCTTGCGCGCGTCGGTGTCGACGCAAGAGACGGTGTGGCCGAAATCGGCGAAGCACGCCCCGGAAACCAGCCCCACATAGCCTGCGCCGATCATCGTCACGTGCATGGTCGATCGTCCACTTGTCCACGGGAGCCGGTTCGACCACGACGGGGACGGTCTGATCCCGCCGGCTCCATTTCACCCGCCCGGTGCGCCCGGGGGCGTCTGCGACGCGGGCCGGGCGGCCGGGCTCACGCGGCGGACATCCCCCATCCGCCTGGAGCAGAGGCGATAATCCACCAATCGTGACGTCCCGATGTCCGCCTTTTGCGCCCTTGCGCGGCGAAGGGGAAGGGGCAAAACGGACCGGGCCGTCGCACCGGCGCCCGAAGACGCAGGAGGACGGCCCGGTCCACGCGCGGAAAGGTTCAGACGCGCTGATAGATATCCTCCAGGCGGACGATGTCGTCCTCGCCCAGATAGGACCCGGTCTGCACCTCGATCAGCTCCAGCGGGATGCGGCCCGGATTGGCAAGCCGGTGCACGCTGCCCATGGGGATATAGACCGACTCGTTCTCGTTCACGGTCTTCACGCTTTCGCCGATCGTGACCTCGGCGGTGCCGCGCACCACCACCCAATGCTCGGCACGGTGATGGTGCTTCTGGAGCGAGAGCGTGCCGGAGGGCTCCACGACGATCTTCTTCACCTGGAAGCGCTCGCCGCGGCACACGCTCTCATAGCTGCCCCAGGGGCGGTAGACCTTGTTGTGGCTCTCCACCTCGTTGCGGCGCGCGCTCTTGAGCGCGGCCACCAGCGCCTTCACGTCCTGGCTGCGGTTCGCCGGCATCACCAGAACAGCATCCTCGGTGGCGATCACCGCGAGGTTCTCGATGCCGACGCCGGCCACCAGCGGCCCGTCGCTGCGCACATAATTCCCGGCGCTGTCGAGGAGCGTCACCGGTCCCTTAGTGACGTTGCCCGCGTCGTCGGCGGTGCCGATCTCGTAGACCGCGTCCCAGGACCCGACATCCGACCAGGTGAAGTCGCCCTTCACCACTGCCGCCTTGGTGGTGCGCTCCATGACCGCGAAATCGATCGACTTGGCCGGGGCAGCCTCGAAGGCGGCCGGATCGAGCTTCAGGAAGCCGATATCCACCTGGGCCTGCTCCACCGCGCTGATGGCGCAGCGGGCGATCTCGGGCTCGAACGCCTCGGCCTCCGACAGCATCACGTTGGCGGGAAACACGAAGTTTCCGGAATTCCAGAGGTAGCCGGCATCCACGTACTTCTCTGCCGTCGCCGCGTCGGGCTTCTCGACGAAGGCGCGCACCTTGAAGGCGCCCTCCACGGCGAGCGGCTCGCCCACGTCGATATAGCCGTAGCTGGTGCGCGGGCGGTCGGGCGCGATGCCGAAGGTGACGATGTTGCCCAGGGCGGCCGCCCGCGCCGCCACGAACACCGAGGCGCGGAACTTGTCCGCCTCCAGCACCACGTGGTCGGACGCCAGAACCAGAACCAGCGCCTCGGGACCATATTGCGACGCAACATGCGCCGTCGCCGCGACCACCGCCGGGGCGCTGTCGCGCCGCGCAGGCTCAAGGATCACGGTGGGGGTGATTCCGATCTCCTGCGCTTGCCGCTGGGCGTAGAAGCGATAGTCGTGGCTGGTTATCACCACCGGATCGGCGAATTCCGCGCCCGGAGCCGCCCGCAGCAGCGTCTCCTGGAACAAAGAGTAATTGGAGTTGAGCGGCAGGAATTGCTTGGGAAGACTATTGCGCGACAGCGGCCAGAGGCGGGTACCCGTTCCCCCTGCCAAGATTACCGGCACGATCTTCATCTCTGCCCTCTTCGTCTATCCGACCGTCGCGGTGCCCCCGGACTCGGAAACCTAGCTTTGACACAGGCCTCCCAGGCCGTCCAGCGCCTTGCAGTGCAATATGAAGCCGCATCGCGCCTCGTCAGTGTATGCGCGCACGGGAAGATTGACGAACATTTGCCGGTCTACAGGCCGTATCGTCGTGCCGTCAGCGCCGCCGGCGACCCCGCACCGCATTGCACAGCAACTGCCACCGGTGTATCTACGCGCCTCTTGTCTTTGTGCACGAGGCTAACGCATTGCGTGCCTGATCGACGGCTTCTCAGGAGCAAAAATCACGACCAGTTCTGTAGAATACGCTCCGCAGCAAAGCCGAAGGACGATGCTCGAAATTCTCTTCTTGCCCGGACACGCAGACTTTACGGATGCAGCTGGCTCGGCCGGCGGCGCCGCCGACCGGCAGGATTCGATGGCAAAGACCCCACACTCAAGGTGACGAACGTGTCGCAAGATCGCCTGACGCACTTGAAGCGCCTGGAGGCCGAGTCCATCCACATCATGCGCGAGGTCGCCGCCGAGCTGAGCAACCCTGTGATGCTCTACTCCATCGGCAAGGACTCGGCCGTGATGCTGCATCTGGCGGTAAAGGCCTTCTATCCCTCCAAGCCGCCCTTCCCGCTGATGCATATCGACACCACTTGGAAGTTCCGGGAGATGATCGCGTTCCGGGACGAGACCGCCAAGCGGCTCGGCTTCGACCTCATCGTCCACACCAATGAGGACGGCCTCGCCCAGGGCATCAACCCGTTCGACCACGGTTCCTCGCTCTACACCCAGGTGATGAAGACGGAGGCGCTGAAGGCCGCGCTCGACAAATACGGCTTCAATGCCGCGTTCGGCGGCGCCCGCCGCGACGAGGAGAAGAGCCGCGCCAAGGAGCGCATCTTCTCGTTCCGCTCCGCCAATCACGTCTGGGATCCGAAGAACCAGCGTCCGGAGCTCTGGAACCTCTACAACGCCCGCATCCGGCCGGGAGAATCCCTGCGCGTGTTCCCGCTGTCCAACTGGACCGAGCTGGACATCTGGCAGTACATCCTGGCGGAGAATATCCCCATCGTGCCGCTCTACTTCGCCGCCGAGCGCCCCATCGTCTGGCGCGGCGGGCAGATGATCATGGTGGACGACGCTCGCCTGCCGCTCCAGCCGGGCGAGGCGCCGCAGATGCGCCAGGTGCGCTTCCGGACGCTCGGCTGCTACCCGCTCACGGCTGCCATCGACAGCGACGCCGCCACGCTGGAGGCGATCGTGCGCGAAATGCTGATCGCGCGCACGTCGGAGCGCGCCGGACGGCTCATCGACCATGACGAGGCCGCCTCCATGGAGAAGAAGAAGCGCGAGGGCTATTTCTGATGGAACCGACAAAGGGCCTCGCCTCGCCTCTCGACCAGCTCTCCGCCCACGAGACCAAGGGCCTCCTGCGCTTTCTCACCTGCGGCAGCGTGGATGACGGCAAGTCCACGCTGATTGGGCGCCTGCTCTACGACACCAAGCTCCTGTTCGAGGACCAGCTCGCCACCCTCGAAAGCGACAGCCGCAAGCACGGCACCACGGGCGAGGACCTCGACTTCGCGCTGCTGGTGGACGGGCTCGCCGCCGAGCGTGAGCAGGGCATCACCATCGATGTCGCCTACCGCTTCTTTGCCACCGAAAAGCGCAAGTTCATCGTCGCCGACACGCCCGGCCACGAGCAGTACACCCGCAACATGGCCACCGGCGCCTCGAATTCCGACCTCGCCGTGATCCTCATCGATGCGCGCAAGGGCATCCTGACCCAGACCCGCCGGCATTCCTACATCGCTGCGCTGCTGGGCATCCACCATGTGGTACTGGCGGTCAACAAGATCGACCTCGCCGACTTCTCGCAGGCCGTGTTCGACGAGATCGTCGCCGCCTACCGCGCGTTCGCGAAGGACTTCGGCTTTAAGACCCTGGTCGCGATCCCGCTGTCGGCGCGCTTCGGCGACAACGTTTTGACGCCCAGCGCCCGCACCCCCTGGTATACCGGCCCGGCGCTGCTGGAGCACCTGGAGCAGGTGGAGGTGGTGAGCGCCGCCGCCGGCCGCCCCTTCCGCATGCCGGTGCAATGGGTGAACCGGCCGAACCTCGATTTCCGCGGCTTTTCGGGCACCGTCGCCTCGGGAACCGTGCGCGCCGGCGACGAGGTGGTGATCGCGAGCTCCGGCGTCACCACCCGCGTGAAATCCATCGTCACCGCCGACGGCGACCTTGCCGAGGCGGTGGCGGGCGAGGCCGTCACGCTGACGCTGGCGGACGAGGTGGACGCCTCCCGCGGCGACGTCATCGCCGCCGCTGCCGCGCGGCCCGAATTCTCCGACCAGTTCGCCGCCCATCTCATCTGGATGCACGACGAGCCGCTGCTTCCCGGCCGCTCCTATCTCATCAAGATCGGCACCCGCACGGTTGGCGCCTCCGTCACCGAGATCAAGCACAAGGTGGACGTGAACACCTTCCAGCACCTCGCGGCCAAGACGCTGGCGCTGAACGAGGTGGCGGTGGTGAATTTCTCCACCCAGGCGCCGGTCGCCTTCGATCCCTTCGGCGCGGTGCCGCAGACCGGCGCCTTCATCGTCATCGACCGCATGTCCAACCTCACGGTCGGGGCGGGCATGATCGATTTCGGCCTGCGCCGCGCCACCAACGTCCATTGGCAGGCGCTGGAAGTGACCAAGGACAGCCGCGCCGCCCTGAAGGCGCAGAAGCCCGTGGTGCTCTGGTTCACCGGCCTTTCGGGCGCCGGCAAGTCGACCATCGCCAACATCGTCGAGAAGAAGCTCCATGTGCTGGGCCGGCACACAACCATGCTGGACGGCGACAATGTGCGCCACGGCCTCAACCGCGACCTCGGCTTCACCGAGGCCGACCGGGTCGAGAACATCCGCCGCGTGGCCGAGGTCTCGCGCCTGTTCGTCGATGCCGGGCTGATCGTGCTCGTCTCCTTCATCTCGCCGTTCCGTGCGGAACGCCGCATGGCACGCGAGCTCATGGGGCCGGGCGAGTTCGTGGAGATCTTCGTCGACACGCCGCTCGCCGTCGCGGAAAGCCGCGACGTGAAGGGCCTCTACAAGCGCGCGCGTGCCGGCGAGATCCGCAACTTCACCGGCATCGACAGCCCCTATGAGAGCCCCGAAGCGGCGGAGATCACCTTGCTGGGCGGCACAAAGGATCCCGAGGCCCTGGCCGACGAGGTCATCCGCTATCTCCAGGCCTCGGGCCACATCTGAGGCTGGACGACCCGGCCCCGGCAGCAACATAAGGCGAACCTGGGATATGCCGGAACTTGAAGCCTGCGCGGCGGACATGGCGCTGCTTGCCCGACGCCCTTTCGTCTCCTGATGGCAACGCACCGCCGTCGAGGTCGACGAACCGGCGCGCAGGTTCCATGGTGAGAAGAAGATGGATCTGACCCGCCCAAAACGAAACAACCTGCGTCATTCCCCGCCTGGAGGTGCCCGCATGCGGACGAAGGCCAAAGACCGACTGAGACACACGGTCAGACTCGCCAGGCGCCACCTGCTCACTTCTTGGTTTAGGGTCGTCAAGCCTCAGATCGTCAAAATCAACGGGATCAAGCTTAAGGTCGACCCCCGTTGGCCGGCAACAATGCGCGATGCCTTTTATAAAGGCTCGTACGAACACTCCGAATATCATCTTGTCAGCACCGTACTTACGCCCAGCGACAGGGTGCTTGAGATCGGGGCCGCCGTCGGTTTTATCGGCATGCGCTGCTGCCAAATCGTTGGTTCATCAAACGTCGTCAGCATCGAGGCGAACCCCGATATTTGCGCAATTGCCCGAGAGAATTACGCACTGAATGGGTTGTCTCCCACCCTCATCAATGCGGCGATCACCTCTACCAGTCAATCCGAAGTAGAATTCTTCATCTCCGACCATTTTTGGGCCAGCTCACTGTCTGACAAGGACGGCACCACTCATGCAATAAAAGTGAGAGGCGTGTCATTTTCCGAAGCCGTGGCACTTTATCGTCCAACTGCCCTCGTAATGGATGTAGAGGGCGCCGAATTTGAAATACTTAAAGACTCAGATTTGGATTCAATAAATAAAATTTGCATCGAATTTCACCCTCAATTCATAGATGATACCAAAATCACTCAGATTTTTTCCAAATTTATTTCAGCCGGCTTTCGGATCGGATTGAGCGAATCGAGAGGCAAGGTGGTGTATTTCCATAAATGACGCGGACGACGGCCCATCTGCCGGAGGCGTCCTTGAACAGGAACCAGCCCGTGACTCCGGTCGCGAATTCGACCAATACGATCGGATCCCGCTCCCGCGTGGGAGGGCGACGTGAGCGAACATGATGCGTGCGATAGCATCCTCCGGGCACGGTCTTGCAGGGCTGACGGTGGGGCAAGTTCGCAAAACGCGCGGAAACCCATATATCACCTGATCCCACCAGTCTGGACCATTCATCCCTGCGCCACTGCGGATTGAACCCCTCGCGAGACCCTTCATGCGCTTTCTGATCACCGGTACCGCCGGCTTCATCGGCTTCCATCTGGCGCGCCGGCTGCTGGACGAGGGCCATTTCGTCGTCGGCTATGACGGTATGACCGACTATTACGACCCGGCGCTCAAGCGCGCGCGCCACGACATTCTCGCCCGTTCGAACGGGTTCCGCGCCGTCGAGGCCCGGCTCGAGGACATGGCGGCGCTCACTGCCGCCACCGAGGCCGCGGCGCCGGACGTGATGGTTCACCTCGCCGCCCAGGCAGGGGTGCGCTACTCCATCGAGCATCCGCGCACCTATGTGGATTCGAACCTGGTCGGTTCCTACAACGTGCTGGAGGCGGCGCGTGTCGCGCGGCCGAAGCACCTGCTGATGGCCTCCACCAGCTCGGTCTATGGCGGCAACGCGAAGATGCCGTTCGCCGAGACCGACCGCGCGGACTGGCCGATCACGCTCTATGCCGCCACCAAGAAGGCCATGGAGGCCATGGCCCATTCCTACGCGCACTTGTGGGGCCTGCCGACCACCTCGTTCCGCTTCTTCACCGTCTACGGCCCGTGGGGCCGGCCGGACATGGCGCTGTTCAAGTTCGTGGACGCGATCCTTTCGGGACGCCCGATCGAGATCTACGGCATGGGCGAGATGCGGCGCGACTTCACCTATGTGGACGACATCGTCGAGGCCGTGGTGCGGCTCGCCGGCATGCCGCCGGTGGCGGGCCAGCCGGTTAAGGCCGCCGGCGTCGAGGACAGCCTCTCCCCGGTCGCTCCCTGGCGGGCGGTGAACATCGGCGGCGGCGAACCCGTGGGGCTGCTGGACTTCGTCAAGGCCATCGAGGCCGCGGTGGGCCGCGAGGCAGAAAAGCTCATGCGGCCCATGCAGCCCGGCGACGTGCGCGATACCTTCGCCGACCCGCGCCTGCTGGAAGCGCTGACGGGATTCCGTCCACAGACCCCACTCGACATCGGCGTGCCGGCCTTCGTGGCGTGGTACCGGGATCATTACCGGAAGTAGGGGCGGCGTGACGCAGGTCACAAACCCGCGAACTCCATGCCCGGGCCGGTCAGTTCGGCGACCCGCCTGCGCCGCCCACCTTCGGATCGAAAGTGAAGACGCTCAGCACATGCCTTGCACCTGATGAGGTCAGGTGATTGGCATTGATATAATAGAATATTCCGTCGCGCCCGGAATAACAGCGCTCGCCTTCACAGAGCACTTCGGTCGGCAGCACGATGGAGACGAGCGGATCGTCCTTCGCAAGCTGCCGGATGATCGTGTTGGAATATTGCATGGGAGCCGCGACCACGTTGCGCTCGCCGATCTTGCAGGCATCGACGGGGTGGCCTCGGAGGCGTGCATAGGCCGCGCAGCGCCATGGCGAATGCTCATATTCCGGAACCTGCCCCATGAGGAGGACGGCAACACCTGTTTCCGTGATCTGGCGAACCGATGCCTCAAGCGAGCGGGCGAAAACGCGGCGGCTGTTGTCGAGGCTGCGAACGCCGCTGATCTCGTCAACGCTGTAGCGCGGGTCAGCGGGCACACTTCCACCTTCGGACCAAACGGACCACCGACCCGCCACCACCACAAGCTTCAGCCCGGGGGAATTGCGGATCATCTCGATCGCCTGTGTATTGAATTGCTTGCAGCGATCGCCACGCAGGTCCTGCTTGACCACAACGAGATCCGCACCAATCAGTGGCGGGCATCCCTCCATGGCGATCTCGCGCACCGTCCAGCCCCTGGCGGCGACCATATCGACGACGGCGGGCACCAGGGAATCCGCCTGCGAGTCCCCCCACACGACGACCTCATAGCGCTGCCCGGCCGCGCCTGGACCCGCGAGGCAGCCCTCGATCGGTGGCAGTTTCTGGCGCGCGCTGAACGAGAACGGGGAATCGACCAGGCACCTCTGCCTCAAGGCATTGCGATCCCAGCGCACCGCTTCCGCAGTCAGCGTTTCCTGGGAGACGCGACCGGGCAGGCCGTGATTCAGGGTGAACGTCAACGCCACCGCACTGGTTACGGCGATGAGGCCTGCGCCGGCACCGAGCCTGAGCCAGGGACGCCCGCCAAGACTGTTCGCGCCACGGAAGGGCGCCTCCACAAAGCGCAATGAAAACGCGGCGAGCGCAAAGCTGAGCGCGACGAGAGCAACCGCCTCGGCGGCACTCGGTGATCGCCCGAGATAGAGGCGACCGAAAACCAGAACGGGCCAATGCCAGAGATAGAGGGAATACGAGAGCCTGCCGACATACACGACCGGGGCCCATTCGAGCACACTCTTGGCCAGCCCTCCGCTGGACCACATGCCGCCATAGATCACCAGCCCCGCGCCAATGCAGGGAAGGAGCGCGGTGATGCCGGGAAACGGCATCGTGCCGTCGATCGTCAATATTGCCGCGGCAATCATGACCAAGCCGGACGCGGCAAGCGCCGAACCCAAGCGTGCCGGAATCTTGGGGAGGAACGGGACGGCAATCAGCGAGCCGATCAAGAGCTCCCAGGCCCGGGTCGGCAGCAGATAGAATGTGAGACGGGGAACCGCGAAGACCCCCCACGCCGATGCCGCCAGCGAGACACCTGCCCCGACCAGGAGAACGACCGCAAGCCACCGCGCGCCGATCAGCCGCAGCACGAGCAGCAACACCGGTGGAAACAGCAGATAGAACTGCTCTTCAACCGCCAGCGACCAGGTGTGGAGGAGAGGCAGCGTCTCCGACGCCTCGGCGAAATATCCCGCAGTTGACCAGAAATAAAAATTCGACGCGAACAGCGTCGTATAGATCATACTATTTCCATAACCCACAAGATCAACCGGTATCAATATTACTAACGCAAAGATCGACGACACAAACAAAACGAAATATAATGCTGGAAATATACGCCTGACGCGTCGATCATAAAAAGAAACGAAACTGAATTTTTCCTGAACCATTTCATTATAAATGATCGAGGTGATCAAGAACCCGGAAATTACAAAAAAAACATCAACACCAACAAATCCGCCGGGCATCAGGCTAAGGCCGGCATGATATAGCACAACCGGCACAACGGCGACGCACCGTAGCCCATCGATATCAGCCCGATACTTCATGCCCCCCGCATCCTCATGCTGCCACGTTCCACTGAATCCATTCGCTCGAACTGCTTCGTGGCCGGACACCTCTGGCCGCGGGGGCCCGGGTCTACCTGACCACGCCGACGCCGGAGCCGCCTGCATCGACATTGCCCTCAGCCAGCACATTCGCAGCCCCCCCCTCGCTGCGGTCGACGATAGAGGGAAGCCGGTTATCCCTCACGACGAATTCGGGCTCCTTCCCGTCCTCCGGCTTTTCCGTACGGATCAGCAGCCCATACTCCACCGAGCCGCCGGAGAGCTTGACGTCGTTGCCACTGATGACCGTGCGGCCGGGACTTCTCTGGACCGCCCCCAACGCCGCAGAGCCCTTTGGCATGTCGGCCGCGATCAGCAGCGTGTTGTCGACGATGCGCGACTCGGACCGCGGCCTGGTGTCACCGATCCCCACCAGAACCTCCGGCTCGAGGCTCGGCTGCGTATAGACAAACGCGTTCCTATTAATAACGACAACCCCAGATTGGCTGTACTTCAGATTGCATTTCACATTCAGAAATTCGTTTTCAGAAAAATTCAGGGAAGAGCTATAGCTCGGCAGTACATAACCGAGGCCAGCAGGACCGGTAAACGCAAAAGTGTTGTTGGTGCAGGCAACCTCGATCTTTCCCTCTCCCGCGAAGCCCGCGCTTCTCAGGGCGAAGACGATTGTTCCAGTCGGCTTCCCAACCGGACGGGAGCCCAACCGCTGGGGGGCGCTGGCGCCCTTGCCGGTCTGAATGGCGATATTGTGTTCGAAGCTGACATTCTTCGCAGCAAAAAAAGTTGAATACGCGAAATTACCTGCGTCTCTGCAAATATTTCTGCGAGCGATCGAGTTGAAACATCCCTCGAAATCGATGCCGCAGTCCAGGACGTCATCGGACATATTGTCTTCAATCAGGACGTTATCGCCGTTGTTGCCGTATATTCCGCCCAGAGACCCATGGACTTCGTTGCCGACAATGGCGAATTCTCGCACCCGGCGGAGAAACTGCATTGCCCCGCCCTCAATCACCCGGCCGCCGCCACCCCACCACGAAATATTGGCATGGCGGCAGCGATTGTAGGCAGCAACGAGCCGCTTGCCGAAATTCACACGCAGCGCCTGAGCAAAATAGGCATCGCAAGCGATCTCATTGTCGATGAGCACCACGTCTTCGTTGAGATCGTCGGTCGAGGCTGCCGAGAAGCCGCCGAGTACGGCCGGGTCCACGTCAGGAGATCGCGGTGCGCCTTCGCCGCGGAAGTTTATCTTGCGTTCGAGAGCATGCCGTACCACCAGCCCGCCCATGTTCGAGATCTTCGAACGGGTGAGCGAGATGCCCCGGACATTGCGCGCCTGTATGAGCGGCGGCGTTCTGTTGCCGTTGCCGGGACCCGACACCACCAGGCGATCGAAGCGAAGATCGTGGAGGAAGTCCGTATCACCGCCCTGCCGAAGGCCGACATTGAAGACGGCGCCCGCTCCAGTGTAGCGGATCGATGTTCCATCACCGGCTCCAACGAACGCCACGGAACGATCGACGTCGATCGACCGCGTGATCCGCACCACGCCTCCACCCGAAATCCGGATGACCTGCGCGGACGAGCCCAGGGCGTTGCGGACAGCGTCCGTGTCATCCGTCTCTCCGTCCTGCCGGGCGCCGAAGGACCTCAGATCCACCGCGTCGCGGCTGCCGGGAAGAGCATCCAGGTCCCGATAAAGGCGGGGAATGTTCACATGACCCACCTGTGTGCGACGGCTGAGCCGCCCGAGTTCGGCGAGGCGGTCCTTGAGTGCCGCGGGGGCATTCGCAAGGAAGGGGTCGCGCGTCGCACCCGCAATGGCGGGCGGCACGAAAATGATCCCCAGGCCGGCGAGAATCAGTTCGCGGCGGGACAGGAGAAAGGCTGCGTTTACGTCTCTCATCCCGTTGTTTCCCATAGCCGCCGCCGCACAGCATCCTAGCCAATCTTGCACCGCAAAAAAAGTTCCGGTTAAACAGAAGGTGCGCCGTTGCGAAGGTGCGGCTGCACCGGCTTGTGCCGGACGTCTGGAGGGTGGATGACGAGGCCTCTTTCCGTTCGCGCCGTGGCGACCGGCGGGTCATCCGGGCGCACGTTCGCCCGCATCGAATCGGTTCTGCGTGAGGCCCATCCAGACCTCAGGATGACCATCGCCGGCACCCAGCCGCTCAATCTCCGGCAGCCAGGCGCCACGGCCTATTCAGGACAGGGGACGGTGGTCAGCGTCGACCAGCAGGCGACCGGCCTTCCCACTCTTGCACCGCACAAGAAAATAGCGCTACAATTCGCACCGGCACTACCAGACAAGACTTCCCATCATTGCATTACAACCGTGTGAGCGGCGCAATTTTCCGAGCATTTTACGACTCTGACGTTTGCGAAAATGAATATATGCATAACTGATAATGGAACGCTGCATAGAAATACTTGGTTTAAACCATGTGATTTGGAGATTATGGATAATTTTTATTATCATGAACACCTTTCTTCGGAACGGCCGCGCTTCTCGCAACACGCTCCAAGGTGCTCGTAATCGGATCGTCACCCGGCCCGCATAGGCTTTCGAGATAGCCGAAGCCCGCCTCTACCAGATAGACACGACAAGCCCCTTTCCTCCTACCCGCTGATGGGACCAGACACATGCTAGACCGCATCGTGGCTTCGTTGCGCCAAGACCCGCATGGCTTCATACCCCGTGCCCTGAGCGCAGCCAGCGAACGGCTGCGCCCCCGGGGCTACCGCCTGAAAGACAAGGTCCTCGGCTCCGATGAGACTTTCTTGCCCCACTACGGGGTCCATCGGTCGGGCAACTGCGGCGATACTGCGCTGTTCGTCTCCACCAGAAAGATCATCGATCATGAACTGGGACAGCATCGCTGGCGGCTGATGCCGGTACGGGAGCGCGTACTGCCGGAGGACATCGCAACAATCAACAAGCGCGCACCGGCGCTGGTGCTCGGGGGCGGCGGCCTGATCCTCAAGGACAGCGTTCCGGCGAGTGCGTCCGGCTGGCAGTGGAACATTCCCCTCGATCTCCTGCGCCAGTTGGAGCGTCCGATCATCGGCTTCGCCATAGGCTACAACCGGTTTTCCGGGCAGGACGAGTTCGCATCCCAGTTCAGGGAACACATCACCGAGACAATTGCCAAATCCGCCTTCTTCGGACTGCGCAATCGGGGCAGCATTGCAGCGCTGTCAGAATACCTTTCTCCAGAACTGGCAGCCAAGCTCAAGTTTCAGCCCTGCCCGACCACCATGATATCGCGCTTCCACCCCATCAACGTTCCAAGGCTGGAGCGCGTCGCTGCGGTCAATCTTGCGTTCGACAGGGCGGAGCTTCGCTTCAAAGATGGCGTTGGACCGGTGGTCGAGGAAATCGCCGATTGCTTGAAGTGGCTCACCTCAAAGGGTTGGAGGCTTGTGGTCACAATTCACGATCCGCGCGATCGGTATTTTCTCCCGTTCCTGCGGTCCGCCGGAGTGCGCTTCACCGTGCACGACATGCCGAACGCAAGTTTCGAAGAGGTCGTGAATTTCTACGCCGCGATCCCGCTGACGCTAGGGATGCGTGGGCATGGGCAGATGGTCCCCTTCGGCGTCGGCAATGCCATCTTCTCGTTGGTTTCCCATCCCAAGCTGGCCTATTTCCTCAACGACATCGGCAAGCCCGAATGGCAGGTCGACGTGCAGCACCGGGGATTCAAGGACGCCTTCATCGCCCGCCTCAGCCCAATTCTCGACGACGTCGAAAGCTATCGCGCGCAGGTGGCCGAAGCTCAGACCGCCCTCTACACCCTGACGCAAGAAAATATCGCCCAGTTTGCGCCCGCACTGTCGCGGTGACGGGGGCGACTGCCATGAGGCCGGGCGCGCGCAGGCGCCCCGCTTCTGGATCACGAGCAAACGCGAAAATTGAGATCATTTGCCGGTTGGCCGGCTCTTTCGGTTGAAGAGGGGAACGGGTCGTCAGCTCAGCCCGCTGCACACACTGATAAGGCGCGCACGCCCCAAGTCAGGAGAACCCCCACCAGGTCAGATTCCGCCCCGGCGTCCCAGAAGGCCGAGTATCAAGGCTCGGCCATCGGATCCGATGAGGGGCACCACGGCCAGGATACAGACGACAACGCCCGCCCCGCGCACCGCCAGCGAGTGAAGTTCGAATGCGAAGCCCCACTGGTACAAGATCGCACCGTAGACACAGAGCATCGACGACATGAAGAGTGTGAAAAGGATGCTGAAATCCGGCTCCTCGATGCGGCGAACCGCCATCCATGTGCCCAGGAGCACGATGAGGTTGGTGACGATGAGGCCCAACGCGCCGGCAACGACCCCCAAATAATTGACAAGAAAAATCATACAGCCGAATCCGATAAGCATTCCAACTCCGCTAAAGACCGGAATTAGAGCTGTCTTTCGATGAAAGAGGAGTACCTTGGAAAAGAACTGCCCGGCGGCGTTTATAAATTGAGCCGCAATGATCATGGGAGCGATTCTCCCCGCCTCGGCAAACTGGCCCGGGAACAGAATATGATAAATTTCGGGAGAAACCGCCATGGCGACCACACACAGAATGCCGAGACCCGACAGATAAACACGGGCCACAATCGTTGATTTTTTTCTAAAATCCAACTCGCCCGAGCTTCTTTTACGATAATACCATGGCGCAAACGTTTGATCGAAAGTGATTGTAAGAAGCGCGAAAGCTTGCCCCGCGAGACCGGCCGCAAAATATACCCCAAGGGCGGGTGCCCCGACAAAATTCGAGAGCAGAATCCGGTCGAAAAAGACGCGCGCCCATCCTGAAAGCTGTTGAAGCAACAGCGGCATCGCAAACAGCCAGATGGGAAGCAATGGCTCCACCACGGTCCCGGGAGCAGGCGACAATGCCGGACGCGCGAGCGGCTTGATCTCGATGATCATCGTCAGGAACGCCGCGAGCGCCCGCGCCAGAAACACTCCGAGAAGCCCAAGGTCGAGAACGCAGACGAGCAGCAGACTCAAGACAAGAAGCAAGGAAATACGAACCAGAGCGATGACTGCAAATGGCCTCGCCTGCTCTCGCGTTCTATACATCTGCTGCGCGAACAGGTTGATACGCTGAAAAAATGCGCCCGCGATCAAAATCGCGACGAGCATGCTCGAAGGCGGCGATAAAGTGGTCCACAGCGACCATGTCGGCCAGATGAGCACAAAGCTCGCCAAGGCCAACACCGCTGCGACAGCCAGCGAGACGAGAAAGAGCCGCGAGATCGTGCGGTCTCGCGATTCTGTCTTGTTGACATGGTAATAATGGACACAGCTGGCCGCAAACGCACCATCAAATGAAATCACGAGCAACGCCTCGAGCGCTGCAAGGACCGCGAGCAAGCCTATTTCCGCTGGCTCGAGGAAATGGGAAAATATAGGAAGAAGCGCGACATTGATGAGCTGTTGGGAAACGCCCGCGATCAAATAGATAGAAAATCGCCCCGCGAACGTCTGAGATTTTGGGAGGTACTTCATCGAACCGCGCCGGCTATGATCCGATCAAAAACGAATCCAAAATTGAATCGCAAAATCGCCCATGAGTTCGTCATGTCCGTCACAGGCCACCATCGGCTTGCATGATCGCCCCCTAGAGGGCTGGCGCCCAGAGCCGCTTTTGCCGGGATTGAATTCAGGCCGCCCAAAGGCGACGCCGCGAGATCCTTCCCTGCCCTGGCGCAGACAGGGAATGCCTCGCGGCCGGAGGACAACGACACTGCCTGACAGCGCGCTGTCCCCCCAACCGCGAACGACGCCCGAAGACGGCTGCTTCCCAATAATCGGACCCCAAACAGCGCTGTCATGCCTTCAGTGGGCGGACTTGCGACCAACGATCAGAACATGCCGGTAGATGTTCCCCACGAATGGCGCCGCGCGAACGATTTTCTCATCCAGAGCAAAGGCCGTGCGGGTCAGAGGATTATCGGCGTCCTTGAAGATGAATCGGGAGAGGACCCCAAGCGGCACCGATGTAAACTGCTCATGGTGAAATGTGGTGTCGAACTTGCTGCGCAGATAATTCAGTTCCTTGAAGCGCAGCGGCCGCTCATCCGGCGTCCGGGCAGCAGGCGTCGCCCAGCGCACGACCCACCCGATCGGGTTCAGGTCCAACGGCTCCTGAAACACCATGATGCCGCCGGGTTTCAGCACCCGATATACCTCGTCCACCGCCTTCTCAAAATCAAGGTGGTGCAGGATGCCTCCACCATAAACGACGTCGAAAGTACCGTCCGCGAACTCGAGCGCGTTCGCGTCCATGATCCTAAACTGAGGCTTGACTTCACTGCGCTCGGCGCTGCTCACGCCCTTCTCGAGTTCGACCTCGGAGATGTTGATGCAGGTGAGCGACTTCGGACGGACGCCGTTATTGGCGATCCAGGCGATCCAGGAGGCGGATCCGATCTCGAGGAAGCTTCCGTCTTCCCGCCCCCGAAAGAGGCCCTGAAGAAGCTCCAGCCGCTTGCGGTCATACAGCACACGCGTATGCGCAAAGACGCTGTTGTAGGTCCCCCGTTTGAGGCCCTCGTTATGAGCATCCTTCTCTCGCTGCGCGCGCGCGTTGGTTGCCTGAAAAGCCATCGTCATGCATTCCCCAGCTGAATCGAGACTAGGCTCACGTCGTGGCGAGAAATCGAAAGGCCAAGGCGCGGCGAACCAACGCTTGGATTCTAAAGCTCCCAAACGAGATGAGTTCCCGCTTGGTTTGAATTATCGGCGTTCTCGCTGCACCGCGTCAAGTCGCCCGTTCGATGAGGCCTGATTATGGTGCGTCTAGGAATTGCACCCCTGGATGGGGCCGTTCAAGTGTTTGGCGGCGCGTTTGGCGCCCTGTTTGGCGGTGGGTTTGGCGGTAAATTGGCCTTGCGATCCAATTGCAGTTTGTGCGATGCACCGTTGACTGATTTTGTGCCGGATCGTCGTCGTCCCGCGGGGTCGCTGCAGCGGAGAGGCAGGTATGCTTATCGATCGCAACGTGCTCCGGTTCATCGTCCTCAACGACGATCCCGTCTTGAGCGCGCTCAACAAGATCAGCATGAACAAGTCCGGATTCGTCCTCGCCGTGAGCGAGAACGGGCTGCTCCAGGGCATGCTGACGGATGGCGATTTCCGCCGCTGGCTGACGTCCACCCCCGAGATCAATCTCGAAGCGCCCATATCTTCGGTTGCGAACACCAAGTGCCAGACGGCTCGGATCGATGCGGCGCCGGAGACAATCTCCACGCTTTTTTCTGACCGCATCCGTGCCGTGCCGCTGGTGGACGACTACAACCGCGTGGTCGCCATCGCCTTCCCGTCAAAGGCTGAGATGTCCATCGCCGGCCGGCTCATCGGCAAGGGCCAGCCCGCTTACGTGATCGCCGAGATCGGCAACAACCACCAGGGCGACGTGGACCTCGCCAAGCGGCTCGTGGACCTCGCCAAGGAGGCCAATGCGGACTGCGTGAAGTTCCAGATGCGCGATCTGTCGTCGCTCTATGGCGGCGGCAAGAGTTCGGACGCCAACCAGGACCTCGGCGCGCAATACACGCTCGACCTGCTCGCGAAGTTCAACCTGAAGGCTGACGACCTGTTCCGCGTGTTCGACCATGCGCGCGAGCAGGGCATCGAGCCGCTGTGCACGCCGTGGGACCTGCCGAGCCTCGAGGCGCTGGAGCGCTACGGCATCGCCGGCTACAAGGTTGCCTCGGCCGACCTCACCAACCACGATCTGCTCACCGCCCTCGCCGACACCCACAAGCCGCTGGTGTGCTCCACCGGTATGTCGCAGGAAGCGGAGATCCGCGAAAGCGTGGCGCTGCTGAAGGCGCGCGGCGCTCCTTTCGTGCTGCTGCATGTGAATTCCACCTATCCGACGCCCTACAAGGACGTACAGCTGCGCTACATGGACCGTCTGGCCGAGATCGCCGGGGGGCCGGTGGGCTATTCCGGCCACGAGCGCGGCTGGGTGGTGCCGGTAGCGGCGGTGGCGCGCGGCGCGTGCGTGGTGGAGAAGCACTTCACCATCGACCGCGGCCTGGAAGGCAACGACCACAAGGTCTCGCTGCTGCCGGGCGAGTTCGCCGACATGATGGCCGCCATCCGCGCCGTGGAGGAATCCATGGGCGAGTCCGGCGAGCGCGCCATGACCCAGGGCGAAATGATGAACCGCGAGATCCTCGCCAAGAGCCTGAAGGCGGCGAAGGACATCGCGGAAGGCGCGGTCATCACCGACGACATGATCGTGGTGCAGAGCCCGGGCCAGGGCCTGCAGCCGAACCAGCGCGGCGCCCTGCTGGGCCGCAAGGCGCGGCGGGCGATCGAGGCCGGCACGCCCTTCTTCCCGTCCGATCTGCAGGACGAGGTGGCGCAGGCGCGGCCGTTCCGCTTCCCGCGCTCCTGGGGCATTCCCGTGCGCTGGCACGACTACCGCGCCATGCTGGAGAAGACCAACCTCACGCTTCTCGAATACCACCTGTCCTACAAGGACATGGAGGTGAAGCTGGAGGACTGGTTCGCCGAGCCGCTGGACATCGACTACGTGGTCCACGCCCCGGAGCTGTTCAAGGGCGATCACATTCTCGACCTCGCCTCGCCAGACGACGCCTACCGCCAGCATTCCATCGGCGAGCTTCAGCGCGTGATCGACGTCACCCGCGCGCTCAAGACGTGGCACAAGCGGGCCGGCGTGCCGCTGATCATCGTCAACATGGGCGGCTTCTCCACCTCCCGCGCCTTCCCCGCCTCCGCGCGGCCGGCGCTCTACGCGCGCATGGAAGAGGCCCTCGCCGCCCTCGATCGTGACGGGGTGGAGCTGATCCCGCAGACCATGCCGCCCTTCCCCTGGCACTTCGGCGGCCAGAGCTTCCACAACCTGTTCATGGACCCGGACGAGATCGCCGCCTTCTGCGCCGCGAACAAGATGCGGGTGTGCTTCGATGTCTCCCACTCGCAGCTCGCCTGCAACCATTTCGGCTGGTCCATGCGCGAGTTCTGTCAGAAGGTGGGCCCCTATACCGCGCACCTTCACATCGTCGACGCCAAGGGCGTGGACGGCGAAGGCCTGCAGATCGGCGACGGCGCCATGGACTTCGCGGCGCTTGCCAGCGCGCTGGAAGAAAGCTGCCCCGATGCCTCGTTCGTGCCGGAGATCTGGCAGGGCCACAAGGACGGCGGCGCCGGCTTCTGGTATGCTCTCGACAAGCTGGAAGGCTGGATGGGCACCAAGGCCACCGGCCGCAGCGCCATGGGAGCCGGCTTGCGGCTTGCCCAGGGCAATTGAGGCACCGAAGCGGAATGACTTTGTCTCCGCGTGCGGGCGAAAGCCTGAAGCGGTGGTCGAAACGGAACGGGCACGGAGCGTCCATGTCGGCCGGCAGCGTATATGCCCTGGTGCTCGCCCGCGGTGGCTCCAAGGGCCTGAAGGGCAAGAATGTGCGCCCCCTGGGGGGACATCCTCTCGTCGCCTGGTCGGTGGCGGCCGCGAAAGCCTCGAAGTCGGTGGACCGGGTGATCTGCTCGACCGATTCGGAGGAGATCGCCGCCGTCGCCCGCGCCTACGGCGCCGAGACGCCGTTCATGCGGCCAGCGGAGCTCGCCGGCGACTTCTCGACCGACCTCGACGTGTTCGGCCATGCGGTGCGCTGGCTCGCGGACCATGGCGAGCACCCGGACCTCATGGTTCAGCTCCGGCCCACGACGCCGTTCCGCGATCCCGAATGGATCGACCGCTCGGTCGCCATGATGCGGGCCAACCCGGCCATAACCTGCGTCCGTTCCGTGACGGTAGCCGAGCGCACGCCCTACAAGATGTGGTGCAAGGCGGAGGGCGGACAGCTCTCGCCGCTACTCAGGCTTGAGGGGGTGCCGGAGCCGTTCAACATGCCGCGCCAGAAGCTGCCTCCGGTCTTCTGGCACACCGGCCAGCTCGACGTGATCCGCTCCGACGTGATCCTGTCCGGCTCGATGACGGGCGACGCCATCTTCGCCATCGAGGTGGACCCGGACAGTGCCGTGGACATTGACGGCATCCGTGACTTCCAGATGGCCGAGCTGCTGCTGGACGAGGCGATGCCGCAGGCGGTGCGTGAAGCGATCGGGACGGGGCGGGCCGAGGGGCTGCAGAGGGCGGAGGGCACGGCTGCAGCGCTGCGCTCGCTGGGCTGAACGCGATGCGTCGTGCTCGTACGGCATCCACTCAAGCCGGCTCGGCTTCCAAGCTGGTCCGGTCTACGGCGGATAGGCGGAGGCCGGCCGCTTTGGACGCGCACAATCTGTTGGGTGCGGCAGCGCCCCAGCGCAATTATCCGCTGACGGTCGCCTTCTTTGTCCTGTTGGTTACGTTTCTCATCGCCTTTCCCAAAGGGGGTGCGCGAGTCGGAGACGTGCCGGTCACCATCGGCTATGTGGTGCTCGGGATCGCGACAGGCCTTTCCTATTTCCGATTCTTGATGAATTTGAATTCCCTGCCACCCAAGTCGATTACGGCATGGACTGCAACTTTGCCATTTCAATTCATTGTGGGGATGACATTTTTAACTCTTGGCGTGAGGTCCAACAGCACGACGCTAGCATTGACAATTCTGACAACGTTCATTTTTATGCCGAATGCCTTCTTGGTCTTTCTTTCCCTATCGGTTTCAAGAATCGATCCTGCGTTCATCAAAAAATGCCTCGCATTCGCTATACGTTTTGTATGTATATTCGGTGTAGTTATTTTTGTGGCTAAAACATTCTTTGGCCTTAAGATTGAAATACCGTTTCTCACAGTCAATCTTAACGATATTGATTCATTGGAAACAAAAAATAACACCCGAGGCTCTTTGTATAAGATGATTTCGACCTACAATAATGGTAATATTTTTGGAGTTTGCCTTGGACTTATGCTTCCCATCTATTACTTTATTGAAAAGAAAAAGGAATTTTTCTTCCTTGCTCTTATTTGCATGCTGCTAACTTTGTCGCGAACTGCGTGGGCCTCCTTGATTCTGGCCCTGATGGCTATTGCTTGGGTCGAATCGTTGCGGCCTTCGCGCATCTTGGCCTTGGGCGCGATTGGCCTTCTATTCGTCGCCGCGTTGCCTTTCGTTCTTGAGCTTATGGGACGGGACACGTCTTTCCTCGTCGATAGCCGGCTGGGCGGGCGCGCTACCCAGATTGAATATTTCGACACCTTCAAGCTCGAGCCGCAAGAGCCAGTCGGGTCGATCTATGAAGTTGTATATGCGAGTATCTATCGGAATTATGGTCTGTTTGGCTTGGCCACGTTCCTGGTCTATCTCGCGGGGCCTATCATTGTTGTCCTTCTGGGACCCGGTCGCCGAAGGACTTTCAATCGCGCCTGCATCGCTGGCCTTGGCGTCTATATCGGCACCGCCGCTTCGGATGGCGCGATCCTCCTCATTCCCACCATGGCCCTCTATTTCTTCATCGCGGTCCTGGCACTGGAAGTTGAAGATCCCGATGACGATCAGGTTGCCGCGCCCCCCGCCCGGGTCGCTCCGGAGAAATTGCCGACACGCTATTCGGGGCAATGGAGGCGGCCCAACAAGTTGAGATCGTGATGTGGCGCTTGTGAAGTCGAACCTTGAGACATTCAGACCGAAGTCGCTCGCCCGTCCGGTCGTCACAATTTGAGATGATTTGGTCGGCACCAGCGAACGCAGTTGAGCTGGCGGAGTGTGGCTGCCAGCTCCAGGAAAACAGCTGACCGCACAGCCGATGCCAGCACTGCAGATGAACCAAGGTCTTACAATCGGGGGCACACGTATGACCGGAAAATCAGCGATCGTCTTCGGCGGCTGCGGCTTCATCGGCTCGCATCTGCTGAAGGCTCTGGCTGCCAGCGGGGCATATGACCAGCTTGTCTCTGCCGACATCCGCAAGCCGCGCTTTACGGTGGATGGCGTGTCCTACGTCCATTGCGACGTGCGCGAGCCGATCACGCTCGCTTGCCCGCCCGGCGAGGTGGAGATCTACAACCTCGCCGCGGTCCACACGACTCCCGGGCACGAGGATTGGGAATATTTCTTCACCAATACGCTCGGCGCCGTGAACGTGTGCGATTTCGCGCGACGCCATGGCGTCGACCGGATCGTCTTCACAAGTTCCATCTCGGTCTACGGTCCGAGCGAGACGCCGAAGGACGAGGACTCCGTGCTCGAACCCGAGAGCGCGTATGGCCGCTCGAAGTTCGGCGCCGAGCAGATCCATCGCCTCTGGCGCGCCGAGAAGCCCGAGGCCCGCAAGCTCGTGGTGGTGCGGCCCGCCGTCATCTACGGCTACACCGAAAGCGGCAACTTTACCCGCCTTGCGGGGCTGCTGCGCAAGGGGCGTTTCGTCTTTCCAGGCCGCAAGGACACCATCAAGGCCTCCGGCTATGTGGAGGATCTGGTTGCCTCATTTGGCTTCGCGCTTGCGCGGCCGGAAATGGAGATCACGTACAACTTCTGCCACCCGCGCTCTTATACGGCCGAGGACATCTGCAATGCCTTCAGTCGCGTGGCCGGCTACGCCCCCGCCACGCGCGTGCTGCCCATGAACGTCATGCTCGGTGTCGGCCTCGCCGGAGAGGTGGCGGCCGGGGTGGGGATGAAGACCTCCATCAACCGGGCGCGCATGCACAAGCTCAACCGCTCGACCAACATCGTTCCGAAGCGCCTGGTGGAACTCGGCTTTCCCTATCGCTACGACCTCGATCAATCGCTGGCGCGCTGGCGCGAGATGTCCCCTTCCGGCCATTTCGACTGAGCCATGGCGACCGCGCCCGATCTTTCGCGCTTCTCGGGGCCCGGCGTCGCGCGCCTCGCCGAAGCGATCGCCTCGGGGAGGCCGCTTCGCGCTGCCCTGCCGCGCAGCACGCTGCACATCAAGTTCCTTTTGGACAATGAAGCGCCGGTCGATCTCTGCCTCGTGCGCGACGACCACATGCTTGCCCCTGCCGTCGCCGCATTCGGTGAAAACGTGGTGCATCTCGGGCGCGAGGTGCGCATCGGCGGCGGCAACAGGAACCTTCTTTCCGTCCGCCGTGCGAATGCCCGCTATTACGCCGACCTCGCGGCGCTCGCCGCAGCAGCCCGCTTCGAGAAGCTTGTCGTCTTTCTGGCTACCGAGCCTCTGGAGGAGTTCCTCGTCCCGCGCTTGCCTCCCGGCAAGGTCGAGATCTGGGAGGATGGGCTCATGCACTATGTGGACATGGAAGGCCCGCTGTTCCGGGTGAAGCGCCGCCTGGTGCAGAAGCTATGCGGCTTCCATGTGGGACGGCTGTCCCGCACGACGCTCGACAAGAACGCCTTCCGTATCCGCGACCGCTTCCGCGAGGGCTCGCTTGCCTTCCACCGCCCGCTGCGCGCTCGCACCTATCGGGCGGAAATCCTCTTTGTGGGCCAGCCGCTGGTCGGCGACGGGCTTGTCGACATGAAGACCTACGCGACCGGTCTCAGAGCGCTCGCCAGCGCCCTCCCCCATCCTATCCGCTACCTGCCTCATCCCCGCGAGAGCGCGGACGCGGTGGACACGCTGCGCGCCGCCGCAGAGCTCCGCGCCATCGAGCAGGACCGCCGGGGTGTTCTGGAGCACTGCGCCGACTTTGCCTATCTCGCTTATCTCTCCCCCTTCTCCACAGCGCTGCTCGACCTTGCTGAGGCTGACCGTTCATTCTTCGTGGCCGGCCTTGTCGGCCTGGACAAGCTCGGCCTGCGGCTGCGCGGGTTCTCGGATTCGCCTGTCGCCGTTCCCGCGACCCGGGAGGCGCTCGCCGCGCAACTCGCGCGGCTCGGGCCTCCCCTGCTGAACACTCGATAGTGCAGCCGGTTTCGCCGCTTCGCGCGTTGACCTCTGCCAATGACCGGAGCCAAGGATGAGTGCCCCGCCTTCCCGCGTCCTCCACGTCTCTGAAATCCTGCCGGGCGGCACCGCCACCTATATCCAGGAACTCTGGGCGTTCCAGCGCGACCAGCTCGGCGAGGAAAGGGTGCGCTTCCTCCTGCCCGGACCTCAGCTCGACCACGCGCCCGATCTGCCGCGCCATCGCATCACCGGCTGGGCGCGCACCGGGCGCGATCCGGGATCGCTGCGGCGCCTCGGCGTGGCGCTGAGCGCCGAGGTGGCGGCCTTTCGCCCCGACGTGGTCCACATCCACGGCACCTTTGCCGGCGTGGTCGGCCGGACGGTTTTGGGGATGCGCCCGCGACGGCCGAAGATTGTCTATTGCTCGCATGGCTGGTCGTTCGCCATGGAGATCTCGCCGCTGAAGAAGAAGGTCTATTCCGGGCTGGAGCGGGCGTTGTCGTTCGGCTGCGATGCCATCGTCACCATTTCCGAGGACGAGCGCCGCCTCGCCTTGGCCGCCGGCCTGCCGGCGGCCAAGCTGGTGACGGTCTGGAACGGCATCGCCGCCGCGCCCCGGGGCGCCGGCGTCGTCCGGCCGGAGCATGGCCCCCTCCGCCTGCTGTTCGCCGGGCGCCATGACCGGCAGAAGGGCCTCGACATCCTGCTCGATGCCATGGCGCAGCTCGAGGGTGTGCCGGTCGAGCTCGACGTGCTGGGCGAGCCCTTGGGGGAAGACGGCCGCCCGCTGCCGGCCGGCGCGAGCCCACCGGCCCGACCCGGCGCGAAGGTCAACTATATCGGCTGGGTGCCGCGCGAAGAGGTGGCGCAGCGCATGGCGGCGGCCGATGCGTTCGTGATGCCCTCGCGCTGGGAAGGGTTCGGCCTGGTCGCGGTGGAGGCCATGCGGGAGGGCACGCCGGTGCTCGCCTCGGACCGCGGCGCGCTGCCGGAGATCATCGATCACGGACGCTCGGGGCTCATCTTCCCGCTCGATGCGGCATCCATCGCCGACTGCCTCAGAGGCCTTTCGCGGCCGCAGCTGCGCGCCATGGGCGCCGCGGCCCGGCGCGACTTCGAGGCGCGTTTCACGGCGCAGCGCATGAGTGAGGAAATTCTCAGTCTCTATGGCCGGCTGTGCGACACGCCCGGCTCCTCCGCCTGACGCCCCTGCGGACGCCGGCGTCGGCTATCTGGGGGCGAAGACGGGATGCGCCACCTTGTCGCCGGCCGTGATGCCGAGGCGGCGGGCGGCGCCGCCGTCGATCTCCAGCACCGCCCGCACCGGCTCGCCGGACGAGATGGTCTGCTCGGAGAACGGCGTGGTCATCGCTGCGATCCGGGCGATGGTGCCGTCGGCGCGGATGAACAGCATGTCGAGCGGAATCTTGGTGTTCCTCATCCACATGGCCACCGGCTGATCGACCTTGAAGTCGAACAGCATGCCGCGCCGGTCGCCGAGCGTGTCGCGGAACATCAGTCCCTTGGCGCGCTGCGCGTCGGTGTCGGCGAGTTCCACCTCGAACACCAGGACCCCCTTGGCGGTGGCGATCTCCAGCGCCTGCCGGGCCATGGTGGTGGCGCTCTTGTCGGGTGCCGGCTGGGCGTAAAGCGGGGCGAGCGGCGCGAGCAGCCCGAGCGCGAGCAGCAGGGCAAAGGCGCGGATGCGGTGCATCTTGTGGAACCCTCGGCCATCGGAGCGCCGAACCGCGGCGCGCGATCCCTCATAGGCGTTCGGGATGGTGGCGACAACATGAGCGGTGTTGCGACCGGACGCCGCCGTGCGGATGTCCGCTCTGCCCTGCGCTCTGCGGCGCCCTTGCCCGGGGGCGAGGGGCTCAGTGGCCGGCAGAGCCGTCCGCGTCCGCCTTCACCTCGGCGGCCATGAGGCCCTTGGAGCCGTCGCCGTAGCGCACGAGAACCGCCTGGCCGGGGCGCAGCTCGGTCAGACCGTGGCGACGCAGGGTCTCCATGTGCACGAAGATGTCCGGCGTGCCCTCGCCCTGGGTGAGGAAGCCGAAGCCGCGCAGGCGGTTGAACCACTTCACCGTGGCGCGCTCGAAGCCGCCCTTGGGCTCCACCAGCTCGCGCGCCCGGCTGGGCGGCGGAGGGCTCTGCACGGCGGTGGACAGGTCCAGCGAGAGCACGCGGAAGGCCTGGAAGCCCTTGGCGCGGCGCACCGCCTCGCACACTACCCGTGCGCCCTCGATAGCGGTCTGGAATCCGTCGCGGCGCAGGCAGGTCACGTGGACGAGCACGTCCGGCCCGCCACCGTCGGGCACGATGAAGCCGTACCCCTTCGAGGCGTCGAACCATTTGATGGCGCCGGCGATCTCGACGAGCCCCACGGGGGCCTCGACGCCATCGCTCGTGCCGTCGTCGGTGGCTCCCTCGATGAGCGGGCCCACCCCCAGTCCGTCAGACCCCATATCCCCCCCGACCCAGAGCGCGATCCGATCACATTGGCTCGATCCAACCGGGCATTCGCCCCTAACCTGATGGCAGAGAACGCGTATCCGACCAGCGTGCGGGCAAGCCGGTCGGCGCGCGCTCAAACGCGCGCGACCGCTCGATTCCGCGAGAGCGGCCTACGATAGCAAGTCGGCGACGGTTCGCCCACCCTCTTCACGCTTGGTCAGCAAATGGGCCGAGCACGTCGCCGATCTCGGAACGCGACACCATGTCTGCGATGTCGTCGAAATCCGTGGGCTCGCGGTTGAGGATGACCAGCTTCGCACCCGCCCGCTTGGCTTCGAGCGGGAATCCAGCGGCGGGAAAGACCACCAGGGACGAGCCGATGACGATGAACAGGTCGGCGGCGCGGGTGAGCGCGGCGGCGCGCGCCATCTCCCGCTCCGGCATGGCCTGGCCGAACGAGATGGTGGCGGACTTCACCGGCCCGCCGCACGCCGCGCAATCGGGCGCGAGGCCACCCGCAGCCTCGAACCGCTCGCGCACCCATGAAAGCTCATAGCGCTGGCCGCATTCGAGGCAGGTGGCGTAGGTGCCGTTGCCGTGCAGTTCCACCAGGTGCGCGTCCGGCACGCCGGAGGCCTGGTGCAGGCCGTCGATGTTCTGGGTGATGACGCCGGCGAGCCGCCCGGCCGACAAGAGCCGCGCCAGCGCCCGGTGGCCGCGGCCGGGCTGAGCGCCGCCGAACGCCTCCTCCATGGCGAAGCGTCGGCGCCAAGCCTCGTTGCGCGCCGCCTTGTGGGAGACGAACACGTCGTAGGGGATGGGCTTGTTCTGGCTCCACAGGCCGCCGGGGGAGCGGAAGTCCGGAATGCCGCATTCGGTGGAGATGCCGGCGCCGGTAAAGGCGACCGCATGCCGCGCGTTGTCGAGAAGTTCGCCAAGGCGCGCCTGCGCACCCTTGAGATCGCGCTCGAAGATCATACGTTCGCTCCGCCGGCACGCCGCCGGCCTCCCGTCGCGCCCACAGCGAAGAGGCTCGCCATGCGCTTTCTGCACACCATGGTCCGCGTGACCGACGTCGACCAGTCGCTGGACTTCTACTGCAACAAGCTGGGGCTGAAGGAGGTCCGCCGCAAGGACGTGCCGCAGGGGCGCTACACGCTGATCTTCCTCGCCCCGCCCGGCCAGGAGGGCGTGGCCGAGATCGAATTGACCCACAATTGGGACCCGGAGCCCTACGACGAGGGCCGCAATTTCGGCCATCTCGCCTTCGAGGTGGAGGACATCTACGCCACCTGCGAGCGCCTGATGGCCTCCGGCGTCACCATCAACCGGCCGCCGCGGGACGGCTACATGGCCTTCGTGCGCTCGCCGGACAACATCTCGGTGGAGCTTCTGAACAAAGGCGGCCCCAAGCCGCCGGCCGAACCCTGGGCCTCCATGCCGAACACCGGCAAGTGGTGAAAACGGGGGCGGGCTGTCGGCGCCTCGGCAGAGAAACGGGCAGCCGCGACCGGGAGTGACGCCAACCCTCCCCCCGCGTGCGGGGGAGGGAAGGGTGGGGGAAAGCCCCGCGGGGCGACGGACAGCCATCGGCGCTCCCCTCACCCAGCATGCCCCTTCCCCAGCCCTCGCCCGATCCCCCCTCCCCAGCCCTCGCCCGATGCCCCCTCCCCAGCCCTCCCCCGCAAGCGGGAGAGGGAATCCGGCTCGGGCTCTATGCACAACGAATGTAGGCACGCGCGGCGCCCCCTCTCCCCGACGGGGAGAGGGTCGGGGTGAAGGGTCTCCCCCGCCCGGATTGCCCCCCGGCGCTCCAGCCTCCCGGCGTCCCTTCCCCCTCACCCTGCCCTCTCCCCGTGGGGGAGAGGGATGCCCGCTCGCTTGGCGGCGGAGGCGGGGAAAGGAAAGCCGGTTGCTTGGCGGACGAACCGGGCAGAGGCGAGTTTTCCCCTGTTCCCGCGTGCGGTTCCGCTCCACCCCTTGCCGCCCGCGGCCGTCCCCCCTATAAGGGCCGGCGCCGCAGCGCCCTTCGTCTATCGGTTAGGACGCCACCCTTTCACGGTGGAGAGAGGGGTTCGACTCCCCTAGGGCGCGCCAGCAATTTCAATGCATTCGTCAATCGCACTTGCAAGACTGACGAGATAATCCCTTAGCCGCTGGATGTCCCGGTGAGCAACGATGGGGCCGGGCTCTTCAAGCACAAGCCGCGCAATTTCTTCTTGGCTCCAATCCCGTGGTGTTGCCAACTGGTAGCATGGCCACCATTGGCTGCGACTACCGCCGCCAACCTTGTCCCGCACGTTCCGCAGGCGGTCATGATCGGTGCAGTCTTGCCCATTTGCCCGTGCGCCCAGTTTGGGATCCGGCGCCCGGACACCAACCAGAATCTGTTCGAAGTGGCTCCGTTGAGCTTCCAGCGCAAGAACACAACGTTCAGGCCACGTGTCTCGACGCAAACTCCACGGGCGATACTGTACCGAAAGGCACTCGTGGAGCGAATAAGGCGCGCAAACATGGAGCCCCATCGCCTGAAGGTCAGCCGTAAGGAATGCTTCAATTTCGTCAATGGAGCTTTTGTGCAAGCGGCGTCCGGCCAATAAAACAATAAAGGCTGCCTTTCGGGCATTTTCGTTCTTGGAAATTATTTCATCGACCGCATTAAGAAAGGGACTGTCATCTTCTTTCATCAAAGGCTTATCTCCGAATTGAGCGGCGAAATAGGAGAGAAGGTCAACGACAAAGGCGCGCACCGGAATGGCCTTGATCTTGTCGAGAACGCCGTCAAAAATCGCATAAAGGGATCTGCCATCCGATGCTACATAGGGAACTCTTGAAACGCTTTCCTGAGCAGTGGCTGCTTCTTGTTGAGAAATGAATGCCAATTTTTTAATTTTACCATCCAGACGACCAGTCAATGCGGACCAATACTCTGATAACTGCCGCTCAGATTGTGGCGCCCAGGGCTTGTTCTCGATCCCAATGACAAGGTCAGGCGTCTCGATGACGATATCGATGCGCCTATCGCCCCCAACGGTCTCCATTCGACGAACTGGCACTTCCGTGCGGATCCGACACCAGTCAAATTGGCCCAAAGTCGGCAGCCCAAGAACGCCGAGAAACGCATTCAGGAAAAGTGGACCCTGCCCATGGGCCCCCGATGGGTCGAACAACTCTGCGATTACTCGGCTAAGTGTGGCTTCTCCGGGATTAAATAATCTCATCGGCGAGAAATCGGGTGCGCCGTAGAGCTGTGAAGCCAACCGTTCGGCATCAATGGCGGGTCGCCGCCGATCCAGTTGCACCAACATTGGTGCTAACGAAGATACGGCGGGATGCATCAGGCCAGTCTCCAGCGGCGGGATTCGGACTTCTTTGCGTCCGATTTCTGCACGTGAAGCGTGGACTTCACAACTGGATATCCCGTCTCGCAGCCCGCCCCCCCATCCCCCACCGCGACGCAATCACCTCGACCGCCTTCGCCGCCGCCCCCCAGCCGGTGGTGCGGAAGCTTAGGCCGCGCGTCACGTATTGTGCCCCAGCCCCGAACACCCCGTATTGCAGGTATTAATTCACCGCCTCAAGGTGCCCCACCCCACCGCCGGGTCGCGGCCTCTTTGGTGGCAGTGGGTCGAGGATGGCGATGTTGTGCCGTTCGTCGGCGGCCATCAGCAGCGCGATGTCGGGAGAAGCCAGCGGCGTGTCTGTGGGGACGCTTGTCTCGGCGATGTCCCGGCGACGAGAAGGAGCGGCGGCGGCTTGTGGCTCAGCTGCTCGGCTGCGCCATCCGCGCGGCGCGGTGAGCGCCTGCCGTCTGCCGCCGCGCCGTCACGTCAATCGTCCCTGCTGCGCCGAGGGAGCAAGGCGCCGGAGGGCACGCACGCGCCCCCCTCACCCCAGCCCATACCGCGACGCGATCACGTCCACCGCCTTCGCCGCGCCCGCCCAGTCGTAGGTGCGGAAGCTGTGGCCGCGGGTGACGTATTGCGCCCCGGCGTAGAACATCTCGTATTGTTGGTGGCGCGAGGCGAATTCCGAGCCCACGGCGTCCCAGGTGAGCTTCAGCAGCTTCACCCGGTCCTCGCCGCTCACGGCGGGGGAGATCTGCGTCAGGCGGATGATGCGGGCGAGCTCGTCGTTGGAGAAGTCCTCCACCGAGGAGGGCAGCATCAACAGCGCGCCGCCGGCGAGCTCGCGGATGGTGCCGATCACCTGCGGATAGAGCTCCTGCGAGAACACCTGCGCGGTGTAGAGCAGATGCCGGTCGGGCAGGTAATAGGGCCCGCGCCGATAGCCCGCCGCTTCCATGCCGTAGACGAGACCCTCGATCATCGCCGCCTGCGCCGCGAGCTTGCCCAAAGTGTCGCGCACCTGCGGGAAGTTGGAGGTGCCGATGATGTCGGTGAGCGCCCGCGCGAGGCCCACCAGGAAGCGCAGCTTCACCGAGAGGCGGATCTGCGCCTGGTAGTTCTGGTAGACGTGGCCGGGCGTGTCGTGGAACTGGGCGCGGCACATGTCGGTGTCGCGATAGGTGAACACGCGCTCCCACGGCACCTTCACGTCGTCGAAGAACACCAGCGCGTCGTTCTCGTCGTAGCGGGCGGAGAGCGGGTTGTCGAACTCGCTCACCGCATGCGCCTCGAACGACTTGCGCGACAGGAGCTTGAGGCCGGGCGCGTTCATCGGCAGGGCGCAGGAGAAGGCGAGGTGCTCCTCGCCCGGCATCAAAGGCTGGCCGGAGCTGACATAAATCTCGTTCGCCATGATGGAGCTGGTGGCGAACAGCTTGGCGCCGCGGATGGTGATGCCGCCCGCGTCCTCGTCGACGATGCGGGCCACCATGTCCTCGGCGCCTTCCTGCTGGCTGCCGAAGGCCTTGGAGCGGTCGCCCTGCACGTTGTTGATGACATAGGTGAGAAACACGTCGCGGCGGCGCACGTCCTCGAACCAGTCGCGGAAGGCGGCGGCGCGCTTGGCATCGTGCCGCTCGAACACCTCGAAGCCCATATATTGGCCGCAGATGGAGGAGGCCACATGGTCGGGCGAACGGCCGAGGAAGCCGCCGGTCAACTCCGCCTGCGCCACCAGCGCCTTGCGGCGGACCACGAGGTCCTCGTAGCTCTCCGGCAATTGCCAGGCGCGGTTGACCCGGCGGCCGGGGCTCAGCTCGAAGGTCATGGCCTCCAGGTTCTCGGGCGCGGCCTGGAAGTCGTAGAGCATGCCGGCGGAGGCGACAGCATTGCGGAACGCGGGGTGCGCGCTCACGTCGCCCACCACCTTGCCGTCGAGATAGACGCTGCGCCCGTCATTGACGCTCGCCACATGCTCGGCGCCGGTCTTGACCAGAGAGAGAGGGGGGGTGTGCGTGTTCATCTGGGCGTTCTCCCGCTGCCGGCATGCGCGTTTCGTCGCACGGGTGCATTTCCGGCCTAAAAGCTAACATAATTAGCTAATATTGCAATCTATATCTGCGAGGCCTCTCCCCCTCTGGCCGCCGGCCCGTCCCTTGGCGCGGGACGGCATGCGGGCTAAACCCGCGCGGTCGCTGGCGGCGGCGGAGCCACGGCCGCGCCGAGGCAAACGGGCCGCGCGGGCCGGGGTGGGAGATGACTTCATTGGCCGACACATCGAAAGCCCCCGTGCCGCTCACCGTCTCCCGGCCCGAGCTGCTGGAGGACGGCAGCGACCGGTCGTTCCGTCAGCTGGTGCATGCCCTGTTCGGCTTCCTGTCCCGCCACGAGGCGGTGCGGGCCGGCCATGCAGCGCGCATCGGGCTCGCGGGGATCGAATATTCGGTGCTCATCTCCATCGGCCATCTGGAGGCGGAGGAGCGCAGCGTCAGCGTCAACCGCCTCGCCACCCACCTGCACCTCAGCGGCCCGTTCATCACCACCGTCACCAACAAGCTGGAGCGCCTCGGCCTCGTCAGCAAGGAGCCGGACGCCGAGGACCGCCGCCGCGTCAAGCTGCGCATCACGGCGGAGGGGTGGCGGCGGCTCAGCGAGCTGGCGCCGGTTCAGCGCCAGGTGAACGACGTACAGTTCGGCCCGCTCTCCACCGACGAGTTCCGCCTGCTCAACGACATCATGGCGCGGCTCATCGACAGCAGCGAGCGGGCGCTGAAGCTGCAGGCCTTCCTCGCCGATCCGCCGGAAGCGGCGCCGCCCGCGCCGCTTCCGGCGGCCGCGGCCGGCAAGGCCAAGGACAAGGACAAGCCGCCCCGCCTCAGCCGCCGGCCCGCGTGACGAGCGTTTGCAAGGTGGCGCTCTGCGGATCGGTCAGCTCGGCAAGCACGGTGAGGTGGTTCGCCCCGGCGATCTGCGCCCCGCTGGTCTCGACCCCGCTCTCGCCCCAGGCCCGGACGATCTCGTCCGCCTGCGCAAGATAGACCTCGCTCTCCAGCGCCCCGACCACGGTGTCGAGGATGCCGCTTTTCGGCGCCGGCTGGAGCAGCGGGCTGAGCGCGGCCGCCCGCGCCGCGTCCAGCTTCAGGGCGCCGTTGATGGTGGTGCCGATCACCGGCCTCAAGTCGTAGATTCCCGAGATCGAGACGGCGGACCGCACGAAATCTCGCGGGAGTCCGTGTCTGGTCCAGTCCTCGGCCAGCATGCGGGCGGCGAAATTGCCGCCGGCGGAATGGCCGGCGATCACCACCGGCCGCCGCCAGCGCTCGAAGGCGCGCGCCATCACGGTGCACATCTCGCGGTAGATGTCCTCGATGAGGACCTCCGGCGCCAGGGTGTAATTGGGCATCATCACGTCGATGCCGCGCCGGTTCAGCCCCGACGCCAGATGGCTGAAGGTGCGGCAGTCGTAGCGCTGCCAGTAGCCGCCATGGATCAGTACCACCGGGGCCAGACTGCCGTCGCCGCCTTCGCCGTGGAAGACGTCGAGATACTGCCGCGCCCCCGCTCCGTAGGGGATGCCAAGCTCGGCCCGCGCCGCCTCCCGGTAGGCCGCGGCGTCGCGATACCAGCCCTGAACCACCGCCTCGCGGTCGGGAATGCGCAAAGCGATGTTGATCTGGGATTCGTAGTCCAAGGCGTTGGTATCCATGGCTGAGACCCGCAGGGAGCGGGCATTCGATTCCTCACAAACCCCATCGCAGGCCCGGCCGCAATGTGGATCCCCCGGACAAGCCGGGGGATGACGGCGCGTTCAAGCCGGAGGGCGCGCTCTGGTTTCCCGCCCTAGCGGAACTTCGGCGGTCGCTTCTCCAGGAAGGCCTTCACCCCCTCGCGCGATTCCTCGGTCTGGTAGAACAGGCTCAGCGCCTGCATGCCCATGCCCGATATGGCGCGGATGTTCTCGCTGTCGAGGTTGAACGACTTCTTGGCGATGGCGATGGCGGTGGGGCTCAGCGCGTGGATCTCCATGCACCAGCGCTCCACCTCGGCGTCCAGTTCGTCGGCCGGCACCACGGTGTTCACGAGCCCCATCTCCAGCGCCTGCTGGGCGCTGTAGCGGCGGCACAGCATCCAGATCTCGCGCGCCTTCTTCTCGCCGACGCCCCGCGCCAGAAGGGCGGTGCCGAAGCCGGGGTCCACCGAGCCCACCTTCGGCCCCACCTGCCCGAACACGGCGGTCGCCGAGGCGATGGCGAGGTCGCAGCAGGTGACGAGCACGTTGCCGCCGCCGATGGCATAGCCGTTGACGCGGGCGATCACCGGCTTCGGCACGTCGCGGATCAGGCTCTGCAATTCCTCCACCGGCAGGCCGATGGTGCCGCGCCCGTCATAGGCGCCGTCATGGGCCGACTGGTCGCCGCCGGTGCAGAACGCCTTCTGCCCGGCGCCGGTCAGCACGATGGCGGCGATGGACTTGTCCCAGCCCGCCTTGCCGATGGCGTGGATCAACTCCTCGCAGGTGATGCCGCGGAAGGCGTTGTACTTCTCCGGCCGGTTGATGGTGATCCAGGCCGCCGGCCCGCGCACCTCGTAGATGATGTCCTGGTAGTCCATCGCGTCCTATCCGTGCATGGTCAGGCCGCCAGACACGCTGATGACCTGGCCGGTGATGAAATCGGCATCGGCGCTGGAGAGGAACGCGATGATGCCGGGCAAGTCGTCGGGCTCGCCGAGGCGCTTCAGCGGGATCGCCTTGCGCAGGCCGTCATAGATCTTCTGGCCAAACTCCCCCTCCCCCACGAACGAGCGCAGCAGCGGCGTGTCGGTGGGGCCGGGGCAGACCACGTTCACCCGCACATTGTCGCGCGCGCACTCGCGGGCGATGGTCTTGGAGAACGCGATCAGCCCGCCCTTGCAGGCGGAATAGACCGACTCGCCCGAGGAGCCCACCCGCCCCGCGTCGGAGGCGATGTTGACCACCTTGCCGCCGCCGCCGGCGATCAGGCGCGGCAGCACAGCCTTGTGCAGGTTGAGCGGGCCGACGAGGTTGATGGCGATGATCTTGTCCCACAGCGCCGGGTCGGTCTCGACGAACGGCTTGGCGATGTCCCAGCCGGCATTGTTGACGAGGATGTCGATGCGCCCGAACGCCTCCTGCGCCTGGGCGACCGCCGCCTCCACCTCCTCGGGGCGGGTGATGTCGAAGGCGAGCGGCAGCACGTCGCCCCCGCTCGCCTTCAGCTCGCCGGCCAGGCCGGCGAGCGCGGGGCCATTGACGTCCGCGGCGGCGAGCCTCACGCCCTCCGCGACGAAACGCCGGCAGATCGCCTGGCCGATGCCGCCGGCCGCCCCCGTGACGATGGCGACGCGGTCCTTCAGGCCTCTCATGTCCTTGTCCCCTCTGATTCAGGCGCCGTCATCCCCACACCATCATTCCCACACCGTCATGCCCCGGCTCGTCCGGGGCATCCACTTCGGCCTTTGCTCTGCGCCGTGACCCCGTCCACGCGGCCGTCTCCAGGGTGGATCCCCCGGACAAGCCGGGGGATGACGCCGCAGGTGCGGCAGCGCGGTCGATGCAGGTGCCGTGCTTCATCCACGTCATGCCCGCTCCGTCTTGCCCCCGCTTTTCCGGGGCATGACGGCGAGCGCCTCATGATCGAAGCTGCTCCTAATGCCCCTGGTCCTGGATCAGGTCGCGCAGCTTGAACTTCTGCACCTTGCCGGTCGCCGTGCGCTCGATGGGGCCGAACACCACGCGGTCCGGAACCTTGAACTTGGCGAGCCGGCTGCGGCAGAAATCGAGCAGTTCCTCGGCAGCAAGCGAGCCCTCCACCTTCAGCTCCACGAACGCGCAGGGGCGCTCGCCCCAATGGTCGTGCTTCATGGCAATCACCGCCGCCGAGGCCACTGCCGGATGCTGGTAGAGCACCTCCTCCACCTCGATGGAGGAGATGTTCTCGCCGCCGGAGATGATGATGTCCTTCGAGCGGTCCTTGATGTCGATGTAGCCGTTGGAGTGGACCACCGCGAGGTCGCCGGTGCGGTACCAGCCGCCAGCGAAGGCGGCCTCCGTGGCCGAGGGATTCTTCAGATAGCCCTTCATCCCCATGTTGCCGCGGAACATCACCTCGCCCATCGCCTCGCCAGTGCGCGGCACGGGCGCGAGCGTGACCGGGTCGGCGACCATCATCTCGTCGGTGACGACGGTGCGCACGCCCTGGCGCGCCATCATGCGCGAGCGCTCGGCGCCGGGCAGGCCGTCCCATTCACGATGCCAGTCGCAGAGCGAAACCACGCCGTGCATCTCGGTGGTGCCGTAGACGTGGCGCACGATGAAGCCGAGGTCCTCGGCCGCCTTCAGCACCGGAGCCGGCGGCGCCGAGCCCGCGGTCATCACGGCGACGGGTGCGCCGAGCCGCTTGCCGGACCGCTCCGCCCCGTCCACCAGCATGCCGAGCACCGTGGGCGCGCCGCAGAAATGGGTGACGCCGGTCGCCTCGATGAGGTCGAACACCTGCTCGGCGACCATCTTGCGCAGACAGACATGGGTCGCCCCCACCGCCGCCACCGCCCAGGTGAAACACCAGCCGTTGCAGTGGAACATGGGCAGGGTCCACAGATAGACCGAGTCCGCATCCATCTTGTGGTGCAGCACCTGCCCGAGCGCGTTCAGATAGGCGCCGCGATGGTGGTAGAGCGCGCCCTTCGGGTTGCCGGTGGTGCCGGAGGTGTAGTTCAGCGAGATGGTCTCGAACTCGTCCTGCGGCCAGACCACGTCGTCGTCTTCGCTGCCGGTGGCGAGAAGCTCTTCATAGGTGAGGTCGCCGATCCGCTCGCCGTCCTCCGCCATGTCGTCCTCGATGTCGATCACGAGCGGCTTTGACGGCAGGAGGGCGAGCGCCTCGCGGGCGATGGCGCTCCATTGCGGGTCCACCAGCAGCACTTTGGCCTCGCCGTGCTCCAGGATGAAGGCGACGGCTGCGGCATCGAGCCGGATATTGATGGTGTTGATGATGCCGCCAGCGAGCGGCACGCCGAAATGGGCTTCCAGCACCGCCGGAATGTTGGGGGCCAGCAGCGCCACCACGTCGCCCTTCTCGATGCCCGCCCGCCTCAGCGCCGAGGCGAGCTTGAGACATCGACGGGCATAGTCGCGCCAGGTCACACGCCGGTCGCCATAGACGATGGCGTCGCGGTCGGGGAACACGTCCGCCGACCGGAACAGGAAGTTCAGCGGCGTCAGCGGCCGGAAATTCGCGTCCCGGCGTTGCAGAAAGGGGGCGTCCAGGTTGAGCGTCACGGCATCCTCCCTCCAGCGCCCGCTCTTGGTTTTCGGAGCATGCGAAGGCTCCGGATGCGGGCGTCAATAGCTGCGCGACATCAGATACGGTTGCCGACCACGGCGCCCTCCAGGATCGCCCGCTTGGCGTCGAGCTCTCCCGCAAGCCGCGCGCCGCCGACCACATGGACGCTCTGCCCGCGCGCCTCCAGCTCGTCGGCGAGGCTGCGGTCGGACTCCTGGCCGGCGCAGACGACGATGGTGTCGGCCGGCAGCACCTCCACAGCGTCCCCCACGGCGACGTGGAGGCCGTCCGCATCGATCTTGAGGTAGCGCGCATCGGCGATCTGGCGCACGCCGAGATCCTTCAGTTCCTGCCGCAGGATCCAGCCGGTGCTCTTGCCCAGCGTCTTGCCGAAGCCGCCGGGCGAGCGCTTCACCATGGTGACCTGACGGCGGGCAGACGGGATGTGGCGCGCGCCGCCGGCGATGCCCCAGCGCTCCTCGAATTCCCCGATCGACTGGCGCTCGCCCTCCTCGCCCAAGGCGAGGAACAGCGCCACGTCGTGGCCAATGCCGCCGGCGCCGATCACCACAACCCGTGCGCCGGCCTTGGCCTTGCCGTCGAGGATGTCGGTGTAGCCCACAACGCGGGGATCGTCGGCGCCGGGAATGTCGATCGGGCGGGCGCTGACGCCGGTGGAGATGATGACGGCGTCATAGTTGTTGCGCCCGAGCGCATCGATGCTGACGCGGGCGCCGGTGCGCACCTGCACGCCGGCCTCTTCCAGCTGGCGCCGGAAGCCGTCGATGGCGAGGCCGTAATCCTCCTTGCCGGGCACCTGCGCGGCAAGGGTGAACTGGCCGCCGATCTCGGGCGCCGCCTCGTAGAGGGTGGTGTGGTGGCCGCGCCGCCCGGCCTCCAGCGCTGCCGCGATGCCGGCGACGCCGCCGCCCACCACCGCGACGCGCTTGGCGTCCGCCGCCGGCGCATCGGAGAATTCGCCCTCGCGCAGCGCACGCGGATTGACCAGGCAGGAGATCACCTGGCTGGTGAAATAGTGGTCGAGGCACGCCTGGTTGCAGGCGATGCAGACATTGATGAGATCCGGCCGGCCGTCGCGCACCTTGTTGACGAAGGCCGCATCCGCAAGGAACGGACGGGCCATGGAGATGAGGTCGGCGGCGCCGTCCTCGATCAGGCGCGCGCCATCGTCCGGCAGGTTGATGCGGTTGCTGGCGGTGACGGGGATCGACACCACCGCCTTGATGCGGCGCGTGGCCTCGGCGAAGGCCGCGTGCGGCACCGTGCCGGCGATGGTGGGCACGGTGGATTCATGCCAGCCGATGCCGGTGGACAGGCAGTCCGCGCCCGCCTTCTCCACTTCCTGGGCGAGCCAGAGCGTATCGTCTTCGCTGAGGCCGCCCTCGATGAGTTCCAGCGCGGAAATGCGGTAGGACAGGATCGCCTTCGGCCCGAGCGCCGCGCGCACCGCGCGCACGACCGCCAGCGGGAAGCGCGCGCGGCTCTCCAGCGCCCCTCCCCAGTCGTCGGTGCGGTGGTTGGTGCGGGTCGCCAGGAACTCGCTGATGAGGTAGCCCTCCGAGCCCATCACCTCGACGCCGTCATAGCCCGCCTCCAGAGCGAGGCGCGCCGTGTTGGCATAGGCGGCGATGGTCGCCTCGATCTCGTCGGCCGGCAGTTCGCGCGGCGTCTCCTTGTTGATCGGCGCGCGGATCGCGGACGGGGCGACGATGGCCGGATGGTAGCCGTAGCGGCCGGCATGGAGGATCTGCAGGATGATGCGGCCGCCGGCAGCATGGACCGGCGCGACGATGCGCCGATGGGCCTCCACCTGGTCCGGCCGCTCGAACGTGCCCGGCTCGTCCTTCATCCGCCCGGCGAAGGTGGGCGAGAAGCCGCCCGTCACCACCAGCCCGACGCCGCCCTTGGCGCGCTCGGCATAGAAGCGGCCCAGTTCGTCGAAGCGCTCGGGATGGGATTCCAATCCGGTGTGCATCGAGCCCATGACGACGCGGTTGGAGAGCGTCACGCCCCCGACCGAAATGGGCTCAAGCAGCGCCGAACGGGCCGCACTCATGGGCAGTTCCTCCACAGCCTTTCGCGCGCCGTCGGGCGCACGTTTGTCATTACTCCAATGAATAGACGGGGCATCGGATTAATGTCAATATCTTTGCCTTTCTCGCAACCACCTTCCGGAACGTCGACGGACCGCCGCGGCTGCGACGTGGCAGCATATGTGTGCAATGCAACATGATGAAGCGGCATGTCGCAGGCGAAATGTCCATCGTTGGGCACGCCATTTATATCAATACATTGCCATGAATGCTGCTATCATCGCCGTGCGCTCGAGGCCGGCAGCCGCGGGATGCGGCGCTCTGGAGCACGGCAGCGTTGCCGACTATGGTGGCCGCACGGATCGGGCGCCGCGGCGCGCGCATTGACCGCCTGAATGAAGATCGAACCGGAGCCGGCCGCGTGAATGCTTCAGGGGAAAACCACTTGACGGCACAGCACGAGGAGCAGGCCTCCGCCGACCAGCTGAACAACCGCATCTTCTTCCGCCTGTTTCAGCTCGGCAACACATTGCAGCGCCAGTCCGTGAAGGAACTCGGGGTCACGACGGTTCAATGGGCGGTGATCGGCGCCCTGTCGCAGAAACACCGCCCGGATGGCATGGCGTTCGGCGACCTTGCGGAATACCTCGTGGTCAGCCGCCAGAATCTCGACGGCGTCATCAAGCGCCTGGAGCGCGGCGGCATCGTCGAGCGCACCACCGACCCCAACGACCGCCGGGCGCGCCTCGTGCGCCTCACCCCTGCCGGCCACCGCCTGTGGCCGGACCTCAGGGACAAGATCTTCGAATTCTACAAGCAGGCCGCCGCCGGCTTCAGCTTCGACGAACGCGCCTCGCTGGTTCACTTCCTCGGCAAGCTGCAGGCCCAGCTCCTCACCGTGGAGATCGGCTACAAGCCCCCCTCCCTCGCCGAGCAGGAGGACGGCCCGGCCGCCGGCTGAGCGGCGCCGGGCACGCGGCCTCAGACCATGGAGAAGCCCCCGTTCACGCTGATGACCTGGCCGGTGATCCAGTCGGCGCCGGCGGAGGACAGGAAGACCACCATGGGCGCCACGTCGCCCGGCTTGCCGATGCGTCGCAGCGGATAGGCCTTGACGATGCGCTCCATGTTCTTGGCCAGGAATTCCGGGTCCTGGTGCGCGGTCTCGATCAGTCCGAGCGCGATGGTGTTGACGGTGACGTTGTAGCGCCCCAGTTCCTTCGCCATGGACTTGCCCAGCGCGATGGTGCCGCCGCGCGCGGTGGCGGCGAGCGCGATGTTCGCTTCGCCGATGCGCGAGCTGTCGCCGACGATATTGATGACGCGCCCGGCCTACTGCTTCGCCATGTGCTTGGCGGCGGCGTGCGAGCAGTTGAGCGCGCCGTAGAGGCAGACGTCGATCTGACGGCGCCAGTCGGCCGGCTCGGATTCGATGAAGCGCTGATACTTCACGTAGCCCGCATTGTTCACCAGGATGTCGAGGCTGCCCCATTCGGCGGCCACATCGTCGGTCATGGCCCGCACCTGCGCGTAGTCGGCGATGTCCGCCTTCACCGCGCGCGCGGTCCCGCCGGAGGCGGCGATGTCGTCCACCAGGGCCTGCGCCTCGGCCTCGGAACTGTTGTAGTTGACCGCCACGCGCACTCCCTCGCGCGCCAGCGACCGGGCGATGGCGCCGCCCACGTCGCGCGCGCCCCCGGTGACGATGGCGACCTTCCCCTCAAGCCCGATGTCCATTGGCGTCTCCCATTTGATCTTGGTGGCCCGGCGCCCGCCGGATGTCAGGCATAGCCTTCGGCGCCGGTCCTGAGCGTTTGCCACTGCGCGTCGTCGTGGCCGCAGATGACGGTGGCGCCGCGCGCCTCCTCGGCCCGCACGGTCTCGTAGGAGGCGAGCAGCTGCGCGCGGTCCCACGCATTCATGGGCACCTCGTCGCGGTCGAGGTTGCGCTTGAGCGTCACCGCGTCGGAGGCGAGGAGGAACACGCCGTCGCCGGAAAGCTCGGCCCGAAGGCCCATGCATCCCGGCGTGTGGCCGGGCAGCGGAACGGTCACGAGCCGCCCGTCGCCGAACAGATCGTGGCTGCCGGCAAGGGGGTTGAGGCGCATGGGCAAGTCCCATTCGACCCGGCGATAGCCCTGCGCGTCCGCGCCCTCGGCCTCGGCGGCCTGAAGCTCGGCCGCGTGGCAGAAGAACTCCGCCTTGCGGAAGAAGCAGTTGCAGCCGCAGTGGTCGGGATGCAGGTGCGAGTTGACGACGATGTCGATGTCGTCGGGCTGGAACCCCACCTGGGCGAGCGCCGCGACCACGCTGGTGCCCGGCGCCGCGATCGGCGTCATGAGGCGGGCGAGCCCGCCCCACCGTGCGTCAGCGTCGGTCTCCACGGAGGGATGGCATCCGGTGTCGAACAGCACGTTGCCCTTGGGGTGCCGAAACAGGGTGGAGATGACCGGCATTTCGATCTGCTCCTCCTTCGCCGCGTCGGGAACGAAGATGCGACGGCGCATGCGCACACGGCCGCCGTCGAGGACGTTCATCTTCATCGGCTCACCTCCCCCGACCGGCCCGGCGCCTCGACCCGGCGCTGAGATGCCGATCCGCGCTGGCTCTTAAACATGCGGCATTGCACCGCAACATAGATATATACTTATCTATTGCTAATCGATGGCGGCGATCACGTCAATCGCACCCTAGCCGCGCTTACGTTTCCTAAAATCCATTGTTCTCTGGCTGCGCGGGACGCCTTGACGCGACCGAGAGCATATCCTATCACATAAGTTAGTTCTAACATATAAGAACATCGAGCCGCCTGTCGCCATAAGCCCGGCCAATCATCCGGAGTGCCGGGGCAGCGCGGTTCCAGGGGAAACGAGGGGGCAGATGAAGGCACCCGTGTTCGACTATCGCGCGCCGCGGAGCCTCGCAGAGGCGACGGCGATCCTGCGGGATGCGGGACCGGACGGACGCGTCCTCGCCGGCGGCCAAAGCCTGATGCCGATGATGAACATGCGCATCGTCGCTCCCGGCGTGCTGGTGGACATCAACCGCATCGAGGAGCTGGCGCGGCTGGACGCGGACGGCGGCACGCTCAGGGTCGGCGCGCTGGTGCGCCATGTGGACATCCTGCATTCGCCGTTGGTGAAGGCCGGCTGGCCGCTCATGAGCGAGGCGACGGCCTATGTGGCCCATCCCGCCATCCGCAACCGCGGCACCACCTGCGGCAGCGTCGCCCACAACGATCCGGCGGCCGAGCATCCGAGCGTGCTGCTCACCCTCGGCGGCAGCGTCGTGATCGCCAGCGCCGAGGGGCGGCGCGAGGTGAAGGCGGAAGACTTCCTCCAAGGCCTGATGACCACCGCGCTGGAGCCCGGCGAGATGATCGTCGAACTGCGCTATCCCCCGGTGCGGCCCGGCACCGGCTGGGCATTCGTGGAATTCTCGCGGCGGCTCGGCGATTTCGCATTGGGCGGGGCGGCGGCGCTGCTCACGCTGCGCGGCGGGGTGTGCGAGGAGGCGCGCCTCACCCTTGTGGGCATGGGCGAGGGACCGGTGCGCGTCACCGCCGCCGAGGCGCTGCTGGCGGGCCAGCGGATCGACGAGGGCACCGCGCCCGAACTGTTCGAGGCCGCGGTGCAGCTCGCGCGCCGCGCGGTGGACCCGACCGACGACGTCCATGCGGGCGCAGGCTACCGGCGCCACCTTGCGGGCGTGATGGCGCGCCGGGCGCTCGCCAGGGCGCTTTTGCGCAGCGGGAGGACGCACCATGCCTGAGCAGCAGACCATCACCCTCACCGTGAACGGCCGCGTCCACACCAAGGACGTGGCGACGCGCACCTCGCTCGCCGATTTCCTGCGCGACCAGCTCCATCTCACCGGCACCCATCTCGGCTGCGAGCACGGCGTGTGCGGCGCCTGCACGGTGACGGTGGATGGGCGCAGCGCGCGCGCCTGCCTGATGCTGGCGGTGCAGGCGGACGGGCGCGAGGTGGTCACCATCGAGGGCCTCAAGGACCCGGCGGGCGTCTGGCACCCGGTTCAGAAGGCGTTCTTCGAGAATTTCGCGATCCAGTGCGGTTTCTGCACGCCCGGCTTCTTCGCAACGGCCATCGAGCTTCTGGGCCAGAACCCGGACCCCACCGAGGCCGAGATCCGCGAGTACCTGTCCGGCAACATCTGCCGGTGCAGCGGCTACCAGGCGATCGTCGAGGCGGTGCGCGCGGCGGCAGCCGCGATGCAAGACCATCAGCGGGGGTGAGATGTCGGGCACGCGCTTCGTCAATGAGAGGATGGTGGGCTCCTCGGTGCTGCCCGAGGAGGCGATCCCGCTGGTGGAGGGCGAGGCCCGCTTCCTGAACGACATCTCGTTCGCCGGGATGTTCCACGTCGCCTTCCTGCGCAGCCAGCACGCCCATGCCCGCCTCGCGCGCATCGACACAAGCCGCGCCCGCGCGCTGCCGGGCGTCGTGACCGTACTCACGGGCGCCGACCTCCTGGGCAAGGTCGAGCCCTTCACCTCCATGCCCAACCGCTTCTCCGGCGGGCAGTCGACGCAGCACTGGCTGGCGGTGGAGAAGGTGCGCTTCTGCGGCGAGGCGATCTGCACCGTGGTGGCCGAGAGCCGCGCTCTGGCGGAAGACGCGATCGAGCTGATCGAGGTGGACTACGATCCCCTGCCCGTCGTCACCAACGCCCGCGACGGCGAGCGCGACGGCTCCCCGCTGGTGCACGACACCTGCCCCAACAACTATCTCATCCGGCGCGACTACCAGAGCGGCGACGTCGATGCCGCGTTCGCCAACGCTCACCTCGTGGTGAAGCGCCGCTTCCAGCTCGGGCGCAAGCAGGCGCTGTGCATGGAGGGGCGCGGCTGCGTCGCCGCTTGGCGCGACGGCTCCTTCAAGCTCTCCATGTGGATGAGCCACCAGCTTCCGTATGTGGTGCGGCACTATCTCGCCAAGCATCTCGGCCTGTCGGAAACCGACATCCGCGTGGTGGCGCCGCAGACCGGCGGCGGGTTCGGCCAGAAGGCGTCCATCTATCCGGAGGAGTTCGTCTGCGCGTTCCTGGCGCTCCAGCTGCGCCGCCCGGTGAAGTGGGTGGAAGACAGGCTGGAGAACATGGTCGCCTCCACCCATGCCCGCGAGCACGACATCGAGGTCGCGCTGGCGCTCGACGCCGAGGGGCACATCCTCGCGCTCCAGTCGGACATCTGGACCGACGTCGGCGCCTATTCCACCTATCTGTGGTCCGCCGGCATGGAGCCGCTGCAGACCGGCGGCCTGATGCCGGGGCCCTACCAGGTGAAGGCGCTGCGCTACACGACGCGCGGCGTCGCCACCAACAAGACGCCAGTCGGCCCCTATCGCGCGGTGGGCCGCCCCTCCGCTTCCGCATCTCTGGAGCTGCTGCTCGACCAGGCGGCGGCGGAGCTGGGCATCGATCCGGTGGAGATCCGGCGCCGCAACATCATTCCCCAGAGCGCCATGCCGTTTCGCAACGGCAACAACCTCGTGCACGACCATGTGGGCTACATGCCGTGCCTCGACATGGCGCTGGCGAAGTCCGGCTACCCGGTGCTGCGCAAGGAGCAGCAGGCGATGCTGGCCAAGGGCAAGCTGCGCGGCATCGGCGTCGCCTGCTTCGCCGAGCTGACCGGCCTCGGCACCAGCACCGCGGTCGGCCCGGGCACGCTGCTCCAGCCTGGCCGCGACGCGGTCACGCTGCGCCTTGAGACCTCCGGCAAGCTGACCATCGCCGCCGCTCTGCCCTCCCAGGGCCAGCGCATCGCTACCGCCATGCGGCAGGTGGCGGCGGACGAGCTGGGCATCCGCCTCGACGACATCGCGTGTCTCACCAACGACACCGGCATGGCGCCCTACGGCTTCGGCACGTTCGCTTCGCGCACCGCCGTGTTCGGCTCCGGCGCGGTGATCCAGGCGGCGGGCGAACTGCGCCGCCGCATCCTCGCCGTCGCAGCCCACATCATGCAGACGCCGAGCGAGGAGCTGATGCTCGCCGACAGCGTGGTGGAGACCGTCGATCGCACCAGGTCGCTGCCCCTGCGCCAGCTTGCGGAACACAGCTTCTTCTCCGCCAAGGACATTCCGAGCGAGATCAACCAGGGCTTCGAGGTCACCGCCTTCTACGATCCCAAGCACGGCTCGTTCGCCGCCGGCGCCCACGTGGTGGTGGTGGACGTGGACGAAGAGACGGGACACGTGGAGATCGTGCGCTATGTGGCCGCCGAGGACGTGGGACGCATCATCAATCCCGCCGTGGTGGAAGGCCAGATCATCGGCGGCATCGCCCAGGGGGTCGGCGAGGCGCTCTACGAGCAGCTGATCTATGACGAGAACGGCCAGCCGCGCACGGTGACGCTCGCCGACTATCTCGTGCCCTCGGCGCTGGAGGTGCCGCACATCGAGCTGCACCACGCCAACACGCCGTCCGGCGCGCTGGGCGGCTTCAAGGGCTGCGGCGAGGGCTCGATCATCGGCGCGCTCGCCGGCATCTCCTGCGCCGTGGCGGACGCCTTGCGCCAGCGCGGCGGCGACATCTTCCACTTTCCGGCGACGCCGGAACGGGTGCTGCGCGGCCTTGGCGTCGCGCTCGACGACGCAGCCTGACCGGCGCGCCGCACAGCGAGAGAAGGGACACCGCCATGCATCAGGACGTCCGCGGCCTCGACGTGACCACCACCAGCCCGAAGGCGGTCGCCCATCTCGACCTGGCGGTGGCGGACTATCTCAATTACGGCACCAGCGCCTCCGCGGAGGTGAAGGCGGCGCTCGCCGAGGACCCGTCCTGCGTGCTCGCCCAGTGCTATCGCGGCTATCTCCTGATGATGCTGGAGAACCCCGCCGTGTTCCCGAAGCTGCGCCAGACCCTGGCGGAGCTGGAGCAGGCGGGCGGCGACATCACCGAGCGCGAGCGGCTCCACCTGTCCGCCCTCAAGGCGTGGGTGAAGGGCGACCTCATGAACGCCTGCCTCGCCTGGGAGCAGGTGCTGAACCAGTGGCCGCAGGACCTGATGGCCCTCAAGCTGCACCACACCATGGCCTTCTACACCGGCCGCAACAACGTGCTGCGCGCGGTGGTGGCCGGCGCGCTCGGCGCCTGGGACGAGGCGACGCCCGGCTATTCCCACGTGCAGGGCATGTATGCCTATGCGCTGGAGGAATGCGGCGCCTATGCCGATGCGGAGCGCTGGGGCCGCGCGGCGGTGGAGGGCAACCCGGAGGACCTGTGGGCGATCCATTCCGTCGCCCATGTGATGGAGATGCAGGGCCGCTTCGACGAGGGCGCGGACTGGCTCGACTATTCCAGGGACGACTGGGCCAACAAGAACTTCTTCAAGGCCCACGTGTGGTGGCACCGCGGCCTGTTCCACATCGTCGCCGAGAACTACGACCGTGCGCTCCGCGTGTTCGACGAGGACCTGTCGTCGCTCAATTCGGAGACCTATATCGACGTCTCCAACCAGGCTGCCTTTCTCAAGCGGCTGCAGATCGCCGGGGTCGACGTGGGCAACCGCTGGGACCTTCTGGCCGAGCACTCGGCGACGCGCATCCACGACCACATCCTGCCGTTCCGCGACGCCCATTTCTGCCTCGCGCTCGCCGCCAAGGGCCGGTTCGACACCGCGCGCGAGCAGATCCAGTCCATGGCCGTCTTCGCCAAGGACGGCGAGAGCTGGAATGCACGCACCACGCAGGCGGTCCTCATTCCGCTGTGCGAGGCCATGATCGCCTATGAGGGCGGCGACCACGCCAAGGCCTGCGACATTCTCTGGCCGATGCGCAACGAGCTTGCGCCGATCGGCGGCAGCCTCGCCCAGCGCGATCTGTTCGCGCAGATCCTGATCGATGCGGCGGTGCGCGCCGGGCGTCTGCCGATGGCGCGGAACCTGCTCTCCGAGCGCGTGGCGCTGTTCCCGCGCGGCCGGCGCGGCTGGCGCGAATACGGCAAGGTGCTCGCAGACCTCGGCGAATTGGACCTCGCCGCCAAGGCGCATCGCAGCGCCGAGACGCTTTCCTCCCCCGCAGCCGCCTGACCGGAAGAGCGACGATGACCCAGAGCTCCGTCAACGAGGCGGTCCTGCCGCGCAAGGTGGCGACCGTGCCGTCGAACCGATACGCCCCGTTCGACTGGCAGGACCCGATGCAGCTCGAAAGCCTGCTCTCGGCCGAGGAGCGCATGGTGCGCGACACCTGCCGCGCCTACTGCCAGGACCGGCTGATGCCGCGCATCCTGATGGCGAACCGGGAACACCGGTTCGACCGCGAGATCATCTCCGAGTTCGGCGCCCTCGGCCTGCTCGGCCTCACCATCCCCGAAAAGTACGGCTGCGCCGGCAGCAGCTACGTGATCTACGGCCTGTGCGCCCGCGAGGCGGAGCGGGTGGACAGTGCCTACCGCTCGGCCATGAGCGCGCAGTCCTCGCTCGTCATGCACCCGATCTACGCCTATGGCAGCGAAGACCAGCGCATGAAATACCTGCCGCGCCTCGCCACCGGCGAGATCGTCGGCTGCTTCGGCCTCACCGAGCCGGATGCCGGCTCCGATCCCGGCGCCATGGCGACGCGCGCCCGGAGCGTCGACGGCGGCTTCCTGCTCTCCGGCACCAAGTGCTGGATCACCAACGCCCCCATCGCCGACGTGTTCGTCATCTGGGCCAAGACCGATGACGGCGTGATCCGCGGCTTCCTGCTCGATCGCGGCATGAAGGGCCTGTCGACCTATGCGATCCAGGGCAAGCTGAGCCTGCACGCCTCGCCCACCGGCAACATCGCCATGGAGGACGTGTTCGTGGAGGCGGACCGCCTCCTGCCCAACGTCACCGGCCTTGCCGGGCCGTTCGGCTGCCTCAACCGGGCGCGCTACGGCATCTCCTGGGGCGCCATGGGCGCGGCGGAATTCTGCTGGCACGCGGCGCGGCAATACACGCTCGACCGTAGGCAGTTCGGCCGTCCGCTCGCCGCCACCCAATTGGTGCAGAAGAAGCTGGTGGACATGCAGACCGAGATCACCCTCGGCCTGCTCGCCTGCCTCCAGGCGGGGCGCCTGTTCGACGCCGGGCAGATCGCGCCGGAGACCATCTCCCTGCTGAAGCGCAACAATTGCGGCAAGGCGCTCGACATCGCCCGCACGGCGCGCGACATGCACGGCGGCAACGGCATCAGCGACGAGTATCACGTCATGCGCCACATGGTGAACCTGGAGACGGTGAACACCTACGAGGGCACCCACGACGTGCATGCCCTCGTGCTCGGCCGCGCCCAGACCGGCCTTCAGGCCTTCTTCTGAAGCCCTCCGCCCAGGCTGTCGCCAGCGCGGAGCGTCGCGGCTATCCTGCTGCGCCGGCAGCCAAGAAGAACAACAGGCGAAGGGAGTTCGGGCATGAACGGGACGGCCGAGGCCGAGGGGCGCATCGTCGCCGAGCGCGAGGGCCCGGTGGCGCGGCTCGTCATCGACAATCCCACGCGGCGCAACGCCATCGATCTCGCCATGTGGCGGCAGGCAAGCGACCTCCTCGATGAGATGGCGCAGGCTCCCGAGGTGCGCGTGCTGCTGGTCGAGGGTCGCGGCGGGAAGGCGTTCGCCTCGGGCGCCGACATCTCCAAGTTCGAGCGCGAGCGCGGCACGGCCGAGGCGGTGGCGCAATACAACGAGATCGCGGCCGGCGCCTACCGGCGGCTGAAGCACTTTCCGAAGCCGACGCTCGCCTCCATCGGCGGCTTCTGCATCGGCGGCGGGCTGGCGCTCGCTTTGTGCTGCGACATCCGCATCTGCGAAGAGGGCTCGCGCTTCGCGGTGCCGGCGGCGAAGCTCGGGCTCGGCTACGGCATCGAGGGCCAGCGCAACCTCACCGAGGCGGTGGGGCCGGCGGTGGCCGCCGATCTGCTGTTCTCCGGCCGGCAGGTGGACGCCGCCGAGGCGCTGGCGCTCGGGCTCGTGAACCGCGTGGTGCCGGCGGCCGACCGGGCGGCGGAGGCCGCGGCCTATGCCGCGACCATCGCCGCCAACGCGCCCATGACGCTCGCCCTCGCCAAGGCCTGCAAGCTCGCCCTCACCCCCGCCGTCAATCCCGAAGAGGAAATGCGGCTCCAGGACATGGTGCGCGCCTGCTATGCCAGCGAGGACTACAAGGAAGGCCGCCGCGCCTTCCTGGAAAAGCGCGTGCCGGTGTTCTCCGGGCGCTGACGGCGCGCGCCTCAGGACCATGAAGGGCAGGAAGACATGCACAATTGCTACGCCATCGAGGACCTGGTCCCGGTCGTCCATCCCACCGCGTTCGTGCATCCGACCGCGGTGCTGATCGGCGACGTGGAGATCGGACCGGGCTGCTATGTGGGCCCGTGCGCCTCGCTGCGCGGCGACTTCGCGCGGGTCATCATGCGCGAGGGCTCGAACATCCAGGATGGCTGCATCATGCACGGCTTTCCCGGCGGCGACGCGATCATCGACGTGGACGGCCATGTGGGCCACGGCGCGGTGATCCACGGCGCCCATGTGGGCCGCAACGTGCTGATCGGCATCCAGGCGGTGCTGATGGACAATGCGGTGATCGGCGAGGACGCGGTGATCGGCGCCATGGCCTATGTGCCCGAGGGCATGGTGGTGCCGCCGAAGAGCCTCGTCGTGGGTGTGCCCGCGCGCATCGTGCGCACGCTCGCCGAAAAGGACCTCGGCTGGAAGCGCGGCGGCACGCTCGAATACCAGGAGCTGACCCGCCGCTGCCTGGCGACACTGCGGCCCGTGCAGCCGCTCACGGCCCCCCAGGAGAACCGCCCGCGCTACGAGGGCCGCATCAGCAAGACCCTGAGCGAGGTGCGCGGCAAGACGGCGGGCGGGTGAACTGGAGCGGGTGACTGGCGGGTAGTCAGGCAGGCGGCGCCGGCCGCCCATCACCCGCCCGATCGTCCCCGCGCCGCCGTCATCCCCCGGCTTGTCCGGGGGATCCACACCACGGCTGGGCCGGCGGCCGATCTAAAGGCGCAGTGCTGCGGCCCGGTGGATGCCCCGGACAAGCCGGGGCATGACCGCGGTGAAAGAGGACCACGGCGGCGGCGAAGCAATACCAGGACGGGCGTCGTCCAGCCTTTTGACCCCCGCCCGATGGTCCCCCAACCGCCGTCATCCCCCGGCTTGTCCGGGGGATCCACACCACGGCCGGGCCGGCGGCCGATCTGAAGGCGCAGTGCTGCGGCCCGGTGGATGCCCCGGACCAGCCGGGGCATGACGGCGGTGAAAGAGGACTACGGCGGCGGCGAGGCCGGGCCACGATGGCGCCACCCCTCACACCTGCTCGAAATTCTCCAGCGGCTGCGCGCTCTCGCTGGCGAGGAACCGCACCAGTTCCTCCTCCATCGCCCGCATCTGCGCCACCTTCATGCGCAGCGAGAGGAGCTGGAACTTGCGCGCCTCCATCTTGGGTCCGGGATGGGCGGTGATGCGCGCCTCCACGGTTTCCAGATAGGCGCATTCCTCGCGGATGCGCTCCAGCGTCAAAAGCAGCTCCTTGTGGATGGTGGCGCGGTCCGCGAAATTGCCGAAGAAGATGCGCAGCAGCACCTCGTCCCGCGTCACCGAGGAGCGGATCGGCTCGTTGAGGAACGCCGCCAGCGCCTCCTGGCCTTGGGGGGTGATGGCGTGGATCTTCTTGTCGGGCTTGCTGCGCTGGGGCAGGTCCACCGAGGTGATGAACCCCTCCTCCCTGAGCTTGGCGAGGGTGTTGTAGATCTGCGGGGAGGTGGCGTTCCAGATGTAGTAGATCGAGCGCTCGATGGTCCGCTTCAAGTCGTATCCGGACGCCGGCTGGATGGCGATCAGCCCGAGCAGAGCGAACTTCAGCGACATTTCCGTCTACCATCGATGGTGCCGGTGCGGCACGGCGGGCAATGAAGGCGCACCGCCGCGCCTCGTCCCAACCCTTTGCCGCACAACCTAATGCATCGTGGACATCGGCGCCAGCCAGCCGCGCGCGTCAGCTGGCCCTGGCAGGGGCGGGCGCGCGCAGGACCAGCATGTTTCCGATCAGCACCAGCGCGATGCCGAAGGCGGCCGAGAGCGTCCAGTGATAGTCCTCGAAGACGGTCGAGATCGCGAGGGCGATCAGGGGATAGAGCACCGTGCCGTAGCCCGCCCGGCTGGCGCCGATGCGCCGCACCAGCGCCAGGTAGATGCCGAAGCCGGAAAGCGTCGGGCCGATGATGAGGAAGGCGAGCGAGCCGAGATAGCGCGGCGTCATCTCCATGATGAAGGGCGAACCGCCGATCAGCGCTGCGATGCCGAGCACCGCCAGCCCGTAGGCGAAGCTGAAGGCGGTCATGGACAGGAGCGGCAGGCCGCGCCGGCCGGCGATGCCGGAGAGGATGCTGCCCAGCGAGAAGCAGACGGTGCCGACCAGCGCGAGGATGAGCCCCATGCCCATGTGCGCCTGCGCCTCCGCCCCTGCGGCGGCGCCGGTGAAGACGGCGACGACGGCCGGCCCGAACACCAGCCCGGTGCCCGCCACGCCGAGCAGGGCGCCGAGGAACAGGCCGCGCCGCAGCGGCGCGCCCAGCAGCAGCGCCGACAGCAACGGAATGATGATCGCCACCAGCGAGAACACCACCGAGATGAGCCCCGAGGGCAGGTGGTAGCCGGCATAATAGAAGCTGAGGAAGTTGAAGGAGAAAAGGCACGCCCCGAGGCCAAGGAACAGCAGATGGTCACGCAGGCCGAAGGCGAGGCGCGAACGGGTGGCGAACACCAGAGCGAACATCACCGGCGTCGCGAAGACGAAGCGCCAGAAGGCCGACACCTCCGGCGCCACCTCGCCGAGCTGCAGCCGCATGGGCAGCCAGCCGATGCCGAAGATGACGACGCTCGCGACATAGAGCGTCCAGTCGGTGGGGCTCAGCGGCGCCTCGCGCGGGGGATGGGACATGGAGGGTTCCGCATGGCCTGAGGCAGAGCGAGACGGCGGATGGATCGCCGCCGCGGATGAGGATTCGGCGAGCGCCGCGGCGTCACCCTACCCTGTCGCGCCGACGCGCGCGCCCGCCCACACCGCATCCACCCGCCGCCCGCCCTGCGCATCGCGCATGGGTCGGCGCGGCTCAGTAGGCAAGCGTGGTGAATGCGGGCTCCACGGAGCCGTTCCAGTCGGTGCGGTAGTGCTCCAGCAGCAGTTCGGCGGGCGAGCGGCCGGTGAGCACGGCCTCTTCCAGCGGCTGGAGAAAATGGGTCTCGTCCCGGCCCTTGCGGTCGAGACGGGCGCGGCGCCGCAGGCCCTCATTGGACAGCGCCAGCGCGCGGCGCGCCAGCTCGCGCGCTGGCGCGCCCCGGAACGGCGCCGCCAGAGCGAGGCGGGGCACGTCGTCGCGCAACTGCTGGCGCTCCTCGGCAGTCCAGTCCTTCACCAGGTCCCAGGCGGCGTCGAGGCTCTCCTGGTCGTAGAGCAGGCCGGCCCAGAACGCCGGCAGCGCGCACAGCGTCGCCCACGGGCCGGCGTCCGCGCCGCGCATTTCCAGGAATCGCTTGAGGCGCACCTCGGGGAAGATGGTGGAGAGGTGATTCACCCAATCCGAGAGCGTCGCGGTCTCGCCGGGCAGCATCGGGTTGCGCCCCGCCAGCAGGTCGCGGAAGGAGGAGCCGGCGACGTCCACATAGGCGTCGCCGCGCTTGACGAAATACATCGGCACGTCGAGCGCGTAGTCCACATAGCGTTCGAAGCCGAAGCCGTCCTCGAAGGCGAAGGGCAGCATGCCCGAGCGGGCATTGTCGGTGTCGCGCCAGATCTCCGAGCGGAACGACAGGAAGCCGTTGGGCTTGCCTTCCGTGAACGGCGAGTTGGCGAACAGCGCCGTGGCGATGGGCTGGAGCGCGAGGCCGACGCGCATCTTCTTCACCATGTCCGCCTCGGACGAGAAGTCGAGGTTCACCTGCACGGTGCAGGTGCGGAACATCATGTCGAGGCCGAGGGTACCCACCTTCGGCATGTAGTTGGACATGATCTTGTAGCGCCCCTTCGGCATCACCGGCGTCTCGGAGCGCGACCATTTCGGGCTCATGCCGATGCCGAGGAAGCCGATGCCGAGCGGCGTCGCCACCTCGCGCACCTGGGCGAGATGCGCGTTCAGCTCCGCGCAGGTCTCGTGGATGGTGGAGACCGGCGCGCCGGACAATTCGAACTGCCCGCCCGGCTCCAGCGAGATCGCCCCGCCGCCAGTCACGTCGGCGAGGCCGATGATGGTGGAGCCCTCCATGATCGGCTCCCAGCCGAGCAGCATGCGCATGCCTTCCAGCAGCGCGCGGATACCCTTCGGCCCCTCATAGGGCACCGGCTCGTGGCGGGAGAGGGTGAAGGGGATCTTCTCGTGCTCGGTTCCGATACGGAAGGCGCTCTGCGGCTTGTTCCCCTTCTCCATCCAGTCGACGAGTTCGTCGCGCGAGGAAATGGGGGTCGCATCCAACGTGTCGCGCGCCATCAACGGTCTCTTCGAGCAAAATCGGCGGGCGACCATACACGCCCGGACAGCGGAGGCAAACGGGGCGATCCGGGGGGCATGGCGCGCGGGTGCGCCGGCTCAAATCCTGCGCGTGGATGTGGAAATAGGAGGGCGCTGCGCCCTCAGGCCGCGCCGGCTTCGGGGGGTGCTTCCGGGGGCGGCTCCGCCGGGGCCTCGGGCGGCGGCTCCTCGACGAACAGCGAGTCCTCCGGCGGCGCGAGGTCGCGCACCGCGGCGAAGGCGAGCACCGTGAGCGGGGTGGCGAGCAGCACGCCCAGCGTGCCGAACACGGTGCCGAACAGCACCACCGCGAACAGCGTCACCGCCGGCGGCAGGGAGACCATGCGCTGCTGCAGCAGCGGGGTGATGAGATTGCTCTCGGTCTGCTGCACCACCACGAACAGCGCCAGCACCCAGAGCGCCGAATCGAGGCCGAGGGTGAAGGCGATCAGCAGCGCCGGCACCGCCGAGACCACCGGCCCCACCATGGGGATGAACTCCGCGATCCCGGTGAACAGCGCCAGCGCCAGCGCCGAGGGCACGCCGAGAATGGCGAGGCCGATATAGGTCAGCACGCCCACCACCACCATGGCGATGAGCTGGGCCTTCAGGAAATTGCGCAGGTCGAGCGCGATGGAATCGAGCCGCCGCCCCATCTCCGGCCGCCGCGCATGGGGCCAGAAGGCGAGGAACATGCCGCGATAGGTCTTCGGGTCCACCGCGAAATAGAGCCCGCCCACCAGCACCAGGAAGGCGCCCAGCACCGCCTGGAAGAAATTGCTGGTCAGCCCCTGCACCAGCGAGAGGATGGTATCGCTGGAGGGCGCCGCCGCCTCCGCGCGCTTGATGAGGTCGTCGCCGAGGCCCTCCAGGTGGAAGCGCTGCTCGAAGGCGGCCCAGGCGGCGGGCAGGGTCTGCACCAGTTCCAGCACCTGGCTGCGGATGGTCGAGCCGAACAGATAAAGGATGACGCCGGTGCCGCCGAACACCAGCAGCGCCACCGGGAACACGGCGTACCGCTCGGGACAGCGGGTGTAGCGGGCGAAGGGCTCCGCGAGCGCATGCAGCGCCAGAGCGAGCAGCACCGCCGCGAACACCAGCAGGATCACGTCCACCGCCAGCCAGGCGAGGTAAAGCGCGCCCAGCACCACGCCTGCGAGCGCGATGCGACGTATCAGCCGTATTTCGGAACGCATGGAAGGACCCTTTTCCGCATCGAGGCTGTCAGGAACGCGCGCACCCCCCGCACGGGTCCGCAGCCGCTGGAAGAGATGCGGAGATCGTCTCTAGCCGAGAATGGCGGGAGGTGTCATCGCCGGCCCCCCGGGTGCCGTGCGTCAGGCCTGGCTTCGGCGGCGTTCCTCCTCCACCAGCTCCTTCTTGGAGAGCTTGCCGACCAGCGTCTTCGGCAGGCTCTCGCGGATCTCGATCGACCTCGGCATCTCGATCTTGGAAATCTGGTGCGACAGGAAGCCGAGGATCTCGTCCGCCGTCGCGCTCTGGCCCTCCCTCAGGGTGACGAACGCCTTGGGCGCCTGGCCGCGATAGGGATCGTCGATGCCGATGGCCACCGCCTCCGACACAGCCGGATGCAGATAGAGCGCCTCCTCGATCACGCGCGGATAGACATTGTAGCCGCCGCACAGGATCACGTCCTTGATGCGGTCCACCAGGAACAGGTAGCCGTCGGCATCCAGATAGCCCACGTCGCCGGTGCGCAGCGCGCCGTCGATGAAGGCGCACGCGGTCTCGTCCGGCCGCTCGTAATAGCCGGCCATCACCTGTGGTCCGCGCACGCACACCTCGCCCTTTTCGCCGGTGGGCATGAGGCGGGTGGGGTCGGCGAGGTCGCGGATCTCGATCACGGTCTGGGGCAGAGCGGTGCCCACCGAGCCGTCCTTGACGATGCCGAGCGGCGGGTTGGCGCTCACCACCGGCGAGGTCTCCGACAGGCCGTAGCCCTCCACCAGCTTGCAGCCGGACAGGTGCTCGAACGTCGCGCGCACCTCCTTCGGCAGCGGCGCGCCGCCGGAGATGGACAGCGTCAGCGAGGACAGATCGCGCGTCTCCACGCCACGGTGGGCATTGATGGCGGCATAGATGGTGGGAACGCCTGGGAACATGGTCGGCTTCTGGCGTTCGATGTCGTCGAGCACGTCCCCGAGGTTGAAGCGCGGCACCAGGATGATCTCCGCGCCGAGGCAGATGGGAATGAGCATCACCGTCTGCATGGCGAAGACGTGGAACAGCGGCAGCACGCCGAGCACGCGGGTGACGCCGATACGCTCGCAGTCCGCATGCATCATCACCTGGCGCGCATTGGCCGAGACATTGGCATGGGTGAGCATGGCGCCCTTCGGCACGCCGGTGGTGCCGCCGGTATATTGCAGCACCGCCACGTCGGTCCTGGGATCGATCTCCACCGCGGACGGCCGGTCGCCGTGCTTGAGCAGCTCGCGGTAATGCAGGTGAACGCCGTCGCCGACGTCGTAGCGGGCCTGCTCCTTGCGCTTGAAGAGCGTGAACAGCAGGCCCTTGGGAAACGGCAGCACGCCGGCCAGCGGACAGACGACGATGGTGTTCAGCCCCGCCTCCGGCGCCACCGCGGCGACGCGCGAATGGATGAGGTGGAGGTCCGGCACCACCATGATCGTGGTGCCCGAATCGCGAATCTGGTGCCTCAGCTCCCGCTCCACATAAAGCGGGCTGTAGTTCACCACCGTGCCGCCGGCCTTCATGACGGCGAAGAAGAACACCACCGAATAGGGCGTGTTGGGCAAACAGAGCCCGACCTTCGTGCCCTTGCCCACCCCCTTGGCCTGCAGCCCGGCGGCGACCTTGTCGACCAGCGCGCCGAGATCGGCATAGCTCCACTTGCGGCCGAGGAAGCTCAGGGCGGGCTTGGCGCCGTGGCGCGCGACGCTGGCAGCCAGCAGGTCGGGCACCGGCGAGACCGGGACCGCGGCGGCGAGATCCTGATCCGCGCCTGATTGCATGGCCGTCCTCCCTTCGCGCGCGGCGTCTTCGGATCGGCCCGCGCCAGGCGCGCGCCGATCCGGTGCCGTTGGGTCATGTTTCATCGCAGTTTAGAGCCCGATCGCGCCTGATGGCAGAGCAATCTGCGGCGTGGCAGCGCGATCCGCCGGCGGCGGGCGACAAGGCGGCCCGCCGCCACGCAGCGGCAGGCCGGGTGGCGCGCCTACTTGGTGTAGACCGGCGCGGCCGAGACCGGGCTGTCGAACTTGTAGCGCAGCGCCAGCGAGACGATGTCGACGTAGCCGTCGTTCACGCTGCCCACCAGCGACCCGCGCAGCGCATTGGCCGGCTCGGTGGGGAACAAGGCGATCGGGGCATCCTCGCCGAAGATGTGCGTGTAGGCGACGTCGAGCGCCAGCTTCTCGGTGACGGCATAGGTGAAGCCGGCCGACAGCCACAGGCGGTTGGTGTCGGGCAGGCGTGGCGAGCGCGTCGCGTCCGGCACCGGCGTCAGTTCGTAGGCGAGGCCGGCGCGCAGCGCGAGCTTCGGGTCCCACTGGTATTCGACGCCCCCGGAGAAGAACCAGCCGTCCTTCCACTGGAGGTTCAGGACGCTGTCCGGCGCGGCGATGCTCTCCACCTTCAGTTCCTGCACCGTGGACCAATTGGTCCATTCCACGGTGCCGAGCACGGTGAAATTGGGGGTCAGCTTGGAGCGCAGCGACAAGGTCGCCTGGTCCGGCAGGGTCAGGCCGGCTTGGGCGGGCAGCTTGGCGACCGGGTTGTTGAGGATCAGCGGCGTGATGGTGCCGCTCAGCCCCTGGTCGATCTGCGAGCGATAGCCGAGGCCCACCGTGGTGCCGGGCGCGAGCGTCAGCAGCGCGCCGAGATTGATGCCGTAGCCAATGGAATCGCCGTCCACCTGCGCCGCGCCGAAGGTGAGCGGGGCGGCGCTGAGGATCTGCGCGTTCGACAGGCGGGCATCGATGTAATTGACGTTGAAGCCGGCGCCGAGGGTGAGCCAGTCATTCACCTTGTAGGCGATGGAGCCCTGGATGTTCATGTCGAAGATGCGGCTGTAGCAGCCGTAATAGCGTCCCGACCAATTGCACGGCGCATCCGTGATGAGGCCGAACGGCGCGTTGACCGCGAGGCCGACGGCGATCCGGTCCCAGGCATAGGTGATGTAGGTGGCCGGCACCGCCCCGTCGTCGACGATGTCACCGATGCCGACATTGCCGAGATTGTTGCCGAACAGCGGGCCGGTGGCGCGGTACACGTCGATGGAGGCGTGCGGCGCGATCCAGGTGACGTTGGCTTCCATGTTGAGGCCGGGCGAGAAGCTCAGCGCCGCCGGGTTCCAGAACATGGAGGCGAGGCCGTCGCCGCCCGCCGCGGTGCCGGCGAACGAATAGCCCTGGTAATAGGCGCTCTGCTCCCTGAGGCCGAAGCCGCCGGCCGCGGCGCCCGTCGCCCCGGCGATGGCCAGGACGGGAACAGCCAGAACCGGAAGGGCCATCAGTGTCGCGCGGGTTGCGAGCGGGCGGCGCAGGCATGAAAGATGTGTGGCCATGGATCCCCCTGTTAGGCGCTTTCCTCAGGGCCCGGCGCGCTGCGGCGCACATTACGTTTTTACGATGCCCTATACGTCATCCAGCATGCCTTAACGAACATTCGCGTCAACACCGTTGGGGCGACCCGCGAAAGCCCGCCGCCGGGATTCGTGGCCATGTGGCGGGAAAGCCACATCTACGGCGCGCGCCTGTCCGCCGTGGCTCGTCCACCGCCTCGCCGACCGCCAAACTGCCGTGCCGAATCGCGGTCTCGGGGTGCCATTCTACGGGAGCGGCACGCCGCGGCCGCACCTCCCGAAGCCCTGAACGCGCGGCCTCTTGCGCCCAAGGTCAAAGCATGTATCTTCAGGTTCGATAGATGACGTATAGGTGAACACGTGGCATCGACAGGCAAGCGCCTCCCCGGCACCTCGCTCACAGACACCTTCTTCACCGTCACCGAGCTGGCGCGGGACCTCGCGATCACCCCGCGCACCATCCGCTTCTATGAGGACAAGGGCCTCATCACCCCGCGCCGCGCCGGCACCATGCGCGTCTACACCAAGCGCGACCGGGCGCGGATGGTGCTGATCCTGCGCGGCAAGCGGCTCGGCTTCTCGCTGCGCGAGATCAAGGAATATCTCGACCTCTACGACATCGACCCGTCCCAGACCGAGCAGATCCGCTTGCTGCTCAAGAAGGTCCAGACGCGCCTCGAAATGCTGGAGGACCAGCGCCTCGCGCTCGAGGAGACCATCCTCGAACTCAAGGACATCGAGGAGCAGACCCTCGGCGTGCTGGAGCGGGAGGCGGCCCAGAAGAAGGCCGCCGGCTGAGCTCCGGCCAGCCGCCGCGGCACCCGCCGCGAACCATAAGCAAGATCAGGCAGGAGAGCCCCATGAGCGCGCCCATGCAGAACATCGTGATCGCGGGCTATGCCCGCTCGCCCTTTACGCTCGCCAAGAAGGGCGACCTCGCCCGCCTGCGTCCGGACGACCTCGCCGCCCAGGTGGTGGCCGCGCTCATCGCCCGCACCAAGGTGAAGGCGCAGGAGATCGAGGACCTGATCGTCGGCTGCGCCTTCCCGGAGGCCGAGCAGGGCTTCAACATCGCCCGCCTCATCGGCATGATCGCCGGCCTGCCGGAGAGCGTCGCCGGCGTCACCGTGAACCGCTTCTGCGGCTCCTCCATGCAGTCGGTGCACATGGCCGCCGGCCAGATCCAGCTCGGGGCGGGCGAAGCCTTTGTGTGCGGCGGCATCGAGAGCATGAGCCGCGTGCCCATGACGGGCTTCAACCCCATGCCCAACCCGGCGCTCTACAAGGCGATGCCGCAGGCCTACATGAGCATGGGCGAGACGGCGGAGAACGTCGCCCGCAAATGGCAGATCACCCGCGCCGACCAGGACGCCTTCGCGCTGAAGAGCCACCAGAAGGCGGCGAAGGCCGAGGCCGAGGGCCATTTCAAGGCCGAGATCGTGCCGGTCAAGGCCAACGGAAAGAGCATCGAGATCGACGGCTGCATCCGCCGCGACGCCTCCGCCGAAGCGCTGGCGGGCCTCAAGCCCTCGTTCGACGAACACGGCACGGTCACCGCCGGCACCGCGTCCCCGGTGACGGACGGCGCGTCCGCGGTGCTGGTGTGCACCGAGGCCTATGCCGAGCGGAACGGCCTTGAGCCCCTCGCCCGCCTCAAGAGCGTGGCGGTCGCCGGCTGCGCGCCGGAGATCATGGGCATCGGCCCGGTGGCGGCGACGAAGAAGGCGCTCGGCCGCGCCGGCCTCGACATCGGCGCCATCGACGTGGTGGAGCTGAACGAGGCCTTCGCCTCCCAGGCCCTCGCCTGCCAGCGGGAACTCGGCATCAAGGACGAGGTGCTGAACCTCGACGGCGGCGCCATCGCGCTCGGCCATCCCCTCGGCGCCACCGGCGCGCGCATCGTCGGCAAGGCGGCCTCGCTCCTGAAGCGGGAAGGCGCCAAGTATGCCCTCGCCACCCAGTGCATCGGCGGCGGACAGGGCATCGCCACCATCCTCGAGCGCGTCTGAGGAGGGCCGGATGTCTTTTGAAATCAGGAAAGTCGCCGTTATCGGTGCCGGCGTCATGGGTGCCGGCATCGCCGCCCATGTGGCCAATGCGGGCGTGGAAGTGCTGCTCCTCGACATCGTTCCCGAGGGCGCGGCCAACCGCAACGCCGTCGCCGAGAAGGCGGTGGAGAAGCTGCTGAAGGCCGATCCCGCGCCCTTCATGTCCAAGGCCGCGGCGAAGCTGGTGAAGCCGGGCAACATCGAGGACAACCTCGCCGACATCGCGGATTGCGACCTCATCATCGAAGCCATCATCGAGCGGCTCGACCTCAAGCAGGCGCTCTACGCGAAGATCGAGGCCGCCCGCCGGCCCGGCTCGGCGGTGTCGTCCAACACCTCGACCATTCCGCTGGCGGACCTCACGGCGGGGCTGCCCGAGAGCTTCCGCCGCGACTTCCTCATCACCCATTTCTTCAATCCGCCCCGCTACATGAGGCTGCTGGAGATCGTCTCCGGGCCGGAGACGAATGCGGACACGGTGGCCGCCGTCACCCGCTTCGCCGACGTGAAGCTCGGCAAGACGGTGGTGAGAGCCAAGGACACCCCCGGCTTCATCGCCAACCGGCTGGGCACCTACTGGCTGCAGCTGGCGGTGGGCGAGGCCTTCGCGCTGGGCATGAAGGTGGAGGATGCGGACGCGGTGATGGGCCGGCCCTTCGGCTTCCCCAAGACCGGCGTGTTCGGCCTCATCGACCTCGTGGGCCTCGACCTGATGCCCCACGTCCAGGGCTCGCTGAAGCGGGCGCTGCCGGCCGCGGACCCTTTCCACGCAACGCTTCGCGACGAGCCGCTGATCGAGAAGATGATCTCGACCGGCTACACCGGCCGCAAGGGCAAGGGTGGCTTCTATCGCCTCAACCGCGAGGGCGGGCAGAAGCTGAAGGAAGCCATCGACCTCTCCACCGGCGCCTATCGCCCGCAGGCGAAGGCCCAGGTGGCGGAGCTGGAGGACGGCGGCGGCCGGGATCTCTTCGCCCTCCTTTCCGCCCCCGGCGAAGGCGGGCGCTATGCCCGCGCGGTGATGGTACGCACCCTCGCCTATGCCGCGCGCCTCGTGCCCGAGGCGGCTGATGACATCGTCTCCATCGATGATGCCATGCGCTTGGGATATAATTGGAAATCCGGCCCGTTCGAGCTGATCGACAAGATCGGCGCGGCCCGCCTGATCGAGCTGTTGAAGGCGGACGGGGAAGAGGTGCCGCCGGTGCTGGCGCTCGCCGCCGACAAACCCTTCTACCGGGTGGAAAACGGCCAACGTCAATACCTTACGCTGGATGGCACCTATCACGATATCGTCCGCCCCGAGGGCGTGGTACTGCTCGCCGACATCAAGCTGAAGTCCCAGCCGCTGGCGAAGAACGGCTCCGCGGCCCTGTGGGATATCGGCGACGGCGTCGTGTGCCTCGAGTTCACCTCCAAGAGCAACTCGCTTGACGAGGGCATCATCACGATGCTCGCCAAGGCGCTGAAGCTGGTGAAGGACAAGTACAAGGCGCTCGTCATCTATAACGAGGGCTCGAACTTCTCCGTCGGCGCCAATCTGGGTCTCGCTCTGTTCGCCTGCAACATCGGCGCCTTCGGCGAAGTCGAAAAGCTGGTCGCCACCGGACAGAAGACCTATCAGGACGTGAAGTACGCGCCCTTCCCGGTGGTGGCCGCGCCTTCCGGCCTCGCCCTCGGCGGCGGGTGCGAGATTCTCCTGCATGTCGGTGCGGTTCAGGCCCATGCCGAGAGCTACATCGGGCTTGTCGAATGCGGCGTCGGCGTGCTGCCGGCCTGGGGTGGCTGTACGGCCATGCTGGAGCGCTGGGCGGCCGATCCGAAGTTCCCGAAGGGGCCCATGCCGGCCCCCTCGAAGGTGTTCGAGACCGTCTCCACCGCCACCGTCGCCAAGTCCGCCGCCGAGGCGAAGGAGCTGAAGTTCCTGCGCGAGGGTGACGGCATCACCATGAACCGCGACCGGCTTCTTGCCGATGCCAAGGCCAAGGCCTTGGCGATGGTGGAGGGCTACGCGCCGCCGAAGCCCGTGCAGTTCTTCCTGCCCGGCCCCTCCGGCAAAGCGGCCATGGACATGGCGGTGGAAGGCTTCGCCAAGCGGGGCCTGGCGACCCGGCATGACAAGGTGGTCTCCGCGGCCCTCGCCGAGGTGCTCACCGGCGGGGATGCGGACCACATCGCCCCGGTGCCAGCGGCGCGGGTGCTGGAGCTGGAGCGGGACGGCTTCATGAAGCTCATCCGCACCACCGCCACGCTGGACCGCATCGAGCACGTGCTGGAGACCGGGCGTCCGCTCAGGAATTAAGCCTTCCTGCCGTCACCCTCCGGCTTGACCGGAGGGCCCACCGCAGGGAGACGGCGGAAGGACCGAGACATAGCGCCGTCATGCCCCGGCTCGTCCGGGGCATCCACCCTTCCGCCGGGACGAACGGAGGAGTGGACCCTCCGGACAAGCCGGAGGGTGACGGCAGCGGGTGCGGAGAACGGCAACGGCCTTTCCGCCGGTAGCGACGCAATTCCCTCTCCCCTTGCAGGAGAGGGGAGACACAAAACGGGAGCCAACGCCATGCAGGTCTATACCCCCCCGCTGCGCGACATGCGCTTCGTCCTCCACGAGCTGCACGGCAGCGAGGAGCTGAGCACGCTCAAGGGACTGGAGGAGCTTTCGCCCGACCTCATCGATGCGGTGCTGGAGGAGGCGGGCAAGTTTGTCACCGAGGTGCTCGCGCCGCTCAATCAGTCCGGCGACCTTGAGGGCTGCACCTATGAGAACGGCGTGGTGCGCACGCCCAAGGGCTTCAAGGAAGCCTACACCGCGTTCCGCGAGGGCGGATGGAACGGCATCGCCTGCGATCCCAAGTATGGCGGCCAGGGCCTGCCGGCGAGCGTGAACAAGCTGGTGGAGGAGATGCTCTGCTCGGGCAACCTCGCCTTCGGCATCTGCCCCGGCCTCACCCACGGCGCCTATCAGGCGCTGAAGGCCTATGCCTCCGACGAGCTGAAGGACCGCTTTCTGCCGAAGATGGTGGATGGCGTGTGGTCCGGCTCCATGTGCCTCACCGAGCCCCAGTGCGGCACCGATCTTGGCCTCGTGCGCACCAAGGCCGAACCGCAGGCGGACGGCTCCTACAAGATCACCGGCAACAAGATCTTCATCTCCGCCGGCGAGCAGGACATGACGGAGAACATCGTCCACCTCGTGCTCGCCCGCCTGCCGGACGCGCCCAAGGGAATCAAGGGCATCTCCCTGTTCCTGGTGCCGAAATTCCTGCCGAAGGAGGACGGCTCCGTCGGCCCGCGCAACGGCGTGCTGTGCACCGGCATCGAGCACAAGATGGGCATCCACGGCTCGTCCACCTGCCAGATGTCGTTCGACGAGGCCACCGGCTGGCTGGTGGGCGAGCCCCACAAGGGCATGCGCGCCATGTTCGCCATGATGAATTCGGAGCGCCTCTCCGTGGGCACGCAGGGCCTCGGCCTCGGGGAAGCGGCCTACCAGTCGGCGGTGGCCTACGCCAAGGAGCGCCTGCAGGGCCGCGCGCTCTCCGGCGCCAAGCATCCGGACAAGCCGGCGGACCCCATCATCGTCCACCCAGACGTGCGCCGCACGCTCATGACCATGCGCGCCTACAACGAGGGCTGCCGGGCGCTCGCCGGCTGGGTCGCCCGCGCGCTGGACCTGATGGAGCGGGCGGAAGATCCGGAGGAGCGCAAGCGCGCCGAGGACTTCACGGCGCTGATGACGCCCATCGTGAAGGCCCTGTTCACGGATCTGGGCTTCGAGGCCACCTCCATGGGCATGCAGGTCTATGGCGGGCACGGCTACATCCGCGACCACGGCATGGAGCAATATGTGCGCGATGCCCGCATCGCCATGATCTACGAGGGCACCAACGGCGTGCAGGCGCTGGACCTCGTGGGCCGCAAGCTGCCGGCGCACATGGGCCGCTATTTGCGCTCCTTCTTCCATCCCGTGCTGAACTACATGGATGCGAAGCTGGACGACGAGAATCTGGGACCCCTCATCACCCCCCTCTCCAAGGCCTTCGGCGCGCTCCAGCTCGCCACCGCCCACATCGCCGAGAAGGGGCTGAAGGACCCGGAGGAAGCCGGCGCCGCCGCCACCGAATATCTGCGGCTGTTCGGCCTCGTGGCGCTGGGCTACATGTGGGTGCGCATGGCGGAAGTGGCCTATGAGAAGCGCGTCTCCAACCCAAACGATGCGGCCTTCTACGACGCCAAGATCGTCACCGCGCGCTTCTTCATGGAGAAGCTCCTGCCCGACGTGGCGGCCCTGTGGGGTTCCATCAAGGCCGGCAAGGGCGCCATGATGGCGCTGGACGAGGCGATGTTCTGAGGACTGCGTTTCCGACTGTCGGCGGCACCCTTCCTTTGCGCCCCCTCTCCCGCGTGCGGGAAGGTCTGGGGAGGAGGCCGTGTCTCACCACAGGATGCGGCGGACCAGGCGCGGACGCCGCTTTCCCCCACCCTGCCCTCCCCCGCAAGCGGGACAGGGTTCAAAATCCTTTCGGCCCCAGCGGCCTCTCACAAGGACACCCCATGGCCGATCTTGCCTCCCTCATCGAAGCCATGCGCGAGCGCGCCGATGCCCTCTCCGAACTGGGCTACAAGGTGCGGTTCGACCTCACAGACACCGGCGAGGCGATACTGCTGGACGCCACCGGCGGCAGTGTCGAGGTGGGCGAGGGCTCCGGCGAGGCGGATGCGGTGCTGAGACTTTCCACCGATACACTGGACAAGCTCATCACCGGCCGCATCGGACCGATGCTCGCCTTCTCCACCGGCCGGCTGAAGGTGGAGGGCTCTCAGGGCGTCGCCCTCAAGCTCGCGGGGCTGCTGGAACAGGACTGACGGCGTCGCGGGATGATCGGGGCGCGCGGGCGAGGCGCTTCAATTTGTGGGCGATGGCATCTTCCGCAGCGCCTCGGCCTTGCCGAGTGCCTCGTCAAATGAAGCCCAGAAACCCGGTGCCGCGACCGCGTGCTGGCTTCCGGCCGGCGAGAGGTGGTGTTCGTCCATGAAGTAGAACGCATTGCCGGCCCCACCGCGGCACTCGGTCTGGTCGCAGAACAAGGGGCTGAGCAGAAATAGAGACATGTTGGGCTCTTTGGCGGCGATGCGGGTGAGCGCCTCGTTCGATCCAGCGACGAACCTCATGCCCGTGGCGGCAGGAATGGTTTCGCAGGACTCGCCCTTCTTGCCCGCCTTCTCGGTGCGGATCACGCACTGCACCGGTGCTTCCGGAAATTCCGGCGGCTGTCCCACCACGAAGGCTGCCGCGCCGGCCTCATTGATTGCGTGCACCGTATGGGCGATGCCGTAGGCAAACACCTTGGCCGTCGTCGCTGCGCTTCGCTCCTCCCCGCCGGGCAGGGCACTCGTCGTGAGCCAGAAATGGTTGCCCGACCGGGCCGTCCACATGGACCAGCGCCCCACCATGATCACCACCTTCGGCTTCAATCGCCGTATCTCGGCGATCGCGGCCGCGTTGAACTCGGTGCAGACCTGCGGCGGGTATTGCGGATGGATGGCGCTGACCCCGAGGATCGGTGGGCAGGCCGGCAAAGACAGGATAAGTGGCTTCTCGCCGCGCGCGGCCAAGGCATCGCTGATCCCTTTGAACAGCGCGCCGGCATGGGAATCGCCCCAGACCACGACGTCGGCGCTCTCGGCCGACGCCTTCGACCCCGCGCCACACCCCTGCTCCGCGGCGCGCTCCGCGTTCCAGTTCCGCCGCGCATTGACGCAAGGGTTGCGCGCAGCCGCCCGGGCCCCGGCATTGGCGGCATCCTCCGCCGCCTGGGCGCGGGCGGAGAGGGTGCGGAAGCCGCCGCCGTGATGCTCGATCAGCGCCACCACCCCGAACGACAGCGCGATGGCGAGCGCGCCGGCGCCGAACCGCGCCAGCCGGATGCCGCCCAGCGCCGAGGGACGGCGCAGCGGGGTCTCGACGAACTTCAGCGACAGCGCCGACAACACCATGGCGACGAGGATCACGCCGCCGGCCTGGATATAGGTGAGGTGCCGCCCCTTATAGTCCACCGCCAGAATCAGAAGCGGCCAGTGCCACAGATAGAGCGAATAGGAGATGCGCCCCACATAGGTGAACCAGCGGTGGCCCAGCACCCTCTGCACGATCCCCTGCTGGGTGTGCATGCCGGCGAAGATGATGGCGGCCGAGCCCAGCACCGGCGGCAGCGCGGACAGGCCGGGAAAGACCGTATTCTTGCTGTAGAGGAACACCGGCGCAAGGATGGCGGCGAGGCCCGCGAGGGCGATGGCGCCCGCGGCGCGCTGCGGCAAAGGCGGCCAGCGCACCAGCGCCAGCAGGCTGCCGGCGAACAGCTCCCACGCCCGGCTCGGCAGCAGGAAGAAGGCGGACCAGGGCGCGTTCTCCACCGTGATCTGCGAATAGACCAGCGAGGCCACGGTGAGCACCGCCAGTGCGATCACCGCGAAGGTGCGCGTGCCGAACCGCATGAGCGCGAACAGCAGCACGGGGAACAGGATGTAGAACTGCTCCTCCACCGCCAGCGACCACAGATGCAGCAGCGGCACGTCGTCCGCGCGCGGGCCGAAATAGTCGAGCACGCCCTCGAAATGGATGTTGGCGAAGAACAGCGCCGACGGCCCGAGGGAATTCGCGTACTGCACCATCTCCCGCGGCGTGAGCACAAAGGCCGCGAGCAGCGTCACCACCGCCAGCACCAGGAACAGCGCCGGGAAGATGCGGCGGATGCGGTGGTCGTAGAAATCGACCAGGGAGAAGCGCCGCTGGGTGATGTCGCGGTCGAGGATGGACGTAATCAGGAAGCCCGAGATCACGAAGAACACGTCCACGCCCACATAGCCGCCGGAAAACGGGGGGATGTGACCGTGAAACAGGACCACGCTGCCGACCGCGATGGCGCGCAGGCCATCGATGTCCGCCCGATATGCCAAACTCATCCCGTCGTTCCCGATACCGGCGCCGAGGGCGCGAACTCGCCGCGAAGGCACATAGCCCGCAACGCGACCCACTGCAAATTCACGCGGGAACACGAAGAGGTGACGGTTCCGGGGGCGCCGCGGGCGGTGGGCGCCCGCGCCTTGGGGCAGGAAAGCCGGGGGCGGCGGGCGCGCGGGGCGCAACATCATCGTCACGCCGTTGTGGCTTTATGGCACCCTCGCATCGCGAATCCGGACGGTCGCCCCGCCGCCCGCGCTCGCGCACCTGCTCGCGCACCCGGAGGCCGCCATGACCTTGCGCATCCCGCCGACCGCCGCCTCGGCCCTGCTCGCGGCCCAGCTTGCCTTTGCCGGGCCGGCCGCCGCCGCCACCGAGATCCAGTGGTGGCACGCCATGGCCGGCCCGCTCGGCGAGAAGCTGGAGAAGGTGGCGGCCGACTTCAACGCCGCGCAGGGCGAATACAAGGTGGTGCCGGTCTACAAGGGCTCCTATCCGGAGGCCATGACCGGCGCCATCGCCGCCTTCCGCGCCCGCCAGCACCCGGCCATCGTCCAGGTGTTCGAGGTGGGAACCGCCACCATGATGGCGGCCAAGGGCGCGGTCTATCCGGTCTACCAGCTCATGGCGGACGCGGCCGAGCCGTTCGAGCCGGCGGCCTATCTGCCGGCGGTGACGGGCTATTATACCGACGCCAAGGGCAACATGCTCTCCATGCCCTTCAACTCGTCCACCCCGATCCTCTATCTGAACAAGGACCTGTTCGCGAAAGCTGGGCTCGATGCGGCCGCTCCGCCGCGCACCTGGCCGGAGCTGGAGACGGCGGCGCAGAAGCTCCAGGCGGCGGGCGTGCCGTGCGGCTTCACCACCCAGTGGCCGTCCTGGGTGAACCTCGAAAACCTCTCGGCCTGGCACAACGTCGCCATCGGCACCGAGCAGAACGGCATGGCGGGCCTTTCGACCCGGCTGGAGATCGCCAACGAATTGACCGAGCGCCACTGGAGCGCGCTCGCGCAGTGGCAGAAGAGCCGGCTGTTCGACTATGGCGGCCGCCAGTCCAAGGCCGATCCGAAGTTCTTCACCGGCGAGTGCGCCATGCTCATCGGCTCATCGGCGGCGCGGGCGGGCGTGCTCGCCAATGCCAAGTTCGAGGTGGGCTATGCCATGATGCCTTACTGGCCGCAGGTTGAGAGCGCGCCGCAGAACTCCATCATCGGCGGCGCCTCGCTGTGGGTGCTGAACGGCCGGCCCAAGGAGGAATACCGCGGCGTCGCGAAGTTCTTCTCTTTCCTCTCGAAGCCCGAGGTGCAGGCCTGGTGGCACCAGAACACGGGCTATCTGCCGATCACCCGTGCCGCCTTCGACCTCTCCAAGGCGCAGGGCTTCTACGGGAAGAACCCCGGCACCGACGTGTCGGTCCTGCAGATGACGCTGAAGGCGCCGACGGCGAATTCCAAGGGCCTGCGGTTCGGCTCCTTCCTGCAGATCCGCGACGTGATCGAGGAGGAGCTGGAGCTGACGCTCTCGGGCAAGAAGACCGCCCGGGAGGCGCTCGCCTCCGCCGAGCAGCGCGGCAACGCCTTGCTGCGCGCCTTCGAGCAGGCCAACAAATAGCTGGCGACAGGGCGCAAGACCGCTCCCCTCCCCCAGCGCCCGTCATGATCCGGCTCGTCAGGAGCATCCATCCGGGCGGCGGGAAGGCGGAAAGGGCGCATGGGCCCTCCGATCAAGTCGGAGGGCGACGGCGGGGGAGCTCATAAGGGCAGTGCCCGCCGCATCCTGCACAACACCGTCATCCCCCGGCTTGTCCGGGACAAGCCGGGGGATGACGGTGAAAGGCGCGAGGCCGCGTTGAAGGCATGAGCGCCCGAGGGAGGCGTGGCAAACCGCCGTCATGATCCGGCTCGTCAGGAGCATCCATCCGGGCGGCGGGGAGGCGGAAAGGGCGCATGGGCCCTCCGATCAAGTCGGAGGGCGACGGCGGGGGAGCTCATAAGGGCTGTGCCCGCCGCATCCTGCACAACACCGTCATGCCCGGCTTGACCGGAGCATCCATCCGGGTGGTGGGGAGGCGGAAAGGGCGCGTGGGCCCTCCGATCAAGTCGGAGGGCGACGGCGGTGAGAGGGGAGACCGTGGTGGGAGGGGCGACGGCGGTGGGACGGGAGACCGTGGTGAAAGGGCCGACGGCGGTACGAGGGGGACGGCGGTCCGAGAGGCAATAGCGGTAAGAGTGGCCACGGCGGCAAGAGGTCCGACGGCGCGAGAGGGCGGCGGGCGGATCGCCGGGAGGGCAAGCGGCAATGGAGGCCAAGCGCGTCACGTTCCGGGGCTCGGCCTTACCCTACCTGCTGCTTGCCCCGCAGCTGGCCGTGACCCTGGTGTTCTTCCTCTGGCCGGCGGCGCAGGCGCTCTATGGGTCGCTGTTCGCCGAGGACCCGTTCGGCCTCTCGCGCACCTTCGTCGGGCTCGGCAATTTCGCGGCGCTGCTGGCCGATCCGGCCTATCTGAACGCGGGGCTCGTGACCCTCGTCTTTTCCGCCAGCGTCACCGCGCTCTCCATGGGGCTCGGCCTCGCTCTGGCGGCGGCGGCGGACGCGCTCGGCAAGAGCGGCGGCGCCTATGGCGCGCTCCTTGTGTGGCCCTATGCGGTGGCGCCGGCGGTGGCGGGCATCCTGTGGCTTTTCATGTTCGACCCCTCGGTGGGCACCATCGCCCGCGCGCTGAAGGCCATCGGCATCTCCTGGAACCATGCCCTCGACGGCGAGCAGGCGCTGCTCATGGTGATCCTCGCCGCGAGCTGGAAGCAGGTGAGCTACAATTTTCTGTTCTTCTATGCCGGCCTCAAGGCGATCCCGCCCGGCATCATGGAGGCGGCGGCGCTCGACGGGGCAGGCCGGCGCGCGCGCTTCCGCTTCTTGGTGCTGCCGCTCATCGCGCCCACCAGCTTCTTCCTGCTGGTGGTGAACCTCGCTTATGCCTTCTTCGACACGTTCGGCATCATCCACGCCACCACCGGCGGCGGGCCGGGGCAGGCCACCACCATCCTGGTCTACAAGGTGTTCCGCGACGGCTTCGAGGCGCTGGCGCTCGGCGCCTCGTCGGCCCAGTCGGTAGTGCTGCTCGCCATCGTGGTGGCGCTCACCGCGCTCCAGTTCCGCCACATCGAGCGCAGGGTCGCCTATTGATGGCCGGGCGCGAGCGCACCCCGAGGCTTCTGGCCCATGCCGCGCTGATCCTCGGCGTCGCGATCCTGGTGCTGCCGGTCTATCTCGCCTTCATCGCCTCGACCCATGGGGGCGCCGACTTCCTGTCCGGCCGCGTCGGCCTCCTGCCCGGCCCGCTGCTGGTAGAGAACTACGGCGCCGTGCTGTTCGCGGGCGCCAGCACCGCCGGCATCCCGCCGGTGGCGCTCATGCTCCTCAACAGCTTCGTGATGGCCATGGCGATCGCGCTGGGCAAGATCGCCATCTCGCTGCTGTCCGCCTTCGCCGTCACCTATTTCCGCTTCCCGTTCCGGGTCGCGGCGTTCTGGATCATCTTCGTGACGCTGATGCTGCCGGTGGAGGTGCGCATCCTGCCCACCTTCCAGGTGGTGGCCAGCCTGTCGATGCTCAACTCCTACTGGGGCCTCACCGTGCCGCTGATCGCCAGCGCCACCGCCACCTTCCTGTTCCGCCAGGTGTTCATGACGGTGCCGGACGAATTGACCGAGGCGGCGCTGATGGACGGAGCGACGCCGCTGCGCTTCTTCTGGTCGGTGCTGCTGCCGCTCTCGCGCACCAACATCGCGGCGCTGTTCGTGATCCTCTTCATCTATGGCTGGAACCAGTATCTGTGGCCGCTGCTGGTGACCACGGACACCGGCTACTACACCATCGTCATGGGCATCCAGCGCCTTGCCCGCGCGGCCTCGGAGGCGGACCCCGTCTGGCACCTGGTGATGGCCACCGCCATCCTCGCCATGCTGCCGCCGGTGCTGGTGATCGCGCTGATGCAGCGCCTGTTCGTAAGCGGGCTCACCGAGACGCAGAAGTAGCGACCGAGAACTGGCGCGGGAGAAGCCGCGCCCGCCCGCTTCAGGCCGGCGCGGGCTGGCTGGGCGCCGCCACCGGCGCCGGCGCGTCCACGGCCGCAAGGCCGTGCACCAGATCGTTGATGAAGCCGAGCTTGGTCACCACCGACGGGGTCAGCACGAAGGGATAGGCGTCGGCCATGCCGAGGCAGCGGTTGAGGCTGTTCAGGGCGACCGTAAGGGGGGCCCAGTCCTCCACCAATTGCTCGATGGATGCCGGCTGGTAGGGATTGAACTCCACCAAGGCCTCAAGCAGGCCGCTCCGGTCCAGGCTCGGGCGCACCTTCATGCCGAACGCCCGCGCCATCTCCAGCGTATCGACGATGTGGATGTAGTGCTTGAAGGTCTCGGCGAAGTCCTCCCACGGATGGGCGGCGGCATAGGACGACACGAAGTTGGCCTGCCAGTCCGGCGGCGGGCCGTTGTCGTAATGCGCCTGGAGCGCGGCGCCGTAGTCGGCGCGCTCGTCGCCGAACACCGCGCGGCAGGCTTCCAGATGGTGTTCGTCGCGCACCAGCCGGTTCCAGTAATAATGCCCCACCTCGTGGCGGAAATGGCCGAGCAGGGTGCGGTAGGGCTCGCCGAGGTCGGTGCGGCGCCGCTCGCGCTCCACGTCGTCGGCCTCGGCGAGGGCGATGGTGATGAGCCCCTCCTCATGGCCGGTCATCACGCGCGGCAGCTCCGGCGCGTCCGGACGGTCGGCGAGGAAGTCGAAGCACAGGCCGCCCACGCGGTCCTCGCGGTTCTCCAGCGGCAGGCCGAGCTGGAGCAGCGAATAGATGAGCCGGTGCTTGGCGCGCTCGATGCGCATCCACTTCTCCAGGTTCACCGGGTCGGCGAGGTCGGGCACCGTGTGGTTGTGGCGGCAGGCGCGGCAATAGTCGCCCTCCTGCTCCTCCGGAAGCAGCCAGTTGCAGCCGTCGAGCGCGGCATTGGCGCAGAAGCGGTAGCGCTGGCCGTCGCGCAGCGAGCGCACGATGCCCTCCTCCGGCTCCGCCTCGACGGCGCTGAGGTCGTTGACGTCCGGCAGATAGCCGAGCGGATGGCCGCATTGGCCGCACACCCGGTTCTCGAAGTGGATGAGCTGCCCGCAGGCCTCGCATTGAAACAGACGCATGTGCTCCACCTCTCCAACCCGTGCCACAAGGCCTGAATGGGCCAAGCGGTTCCATTTGCCGGCGCGCTATCGCTCTCCACTGCCGGTTGCCGACGTCCATGGCCACGCCACGCGCGCACTCGTGACCGCGCGGGGCTCCGTTACGGCAGAAAATTCGCGCGCATTCGACCAAAGTCTATTGCCTAGGTCGGGTCACGTGTCGTCTTCTGCATACCGTAGACGGGGGCGCCGTGCGCCAACACAGCGGAAAAAACTCCGCCGCCCCCCGCACAGGGAGGAAGAACGTGACCAAGGAAACGAGCACGAATGATCGTGCGCGCCCGTCTCGGCGTGCAATTCTCGCGGGTGCTGCCGCAGCCGGCGCTGCCGCCACCGTCGCCGCCCCGGCCGTCCACGCCCAGGCTTCCGTCAAGCTCAAGTTCCAGTCCACCTGGCCCAACAAGGACATCTTCCACGAGTTCGCCGGAGACTTCGTGCGCTACGTGAACACGATGGCGGGCGGGCGCGTGGAGCTGGAACTGCTCGCCGCCGGCGCTGTGGTGCCCGCCTTCCAGGTGGCCGACGCGGTCTCCTCCGGCATCATCGACGGCGGCCACGGCGTGTCCGCCTACTGGTACGGCAAGAACAAGGCCTTCTCGCTGTTCGGCACCGCCCCCGCCTTCGGCTGGGACGCGGACGAGCTGATGGGCTGGATCCGCTATGGCGGGGGCCAGGCGCTCTATGACGAACTGGTGCAGGGCATCCTGAAGCTCAACGTGGTCGGCCTGCTCACCGGTCCCATGCCGGGCCAGCCGCTCGGCTGGTTCAAGAACCCCATCACCAGCCCGGACCAGCTCAAGGGCCTGAAGTACCGCACGGTGGGCCTCGCCGCCGACCTGAACAAGGAGCTGGGCGTCGCCGTCACCATCCTGCCGGGCGGCGAAATCGTCCCCGCCATGGACCGCGGCCTCATCGACGGCGCGGAATTCAACAACCCGTCGTCCGACTTGGTGCTCGGCTTCCCCGACGTGTCCAAGGTCTACATGGTCCGCAGCTACCACCAGGCACTGGAGTGCTTCGAGGTGCTGTTCAACAAGGCCAAGTTCGACGGCCTGCCGAAGGACGTGCAGGCGATCATCCGCGGCGCGGCGGATGCCGCCTCCTCCGACATGATGTGGAAGGCGCAGGACCGCTATTCCAAGGACCTCGAAGTGCTCAAGTCACGCGGCGTGAAGGTCATGCCGACCCCCGAGCCGGTGCTCCAGGCCCAGCTCAACGCCTGGGACAAGGTGATCGCCAACCTGTCGGCCGACCCGTTCTTCAAGAAGGTCATCGACAGCCAGATGGCGTGGGCCAAGCGCGTGGTGGGCTTCCGCCTCGAGTACGAGCCCGACAGCGCCATGGCCTACAACCACTTCTTCAAGAAGGCCTGAGGCCTCGGGCCGGCCGCGGCCGGCCCCCCGGGGCGTGCCCGCGGGCGGATCGAAACGTTTCGATCCGCCCGCGCGGCGGTCCGGAGGCGCCGCACCGGCCGGAGCGAACGGCGGCGGACCGGGGCGCCTGCCCCTCCATCCGCCACCGAAGGCCGCCCGCAGGGGCGGCCTTCGCATGCGAACCAATCTTCACCCAAGAAGAACAAGACCTTCCCGAGGAAACCCCGCGTATGCAACGCTTCCTTCTCGCCGTTGACACGCTGAACACATTTATCGGCAAGCTGTTCGCCTGGACGATCGTGATCCTCACGCTGGCGATCTGCTACGAGGTGTTCTGCCGCTACGTCCTGCGCGCGCCCACCACCTGGGCCTACGACGCATCCTACATGCTGTACGGCACGCTGTTCATGATGGCCGGCGCCTACACGCTGGCGCGCAACGGGCATGTGCGGGGCGACTTCCTCTACCGCAGCTGGCCGGTGAAACGGCAGGCGCTGGTGGACCTCATCCTCTACTTCCTGTTCTACTTTCCGGGCATCATCGCCCTGATCTATTCGGGCTGGCAGTATTTCTATCTGTCCTTCCTTCTCAACGAGCATTCGTCCTTCTCGCCCGACGGGCCGATGATCTGGCCGTTCAAGGGCCTGATCCCGATCACCGGGGTGCTGATGTTCCTCCAGGGGGTGGTCGAGGTGGTCCGCTGCACCATCGCGCTCAGGACCGGCCAGTGGCCGGAGCGCCTCCACGACGTGGAGGAGATGGAGAAGATGATCCTCGAGGATGCCGCCAACAAGTCTGATGCCGAGGCCATCGGCCGGGGGAGCCTGTGATGTTTCTGTCGGATCCCGCCCTCGGCATCCTGATGCTGGTGCTGTTCATCGTCTTCCTGATGCTCGGATTTCCCATCGCCTTCACGCTCATGGCGCTGGGCGTGGGCTTCGGCTACGTGACGCGCGGCGACACGGTGTTCCAGCTGTTCGTCCAGCGCACCTATTCGGTGATGGCGAACGACGTGCTCATCTCCATCCCGCTGTTCCTGTTCATGGGCTACGTGGTGGAGCGCGCCAACATCCTCGACCGGCTGTTCCGCTCGATCCAGCTCGCCGCGGGCTGGGTGCCGGGCTCGCTGGCGGTCGCGACGCTGATCACCTGCGCCATGTTCGCCACCGCCACCGGCATCGTCGGCGCAGTGGTGACGCTGATGGGCCTGCTCGCCTTCCCGGCGATGCTGCGCGCCGGCTACGACACCCGACTCGCGGCCGGCGTGGTCTGCGCCGGCGGCTGCCTCGGCATCCTGATCCCGCCCAGCGTGATGCTCATCCTCTACGGCGCCACGGCCGGCGTGTCGGTGGTGAAGCTCTACGCCGCCGCCTTCCTGCCCGGCCTGATGCTGGCGGGCCTCTACACGGCCTATGTGATCATCATCGCGATGATCTTCCCGAGCCGCGCGCCGAAGCTGCCGCCGCAGGAGCGGGCTGGCTCGGTGTTCGAGGTCGCATGGGCGCTCGCCACGTCCTTCTTCCCGCTCGCGGTGCTCATCTCGGCGGTGCTCGGCGCGATCGTGTTCGGCCTCGCCACGCCCTCGGAGGCGGCGGCGGTGGGCGCGCTCGGCGCGGTGCTGCTGGCGCTCGCCTATCGCAGCTTCTCGGTCGACAAGATGAAGGAGAGCGTGTTCCTCACCGCCCGGGCCTCGGCCATGGTGTGCTGGCTGTTCGTGGGCTCGGCAGTGTTCTCCGCCGTGTTCGCGCTGCTCGGCGGCCAGCAGGTGGTGGAGAACTTCGTCCTCTCGCTCAACCTCTCCCCGGTCGGCTTCCTGCTGCTGACCCAGGCCATCATCTTCGTGCTCGGCTGGCCGCTGGAATGGACCGAGATCATCGTGATCTTCCTGCCCATCTTCCTGCCGCTGCTCGATAATTTCGGCATCGACCCGATCTTCTTCGGGGTCCTGGTGGGTCTCAACCTGCAGACCTCCTTCCTCTCGCCGCCGGTGGCGATGGCGCCCTTCTACCTGAAGGGCGTCGCGCCGAAGCACGTCACCATCGACCAGATATTTGCCGGGGTGATGCCGTTCCTCGCCATTGTCATCCTCTCCATGGCCCTGCTCTATCTCTTCCCGGAGATCGCGCTGTGGCTGCCGAGCGCACTCTATGGCTGAGTCCTCGGGGCGGGCACTCCAACGGCACGGATGACGCCGCGGCGGCAAGCGGGCATGATGACCTCATGACCCGCGAGCCGTTCTTCACCATCGGCTATGAGGGCACCACGCCCTCGGCCTTCGCCGCCGCGCTGGAAAATGCCGGCGTCGACCTGCTGGTCGACGTCCGCGCGGTGGCCGCCTCGCGCCGGCCCGGCTTCTCCAAGGGCGCGCTCTCGGCCAGCGTCAACAGTCAGGGCATCGGCTATGTCCACCTGCGCGCCCTCGGCACGCCGAAGGAGGGGCGGGAGGCGGCGCGCTCCGGCGACGCGGCAGGGCTCACCCGCATCTATGGCGCGCACCTCCAGACCGATCCGGCGAAGGCGGCGCTCCAGGAATTGAAGGACCTCGCCAGCGGCCGGCGCATCTGCCTCCTGTGCTTCGAGCGCCATGTGGAAGGCTGCCACCGCCTGCTCATCGCCGACTGGCTGTGCGAGCAGATCGACGCAGAGCCGACCCACCTCATGCCGGCACCGTTCTGAGGCGGGGCCCTTTCGAGGCGGGGCGGCGCCTCCCCCGCCTTACGCCGTCATGCTCCGGCTTGACCGGAGCATCCATCCGCGGCGGCTTGGCCTGACGCCGGTGGTCCATGGGCCCTCCGGTCAAGCCGAAGGGCGACGGCGGGGCGGGAGGGCGATGCCGGGCAGGAAATCCGGGCAACACAGCAGCACACCTCAGCCTGCGCGCCTCAGCGCGCCGGCTCGGTCGCTTTCGGCTGCGCTGCCTTGCGCGCCGCGGCGAGCAGTTCCGGCGTGTCCACGTCGAGGAAGGCGCCCGGCCCCTCCGCCTCCACTTCCACCACGGCGGCGGCGTTGGCGGCGAGCACCTGGCGTGCGCCGGTGTCGCCTTCGAGCGCGGCCAGTTCGGGGAAATAGCGGCGCGACCAGAGCACCGGATGGCCGCGCGCCCCGTCGGCCACCGGCACGGCGATCAGCCGGCCGGCATCGCCCGAAAAGGCAGCCATCAGCCGGTCCATGAGGCGTGGCGCCACCAGCGGCATGTCGCCGAGCACCACCAGAGCCCCTGCCGCTTCCTCCGGCACCGCGCCGATGCCGGCGCGCAGCGAGGAGGCCATGCCGCTCGCAAAGTCCGCGTTATGGACGAAGGCGACGTCGAGCCCCGCGAGCGCCTGCTCCACCTTCTCGCGCTCATGGCCGGTGACGACGATGACCGGCCGCGCGCGGGAGGCGAGCGCCGCTGCGGCGACGCGGCGGATCACCGGCGCCCCGTCCACCGCCTCCAGCAGCTTGTTGGCGCCGCCCATGCGGGTGCTGCGGCCCGCCGCCAGCACCACCGCGGCGAAGCCCTCGCCCATCTCCGCCGGCTCGGCGCGGGGCTGAGGCCGCGAGACGATCTCCTTCAGGAGCCCGCCCGCGCCCATGCGGGCGATGTCCGCGCCCTCCACCGGCAGATCGGCGAGCAGGCGCATGAGCACGAAGTCGAAGCCGTTCTCCTTGGGGCTGCGCGCGCAGCCCGGCGCGCCCAGCACCGGGATGTCGCCCAGCCGGCCCAGCAGCAGCAGATTGCCGGGGTCCACCGGCATGCCGAGGCGCAGCACCTCCCCGCCCGCCGCCGCGAGGGCGGCCGGGATCACGTCGCGCCGGTCGGCGATGGCCGATGCGCCGAACACCACGATCATCTCCGCCCCGTCCGCCGCCACCGCGCCGATGGCCTGCGCCAGCGCCGCGGTCTCGTGTGGAATGCGCAGGTCCGCCACCACGCCGGCGCCCGCCGGGGCGAGCCGCGCGCGGGTGATGGCGAGAGTCTTGTCGATCACCTTCTCGTGGAGGCCCGGAAGGCGCGTGGAGATCAGCGCCACCCGGCGACGCGCGAACGGGGCGACGCGGATGCGCGCGCCGGCGGCGGCGGCGGCGGCCACCTGCGCCTCGGGCACGGCGAAGGGGATGATCTTCACCGTCGCCACCATCTCGCCCTGCGCCACGGTTTGCAGCGCCGGCAGGGTGGCGAGCGTCACCGCCTCGTCCACGGCGTTGAAGGCGTCGATGCCGGCGGCGTCGAACACCAGGACCCCGGCCTCCAGCGCATGCAGGTTGGCGCGCCCGGTGAACGGCGCCTCGGCGGCGACGCCCTCCCCCGCCACCGCCGCGGCAAGGCGGCCGGCGGCCGCATCCTCGGCCACGTCGCCCGCTTCGATGCGGGCGGCGACGATGGTCGAGAGCCCGGCGGCCTTGAGCGCGGCGATCTCCGGCGCGCCGAGCCGCGTGCCCTTGCGGATCACCGCGCCGTTCAAGCGCACCGAATGGGCGGCGATGGCGCCCTCGGCCTCGGCGAGCGGGATGGGACCGAACCTCACGCCGCCGCCCCGTCGCGGTCCGGCCGGCGCCAAGCGGCGATCACCTGCGCCAGGATGGCGACGGCGATCTCCTCCGGGCTCGACGCGCCGATGTCGAGGCCGATGGGCGCGGCGATGGAGGCGATCTGCCGCTCGCTGAAGCCCTGCGCGGCGAGCCGCTCCACGCGCTTGGCGTGGGTGCGCCGAGAGCCGAGCGCGCCGATATAGAAGCAACCGGCTTCGAGCGCCCCGGCGATGGCCGGGTCGTCGAGCTTGGGATCGTGGGTGAGCGCCACGAGGCCGGTGAAGGCATCCAGCCGGTAGGCGGGCAGCACCACGTCCGGCCAGTCGGCGAGGATCGGCACGCCGGGGAAGCGGTCCTGCGTCGCGAAGGCGGTGCGCGGGTCCATGAGGGTGACGTCGAAGCCCACCATGCGCGCCATGGGCGCCAGCGCCTGCGAGATGTGCACCGCCCCCGCCACCAGCAGGCGCGGCGGCGGCACGTGGACGGTGAGGAAGGCGCGCGCCGCCCCCTCCCCCACCATGCCGCTGGTGCCGGAGGCGAGCGCGGCGGCAAGCGCCGCGGCGCGGGGGTCGCCGGCCACCTGATCGGCGGTGACGAGGCGCTCCTCCCCGCTCTCAAGCTCGGTGACGAGGATGACCGGACGGCGGGCGGCGCGCTCGGCATTGAGCGCGGCCAGGAGATCGAGCCGCATGATGCGTGCCTTTCCGCTGGCGGCCGCTAGGCGACCGGCTCCACATAGACGCTGATGCGCCCGCCGCAGGACAGGCCGACCCGCCACGCGGTCTCGTCGGCGACGCCGAATTCCAGCATCTTGGGCTGGCCGGAGGCGATCACCTCGCCCGCCTCACTGACCACCGCCCCTTCCACGCAGCCGCCGGAGACGGAGCCGAGGAAATTGCCCGCGGCGTCGATCACCAGATGGCTGCCCACGGGGCGCGGGGCCGAGCCCCAGGTCTCCATCACGGTGGCGATGGCGATCTTGCGGCCCTCCTTGGTCCAGGCCTCGGCGGCGGCGAGAATGTCGGTATCGAGCGTCGGCATCTTGTCCCTCCATCACGCGCCGTTGTCCGGCTGCGCCGCGCGCCCGGGCGGTGCCGTGGGGCGCGCACGTTGGCGATGTTATCCTTATCCCTATATAGGTGCGCCCGCCGGCTCCCGCCTGCAAGCCTACCTTTTCTTGAAAGGCCCCCTGGTTTCGTCATGGCCGTCCATCGCCTGCCCCGCACCGCCTATGACGACGCGCGCCGCACCCTGCGCACGGCCGCCGAGCTCGTCGCGGCCGGCCTCGCCGCGCCCGCGGCCGAGGCGGCGCTGGCGCAGGTGGCGGAGCGCTATGCGGTGGCGATCCCGCCGGCGCTCCAGGACCTTCTGGCGGACGGCGCGGCGGACGCCATCGCGCGCCAGTTCGTACCCGCCGCAGCGGAGCTGGAGCTGCGGCCCGAGGAGCGCGCCGACCCCATCGGCGACGACGCCCATTCGCCGGTGCCGGGCATCGTCCACCGCTACCCGGACCGGGTGCTGCTGAAGGCGGTGAGCGTGTGCGCGGTCTATTGCCGCTTCTGCTTCCGCCGCGAGATGGTGGGGCCGGGCGCGGACGAGGCGCTCACGCCCGAGCGGCTGGAGGCGGCGCTCGGCTACATCGCCGGCCACCCCGCCATCTGGGAGGTGATCCTCACCGGCGGCGACCCGTTCATGCTCGCGCCGCGCCGCATGGCGGAGCTGACCGGCCGCATCGCCGCCATCAGCCATGTGAAGGTGCTGCGCTTCCACACCCGCGTGCCCATCGCCGCGCCGGAGCGGGTGACGCCGGCGCTGGTCGCCGCGCTGAAAGCGGAGGGCCCCGCCGCTTATGTGGCGGTCCATGCCAACCATGCGCGCGAGCTCGGCGCCCCGGCGCGTGCCGCATTGGCGCGCCTCGCCGATGCCGGCATCCCGCTTCTGTCGCAGACCGTGCTGCTGCGCGGCGTGAACGACGATGCGGAAACGCTTGCCGACCTGTTCCGCGCGCTCGTGGAATGCCGGGTGAAGCCCTATTACCTGCACCATCCGGACCTCGCGCCCGGCACCGCCCATTTCCGCCTGCCGGTGGAAGAGGGCCAGGCGATCATGCGCGCGCTGCGCGGCCGCCTGTCGGGCCTCGCCATTCCCACCTATGTGCTCGACATCCCCGGCGGCGCCGGCAAGGTGCCGCTGACGCCGGGCTATGCGGAGCCGGACGGCGACCGCCTCCTGGTGCGCGACCATTGCGGCGGGCTGCACGCCTATCCGCCGGAGGGCTGACGCGTTCCGCTCCCGGCGGGCGCGTGCTATGGCCGTCGCAAGGAACAAGAGCCCGAGGACCCGCCATGGACGCCCAGCAGGATGCCATCCGCCGCCTGACGCAGCCGGGCCCCGCGGCGCCGGAGCGCATCGCGAGCGCCGTGGGGGCTTTGCGGCGCCTCGATTTCACGCTGGCGCCGGGCCTCACCATCAATGCCGCCATCGCCGGACCGCTGCTCAAGGCCGGCATCACGGCGGCGCAGGTGGAGCTGTCCGGCGGCGCGTTCGGCCCGTTCACCTATGTGATGCCCGCCGGCACGCAGGATGCGGTGCACGCCGCGTGGTACAGCGCGCCGGTCTCGCCCCGCGGCCTCACCCGGCTTGAGGCCGGGAACGTCACCTTCGGCCGGCGCGAGGGCAGCCCCTTCATTCATTGCCATGCCTTCTGGATCGAGCCCGACGGCACCCGCCACGGCGGCCATGTGATGCCGCACGAGGCGGTGGTGGCCGAGCCCATCGCGGCCCGCGCCTTCGGCACCGCCGACGTGGAGACCACCGCCGACTTCGACCCCGAGACCAACTTCACGCTGTTCACGCCGCACCAGGTGCGCGCGGCGCAGGGCGGCCCGCGCATCGCGTTCGCGCGGGTGCGGCCGAACACGGAGATTTCCGGGGCCGTGGAAGAGCTCTGCCGCCGCCACGGCTTTGCCGTCGGACGGGTGCGCGGCAGCGTCGGCAGCCTGGTGGGCGCGCGCTTTTCCGACCGCGGGCCACTGAACGACTATGCCACCGAGGTGTTCGTGCGCGACGGCGTGATCGCGCCGGATGCCGCCGGCGCCCTCAAGGCGCGGCTGGACATCGCCATGGTGGGCATGAGCGGCGTGCTCGCCGAGGGCCGCCTCGTGCATGGCGCCAACGGCGTGTGCATCACCTTCGAGCTGGCGGTGGAGGAAGTGGCGCCGGGCGCCGTGTGAGAGAGGCGGAAAGCCCTCTCCCGCCTGCGGCGGAGGGTTGGGAGGGGGAAAGCAGTGCCTCCGAAAAGAACCAGCCTCCGCCCGCGCCCCGCCGGCCACCTGCCTCCCGCCGTCATCCCCCGGCTTGTCCGGGGGATCCACCTTGCGGCGCCGCTGCCGCCCGTACTTCGAGCGCAGGACAGGCGGCCCGGTGGATGCCCCGGACGAGCCGGGGCATGACGGAACTGGAGGGGCGGCTGCGGGGCAGAGGAAGCAGGCACGGGAGCGGCGCGCGGTCGTCGCGCTCTTCGAATCCCTCCCGCCGTCATCCCCCGGCTTGTCCGGGGATCCACCTTGCGGCGCCGCTGCCGCCCGTACTTCGAGCGCAGGACAGGCGGCCCGGTGGATGCCCCGGACGAGCCGGGGCATGACGGAACTGGAGGGGCGGCTGCGGGGCAGCTGGGTTCGAGGCACCGGCCTCCGATCAAGGAAGGCGATCGCCCTCAGTGCAGGATCTGGCTCAGGAACAGCCGGGTGCGCTCGTGCTGCGGGTTCGAGAAGAAGGCGTTGGGCTCGTTCATCTCGATGATCTGGCCGGCGTCCATGAAGATCACCCGGTTCGCCACCTGCCGGGCGAAGCCCATTTCGTGGGTGACGCACAGCATGGTCATGCCGTCCTCGGCCAGCGCCACCATGGTGTCCAGAACCTCCTTCACCATCTCGGGGTCGAGCGCGGAGGTGGGCTCGTCGAACAGCATGATGCGCGGGCGCATGCACAGCGCGCGGGCAATGGCGACGCGCTGCTGCTGGCCGCCGGAGAGCTGGCCGGGATACTTCGCCGCCTGGTGCGGGATCTTCACCTTCTCCAGGAAGTGCATGGCGAGGTCCTCGGCCTCCTTCTTCGGCATCTTGCGCACCCACATGGGCGCGAGCGTGCAGTTCTCCAGGATGGTGAGGTGCGGGAACAGGTTGAAGTGCTGGAAGCACATGCCCACCTCGCGGCGCACCTCGTCGATGCGCTTGAGGTCGTCGGTGAGTTCGATGCCGTCCACCACGATCTTGCCCTTCTGGTGCTCCTCCAGGCGGTTGATGCAGCGGATCAGGGTCGACTTGCCGGAGCCCGAGGGGCCGCAGATGACAAGCCGCTCGCCCTTGTGGACGGTCAGGTTGATGTCGCGCAGCACGTGGAACTCGCCGTACCACTTGTTGACCCCGCTCATGGAGACGGCGATCTCCGGGGCACCTTTTTCCACGTCGGCGATGATGGCGTCGGCAGTCACGGCGAAGTCCTCACGTCAGTGGCGGCGGGCCCGGTCGAGACGCCTCTCCAGCGCCATCGAGTAGCGGGACATGCCGAAGCAGAACACGAAATAGACGATGCCCGCGAAGCCGAAGCCGGTGAACAGGGTGGTCGGCGTCGCCCAGTTGGGATCGGTGAAGGCCGCACGCATGGCGCCGAGCAGGTCGAAGATCGAGACGATCAGCACCAGCGTCGTGTCCTTGAACAGGCCGATGAAGTTGTTGACGATGCCGGGGATCACCAGCTTCAGCGCCTGCGGCAGCACCACGAGGCGCATCATCAGGCTGGAGCGCAGGCCCACAGCCATGGCGCCCTCATACTGGCCCTTGGGGATCGCCTGGAGGCCGCCGCGCACCACCTCGGCCATGTAAGCGGAGGCGAACAGCGCGACGCCCACCAGCGCCCGGAGCAGACCGTCGATGGTGAGCCGGCCGGGCAGGAACAAAGGCAGCATGTAGGTGGCGAAGAACAGCACCGTGATGAGCGGCACGCCGCGCCAGAACTCGATGAAGGCGATGGAGGCGATCTTCACCAGGGGCAGGTTGGAGCGCCGCCCCAGCGCCAGCAGGATGCCGAACGGCAGCGACACGGTGATGCCGGTGACGGCGATCACCAGCGTCACCAGCAGGCCGCCCCACAGCCGCGTCTCCACCGGCGCGAGGCCGAGGTCGATGTCGGCCGCGAACAGCACCGCCGCCAGCACCGCGAAGGTCACGAGCGTCGAGCGGATCGCCGGGCGCATGGCCTCGGGGCCGGCGACCGCGCGGCACACGAACGCCGCCAGGGCCGTCACCAGGATCGCGGAGAGGATGTAGTCGGCCCAGAAGCCGAGCTGCAGCCCGCCCACCGCCGGAAAGCCGGAGAACAGGCCGCCGAGGCCCAGCCACGACAGGAGGAAGCCCTTGGGCTCCATGTCGCCGCCGGTCAGCAGGATGAAGGCGACGACGGGATAGACGCCGAAGAACGCGATGGCGTTCAGCCGCTTGTAGGGCAGGCTCTGGATCAGCAGCGGCAGCAGCAACACCGCGCCGAGCGCGTAGACGATGTTCACGCGCCAGCGCTCGGCGGCCGGGTAGAAGCCGTAGACCAGCTGGTCGAACTTGGCCCAGATGAAGGGCCAGCAGGCGCCCACCGCGCGGCCCACCTTGTCGGGCAGGCAGGCCTCGCGGTTGGTGCCGCTCCACACCGCGTCGGTGATGAAGAACTGGATCATCGGCGGGATGGTCACATAGACCAGCCACGCGCCGAACAAGGTGAGCAGAACCTGCGGCACCGAGCCGAACAGGTGGCCGCGCAGATAGGCGAAGGTGCCGCGCTCGGAGATCGGCGGCGCCTCCGGGCCAAGGACCTGAGCGGCCACGAAAGGGTCGAACGGGGCGCTGCCTGCCGAAATCTTGGCCATCTCAGCGCTCCACCAGCGCGACGCGCTTGTTGTACCAGCCCATCAGCGCCGAGGTGAGGATGGAGATGGTGAGGTAGACCGCCATGGTCATGGCGATGATCTCGATCGCCTGCCCGGTCTGGTTCAGGGTCGAGCCGGCGAACACCGAGAACAGGTCCGGATAGCCCACCGCGACCCCGAGCGAGGAGTTCTTGGTGAGGTTGAGATACTGGCTGGTGAGCGGCGGCACGATCACCCGCAGCGCCTGGGGGATCACGACGAGGCGCAGGGTCGGCCCGTTGCGCAGGCCGAGCGAGTGCGCCGCCTCGCTCTGCCCCTTGGACACGGCGAGGATGCCGGCGCGCACGATCTCGGCGATGAAGCCGGCGGTGTAGATGACCAGCGCAAGCAGCAGCGCCACGAATTCGGGAATGACGGTGACGCCGCCGGAAAAATTGAAGCCGCGCAGCTGCGGCCGCTCGACGCCGATGGGAAAGCCCATGGCCGCGGACACCAGCAGCGGCAGGCCGACGATGATGGCGAGGCCGATCCAGAACACCGGGTAGATCTGGCCCGTGGCCTCCCGGCGCTTCTTGGCGAAGCGCGAGAACAGGACGGCGATGACGATGCCGGCGGCGATGGCGGCCAGCAGCAGCGTGCCGCCGCTCTCCATGAAGAAGCGCGGCACCACGAGGCCGCGGTTGTTGACGAACACCGAGGGCGCGCCGAGCCCCGCGGCGAAGGCGCCGATGGGGCCGCCGATGACGCCGAGGCCGATGGCGTTGAGGCCGTTGCCGATCGCCCCGAACAGGGGCTGGAGGCCGAAGCCCCAGCTCTGGCGCGGCCCCGGCAGGGCGGCGAGCACGGCGAGGTACCAGAACAGGATCTGGAACAGCGGCGGAAGGTTGCGCGTGACCTCCACATAAGCGGAGGCGAGCGCCTGGATCACGACGTTCTTCGACAGGCGGGCGATGCCCATCAGGAAGCCGAGGATGGTGGCGAGGATGATGCCGAGCACCGCCACCAGCAGCGTATTGAGCAGGCCCACCAGGAAGGCGCGGCCATAGCTCATGTCCTCGTTGTAGGGGATCAGCGTCTGGCTGATGGCGAAGCCGGCCCGGTTGTCGAGGAAGCCGAAGCCCGAGGCGATGCCCTGGCGGGCGAGGTTCGCCACCGCATTGCTGTAGAAGGCCCACAGCAGGAAGAGCAGCAGCAGCCCGAGCGCGATCTGAATGACGGCCGACCGCAGCTTCGGGTCGGTCCATGACCATCGCCGGCCCGCGCCATGCGTCGGCGCGGAATCTGTCGCTTCGCTCATGTGCCCCTCAAGAAGGTGGGGGGATTTTTCCCCTTATGGTTGGGGGCGGGGCGCCGGCGCCCCTCCCCCTTGTCGCGGCTCCCGCGGGAGCGGGCCGGGCGCGCGGCCCGGCCGTCAGGCGTCAGCGCACCGGCATGCCGTACTGCAGGCCGCCTTCGGTCCACAGCTTGTTGATGCCGCGCTCGATGCCGAGCGGGGTGCTGGGACCGACATTGCGGTCGTAGATCTCGCCGTAATTGCCGACCGCCTTGATGATGCGCACGGCCCAGTCGGCGGTGAGGCCGACACCCTCGCCATACTTGCCGTCGGTGCCGAGCAGGCGCTTGATCTCGGGATTGGTGGAGTTGACCATCTGGTCGACATTCTTCGAGGTGATGCCCAGCTCTTCCGCGTTGAGAAGCGCGAAATAGGTCCACTTCACCAGGTCGAACCACTGGTCGTCGCCATGGCGCACCAGCGGGCCGAGCGGCTCCTTGGAGATGGTCTCCGGCAGCACCAGGTGGTCGGCCGGGTTGGTCAGCTTCAGGCGCACCGCGGCGAGCTGGGAGCGGTCGGAGGTGAACGCGTCGCAGCGGCCGGATTCGTAGGCCTTGATCGCCTCGTCGAGGGTGGCGAAGGCGATGACCTCCTTGTACTTCATGTTCTTCGAGCGGAAGTAGTCGCCCACGTTCAGCTCGTTCGAGGTGCCGGTCTGCACGCAGATCGAGGCGCCGTCGAGCTCGGTGGTGGACTTCACGCCGGCGGACTTGCGGATCATGAAGCCCTGGCCGTCATAATAGATCACGCCGGCGAAGTTGAAGCCGAGCGTGGTGTCGCGCGACATGGTCCAGGTGGTGTTGCGCGACAGGAGATCGATGGCGCCCGAGGTCAGCGCGGTGAAGCGGTCCTTGGCGGAGAGCGGCGAATACTTCACCTTGCTGGGATCGTTGAAGATCGCCGCCGCGATGGCGCGGCAGAAATCCACGTCGAGGCCCGACCACTCGTTCTTGTCGTTCGGGCTGGAGAAGCCCGGCAGGCCCTGGGACACGCCGCAGTTCAGCGCACCACGCGCCTTGACGTCGTCGAGGGTCGCCGCCTGGGCCGCGCCTGCCATGGCAAGCAGGCCGGCAGTTGCTGCGATGAGGAATTTTTTCACGGAAACGTCCCTTCTCTGGTGGTCCCGGTCAGCCTATCGGGGCCGCGCGCGTCGCGTCGGCTCGACGAAGGCGCCGAGGCATCGTATCTGCGCATCTCATCGTCTTGCGCGGGTCGGGTCAATAGAGGCTGACGCAGCGCACGCGGAATTCCGGGACGGAGCGGGAACATGGGTCACGAGGATGATGGGGGGCGTGTCTTCGCGCCGCACACCGAGGTGGTGCGGCTCGGGCGCGACCCCTTGCGATTTGACGGGTTCGTGAACACGCCGGTGGTGCGCGGCTCCACCGTCCTGTCCCCCACCTATGACGATCTCGTGCACCATCGCGGGCGCTACAGCTACGGCCGGCGCGGCAATCCCACCACCGAGGCGCTGGAGGGCGCGCTCCAGGCGCTGGAGGGCAGCGACGGGGTGGTGCTCACCCCGTCCGGCCTCTCGGCCTGCGGGCTCGGCCTCCTCTCGGTGCTGGGCGCCGGCGACCATCTGCTGATGGTGGACACGGTCTACAAACCCACCCGCCTGATCTGCGACACGGTGCTGAAGCGGCTCGGCGTCGCGACCACCTATTACGATCCGCTCGTCGGCGCCGGCATCGCCGACCTGATCGGCCCGAACACCCGCGCCATCTTCCTGGAATCGCCCGGCTCCCAGAGCTTCGAGATGCAGGACGTGCCGGCCATCACCGCGATCGCCCGCGCGCGCGGCATCACGACCCTGATCGACAACACCTGGGCGACGCCGCTCTTCTTCAAGCCGCATGCCTTCGGCGTGGACGTCTCGATCCAGGCCGGCACGAAATATATCGGCGGCCATGCGGATCTCAATCTCGGCACGGTCTCCGCGGTCGGCCCGGCCTGGCGCAAGGTGCACGACACCCACGGCACGCTCGGCATCACCATCAGCCCGGACGACGCCGCGCTCGGCGCGCGCGGCCTTCGGACCATGGCGGTGCGGCTGGAGCGGCACCACGCGTCGGGGCTGGAGATCGCCCGCTGGCTTGAGGGCCGGCCCGAGGTCTCCCGGGTGCTCCACCCGGCCCTGCCCACCGACCCCGGCTTTGCGATCTGGTCGCGCGACTTCACCGGCGCGAGCGGGCTGTTCAGCTTCATCCTGAAGCCCGTGCCGGAACGGGCGATGGCCACCTTCTTCGATGCGCTGGCCCTGTTCGGCATGGGCTATTCGTGGGGCGGCTATGAGAGCCTCGCCATCCCGTTCGACTGCGCCGACTATCGCACCGCCACCACCTGGAAGGTGGAGGGCCCGGCCGTGCGCATCCACATCGGCCTGGAGGACGTGGACGACCTGAAGTCCGACATCGACCAGGCGTTCGCCAAGATGCGGGCCGCGGCGGGCTGAGGGGGGCGGCCGGCGAGCCGACGTCCCACCGCGTCGCACGCCGCGCTCCCACCGCGTCATGCCCCGGCGCGTGCGGGATATCCGCCGGGCCGCCGCGCCTGCGCTCGAAGATCATCAGCCTCGCCGTAAAGTGGATCCCCCGGACAAGCCGGGGGATGACGGCGAGTGTGGTTCGCAAGATGCGGCACGGGCGCACGCAGGCCGGCGCGGTGCCGCGCTGCAACCCTTTCCCCGCAGCCTCCCGCCCGTGCCCTCAGGTCACGGCGCGCGCCGCCCGGCGTTCGCGCAGGGCGAACTGCAGGTTGCGGATATAGATGAAGGTGGACAGCGCCTGCCCGGCGATGAACACCGGATCGCGCCGGTAGAGCGCATAGATCAGCAGCAGCGTGCCGCCGCCGAGCGAGAAGGTCCAGAAGGCGAACGGGATCACCGAGCGCTGCGCCTTCTCGCTGGCGATCCACTGCACCACGAAGCGCATGGTGAACATGAACTGGGCGACGAAGCCCAGGATCACCCATCCGTCGAGCTGGGCGACGAAGACGTCGTGCAGATAGTCACCAACCTGGTGGGCGAGTTCAACGAGCATCGATACTCTCATTGATGAGCTGCGGCACCTTGCGCCGCCGGATGAGCCAGAACACCCCGAACAGGTCGGCGATGCCGACCCACAGGCGGTTCCAGAAGCCGTATTTGGAATGGCCGTGCCAGCGCGGCCGGTCCACCACCTTGACGATGCGCACCTCGTAGCCCTCGCGCTTCACCAGCGCCGGCATGAAGCGGTGCAGGCCGTCGAACACCGGCAGGCGCAGATGCACGTCGCGCCGCACCACCTTGAGGCCGCAGCCGGTGTCGATGGTGTCGTCGTTCAGCAAAGTGCGCCGCACGCCGTTGGCAAAGCGGGACTGGAAGCGCTTGAAGCGGGTGTCCTTGCGGCCCTGCCGCTCGCCCTGGACGATGCCGACCCGCGGGCCGCCCTCGTCCATGGCGCGCACCATCTCCGGCAGATAGGCCGGGTTGTTCTGGCCGTCGCCGTCGAGCAGCAGCAGGATGTGGCCGCGCGCCGCCCGCGCGCCGGTGTCGACGCCGGCGGACTTGCCGCAGGAGGCGGCATGGGTGAGGACGCGCAGATAGGGACGGCCGGCGGCGGCCTTCCTCAGCTCCTCGGCGGTGCCGTCGGTGGAGCCGTCGTCCACGAACACCAGCTCAAAAGCGTGCCCGGCCAACGCCGCGTCGATCTCGGCGATCAGCGGGGCGATATTCTCGGCCTCGTCCTTCACGGCGATGACCACCGAAAGCCGCGGCGCCGCCGGGAAATCTTGGAAGGGAGCGTTCACTTATCTCGCCTCTTCGAGGGGGGCGCCGCCGGAGGCGCCGTCGGGCGCTCCGGGCGCCTTGGGAAACAGCACCTGGCCGAGCCGGCGCGCCGATGGTCCCGCCATGGGCCGGACGCGTCCGTCGGCGCCGACGGCGAACACCACCCGGCGGGCGGCGAACACCTTCACCATGCCGAGCACGAAGGCCGCGCCGATGGCCGCGCCCGCGATCACGTCGCTCGGATAGTGCGAGCCCAGCACCACACGGGTGGAGGCCACCACCACCGCCAGCGCCAGCAGCCAGCCGCGCGCGCGCGGATAGAGCGCGGCGAAGGCGACGGCGGTGGCGAACACGGTGGTGGCGTGGCCGGAGGGAAAGGAGGCGAAGCTCGACTTCCAGACCAGCCAGTCGAACGTCAGCTGCGCGTTCGGGCCGGGCAGGAAGAAGGCCGCCTGCGGCCGGGCGCGGCCGAGCAGGTGCTTCACGATCGCCACCGAAAGGCCGATGGTGGCGATGGAGGCGAACAGGAAGCCGAGCCGCGCGACGAGGCTCGCCGCCACCCGCCGGCCCATGGCGTCGAGCCGCGGCTGGAGCGCCAGCACATAGAGCAGCGCGAGGCCGATCGGCCAGAGGATGACCGTGCCGAGGCCGAGGTCGGTCAGCCGGTCTGCGAAGGCGACGAACTCCCGGTTGAGGCGGGGGCGCAGTCCGGGGATGAGCGGGTCCACCAGCACCATGGCGGACGCGACCAGCCCGATGGCCAGAAGCGCCAGCGCCACGCCCTCCCACGCGCCGGCAAAGCCGAGGCGCGGCGCCGGGCGCCGCTTCGGCCGCGCCTTCAGATACGCGAGCGTGCCGAGCAGCGCGGCGAGGAGGCGCACGAACCCGTCGCCGGCCGCGCGCAGGCCGCGAAGAGCAGGGTGTCCGGGCGCCGGCGCGCTCACGAACCCGGCTCCTCGGAGCGCAGCACCGTCACCGCCACCGGGCGCCCGCCATTGTAGGCGAAGCCGTCCACGGTGGTGACCGTGCGGTACTTGAGGCCGAGCGCCGCTGCGCGGACCTTGAACGGCCCCATCACCCGGTCCTCGATGAAGGCGAGCGCGCAGCCGCCCTGCTTGAGGTGGTCCGCCGCCATCGCGGCGGGCATGAACTTGATGTCGGTCCCCACCAGGAAGACGAGGCTCGGCTCCTGGTAGGGGGCGGTGGCGATCCGGCCCGCCGGGCAGCCCTCCGCCTTCGCCACTGTGGCGAGGCGCTCGGACACCCACAGCGCACCCATCTGCGGCAGCAGGATCTGGTAGGTGGCGACATAGAGCGCCAGCGCGCCCAAGGCGGCGGTGAGGAAGGCGCCCGGCGCGCCGACCCGCCGATAGGCGAGCGCCGCCCACCAGGTGAGCACCGCCGCCAGACCCAGCAGCGGCCAGGCCAGGAGACCGAGGCCGGAGCCGAGCCAGACGCCGAGGCCGACCAGCCCGGCTGCGATGACGATGGCGAGGATCGGCCACAGCCGCACCACCTCGGCGAGCTTCGAGCCCGCCTTGGCGAGCGCGCCGCGCTCCGCCGCCAGAACCGCCAGGATGGCGAGCGCGGGATAGAGCGGCAGCACGTAGTGGGGCAGCTTGGTGGCGGCGATCTCGAACGCGATCCAGGTGGGCAGCACGAAGGCGAGCAGGAAGCGCACCTTCGGCTCGCGCCGCGCCCGCCAGGCGAACGGCGCCGCCATGGCGACCAGCACGATCGCCGGCCAGAAGGTGCCCCACACTGCCAGAAGATAGGTGCCGGGCGGGCCCCAGTGGCCCTCCTGCCCTTCCGTCACCTTGCCGAGCATGTCGACGCCCACCGCGTGCTCGTAGAAGGCGCCGGCGGTGACGTAATAGATCGCGACGAACCAGGGCAGCGCCAGCAGCAGGCACCAGGCGAGGCCCATCAGCGGCTTCAGGGGGCGCAGGAAGGCGACCGAGCGCTCGATGATCGCCAGCACCAGCATGGGCAGCGCCACGAACAGCGGCGCCATGGGTCCCTTGATGAGGATGCCGCCGGCGAGCGCGGTCCAGAACACGAAGGCGAGGCCGAGGTCGCCCTTCGGCGCTGCCTCCCCCCTCTCGCGCGCCGCGACGGTGCGCAGATATGCGTGCGCCAGCGCGCCGAAGGCGGCGAGGATGGTGAACAGCAGCACCGCATCGGTCTTGGCGAGGCGCGCCTCCACCCCGAGCAGAACGGAGGTCGCCATCATCAGGCCCGCGAGCAGCGCGCCGCGCCGGCTGACGAAGGCGAGCGCCGCCCAGTAGGTGAGCAGCACCGCGCCGATGGCGCCCAGGAGCGAGGGGATGCGGTAGAGGCCGATCGTGTACCGCGCCGAGGGGCCGATCACCGCCTCGCCGGCGCGCACCGCCGCCGCCTGGAGCCAGTAGATGCCCACCGGCTTCTTGTGGCGCGCCTGGTCGTGGAAGCGGATGTCCACGTAATTGCCGCTCTCCAGCATCTGCTTCGTGGCCTGGGCGAAGCGCGCCTCGTCGCGGTCGATGGGCGAGAGCGAGAAGAAGCCGGGCAGGAAGGCGATCAGGCACACGACGACCAGCGCGAGGCACGCGCGGCCATGGCGCGCGGAGGCCGCGCCGAGCGCCCGGTCGAGGCGCTGCGGAAGGTCGAGTTCGAGGGCCCGTCCCTTGCCGGATGCGGGCTCAGAAATGGCCATGCGCTCTATAGGATCCGCTTGAATTGGGCGCGGACAATAGCAGAAACGCCTCCCCCGGAAAGGGTCGGCGCTCCCGGTTCCGTCGCGCGGGCGGAGCTACTGGCAAAGGAAGGAGGCGAAGGAAAGGCGCAAATCGCCGCGCGCCGCGCGACCCCGGACGTGCGGCATCATGATACAGTCCAAAGACCATTCACGACCCGTGCGGACGGCATGTCCCTGGGATATGCCGTAATGGCCGGGCTTGTCCCGGCCATCCACGCCCGGCGGCGGGGCGCGCACGTCCGGCGCGGCGCCGGCGGGACGGCGTGGATGCCCGGCACGAGGCCGGGCATGACGATACGCGAGGGACCGGCGCCGCCCCGCGCGAGGCCGGCGGCGTCCCGGGCGGCGCGGGCGCCGCCGGGGGCTCACTTGGTGAGAATCAGCTTGTTCTGGGACGTGAGGCGCAGCTGATAGACCTGATCGCCGTGGGCGATGGTGATGACGCGCTCGGATGCGAACAGGTCTCGGCTGTCCAGCTGGGCGTTCACCATCGGCAATGCGCGGGCCGCCCCGCTCTCACGGTCGGCCGCGCCGCCGGAGAGGTCACGCCAGTGACCGCGCACGTGCTCATGCCTGGACATCTGGAATTACTCCAAATCTAAGAAGCGCCGGACCCTCTGATATCTCAAGACAATCGCGGCAGCTTGGAAGCATTCGACAATGAAATGCTGCGTTCTGATCTATTGAATAATATAATCAGCCACACGTTTCAACACGTGCACCGGACACGCGCGCGAAATCTTTCCGGATGCCATGACGGCATCCGGAAAGATTGGAACATCTCAAAGAAAGACTATTCGGCCGGCGCCCGGTCCGCCGCGGCGGCCTCGGGCTCCGAACCTGCGCCACCGGCCAGCGCGCGGTTTACCACCCCGTCGAGCCGGTCGAGATAGAGGTAGATCACCGGCGTGATGAAGAGCGTGAGCAGCTGGGAGACCAGAAGGCCGCCCACCACCGCGATGCCCAGCGGCTGCCGCAGCTCCGAGCCTGCGCCGGCGCCGAGCGCGATCGGCAGCACGCCGAATATGGCGGCGAGCGTCGTCATCATGATGGGCCGGAAACGCAGCAGCGCCGCCTCGCGGATCGCGTCGAGCGCCTCGTAGCCGCGGCGGCGGCGCTCCAGCGCCACGTCGATCATCATGATCGCGTTCTTCTTCACGATGCCCACCAGCATGATGATGCCGATGATGGCGATCACCGACAGCTCCAGGCCGAACGCCATCAGCGTGAGGAGCGCGCCGATGCCGGCCGAGGGCAGGCCGGACAGGATCGTGATGGGGTGGATGAAGCTCTCATAGAGGATGCCGAGCATGATGTAGATCACCACCACGGCCGCCAGGATCAGGAACGGCTGGCTCGACAGCGCGTCCTGGAACACCTGGGCGGTGCCCTGGAAGCTGGTGGAGACGGTCGCCGGCAGGCCGGCCTCGCGCTCCACGGCGCGGATCTCGTCCACCGCCTGGCCGAGCGAGGTGCCGGGCGCGAGGTTGAAGGAGATGGTCACGGCCGGCTGCTGCTGCTGGTGCGCCACCTGGAGCGGCCCCACCGTGCGGCGGATGTCCGCCACCGTCTCCAGCGGCACCACCGACCCGGACGAGGTGCGCAGATAGACCCGCGAGAGGTCGCCGGCATCCTGCTGGAAGCGCGGCTGCACCTCGGCGATGATGGCGTACTGGTTGGCGGGCGTGAACAAAGTCGCCACCTGCCGCGTGCCGAACTGGGTGTAGAGCGCGTCGCGCAGCATCTGCTCGGTGATGCCGAGCGCCGCCGCCTTGTCCTTGTCGAGGTCGATGGTGAGCTGGGGGTTGGATATCTGCAGGTCCGAGGTCACGTCCCTCAGGCCCGGCAAGGCGGCGACGCGCTCCTCCATCCGCTTGGCGGTCTCGTACAGCGCCTCGGTGTCCGAGCTTTGCAGCGTGTACTGGAACTGGCTCTTGGAGGCGACGCCGCCCACATTGATGTTCTGCACCGGCTGGAAGAACACCTTCACGCCCGGCACGTCGGCGACGCGCTTGCGCAGGTCCTGGATCACCTCGAAGGCGGAGAGCTTGCGCTCGCTGCGCGGCTTGAGCGCGATGAACATGCGCCCGGTATTGGTGGTGCGGCTGATGCCGGTCGCCCCCGCGGTGGAGACGAGATAGGCGACGTTGGGATCGCCCCTGACCGCCTCCGCCACCTTCTTCTGCCGTTCCACCATGGCGTCGAACGAGCTGTCGGTCGCCGCCTCCACCGTGCCGGTGATGAAGCCGTTGTCTTCCTGCGGGAAGAAGCCCTTGGGGATGATGATGTAGAGATAGACCGAGGCGGCGATGGTGGCGAACGTCACCACCAGCATGAAGGGACGATGCCGCAGCACGAAGTCGAGGCTGACCCGGTAGGTGGCAAGCCAGCTGTCGAACATGCGCTCGGTGAGGCGCATGAAGAGGTTCGGCTTCTTGTGGTGGTCCGGCGCCTTCAGCACCCGCGCGCACAGCATGGGGGTCAGCGTCAGCGAGACGAAGCCGGAGACCAGGATCGCCACCGAGATGGTGACGGCGAACTCGCGGAACACGCGCCCGAGCACCCCGGTCATGAACAGGACCGGGATGAACACCGCCACCAGCGACAGCGTCATGGAGATGATGGTGAAGCTGATCTCGCGCGTGCCGAGGATCGCCGCCCGGAAGGGCGGCTCGCCGTTCTCGATATGGCGATAGATGTTCTCCAGCACGACGATGGCGTCGTCCACCACGAAGCCGACGCACAAGGTGAGCGCCAGCAGCGTCATGTTGTTGATGGAAAAGTCCAGCAGCCACATGGCCGCGAAGGTGGCGACGATGGACAAGGGCAGCGCGAGCGAGGGGATCAGCGTCGCCCGCACGTTGCGCAGGAACAGGAAGATCACCATCACCACGAGGAAGATGGCTTCCATCAGCGTCTTCTGCACGTCGGCGACGGCATCGCGGATCGAGACCGAGCGGTCGTTCAGCACCGAGATGTCCATGGAGCCGGGAAGCTGGGCGCGGAACTGCGGCAGGCGCGCCCGCACCTCGTCCACCACCGCCACGGTGTTGGCATCCGGCTGGCGGAACACCGCCACAACCACCGCGCGGGTGTCGTTGAACCAGCTCGCCACGCGCTCGTTCTCGACGCCGTTGGAGACGCTGGCGATCTCGTCGAGCCGCACCGGCGCGCCGTTGCGCCACGCCACAACCAGGCGGCGGAACACCTCGGCGTCGGCCTTCGGCGTGCCGAGGTCGATGGTGAAGGTCTGCTTGGTGCCGGAGAGCACGCCGAGCGGGGTGTTGGAGGCCGCCGCTTCCACCGCGCCCTGGATGTCGGCCGCCGAGATGTTGCGCGTCGCCGCCGCCGCCGGATCGACGCGGATGCGCACGGCATATTTCTGGCTGCCGTAGATCTGCACCTGGGCGACGCCGGAAAGCTGCGAAATCTGCTGGCCGATCAGCGTGTCGGCATATTCGTTCACGGTGGAGAGCGGCAGCGTCGCGGAGGAGATCGCCAGGAACAGCACCGGCGCGTCGGCCGGATTGACCTTTCGGAAGCTCGGCGGCGTGGTCATCTCGTCCGGCAGCTGGCGCTGCGCCACCGACAAGGCCGACTGCACGTCGAGCGCGGCATCGTCGATGTTGCGCGACAGGTCGAACTGCACCGTGATCGAGGTCGAGCCCTGCGTGCTGGACGAGGTGAGCGAGGTGATGCCCGCCACCGTGGACAATTGCCGCTCGATGGGCGTCGCCACCGCGGTCGCCATGGTCTCCGGGCTCGCGCCGGGCAGCGTCGCGGTGATGGTGATGGTGGGGAAGTCCACCCGCGGCAGCGCCGCCACGGGAAGCTGGCGATAGGCGAACAGGCCCGCCACCACGAGCGACAGCATCATGAGCGTCGTCATGACCGGGCGGCGGATGCACAGTTCGGCGAACATGGCGCGTCAGGTCCCGGCTGCGGGGCGGGGCGTGTTCTTGATGCTCACGCGCGCGCCCTCGCGCAGCGAGAGCTGGCCGTCGGTGACGACCGTCTCGCCGCCCTCCAGGCCCTTGGTGACCACCGCCTGCCCGTCCACGGTGCGGGCGACCGAGACCGGCTTCACATGGGCGACGTCGCCGTCGAGCACGAAGACGAAGGTGCCGCTCTGGCCGTTCTGGATCGCTTCCGCCGGCACCGCGACCACGCCGTCCTGCTGGCCGAGCGTGACCGTCACCGAGCCCAGCGTGCCGGGCCACAGCCGCTCGTCGGCATTGGGGAAGAGCGCGCGGGCGATCAATGTGCCGGTCTGCGGATCGACCGTATTGTCGATCACCGCGACGTGGCCACCTTCCACCCGCTCGCCGCTGCCCTGGAGCGCGATGGTGACCTTGGCGTCCTTGGCGGCGCGCAGGTCGCTGATATAGCGCTCGGGGACGCCGAAGGCGACGTAGATGGGGCTGGTCTGGCGTACCGTGGCGAGCACGTCGTCCACCCGGATCACCGTTCCCGGCCGCGCGGTGGCGATGCCCATGCGCCCGGTCACGGGGGCGCGGATGGTGTAGTAGCCCGACTGGACCTTGAGCGACTGGACGTTGGCCTCGTCCTGCTGGACCGTCGCTTCCTGCACGTCGACGGCGGTGCGGGCGTCGTCCACCTGCACCTGCGAGACGGCATTGCGGGCGGCAAGACCGGTATAGCGCTCCACGTCGCGCTTCACCTTGTCGAGCTGCGCCTTGTCGCGGGCGAGCGTCGCTTCGGCCTGGCGGATCTGGGCCTGCACCACACGGTCGTCGAGTTCGAACAGGACGTCGCCTTCCTTCACCGAGGCGCCGTCGGCGAAGCGCACCGCATCGATGCTGGCGGCGACCCGCGAGCGGATGGGCACGGTGACAATGGCCTCCACCGTGCCGAGCGCTTCCAGCCGGATCGGCATGGGCTTCCTGACCGCCTGGGCGGCGAGCACCGCCACCCGCTGCTGGCGCTGGGGCGCCTGGGCGTTCGCCGCCGGTGCGCCGGACGAGAACCAGCCGTGCGACCAGCCATAGGCGCCGCCCGCCACCGCGGCGATCAGCGCGACCACCAGCGTCAGCCGGCGCCCGCGCCCGCCGCCGCGCGATGTCGTTCGCGAAGGCGTCCCGTCCTGGACACCGCGGCCGGACCCTGTGGGATGCTGCGACATATACCCCTCAAACGGCGCCTGAAACGCCCGTGAATGACCGGCCTCGCCGCATCATAGCTTCAGCCTGTAAATAAGGAGAGCGGCAACTTATCGACTGCACTGCGCAAGGCGGCAACGGGCAACCTCCTGACAAACCCGTGATCGCGTGAGTCAGGCCTCCGCGAGGGGACGAAGGGCTGCCCGCAGGTCATCTTCGGTGACCTGCGCCATGGGGCACTTGACCTTGGCCGCCTCGGTGCGCCGGCCGGGACGCATCACCAGCACCACCGTCTCGGCGCCGCCGCAGGCCGGATCGCCGCAGGCGATCTCGGAGATGGAGACCGTCGTCGCTTCGTCGAGGTCGAGCACCCGGCGGGCAAGCTCGGCGAGGACGCGCGCCGCATCCCGGCTCCCCTCCCCCTCCTGCCCCCTGCGCCTCATGAACAGCCGCACGCCGCTAGTCCCCCAAGATTGGTACCGTCCCGAGTCTTCCGCGCGGACAAGGCGGGAACGTGGCGGGATCGGACGGGATTTCAGTCGTCGTCCTGGATCGGACGGCCCAGAAGCTTTCGCACCGTGGCGATGCCGCGCTTGAGCCCGCTCGGCTCGAGCCGCAGGATCGCGTCCTTCACCCCGTTCTCGTCCACCTCCAGAACCTCGATCACGGCGCCGTCGCCGAAGCCGATGCGCATGCCCGGAAAGGGGTGCCCGTCGGAGCGGTCGGCGAACGCCTCGGCGATGGAAAATCCGCGCTCCGCGTCGGTTATGGGCAGGCCGTAGAGATCGGCCAGGTCGGCGAGGCGGACCATACCGGCGAACGGAAAGGCGGCCACGTCGAGGAACACCGTCGCCTCCCGCGGACGGAACATCCGGTCGAGGTCGAGCACCTTGTATGGGGGCACCAGAAGGTAGCCGTAGTCGCCCGGCCGCAGGGGACCTGAGGCCTCCGGCGTCATGATCTGCCCCTCGCGCATCACGAAGACCAGCCGCGCCCAGGCGGGCAGCGCCATGGCGCCGGCGGCCGGCGTCCCCTCGGTGACCGGATAGGCGACCAGTTCCTGGTCGATCTGTCCGGGCAGGTCGATCTCGAAGCGTCGCACCGCCGGCGTCGGGTCGGACAGCGCCACGTCGAGCCGGCGCGCGGCCGCCACCAGCGTCCAGCCATGCAAAACGAGGGAGACGAACACCACCACGAAGGCAACGTTGAAATAGACCTCCGCATCCGGCAGCTGAGCCAGCATGGGGATGGTGGCGAGGAAGATCGACACCGCACCGCGCAGGCCCGCCCAGGAAATGAAGGTTTTCTCCTTGGCGGAGAAGCGGAACGGCGCGAGGCAGGCGAACACCGCCACCGGCCGCCCGACGAGGACCAGGAAGGCCGCCACCCCGAGCGCCGGCAGCGCATACTCCACCAGCTTCTGCGGCGAGACCAGCAAACCGAGCATCACGAACATGACGATCTGGCACAGCCAGGTCACCGTATCGAGGAAGCCGGTGATGGGCGCCAGCGCCCGCACCGGCCGGTTGCCGATGACGAGGCCCGCGAGGAACACGGCGAGAAAGCCAGAGCCGTGCAGCAGCCCGGTCAGGGCCAGAAGCAGCACCGCGAACGCCACCACCAGCACCGGGTGAAGGCCTCCAGGCAGATCCACGCGGTTGATAAGCCAGGCCAGGGCGAAGCCGCCGGCCACCCCCACCGCCGCCCCCACCGCCAGTTCGCGGACGACGCCGAGCAGCACGGCCGCGCCGGGGTCCGCTAGATTGGCGGTGAGCAGTTCCACCAGGAGAACGGTGAGGAAGACCGCCGCCGGATCGTTGGTGGCCGATTCGATCTCGATCGCCGCCCCTACCCGCCGGGTGAGATGCAGCCCCTGGGCCCGCACCAGGAAGAACACCGCTGCAGCATCGGTGGAGGCGACGATGGCACCGACCAGGAAGGCCTCCATCGGCGAAAGCGACAGCAGCGGCGCCGCGACCATCGCCACCAGCACCGCCGTGAGCACCACACCCACGGTCGAGAGCGCCAGGGCCGGCGCCAGCGCTCCGCGCATGCTGGCGACGCGCATCCTGAGGCCGCCATCGAACAGGATCACGGCGAGCGCGGCCGATCCCACCATGTAGGTGGCCCAATAATCGTCGAAATGGATCCCGCCCGGCCCGCCCTCTCCCGCCAGCACGCCGAGCAGGAGAAACACCAGCAGGATCGGCGCGCCGAACCGGGCCGCGAGCAGGCTCGACAAGGTCCCGGCAACCACCAGCAGCGCAGCAACCAGGAGGACGACGTTCGAGAGGACAACCGATCCCATCCCCGCTCCAACTCTGCCTGCAACAGGCTGCCGCATTAGCGCTAACAAATAAGGTAGCCTTTGCGTTCTTGCGCGCGTTATGGTCGTTCCGTGGCGAAGGGTCTGCGGCCGAATCCGCGGAATGTGTCTTCGCGCGGGAGATTTTGCATCATGCCACGGGCAGCTTGCGCCGCAGCATATCTCATCAAGACATTCGCCATGACGCAGCAGGGCGAGCTGCAATTGGACGGCGAGACCGTGTGCTTCGATCTGGCGTGTGCGCTGGAAATGGCCGAGTCGGATTGCGAGTGGGCGGTAGGCGCCTGCGTCTACGCGTTCGACCACACCAGAGAGATTTTCTGCCCGCGGCTCATAGCAGCCTTCGGGATTCTGGCGCCTTCGGGCGAAGACAGCCGTGCCGGCACGCACTGCGGGCCGCTTCACATTGCCTGAGAATCGGCGCTGGCGACCCCGGCAGGGCTCGAACCTGCGACCTAGTGCTTAGAAGGCACTTGCTCTATCCAGCTGAGCTACGGGGCCGGAGCATGAGGTTTTAGTCGTCCGTCGGCGCGGATGGAAGCGCCGCGCGGCGACGAGGCGCGCCGCACCCCGGCCTTTCAGTGGGTCCACTGGCCCATGCGCTTGAAGGCGAAATTGTCGGAATAGGAAATCTTCTTGCGCTCGGCTTCGTGCGGCTCGAACACGCGGAAGGGGATGCCGCGCTTCTCCGCATAGGCCACCGCCTCTTCCTTGGTGGCGAAGGTCAGGCGAATCTGGCTGCGCATGTCGGCGGACGAGGTGTAGCCCATCAGCGGCTCCACCATGCGCGCGTGCTCGGGCTCGTAGTCGAGAACCCAACTCTTGGTCTTCGCCACGCCCGATTGCATCGCATTGCGCGACGGCCTGTAGATGCGCGCCACCATGATGTGCCCGTGCCCGCTTGCCGCGCGGGCGAAGGCCCGCTCTTCGAATGGTTCTATAGCGAGGGCGCGGGCGCCCGACAACCGTCCGCCGCGCCGCACGTCGGGCGCGGCGGCGCGCCCGTCAGCGCAGGACCAGGCAGTCGGCGGCGGCCATGGCCGCGGTGTTGGCGGACAGGTGGCTCACCTTGCCGGACAGGACCAGCTTGCGGGTCTGCTCGGTGACGATCGTGCGCCCATCGGCGCCCTTCACCAGCAGGGGGGCGCTGGCGTTGTAGATCGCCCGCGCATCCTCGGGAAGCTTGGCAGCGCAACGGTTCGCCGCGGCAGCATCGGCCAGCGCCGGGGTCGCAAGGGCCGCCAGTACCGCGAGGCTCGCCACAACTCGTTTCATGAACCGCTCCCTGGATAGGCCGGGGCGTCGGGCAGCCCGGCCTTCCCCCTGTGCCGGTGCACGGCGGGGAATGCAAGGCCCCCCGCCGCCATTTCCCCCGCCGCGCGAAGGCGCTTGCAATGCGCACAATATCGCATACGTTATCGCATCATGACGTTCGCGGCCTCCCAGTCCCGCCCTTTGGCGGCGTCCCCCAAGACCGGCGAAAAGTCGGCGCAGGTGGCCTATGCCACCATCAAGCAGCGCATCCTCGATAACGAGTACGCCCCCGGAACCGCGGTTCTGGAGCAGGCGCTGGCGAACGATCTCGGGCTGTCTCGCACCCCGGTGCGCGAGGCGATGATCCGCCTGGAGCACGAAGGCCTCGTGCGCGTCGTGCCGCGCCACGGCATGACCGTGCTGCCGCTGGCGCCGCGCGACATGACCGAAATCTACCAGATCATGATCGGCCTCGAACTGGTCGCCACCGAGCAACTCGCGGCGCGCCAGCCCTCGGCGGACGAGATCGCGCCGCTGGTGGAGGCCTGCGACGCCATGGCCGCCGCCATGGAGCGCGACGACCTCGATTCCTGGGCGAAGGCCGACGAGCGATTTCACCTGTCCCTGGTGGAACTGTGCGGCAACCGCCGGCTCGCCGCCATGGTCATGGCGGTGTGGGAGCAGTCCCACCGCGCCCGCATGTTCACGCTGCGGCTCCGGCCGAAGCCGACCGATTCCACGCGCGAGCACCGGGAGGTGGTGGAAGCCATCCTCGCCGGCGACCCCGCCCGCGCCACCCGGCTCTATCGCGATCACCGCGAGAAGGCGTCGGGACAGATGGTGCGCATCATCGAGCAATACGGCCTGACCCGGCTGTGAAAGGTCCTGCCGGCGCGCCAACGCCGGCCGGCAATCGACAATGAGAGCGTGGGCGGACAGCCCCGCCGCGAGGGAGGATCGACCATGAGGCTGCGCCCAGGCGCAGGTCGGCCCCCGTGCGCCCTGCGCCGGGAGGACAGGCCATGACAGCCGCCGCCTGCGTCGCCGGACGCCTTCTGCCGCGAGGCGGCAACCGCAAATTTCGCATCGGCGTGGAGGCCTTCCTGGCCAGGCAGGCGGTCCCGCTGGGAGGGCCGATGAGCTGACGCAGCCTTCGGCCCGCACGGGCAGATTTTCCGAGCCGCGACGGGGGCCATGAGGCCCACCAAGAAGAAACGCGGCCGCAACACAGGGAGGAGTTCATGAAGCACGCCACGAGGTGGGCTTGCGCCCTCGCATCCGCGGTCGCCGTCGCGTTCGCCGCTCCCGCTGCCCTCGCCCAGCAGCAGAAGGCGAAGGAGGTGGTGTTCGTCCTCGGCAACAATCTGTTCAGCGTGCCCGCCTTCGTCGCCGTGGAAAACGGCTACTGGGCCAAGCGCGGCCTCAATGTGCGCCTGAAGCTGGTGGCGAGCGGGCGCGAGATCACCCAGGCGCTCAATGCCGGCGAGGCGCAGCTCGGCGGCGCCAACATGGGCACCACCACAGCCAGCGCCCGCGCCAGCGGCAACATGATCAAGGGCGTGATCCCCTATTACAACGACGCCGCCTTCATCGCGGTGGCGGGCGGACGCGGCATCGTCGGCCGCGCCGACCGGGGCATCACCAAGGACCCGAAGTCGTTCGTGGGCAAGAAGGTGGGCAGCCTCGCCGGCTCGACGCAGGAGGTCTATCTGCGCGAGTTCCTCGCCGGAGGCGGCGTCGACATCAAGCAGCTCCAGGTGGTCAATGTGCCGGTGCCGGACATGCCCATCTCGCTCTCGCAGGGCGTGGTCGACGCCACCGTGCCGTGGGAGCCCTATCTCTCGCAGAGCGTGCGCGAGCTCGGCCCCAACGCGGTCGTGGTGAGCCGCGGCGCGCCCGGCCTCGTTGCCGACGTGATCGGCGTGCTCGCCAACGAGAAGTACATCGCGGAGAACAAGGCGCTGCTGGAGACCTTTGCGCTCGGCCTCGCCGAGGCCACCCAGTTCGTGCGCAAGAACCCCGGGGAGGCGGCGAAGATCGCCACCTACCATCTCGACGGCCTCAACCTCGCCGATGCGGCCGAGGGCATCAAGCACATGGCGTGGGACCCGCGCATCTCGCTGTGCACCGAGGACGGCCTGCTGAAGACCGGCAACGAGATGGTGACGAAGGGTCTCATCAAGACCAACGCCTTCACCTCGGCGAACGACTTCGCGGAAACCTCCATCCTCAAGAAGGTGGAGAAGGAAAATCCCCAGTTCTTCGCCGATCTGCCGCCGCTGCCGGAAAAGCTTTCCGACTGCAAGGGCGCGCTGAAGTAATCCCCCTCGAACGAACGAGCATCCAGGAGCGTCACCATGGTTCCCTTCGACAAGCAGCAGGTCACGGTCGTGCGCCAGAGCAAGATCGGCACCGACACCACCTACGAGCCGCCGCTGCGCATCGGCTTCGGCATCTCCGACAAGACCGTCGATAGCCCCAACGCCACGATGGGCCGGACCATCCTCGTGCCCGGCGCCGGGCCGAACCCGACCCACTACCACGCCTCAAACGACGTGGTCTGGTACATCCTCTACGGCAAGATCAAGCTGTGGTACGCGCGCTCGGACGCCTCCGACCGCAAGGAAGTGATCCTGGAGGGCGGCGACTTCGCCTATGTGCCGGCGGGCGCCATCCACGTCATCGCCAATGCCTCGCAGACCGAGGAGGCCTCGCTCATCTTCTGCTACATCGGCGTGCCCAGCACCGATGCGGCGGAGACGGTGTGGTTGACCGAGGACGGCACCCGCCGCCTGCCCGCCAAAGAACCTGCGTGAGGCCGCCGCCATGGACGCGACCTCCCCGGACAAGATCATCGTCGAGGGCTTCCAGCACTTCTTCGAGACCGCGGACGGTCCCGTCCAGGCGACGGGACTGATCGACCTGAAGATCCCCGCCGCAGAGTTCGTCACGCTGGTGGGGCCGTCGGGCTGCGGCAAGACCACCCTGCTCAAGGCCATCGCCGGCTTCATCACGCCGACGCGCGGGCGGATCGTCTGCGACGGCAAGACCGTCACCGGCCCCGGCCGCGACCGCGGCGTGGTGTTCCAGGAACTCGCCATCCTGCCCTGGCGCACGGTGCGGCGGAACATCGGCCACGGCCTGGAGATCGCCGGCGTGCCGAAGGCGGAGCGCGAGCGCACGGTCGCGCGCCTCGTCGCGCTCACCGGCCTGAAGGGCTTCGAGGACCGCTATCCGCACGAACTGTCCGGCGGCATGCGCCAGCGCGTGGCGGTGGCGCGCACCTGGGCCGCCGACCCGGACATCATCCTGATGGACGAGCCGTTCGCTGCGGTGGACGCGATGACGCGCCTGACGCTTCAGGAGGAACTGGCGAGCCTCACCTTCAGCACCCGCAAGACCGTGTTCTTCATCACCCACTCGGTGGACGAGGCGGTGTTCCTCGCCGACCGGGTGCTGGTGATGAGCAAGCGGCCCGGCCGCATCAAGGCCAGCATCGAGGTGCCGCGCCGCAAGGCCGGCGGGCGCGACTGGGAGAGCTTCACCACCGACCCCGAGATGCAGGCCATCTGCGAGCAGGTGCTGCGCCTCGTGCGCGACGAGCGCATGGACGGCGCCGCGCGCCCCGGCGAAACCCCCGACCCGCTCAAGGAGGCGTCATGACCATGACAGCCGTCTCGGCGCCCGCCGCCGCCGGCGCGCCGCCCCGGCGGCCCTCGCCCCTGGCATCCGGCCTGCTCGGCGCGGGCAAATTCCTTGCCCCGTTCGCCGCCGTGGTGGCGCTGTGGTGGGCGATCAAGGCCGGCTTCGACCTGCCGGACCGAATTCTGGTCTCACCCTACCAGGTGCTCGTCACCTTCTGGAACCTGCTCTCCCGCGGCGTGCTGGCCGACTATGCCGCCACCAGCCTCTACCAGATCGGCGTCGCCGTGGTGGTGTCGGCGGTGGTGGGCATCCCGCTCGGCTTCGCCATCGGCTCCAATGCCTATGTCGCGCGGGCGCTGGGGCTGTTCCTGCGCTTCTTCCAGGGCGTGTCGGGCATCTCCTGGCTGCCGCTCGCCATCATCTGGTTCGGCTTCACCGACACCACGGTGCAGGTGATCGTGGTCTACACGCTCGTCGTCCCGGTCATCTTCAACACCATGCTGGGCGTGCGCGCGATCCCCCCCAGCTATGCGCTCGCCTTGCGCTCGCTCGGGGCCGGCACGTTCCGGGTCGTGAAGGACGTCTATCTGCCCGGCGCGCTGCCGAGCATCGTCGTCGGCCTGCGGCTCGGCATGGGCTATGGCTGGCGCGCGCTGATCGCCGCCGAGATGCTGATCCGCCAGGGCGGGCTCGGCGACCTGATCTTCGGCGCCCGCACCTTCGGCCAGATCGACCGCATCATCTGCGGCATGATCGCCATCGGCGTCCTCTACGTGGTGGTGGACCGCCTGATCGTGCAGCCGATCGAGAACCTTACCGTCGCCCGCTGGGGAGTGCTGCGCAAATGAGCGATGCCAAGCCCGTCCGCACCGACACTCTCACCTGGAAGCTGCTGCCGGCGCTGCCCTTCGTGGCGCTCATCGCCGGCTGGAGCATCTACTGGCTCATCGCCCGCCCGCCGGTGGGCACGCTGCCGCCCGCCTGGGCCGTCACCGAGGCGCTGTGGCAACTGGCGGCGGACGGCGAGCTGCTCCAGAACACCCTGGCGAGCCTCGGCCGCCTCCTGCTCGGCACCACCGTGGGTGTCGTCACCGGCGTCGTCGGCGGCTTCCTTGTCGGCCTCAACCGGCGCGCCGCCGACTTCCTCAACCCGCTGGTGGTGTTCTTCAACGCCATTTCCGGCATCGTCTGGCTGCCGCTGATGATCGGGTGGCTCGGCATCGGCACGGCGCTGGTGGTGTTCCTGATCTGGAACACGGTGTTCTTCCTCGTCTTCCAGAACACCGTGCTGGGCGTGCGCCTCGTTCCACCGGTGCTGGAGCAAAGCGTGGAGACGCTGGGCGGCAGCCGGCTCCACATCATCCTCAACGTGACGCTGCCCGGCGCCCTGCCCTACATCCTCTCCGGCATCCGCTCCGGGCTCGGCTTCGGCTGGCGCGCGCTGATCGCCGCCGAGCTGGTGGGGGCGACGGTGGGCCTCGGCCAGATGATCTTCCGCGCCGCGGAGTTCCACCGCGCCGACATCATCATCGCCGGCTGCCTGGTGATCGGCCTGCTGGGCGTGCTGATGGACCGCTATCTGCTGGCGCCGATCGAGAAGCACACCATCGAGCGGTGGGGCCTCGTCACGCCGAGCCGGGGGATCTAGCCATGGCCGACACCCCTTCCCCCGCCGCCGTCGGATCCGGCCGCCGCGGCCTCAATCCGGACCTGCTCAAGCTCGCTTTGGGCATCGCCATCGTCGCCGGCACGCTCTGGGGCCAGCAGGCTGTTGGCTTCCTCACGCGGGAGAGCCGCATCGACCCCAAGGTGCCGCGCGCGGGACTGGTGGACGTGGTGGCGGTGGTGGGCTTCGAGCCCGAGCGCTTCCACAACGAGCGCCTCGCCACCTACGGCATGTTCTCCGGCCGCGACGGCTCCCTGAAGCGCATCCGCCTCAGGCAGGTCTCGCAGGATCAGCTTGTCGGCCTCGCCAGCCTGCCCTGGATCGACAAGGTGGAGCCGCTGAGGTGAGCAGCGCTGAGGACGAGGAACGGCCGGGCCGCGCGCTCGCGCTCGCGGTGGCGGCGCAGACGCTCGGCGCGCTGCCGGTGTTCCTCACGGGCGCTCTGGCACCCCTCGCCTTGCCCGAACTGGGCATGGACGCGGTAGGCCTCGGCGCCGCCGCCGGCATCTTCTATGCCGCGTCCGCCATCGGCTCGGCGCTGCTCGGCCCGCTCGCCGACACGCTCGGCACCTGGCGCGCCACCCGTTCGGGGCTGATGATCACGGTCCTGGCGTCGGGCGGCATCGCCCTGTTCGCGACTTCGGCGATTTCGCTCTCCGCCTGGCTGGTGGTGGCGGGCCTCGCCAACGGCTGGATCCAGCCGTCCACGAACCTCGCCGTCGCGCGCTTCCGCTGGCAGGGGCTGGGCTTCGGCATCAAGCAGTCGTCCATCCCCATCGCCACGCTCGCGGCGGGGTTCGCCGTGCCGGCCGTGGGCCTCACGCTCGGCTGGCGCTTCGCCTTCGGCATCGGCTGCGCGGCGGCGCTCGGCCTGGTCGCGATCCTCCCGCGCGGCGCGCCGGCGAGGGGTACCGGCGGCCCCGTGCGTCACAAGCGGCGCGAAGGCTCGTCGCTGGCAACCCTGCTGGTGCTTGGGGCCATGTCCGGGCTCGGCGCGGGCAGCGCCAACGCGATGGCAACCTTCCTAGTGCCCTCCGTGACGGCGGACGGTCATTCGGCGGCCGTCGGCGGGCTGGTGGTCGCGCTCGGCAGCGTGGTGTCCGTGGCGACCCGCCTCGCCTTCGGCTTCTGGGTGGATCGCCGGCCGTTCGCGCCGCTGCCCGTGGTGGCGCTCTTGTTTGTGGGCGGGGCGGCCGGCTATGCCCTGCTTGCGCTCGGCAACGGGCTGGTGCCGGCGATGGTCGGCACCGCGCTCGGCTTCGGCCTCGGCTGGGGCTGGTCCGGCCTGTCGCTGCTCGCGGTGGTGCGCGCCAATTCCCGTTCGGCGGGCGCCGCCACCGGCATTACCCAGGCGGGCGTGTTCGCCGGCGCCATCTTCGGCCCGCTCGTGTTCGGCCTCGTGGTCGCCCACGCCTCGTTCGGCGCCGCCTGGCTGACGGCAGCGGCCATGGCGCTCGCGGCGGCAGCCTGCGCGCTCGTCGGGCACCGCCTTCTCGACCGTGACTTACCCCGCTGCCCGGAGGCAGGACCCGCATGAGTACCATCGACGCCCATCAGCACTTCTGGTGGATGGACCGCCGGCCCCATTCCTGGCCGCCCGCGGCCCGCGCGACGCTTGATACCGACTACACCCCGGACGATCTCGCCGGCGCCATGGCCGCGGCGGGGGTCGACGGCACCGTGCTCATGCAATCGCTCAACAACGGCGACGAGACCGACGAGTATCTCGACCTTGCGGACGCAACGCCCTGGATCGTCGGCGTGGTCGGATGGCTGCCGCTGCGCGATCCCGAGGCCACCGGCCGGACGCTCGCGCGCCTTGCCCACCGTCCCAAGCTGGTGGGCATGCGCCATCTGATCAATTTCGAGCCCGATCCCCATTGGCTCCTGGCGCCCGAAGTGCAGGAGGCCGTGGGTCTCGTCGCCGCGGCGGGCCTCGTGTTCGACGCGGTGCCGAACGATGCGGAGCGGTTTGCGGCCGTGCTCTCCACCGCCGAGCGCTACCCGAACATGCCCGTGGTGCTGGACCATCTCGCCCGTCCGCCGGTCGGCGGTGGCGATGAAGCCGCCTGGCGCGCCATGATCGACCGGGCGGCGGCACTGCCCAACGTCGCCATCAAGCTCTCGGTGGGGCTCGACGTGGTGCTGGCCTGGCGCTGGCGAACCGACGACGTGCGGCCCTTCGCGGAGCATGTGCTTGCCCGCTTCGGCCCCGCGCGCGTGATGGCGGCGAGCAACTGGCCGGTGAGCCTTCTCGGCGGGTCGTACGGCGAGATCTGGTCCGGCATCGCCGATATCGTCGCCCGCTTCGATCCCGCCGCGGTCCCCGCCGTCATGGGCGGGACCTGCCGGCGCATCTTCCGCCTTCCCGCTCTTTCCTGACCCTCAGAAACCGGAGAAAACGATGTTCCGCCACATGGCCATCCTGAAGTTCAAGCCCGACGCCGACCCCAAGGCGGTGGAGCGCTATTTCGCCAACTTCCCGAAGCTCGCCACCAGCCTCCCGGTGATCAAGAACTGGTACATCGGCGCCAATGAGGGCGCGGGCGGGGAATCCCACGTCAAGCGCCACAACTTCCGGCCCAATTACGATGTCGGCCTGGTGCTGGAGTTCGACGACGCCGACGGCTACCTGAAATATGCGGAATCACCGGAGCATCAGGCCTTCTTCGAGGAATTCTGCACGCCGATCTTCGCCGAGCGCGTGGTGGTGCAGTTCCACCCCTCCTGACCTGACCACCGGGTCCCGACCGGGCCAAGGTCCTGAAACCGCACGGTTCGACCAACCTTGAGCTTGAGCATGCGGCGCTCACGTAACGGTGAGCGCCGACAGGCTTTCGCTGCCCCATGGGAATTGCGCGCGGTGGTAAGTCCCGGCGAGGGATACAGCCGCATCTTGATAAATTCCATGAATAACAATGTGCTAGCGCGACCGGATGCGACCGCCCTTCGGCCGCGGAAAGGGCCGATCTGCGCCATTCCAACCGTTTTAAAAGCAGACCCTCGGCAATGCCGACGATCTTGGCAGCCTATCGGCCTATGCTAGCTTTCCCCTAGGGCGGATCAAAGAAATCCGCCACCGGCACCGCCGTGAACAACAATCGGCGCGGCCGTAAAGGGAGGAATATGCTATGCGCAAGGCGCTCCTTGCCGCCGCTTTGGCGTGCGGATATTGCTTGGCCGCCGGACCGGGCCTGGCTCAGGAAAAACTGAAGATTGGCGTGTTGGCGACGCTCTCGGGCGCGCTGACCTCCGGCGGCGAAGACGGCGTCCGCGGCGTGCAGATCGCCGCCAAGGAAGCCGGTAACAAGATCGCCGGCAAGGAAATCGAGATCATCGTCGCCCCGACGGACGCGAGCCCGGATTCCGCGCTGCGCGCCGCCCGCAAGCTGGTCGAGCAGGACAAGGTGCAGCTCATCATCGGCCCGCTCTCCGGGTCCGAGGGCATCGCCATGCGCGACTACAGCAAGACCGTGCCGAACCTCGTGATGATCAACGGCTCGTCCGGCGCGCTCGAGACCACCTTCGTCAATCCCTCGCCGAACTTCTTCCGCTTCAACAGCGACGGCGCCATGTGGATGGCCGGCCTCGGCGAGTATGTCTTCAAGGACAAGGGCTACAAGAAGATCGCCATCATCGGCGAGGACTACTCGTTCCCCTACACGCAGGTGTTCGGCTTCGTGCTGGGCTACTGCAAGGCCGGCGGCGAGATCGTCCAGCGCCAGTGGGTGCCGCTCGGCACCAAGGACTTCGGCTCGGTGATCGCCAACATCCCGGACGACGTGGATGCCGTGTGGCTCGGCCTCGGCGGCGGCGATTCCGTGAACTTCCTCAACCAGTACAGCCAGACCGGCGGCAAGGCGAAGTTCATCGGCGGCTCCATCATGGTGGACCAGACCGTGCTGTCCTCGCGCGGCGCCGCCAAGAAGTTGCTGGTGGGCACCCCCTCGTCCGGCGGCGTCGCCGACGCGTGGGACGACCCGCGCTGGAAGGCCTGGGTGAAGACCTACCAGGACGCCTTCCCGGCGGACAAGCGCTTCGCCAGCCCGTCGCTGTTCGCCACCAACTACTACAACGCGTTCAACGCGCTGAAGCAGGGGATGGAGAAGGTCAACGGCGACATCTCCGACGGCGGCGCCAAGCTGCGGGCGGAGCTGGCCAAGCTCGAGCTCGACGCGCCGAACGGCAAGATCAAGCTCGACGAGAACCGCCAGGCGATCGCCAACACCTTCATCACCGAGGTGGCGGAACTGCCGAACGGCGACCTCACCAACAAGTTCGTGAAGGTGGTGCCCAACGTCAACCAGACGCTCGGCCTGACCCCCGAGCAGTTCAAGGCGGTGGGCCTGCCCTCGCGGACCAATCCCGAGTGCAAGCGGTAATCGCCGCGCAACTCTGAGAGACCGGGGCGAGATGACGATGCTCCCCCAACCGACCGAAGTTCCAAACCGGTTCCCGGCGTCGCGCCCCTCGCGCGACGCATCGGGCGGGGCTTGCCCGAAGCGGCAGGCCCCCGGCCGGAGAAAGCCACGCGAGGAACCATGAGTCGCGCTGTCGCGGTCTGCCACGGTCCCTTCGGCCGGGTGTCGATCTACCAACTCGACCGCCCCCTGGTGCTTCATGCCCATCGCGAAGCCCACCTGATCTTCTATCTCGAAGGCGCCCATGGCCTCGTCACCGTCAGCGGCCAGGAGGTGCGCATCGACCCCTTCATGGGCGTCGCCATCAATCCCTGGGAGCCGCACAATTTCCATCCCGACCGGCTCGGCTGCTCCGGCCTGTTCCTCGTGGTCTACCTGCGGCCGGAATGGCTGCGGGCGCAGACCATGACCCCCACCGGTGGCCGCGCATTCCCCGCCTCGGCGCTGGTGGTGACGCGCGAACTGGCGGCCTGGCGGGACAAGGCGGTGGACATGCTGCTGTCCAGCCACCGCGAACTGACGCTGGCGCCGGTGCTCATGGCGCTCGCCCAGGCATCGAGCGAGCCAATCGGCCCGGATCTCGTCGCCTCGCTGCTGCACCAGTCCGCCGACGGCGCTCTCGACAAGCGGGTGGCGCGCGCCTGCCGGCTGCTGGAGGAGCACCCGTCCTACGAGGGCGTGCTCGCCTGCGTGGCCCGCGAGGCCGGGCTCTCACGGGCGCATTTCTTCAAGCTGTTCCGCGAGCAGGTGGGCGTGACGCCCTCGGTGTTCGCCAACACGGTGCGGCTCGACGCGGCGCTGGAGCGCATTGTGCGCTCGAACGACCCGGTCAAGCTCATCGGCCACCGCATCGGCTTCTCGTGCCAGAGCGTCTTCACCCGCTTCTTCACCGCGCACATGGGTATGTCGCCCAGCGACTACCGCCGCGCGCTGCGCCTCGTCGCGCCGCAGATGCCGGAGCTGCGTCATGGGTGACTTCATCGCCCGCCGGCCCATCTGGTCGTTCCTCATCATCGTGTTCGCCGCGATCCTTTTGTGGCTGGTGTTCGCCGTTTGGCCGCCGGCGCTGGAGGCGTCGCTCGGCCGCAAGCGCGTGTTCCTGAGCGCCCTGTTCAACGGCATCACGCTCGGCGCGCTCTATTTCCTGGTGGCGAGCGGCTTCACGCTGATCTTCGGCCTGATGCGCAACGTGAACCTCGCGCACGGCTCGCTGTATCTGATGGGCGGCTATATCGGCTACAGCATCGGCGAGTTGACCGGCTCCTGGCTGGTGGCGCTGCTCATCGCCTTCCTGGTGGTGGCGGTGGTGGGCATCCTCATGCAGGTGCTGCTGTTCCGCTGGATGGAGGGGCAGGACCTGCGCCAGACGCTGGTCACCATCGGCCTCTCCATCATCTTCGCCGACCTGCTGCTGTGGTCCTACGGCGGCGACACCTTCCAGGTCACCACGCCGGAATGGCTGTCCGGGCCGGTGGAACTGCCCTTCATCGTCGGGCTGCGCAGCAGCGGCGAGGCGGTGATGATGAACTATCCGCTGGTGCGCATCGCCATCCTGTTCGGCGCCATCGTGGTCGGCATCGCCATGTGGCTGGCGCTCAACCGCACGCGGGTCGGCATGCTGGTGCGGGCCGGCGTCGACGACCGCGACATGCTCTCGGCCACCGGCGTGCGGGTGCAACTGGTGTTCATCACCGTGTTCGCCTTCGGCGCCGGCCTCGCGGGGCTCGCCGGGGTGGTGGGCGGCACCTTCCAGTCGCTCCAGCCGGGCGAGGACATCAAGATCCTCCTCTCCTCGCTGGTGGTGGTGATCGTCGGCGGCATGGGATCCATTCCCGGCGCCGCCATGGGAGCGCTCATCGTCGGCCTCGCCGAGCAGTTCGGCTCGGTCTACATGCCCACCTATGCGGTGATGCTGACCTTCGTCATCATGGTCGCAGTGCTCGCGATCCGGCCCGAGGGCCTGGCGGCGAGGCGCTGACATGGCCATCGCCGAACACCCTTCCGCCTACCCCGCGCGCCGGCCGGACCGCCTCGGCGCGGCGATCGCCCGGCAGGGCACCGCCTTCTGGGTCGCGGCCGCCCTGCTGCTGCTGATGCCGCTGCTGGTCTCCTCGTTCTGGCTGGTGCAGATCCTCGCCTACGCGATGATCCTCGGCATGATCGCCCTGAGCCTCATGTTCCTCGCCGGCTATGGCGGCATCGTCAGCCTGGTGCAGATGACGGTGGCGGCGCTGGCGGGCTACGTGGTCGCCATCTTCGGGCACAGCGCCATCACCCAGATCAGCCTCGGCTGGCCGTGGTGGGCGGCGGTGATCGTGGCGGTGCTCATCGCCACCGCGTTCGGCACGCTGAGCGGCGCGCTCTCGGTGCGGACCGAGGGCATCTACACCATCATGATCACCCTCGCGATCGCGTCGGCGTTCTACTACCTGACCCTCCAGAACTACACGGTCTTCAACGGCTTCAGCGGCTTCAACGGGATCACGCCGCCGGTCTTCCTGGGCGTCGACTGGGGCGAGAACATCCCGTTCTACTATCTGGTCCTCGGCTGCTCCGCCCTCGCCTGCTGGGCCGTGGTCTACGTGGCGCGCGCGCCGTTCGGCCTCGCCCTCCAGGGCACCCGGGACAATCCGCGGCGCATGGCGGCGCTGGGCTTCGACGTCACCGCCCACAAGATCGCCGCCTATGCCTTCGCCTCGGCCCTCGCCGCCTTCGCGGGGGTGCTCCTGGTGTGGTACCAGCGCCAGATCTCCCCCGGCACGGGCGGGGTCGGGCCGGTGGTGGACATCCTCATCATCGCCGTGGTGGGCGGTCTGTCGCGCCCCATCGGCCCGTTCATCGGCGCCCTCGTCTACGTGCTGCTGCGCACCTTCTCGCTCGATCTGCTCGAATGGGTCGGGCTCGACGGCAAGCGCTTCCAGCTGCTGATCGGACTCGGCTTCCTCGTCATCGTGCTGTTCTCGCCCGACGGGCTGATCGGCATCTGGCGCCGCATCACGGAGCGCGCCCGCCGCAGCCGCGAGGCACGCGCCGCGCAGATGCGCATCGGCGGCGACGCGCCGGGAGGCACGCCATGAGCCGCGCCATGAGCCGGGACTCAAGCCTCGCCGTCGCCAGCGAGCGGCTGGCGGCGGCCGGTTCCGCCAACGCGCTGGAGCTGCGCGGCGTCTCGCGCCTGTTCGGGGCACTGGCCGCGCTCTCGGACATCACCCTCTCCGTCCGCCCGGGCGAGCGGCGGGCCGTGCTCGGCTCCAACGGCGCCGGCAAGACCACGCTGTTCAACTGCATCACCGGCGACTTCCCGCCCACCTCCGGCATCATCCGCTTCTTCGGCGAGGACGTGACGGCCTTCCCGCCGCAGGAGCGCATCCGGCGCGGCCTCAGGCGCACCTACCAGATCTCCTCGCTGTTCACCGGCCTGTCGGTGCTGGACAATGTCTACCTCGCCTGCCGCGGGGTCTCCCGCAGCCGCTTCTCCCTGCTGCGCCCGCGCCGCGACGATGCGCTCATGGCCGCCGCCGAGGGCCTGGTGGAGGCGGTGCATCTCTCGGCCGTGCGCGACCAGCTTGTCGGCGAGCTGGCCTATGGCCAGCAACGGCAACTGGAGATCGCGCTCGCCCTGTCCGGGGCGCCGCGCTTCATCCTGTTCGACGAGCCGGCGGCGGGCCTCTCGCCGACCGAGCGGCGTGATCTGGTCCACATCCTCACCTCGCTGCCGGCGCATATCGGCTACATCATCATCGAGCACGACATGGACGTGGCGCTGCGCGTCGTCGAGAGCGTGACGATGATGCACAACGGCCGCATCTTCAAGGAAGGCCGGCCGGAAGAGATCGAGACCGATCCCGAGGTGCAGGAACTCTATCTCGGGGGTGGTCATGGCTGAGCGCCTGAAGGCCCCGCCGGCCGCCGGCGTGCCGATCCTGCAGATCGCCGGGCTCAACGTGTTCTACGGGCGCTCCCATGCGCTGCAGGGGGTCGACCTCACGCTGCAGCACGGCGTGCTGTCGGTGGTCGGCCGCAACGGCATGGGCAAGACCACCATGTGCAAGGCCATCATGGGCCTTGTGCCGATCAGTTCCGGCTCGATCCGCCTGTTCGGCGAGGAGATCGCCGGGCGATCGCCGGCCGAGGTGGCGCGGCTCGGCATCGGCTACGTGCCGCAGGGGCGCCGCCTGTGGCGCTCGCTGACCGTGGACGAGCACCTGCGCCTGATGCAGCGGGGCACGCGCGGCGCCTGGACGGTGGAGCGCATCTACGACGCCTTCCCGCGCCTCGCCGAGCGGCGCAGCAATGGCGGCGCGCAGCTCTCCGGCGGCGAGCAGCAGATGCTCGCCATCAGCCGCGCTCTGCTGCTCAATCCGCGCCTTCTGGTGATGGACGAGCCCACCGAGGGCCTCGCCCCGGTGATCGTCGCCCATGTGGAGGAGATGCTGGTCCGCCTCGCCGACCAGGGCGACGTCTCGATCCTGGTGATCGAGCAGAATATCGGCGTCGCGACCCAGATGTCGGACCCGGTGGCGATCATGGTCAACGGCCGCATCAACCGGGTGATCGCCTCGGCGACGCTGGCGGGCGACCGCGACCTCCAGCAGCGCCTGCTGGGCGTCGGCCGGCACGGCCACGACGAGACCGACGGCACGCCCGAGCCGGCCACCGGCGCCGCGCCCCGTGCCGAGGCCGCCGCCCCCACCGGGCCGATCCGGGTCTACAACGCCAATCCCGTCATTCCCACGCGCTGGTCCCAGCCGGTGCCGGCGGCGCGCATCGAGGCGCAGGCGCGCACCATCTCGCGTCCCGCGCTCGCCACCGTCGACGGGCGCCCGGCGGAGGTGCGGCCGCTGGCGGCCGCGGCGGCTGCGGCCGAGCCTTATGTGATCGTCGCCGGCACGCTCGACACCAAGGGCGACGAACTGCGCTTCATCCGCGACCTGATCCAGGCCGAGGGCCTGCGCACCCGCCTGGTAGACCTCTCCACCTCGGGCCGCAGCGCCGGCGGCGACGTGACGCCCCAGGAGGTCGCCCTCGCCCATCCGCGCGGCTCGGCCGGCATCGCCTCGGGCGACCGGGGCACGGCGGTGGCGGCCATGACCGAGGCCTTCAAGGCCTGGCTGCCGCGCCAGGAAGGCGTCGCCGGCATCATCTCCGCCGGCGGATCGGGCGCCACCGCCTTGGCGACGCCGGCCATGCAGGCGCTGCCGGTGGGCCTGCCCAAGCTCATGATCTCCACCATGGCCGCGGGCGACGTGCGCGCCTATGTGGGCGCCAGCGACATCACCATGATGCCCGCCGTCACCGACGTGCAGGGGCTCAACCGGGTCTCCCGCCTGGTGCTGGGGAACGGCGCCCGGGCGCTCGCCGCCATGGCGAAGGCGCGGCTCGCGGACCTGAGGCGCGAGGCGGCGCCGCGCGGCCCGGCGGCCGCGGCGCGCAACCCGGACAAGCCGCTGGTCGGCCTCACCATGTTCGGCGTGACCACGCCCTGCGTGCAGCAGGTGTCGAAGCTGATCGAGGCCGAGTGGGAGCCGCTGGTGTTCCATGCCACCGGCACCGGCGGCCGCGCCATGGAGAAGCTGGTGGACTCGGGCCTGCTCGGCGCGGTGATCGACCTCTCCACCACCGAGGTCTGCGACATGATGATGGGCGGCATCCTGCCCGCCACCGAGGACCGCTTCGGCGCCGTCATCCGCACTCGCATCCCCTATGTGGGCTCGGTGGGTGCGCTCGACATGGTGAACTTCGCCGCCCCCGACACGGTGCCCGAGCGCTACCGAACCCGCACGCTCTACCCCCACAATCCGCAGATCACGCTCATGCGCACCACGGCGGAGGAGAACGCCCGCATGGGCCGCTGGATCGGCGGCCGGCTCAACGAGATGGAAGGGCCGGTGCGCTTCCTGATCCCCGAGCGCGGCGTCTCGGCGCTCGATGCGCCCGGCCAGCCGTTCCACGATCCCGCGGCCGACGCGGCGCTGTTCCAGGCGCTGGCGGAGACCGTGCGCCCGGGCCCCAACCGGCAGCTCATCCGCCTGCCGCTCCACATCAACGATCCCGCCTTCGCCCAGGCCGTGGTGCAGCACTTCCGCGCGCTGCACCAGAGCCGCCGGCGCGAGCGGCCAGGACAGCGGCAGGCCACCCCATGAGCGTCCATCCGGCAACCCGGCTCGACAAAGCGGGCCTGCTCGCCCGGTTCCACGCCATGGCGGCCCGGGGCGAGCCCATCGTTGGCGGCGGCGCCGGCACCGGCCTGTCCGCCAAGTGCGAGGAGGCCGGCGGCATCGACCTCATCGTCATCTACAATTCCGGCCGCTACCGCATGGCGGGGCGCGGCTCGCTCTCCGGGCTCATGCCCTATGGCGACGCCAATGCCATCGTCATGGAGATGGCGGCGGAGGTGCTGCCGGTGGTGAAGTCGACGCCGGTGATCGCCGGCGTGTGCGGCACCGATCCGTTCCGGCGCATGGACGTGTTCCTGGACGAGGTGAAGCGCATCGGCTTCTCCGGCATCCAGAACTTCCCCACCGTGGGGCTCATCGACGGCACCTTCCGCAAGAACCTGGAAGAGACCGGCATGGGCTTCGCGCTGGAGGTGGACATGGTCGCCCGCGCCAACGCCAAGGGCCTCCTCACCACCCCGTACGTCTTCTGCGAGGAAGATGCGCGGGCGATGGCGCAGGCGGGGGCGGACATCATCGTCTGCCATCTCGGCCTCACCACGGGCGGCTCGATCGGCGCCGAGACGGCGCTGAAGCTGGCCGACTGCCCGGCGCGGGTGGACGCCTGGGCACAGGCGGCCCTCGCGGTGAAGCCGGACGCCCTGGTCCTGGTCCATGGCGGGCCGGTGGCGGAGCCGGCCGACGCCGACTTCATCATGAAGAACACGACGCACTGCCACGGCTTCTACGGCGCCTCCTCCATGGAGCGCCTGCCGGTGGAAATCGCCATCCGAGACCAGACGCGCGCCTTCAAGGCCATCAGCCGCTGAGCGCCGACCAACGCGCCGGCCCTTGGGCCGGCCAAGCCAAGTGACCCGGAGACGGGCGGGAGGAAGATCATGTCGGGACAGCTGATCGGAGCGCTGATCCTCTGGCTCATCGTGGCGGTGATCGTCATCGCCATCGTCGTCTATCTGGTGAACTGGCTCTACCGCCGGTCCTCGAAGGAAGTGTCCTTCGTCCGCACGGGCTCGTTCGGCGAAAAGGTGGTGATCAATGGCGGCGCCTTCGTGCTGCCGTTCATCCACGACGTCACGCCGGTGAACATGAACGTGCTCCAGCTCGCGGTGACGCGGGCGAACAACGACGCGCTCATCACCCGCGACCGCATGCGGGTGGACATCGACGCCGAGTTCTACGTCCGCGTGAAGCCGGAGAGGGAGGCGGTCGCCATCGCCGCCGCCACCCTCGGCCGCCGCACGCTCCAGCCGGACCAGCTCAACGCCCTGCTCTCCGGCAAGTTCATCTCGGCTCTGCGCACCGTCGCCTCCGAGATGACCATGGAGGAGATGCACGAGAAGCGCGGAACTTATGTGAGGCGCGTGAAGGAGGCGGCCGCCGAGGCGCTCGACCAGAACGGCCTGATCCTGGAATCGGTCGCGCTCACCGACCTGGACCAGACCGACCTGCAATTCTTCAACCCCTCCAACCGCTTCGATGCGGAAGGCCTGACGCGGATCATCGAGGAGATCGAGGACAAGCGGAAGCTGCGCAACGACATCGAGCAGGATTCGATGATCCGCATCCGCACCCGCAACCTGGAAGCCGAGCGGCAGGCCCTCGACATCGAGCGCGAGAGCGAGGCGGCGCGCCTGGAGCAGCAGCGCGACATCGAGATCAAGCGCGCGGTCCAGCGCGCCGAGGTCGCCCGCGAACGCGCCTCGCGCGATACCGAGGCCGAGCAGGCGCTCATCCTCTCCCGCGAGGAGATCGAGAAGTCCCGCATCTCCAATGAGCGGGCCATCAGCGAGGCGCGCATCGCCTCCGAGCGGGACATCCGCCACCGGGAGATCGAGCGCACCCGGGCCGTGGAGGAAGCCGAGATCGCCGCCCGCGAGCAGGTGGAGAAGGCCCGCATCGCCAACGAGGAGGCCATCAACGCCGCCCGCATCGCCTCCGAGCGCCTGATCCGCCAGCAGGAGATCGAGCGCGCCAAGGTACTGGAGGCGGCCGAGATCGCCGCCCGCGAATCGACCGAGCGCGCCCGCATCCTCCAGGAGGCGGCGGTGAGCGCCGAGCGCATCGCCCGCGAGCAGGAGGTGCGCAACCACGAGATTGAGCGCACCCGCATCCTGGAGCAGCAGGACATCGCGGCGCGCGAGGCGGTGGAATCGTCCCGCATCGCCCAGGAGGAGCGCGTGCGCGCCCTCCAGATCTCCCGCAACAGGGCGCTGGACGAGGCGGAGATCGCCGCCCGGGAGGCCATCGAGAAGGCGCGCATCGCCCAGGAGGACGCCGTCACCGCCGAGCGCATCGGCCTGGAGCAGCGCACCCGCCTCCTGGAGATCGGCCGCACGGAGACCGTGGAGTCCGCCGAGATCGCCGCCCGCGAGGCGGTCGAGAAGGCGCGCATCTCCCAGGAGAAGACCGTCTCCACCGAGCGCATCCAGCGCGACGAGGCGGTGCGCAGCCTGGAGATCGCCCGCAACAAGGCGATCGACGCCGCCGAGATTTCCGCCCGCGAGGCCACCGAGGCCGCGCGCATCGCCCAGGAGAAGGCGCTCGCCGCCGAGCGCATCGCCGCGGAGCTCGCCACCAAGGCGCTGGAGATCAAGCGCAATGCCGATCTCGACGCCGCTGAACTCGACCGCCGCGATACGGTGGAGCGCCAGCGCATTGCCACGGAACTGAAGCTCGAAGAGGAGCGCATCAACTCCACCAAGACCCGCGAGCTGCTCCAGATCACCCAGAAGAAGGCCATCGAGGTGGCGGAAGAAGAGCGCGCCATCGCCCTCGCCGCCAAGCGGGTGGAGCGCACCGGCGCCGACCGCGAGCTGCGGCAGGCGGAGATCACGGCGCGCCAGCAGGTCGAGACCGTGGACATCCAGCGCGAACAGGCGCTTGAGGCGGCCCGCATCGACCGCCGGCAGGCGCTGGAGCAATTGGAGATCGCCCGCAACCAGTCGCTCCAGGAGGCGCAGATCGCCTCCAACGAGGACGTGGAGCGCGCCCGCATCTCCTCCGACCGCGGCCTGGACGAAGCCCGCGTCGGCCGCCAGCGCGAGCTGCGCAAGCTGGAGATCGAACGCGAGCGCGAGGTGGAGGCCGCCGCGATGGACAAGGCGATCGCGCTCTACGCCAAGTCGCTGGAGGAATCCGCCGCCCAGGCCAATGCCGAGATCGCGCGCGCCAAGGCGGTGGAGGCCGAGGAGCGGGTGAAGACCATCCGCGAGAGCGAGGGCGCCAAGCGTCGCCGCACCGTGGAGGTGATGCTCGCCGAGAAGGTCGCGGACGAGACCCGCATCGCCGCCGAGGCGGAGAAGGTGCGGCGCGCCGTCGAGGCCGAGGCGCAGAAGCTGCTCTACGAGGCGGAGAACGTGCTCTCCGACGGCGCCCGCTACGGCCTGTTCCGGCGCCGGCTGCTGGACCGGATCGAGGGCATCGTGCGCGAGAGCGTGAAGCCCATGGAGAAGATCGAGGGCATCCGCATCCTGCATGTGGACGGGCTGGCGGGAATGGGCGGCGGCGCGGGCGGCGCCGCGCGCTCGCCCACCGACGAGGTGATCGAGAGCGCGCTGCGCTACCGGGTGCAGGCGCCCATGATCGACCAGGTGCTGAAGGAGATCGGCATCGAGGGCGGCAACCTCGCCAAGATGGGCGGGCTCATGCGCGAAGCCTCCGACATGCAGCGCGTCGCCAAGGATGCCGCACCGCGCGAGGGCGGCGGCGGCTCGGGCAAAGGCAAGCCGGAGGCGAAGGGGCCGGACGGCAAGGGTGGCGGATCGGGCAGCGGATCGGGCGGCGGCTCCGGCCCCGCCGAGAAGGCTTGAGGAGGAAGCGACATGGCCCGCGTCTACGTCTCCTCCGTCATCTCCGCTCCCGCGGCCCGGGTCTGGGCCCGCGTGCGGGACTTCAACGGCCTGCCCAACTGGCACCCGGCCATCGCCGAGAGCCGCATCGAGAACGGCGAGCCGGCGGACAAGGTCGGCTGCATCCGCGCCTTCGCGCTGCGCAACGGCGACCGGCTGCGCGAGCAGCTGCTGGGCCTGTCCGACTACGACATGTTCTGCACCTACTCGATCCTCGATTCACCCATGCCGCTCACCAATTACGTGGCGACGCTGCGGCTCACCCCCATCACCGACCAGGAACGGACCTTCATCGAGTGGTCCGCGGACTTCGACTGCGCGCCCGAGCGCGAGGCGGAGCTGGTCGGCGGCATCGGCGCGAATGTGTTCCAGGGCGGATTCGACGCACTCAAGCGCGCATTCGGAGGGTGAGGCCATGCCCCACGTGGTCCGCAGCACCATCATCGACGCGCAGGTGGACCGGCTCTGGGCTGTGCTGCGCGACTTCAACGGCCACGACCGCTGGCACCCGATCGTCGCCCGCAGCCACATCGAGCGCGCCCAGCCGTCCGACCGCGTCGGCTGCGTGCGCCGCTTCGTCCTTCGGGACGGCAGCGAGCTGCGCGAGCAGCTGCTGACCCTCTCTGACCTCGAAATGACCTTCAGCTACTGCCTGCTCGATACGCCGATCCCGCTGTTCAACTACGTCGCCCACGTGCGGCTGCTTCCCGTCACCGACGGCAACCGCAGCTTCTGGCACTGGGAGAGCCGCTTCACGACGCCGCCCGGGCGCGAGGCGGAACTGGCGCGGATCGTCGGCGACGAGGTCTACACCAACGGCATCGAGGCGGTGCGGCTGCTGCCCGAACTCACGCGTGAGGACGCCTGACATGCTCGACGTGCGAACCTGCGCCAGCCTTGCCGAAGCCGCCGGCATCCTCTCCGGCGACCGCCAGGCGCTGCTCGTCGGCGGCGGAACGCTGGTGATGCGCGACGTGAACGAGGGGCGGCTCACCGACGGCACGCTGGTGCGCGTCACCGATCCCGCGCTGACGCAGATGTCGCTCTCCGGCGCGCGCCTGGAGCTGGGGGCCGGCGTGACCATGGCGATGGTGCTGGCGCGGCCCGAACTCGCCTTCCTGCACGGCGCGGCCCGCGCCATCGGCGGGCCGGCGGTGCGCAACATGGCGACCATCGGCGGCAACCTCTTCGCGCCCATGCCCTATGGCGACTTCACCACCGCGCTCCTGGCGCTGGATGCTCTGGTGGTGGTGCAGTCGGGCTATGGCGCGGGCCGCCCGGTGCCGCTGGAGGAATTCCTCGCGGCGCGCGAGCGGGGCAGCCAGGGCATGGTGACGGCGCTTCAGGTGCCGCGGCCGCAGAACCCGCAGCATTTCCATTTCCGCAAGATCAGCCGGGTCAAGCCCAAGGGCATCGCCGTGCTCTCCATCGCCGCTCACCTGCCGCTCGCCGGCGGCCGGGTGGCGCAGGCCCGCATCGCCTATGGCGCCATGGCGCCGACGCCCATGCGCGCCAAGGGCGTCGAGCGCGCCCTCGAAGGCCGCGCGCTCGACGCCGCGACGCTCGCCGCGGCGCGGCAGGCGGCGCTCGAAGGCACCCGCCCCGAGACCGACGCCATCGCCAGCGCCTGGTATCGCCGCGAAGTGCTTCCCGTCCATCTCGCCCGGCTCCTGGCCGGCGCCGCGCGCTGAGGGAACCGAAATGGCCAAGCACCCGGTCCAGTTCCGGCTCAACGGCTCCGATCGCGCCACCTTCGTGGACGGCGCCGAAAACCTGCTCAATACCCTGCGCCGGGGGCTCGGCGACTTCGCGCCCAAATACGGCTGCGGCCAGGGCACGTGCGGCGTGTGCACCGTGCTGGTGGACGGCGAGCCGCATCTGTCGTGCCTCACCCTCGCAGTCGCCTGCGAGGGGCGCCACGTGGAGACCGCCTCCGGCATGGCCGACGGGCCGGACTTCCACCCGCTCCAGGCGGCCTTCATGGACCATTTCGCCGCCCAGTGCGGCTTCTGCACGCCCGGAATGCTCACCGCCGCCCGCGCCCTGCTGGCGAAGAACCCCAACCCCACCCGCGACGAGGTGGTGGAGGCGATCAGCGGCAACATCTGCCGCTGCACCGGCTACGAGCCGATCATCGCCGCCATTCTCGCCGCCGCCGGTTCATCCGGCGCGCGCCGCGCCTGAAGGAGGCCGCCATGCTTGAGATGCGCAAGGACCTCTTCGCGGACGAACGCGACGACAATCTCAACGAAGTGGGCAAGGGCTCCCAGCGCCAGGACATGCCGGGGCACGTGACGGCGCGCACGCGCTTCTTCGACGACCACGCCTTCGACGGCCTGCTGCACCTGAAGGTGGTGCGCAGCCCGCACGCCCATGCCCGCATCCGCTCCATCGACATCGCCGCCGCCGCCCGCGCGCCGGGGGTGAAGCGGGTGCTGCGCGGCGCCGACGTGCCGGTGAACAAGAACACGCTGCTCAGCCTCATCAATTTCGGCAAGGACGACGAGCCGACGCTGGCGGTCTCCAAGGTCTGCTACAAGGGCGAGCCGGTGGTCGCCATCATCGCCGACACCGAGGCCCAGGCCCATGCCGCCCGCAAGCTGGTGCGGGTGGAGTACGAGCCGCTGAAGCCGGTGTTCGACGTGGAGGAGGCGCTGAAGCCCGGCGCCCCCGTGGTCAACGAGACCTATCCCGGAAACTACTTCGAATATCACGAGCGCTTCGACCATCAGAAGCTGCGCTTCGGCGACGTGGACGCCGCGTTCGCCCGCGCCGACCAGGTGGTGGAGGCGCGCTACCAGATGTCGCCCATCGAGCACGCGCCCACCGAGACCAACGGCACCATCGCCGCGCCCGAGCACAATGACCGCTACGTGGTGCATTCCTGCGCCCAGGGCCTGTTCTTCTCGCTCGGCACCACGGCGAAGATCCTCAACCTCGAATCCAACCGCCTGCACTTCATCGGCGGCACGGTGGGCGGCGGCTTCGGCGGCAAGGTGGATTCGCTCACCGAGCCGCTGGCGGTGCTCGGCGCCATGCTCACCGGCCGGCCGGTGCGCTACGTGCTCGACCGCGAGGAGGAGATGCTCACCGGCTCGCCGCGCGGCGCCGAGCGCATCTATGTGAAGGACGGCGTGATGCGGGACGGGCGCATCGTCGCCCGCCACATCCGCTCCTATTTCGATGCCGGCGCCTATACCCGCCTGTCGAGCTATGCGGCGATCAAGTGCACCGCCCACATCCCCGGCCCCTATTCCATCCCCAACGTCTCGTCCGACGTCTACGTGGCCTACACCAACCGCTGCCCCTCCACCGCCATGCGCGGCTTCGGCGTCACGGCGGTGGACTTCGCCATCGAGGTCCACATGGACCGGGTGGCGGAGGCGGTGAACATGGACCCCATGGAGCTGCGCATCCTCAACGCCTACCGCGACGGCGACATGAAGGCCCATCGCCGGGTGGCCAAGAACACCGCGCTGATCGAGTGCGTGCAGGTGGCGGCGGAGAAGGCCGGCTGGCCGCTCTCCGACACTGCACGGCGCCAGACCTCGGTGGCGAGCGGCGGCGCGGGCGAGCGCGGCCAGATCCCGGCGACCGTGATCGACCAGCGCGGCCAGATCGGCCGTCCCGATACCCGCACCGGCGGACCGACCCAGACGCTCCCCGCCGGCACCACCCGCATCGCCCTCAGCAAGGAGCCGGTGATGGAGGGCGCGCGCGATGGCCGCGCCGCGCCGACCCAGGTTCCGCGCTACGAGCCGGCGCCGCGCCACGAGCCCGCCCGTGCGCAGCCACCGGCCTACGCGCCGCAGCCGGCACCGCCTGCTCCGTCCTATCAGCCGGCGAGCCCGCCGCCGGCACCGCCCGCCCCGGCCCCCTCCCCGGCGCACACCCAGCACGGCGCGGTGCGGTTCTCCTCCGTCTTCGGCACCAGGAGGCGCTGACATGGCCCTTTACGAAGGCCGCGGCATGGCCTCGGTCAACTATCCCATCGGCATGAATCTCGGCGGCGACCCGAGCCAGGCCCTGATCCATTCCAACCCGGACGGCAAGTTCACCGTCGCGCTCTCGGCCATCGACCTCGGCCAGGGCATGAAGCAGGTGTCGCGCCAGATCGCCGCCGAAACGCTGGGCGTGCCCATCGAGGACGTCTATGTGGACACCGCCGACAGCGACACCGGCCCCCACGACATGGGCTCGTTCGCCTCGCGCGGCACCCACCGCATGGGCAATGCCGTCATCGCCGCCGCGCGCGAGGCCCGCGGCGTGCTGCTGGAGGCCGCGGCGGAGGAGCTGGAGGTGAGCGCCGACGACCTCGTCACGGACGGGCGCGGCAACATCCATGTGCGCGGCGCGCCCTCGCGCAGCATCACGGTGAAGGCCACCGCGCTCGCCGCCCAGTTCAAGCAGGGCCGCACGATCGCGGGCCGCGGCATCTTCCTGATCCCGCTGTCGGCGGTGGACGCCGAGACCGGCGAGATGAACCCGAACACCGCCTTCGCCCATGCCTGCCTGGTGGCCGACGTGTCGGTGGACGACGAGACCGGCGAGGTGACGGTGCTGCGCATGACCAGCGCCTACGAACTCGGCCGCGTCATCAATCCGCGCATGGTGGAGCAGCAGCTGGCGGGCGGCGCCTGGATGGGCATCAGCCATGCGCTCTACGAGACGCCCGAGCCTTATTATCCCGACCCGGAGCACGGCCCGCGCGACTTCAACGAATACCTCATGCCCGGCCCCGGCGACATCGCCCCCTATCACGTCACGGTGCTGGAGCGCCCGGCGCCGGACGGGCCGTTCGGCGGCAAGGGACCGGGCGAGATGTGCGCCAACCCGGTGCTGCCCGCCATCGCCAACGCCATCTACAACGCCGTCGGCGTGCGCGTGGACGAACTGCCGATGACGCCGGAGAAGATCCTGCGCGGCATCAAGGCCAATGGCGGCGTGCGCCCCCAGCCGCGCCGCGGCGGCCCGGCGAACTGGCGCTGACCCATGGCCCTGCGCACCAATGTAGCCGGCATCGCCAGCCCCGAGGCGCTCGCGGACGCCCTGCGCGCCGCGATGTATCTCGCGGACGACGGCATCGCCACGGCCGGCTATCTGAGCCTCGCGCTCGGCAAGCCGCTGCTGCTGGAAGGCGCGCCGGGCGTCGGCAAGACCGAGGCGGCGAAAGCCCTCGCCGGCATACTGGGGCGCCAGCTCATCCGCCTGCAGTGCTTCGAGGGCATCGACGCCGCGGCCGCCCTCTACGAGTGGAACTATCCGCGCCAGATGCTCGCCATCCGCCAGGCGCGGGAGGGCGAGAGCATCGACATCTACCGCGACGACTTCCTGATCGAGCGGCCCATGCTCGCGGCCTTGCGGCGGCCGGACTCCACCGTGCTGCTGATCGACGAGATCGACCGCTCGGACCATGAGTTCGAGGCCTTCCTGCTGGAATTCCTCTCCGACTTCTCGATCTCCATCCCCGAGCGCGGCACGCTGCGCGCCGCCGAGCGGCCGGTGGTGGTGCTCACCTCGAACCGCACCCGCGAGCTGCACGAGGCGCTCAGGCGGCGCTGCGTCTACCACTACATCGCCTATCCCGAGCCGGAGCGGGAGGCGCAGATCATCATGATGCGCTCCTCCGCCGTCGCGGAAGGCACCGCGCGGGCGGTGGTGCATGCGGTCGGCCTGCTGCGCCAGGAGCCGCTGGCCAAGCCCCCCGGCGTCGCCGAGGCGGTGGACTGGGCCGAGGCGGCGACCGCCCTTGCCGGGACCGGCGCGCCCTGGCCGGAGGCGTTCCGCCGCGCCATCGGCACCGCCATCAAGGACGAGGAGGACCTCGCCTTCCTGCGCCCGCGGCTGCATCTCATCATTCCCGGAGCGGCAGCATGAGCGCCCGCCTGCCCGCCGCCGCGCGCCCCTTCGTGGCCTTCCCGACCCTGCTGCGGGAGAACGGCTTCGCGGTGGCGCCGGAGCAGACCATGGCCTTCCTCATGGCGGTGGAGCTGCTCGGCCCGCGCAGCATGGAGCATGTGCGCCGCGGCGCTGCCGCCACCCTCGCCCCGCCGGTGGAGCGCCGGGCGCTGTTCGACGCATTGTTCGACCAGCATTTCCTCGGCGCCATCGCCGAGCCGGGCGAAGAGGAGCTCGAGGCCGACGAGGAAATGGGCGCCCAGGACGATGCCGGCCTTAAGGAGGTGATCCTCGGCGAGGAGATCAACGAGACCGGCGAGGCGCCCACCGGCGCCGAGGCGCTCTCCGTGCGCCGCCTCGCAAGCCTCACCGACAACGAGGTGCTGCGCCGCTTCGGCCGCGCCTTGCCCGCCGCCCTGCCGCGCCGCCGCGGCTATCGCCGCAGGGCCGCCCGGCGCGGCCCCATGGTCGACCTCGCGAAAAGCCTCAGGGACGCGATCCGCCACGACGGCGAGGTGATGAGCCTCAAGCGGCTGCGCCGCGTCACGCGCCCGCGGCCGATCCTGCTGCTGATCGACGTCTCCGGCTCCATGAAGCAGCGCACCAATGCCAACCTCGCCCTCGCCCATACCATCGTCCAGGCGGCGCCGCGGGCGGAGGTGTTCACCTTCGGCACGCGGCTGTCGCGGGTGACGCGGGCTCTGAAGCGGCGCCGGCGCGAGCAGGCGCTCATGGAGGCCTCCGCCCTGGTGCCCGACTGGGACGGCGGCACCCGCATCGGCGATGCGCTCCAGGCCTTCCTCGCCGTGCCGCGCTTCGCCGCGTTCGCGCGCGGCGCGGTGGTGGTGGTGCTCTCCGACGGGCTGGAGCGCGGCGATCCCCAGCCTTTGGTCTCCGCCGTCGCGCGGCTCGCGGCGCGGGCGCACCGCATCGACTGGCTGACCCCGCTCGCCGCCGACCCCGCCTTCCGCCCGGAGACGCAGGCGCTGCGCCTCATCGCGCCGCGCCTCGCCCGGCTCGGCGACGGCGCCACCACGGCGCGCATCTGCCGCCACATCCTCTCGCTCGCAGGCCCGGAGGCCGCATGACCGGCATCGTCGACAGCCATTTCCACATCTGGCGCCAGCAGGACCTGCCCTGGCTGCTCGGCCCCATGGTGCCGCGCATCTTCGGCCCCTACGAGCCGATCCGGCGCGACTATCCCGTGGAGGAATATCTCGGCGACTGCCGCCCCAGCGGCGTCACGCAGGCGGTCTACGTGCAGGCCAATTGGGCGCCCGCGCGCTTCATGGACGAGGTGGACTTCGTCACCCGCGCCTCCGAGGACAGCGGCTTTCCCCTCGCCATCGTCGCGTATGCGGACCTTCTGGCCGGCGATGCGCGGCCGCAGTTCGACCGCCTCGCCGCGAACCCGCGCGTGAAGGGCGTGCGCATGCAGCTCCACTGGCACGAGAAGGAGCTCTACCGCTTCGCCGGCGCGCCCGATCTGTGCCTCGACCCGCGCGTCGTCGCCAATGTGGGACACCTCGCAGACTACGGCTTCAGCTTCGACCTCCAGGTGTTCGCGCCGCAGATGGCGGGGGCGGCGGAACTCGCCGCGCGATGCCCGGACGTGACCTTCGTGCTGCAGCACGCCGGCATGCTGGAGGACCTCTCGCCCGCAGGCATCGCGGACTGGCGCAATGGCATGGCGCTGCTCGCCGCGCAGCCCAACGTGACGAGCAAGCTGTCCGGCCTCGGCACCTTCCTGCGCGCCAATGATGACGCCCACGTCGCCTTCGTGGACGGCGAGACGCTCGGCCTGTTCGGCCCCGAGCGCTGCCTGTTCGGCTCCAATTTCCCCATCGAGAAGCTCTGGACCACCTATGCCGCGCTCCTCGCCGCCCACAAGGCGGCGGTGCCGGAGGCGGCGGCCATGAGCGTCTTCAACGAAACCGCACGGCGGATCTACCGCCTGACCAATACCTGACGGAGGATACCCATGGCGCTCGAAATCAAGGTCCTGGACTTCGGCGATATCGAGCTTGAATCCAGCTTCCTGGTGCTCGGACGGGACTGCGGCCGCACGCGCCGCGTCCCGACCTACGGCTTCCTGATCCTCGGCGGCCCCTGGCCGGTGGTGGTGGATACCGGCTACCGCAGCAACCAGATCATGGAGACGCTCGGCATGCGCGGGCTCCAGTTCCACGAGAACATGATCGAGAACCAGCTCGCCAAATACGGCGTGCGCATGGGCGACGTGCGCTACGTGATGCACACCCACCTGCACATCGACCATGCGGGCAAGGACGACCTCTTCCCCATGAACACGACGGTGATCGTGAACCGCCGGGAACTCGAATACTCGGTGTCGGGCCTCATGCACCCGCAATATCCGGCGCCCGACATCAAGCACCTCATCGACCGCCTCCACACCCGCGACGCGCTGCGCTTCGAGGACCTGGAGCTGACGGGGATCATCGAGCTGTTCCCCGGCTGCTACCTGGAGGCGGCCGGCGCCCACACGGAAGGCTCGATGAACGTGCACGTGGACACCGTGGAAGGCCGCTGCACCCTCTGCGGCGACGTGATCTACGACTTCAACGACCAGATCGTGACCCCCTTCCACGAGATCAGCTTCAACGAGCCGCGCACCACCGGAAATCACGGCGTGTCCAAGCGCCAGGAGAAGGCCGCCATCAAGAAGCTCCTGGCGAGCGGCGCCCGCTTCCTGCTTCCGGTGCACGACAAGGGCGCGAAGATCGAGCGCGGCCAGGTGGTGGGGCGCATGGACATGGCGGTGCCAGGGCCCGTGGTGCAGACCCTGCCCGCGCGCAACTGGTTCGCGGCCTGACGGAGGACGCCATGACCACCCACGCCGCACTGCGGCCCGGCTTCGCCGATCTCATCGACCTGTGGGCGCCGGTCCGCCAGATCGGCACGGGCTTCCAGTTCACCGAAGGGCCGGTCTGGCACCCGCGCGACCACCACCTCCTGTTCTCGGACATGCCGGGCGACGTGCGGCGGCGCTGGGATGGGCGCGGCGTGACCGAGGTCATGCGCCCCGCCAACAAGTGCAACGGCATGACCTATGACGCGGAGCTGAACCTCCTCGTCTGCGAGCACGCCACCTCGTCCTTGGTGCGCGAGCGGCCGGACGGGCGGCGCGAGGTGGTCGCCTCCCAGTTCGAGGGCATGGAGCTGAACAGCCCGAACGACGTCTGCGTGAAGTCGGACGGCGCGATCTACTTCTCCGATCCCTGGTACGGGCGCATGCCGGTCTACGGGGTGGAGCGGCCGCGCCAGCTCGGCTTCCAGGGCGTCTACCGCATCCCGCCCGGCGGCGGCGCGCCCGAACTGCTGGTGGACCGCTATCTCTTCGCCCAGCCGAACGGCCTGTGCTTCTGCCCCACCGAGGCGCTGCTCTATGTGAACGACACGGTGCAGCACGTGATCCGCGTGTTCGACGTGCGCGCCGACGGGCGGCTCGGACCGGGGCGGGTGTTCGCCTCCGGCATCGTCTCGCCCTACGAGCCGGGCGTGCCGGACGGCATGAAGTGCGATGCCGAGGGCAATGTGTGGGTGTGCGGGCCGGGCGGCGTGTGGGTCTATTCCCCGGCCGGCGAGCTGATCGGCCAGGTCCGGGTGCCGGAACTCGTCGGCAACCTCGCCTGGGGCGGAGCGGATTGGCGCACCTTGTTTCTCACCGCCACCCATTCGGTCTATGCGGTGGAAACGAAGGTCGGGCCGCGCATCGAGCCGTTCATGCGCGCCGCCGCAGGGGCGCGGGCGAACGGCGGCGGGGGCAGCGGCGGCGCGGCACGGCCGGTCTCGGGCGTCGCCCCGGCGACCGTCGCCACCAGCGCCGTCAAGAAGGCCGCGCCCGGCTTCCGCCTGGACCCCTCCCGCTGCGCCGTCCTGATCCAGGACATGCAGAACGACGTGGTGATGGACGGCGGCGCCTTCGCCTCGTCCGGCTCGCCGGCCCATTGCCGCCAGCAGAACGCCATCGCCAATGCGGCGCGTCTCGCCGAGGCGGCGCGCCGGCGCGGCATCCCGGTGATCCATGTCTGGTTCGTGGTGGAGCCGGGGGCGCCGGGCGTCACCATGAACTGCCCGCTGTTCGAGGGGCTGGCCGACGCCAACGCCCTGGTGCGCGGCGGCTGGGGCGTGGCGCCGGTGCCGGGCCTGGAGGCCAGAGCGGGCGACCATGTGGTGGAGAAGCAGCGCATGAGCGCGTGGGAAGGCTCGCGCCTCGAAACGGTGCTCAGGGCGCTCGGACGCGACGTGGTGATCGTCACCGGCGCCTGGACCAACATGTCCATCGAGCACACCGCCCGCACCGGCGCCGACAAGGGCTATTTCATGGTGGTGCCGGAGGATGCCTGCTCCACCATGAATGCGGAATGGCACACGGCCTCGGTCAATTACGCGCTCCAGAACGTGGCCGTGGTGACGGACGTGGACGAGGTCATCGCCGCCACCGGCGGGTGAGGCCTCAGGCGGTCGGCACGGCTTCGCTGCGCCACGCCGACCCCTCGTCCTCCGACCGCACGGCGGCCTCCAGTGCGCCCCCGCTGAACTCCTCCACCAGCATCTGCGCGGCGGGGGAGAGCGTGCGGTCGCGCCGCCGCACCAGGAAGTAGGGATCGCTGCGGGTGCGCAGGCGCAGCGGCAGGATGCTCAGCATCCCCGCGCGCCGGAAGAAGTCAGCCACGTCGGTCGCCATCAGCGCCAGCATCCGCGCGTTGCGGTCGATCAGCGACAGCGTGACGAATGCCGACGTGGTCTCCACCACCCCGCGCGGAAACGGCAGGCCATGGTCGTGAAACTCGCGCTCCAGATAGCGGTGCATGGGCATGTTGGCCGAGAAGGCGACCCAGGGCGAGGACGCGAGATCCAGCAACGACAACGCGCGCGCCCGGACGAAGGGATTGTCCACGTGGCCCACCACCGCCAGTTCTTCCTCGCGCACCGCAACCGCGTCATAGGCGTCGCTGCGATGGCTGATGCTGGTGCGGCACACCGCGAGGTCGAGCCGCCCGTCGTCCAAGAGCTGGAGCAGGCGCTCGCTGGTGTCCTCGACGATCTTCACGGACATGGTGGGCTGCTTGGCCTGGAGCCGCGCGATCACCTGCGTGGTCGACGGCACGGCGCCCATGATCATGCCGATGGCGACGCGGCCGCCATGGCCTTCCAGGATGCCGGCCATGTCCTCGCGCAGGTGCCCGAGGTCGGTGTAGATGAGGCGCGCATAGCGGATCACGCAATGGCCGAGCTCGTTCGGCTCCAGCCCGCGATTGGTGCGCAGGAAGAGCTGCGCCCCCAGCGCCTCCTCGATCTCCTGCAGCGCCTTGGTGGCGCCCGGCTGGCTCAGAGCCACCTGCTTCGCCGCCTTCAGGATCGAGCCTTCGTCGTCGATCGCCACCAGCAGGCGGATGTGCTTGAGACGCAGACGGGCAGCGATGGAGCTGAGCGAGGGCAACATCCGTTATAGCCTTTTGTTATATCGCTATCAGCACCCGTCATTTTGCAGAGGGTAGACATTTGCCTATCTTCTACATTGAGCGGGATACTGCACTGCAGATTGGCGTATTGCAAATAAAAATGGTATAAATTTCCGATATATAAAAGGAAATACGGCCGCGCCAGACGAATTCGGATGCTGCATTGCGGCGCCGCCCGCCATTCTTTCTGCCATTGCGCCGCTCAAGCCGAACCTGGCCCATCAACGGGACAGGGAACAAAGAATTCGCCGGGGAGGCTCATGCAGAAGATCGCCAATCTGCCGTTCAAGCTCATCGAAATCCTGCTCGTGGTCGGCATCGCCGCCATGAGCCTCATGGTGTTCCTGAACGTGGTCCTACGCTACGCCTTCAGTTCGGGCATCCCCTTCTCGGTGGAAGTATCCCGGCTGATCTTCGTCTGGATCATCTTTCTCGGCGCCATCCTCGCGCTGAAGGAGGGGGCGCATCTCAGCGTCGATTCCCTCATCCGATGGCTGCCGCGGGGGCCGCGTCTCGCCTGCTTCTGGGTCAGCCGCGCGCTGATGCTGTGGTGCTGCTGGCTGCTCTGGCAGGGCAGCTGGGTGCAGACCGTCATCAACTGGAACAACCTCGCGCCCATCTCCGGCATCTCGGTCGGCACCATGTATGCCGCCGGCCTGGTCGCCGCGGCCTTCATGGGCCTCATCATCCTCGCCGACATCTGGCGCACCATCCAGGACATGAGGGCCGGGCGCGCGGACGCGGGCCTTCCCCCCGAACACGCGGCCGGAGCCGACTGACATGACGGTCCTCGTCTTCCTCGCCTCGCTCCTCGGGGCGATGGCGATCGGCATGCCCATCGCCTTCGCGCTGCTCGTCTGCGCCATGGCGCTGATGCTGTTCATGGGCAATCTCGACGCCCAGATCCTCGCCCAGAAGCTGATCGACGGCGCCGACAGCTACCCGCTGATGGCGATCCCCTTCTTCCTCATCGCCGGCGAGCTGATGAATGCCGGCGGCCTCTCGCGCCGCATCGTCAATGCCGCGATGTCGCTCGTCGGGCACCTGCGCGGCGGGCTCGGCTACGTGGTGATCGCCACCGGCGTCGCCCTGGCGAGCCTGTCGGGCTCCGCCATCGCCGACACGGCGACGCTCGCGGTGATGCTCGCGCCCATGATGCGCAAGGCCGGCTACCGCATGGACCGCTCGGCCGGCCTGATGGCGGCCACCGGCATCATCGCGCCGATCATCCCGCCCTCGGTGGGCTTCATCCTGCTGGGCGTGACCGCGAACCTCTCCATCACCCGCCTCTTCATCGCCGGCATCTTCCCCGGCCTCCTGCTCGGCGTGGCGCTGACCATCGCCTGGTGGTGGCTGTGCCGCAGCGACCGGCACCAGACGCTGCCGAAGGCGACATGGCCGGAGCGGTGGGCCGCGATCAAGGCGGCCGGCTGGGCCATGGTGCTGCCCGTCATCATCGTCGGCGGGCTGAAGTTCGGCGTGTTCACGCCCACGGAAGCCGGCGTGGTGGCGGCGGCCTATGCCTTCCTCGTCAGCGTCGTCGTCTATCGCGAGCTGACCCCCGCCTGGCTCTACGTCTCGCTCCTGAGCGCGGCGAAGATGACCGCGGTCATCATGATCCTGGTGGCGGCCTCCATGGTCTCGGCCTGGCTCATCACGGTCGCCAACGTGCCGCAGCAGGTGGTCGGGCTGCTCAGCGGAATCATCGAGTATCCGACCCTGCTGATGTTCGTCCTGCTGATCGTGCTTTTGCTGGTGGGGACCGCGCTGGATTTCACGCCGTCCATCCTGATCCTGGTGCCGGTGCTGATGCCGGTGATCAAGATCGCCGGCATCGACCCGATCTATTTCGGCGTCATCTTCATCATCGCCGCCGCGGTCGGAATGATCACCCCGCCCGTGGGCGCGGTGCTCAACACGGTCTGCGGCGTCACCAAGATCCGCATGGAGGACGCGGTGAGGGGCGTCATGCCCTTCCTCATCGCCGAGGTCGCCGTGCTGATCCTGCTGGTCCTGTTCCCGGCGCTGGTGACGGTGCCGGCGTCCTGGTTGCACTGAACGATAATCAAAACGGAGGAAGCCATGCGCCTGTTCAAGATCGCCGCCGCCGCGCTCGCCCTCGCCTGCTCGGCGGGCGTTGCCAGCGCCCAGACCAAGCTCGGCTATGTGCCCACCGAGGACCACCCGGTCGGCCAGGCCGTCAACCGCTTCGTCGAACTCGTCAAGCAGAAGAGCGGCGGGCGGATCGCCATCACCCCCTATTCGGACGGCAAGCTCGGCAACGAGCCGCAGATGCAGTCCTCCATCCAGGGCGGCTTCCTGGAGATCATGGTGGGGCCGACCTCGAACCTCGTCGGCGCCATCAAGGAATTCGGCATCTTCGACCTGCCGTTCTTCTTCGCGAACTTCAAGGAGGTCGACGCGGTGATGGACGGCCCGGTGGGCGCGGCTCTGTTCGAGCGGCTGAAGGGCCTCAACATCGTCGGCCTCGCTTATTGGGACAACGGCTTCCGCCACACCACCAACAACCGCCGGCCGATCGAGAAGGTGGAAGACTTCGCGGGTCTCAAGATCCGCGTGATCCCGAACCCCCTGTTCATCGACACCTTCGCCGCGCTCGGCACCAACCCGGTGCCCCTGCCCTATCCGGAGCTGTTCAACGCCCTGGAGAACCGCACGGTCGACGCGCAGGAGACCCCGGTCGGCCTCATCTATGCGAGCAAGTTCTACGAGGTGCAGAAGTTCCTGAGCCTCACCGGCCACGTCTATACGCCCTTCGTGCTACTCGCGAGCAAGAAGTGGTTCGACGCCCTCCCCGCCGCCGACAAGGCGCTGGTGATGGAGGCCGCGCAGGAATCCGCCGTCTACCAGCGCAAGCTTTCGCGCGATGCCGCCGACAACATCGCCAATGTCCTGCTGGTGAAGGCGGGCATGAAGGTGAACACCCCCACCCCGGAAGAGCACGCCCGCATGCGCGCCAAGGTCCAGCCGGTGGTGGAGAAGTACACCAAGATCCTCGGCGAGGACCTGGTGAAGCAGGCGCGCGACGCCATGGCGAACGCCAAATAGGCACAAGCCCCACCTGACCCGGGGCGCCGAACCGGCCGCGCGGCCGGCCGGCGCCCCTCCCCGCCCGCCCGGCGGCCTTTCAGAACATCAATGGAGAGCATCCTCATGCGTCTGGTTCAGTTCGATGCCGCCGATGGCGCGCGCTTCGTCGGCGTCGTGGACGGGGCGACGATCCGGCGCATCGCCGGCGCGCGTACCACCCGCGAGCTCGCTTTGGCGGCGATCGCCGACGGCGTGTCGCTCGTCGCGAAGGTGGAGGCGCTCGGAACCGACGGCACGCTGGACTACGAGCAGCTCATCGCCGAAGGCCGCATCCTGCCGCCGCTCGACCATGACGACCCGGCCCACTGCCTGATCGCGGGAACGGGCCTCACCCACCTCGCGAGCGCCGCCGCCCGCAGCCAGATGCACCAGAAGCTGAAGGATGAGGCCGAGACGCTCACCGATTCCATGAAGATGTTCAAGTGGGGCCTGGAAGGCGGCAAGCCCACGGACGGCAAGCCGGGCGTCCAGTCAGAATGGTTCTACAAGGGCGACGGCGCCATCGTGGTGCGCCCGTTCGCGCCCTATCCGGTGCCGGCCTTCGCCGACGACGAGGGCGAGGAGCCGGAGGTGGTCGGCCTCTATGTGATCGGCCCGGACAGCAGGGCCTACCGGCTCGGCTACGCCATCGGCAACGAGGCGACGGACCATGTGATGGAGAAGAAGAACTATCTCTATCTCTCCCACTCCAAGCTGCGCCACTGCTCCTACGGGCCGGAGCTCTATGTGGGCCCCCTGCCGCGCCATCTGGTGGGCACGGCGCGCATCCGCCGCGGCAGCGAGGTGATCTGGGAGAAGCCGTTCCCCACCGGCGAGGACAATATGTGCCACTCGCTGGACAACCTCGAATACCACCACTTCAAGTACGACCAGTTCCTGCGACCGGGCGACGTCCACGTGCAGTTCTTCGGCACCTCCGTGGCGTCCTTTGCCGACGGCATCCGGACCCAGGAGGGCGACGTGTTCGAGATCGAGATTCCGGAGTTCGGCAAGCCGCTGGTGAACGCCATCACCCGCGTCGCGCCGCGCTTTGAGATTGGCGCCGTGGTGGCGCTCTGACCTGACGAACGACGTCACACCCGGCCCGGCGGCTCTTCAGCCGGGCCGGATCCCGCTCCTGGCTTCGCACCGGCGACGGTCGAAGCCGGAGGCTGTGGCCGGGGCGCCGTGCGCGGGGGTGCGGCGTCCCGGACGCGCGGTGCCTGCCCGCGCCATGCGCCCTGTCAGAGAACTGGGCCGAGCATGGCGATCGCGTTGTTCCAAAGCTGGCGCGGGCGGCCATAGGCCTCCACCTCCGCACGCGTCACCGCTGTGGCGGCGTCCATGAACACCTGCTGGCGCGCCCGCATCTGGACGGTGAAGGCGGGATCGTAGAGCAGGATGTTGTTCTCCGCGTTCAGCTCGAAGCTGCGGCGGTCGATATTGGCAGAACCGATCAGCGTCACCTCGCCGTCGAGGGTGAGCGTCTTGGCGTGCAGCAGCCCGCCCTCATATTCGCGGATCTGGACGCCGGCCTCGATCAGGTCCCGGTAGTAGCTCCGGCTTGCCGCCGCCACGATCCAGGAGTCGTTGCGGGCGGGGAACACGATGGTGGTCGAGACCCCGCGCCGGGCGCTGCCGCACAGGGCCGCCTGGATCGGTTCGTCGGGCACGTAATAGGGCGTGGTGATGACCAGTTCGCGCCGCGCCGCGTTCATCAGCGCCACGAACGTCTCCGGCATGGCCGAATAGCGCACGCCCGCGCCCGAGCCGATGGCCTGCGCGACGAAGCCGGGCGCGTCGCCCGGCAGCGGCTCGGCGAACAGCGGGCTCAGGTCCTCGTCGACCTGCGACATCCAGTTCGCGGCGAACAGATGCTGCTTTTGCCGCACGATCGGCCCCTCGAACCGTGCCAGCACATCCACCCAGGGGGCATATTTCGCCTTCACCGCAAACGCCGCGTCGGCGCAGTTCTGGCTGCCGCAATAGGCGATGCGGTTGTCCACCACCACGATCTTGCGATGGTTGCGCATGTCGATGCGCCCCTTCAGCGGGCGCAGCAGCGGATTGCCCACCGGCAGCGCCGCCGCGAGGCGCACCCCGGCCTCGGCCATGTCGCGCCAGTGGACGGAGCGCACCAGCGCGCGCGAGCCGAGGTCGTCGACGATCACCCGGCAGACGACGCCGCGCGCAGCGGCCCGCTTCACCGCCGCCATCACCTTCAGCCCGCTGCCATCGGCGAGCCAGATGTAGAACAGCACGTGGACGCTGTGCCGGGCCGCATCGATGTCGGCGACCATCGCTTCGACGGCCGCGGCCGAATCGGGGGTCAGAGCCGCCCGGTTTCCGGCCACCGGAAGAAACCCGTTCACCGAATGGCCGACCCGGAACAGCGGGATATATCGCTCCGGCACGGCCGCCTCGGCCGAGGGTCCGGCGATGCCCTCCGCCGGTGGAAGCGTCTTCAGGGCAGCATGCAGCCGCGCGACGCGGCCGCGGCCGAGATTGACCTCCCCGAACAGGACGTAAGCGAGAACGCCCACCACCGGAGCCAGCGCGATCACCAGAACCCACGCGAAGCGCGAGGCCGGCTCGCGATGCGGGCGCAGCAGCGCGCGCACGATGAAGACAAGCTGGAGCACGGCCTGCGCGGCGAACAGCATCCAGGCGAAGACGGCGGAATCGTGCATGTCGGCGGCCGGCGCTGTGAACCTTGGACGCCGCATTAAACCATGTTCGCCCCGCGCGCGAGTTCGGCGCGGCGGGCGAGGCCGGCGGCGCGGGCGACCGGAGGGGGTGCGCCGGTCAGGCCACGCCGCGTGCGCGCGGAAACAATTGCGCCGCCGCATCGAGCAGGTCGTGGTGCAGGAAGGGCTTCTGCAGCACGGCCACGGATCCGAACGCGCTCGGCAGGTTGGCGCGGTCGTAGCCGCTGACGAACAGGAACGGCACCTTGCGCCGCGCCAGTGCCTCCGCCACCTCGCCCACCGGCTCGCCGCGCAGGTTGCCGTCAAGGAAGGCGCCGTCCAGCGGCACGCTCTCTATGATCTCCAGCGCCTGCGCGCAGGTGCCGGCATGGCCGACGATCTGCGCACCGGCATCCTCCAGCACGCTGGCAAGCTCCAGCGCCACCAGGGGCTCGTCCTCGATCACCACGAAGCGGCACCCGGCAAGCCGGCGGCCCGCGCGCGCGGGCGGCTCCGCCTGCGGCGGCTCTTCGGTCTTCGGCTGGGGCTGGAGGGTCGCCGGCGCCGCATCGCGCGGAAGCGGCAGGCGGATGTGCCATGAGATGCCGGACGGGCCGATGCTCAGCCGCGCATCGCCGCCTTCCGCGCGCGCGCCCTGCTCCACCAGCGTGGTGCCGAAGCCGCGGCGCGAGAAGGCCTTCGGCGCCGGCGCGCCGCTCTCCAGCCAGTCGAACGCGAGCCGGCCGTCCTCCACCCTCCAGGATATGTCGACCCGGCCGCTCTCGCAGGAGAAGGCGCCGTACTTGGTGGCGTTGGTGCCGAGCTCGTGCACGATCATGGCGAGATGCAAGGCCAGCTGCGGCGGCAGCATCACGTCGGGTCCGAAGGCGGACATCCGCTCCGGATCGAACGCGCCCAGGCGCAGCTGGTCGTCGATGAGGTCGGACACGCTGGCGCCGTGCCAGCCGCAGGAGCTGAGAAGCGAGTGCGCGCGCGAAAGCGCCTGGATGCGGCTCGAGAAGGTGCTGGCGAACTCGGCTCCGTCGGCCGCATGGCGCAGGGTCTGGGTGGCGATGGCCTGGACCGTGGCGAGCGTGTTCTTCACCCGATGGTTCAGCTCGCCGATCAGCAGGCGCTGCGTGTCCTCCGCGTGGCGGCGCTCGGTGATGTCGAGAATCTGGGCATTCAGCGAGGCCGTCTGGCCGTTGCGGTCGAGCAGCACCGACAGGCACCACTCGCATTCCGCCCGCGTGCCGTCCGCCCGCTGCGCGGCGGCGTGGTGGACCACGCGCGGGCTGCGGCTGGCCGCAAGCTCCGTCGCCATGCCGGCGATCGCCGCGGCATCGGCGTTTGAAATCCAGCCGGTCTCGGCGAGCGGCCGGCCGATCATGTCCCGGGCCGGGAAGCCGAACATGCGCTCCGCGCCCTTCGACCATATGGCGATGCGCTGCTCGGCATCGAACTCCACCACCGCCAGCGGGGAATTGTCGCGGTGCGCCTGGAGGCGCTCCAGCGCGACGGACAGCAGATCGGCCGACCGCCGCAGTTCGTCCCGCTGGCGTGCCAGGTCCTGACGCTGGCGCCCGAGTTCGTAGAACACGTTGGCCTTGGTGCGCAGCATCAGCGGGTCGACCGGCTTCAGCAGATAGTCGACGGCCCCGGTTTCGTAGCCGCGGAAACGGCGGTGCTCGTCGGTGGCGACGGCGGTGAGGAAGATGATCGGGATGGCGCTGGTGCGCTCGGTCCCGCGCAGGATCTCCGCCAGCTCGAAGCCGTCCATCTCGGGCATCTGCACGTCGAGCAGGAGCAGCGCGAAATCGTGCCGCAGCAGGAGTTCCAGTGCCTCCGCGCCGCTCGACGCCATGTGCAGTTCGAGGCCGTCCCGGCGCAGCAGAGCCTCAAGCGCGATCCGGTTGGTTTCCAGGTCGTCGACGATCAGGAACTTGATCGGCTCAGGCGAGGACATGGGTCACCTCCCGCGCGGCGTCGGCGGTCATCCGGCGGCGGTAAATCCGATCCGACGGGGCAAAATCGGCGAAGGCGTCGGACCAGCGGGAAAAGCGCAGGGTCTCGCGCGGGCCGAGCCCGAGGAATCCGCCGTGGACCAGCGCATCGCGGAACAGGCCGAGCGCCCGGTCCTGGAGCGGCCGGTCGAAATAGATCAGAACATTGCGGCAGGACACGAAGTGGATCTCCGAAAACACCTCGTCATTGGCGAGATTGTGCGAGGTGAACACCACCCGGTCCCTGAGGCTCTTGTCGAACACCATGCGTCCGTAGCCCGCGGTGTAGTAGTCGGACAGCGACGATTTTCCGCCCGAGGCGCGATGATTCTGGGTGAACTGTACCACCCGCTCCAGGTCGTAGACACCCGACTCCGCCCCGTGAAGCGCCACGGGGTTGATGTCGGTGGCGTAGATGATGGCCTTGCCTTCGAGCCCTTCCTCCCGCAGCAGGATGGCGAGGGAATAGACCTCCTCGCCGCTGGCGCAGCCGGCGATCCATACCTTCACCGAGGGATAGGTGCGCAGATGCGGCACCACGGTCTCCCGGATCGTGCGAAAATAGGAGGGATCACGGAACAGTTCGCTCACCTGCACGGTGAGAATATCGAGAAGACGCGGCAGCAATAGGGGCTCATAGAGGATACGACCCTGGAGTTCCGTCAGCGTGGCGCATCCGAACTCCTGCCGCGCCCGCTCCAGGCGCCGGGCGATGGAGGTCGCCGAATAGCCGCGGAAATCGTAGTGATGGCGGCGAAAGATCGCCTCCAGCACCAGATCTCGCTCGATGTCGGCGATGTTTTCCATCACCTCCCGGACCTCGTCTCGATCATGGGCACGGGTTTTTCGCGGCTCATCTTGCGCACTCCATCACACTCCGGTTCCGCATCGTCGTCGCTGCTGCCCTCATTTGGGCATCCACACGCGCACCAGGGAGAGAAGCTTGTCCACGTCGAACGGCTTTGCGAGATAATCGTTGGCGCCGGCGGCCAGGCACTGCTGCTGATCGCTCACCATCGCCTTGGCGGTCAGCATGATCACCGGCGTGTTGCGCCAGCGCTGGCGCGTGCGAATTTCCCGGGTGGCGCTGAGCCCGTCCAGCTCCGGCATCATCGCGTCCATGAGGATGATGTCGCATGCCGGCACCTCGCCGCTCTCCATCCGGTCGAGCGCGGCCAGCGCCTCGCGGCCGTTGCGGGTGATCTCCAGGTGGGCGCCGTGCGGCTCGAAGATCGAGGTCAGGGCGTAGACGTTGCGCACGTCGTCCTCCGCGATCAGGATGCGGCGCCCTTCCAGGGTCGAGTCCCGGTTGAGCGACAGCGCCAGCATGCGCTGCTTTTCCCGCGGCAGCTCGGCCACCACCTGGTGCAGGAACAGCGTCACCTCGTCGAGCAGGCGCTCGGGCGACTTGGCGCCCTTGATGATCACGGACTTGGAATAGCGGCGCAGCCGCAGTTCCTCGTCCTGCGAGAGGTCGCGCCCGGTATAGACGATGACCGGCGGAAACGAATAAGCGTCGTCGTTGGCGAGCAGTTCCAGCACGTCGAAGCCCGAGGCGTCGGGCAGGCTGAGGTCGAGCACCACACAGTCGAAGGTCTGGGCGCCGAGCCGCTCCAGCGCCGCGGCGGCGGTTCCGGCGCCCTCCACTTCCACCTCGCGCGTGGCGAGCAGCGCCTTCATGCTCTCCAGTTGCCGGTCGTTGTCCTCCACCACCAGCACCCGGCGCAGCCTCTGGGACAGGCGCTTCTCCATCCCTTCGAGCGCACCGACCAGTTCGTCGCGGCGCACCGGCTTCAGCATGTAGCCGATGGCGCCCAGGGACAGAGCGGTGTTGGTGTAGTCGCTCACCGAGACCACGTGCACCGGAATGTGCCGCGTCTTCGGATCGTGCTTCAGTCGGTCGAGCACCGACAGCCCGGTATGGTCGGGCAGGCCGATGTCGAGGATCACGGCGTCGGGCAGATACTTGCGCGCCAGTTCGACGCCCTCGTCCGCGCTTTCGGCGACGAGGCATTGGAAGTGCACTTCGTGGATGAGGTCGCACAGGATGCGCGCGAAGGCCTCGTCATCCTCCACCACCAGGATCGTGCGGCGCTCCGCATCGAGCCCGTCCCGGTCGTCCCACAGGCCGCGCGCGCGCGGCGGCGGATCATTTCTGGGGGGCGGAGCCGGCGGGGCCGACGTCTCCTCGACCATGGCTCCCAAGCGCGGCTCCACGCGCTCGGCGTCGTATTTCTCCGGAACGACGAGGGTAAAGGTGCTGCCTTTGCCGGGCGTGCTGTCCAGTTCTACCGAGCCGCCGAGCAGCCGTGCCAGCTCGCGGGCGATCGACAAGCCCAGGCCGGTGCCCCCGTATTTGCGATCGATGGTGCCGTCCGCCTGCCGGAACGCCTCGAAGATCAGCCCATGCTGCTCGGGCGCGATGCCGATGCCGGTGTCGCGGACCGAGAAGGCGACGAAGCCGTGCGGCCGCCGCACCAGGTTGAGCACGACCTCCCCGGCATCGGTGAACTTGATGGCGTTCGACAGGAAGTTGCGCAGGATCTGCTCCAGCCGGACATTGTCGGTCTCGATCTCTCCGGGTGCGTCGGCAGCCGTCTGGGTCCTGAAGACGAGCCCCTTCTGCTGCGCCTGGGCCTGAAACGCCGATGCGAGCTTGTGCATCATCGAGGGGACCCGCACCGGCGCCACGTGGACGTCCACGTGGCCCGCCTCGATCTTGGAGATGTCGAGGATGTCGTTGATCAGCGTCAGAAGGTCATTGCCGGAGGCTTCGATGGTCTGCGCATACTTGATCTGCTCGTCGGACAGGTTGCCATCGCGGTTGTCCGCCAGCAGGCGGGACAGGATGAGCAGCGAATTCAGCGGCGTGCGCAGCTCGTGGGACATGTTGGCCACGAACTCCGACTTGTAGCGGTTGGCCTGGGCAAGGTCGCGGGCGTGCGCCTGCAGCTCCTTCTGCGCCCGCGTGAGGTCGTCCCTCTGCACCTCGAGCTGCCGCGTCTGCTCCTCGAGCTGGGCATTGGTCTGCTCCAGCTCCGCCTGCTGGCGCTCCAGCCGCTCCTGGGATTCGGACAGGGAGCGGCTTTGCTCCTCCAGTTCCTCGTTGGCGCTGCGCAGAGCGTCGCTCTGCGCCTGCAGCTCTTCCGACTGGCGCTGGGTCTCCTCCACGAGATCCTGGAGCCGGTGGCGATAGCGGGCCGAACGAATGGCGATGGCCACCGAATGCGCGAGCCGCTCCAGGAGCATGAGCTCGTCTGCCCCGACCTGCCGCGCAAAGCCGAACTCCAGCACCGCCTTCAGCAGCCCGTCGGCTTCGGCGGGCACGATCAGGAGATTGGACGGCCGCGCCCGCCCGAGGCTCGACCCATAGGAAATGTATCCCTCCGGCACCTCGCGAACGAAGAACGAGCGCCGGTCGCGCGCCGCCTGGCCGATCAGGCCTTCGCCCAGCTTGAGGTTGCTCGGTGCCGCGCCGGCGTCCGGCAGCGCGTAGGTCGCGCCGCGGCTGAGCACGTCTGCCTGCACCAGATAGAGCGCGGCCACCTGGGCATCCAGATACTCGGCCAGGAAGGTCATGACGCGATCGCTCAGCTGGTCAAGCGTCAGCTCGCCCGACATGCGCGCGGCAAGGCCCGCCTGCGCCGACTGGAACCATTCCTGGCGCTCCAGCTTCACCTTGCTGGAAATGAAGTAGTAGCCGGTCGCCGCGATGATCCAGGCGGTGCCGAGCCCGAGCGTGCGGTTGGTCAAGGCCAGCACGGGATCTACGCCGAGCGGCGGCGCATAGATCAGACCGCCGATCACCAGCACGCTGGCGAGGGCGGCGAGGGCGATCGGCAGATATCTGTTGCGGCCGAGATAGGCGAGCGCCACCGGCAGGACATAGATCACCCACACCGCCGCGCCGATCGGCTTCAACATATCCACGACGAGCGTGCACAGGGTCAGGGCGACAAGCGAAAGGGCAAGGATCAAGTCGGCTCTGGACGTGCGCGCGCCGGCCATGGAAATACCTTCTGGAACAAGATGTGACGATGCAATGTTCGATCTTGGCGCTCGGATCAATACCGGCGTCTCGCTCAACGAGTCATGGGGGCACCTGATAGCGCTGCGCCCGACGCCATTCACGCTGGCACCGGGCATCCTGATCGACGGGAAAAGACCATCCGAAAGCCGGAAACGCCGGAGTGAGCGTTTGGTTTCCCCAGAATGTGATTTTTTTCGCCGGGGCATATCGGGCACTCCGGCCCGACAGCTGCGGTCGGCCGGTCCCGAAGCCCTGGGCGATCGTGCGCGCCTTCCGCCCTTGCGCGGGTGAAGTCCTCTCGGGCAGGATCGCGACCATGACGCCAAAGCCCAATTCCCGCACCGGCGGGCGCATTCTCGTCGACCAGCTTCTCATCCACGGCGCCGACACCGCCTTCTGCGTGCCGGGCGAGAGCTATCTTGAGGTGCTCGATGCGCTGTTCGACGCGCGCGACCGCTTCAGTCTCGTCAATGCCCGCCACGAAGCGGGCGCCGCCAACATGGCCGAGGCCTACGGCAAGCTCACGGGGCGGCCCGGCATCGCCATGGTGACGCGCGGGCCCGGCGCCTGCCATGCGGCCGTGGGGGTGCACACGGCGTTCCAGGATTCGACCCCCATGATCCTGCTGATCGGGCAGGTGGGGCGCGACATGATGGACCGGGAGGCGTTCCAGGAGATCGACTACCGGCAGATGTTCGGCCCGGTCGCCAAATGGGCGGCGCAGATCGACGTCACCGCCCGCATCCCGGAATACATGGCGCGCGCCTTCCGCGTCGCCACCTCCGGGCGGCCGGGGCCGGTCGTCCTGGCGCTGCCCGAGGACATGCTGACCGAGACCGCCGACACGCCCGACGCCGCCCCCTGGCGCCCCGTCGAGCCGACGCCTCCGCCCGAGGCGGCCCTGGAGACGCTGCGCGCTCTTTTGGATAAGTCGGAGCGGCCGCTGGTCCTGATCGGCGGTCCCGGCTGGACCGACGCGGCCGCCGCCGCCATCCGCGTCTTCGCCGAGGCGAACGGCCTGCCGGTGGCCACCTCCTTCCGCCGTCAGGATGCCTTCGACCACCGCTCGGAGAGCTTCGCCGGCGATCTCGGCACCTCCGGGCCGCCGTCCCTGGTGCGGGACGTGAAGGAAGCGGACCTCCTCCTCGTCGTCGGCGCCCGGCTGGGCGAGATGACCACCCAGGGCTACACGGTACTGGACAGTCCGCAGCCGCGGCAGGTGCTGGTCCATGTCCATCCCGATCCGGACGAACTGGGGCGCGTCTACGCGCCGGATCTCGCGGTCTCCGCCACCGCCGGGGCGATGGCGGCGGCGCTCGGCGAACGGCGCTGGTTTTCGCCCGCGCGCTGGGCCGCCTGGCGCGAACGGCTGCGGACGGGCTATCTGGACGCGCTGCGCCCGAGCCACCCGCCGGGCGAACTCGATCTTCCCGCCTGCATGGCGGCGCTCGCCGGGCGTCTCGGGGCCGACGGCATTGTCACGGTGGATGCCGGAAACCACACCGGCTGGCCGCAGCGCTTCCTCCCCTTCGGCCGGCCGGGACGGCTGCTCGGCCCCACCAGCGGCGCCATGGGCTATTCGGTGCCGGCGGGGGTGGCCGCGGCGCTGGTCCACCCCGACCGCGTGGTGGTGAGCTGCGTCGGCGACGGCGGCTTCATGATGAGCGGGCAGGAGATCGCCACCGCCGTGCAGCACGGCGGAAAGCCGATCGTGCTCCTGTTCAACAATTCGACCTACGGCACCATCCGCATGCACCAGGAGCGCGAGCATCCGGGCCGCGTGGTCGGCACCGACCTCGTCAATCCGGACTTCGTCGCCATGGCCGCCGCCATGGGCGCTCATGCCGAGCGGGTGACGCGGACGGAAGAGTTCGCCCCGGCGCTCGACCGCGCGCTGGCGGCCGGGCGCGCGGCGCTGATCGAGCTTGCCGTCGATCCGGAGATCGTCTCAACCCGAACCACCATCTCCGCGCTCAGGGCGAAGGCGCGCGGCTGAGCCGTCAGCGGGCGGGCGCGATGCCCGCCTCGACCCGCTCCAGGAGATAGGGGAAGAACGGGTTCGACGACATGCGCACCAGCATGTCCACGTTCACCACCAGCGCCCCGTATTCGCCCCGCGCGGCGATGTTGCCGAGGCTGATGCCGAACGCGTCCTTGGGGTCCGGCTCAAGGCCGTAGAGCCCGTCGCTGAGCGGGAACGGCACCGCCACGTGGGAGAGCGAATAGACGTCGCGCGGATAGGCGGCGCCGAGCGTGCGCCGCACCTCCTCCGTGGCGTGGGCCGGCGTCTCGCGCACTTCCGCCTGCGCGCTGTCGGCCGCGGCGTTCGCCACCACCGCGACGCGGAACGGGCGCGGCGCCGGCGGCAGCAGGCGGTCGAGCGCGGTATCCGCCCGCACGGTGAGAAGCTGCTCGAAGGCGGTGTCGCGGTTGATGTCGAACAGCACCAGCTCGCTGCCATTGTCCGGCAGGCGCCTGTGCAGCTGCTCGATAACCGCGCGCGTGCTCACCGTGTGGTCGAGGACCGACTGGAAGGTCAGAACGGGGGGAAGGCCCGCCAGCACACCCTCCTTCAGATGCCGGCGCATATTCTCGTTGAGCGCCTGCGTCAAAAGCCAGGACTGACGCGCGGCGTGCACCGGAAACGAGTTGTACTTGAAGGGGTTGAACTCGGGGATGATGGACAGCCACGCCGCCTTGGCAAACGCCGGGAAGATCGCGGGCCAGCCGGCGACGCCGGCAAAGCGGGCGAACGCCGTCACTCCCACCATGGGCGAGACGAGGACGATCTTATCCGGGCGGCCCAGCGCCGGGTCGTCCAGCGCGTCGAGCGCATGCATCAGCGCCAGCGCGCCGCCGTTGGAATAGCCGACAAGGTGGAACGGGCCGTCCGGCACCCGGCGCTTGGCCTCGCGCACGGCGAGCCGGGTCGCGGCGCGCCAGTCGTCATGGTCGACGCCCATCAGCGCGCCCGGCACCAGGCCATGGCCCGGCAGGCGGATGAAGATGGCGAGAAAGCCCAGCGCCGCATAGCGCCGCGCCACATGGCGCAGGCTGTAGGGGGAATCGGTCAGCCCATGCAGCAGCACTGCGACGCCCCGCGCCGGCCCTTCCGGCTCGATCACGAACGAGCGGTTGAAGTCCTGGGCGAAGCGCGCCGGGAAGATCGGGCTGAGCGCATAATAGCGGTCATAGGGCACGCGGGCGCGGGGCGGCAGCTTGTCGGTGACCTCCTTCCGCACCTGCGCGAACAGGCGGTCCTCCGCGGCGAGATAGTCGGCGAAGCTCGCGCGGTCGAGTTCGGCGCGGCTGAGCTCCTTCGGCTCCAATGTGTGCCAGAGTTCGAGCGGGGCGCCGCGCTGGGAATCCACCGCCCGCACCACGAACACGGTCGCGAGCGCCACCACGACGAGCGACGCGACCCAGCGGGCGATCCAGACGAGACGCTTGCCCATGCCCATCGCCCCCGTTCCGGCGGCCTGCCGCCTCACACCTTGCGCACGAATTCCGCGCGCAGCACCAGCCCCTTGATGCCGGGATGGCGGCAGTCGATCTCCTGCGCGTCGCCGGTCAGGCGGATCGCCTTGATGACCGTCCCGCGCTTCAGGGTCTGGTTGGCGCCCTTCACCGTGAGGTCCTTGATGAGGGCGACGCTGTCGCCGTCGGCCAGCAGATTGCCGACCGAATCGCGCACCTCGACGCCTGCCGGTCCCGCCTTCTGGGCGGCCTCGCCGGGGCTGAGCCACTCGCCGGTGGCCTCGTCATAGACGTAATCTTCGTCGCCGCTGGTCATGCCTGATCCTGCCAAGTTTCGTCCCGTTCACCCGTAGCGCCGCTGCGCCTCGATGGCGAGCCCCGTGCCGACAGAGCCGAACGTATCGCCCTCGATCACCCGCGCCTGAGGGGCGCAGGCGCAGATGGCGGCGCGCACATGGGCGAGCCGGGTGGAGCCGCCGGTGAGGAACAGCGCGTCGATAGCCTCCGCCTGAAGGCCCGCCGCCTTGAGGCAGGCGCCGATGCGCGCGGCGATGCGCTCCGCCAGGAGGCCGGTGTGGCGCACGAGGTCGCCGTGGTCGATGCCGACCGAAAGGCCGGCCTCCAGAACCGCGAGGTCGAGCCGTGTCGCCCCCGCCTCGGCCACCCGGATCTTCGCCGCCTCCACATCGAGCGCCAGAGCGTGGCCGCGCTCGTCCTCCACCGCCCGCGCGAGGCGCCCGACGAGGTCGGGCTGCGCCGCCTCGCGCTCCAGCTCGCGGATGGTGCGGGCGGTCTTGCCGTCATAGAGCCGGTTGATGGCGGACCAGGTGGCCAGGTCCTGGTAGAGGCCGACCGGCATGGAGAGGCCCCGGCGCTTCAGCGGGGTGCCGTGGCCGAGCAGCGGCATCACCATCGCCAGCGAGAGCTGCCGGTCGAAATCCGTGCCGCCGACCCGCACGCCCTCATTGGCCAGGATGTCGGACGCCCGGTCGGCCCGGTCCTGGTGTCCGCGCGCGATGCGCACGATGGAGAAATCCGAGGTGCCGCCGCCGATGTCGGCGATCAGCGCCAGTTCCTCCCCAGAGACCTGCCGCTCATAGTCGAGGCTGGCGGCGATCGGCTCGAACTGGAACGACAGGTCGGCAAAGCCGATGTCGCGGGCGATCTCGCCCAGGACGCGCTCGGCCCGCGCGTCGCCGGCCGCATCGCCGTCGACGAAATGCACCGGCCGGCCGAGCACCACCTTGTCGAGCGCGCACCCGGCGGCCTCGGCGCCGCGCGCCTTCACGGTGGCGAGGAATTCCGCGATCACCGCCTTGAAGCCGAGCCGCTGGCGGCCCACCGGCGTGGTCTCGTCGATCAGCGCGGTGCCGAGCACGGATTTCAGCGCCCGCATCAGCCGGCCCTGCTCGCCGCCCACATAGGCGGCCATGGCGGCACGCCCCACCAGCGGCGCACCGGTGCGCGGAAAGAAGATGGCGCTCGGCAGCGTGTCGGCCCCGTCCTCCAGCGGCGCGAGGCGCGGGCCATTGCCACCGACGAAGCCGAGCGTGGTGTTGGAGGTGCCGAAATCGAGGCCGCAGGCGGTCACGGGACCTCCTTGCATCATGCGGGGGCGGGAAAGAGGGGTCGGTTGCTAGAGCATCCCGTGCTGCAACGCAACAGAAAGCCGCGCAGGTCGTGGAGCGGTGAAATTGAGAGCAGACCAAGCTCCCTCTCCCGCTTGCGGGGTGGAATTGGTGAGGGGCAGCCCTCTTCTTTAGCGCAGGGCGGATGGCGAGGGCTCCGCGTTCCCCCTCCCTGCCCTCCCCCGCAAGCGGGAGAGGGTTCTCGGCGGCTCCCGGTCCACGCACGGCGATCACGGGGCCAGCCTCAATTGTCCCGTCAGTTCGCCTCGGCCAGCATGGCGGGCCGGCCCTCGTGGTCGGCGGTCCACAGTTCCAGGCCGTCGCCCCCCGCCGCGGCGTTCAGCGTCATCGGCGGCCCGTCGAAGATCGGCCGCACCGAACGGAACGAGAAGCGCGCCGGGCGCCGGCCCAGCAGGCGCGCGGCGAAGCCGACAAGCAGCGTCGCCTGCAGCGGCCCGTGGACGATGAGGCCGGGATAGCCCTCCTCGCGCACGCAATAGTCGCGGTCGTAATGGATGCGGTGGCCGTTGAAGGTGATGGCGGAATAGCGGAACAGCAGGGTCGGTGTCGGCACGATGGTCTCGCTGTGCTCCGCCGTGCGCACCGTGCCGGCGCCGGCCCCGCCGGACGGCGCATCGGCGCCACGATAGACCACGTCCTGCCGCTCTTCGACCGCGAGGCCGCGCCCGGTGGCATAGAGATGCTTCACGGTGACGAAGCACAGCGTGCCGGTGCGCCCCTCCTTCACCGCCACGTCCTCGATGGTGGAGCGGCGTTCAACAGTGTCGCCGACCCGCAGCGCATCATGGAAGGCGAGTTCGCCGCCGGCCCACATGCGGCGCGGCAGCGGCACCGGCGGCAGGAAGCCGCCGCGCGCCGGGTGGCCGTCCGGGCCGAGGCCGGAATTGGGCACGGCCGGCGGCGCGAGGCACCATTGCGCGGCGAGAGGCGCCGCGTCGCCCGGCAGGGGCTCTCCCGGCGCCATGTCCAGCGTCGCGCGCATCTCGCGCACGCCGCGCGCGGTGACGAGGTCGCTGACGCGCTCCTCCCGGCCGATCCAGGTGCGCAGATGGGCGATGTCGAGTTCGGCCATTGCGGCGCCTCCTCAATAGGACCGGGGCAGGCCGAGCACATGCTCGGCCAGATAGGACAGGATCATGTTGGTGGAGATGGGCGCCACCTGGTAGAGCCGCGTCTCGCGGAACTTGCGCTCGACGTCGTACTCCTCCGCGAAGCCGAACCCGCCATGGGTCTGGACGCAGGCATTGGCCGCGGCCCAGGAGGCATCCGCCGCCAGCATCTTGGCCATGTTCGCCTCGGCGCCGCAATCGAGCCCGGCCTCGTAGAGGCGCGCCGCCTCGTTCACCATCAGCTCGGCCGCGCGCATCTCCGCATAGGCCTTCGCCAGCGGGAACTGGACGCCCTGGTTCTGGCCGATCGGCCGGCCGAACAGCACCCGCTCGCGGGCATAGGCGGCGGCCTTCTCCAGGAACCACTTGGCATCGCCGATGCACTCGGCGGCGATCAGGATGCGCTCGGCATTCATGCCCGAGAGGATGTAGCGGAAGCCCTTGCCCTCCTCGCCCACGAGGTTCTCCGCCGGGACCTTCACATTGTCGAAGAACACCTCGGTGGTGGCGTGGTTCATCATGGTGCGGATGGGGCGGATGGAGAGGCCCTCCTGCCGCGCCGCGCGCATGTCGAGCAGGAACACGGAGAGGCCCTCCGTCTTCTTCGCCACCTGATCGCGCGGCGTGGTGCGGGCGAGGAGCAGCATCAGATCGGAATGCTCGGCCCGGCTGGTCCAGATCTTCTGGCCGTTCACCACATAATGGTCGCCCTCCCGCCGGGCGGTGGTCTTCAGCGCGGTGGTGTCGGTGCCGGAGGTGGGCTCGGTGACGCCGAACGCCTGGAGGCGGATCGTCCCCGCGGCGATCTCCGGCAGCCAGCGCTCCTTCTGCGCCTCGCTGCCATGCCGCAGCACCGTGCCCATGGTGTACATCTGGGCATGGCAGGCGCCGCCGTTGCAGCCCGCGCGCTGGATCTCCTCCAGGATCGCCGCCGCGGCGGAGAGCGGCAGGCCGGCGCCGCCATAGGCTTCCGGGATCAGGGCGGCAAGGAAGCCCGAGCGGGTGAGCGCCTCGACGAAGGCGGAGGGGTAGGCCATCTCCCGGTCGAGCGCGCGCCAGTAGGGCCCCGGGAAGTCGGCGCACAGCCGGCGCACGGCCGCGCGGATGTCGGCATAGCTCTCGGCGTGAGGGCTCGGCATCCTTCTCGTCTCCCTTTGCGAGCGTCGGTGCGGACGCGCGGCGTCCGCCCGCGCCGATTCTTGTCGTTCAGATCTTGTATTCGTAGAGCAGGCGCGCGCGGATGGTGCCTTCCAGCGCACGGATGTCCTCCAGTACGCGCTGGCTGTCGGCGGCCGAGGCATCGGCGTCGAGCACCACGTAGCCGATGTCGGCGGCGGTCTCGTAATACTGCGCGGCGATGTTGACGTGGTGGCGCGCCAGCACCTCGTTGAGGCGGCCGAGCATGCCCGGCAGGTTGCGCTGCACCTGGATGAAGCGCGTGCCCAGCGGGCGCGCCGGCAACTGCACCTGCGGGAAGTTCACCGCGCCCACCGTGGTGCCGCTGTCGGAATAGTCCACCAGCTTGCGTGCCACCTCGGCGCCGATGCGCTCCTGCGCCTCCTCGGTGGAGCCGCCGATGTGCGGGGTGAGGATGACGTTGTCGAGGCCCTGGAGCGGGGTGACGAAGCGCTCGCCATTGGCGCTCGGCTCCACCGGAAACACGTCCACCGCCGCGCCGCGCAGCCGGCCCTCGCGCAGCGCCTCGGCGAGGGCTTCGAGGTCCACCACCGTGCCGCGGCTGTTGTTGATGAAATAGGCGCCCTTCTTCATGGCGGCGATCTCGGCGCGGCCGATCATGCCGTGGGTGCCGGGCGTCTCCGGCACGTGCAGGCTGACCACGTCGGCCTGCGCGAGCAGGTCGCGCAGGCTGTTGACCGGCTCGGTGTTGCCGTGGCGCAGCTTGTCGGTGAGGTCGTGGAAGATCACCCGCATGCCCATCGCCTCGGCGAGGTTCGAGAGCTGCGAGCCGATATTGCCGTAGCCGACGATGCCGAGCGTCTTGCCGCGCACCTCCAGGCTGTTGGTGGCCGACTTGTCCCACCGGCCCTCGTGCGCCGCGCGCGAACGCTCGGGGATGCGGCGCAGCAGCATGACGATCTCGCCGATCACCAGTTCCGCCACGCTGCGGGTGTTGGAGAAAGGCGCGTTGAACACCGGGATGCCGTGGGCGCGCGTGGCGTCGATGTCCACCTGGTTGGTGCCGACGCTGAAGCAGCCGATGGCGATCAGCCGGTCGGCCGCCTCCAGCACCGGTGCCGTGATCTGGGTGCGCGAGCGGATGCCGAGGATGTGGACGCCCTTGATGGCCTCCCTGAGCGCGTCGCCGTCGAGCGCCTTGGGAAGGCGCGTGAGGTTGGTGTAGCCCGCGGCGCGCATCAGCTCGACGGCGCTGTCGTTCACGCCCTCCAGCAGCAGGACCTTGATCTTGTCCTTGGCCAGCGAGAGCTGCGGCATCTGGGTTTGGCTGTGGTTCACGGGCTCGGCGTCCTTCGGCGGTGGCGGCGCGGACCGGAGGCGAGCGTGCGGCAAGCCGCACTCGGCTTCGCACGGTTTCGATCGGCACGGCTCGATCGGCACGGTCTGGCGCGCCCGCGGGTGGCGACCCCCGGGCCGCGGGAACTTAGCGATTTTGCCGCCCGCGTCCAGATTTCCCCTGCGGAGGGCCACGGTGTCGCAGCGCGCGTGCCTGCGCTGCCGCAGCGTGGTCCCGCTTCCGAACGTGGCTGCGACGGGCCGGCGGATCTCCGACCATGTGGGCCTGCTCATCACCCTGGAGGCAGCCTGAACGCTATTTCCCGCTCTCGCAGAAGCGGCGGGCGGGGGCGCGGGTGGCCGGCGGGCGCAGGCTGCTCCACCAGCCCTCGAGGCTCGCGCGCGAGCAAGCGAGCCGCACGCACAGGCCCTCGGTGAAGCGCAGCCAGTCCGGGAACAAGGCGGCGGGCACCGGCAGCAGCACCGGCACATCCCGCTCCACCGCGGCGCAGATCACCGCGATCAGGCCGCCGCCCGCCCGCTCGGCCGCGCCGAAGCGGTTGAGGATGAGGAGATCGGGACGGCGGTGCGCCGCTTCCAGCAGCGATCCCTCGATCCGGCCCAGCGTGTCGCGCCAGTCGGGCGCATGGCGCGCGCCGCAGTCGGTCACGGACAGCTCGCGGCCCTCGGGGATGAGCGTGAGGCCGCAGGGCCGGCCCCGGGCGGTCTTGCGGCCCTGGATCACGCCCACCGCATCGAAGCCGCGTGCGCCGAGGTCGCGGGCGAAGGCGGTGAGGATCGCGTCGGGCGCCTCGTCGGGCGTGTAGACCAAAGCGGCGACGTCGCTTTCCGCGTCGAACAGCGGCGCGGCCGGCCCGCCGCCACGGAACACCGGGGCGCGGGTGGGGGGAGCGGCGGGCGCGCTCACTGGGCCGCCTCCGCGCTCTGTGCGGCCAGGGCATCGAGCGCGGCGGCGAAGCTCGCCAGGCCGGAGGTCCGCAGCGGAATGAACGGCTTGCCCGCATCCCGGCACAGGCGCTTGACCTGCGAGGAGGCGAGGTGGCTGACGCAGTCCACCGGGAAGAAGGCGATGTCGGCCTGGCTGACGAGGCCGGGCAGGAGCGTGACCGTCTCCTCCATGCCGCCGTCATGGGTGAGCAGCACGCCGCCGGCCTTGTCGGCGAAGGCGCGCAGCTGGTCGAGCTGCTTGGGCCTCCCGCCCACATAGAGGAAGCGCAGGCCGGCGAGCCCGCGCGGCGCCTCCGGCTCGGCGGCGGCGGGCTCGGCGGCGCAGGCCAGCGTGCCTTCCAGCGCCTCCACCTCGCGGCATAGCTCCTGCGCCTCCCGCTCCAAGGCGGCGATGCGCCGGGCATTCTCGGAAAGTGCGGCATCGCGCGCCGCGAGCCGCTCGGCCAGGGCCGCGGAGCGGGCCTGCTCGTCGCCCAGCCTGCGCCGCAGCGCCGCGACCGCCTCGCCGTCCGCCACCGGCGCGGCAACGCCGGTGCCCTGCTCAAGGGCGTGCCGCAGGTCCGCCTTGAGCTGCGCCGCCTCGCGTGCCAGCGCCGCCTGGGAAGCGGCCATCTGCGACAGGCGCTGCTCCTGGCGCGCGATCTTCTCGTCGCGGGCGCCGAGTTCGGCCTCCAGCGTCCGCAGGCGCTTGATGTCGGCGCGGTTGGACTGGCCCATCAGGTGCGAGAGCATGTGCACCTCGCAGAACGCCTCGCGCGCCAGCGCCTGGTCGGTCAAGGGATGGGTCAGCGTCGCCCAGTAGGCGCCCGGCACCTCGCCCTTCTCCAGGCTGTCGCGCCACAGCGCGCGCACCTCTTCGAGGCTCGCGGCCCTGGAGAAGCGGCGCAGCTGGGCCTCGTGCTTCTTGTCGAGCAGCTTCTGCAGCAGCTTGCCCGGCAGGTCGCGCCGGCCTGCCCCGGCGACGGCGAGCGAGTGGATCTCGTGCTCCGAGGCGGTCCGCGCCAGCGGGTCCTTCAGCTTGGTGAAGAACTGGCGCAGGTCCGCCGTGGACAGGCAGGTGCCGATCACCGAGCAGTGGAGGTTGGAGGACAGCTCCCACAGCCGCTCCCGGCGCGGCGCGCCATCGGCGAGGTCGAGCGCCTTGCGCGACGAGGGCAAGATTCCGGCCCGCGCGGCGAAATGGCCCAAAAGGACCGGGGAGAGGACCGGAGAGGCGACCACGGCGAAGCCTTACGTGATGTTCATATGAACATAACGATGCACCCGAGACCCCCACGCCTGTCAAGACAGTATAGGTTCAATTCTGCAGATTTGGACGATTTCCGGCAGAAATCGCTATATCCAACCGACTATTCTGCAGCGGTCTTGGCCGCCAGCTCGCCTTGCAGCGCGTCGAGATGCGCCGCCGCCGCCTGGGTCGCCGCGCTCTCGATGGCACGGTAGCGCGCCACCAGAGACAAGCCGAACGGCGTCAGCACTGCCCCGCCGCCGCGCTTGCCGCCGGTCTGGGCGGAGACCACCGGGCTCTCGAAGGTGCCGTTCAGCTCCTCCACCAGCTCCCAGGCGCGGCGGTAGGACATGTCCATGGCCCGCCCGGCCGCCGAGATGGAGCCGAACGCCGCAATCTTCTCCAGCAGCTCGATCTTGCCGGGGCCGATCCTGAGCTCGGGGCCCAGGTCGATGCGCACGCTCAAGGATGCCATAAACGGTGCTCGCCTATAGCGGGCGGACCGCCGCCCCGCTTTTGAAGCACTCTAGCAAAGAGGGGCGCCCCTTGTCGTTATTCCCGAACTAAAATAACGTACCTCCCATCAGGAGGTCGCCATGCTGATCCGCCAGCTCGAATATCTCGTCGCCGTCGCCCGCGAGCGGCACTTCGGCCGCGCCGCGCGCACCTGCCATGTGTCGCAGCCGGCGCTGTCCACCGGCATCCGCAAGCTGGAGGAGGAACTGGGCCGCGCGCTGGTGGTCCGCAGCCACCGCTATCAGGGGCTCACCCTGGACGGCGAGCGGGCACTGGTCTGGGCCCAGCGGATGGTGGCGGACTTCGACGGCCTGCGCCAGGAACTGGCCGATCCCGGCGGCGGCCTGTCGGGGGTGCTGCGGATCGGCGCCATTCCCGGCGCCCTCCCCTCGCTGCCGACGCTGGTGAACGCCTTCTGCGAGCGCCACCCGAAGGTGCGGGTGCAGGTGCAGTCCATGCCCTCGGCCGCCATCCAGCGCTCGCTCGACGAGATGGAGATCGAGGCCGGCGTCACCTACCTGCACGCCGAGCCGCTGGCGCGGGTGCGCACCCGCCCGCTCTACGAGGAGAGCTACGTCTTCGTCACCTGCACCCCGTGGTTCGAGGGCCGCGATCACCTCACCTGGTCCGAGGCGGCGCGGCGCCCGCTGTGCCTGCTGACGCGCGACATGCAGCACCGGCGCATCGTCGACCAGATCTTCGCCGAGGCCGGCATCGCCTGCGAGCCGCGCATCGAGGTGAATTCCTTCGAAGGCGTGTGGACCGTGATCCGCTCCGGCCCCTGGGGCGGCATCCTGCCGGCGAGCCATGTCCAGGCCCTGAGCGCGCAGGACCGCCTCCACGTGCTCGCGCTGGTGGACCCGGTGCGCACCCAGCCCGTGGGCCTCGTGACCTCCGACCGCGACCCCGCCTCCCCGCTCGCCGACGCCTTCCTGCGCCATGCGCCGCGCGTCCTGCGGGCGCCGGAACGGGAACTGCTGATCGCCTGACGGCCGGCACCGTATCCACCGCGCGCCAAATCACTATAGGCTCGGCCTTCGTGCCCCCGATCGCCGGAGCCCGTCCTTGCCGAAGCCGGATGCCACCGCCCCCGCACCGTCCGCCCCGCCTGCCCGCGAGACTCCGCTTCTCGCCTATCTGCGCCGCTGCCAGCGCGACTTCGCCGCCGACCACTCCGGAGAAGTGGCGCAGTATATTCCCGAACTGGGCAAGGCCGACCCGGATCATTTCGGCATCGCGGTGGCGACCATCGACGGCCACGTCTATGAGGCGGGCGACACCGACGTCCCCTTCACCATCCAGTCGATCTCCAAGGCCGGCGTGTTCGCGCTGGCGCTCGACCTCCTTGGGCCGGATCGGGTGGAAGCCTCCATCGGCGTCGAGCCGAGCGGCGAGGCGTTCAACTCCATCCGCCTCAGGCCCGACAACCGGCCCTTCAACGCCATGGTGAACACCGGCGCCATCGCCTGCTGCGGCCTGATCGCGACCGCCGAGGGCGACGGCACCTTCGAGCTGATCCGGGCGACGCTGAGCCGCCTCGCCGGGCGCGACCTCGTGGTGGACGAGGCGGTGTTCCAGTCCGAGCGCACGACCGGCGACCGCAACCGCGCCATCGCCTATCTGCTGCGCACCTATGGCGGCGTCGCCGGCGACGTGGACCGCCTGCTGGACATCTATTTCCGCCAGTGCTCGGTGCTGGTGACCGCACGCGACCTCGCGGTGATGGGCGCCAGCCTCGCCAATCAGGGCGTCAACCCGCTCACCGGCATCCGCGTGTTCTCCAGCTATGCGGTGGCGCGCACGCTGGCGGTGATGAGCTCGTCCGGCATGTACGACTTCGCCGGCGAATGGATCTACCGCGTCGGCGTGCCCGCCAAGAGCGGGGTCGGCGGCGGCATCCTCGCCGCTTTGCCCTCCCAGCTCGGGCTCGGGACCTTCTCGCCGCGCCTCGACCAGCACGGCAACAGCGTGCGCGGCATCAAGACCTGCGAGGCCATGTCGGAGGCGTTCGACCTGCACATGCTCTCGCGCCAGGACGACGTGCGCGCCTGCCTGGTGGCGGACTACGACTTCCGCACCGTGCCCGCCAAGCCCGGCCGGCGCGCGGGCGAGCAGCGCATCCTCGACGACCGTTCGGGCGCGATCCGGGTGGTGGAGCTGGCCGGCAAGCTCTCCTTCGCCACCATGGACTACGTCACCCGCCGCCTCGCCGACCCGGACCACCTGCCGGACTTCCTGATCCTGAACCTGCACCGCGTCGCGACCATCACGGACGCGGGCATGCGCCTGTTCACGCAGATGATCGAGAGCCAGATCCCGCCCTCCACCACCGTGGTTCTGGCCGGCGTGGACGGCCTGTCCCAGGTGGGGCCGCGGGTGCGCCAGCTCGTCCAGGAGGGCATCAAGGTGCGCGCCTTTCCGACCTATGACGCCGCCGTCGAATGGGCGGAGGACCAGGTGGTCTACCGCCACGGCGGCTTCGCGCGTGGAGCCGAGGAAGCGGACCTTTCCGGCCAGGCGCTGCTGGAGGGCCTGTCGCACGAGGACGCCGCGGCCTTCGCGAAGCTCGGCACCCGCGTGGCGTTCGAGGCCGGGGTGCGCATCGTCTCGGCGGTGGAGCCGACGCCCAAGGTCTACTTCCTGCTGCGGGGCATGGCGAGCGCCCGGTCCATGACCGGCGTGCGCATCACCACCATGATTCCGGGCATGGCGTTCGGCGAGCTTGCCCTCATCGACCAGCCGCGCAACGCCGACATCTGGAGCGAGACCGAGGTGGTGTGCCTGGAGGTGGGCGCGGATGCGTTCGAGGAGTTCTCGCGCACCCATCCGGCCGCGGGCCGGCGTGTCATCCGCAATCTCGCCGTGCTGCTGGCGGCACGCATGCGCATGGCCACGGCCCGCATCGACGCGCTGACTGGCTGAGACGCTAAGGAAGTCTACGGGCTTTACATCCGCGAGCACCGCTCTCACTCTCTCCTCATAAAAGATGCGCATCGGCCAGCGTGCCGCATGCGAAGCAGCCCTGGGGAGGGCGCACGTGGGAGGCCGCAGATGGCGGACGTGGTGAAGCAGAGCGGGAATGCCGTCACGGCCTTCCCCAAAGTGAGGGCGGTGTCGTTCGCCGACCTGACGTGGGCGCTGGAGGCCGGCGTCGCGGACTTCCGCAAGGCTCCGGCGATCGGCCTGTTCTTCGGCGGCATCTATGCGCTGGGCGGCCTGCTCATCCTCGCCACCGTATTCGCGCTGGACGTCGGCTATCTCGCCTATCCGCTGGCCGCTGGCTCCGTCCTTATCGGCCCGTTCGTCGCCGCCGGCCTCTACGAGGTGAGCCGCGAGATCGAGGCCGGCCGCAAGCCCACATTCTCGAGCGTCCTGCGCACCGCGCTCGACCAGCGGCGGCGGGAACTGGGCTGGATGGCGTTCGTCACCATCTTCGCCTTCATCATCTGGATGTACCAGGTGCGGCTTCTGCTCGCTTTGTTCCTCGGCTTCGCCTCGTTCGCCTCGCTGCAGGATTTCGCCCAGGTGCTGTTCACCACGGCGGACGGTCTGAGCTTCCTCGCCGTCGGCCACGTGATCGGCGCGGCCCTGGCGCTGGGCCTGTTCTCGATCACGGTGATCTCGTTCCCTCTGCTGATGGACCGCGACGTGGACGTGGTGACGGCCATGATCACCAGCGTGCAGGCGGTGCTCGCGAGCCCCGGCCCCATGATCCTCTACGGCCTCATCGTCGTCGGCATGCTGGTGGTGGGCGTGGTGCCGCTGTTCCTCGGACTTCTGGTGGTCCTGCCGGTGCTCGGCCACACCACCTGGCACCTCTACCGCCGCGCCGTGGAGCCGCCCGCGGCCTGACGCCCCCGGCCCGGCTTATCCCACGCACGGCCTGCGGGGCGACGGCGCGCGGCCCGCTTCAGTGCAGCAGGGGCGATACCTTGCCGGACCCGCGTTCATTCGGGCGCGAAGCCGACTTCTTCAAGCCCTTGGCCGCCGGCGCCTTCGCGGGCTTGGCCGCCTTTTCCTTGGCCGCCTTTTCCTTGGCCGCCTTTTCCTTGGCCGCCTTTTCCTTGGGCCCCTTGTCCTTGGCTGCCTTCGGCTTGGGGGCCTTGTCCTTCGGCGGCTTGTCCTTGGCCGCCTTTTCCCTGGCAGTCTTGTCCTTGGCGACCTTCTCGGAACCGCCACCGGCGGCGGCCGGGCCGGACTTTGCCCCGATGGCCTTGAGCCCCGCGGCCTTTGCTGCCGAGGCCTTGCCAACGGCCTTGGCGACCGGCGCCTTTGCGACCTTCACCCCTTTGGCCACCTTCGCGGCCTTCGGCGCAATGGCCTTGCCCACACTTGGCTTGCCCACACTTGGCTTGCTCGGGCTTGCCTTGGCCGCAGCGGCTTTGGCCGGCCTGGCCTTCGCGACTCTGACCGCCTTGACGGGCCTCGGTTCGGCATGAGCCGCAGCCGCGCCCCTGCCGGCCGCGGGCTTCTCGCTCCGCTCGGCTTCCCGCTTTGCCCCGCGCTTCGCCGCGCCCGCGACCTTGGCGGCAGGCACGGGCTTGCCGCCGGTCTTCGCAGGCACCTTGGCCGGACGCCGGGCCGCCGCGGCCTTCGCCTGCGGCATGCCGGCCGGCCCGGCCACCTGCTCCACCGGCGGCTTGGCGAACTTGTCCGCTTTGGCCGATTTCTTCGCCTTGCCGGCCTGCGCCTTGGCTACGCCGGCATCGGCCTTGGCCATCTCCGGCTCGACGGGCTTCGCCTTGGCAGGCTTGGCCTTCGCCGCCTTCTCTCGCACCGGCTTGCCGGCCCCGGACTTGGCCTTCTTACCGGCGCGTTCGGCCAGGGGGATCGCCGCGACGGGCGCGCGTGGGGACGCAGCTTCCACCTCCGACGCCTCTGCCTCCCCGGCGACCGAGGCGCCGCGCTTTTCCGCGAATGTCTGCGCCATCAGGTCGCCGAAGGCGAGGATGAGCACCTTCAGCTCGTCCTCCTGCACCGCCGCAGCCGCGCTCTCGATGGGAAACCAGAAGCCGAACCGCTGCGAGCGCTCCGGCCAGTTGCGCGCCCGCCGCTTCACCTTGAGGGGGAAGACGATGACGTCGCACGGCACGGTGCGGTTGGCGAGGCGCTTGTCGTAGGTGTAGAGGCCGAGCGGCTCGCGCGACACCGTGCCGAGCAGGCCGGCCTCCTCATAGGTCTCGCGCGCGGCGGTCTTGGCCGGCGTCAGGCCCTTCATGGGCCAGCCCTTGGGGATCACCCAGCGGCGCGTCTCGCGGGAGGTGATGAGGCGCACTTCCACGGTGCCGTCCCGGCGCACCCGGTAGGGCAAGGCGGCATACTGGATGCGCCGCCCGTTCCGTTCGATGATGCCCGCCCCCATGGCCGATGTCCCGTGAGGATGCCCCTGATCCGATATCGAATCAGGGGGCGCAAGAGATTGGACAATGGCTCTACCACTTTGTCCGGGCGCGCAAGTGACAGCTTCCGACCCGAACCGGCCGCCGGCTCACTGCGGCTCGATCTCGAAGACCAGGGTCGCGCGGGCGCGCACCTCCAGCTCGCCGGCCTCGATGGGAACGGCAGAGCGGGCGGCATCCGCCTTCATCATCATCGGCACCGGCATCTCCGGGCCGGAATGGTCCGCCCGCATGTCGATGCTCGCGATCCGCGCGACCCGCATGCCCGCCGCCGCGGCGATCGACTTGGCCTGGGCCATGGCGTCCTTGACGGCGGCCTCCCGGGCGGCCTCCTCCATCTTGTCCGGCTCGGAAAGCATGAAGGTGAGGCCGGAGGCCTGGTTGGCGCCCGACTGGACCATCTTGTCCAGCAGCGCGCCGAGCTGGGCGAGGTCGCGCACCTTCACCCGCACGGTGTTGCGCGCCTCGAAGCCGACGACGCGCGGCGGACCCGACTGCGCGCCGCTCGCATATTGCGGCGAGATGGAGAAGTTGGCGGTGGCGATGTCCTTCTGCGCGATCCCCGCCTCCTTGATGACGGCGATGACGGCGGTGGCGGCCTTGGAATTGGCGGCAACCGCCTCTCCCGCCGTCTTGCCGGCGGTGACGACGCCGGTGGCGATGAGCGCCATGTCCGGCTCCGCCGTGGCGCTGCCCTCGCCCACCACCGTCAGCGTGGCGGCGTGCGCCGCGACCGGGGCGGCGGCGAGCAGCGCGAGCGCGCAGAGCGCCCCCGATATGGCGCGCAGCGGGTGCGCGGGCAGATGCGGGACCCTGTCGAGGGGCATAAGCGAATCTCCATTCGATATCATGGTGCGATCCCGAAAGGCGTGATCGACCTGTCCGGCGCGCCGCTCCTTCGGGTCACGGGGCGTCCGCGACCGGATCGAAGCCGGCAAGCCGGATCGTGCGCGATGAGACCATCTCCCGAAGGCGGCGCCATTGGGGCGCTCCCGTGGCGCCGGCCGACCGCCCAAAGGAAAACCTCCCGTGCGGCCGCGGAATTCCCTCCGCCCCAGCCGGAACGGCGCTCGCGCCGCCCGGCGAAAGCCGGCGCCGGCAGACCGGAACGCTGCGGTTGTTCCACCCGCCGCCGCTTGCTAGAGGAAAGCACCGTGCGCCGCCGCGCGGCGGGGGCCCGTAGCTCAACGGTTAGAGCTGACCGCTCATAACGGTCTGGTTGTCGGTTCGAGTCCGGCCGGGCCTACCACATCGCGCTCCGCCGAGGGTCGTCCCGGTTCTTGGAGCGGCGTGAGCCGCCCGTGAAGGGAACGCCCGTTCTGGCGCGGTCAACCGCGGGAAACCGCCTAGAAGCGCCAGGCCAGATTGGCCTGCACGGCATTGACCGTCACCTGGTCGGCGAACTGGCCGACATAGGCGACGCCAAGACGAACCTGGTCGCTGACGCGCAGGTCGCTGCCAACTTTCACCAGCGCGGTGTTCTGTGCCAACGGCACGCCGGCTACGGTGAAATTGGCGCTCGGCACGCTGAGAAACGCCAGTTGCGCGTCGGGCGTGATGTCGCCGAAGGCGTATTGCCACGCGATCGAGGCGTTGGGCTCCAGCGCCATGCCACCCGGCAGCTCGACCGTGGTCGCCGCGCGCAGGCCGATCGAGGAATAGCCGACACCCATCGTGTTCGAGGCGCCCGTCAAGCCGGCTGCGGCGCCAAGCTCGGTGAATCCGTCGGTATTGAGATGGACATAAGCGAGGCCCGCAAAGGGCTCCAGCGCCAGTTTCTGGAGCGCGAAGCCGTAGCCCAGCTCGCCGAACACCTGAGCGGTGCCGCCGTCATAATCGGCGTTCGCCTGCCCGACATAGCCGGGATAGGCGATGATGCGCGAAGCGTCGATCTGGTTGAAGGCGAAGCTCGCGCCGAGGCGCAGCTTCCACGGCCCGGAGCTGGTGCCGGCGTAGAGCGCCAACAGCAGGCTGTCGACATCGGACTTGCTCGCCAGCGCATCCATCTTGGCATTGGAGCGGCTGTAGCCGACCGCCGCGCCAAGGATCCAGTTCGCGACCTTAACATCGGCACCGGAGATGATGCCGCCGATGCTCGCATCGACATCGGCGGCATCACGCCCGCCGCCATAGGCGCTCCAGCCGCCAAATGCCTGCGCCCAGACGGTGCCGTTGAACGCGGGCTCGGCGGAAGGCTGCGCCTTGATCGGGAACGGCCCGCCGGATGAGGTCGGCGCGGCATAAGCGAGCGCCGGCCCGCCAAATCCGAGCGCGGACGTCGGGCCGGCCTCGCCGGCATAGGTGCCCTGGCGCAAGCGGCCCATCACCGCCTGGCGGCTGTAGAGGCTGTCGCCGAGCAGGACGGTTTGCGTGCTGGCATAGGCTTCGCCCGACAATGCCGTGAGCGCGCCTGGCAGCTCGGCCGCGGAGACGCCGTAGAGCGGGCTGAGCGCCGCGGGAAGGCTCGTCAACAGGCCGTTCGTCGTGGTGTTGATGACGCGATCGATGGCGCCGCCGACCGCGCGCTGGTTCGGCGTGTTGCCGGCCATGCCGGCAAGGTCGGCGGCGACGTTCAGCGTCACGGCTGTCGGCGCGTAGGTCACGCTCGCATCGAACAGAGCCGGCAGGCCCGGCGTGACGACGTCGTCGAACGTGCCGGTGATGCCCTGCGTCGCGACGATCAGCGTCGTGGTCGGGGCGAAGCTGGTGGTCGGGAAGGACGCCTGGAGCGTGCCGGCCAGGCGCATCGTGCCGGTCACCTCCAGGAAATCGCTGCCGGTCTCCATCACGCGCGCGGCGTAGGTGCCCGCCCCGGTCTGCACGAAGGTGCCGCTGATGAGGTGGGTGATCGTCGGCCCGGTGCCGCTCACACCGAGCCAGCCGCTGTTTTCGAACCGCTTGTCCGGCCCGGCCGTCGCCGCCAGCCGGCCATCGATGACCCCCATGTTCACGATCACCGAGCCGTAGCTGTCCACGCCGGTGCGCAGGGCATCGGCCTCGACCGTGGTTTGCAGGGTGCCGTAATTCAGGAACGTGCCGTAGATGCCATGCAGTTCCACCGCGGCCCCCGCGATGCCGCTGGCGGTGATCGTGCCGGTGTTGGTCAGCACGCCATAGGTTTCGCCGCGCATGCCGAGGCCGCCATTGCCGGTGGCATGGATGGTTCCGCTGTTGATGATGTCGTCGCCCTTGCGCCCCGAAAGAGCCGCGGCGTTTTCGTCGGCGAAGTTCAACGTGGCGGTGTTGCGGATCGGGTTGTAAATGCCCGGAATGGTGGCGAGGAAGCCGTTGATGCTGACAACGCCGCCTTCGTTCGAGACATAGATGCCGATGACGTTGTCGCCATAGGCCGAGTTGGACGACACCACGGCGCCGGGAATGTCGATCTCGTACCATGTCACGACGCCGAGGGCGTCGATATGCATAACCGCGGGATGCACCACGCCGTCCGCGGTGACCCAATTGGCGACGAGATTGTATTCGCCCGACCGGCCGGCACCGGTGATGCCCTCGAAATGGGTCGCGACGGCGCCGACATGATCATAGCTCGTAAATGTGCCGGTGGTCTGGTCGTAGATGTAGCCGTGCTCGGCATGGATGCCGCCGCCCACCTCGACCTTTCCGTAGCCGCCGGCGATCTTGTCGCCATAGATGCCATAGGCGGTGGTGCTGACGGCGCCGGGCACGTTGTTGGTCGTGTAGGTGCCGGTATCGATGTTGTAGATGAAGGCATTGCCGGTCGCGAGCCGGGTGTCGTAATCGCCCACCACCTGGTTGCCGAAATTGCTGTGCGCGATGGTGTAGAGCGTGTCCGAGCCGGGATAGGCCAGGGGCGTCAGCGTCTGCCCCGGCGCTGCGGCGGCGTCGTAGAGATAGCTGCGATCATAGGGCGCCGACTCCGCGGTCTGGTAGCTGCCCACCACGCGCAGAATGCCGCCCGGATTGCCGAAGCTCGGCCCGTAGGGGGACGAGCCGATGGCGCCGGGATAGTTCGCGCCGTTGGGCGTGGCTACCGGCATGGGCGACCACGTCTGGCTCGTCATGTTGTAGTAGAGACCGCCCGTCTCGGTGGTGCCCGGAATGGTGTAGTTGCCGACGATGTTGTCGCCGCGGATGCCGGTGAGAAACGTCCCGTTGGTCCCGTAATTCAGCGTCTGGTAGCTGGTGGGCAGGGGGTCGGCCCAAGCCGCCTGGGTGAAGCCGCTTGCGCCCAGCCCCATGGCAAAGAGCCCCAGCGCGCGTGCGCGAGACACGTCGCGGGAAAACGATCGACCAGCCATGATAGCCCCACTATAGCCCCACTGCCCAGGAAGAAGGCCAGCGGAACGCTATCCGTGTCGTCTGTGAATAGCCACGGCCATTTTTGATCCTATTCCCATAGGGTAAGCACATTCTTCATGCGGCCCGCGGCAAGAGGGGCCGGATTGACTTTCAACGCGAACGCTCGTGCTGCGTGCCGACGTCAACGCCGCCAGCGCTTGGCCGTCGCGCGGCGGCGCAGGCCATATGCGGGGCTCTTGCTCGTTCTGCATAAACCGCGCCGGACGCAGGGCCAAACCAGGCGCTATAAAATATTGTTTGCCACAAACGGAATTGTGGCGCACATTGATCCAGTCGATAGAAAGCCGGATCACTTGGCTCTGTGCAGGATTTTATTTCTGCGCCCATCCATAAATTCTCGCCCGAAAATGCGATTTCGACGACCGGCCTATGGCTGGTGAGCTAAATATTAATATTGAAAGGGTTTCCCCATGACAGAGGGAACCGTGAAGTGGTTCAACGCCCAGAAGGGTTTTGGATTCATCGCCCCCGATGCGGGCGGCAGCGATGCCTTCGTCCATATCAGCGCCGTGGAGCGCTCTGGCCTCGGCCAGTTGCGCGAAGGCCAGAAGGTGGGCTTCGAGCTGGTCCCCGACCGCAAGAGCGGCAAGATGTCGGCCGACATGCTCAAGGACCTGAGCTGACCTGATCGGCCGGCACCCCGAGCCTCTCGGGACCGCCGGCCCGGCGCATCCTTCCATGTGCTGTCCGCGGATGTACCGGCAGCTCCGTGCAAGATGCGCCATCCTCCTGCAGGGCGCCCTGCGGCCTTTGAGGTCGCAGGGCGTTTTTCGTCGCTCTCGCAGGATCTACCGACGCGCCCCAGAGGAGACGGAAATGGCCAAGGGACAGATGCGCAGCAATCGCGAAACCAAGAAGCCGAAGAAAGTCAAAGCGCCTGAAGCGCCGGCGCCCTTCGTGAAGGGCACGCCCGTCTCGATCGGCCCGCCCAAGAAGAAGGGTTGAGGCGCTGTCACCAGCGTCCGCCCCCGCGAGGCCACGGCGCGTTGCACGCCGAGCTCCTGGTGAGACAGGCGTCTGCTCGTCATGAACAAAGGCCTTAGCATCGTTTTCCAATCGCGCGATGCGGACCACCTCCTCGCCCGCGTGATCTGGCGCGAGCAGGACTGCGGTGGCGGAACGGTCACGCTGGAGATCCCTGTTCGCAACAGCGCGGCCGCGCCCAAGAGCAAAGAGCAGTTGGAGGCGGACACGCGCGCCTTGGCTGTTCGGTTCGCCCGGGCCTTCGCCGATACGATCCAGGATTAGCGACCAGGCTCCCCGCGCACCCTCCGCCGGCGCGTTGGCACCATCAGCCCGTGGCCGCGGCTCCGCATTCCGAGAGGGCGAGCGGAAGCAAAGCGCCGAAACGGGCGGCCCACATGGCCTGACCCTCCTCGTGCTGGATCAGATCCTGGCGAATCTCGATACCCACATGGAGAATGCCGCGACTCTCGCCATGCACGGGGATGGTCCAGTCCGTCGCGTCACCGATATCGTAAGGTGCGTTGTCGCCCACCGTGAGGGCACCGTCCTGGCGGAGCAGGCCCAGCAGCGCGTTGGCGAGCCGGCTATCGCCGCGGTGAAGGACGCCCGCATGCCAGGGGCGCTGCGCGCCGTCCCACACCGGCGTGAAGCTGTGCATCGCGATCAGGACGGCGGGCCGACCGGCGTTCATGCGGCGATCGATCTCGGCCGCGATGCGGGCGTGGTAGGGGTCGAATATCTGGGCCTCGCGCGCGCGCCGCGCGGATGGCTCCAGCCCTTGATTGCCGGGCACGCGGGTGCCGTCGCTCTCCTCCGGAATGGACTGCGGCGTGCCGGGGGGCCGGTTGCAATCGATCACCAGGCGGGAATAGTTCTGTTGTATGAGCGTGGCACCGAGCAGGTCTGACAGGGATCGGCAGACCCCGGCGATGCCGATGTCCCACGCGATGTGGCGCTCGCGGTCGGCGCGCCCCAGGCCGAGGCCATCCAGCGCGCCGGGCACGGCGTTCCCCGCATGATCGGCAACGATGAGGAACGGGAAACGACCGTCGGCATTGTGTACCGAGAAAGGCGGCGCGTCGTCAGCCGCCAGTACAGAGAAAGTTCCGCTCACTTCACGGGGTCCTTCCGGCGCCGGCCGCACGCGCGGTCCGGCTTCGCGTTCGAGGCACCATAGCCGATCCGCGGGCCACGCCCGCACTGCTCCGAGGTCCTTATGCTCATTCGCTCCGGCTATGAAATTGCCTATTCCTGCCCCCAGCCGACGCCCATGATCCTCACCTTGAGCGTTCATCCCTCGCGCATCAATGACCTCATGCAACCCGACCGCGCCGTGTTCGATCCGCCGGTTGCGGCCAACACGTATCACGACAGCTTCGGCAATTTCTGCCACGTCATCCAGGCGCCGCCGGGCAAGCTGACCATGCGCACGGATTTCGTGATCCGCGACAGCGGGTTGCCCGACCCGGTGGCGCCCGACGCGGCTCAGCTCGCGCTGGGCGACCTGCCTGTGGACACGCTGCTCTTCCTTTTGGGCAGCCGCTATTGCGAGACCGACCGGCTGACCGCCATCGCCTGGTCGATGTTCGGCAAGACCCCGAAGGGCTGGCCGCTCGTCCAGGCGATATGCGATTTCGTTCATGGCCACATCGCCTTCGACTATGCCCATGCGAGCCCGTTGAAGACCGCGTTCGACGCCTACACGGAGCGGCAGGGCGTGTGCCGCGACTTCGCCCACCTCGCCATCACCCTCTGCCGCTGCATGAACATCCCCGCCCGCTACTGCACCGGCTATCTCGGCGACATCGGCGTTCCGGCCGATCCGGCGCCGATGGATTTCAGCGCCTGGTTCGAGGCCTATCTGGGCGGGCGCTGGTACACGTTCGACGCCCGCCACAACACGCCGCGCATCGGCCGCATCCTGATGGCGAGGGGACGCGATGCCACCGACGTGGCGCTTGTCACCTCCTTCGGCCCGTCGACGCTGGCGGGGTTCAAGGTGACCACGGTGGAAGCTTCGGGATGACGGCCCGCCATCCGCTATGGCACCCCGCCGGCATTTGACGGCGGCCGGCGCAGTCCCGGCGGATCCCGAACGGGCCATGGACCGAGCACCAGCGCGACGGTGCGCCACGCGGCCATGATCCGCAGCGCACGTTCGCCCCGGGGCGTCGGCAGCCGAAGGATCTGGCGGCACGAACGCTGTCCGATCGCGCGACTTCGCCCGCGCCCCTGCGACCCGGACCCAATGTCGCGCCCGCGGTTGGGAACCCGGACGCGTCCTGGAAGCTTCCTGTCCGAATGCCCCAGAGGCATGTCCGATCATCCTGGGCGGAGGGGAAGCGTTGCTCGACCGCAGGTCATTCGTGCTGGGGGCCGCGCTGCTCCCGGTCCTCGACGCGGTGGCCGCGCGTCCCGCGCTGGCCAAGGACGGCGAGCGGTTCAATGCCGATACGGTGCGCAACATGGCGCGCCAGCTCGCTGCGCAGCCCTTCAAGCAGGGCAACCGGTCGCTGCCGGCGGAATTGGACAAGCTGAGCTATGACGACTACCGGAACATCCGCTTCAACATGGACCGCGCCGTCTGGCGCGGCCAGCAGCTGCCGTTCGAGATGCAGCTGCTGCATCGGGGCTTCCTGTTTCGCGACCAGGTGGACGTCTTCGTGGTGGCCGATGGCCGCGCCCGGCGCATCGACTATGATCCGGGCCTGTTCCGGTTCGAGCACGGTCTCAAGGCGCCGGCGGCCGGGCCAGATTTCGGGTTTTCCGGGTTTCGGCTGCATGGCCTCCTCAACCGGCCGGACTATCTCGACGAAATCGCGGTGTTCCAGGGCGCGAGCTATTTTCGCGCGGTCGGGAAAGGCCAGGGCTACGGCACCTCGGCCCGCGGCCTCGCGGTGAAGACCGCGGCACCCTCCGGCGAGGAATTCCCGGTGTTCAGGGCGTTCTATGTGGAGCAGCCGCGCGCCCATGTGCCCTCCATCGTGGTGCACGCATTGCTCGACAGCCCGAGCGCCACCGCCGCCCACCGCTTCACCATCCGGCCGGGCGACGCCACCGTGATGAGCGTGGAGATGGCGCTCTATCCCCGCACCGATCTTGCGGAGGCGGGTATCGCGCCGCTCACCAGCATGTTCCTGTTCGGGCCGGCCGATCACATCGGCTTCGACGATTTCCGCCCCGCCGTGCGCGACGCCGAGGGTCTTGCGGTCATCGGCGGCGCGGGCGAATACCTCTGGCGCCCGCTCGCCAATCCCGTCCGGCTCCAGATCAGCGTGTTCTCCGGCTCCAACATGCGCGGCTTCGGCCTGATGCAGCGCCAGCGCTCGTTCTTCGACTACCAGGACCTGGAAGCGCGCTACGAGAAGCGTCCGAGCGTGTGGGTGGAGCCCATCGGCGACTGGGGCGAAGGCGCCGTGCATCTGGTGGAAATCCCGACACCGGAGGAAGTCCACGACAACATCGTCGCCTTCTGGCGCCCCAAGGACATCCTGCGCAAGGGCAGCGAATACACCTACACCTACCGCCTGCACTGGGTCTGGGACATGCCGACGCCGCCCGGCCTCGGCCGCGTCGCCGGAACGCGCGCGGGCGGCACCGGCGAGCGGCGGCTGTTCGTCGTCGACCTGGTGGACGGGCCCATGCCAGGGCTGGCGCTGGACGGGGTGCGGGCAGACGTGTCCGCGAGCGCCGGAGAGGTCCGCGACGTGGTTGTCCAGCCCAATCCCGAGATGTCCGGCGTGCGCCTGTCCTTCGCCTTCGAGCCGAAGGGGGCGGGCCTGTCCGAACTCAGGGCGCGCCTCCTGAAGGGCGACACGCCGCTCAGCGAAACCTGGCTCTACCGATGGACGCCGTAGCGCAGGCCCGCCCCGCGACGGCGGCGCCACGGGCCGGCGTGCCGCCGGAGGCCCCGCTCGCCATGCCGGTTCAGGACCTCGGCCGGCGGCCCGAGCGGGCCGTAGCTTCCGCCCCGCTGGGGGTGCCGCTCGCCTTGCGCCGCGCCTTCGTGTTCGGCGGCGCGGCAGAGCTCACGGCGATGGCCGCCTTCGAGATGCACAAGGTGCTCGACGTGGGCGGGCTCACCGAGATCGAATACGCCATTCTGGTGCTGTTCGTGGTGCTGTTCGCCTGGATCGGCCTTGCCTTCACCAATGCGCTGGGCGGCGCCGTCAGCCTCCTGTCCGGCCGGCCGCCGCTCGGCATCGATCCCGGCGCGCCCCTGCCGGCGCTGAGCATCCGCACCGCCGTTCTCATGCCCTGCTACAATGAGGACCCCGACCGGGTGCTCGCCGGGCTCGAGGCCACCTGGCGCTCGCTGGAGGCGACCGGGCGCGGCGACCTGTTCGACGTGTTCATCCTGAGCGACAGCACGGACCCGGACATCTGGGTGGCGGAGGAAGCCGCCTTCCTCGCCTTGCGCGAACGAACCGGCGGGCGCTTCCACTACCGCCACCGCGCGCAGAACACGGATCGCAAGGCGGGCAACGTCGCCGAGTGGGTCACGCGCTTCGGCGCGGCCTACGAGGCCATGCTGATCCTCGACGCCGACAGCGTCATGAGCGGAGACTGCATGGTCCGCATGGCGGCGGCGCTGGAGCGCAATCCTTCGGTGGGCCTGATCCAGACGCTGCCGGTGATCGTCGGCGGGCGCACCCTGTTCGCCCGCCTCCAGCAGTTCGCCGGGCGTCTCTACGGGCCGCTCATCGCCGCGGGTCTCGCCTGGTGGCACGGGCCGCAGAGCAATTATTGGGGCCACAACGCCATCATCCGCACCCGCGCCTTCGCCGGCGCGGCAGGCCTGCCGCACCTGAAGGGGCGCAAGCCGTTCGGCGGGCACATCCTCAGCCATGACTTCGTGGAGGCGGCGCTGCTGGTGCGCGCGGGCTGGGGCGTGCACATGGTGCCGGAGCTTGCCGGCAGCTACGAGGAGGGTCCGCCCTCCCTGACCGATCTTGCGGTGCGCGACCGGCGCTGGTGCCAGGGCAATCTGCAGCACGCGGCGGTGCTGCCGGCGCGGGGGCTGAGCTGGGCGAGCCGGGTCCATCTGCTCACCGGCATCGGCTCCTATGTGTCGGCGCCGCTGTGGCTCATCATGCTGCTGGCCGGGCTCCTCTCCGCGCTTCAGGCCCGCTTCGTGCCGCCGAACTATTTCCCCTCCGGCTCCGCCTTGTTCCCGGTCTGGCCGGCGCAGGACCCGGTGCGGGCGGCGTGGGTGTTCGGCGGCACCATGGCCGTGCTGCTGCTGCCGAAGGTCATCGCCTTCGCCCTGATCCTGCGCGACCGCGCGGTGCGCCAGGGTTTCGGCGGCGCGGGGCGGGCCTTCCTCGGCATGACCGGCGAGATCTTTCTGTCCGGCCTCATGGCGCCGGTGACCATGGTCTCGCAATCCTTTGCGGTGGTCGGCGTCCTCATGGGGCGGGACGGCGGATGGCATCCGCAGCAGCGCGACGACGGCAGCATCGGCTGGCGGGCCGCCTTGCGCCAGTTCCTGCCCCATACCCTGCTCGGGATCGCCTTTGCTGCGGCCACGGCCGCCATCTCGCTGCCGCTGATGGCCTGGATGTCCCCGGTCATCCTGGGCCTGGTCGCCGCCGTGCCGCTCGCGGTATGGACCAGCAAGCCGCGCGGCCGGAGCTGGTTTCTCGCCACGCCGGAGGGGCAGACGCCGCCGCCGGTTCTGCGCCACGCGATGGATCTGCGCGCCGCGGGGGCGGCAGCGGAGATGCCGATCGAGGCGGCGGCGCGCCTTGCTGCCGATGCCGATCTGCTCGCGTTCCACCGCGGCGCGCTTCCTGCCCGCGGGCGACGCCTGGCTGGAGACGTCCGTCCCGAGCGGCTCATCGCACGGGCCAAGATCGAAGATGCCGCAACGCGCGACGAGGCGCTGCGGCTGCTGTCCCCGAGAGAGAAGGCTGCGGCGCTCGCAGATGATCGCGCGCTCTCGGGCCTGCTCGCCTTGGGGGATCAAGAGCGCGGCGCGCCGCCTGCTCGCGGAAAGAGCGGCCTGGGCGGGCCCAACTAGCCACGCGTGCGTGGGGCCGCGGCCAGATGGGCTTTACCGCGGCACGCCGATGTCGGTTCCCGGCTGCGGGACAGGCCCCATATGGGGGGAGCGCGAGTTCACGGAAACCCTGGAGTTCGAGAGCGCCCCGCATCCGGCGACCGTCGCCAGCATCGCGGCAACGATCAGCACCCGCCCAATCTTGCCCATTCCCGACCCCTCACACCACATGTCATGCAACCATAGCGTCCCGTTCGCAGCGGGACTACTACCCAGACCACATGACACACGGGTGCCGCACGGCCGCGCCATTCCCTGCCGCGCCGCGCGGGGGAACCGAAGGCCCCGGCCCGGGTTTCCTTCGCCATCTTGGATCAGGGAGCCGACCATGGCCGCTCACGGGCACAATTCCCTCGCCGAGCTTCGGCAGCGTGTCGAGGAAGGGCGGGCGAAGCGCGGGCTGTTCACGCGCTTCGCCCAGGCCATCGCCCATTATGCGGGCAAGCCGGCCACCTTCGTCGGCGCCGTCGCGGTCATTCTCGTGTGGGGCCTGTCGGGGCCGCTCTTCGGCTTCAACGACACCTGGCAGCTCGTCATCAACACCTCGACCACCATCGTCACCTTCCTGATGGTGTTCGTGATCCAGAACGCCCAGAACCGCGACACCATGGCCCTGCAGATCAAGCTCGACGAACTGATCGCGCGCCTGGAGGGCCCGCGCCAGATCCTGCTCGACCTGGAAGACCTGGACGAGGAGACGCTGGAGCGCATGCGGCTCGAATACGCGCTCCTCGCCGACGCGGCGCGCGCGGCGTCGGACGCGGGGGCAAGCCGGGCGAAGGACAAAGGCGACCTGCCCGACATGCCGGACTGAGACCGCCGGGCGCGCCGTCGCGGCGCGTCAGAGTTCCACCTTCAGCCCCACGTCGCCGCGCCGGGCGAGCACGGACAGCGACGTGCTGCCGCCTGCGCCCCGGTCCACACGGATGTCGAGCGCGCCGTCGCCGAGCGTGATGTCGCGCAGATCGAGCGTGTCGAGGAAGGACGGCAGCACCGGCCGGTCGAACACCACCGTGCCCTCCGAGATGTCGAAGCCGAGGCCCAGCGCCGCCTGGAGCATGGCGAGCGGGGCGGCCGCCGCCCAGGCCTGCGGCGTGCAGGCGACGGGATAGGCCACCGGCCCCTGGCTGCGCTGGCGCGCGAAGCCGCAGAACAGCTCCGGAATGCGCCTGAGGTCAAAATAGACCGAGGCCCGGAACAGCCCCTCGAACAGCCGCGCCGCCTCGGCGCGGAAGCCGTATTGGGCGAGACCCAAGGCGATCACCGCCGTGTCGTGCGGCCACACCGAGCCGTTGTGGTAGCTCATGGGATTGAAGCGCGCCTCGCCCACCGCGAGCGTGCGCACGCCCCAGCCGGAGAAGAAGGCGCCCGACATCAGCGCCTGCGCCACCGCCGGCGCGCGGTGCGGCATGGCGATGCCGGAGAACAGCGCATGACCCGCATTGGAGGCACGCACCCGGCAGGGCCGCTTCTCGCCGTCGAGCGCGAGCACGTAGGTGCCGAGTTCGTCGTCGAAGAAGGCCGCGTCGAACGCGGCGCGCAGGCGCTCGGCGCGGGCATGCCAGGCGGCGCTCAGGTGGCCCTCGCCCAGCGCGCGGGCGAGCAGCGCCCCGGCGCGCCAGGCGGCATAGGCATAGCCCTGCACCTCCACCAGCGCGATGGGGCCGCGGGCCAGCGTGCCGTCCGCATGGAAAATGCTGTCGAAGCTGTCCTTCCAGCCCTGGTTCACGAGGCCGTCGGCGCGCCGGCGGCCGTATTCGACGAAGCCGTCGCCGTCGCGGTCGCCGTGGTCGGCGATCCACTGCAGCGCCGCCGTCACCGCCGGCCACAGCGTGCGGGCGGTGGCAAGGTCGCCGGTGCGCTCGAAATAGGCCCCCGCCAGCATCACGAACAGGGGCGTGGAATCGACGCTGCCGTAGTAGCGCCGGAACGGCACCTCCCCCACCTCCGCCATTTCGCCGAAGCGGACCTCGTGGAGGATCTTTCCAGGCTCGGCGTCGGCCTCGCCGTCGAAGTCCTGGGCCTGGTTGGCGGCGAGGTGCGAAAGCACGCCCTTTGCGATGGCGGGGTCCATCCACAGCGTCTCGAAGCCGGTGATCAGCGCATCGCGCCCGAACACCGTGCTGAACCACGGCACGCCCGCATAGGGATAGGGCCCCTCGGGCGTCTCGGTGATGAGCATGTTGAGGTCGCTCGACGCGCGCCGCATGCCCTCGTTGAAGTGGTTGTTGGACGAGGTCACGGACGCGCGGCGCGCCATCCGCGCGCGCAGCTCGCGCCGGGCGTTGATGAGCCCCTCGCGGAAGCCGCGATGGGCGCTGGGGCGCCCGGTGCCCGGCTCGCAGCACACTTCCACATAGATGGCGAAAGTCTCGCCCGGCGCGAGGCGGATGCGGTAGAGCGCCCGGTCGGCCGAAAGCTGGGACGGCGCCGGCTCGAAGCTGATCGTCGTCTCGCGCACCTTGTCGTCGAGGCCACGATAGGCGAGCCGCACGCGTCCGGCCTCCACCTGCGGGTCGGCGCGGGTGCCGCGCCGGGCCCGTGTCGCGCCGCGCACCTCGAACAGATCGGCGAAGTCGGCCGCGAAATCGAGGCCGATCTCGACCGTGCGCGGCGCCACGTCGAAATTGCGCACGCTGAGGCACTCGCGGCACGCCGAGCGGAACAGGAAGCGGGCACGGCGGATGTGGATGAGGTCGTGCAGCAGCGCGCCTCCCTCCCCCCGCCCCGGCAGGTCCGGATTGGTGAGATCGCAGGCGAGCGTCGCATTGTCGTCGCGCACGGTGGAGCTGAGCAGCAGCGGCCGCGCGCCGTCGATGGTCAGGAAGAACAGCGAGAGATGGCGCGTGTCGCGGTGGAACAGGCCGTGGTTGCTCGCATGCCCCGGCACCGCGTCGCCGTGCGCGTCGAACACGGCGAACGTGTCGTCGTGCTTGAGCGTGCGCGGCGTGCTCTCGATCTGCGAGGGGGAGGCGGCGATGACGTAAGCGGGCTCTTCCGGCTCGGGAGCCGGAAGAGAGACGGCGGCGTCAGAGTGGGGCATTGCGGCTCCCGTTCGCGGCCTTGAACAGGCCTCGCTCGGGCCGACGCATCCGGACCGGCGCCGCACCGACGAGCCGTTGGTAGATGGCGACATAGTCGCGCGCCATGCGCTCGGCCGAGAAGCGCCTCTCGAAGATGCGCCGGATCACGGCACGATCAAGGCGGCCGATGTCGCCGATGCGCGCCGCGCCCTCCTCCACCGAGGTGACGAAATAGCCGGTCAGCCCATCCTGGAGCACTTCCGGCACCGAGCCGCACGGGAAGGCGATGACCGGCGTGCCGCACGCCATGGCCTCGATCATCACCAGGCCGAACGGCTCCGGCCAGTCGATGGGGAACAGCAGCGCATCGGCGCGGCCGAGGAAGTCGGCCTTCTGGCGCTCGTCGATCTCGCCGATGAACTCGACGTTCGGGTTCGCCTCCACCATCGGCCGGATCACGCTCTCCCAATAGGGCTTGTCCGCGGCATCCACTTTGGCGGCGATCTTCAGCGGGCGGCCTGCTCTGACCGCCATCTCGATGGCGCGGTCCGGCCGCTTCTCCGGCGAAATGCGGCCGAGGAAGGCGAGATAGCCATCGCTCTTAGGGCTGAACGGCAGGAGGTCGGTCGGCAGCCCGTGCAGCACCGTGCCGGCCCAGTTCACGGGCGGCATGGGCAGGCGCTGGTGATCGGAGATGGAGACCAGGGGAAAGTCGTCGTAGGTGGCATAAAGGCGGTGCGCCACCGGCAGATCGAGGCGGCCGTGCAGCGTCGTCAGGCAGCGCTGGCGGTGTTCGCGCAGCACCGAGAATTGCAGCAGGTCCACATGCAGGTGCAGCACGTCGAACTCGTCGGCGCGGCGCCGCACCTCCTCCAGCATGATGAGGTGGTGGACCACGGGGTCGGCGTCGGCCGGCGAGAGGCGCAGGCCCATCTCGCACATGGGCGCAAGCTCGGCGGCGGTGAGGGAATCGCCGCTGGCGAACAGCGTGACCTCGTGGCCGGCGCGCACCAGTTCCTCGGTGAGGTAGGAGACGATGCGCTCGGTTCCGCCATAGCGGCGCGGCGGAACGCTTTCGATGAGGGGGGCGATCTGGGCAATGCGCATGGGGGTCTCCTCCGCCGGCAGTCATGCCGTCGGGACAGGGCGCTGAAGGACAGGAAGTCTTCCGCACCACTGAACGCGGGCCGCGGCCCGCGGTTGCATGCACTGCAAAATAATTTCGGAACGACGCCCGTTTTCTTGACGTTGGCCCTTGAAGACTGAACAACAAGCGTCAGCTCGGCCCAGGCGCTGGCTCGGCGCTGACCAGGAGGACAGGCCATGAACACTGCAAATCTCCAGATCGAGGGACTGCTTCTGGCCGCATCGCGCCTGCTGGAGGCGATGCGCCGCAAGGGCCTTCTCACCCAGCAGGAGATCGAGGCCGCGCTCAAGGAGGCCGACGCGGCGGCCGCGCGCGACGCCGCCCAGCGCAACATCAGCCCGGCCCAGGCCGAAGGCGTGCGCTTCCCGATCCGCTTCCTGCTCGCCGCCACCCGCCTCGACGAGACGCGGGCGGCCTCGTTCAGCGAGGTCGCGACGCTCATCGGCGAGGATCGCGGCCGGCGCGGCTGAGCCTCAGCTCGACAGGCTCGCCGCGGCGACGCCCAGCACCAGCAGGCCCAGCCCGACGAAGGCCCAGGTGCGCCAGCTTGGCGGCGCGTCGGCAGGGGCGCGGTTGTCCTCCTCGCTGCGCGGTTCATACAGCGCCATGTCGCTGTCTCCGTCCGTGATCCGGTCGCCCGGGTATGGCGGCGGCGATGCGGACTGCGGGCGGTGCCCGCTCGCCTCGTCGTCGGTCCCAAGCGGGGCTGCGGCAAGATCGGGGCCGCGCACCTTGTCGCCGGTGGCGCCGGCATCGATGGCGTGGCGGGTTCTCTCGGCATCGGACATGGGCATCTCCTTGTGGTCAACGTCCGTGGTCGACCTACCAACAGCCCCTGCGCAGGGCAGTTCCCCCGAAAGCCGCACTCCTGCGGCCGCGCTGACGTTTACTTGGCGAATAATTGGCGAACAACGCGCAACGTCTTCGCGGTATCCGTGGTCACGCTCAAGATGCTTCAATCGAAACAGTCCTCAAGACCGGCGACACGGGGAACACTCTTCACCAGCACGTGTTCATGGCGGGAGCACTGCATGCTCGCAGCACATCCCCTTCGGAGGACCCAAGACATGGCACAGCAGAAGACCTTGCACGACCTCTTCAGCGACACGCTCAAGGACGTCTATTACGCCGAGAAGCAGATCCTGCGGGCGCTGCCGAAGATGGCGAAGAACGCCCAGTCCGAGGAGCTGAAGAACGCCTTCCTCAAGCACCAGGAGCAGACCGAAGGCCAGGTGGAGCGCCTGGAGCAGGTGTTCGAGCTGCTCGGCAAGGCGGCCCGCGGCAAGCACTGCCCGGCGATCGTCGGCATCATCGACGAGGGCAAGGAGATCATGGACGAGTTCGGCGGCAGCGAGGCGCTGGACGCCGGCCTCGTGGCGTCGGCGCAGGCGGTGGAGCACTATGAGATCGCCCGCTACGGCACGCTGAAGACCTGGGCCGGCCAGCTCGGCATGACCGAGGCGGTGACGCTGCTCGACGCGACGCTGAAGGAGGAGAAGGAGACCGATGCGCTCCTGACCCGGCTCGCGGGCGCCGAGACGAACCGCAAGGCCGCCTGAGCGCTGCCAACCGGCTGAAGGCACCGGAAGGAAGGAGCCGCTCATGTGGCTGGAACCGAAGCTCGTCGGCGACGACGAAGCCCACCGCCTCGGCGTCATGGCCGGTTGGTGGGCGGTGTCGGCGGAGGGCACGCCTGTCGCCGGGCCCTACCCTACCGAAGAGGCGGCCATGGTCGGGATCGGCAAGCGCGGCGCCGACCAGCCCGCGGGCCGGCCCAATGCCGAGGGTCCGCCGCCGGAGGAAAGGGCCTGGACCTCGCGTGATCGCGCCGCGCGATCTCGGACGTGACGCTGCCTGCCGGCCCTGGGGCGCCCCCCAGGGCCGGCAGCCCTCCCGCATCCGAAATCCTGGCGCGCCCGCGCCCGGTGCGTGGCGTGCGCCGCGTTTACCCTGCCCCCTGCGTTTCGCCTCGTGCGGGCGGGCGAGGCTCAGGGCTGAGCGGGCGCAGGCGTGCTCAGGCTCCACATGGCATCGAACATGGAGGCCTGGAAGGCGGCGAATTCCGCGCTGTCGATGATCATGCCGTAGCTCTCCCGCGCGGACGAGATGAGCGCCACCTTGTTGCCGTAGACGAAGCAGGTCATCGCCAGCGTATAGGCCGGAGGCGCATAGCGCAGCTCGCGCCGCTGCTCGCGGCTCGATGGCCAGATCGGCGCGATGTCGCGCTCCTCAGAGCGGATCACGTGCAGCCAGGTGCCCCGGCGCGCGCGCTCGGTGAGATAGCGCTCCATCTCCTCAAGGCCCGGCTCCGCCATCAGCTCCTTCATCGAAAGCGTCGCGCGCAGCACCGTCGCGCCGCCGGAGAGCGTGTCCCACAAGGTGGTGCGGATGCCCTCGGGGCCGGGGTGGAAGCGCACGTTCGGCTTGCCGGTCTCGTGGTGATACATCGAGCGCAGCACCGGCATCACGTCCTCGATCATCTGCCGGCGCGCCTCGATGCGCTCCAGCAAGACGCCGGGGTCCTGCGCCACCACGAAGCGGCGCTTGCCATTGTCCACGAACCGGACCAGCCCCTCCTCCTCCAGCTTGGCGAGGGCATCGTGCGCCGTGGTGCGGGCGAGGCCGGCCTGCGCGGCAACATCGGTGATGGAGGCGGCACCGAGCCCGACCGCAGTCAGATAGAGCTTGTAGAGGGTGCCGGTGATGCCGATCCGCGCCAGCTTCTCTTCGATGTCGTCCGTCACGCGTCGCCCCTTGCCGATGGGTGGAACATCGCCGATCTCGCGAGCGGCGTCCAATGTCGGTTTTACCCGACATAATTTTGGTGCTCCGCACAAATTTTGGGCGCCAGACGGCGCATTTGACCGAAAAATAAGACGCAAATGCGCGATCATTCGCCAATCTGCCGCCGAACTATGATTGACGGAAATAGCCGACATAAATATCGTTCACGTATGCCCAACTGCTCAAGCGCCCCTCCGGCCAGCAGCGTGAAGGAGAAAGCCCCCATGGAAGCGAAAGCCGACGCGGGCGCCTTGATGGCCGCGCCCGCCCTGCGCCAGTCCGCCTCCCCCCGTCCCCTGACGCGCATCCTCGCCAACCGGTCGGTGCGCGCCGCTCTGGGGCTCACCGCCTTCTTCGGCCTGTGGCAGGTGCTGTCGAGCGTCGGCGTCATCGACGACTTCCTTTTGCCCTCGCCGGTGGCGGTGGCGCGGGCATTGTGGGATCTGGCGGTGGACGGCTCGCTCTGGATCCATCTCGGCGCCAGCCTTCAGCGGGTGGCGGTCGGCTTCGTCCTCGCCTGCATCGCCGGGCTGGCGCTCGGCCTCGTCTGCGGCTGGTGGCGCACCATCTCCGACTATGTGCGCCCGGTGGTCGAGGCGCTGCGGCCGATCCCGCCTCTGGCCTGGATCCCGATCACCATCCTGTGGTTCGGCCTGGGCGACGCGGCGTCCTACTTCCTGGTCTTCCTCGGCGCGTTCTTCCCCGCCTTCGTCGCCACCTACACCGCGGTGCGCAGCCTCGACCGCAACCAGATGAACGCGGCCCTGTGCCTCGGCGCCAAGCCCTGGCAGCTGTTCTGGGACGTGCTGATCCCCGCCTCGCTGCCGATCATCCTGCCGGGTCTGCGCATCGCGCTGGGCGTGGGCTGGATGTGCGTGGTGACGGCCGAGCTGATCGCCGCCCAGACCGGCCTCGGCTACCTGATCCAGCAGTCGCGCATGCTGTTCCAGATCAACAACGTGGTGGCCGGCATGGTCACCATCGGCCTGGTCGGCTTCGCCATGTCCGCGATCCTTGAGCGGGTCGAGCGCAAGGTGAACGCCTGGGCGCCCTCCGAGCGCAATTGAGGAGCCCCGCCATGGCCGCGACTTCCGCACTCGTCTCCCAGCCGTACCAGGGCCACGCCATGACAGCCGATCCGGCGGACATCCAGATCGACATCCGCAACGTCGGCAAGGTCTACGGCACCAAGGGCCAGGACAACGCCGTCATCGCCCTCGACGGCGTGACGCTGAAGATCCGCCGCGGCGAGTTCATCTCGCTGCTCGGTCCCTCGGGCTGCGGCAAGTCCACGCTGCTCGGCATCGTCGCCGGCTTCCAGGCGGCGAGCAGCGGCCAGATCCTCCAGGACGGCCGGCCGATCACCAGGCCCGGCCCCTCGCGCACCGTGGTGTTCCAGGACTATGCGCTGTTCGGCTGGATGACGGTGCAGCACAACGTGGAGTTCGGGCTCAAGGCCAAGGGCATGCCCAAGGCCGAGCGGGCGGAGATCGCCCGCGCCCTGATCGCCACCGTCCATCTCACCGGGTTCGAGGACAAGTATCCGCACGAGATGTCCGGCGGCATGAAGCAGCGCGCCGCCATCGCCCGCGCGCTCGCGCCCGATCCCGACATCCTGCTCATGGACGAGCCGTTCGGCGCGCTCGACGCGCAGACCCGGGTGCTGCTCCAGGAGGAGATCGCCCGCATCTCGTCGGACGCCGGCAAGACCGTGATTTTCGTCACCCACGGCATCGACGAGGCGGTGTTCCTCGCCGATCGCGTGGTGGTGATGAGTCCGCGGCCCGGCCGGGTGCGCGAGGAGGTTCTCGTGCCGCTTCCCAGGCCCCGGACGGCCGAGATGCGCTCCGATCCATGGTTCGTCTCCACGGTCAACGACCTGTGGGAGACGCTCAAGCCGGAATGGCAGAAAGGGGAATAATCCGTGACCTCAGGAATCTCGCGCCGCCGCTTCGGCCAGCTCGCCGCTGGCCTTGCCGCCTCCCTCCCGCTGGCAGCCCCCTCGGTCCTGCGGGCGCAGGATGCCGACCTCGTCCGCATGTGCTGGTTCAACACGACCACCGTGTCGGCCCAGATCGCCCATGTCCTGATGCGCACGGACATCCCGGCCCGCAACGGCCTCAAGATGGAGATGATCCAGCTCGCCGCATCGCCTGCCATCACCGAGGCGCTGGTGTCCGGCGCGGGCGACGTGGGCACGCTCTCCGACTTCGCCGCCGTGACCACCATGGCCATCGGCGCGCCCGTGACCACCGTTTCCTCCCAGGCGCGGTTCCGCTCCGCGGTGCTGGCGACCAAGAAGTCCGGCATCACCAAGCTTGCCGACCTCAAGGGCAAGCAGGTGTTCGGCACCTTCGGCATCACCGCCTTCCAGAACGCGCAGGACGCGGTGCTCAAGGCCGGGCTGGTGCCGGGCAAGGACATGACGTTCGTGAATGTCGGCCCCGCCGAGCTGGCCGATGCGGTCGGCTCCCAGCGCATCGACGCCTTCTTCACCTACGATCCGTTCGTGAGCTATTTCGAGAGCACCGGGCATGCCGTGGTGATCTCCGAGAATCTCAGCCCGGTGATCGCGCTCGCGGCCAACAACCGCTTCCTCCAGCAGAAGCCCGACGCGCTGAAGCGGCTGCTGATGGCGAACGCCCAGGCGCTGTACTTCGCCTCGCAGAACAATGACATGGTCAACGGCTGGTTCCGCTCGCTGGAGCCCGCCAAGAACATCCCCGAGGCGGTGCTGCAGAAGGCCTCCAGCTACGATCCCGCCTGGAGCGCCAAGAAGTTCACCGACATCAAGGTGGCGCTCTCGCCGGAGCAGATCGCCCAGATCGAGACCCTGGGCAAGTGGGGCTTCGAGCAGAAGCTGCTGCCGCGCCTGCCGGACGTGCCGAAGTTCGTCAACACGGCGATCGCCGCCGAGGTCGACAAGGAGATCGCCGCCGGCGGCTTCGACGTCAAGAGCGTCAAGATCCTGCGCGCCTGAGCGCATCGCCTTCCTTCCCGTGCCGCCGGTGGCGCGCCCCTCGGGCGTTCGAGCGCCATCGGCATGACGCCCCGCCTCGCCAGCCGAGGCGGGGCGAAGCAGGACTGAGATGACCGACACTGCGGCCTTTTCCACTGCGGCCCTTTCGGCGCGCGTCAGCGCGACCCGGCATTTCGACTTCGGCGCCATGGCCGCGGACGAGCGGTACCGGCTGCTCGCCTCCACCGTCATGCCGCGCCCCATCGCCTGGGTGGTGACGGCGGATGCGGACGGCGTGGTGAACGCCGCCCCCTATTCCTTCTTCAACGTGTTCGGCGGCGACCGCCCGGTGGTCGCGCTCGGCATCCTGGCGCGGCCCGGCCGGCCGAAGGACACCGCGGCCAACATCCGCGCCACCGGCGAGTTCGTGGTGAACCTCGTGCCGTTCGCGCTCGCGGAGGCGATGAATCAGACCTGCGTCGACGCGCCGCCGGAGGTGGACGAGACCGCGCTCGCCGGGCTTGAGACCGTGCCGAGCCTCGCCGTCCGGCCGCCGCGCATCGCCGCCTCGCCGGTCGGCTTCGAATGCCGCCTGACCCATCTGCTGGAGACCGGCCCCGGCCAGCTCCTGGCGGTGGGCGAGGTTCTGCACGCACATTATGCGCGCCACGTTCTGACCGGCGATCCCGACCGGCCGCGCGTCGATGCCGCCGCCCTCGACCTCGTCGGGCGCATGCACGGCGCCTCGGCCTATACCCGCACCCGCGACCTGTTCGACCTCGACCGCCCGCACTGGCAGGGCGGCCGCGCGATCCCCAGCAAGGCGATCCCCAGCAAGGAATGAGCGAGATGTCCAAGATCAAGGTGGCCGCAGTCCAGGCCGCGACGGTTCCCTTCGACGGCGCGGCCGCGACCGCGCGCACCGCGGCGCTCATCGCCGAAGCGGCCGCCACCGGCGCCAAGCTCGCGGTGTTCCCCGAGGCGTTCATCGGCGGCTATCCCAAGGGGCTCGACTTCGGCTGCTGCGTCGGCCGCCGCACGCCCGAGGGCCGGGCCGACTTCGCCCGCTACGTGCGCGGCTCCATCCCGGTGCCCGGGCCGGAGGTCGACCAGCTGGTCGCCGCCTGCGCCGCCCACGACATGCATGCGGTGGTGGGCGTGATGGAGCGCGACGGCGGCACGCTCTATTGCACGGCGCTCTATCTCGGCCCGGAGGGCCTGCTCGGCAAGCATCGCAAGGTCATGCCCACCGGGGCCGAGCGCCTGGTGTGGGGCTTCGGCGACGGCTCGACGCTGAGCGTGGTGGATACCCCCTTCGGCAAGCTCGGCGGCGCGATCTGCTGGGAGCACTACATGCCGCTGATGCGGGCAGCCTATTATGCCAAGGGCGTCGAAATCTGGGCCGCGCCCACCGCCGACGACCGCGAGAGCTGGATCCCCACCATGCGCCACGTGGCCATGGAAGGCCGCTGCTTCGTCATCAGCGCCTGCCAGGTGATGCGCCGCTCGGACTTCCCCGAGGATTATGCGAGCCGCATCGACGCCCAGCCGGGCGAGTGGATGATGCACGGCCGCTCGGTGATCGTCGGCCCGCTCGGCGACATTCTCGCCGGCCCGCTGCTCGACGAGGAAGGCATCCTCACCGCGGAGATCGACCTCGACGACCTGCTCGGCGCCCGGCTCGACTTCGACCCGGTCGGCCACTATGCGCGGCCGGACCTGTTCAGCCTGCGGGTGGACGAGAGCGCGCACCACCCGGTGGTGGTCGAACCGGCGCTCTGACGCGCCCTCTAAATCGGGATCGCCCTCTAAATTGGTGGCAGAGACGCGTTGTCCGATCAGCTTGCGGCGCAAGCTGGTCGGCGCGCGCTCTAGCGGGCGCCCGCTGGCGCCTCGTGCGGACGCCGGATGCGGCCGGTGCCATCGGCGAGACCGAGCAGATAGGCGCCGGCCTCCTCGATGTCCGCCACGATCTCGGCTTCGGCGCGGGTGCCGTCCCTGAGGCGGATGGCGTCGAGCGCGGCCTGGTGGTGGTCCGTGCCCTTCAGCGACACCACGTATTGCGGCACCACGAAGGACAGGATCGGCCCGCAGCGCAGCCACAGATTCTCGATCATCTCCAGCAGGATGGGGATGCCGGCCAAAGCGTAGATGCCGAAATGGAAGCGCCGGTGGATGTCGAGATAGGTGTCGAGCCGGCGCTTCTCGATCATGCGACGCATGTCCGCCAGCAGCACCTCCAGCGCGTCCACGTCGGCGGCGCACGCCTTCATGGCGGCCTCGCGGGTGGCCCGCCCCTCAAGCTCCGTGCGCACCACCATGAGATCGGTGAGCGCGCTGGACTTCAGGTCCGGCACGAGGGCGGAATTGCGCGGGCCCTGATCCAGCACCCCCTGCGCCACGAGCCGCGAGACCGCATCGCGCACCGGGGTGATGGAGGTGCCGAAGGTCTCCGCCAGCTGGCGCAAGACCAGCGCGCTGCCGGGCTCGAAGCGCCCCGCCAGCAGCGCCTCGCGCAGCTGGGAATGGGCGCGGTCCCACAGCGGCTCGCGGGCGATCCGGGAGAGGTTCTGGTCGGCTAGATTCACAAGCGCCTCCATCCCATCACCGGACCATTCCAGAACCCCGTTGACAAGTCCACCACTTGTCGTTTGTTATAACAAATAACACAAAGGGGAGAAGCGCCATGTTCCTTCGCGTCGCGTCGGCCGCTGCGGCTGCCATGATTCTCACGGCCGCGCCCGCGGCGGCCCAGGACAAGTTTCCCACCCGCGAGGTGCGCCTGATCGTGCCGTGGAACGCGGGCGGCTCCAATGACATCGCGGCCCGCAAGCTGGCTCCGATTCTCGCCGAGAACGGCATCAACATCATCGTCGACAACGTGCCCGGCGGCACCGGCACCATCGGCATGGGCCGCGTCGCCAGCGCCGCGCCGGACGGCTACACGCTGGGCATGGGCACCTCGTCCACGCTGTCCATGATCGCCCAGGGCAAGACGCCGCTGCGCAACGAGCAGTTTTCCGGCATCGCCCGCATCTCCAGCGATCCCCTGATGCTGCTGGTGCACACCGACGGGCCCAAGGACATCGACGCCTTCGTGGCGAAGATGAAGGCCAACCCGGGCAAGGTCACCATCGGCACGCCGGGCAGCTACAACATCAACCACATCTTCGCGACCATGACCGCCAAGGCGGCGGGCGTGGACTATGTCAACGTGCCCTATCCCGGCGGCGCCAAGGTGATCGTCGATCTCGCCGGCGGCCAGGTTGACGCGGGCGTGCTGAAGCCCTCGGAGAGCATCAGCCAGATCAAGGCCGGCCAGGTGCGGCCGATCGCGGTGTTCGCCAACGAGCGCCTCGACGTCTTCCCCGACGTGCCGACCATGAAGGAGAAGGGCTTCGACGTGTTCCCCTACGGCCCGGTGGTGCAGATGGCCTATGTGGTGGGCCCTGCGAACATGCCCCCGGCGGTGCGCAAGACCCTGGTCGACGCGTTCCGCAAGTCGATCCAGGACCCGCGCTTCAAGGCCTTCGCGGCCGAGAACGGCGTGCTCGTGGACGACCTGACCGGCGACGCGCTCGACAAGGAAGTGAACGACGTCCAGAAGTCGCTGAACGCCGTCGCGACCCAGGTGTTCAAGGGCAAGGACTGATCGGAGCGCCCCCTCGGCGCCGTCATCCCCCGGCTTGTCCGGGGGATCCACGGTCGGGCCGGGCTGGATCGATCCGAAGCATCGCGCAGGCGGTGCAGGCAATGCCCCGGACAAGCCGGGGCACGACGAAACCAAGGTGCGGGTTGCCCGCGCCCTCCTTCCAACTATTCAGAAAGAGCGCGTCGTGAGCGTCATCAAGTCCGTCAAGGCCCATGTGATGTCCTCCCCCGTGGAGAAGCCCTTCACCTCCTCGCGGGGCTGGCTCTACAAGACGCGCGGCACCTGCCTCGTGGAGATCGAGACCGCCGACGGCATCGTCGGCTGGGGCGAGTGCTACGGCCCCTCGGCCGTGGCCAAGGCCTTCATCGAGACCCAGTTCGGCCCCCGCATCATCGGCCGCGACCCGTTCGACGTGGAGGTGATCTGGGAAGACCTCTACAACCGCATCAAGGACTACGGGAACAAGGGCATGTCCATCGCCGCCATCAGCGGCATCGACATCGCGCTCTGGGACATCGTCGGCAAGAGCTGCGGCAAGCCGGTGCACAAGCTGCTCGGCGGCGCCTTCCGCACCGAGGTCGACTGCTACGCCACCGGCCTCTATTTCATCGACTTCGACCGCCTCGTGGAAGAGGCGGTGGAGGAGGCCACGGGCTATGTCGAGGAAGGCTTCAAGGCCATCAAGATGAAGATCGGCCTCGGCAACATCAACAAGGACTATGAGCGCGTGAAGGCGGTGCGCGATGCGGTCGGCCCCGACATCCGCCTGATGGTGGACGCCAACCACGCCTTCTCGGTGCCGGTCGCCATCCGCCTCGGCCGCAAGCTCGAGGAGCTGGACATCGAGTGGTTCGAGGAGCCGATCTCGCCCGAGGACATCGACGGCTATGTGGAGGTCGCCCGCGCCCTCGACATGGCGGTGGCCGGCGGCGAGAACGAGTTCACCCGCTGGGGCTTCCGCGACGCCATCGTGCGCAAGGCCATGGACATCGTGCAGCCGGACGTGTGCGCGGCGGGCGGCCTCTCCGAATGCAAGAAGATCGCGACGCTCGCCTCCACCCACGGCGTCGAGTGCGTGCCCCACGCCTGGGGCTCGGCGGTGGGCATCGCCGCTACCCTGCACTTCCTCGGCTCGCTCGCCGACCAGCCGCCGAGCCTGTTCCCGTTCGAGCCGCTGCTGGAGTTCGAGCAGTGCGAGAACCCGTTCCGCGACCATCTCGCCAAGGAGCCCATCGTGCAGGAGCGCGGCCGGGTGAAGATCCCCACCGGCCCCGGCCTCGGCATCGAGATCGACCGCTCGGTCATCGACCGCTACCGGGTGGCCTGAGACATGCGCTTCGTCACCTTCCTGAAGGACGGCACGCCGCGCGCCGGCGTGCTGAAGGGCGACGGCGCGGGCGCGGACGATGAGGTCTGCGACCTCGCCCATCCCGCCATGGCCGACGCCCTCAAGGGCTGCCCGGCCGACGTCTCCGCGCTCGTGGGCGCGGGCCTCGCCGCGGCCGCCGCCGACATCGCCCGGCACGGCCTTGCGCCCGCGGCCCTGCTGCCGCTCGCCGAGGTGGCGCTGCTCGCCCCCTTCGTGCCCGCGCGCATCTTCGCCCTGGCCTTCAACTATCGCGACGCGCTGGAGGAGCGCGGCATGGCGCCGCCGGCGGCGCCGGTGCTGTTCATGAAGCAGCCCTCCACCGTGGTCGGCCCCGGCGCGCCGATCCTTCTGCCGCCGGACATCGGCGGCTGCACCTACGAGGTGGAGATCGCCGCGGTCATCGGCCGTCCCGCGCACAAGGTGAGCCGCGCGGACGCGCTGGCGCATGTGTGCGCCTATGCGGTGTTCAATGACATCAGCGCCAGCGAGATGATCAAGCGCGACGGCGGCTTCACGCGCGGCAAGAACCTGCCCACCTTCGGCCCGCTCGGCCCGTTCCTCGCCACCGCCGACGAGATCGGCGACCCCCACCGCCTCGCTCTGAGCCTGGAGGTGGACGGCGTGCGGCTGCAGGAAGGCGTGTCTTCCAACCTCGTGTTCGACGTGGCCGACCTCGTCGCGCGCCTGTCGCAGGACCATGCGCTGGCGCCGGGCGACGTGATCGCCACTGGAACGCCGGCCGGCGTCGCCGGCATGCGCACCCCGCCGGCCTGGCTCCGGCCGGGCTCGGTGGTGCGCGCCACCGTCGAGGGCCTCGGCACCCTCCCCAACCCGATCGCCCAGGGAGCCCCCTATGGCCAGTGACACGCGCCCGGTGGTGTTCTCCACCAATGCGATCCACCCGGACGGCGCGGCATTGCTCGCGCCTCATGCCGAGATCGTGGTGGGGCCGGACACGTCCGACGACACACTGCGCGCCGGCGTGCGCGCGGCGGATGCCGTGATCGTCCGCGCCAAGCTGCCCTCCGGCGTGTTCGAGGGCGCATCCCGCGTGAAGGGCGTGGTGCGGCACGGCGTGGGGCTGGACTTCATCCCCGTCGCCGAGGCAACCGCCCTCGGCATCCCGGTCGCGAACCTGCCCGGCAGCAACACCCAGACCGTCGCGGAATACGTCTTCGCCGCCTTGTTCGCGCTGCGCCGCCCGCTGGCGCGCATGGACGCCCGTCTCAGGGCGGACGGCTGGAACCCGGCGCGGAGCCTCGCGGACGGAACGCAGGAGATCGGCGCCACCACGCTCGGCATCGTCGGCCTCGGCGCCATCGGCCAGCGGGTCGCCGCCATCGCCACCGCCGGCTTCGGCATGCGCGTGCTCGGCGCCTCTCGCTCCGGCAAGGCGCCTGCCGGCGTCACGCCGGTCAGCCTCGAAGACCTGTTCGCGCAGTCCGACGCCATCGTCATCGCCTGCCCGCTGACGCCGGAGACCACCGGCCTCGTCAGCGCCGGCCTCATCGCCCGCATGAAGCCGGACGCGGTGCTGGTGAACCCGGCGCGCGGCCCGATCGTCGACACCGCCGCGCTGATCGAGGCGCTGAAGTCCGACCGCATCGCCGGCGCCGCCACCGACGTCTACGACGTCCACCCGGTGCCGCCCGACAGCCCGCTCTTCGCGCTGCCGAACCTCATCATGACGCCCCATGGCGCCGGCATCACCGCCACCTCCATGCGCGCCATGAGCATCGGCGCGGCCGAGGAGGTGCTGCGCATGCTCAAGGGCGAGGAACCGAAGAACCTCGTCAATCCCGCTTTCCGCAAGCCCGCCGCCTGAGCGGGCGCCTCAAGACCGAGAAGCCCCATGCGCATCGCCTCCATCAAGGCCGTCCCCATCTCCTTCCGCGTGCCCGAGGGCAAGAACGTCACCCTCGGCATCGGCCGCGCGGTGAAGCGCGATTCCGTGCTGGTGCGGGTCGAGACCAGCGACGGCGTGGTCGGCTGGGGCGAGGCGCATCACGGCCGCTGCCCCGGCGCCGTGGCGAAGCTGATCGACACGACCCTGTCGGAGCTGGTGCTCGGCATGGACGCGCTCGACGTGGTGGGCGTGTGGCAGAAGGTCTACCGCATGCAGCTGGCGAGCCACGGCATGGGCGCCGCCGCGGCCCTGGCGCTCAGCGGGCTCGACATCGCGCTGTGGGACATCCGCGGCAAGGTCATGGGGCAGCCGATCCACCGTCTGCTCGGCGGCGCGCCGAAGCCGATCAAGGCCTATGCGGGCGGCATCTCGCTCGGCTGGCAGGACCCCAAGGCGCTGGCCGAGGAGGCGGCGTCCTACGTCGCCCAGGGCTATCGCGCGCTGAAGCTGCGCGGCGGCGATGCGCCCGCGCGCGACATCGCCCGCGTGGAGGCGGTGCGCGCCGCCGTGGGGCCGGACGTGGACATCCTGGTGGACGGCAACACCGGCTGCACCCCGGACCATGCGCGCCGGGTGATGCCGGCCTACGAGGCGGCCAATGTCGGCTGGTTCGAGGAGCCGTTCCCGCCGCAGGACTATCGCAGCTACCAGGACCTCGCGAAGCTCGGCCGCGTGCCGCTGGCGGCGGGCGAGAACCACTATACCCGCTACGAATTCACCCGGCTGATCGCGGACGGCGCCGTGACCTTCGTGCAGCCAGACCTCTCCAAGGCCGGCGGCATCACCGAGTGCCACCGCATCGCCATCCTCGCCTCGGCCTGGAAGCTGTCGGTGAACCCGCACACCTCGGCCACCGGCATCAACATGGTGGCAACGCTCCATCTGATGTGCGCGGTGGACAATCCCGGCTATTTCGAGGGCGACGTGGCGCACCACAACCCGTTCCGCGACGAGGTGTGCGGCCTGCCCTACGCGCTCACGCCGGAAGGCACCGTGACCTGCCGCGAGGGGCCGGGCCTCGGCATCGAGGTGGACGAGGCGTTCCTCGCCGCGCACCCCCTCATCGAAGGCCCCTGCTACGTCTGAGGCTGGAGCGCGCGCGAGCGCGCCTCCGCCGCCTGCCGGCCGGCAATGCGCCCGCCGACGACGCATTCGGCGAGGTTGCCGCCGCTCATATAGATGTGGCCGAACAGGCTGCCGAGTTCGCCGGCCGCATAGAGGCCCGGGATCGGCGCGCCGAACGGGTCCAGCACGCGCTGGCGCACGTCGTGGCGCGGACCGCCCTGGGTGTTGATGACCACCGGCCGCACCCGCCCGAAATAGAACGGCGGCTCGCCAATCGGCGCCATGGTCTCCGGCAGGCGGCCGAAGGCCGCGTCGCGGCCGGCGGCGACGGCGGCGTTCCAGGCCTCCACCGTGGCGCGCAGCTCGGCTGCGGGCACGCCCATCAGCGCCGCGAGCGCGTCGAGGCTCTCGGCGCGCTGGAAGATGCCGTCCTCGATCTCGCGCCCATTGTCCGTGCTCCAGGCGAGGTGCGGGTGCGGGTCGTTATGGACCGAGCGTCCCAGCGGATACATGCGCCGTCCGGCCTCGTCGAAGATCAGGAAGGCAGGATCGCGCGGAAAGCCCTGCCGCTTCGGGTCGAAGGCGTCGAACGGGCGCACGCCGGTATCGCCGGGATAGGGCGGATACTCGTCCATGAAGCGCCGGCCGGCCTGGTCGACGAGGATCCAGGCCAGGCGCGGCAGGACCTTCTCGGAGGCCTTGCCGGGCGCGGGATCGGTGCCGAGGGTGGCGGCGCCGAGCGCGCCCGCCCCGCTGGGCGCCGGCGTCCACATGGGCACCGCCTTGAGATAGAGGCCGAACGGATAGTCCGGGTCCGGATGCATGAGGCCGTAGGGGCCGTGATAGTGCCACATGTGCCAGAGGTCGGCGCCCACCGCCTGGGCCATGCGGATGCCGTCGCCGGTATTGCCGCGGAACGAGCCGGTGAGCACGGCGCCCTTCTGGAAGTATTGCCGCTGCATCTCCGCATCGGCCTCGAACCCGCCGCAGGCGAGGATGACGCCGCCATGGGCGCGGATGGCGAACGGCCGGCCGTCACGCTCGGCGAGGAGGCCGATCACCGCGCCGTCGCCGTCGGTGAGGAGGCGGCGCGCCGGCGTGGACATCAGCACCTCGACCGGGCGGGCGGCCACATTGTCCGCGAGCACCTTGAAGAGGCGCGTGCCGTTCTTTACCGGCCCCGCCTGGGGAAAGCAGGTGCCGTCCTCCAGCGCCGGCACCGCCTCGACCTCGCAATAGCCGAGCGCCTCGTATCCCGGCAGCGGATAATTGCCGAGCGCCGGCGTGACGCGCACCTTCGCGCCGCTGAGTCGGGCGAGCCCGCGCATATAGCCTTCCACCTCCACCATGCCGGCGGCGAGCGCCTCCAGCATGTCCTGCGGGGTGCGGCCGCCGCAGGTGGCTTCGAGATAAGCGAGCGCCGCCGCGCGGTCGGCGCTCACGCGGATGCCGCCGGCGGAGACGACGGAGAGCCCGCCGGAAAACGCCATCTTCTCGATCAGAACGGTGCGCGCCCCGCGATCGGCGGCCTCGATGGCGGCGACGGCGCCAGCGGCGCCGAACCCCACCACCAGCACGTCGGTCTCCATGTCCCAGGATGCGGGCGACGGCTGCCTCATGGTGTCCGGCCTCATGGATCGATGCGGTGCTTGAAGGAGGGCACGCGCCCGGAGCGCGTGCGGGCGAGGACGTCGAGGATCACGCCGCGGGTCTCCGCCGGCGCGATGACGTCGTCGATGAGCGCCATCTCGGCGGCGAGATAGGCCGAGGCCTGCGCCTCCGCGCTGGCGAGCAGCTCGCGGCGCCGCGCGGCCGGGTCCGCCGCCTTGGAGATCTCCTTGCCGTAGGTGAGTTCCACGCCGGCCGCAGGGCCCATCACGTCGAACTGGGCGGTGGGCCAGGCGACGAGGGCGTCCGGCGCCATCACCCGCCCGCCCATGGCGAGATAGGCGAGGCCCACCGCCTTGCGCAGGACGATGGTCGCCTTGGGCACGCTCGCGCCGATGACGGAGTTGAGGAAGCGCGAGGCGAGCGAGACCATCCGCTGGTTCTCGATCTCCGGGCCGACCATGAAGCCGGGGCAATCCACCAGGAACACCAGCGGGATGTGGAAGGCATCGCAGGTGTCGACGAACTTGCGCGCCTTCTGGATGCCCTTCTCGTCGATGGCGCCGGCCAGCTTCATGGGATTGTTGGCGAGGATGCCGACCGCGTGCCCGTCCATGCGGGCGAACGCGGTGATAAGGCTCGGGCCATAGCTCTGGCGGTATTGGAACATCTCGCCGCCATCGACGAGGAGGCCGATCAGCTCCTCCATGTCGTAGGCACGGCGGTGGTTGTCGGAGACGATGGCGGCGAGCCGCGCTGCGCCCTCCGGCGTGTCGCAGGCGGCCGGGCGGGGGGCGACGTCGGGCGGCAGCTCGTCGCAATTGGAGGGCAGGAAGGAGAGGAAGGTGCGGATCGCCGCCAGCGCCTCGGCGTCGCTCTGCGCCAGATGGTCCGCCTGGCCGGTGACGGCGGCGCTCTTCTGCGCGCCGCCGATGTCCTCGGCCGAGACCTCCTTGCCGATGCCCACCTTCACCACCGGCGGCCCCGACATGCCCATGAAGCCGGAGCCGGCGACGATGGTGACGAGATCGGACTGCAGCGCCGTGAAGGACGGCCCTCCGAAGCACGCGCCCATCACCGCCGCCACCTGCGGCACCCGGCCCGAGAGCTGGAAATGCTCCTTGAAGCGGGCGCCGAGGCCGGCGGCGATGGCGCCGTTGTTCTCCTGGAAGCGGCCGGCGCCGGCCTCCATCAGCGCGATGAAGGGGCGGCGGTGGCGCAGAGCGAGGTCGCGCACGCGCTGGCTCTTCGCCTCGGCGACGCGGCCGCGCGTCCCGGCGATCACCGAGGCGTCCTCGGAAGCCACATAGACCTCGCGCCCGTCGATGGTGCCCCAGCCGGCGACGAGGCCGTCGGCCGGCGTGCGGGCCTTGAGCGCGCCGTGCTGGCTGCGGGCGAGCAGGCCGATCTCGCGGAACGAGCCGGGGTCGAGCAGCTGCTCCACCCGCGCGCGCGCATCGAGCTTGCCCGCGGCCTTCAGCTTGGCGAGCGCGGCCGCGCCGCCCATGGCGCGGGCGGCGGCGCGGCGCGCGTCGAGTTCCTTCAGCGTGTCCTCGTCCATGTGGGCCGGCTTCGCTCCCGTCTCGCTTGGCGGCCGTCGGGCCGCCGCCGTCTTTCGCGGCGAATTGGTCTGATTGTTCCTTCAAATATCAATTCATTTAGATCATATTGTCATCGTCTCGTCTCGGTAATTTTCGGCGGGGCGCACCCATACAGACAGGCGGGATGAGGTCCATGGCGCAGCATGAAGTGGTGTCGAGCGTGACCGGCGTGGTGTTCGAGGTGGCGGTGGCCGAAGGGGCGACCGTGGCGGCGGGCGATACGCTGGTGGTGGTCGAATCGATGAAGATGGAGATCCCCGTCGTCGCCCCCCGCGCAGGCCGCGTCGCCCGCCTCCTGATGGCCGCCGGCGACGGCGTGGACGAGGGCCAGGTGGTGGCGGTCGTCGAGGACTGAGCGCGCTCAGGCGCTCTCGCCATGGCCGATGTGGCGGTAGTCCCCCTCGAAATAGAGCAGGGGATTGCCGCTCTCCCGCTGCCGCATCGCCACCACATGGCCGACCAGGATGTCGTGGGTTCCCGAACTGAACTGGGACGACACCTCGCAGTCGAAATTGGTCATCGCCTCGTCGAGCGCCGGCGAGCCGGTGGCGAGCGTGGACCAGCGGCAGGACGCGAACCGCTCCGCCGGGTCGCGCGCCAGGAACTGCCGGGCGAACGGCATCTGGTCGGCGGCGAGCACGTTCACGCAGAACACGCCGGCCTCGACGATGAGCCCGTGGGTGCGCGTGCCCCGGTTGACGCAGACCAGGAGGCTCGGCGGCCCGGCGCTCACCGAGCACACCGCGGTGGCGATGAGGCCGGCGGGGCGCCCCTCGTCCAGGGTCGAGACCACGTTCACCGCGGCGGCGAGGCGGCGCATGCCGCGCTTGAAGTCATCCTCCGGCACGGCGTCGAAGCGCGGCATGGGACAGGTCCTCCCGTTCTGGGTTGGATGGCGGGGGTACAATCCCGCGATCCACTCAAATTTGCCTTGATGTAGGGTAACGTTCAAGACACAATGTGACGATAAAAATAGATACATTTCGGCGCCACCTCCGACGAGGCGCCGGCAGGGCAGGAAGAGGGCCGGGATGGATTTTCAGCTGACCGATCGCCAGAAGGAGCTCATGGACGCCGCCAAGGGCGCCTATGAGCGCAAGCTCGCGCCGCTGGTGGCCGACACCAGCGTCGAGGGCGTGCGCCGCCTGCGCCGCGCCATGGCCGAGCAGGGCCTTCTCGGGCTGAACCTGCCGCCCGAGCATGGCGGCCTCGGCCTGCCGCTGCTCGACACGCTGCTGGTGATCCAGACGCTCCAGGCCTGCGCCCCCATCGTCGGCGGCCTCTGCCACCGCACCTCCACCGGCGCGATCGGCGCCGTCGCGGAATACGGCACGCCCGACCAGCGCGCGCGCTTCGTCGAGCCCCTGTGCCGCGGCGAGATCGGCATCTCCATCGGCATCACCGAGCCCGAGGCGGGCTCGGCCGCCACCGCTTTGAAGACCCGCGCCCGCATCGAGGGCGACCACGTCGTCCTCAACGGCTCGAAGCAGTTCGTGAGCTTCGTGAACATCAACGAGTTCACCCTGGTCTATTGCCGCTTCGGCACGTCCGGGAAGGCGTCCGACATCGGCGCGGTGATCGTCCCGCACGATGCGCCCGGCTTCCGCCATTCCAGCGGCACGCTCAACATGGCGGACGAGCTTCTGTTCGAGCTCTACTTCGACGACTGCCGGGTGCCGAAGGAGAACGTGCTGCTCGATGGCGGCGCCTTCGGCAAGCTCATCAGCGTCTACAATGCCGAGCGGCTCGGCAGCATGGCGCGCATGCTGGGCTCGGCCCGCGCGTCCTACGAATATGCGCTGGCTTATTCCAAGGAGCGGCGCCAGTTCGGCCGCGAGATCTGCGATTTCCAGGGCATCCAGTGGATGCTGGCCGACATGCGCGTGAAGCTGGACGCGGCCCACCTCCTGGTGATGCGAGCAGCCTCGACGGCTCAGGTCACCGGCCTGCCCGCCCCGCTGGAGACGTCCATCGCCAAGGTGTTCACCGCCAAGGCGGCGAAGGAGATCTGCGACGACGCCATCCAGGTGCTCGGCGCCAACGGCTACACCAAGGAATATCCCCTCGCCCACCGCTACGCCGAGGTGCGCGGCGGCTCGATCTATGGCGGCACCATGCAGATCCACAAGAACATGATCGCGGCCGCCATCCTGGAGCGCGAAAACAGCCAGTGGAAGAAGGCCTGAGGGAGGTCGCCGTGACCGTCGAGATCGACCGCTCGCTCATCGGCAGCCGCAGCGCCCCCTACGTCGTCGAGGTGGAGAAGGGCGCCGTGCGGCGCTTCGCCGACGCCATCGGCGATCCCAACCCCGTGTACCGCGACGCCGATGCGGCGCGGGCGCAGGGCTATGCCGGCATCATCGCGCCGCCCACCTTCCCGGTCTCCTTCCTCGCGCCCGAGGAGCCGCCATGGACGCGTCCCCTCGACCGGCGGCGCGTGCTCGCGGGCGAGCAGGGCTTCCATTATGTGCGGCCGATCGTGGTGGGCGACGTCCTCACCTGCCGCATCACCTTCGTCGGCGTGGAGGAGAAGCAGGCGCGCTCCGGCGCCATGGAGCTGCTGATCCAGGAGATCGACGGCCGCGATGCCTCCGGCGCGCCGGTCTACCGCCACCGGCGGGTGATGGTCTATCGCGCCGCCCCGGCGAGCTGAGCGATGGACGCCATCGCCACCGCGCCCCTGATGGCGGCGGACGCCTTCGCCGCGGCGCTGGCCGATCCGCGCCACACCTGGCCATGCCGCGACTGGGCGCTGCTCGACGTGCGCGAGCACGGCGCCTTCGAACGCGGCCATATCCCCGGGGCCACCTCGCTGCCGCGCCGCCGGCTCGAATTCCGCATGGAAGAGCTGGTTCCCGCCCGCTCCACGCCCGTGGTGCTCTATGACGACGGCGGGGACGACCGGCGCGCCTGGCTGGCGGCGGACGACCTCAGGGCGTTCGGCTACGCCCGCGTGAGCGTGCTCGACGGCGGCCTCGACGGCTGGCGCGCCTTGGGCGGCGTGCCGGCCACCGGCGTCAACGTGCCGTGCAAGGCCTTCGGCGAGCGCGTGCTGGCGGAGGACGGGGTGCGCCACCTCGATGCGGCGGCGCTCGATGCCCGCCGCGCGGCCGGCGCGCGCATCGCCGTCTGGGACGTGCGCACGGCGGAAGAGTTCGTCGATGCCCACATCCCGGCCGCCCACTCGGCGCCCGGCTTCGAGCTGGCGCTCCGGCTCGCGGACCTGGAGGCGGACTGCGACACGGTGGTGGTCAATTGCGCCGGCCGCACCCGCTCCATCATCGGCACAGCCACTCTGGCCCTGCTGGGCGCGCGCGCGGTGTTCGCGCTTGAGAACGGCACCATGGGCTGGCGGCTGGCCGGCCGCGCCCTGGCGCACGGCGAGACCCCGACGGCGCCCCCCTCCCCCGCCAGTTGCGCGCATGCCGCCGCCCGCGCCGAAGCGCTCGCGCGCGACGTCGGCGTGAGCCTGCTCCCGCCCGCGGGGCTCGCGGCGCTCCTGGCGCATCCCTCGGCGGGGGCGCGCATCCTGGACGTGCGGACGGAAGAGGCCTTCGCCGCCGGGCACATCGTCGGCGCCGCGTTCACGCCCGGCGGGCAGGCGGTGCAGCGGGCGGACGATTTCATCGCCGTGCCGGGCGCCGACATGGTGTTCGTGGACGATGGCGACGCCCGCGCCTTGCTCGCGGCCTACTGGTATCGGCGCATGGGCTTTCCCCGCGTGCACGTGCTCGCCGGCGGCATGCCCGCCTGGCGGGCCTCGGGCCATGGCGAGGAGAAGGGCCGCCCGCGGCCCGCGCCTTTGGGCCTTGCGGCGGCGCGCGCCGCCACCGCCTTCATCGATGCGGCGACCCTCGCGGGCCGCCTGGAAGGCGCGCCGCGAGACCGGCCGGTGGTGGTGGACGTGGGATCGAGCCGCGACGTGATGGCGGGCCGCCTGCCCGGCGCGCTCTGGCTGCCGCGCGGCTCGCTGGAGGCGCTTGCGCCGGGGCTTCCCCAGGGCCGGGCGGTGGTGCTCGCCTCTGCCGAGCCGGCGCAGTCCATCCTCGCCGCGCGCACCCTGGCGCGCCTCGGCTTCGCGCAGGTCCAGGTGCTGGACGGCGGCGTTCCCGCATGGCGCGCGGCAGGCCTGCCTGTGGCCGATGGCCTGCCGGATGGCGCGGCCGCCGACGACGTGGTGGAGCCGCCCTATCGGCGCGGCCTCGCCGGCATGCGTGCCTATCTCGACTGGGAAATCGCGCTGCATGGTCCTGCCGGCGCGCCGGAACCGCAGGCATGAGCGCCCGGCTCGGCCGCCCACCTGCGCCGGTGGCGCGCGGCCTAGACCACGGCCATGCGCGGCTGCGGACGCTCGCGGGCGAGGCGGGTCAGGATGTCGAGGCCCTTGGCGAGCACGCTCGTCTTCTGCGCCGGATTGACGGAGATGCGGAACGCCCGCGGCGGCGTCGCGCCGCCGATGGTGAAGTTCTCGGACGGCACCACCGAAACGCCCTCGCGATGGGCCGCCTCGCAGAATTCCGCCGCCCGCCAGTGGGCCGGCAGGTGCAGCCACTGGAAGAACGCCGCCGGGTGGCTCGACACCTTCCAGCCCTCCAGCAGCTTCAGCGCCGCCTCGTGGCGGGCGCGCAGCTCCGCGAGATTGTGGCGGGCGATGGCGTCGGCCGAGCCGTCCGCGATCATCGCCCCGGCGATCTCCAACGGCAGCGGCGCGTTGGCCAGCATCAGCGCGTGGAGGGTGTGGACCAGCCGCTCGCACAGCGCCGGCGGGCTCGCCATGTAGGCGACGCGCAAAGCCGGCGTGACGCTCTTGCCGAACGAGCTGAGATAGATGGTGCGCTCCGGCGCGAAATGGGCGATCGGCAGCGGCCGCTCGGTCATGCCGCTGATCGCCGCGTCGTCCTCGATCAGCACCAGATCGAGCCGGCGCGCGAGGTCGGCGATGCGCTGGCGGCGCTTCTCGGACATCATGGCCGAGGTCGGGTTGTGCACCGTGGGCTGGAGATAGAGGCAGCGCCCGCCGGTGGCGGCGACCGCCTCCTCCAGCGCCTCGGGCACGATGCCTTCGCAATCGATGGCCACCGGCGCCAGGCGGCGCCCGAGCAGCGCGCCGAGGGAATTGACGCCGGAATAGGTCAGCGCCTCGGACAGCAGCGTTTCGCCGGGGCCGACCGTGGCGCTGATCGCCACCAGCAGCGCCTGCTGGCCGCCGCCGCAGGCGATCACGCGGTCGGGCGTCACCTGGAGGCCGGAACGGCGGATCCACTGCGCGCCGGCGGTGCGGTGGGTCAGCAGGCCCTCGGCGGGCGGATACTTGTGCACCGGCATGAGGGCCGCGCGCGCGGTGGCCTGCGCCATGGCCTTCGCCAATTCTTCGGAGAGGCCCGCGACCGGCGAGCGGTAGCACGCGAAGTCGATGGTGCCGGGCATGCGCTCGGGCAAATAGTTGGGAATGGTGGCCTCGACGCCGCGGCACACGAACGTGCCGCGCCCGACCTCGCCGGAGACCAGCTGGCGCCGCTTCATGATGTTGTAGGCGCGCCCCACCGTGCCGACCGTCACGCCGAGCTGCTCGGCGAGGTCGCGCTGCGGTGGAAGCTGGGCGCCGAGCGGCAGTTCGCCGCTGTCGATGGCCTCGGCGATGGCGCCCGCCAGCGCGAGGTAGCGGGGGCCTTCGAACTTCGAAATGTCGGGTGTCCATACCCCCGCGCCGGCGGCGTCAGTCATGGCGTTCGGGTGCTCCGGTCGACGATCAATATGGCGGCTAATGTAACTCATCTGACGGCTACATTGATACAGGGATGTTCCGGAGCCGGACGCCCCTGCGGGCGCAGCGTCCGTCCTCCCACCCCGCGCGGGAAAATGGCGCAGCCTCATGCCGCACCCGCCTGCGTCCCGCCGCCGCCGGCGCTTCGGGCCGAATCAAGCAATTGGCGCGCCGCCCCTGATTGCGAGCCGCGCCGACAGAAGGGAAGGAATCAACAATGAGCAATCCGTTCCGCGACGCGACCTATGCCCAGGCCCTGGCGCAGCTGGAGGCGGTTTTCGGCGCGCGCGATGCGCTGGTGTTCCGCGACCGGCGCTTCTCCTTCGCCGACCTCAAGCGGGAGGCGGACGCCGCTTCCCGGCGGTTCGCCGCGCTGGGGCTGAAGGCAGGCGACAAGGTCGGAATCCTGATGCCGAACCGGCCGGAATTCGTCTGGTCCTGGCTCGGCGCGGCGCAGATGGGGCTGGTCTGCGTGATGCTCAACACCCGGCTGCGGCGCGACGAGATCGCCTACCAGCTCGGCCAGTCGGACTGCCGGGCGGTGGTCGTGGCCGATGCGGGGGACGGCCCGGACTTCCTCGAAACGCTGGCGGAGCTGTGCCCCGGCCTGCGCGAGGGGTCGCCCGGCGCCATCGCCGGCGCGGCGCTGCCGATGCTCGACTTCGTGGTGGTCTGCGAGGAGACGACCCGCGGCTATGCCGGCGCCGTCACCTGGACCGGACTTGAGGGGACCGGACTTGAGGGGACCGGGCATGAAATACCGAGATTAGCGGCTGATCCCGCCTCCCCCGCCATCATCTCCTACAGCTCCGGCACCACCGCTTTGCCCAAGGGGGCGATGATCTCCCACTGCCTGTGGCGCAAGGCCTGGGACATCGGCATCCGGGTCGAACTGACCGCCGAGGATTGCCTCTATCTGGCCATTCCCATGTTCGGCTCCATGGCCACCATGAACGGAATCGCCCCCTATTGGGTGCGCGGCGCCAAGGTGGTTCTGGGCGAGCAGTTCGACGCCGGCGCCTGCCTCGCCGCGATCGCGCGGGAGAAGGTCACCGGCATGCACGTGCTGCCGCCGATCCTGCGCCAGCTCCTCGCGCACAAGGATTTCCGCACCACCGACACGTCGTCCCTTCGCCTCGCCTACACGCTCAGCATCGACCCCGACATCCTCGCCCAGGTGGAGGACGAACTGGGCGTGCCCGGCACCATCACCGGCTACGGCATGACCGAGACCACCACGGTCGTCACCCGCAACCGCTGGGACGATCCGCGCGAGGTGCGCCACGCCACCCAGGGCTGGCCGCTGCCGGATCTTGAGGTGGCCATCGTCGACCCGCAGACGCTCGCCCCCATGCCGGCGGGCGAGCCGGGCGAGATCTGGGTGCGCGGCTATTCCATCATGCTCGGCTACTACAAGAAGCCGGAGGAAACCGCCCGCGCCCTCACTCCCGACGGCTGGCTGCGCACCGGCGACTGGGGGCGCCAGGACGACACCGGCCGCGTGACGCTGCTCGGCCGGCTGGGCGACACCTACAAGTCGCGCGGCTTCAACGTCTCTCCGGCGGAGGTGGAGTACGTGCTGCAGCGCCACCCGGCGGTGGAGGTTTGCGCCATCGTCGGCGTCCCGGACACGCAGCACGGCGAGGTGGGCATCGCCTTCGTGGTTCCCGCCGCCGGCGCGACGGCCCAGGAGGCGGAACTGCTCGGTTTCCTGAAGCCGCAGATCGCCTCCTACAAGATGCCCGCCCGCGTGTTCTCCATCGACGCGCTGCCGCTGACCTCGGGGACCGGCAAGGTGCAGAAATTCAAGCTGCGCGCCGATGCGCTGGAACGCCTGGGGCTCGCCGCGCCCGCGCCGGCCCAGCCGGCGTCGGCGTGAGCGGACGGGCCCCGGAAGCGGGATCAGGGCGCGGCGATATTGTTACCATCGCATCACATCAATTGCGTCTATTATCACCATATTATTGGTGACAATCTAATTTGAACGTGCTCAGAATAGATCAACAATAAAGGAGACGCCGCGTCCGCCGACCTGCGGAGCGGTGCCCGACGGGAGAGGCTCGCGATGGGGGAGAAGCGTTTTTCCGGGCGGCGGGTGATCGTCACCGGCTCGGCGCGCGGCATCGGCCGGGCGACGGCGGAACGGTTCGCCGAGGACGGCGCCGCGGTGGCTATCGTCGATCTCGATGCCGCGGCCGCGCAGGCCACGGCGGCGGAGATCGCCGCGGCCTACGGCACCCAGGCGGTGGGCATCGCCTGCGACGTGGCGGTGCGCGAGCGGGTGGACGCCATGGTGGAAGAGGTGGCGCAGCGGCTCGGCGGCGTCGACGTGCTGGTGAACAATGCCGGCGTCACCCGCGACAACCTGATCCACAAGATGGAAGACGAGGAATGGGACCTCGTCATGGGGGTCCACCTGCGCGGCGCCTTCCTATGCACCCGCGCCGCCCAGCGCCACATGGTGCCGCAGAACTACGGCAAGATCTGCAACATCTCCTCCACCTCCGCCCTCGGCAATCGCGGGCAGGTGAACTATTCCACCGCCAAGGCGGGCCTCCAGGGCTTCACGCGCACGCTCGCTCTGGAACTCGGGCGCTTCAACATCAATGTGAACGCGGTGGCCCCCGGCTTCATCGACACCGAGATGACGCAGATCACCGCCCGCCGGCTCGGCCACGAGCCCGAGGCCTATCGCCAGATGCGGGCCAAGACCATTGCCATCGGCCGCGTGGGCGTGCCCCGCGACGTGGCGAACCTCGTCTGCTTCCTGTGCTCGGACGAGGCGGGCTTCGTCAACGGGCAGGTGGTCTATGCCAGCGGCGGCCCGGAGACGCGGCGCGGCTGATGCCGCCATCAGTGCCCAATAGCCAAGAACAATCAGAACGAAGTGGAGGAGACGATGATCGATCCCGTCGAGGCGCTGGAGCGCGACGACATCAAGGAGCTGGAGGCGCTCGCCATCGGCGAGTTCCGCCCGCGCGGCGCGCGCTATGACACCAATTGCGACATGCCGCGCGAGAACATCGAGGCGCTCTTCGCCCGCGGCTGGCTGACCACCACGCTGCCCAAGGAGATGGGCGGCAAGGGCTCGAACCTCACCACGAACGATCCCTCCACCTATCTCCAGGCGCTGCGCGTCATCGCCCGCGGCTGCAGTTCCACGGCCCATTGCTACCAGGTGCAGAACCACACCGCCTGGGCGGTGAACGACCTCGGCACGCCGGAGCAGCGCGAGCGCTTCATCAAGCCCATGTTCGCGCGCCCGACCCTGACCGGCTTCGTCGGCTCCGAGGCCAAGCGCAAGCACATGTACATGATGAACACCTCCGCCAAGCGGGTGGACGGCGGCTTCATCCTGAACGGCGAGAAGAACTACGCCACCAACGGGCCGATGATGAGCTTCGCCATCATCTTCGCGGCCATCGAGGGCGTGAACAACTATCTCGACAATCACCAGATGCTCATCGTCGAGCCCGGCATGGACGGCGTGACGATCGACAACGACTGGTATCGGCCGAACGGCATGCGCGCGGCGGCGAGCCCGATCATCACCCTCGACAACGTGTTCATTCCCGACAGCCACGTGCTGGGCGAGCCCGGCGCCTATCCGCGCGGCCGCTGGCAGGGCCGGTTCCATCTCGGCTTCACCGCGAACTATCTCGGCACCACCGAGGGCATGTACGAATGGTGCCGCCAGTATCTGATCGAGCGCGGCCGCGGCAAGGCGGAGCTGATCCAGATGCGCATGGGCGAGATGCGCATCGCCCTCGATGCGGCCGGCGCGCTGTTCCACGACGCCATCCGCGCCTTCAAGACGCGCTCGGTGGTGGAGGCGGAGCTGCTCTCCATGAGCGCCAAGTCCACGGCGGCGCACGTCGCCTTCGAACTGTCCCACAAGCTGATCCACGCGGTCGGCTCGACGGCGCTGTTCGACGAATATCCGCTCGCCCGCTACCTGCGCGACCTGGAGACCCATGTGCTCCATGCCGGGCATGACCGCACGGCGCAGATCGTCGGCCAGGCGGTGCTGAACGAAACCTTCGATTCCACCCTCCAGCGCTGAGGGCGAAGGCGTGGCGATGCGGCGCTTCGACGATGTGGCGGTGGGGGACAAGGACACGCTCGCGAGCGATCCCATCACCACCCGCCAATTGGTGATGTATGCGGGCGCCTCCGGCGACTTCAACCGCATCCATTACGACCAGGCCTACGCCCAGGAGGCCGGGCTCGGCGGCGTCATCGCCCACGGCATGCTCACCATGGGGATCGCCGGGCGCAGCGTGTGCGCGTTCGGTGGCCCCGGTGCATTCGTGCGCGACATCGAGGGCCGCTTCCTCACCCCGGTCCGGCCGGGCGACGTGGTGGTCATGAGCGTCGAGGTGACAGCGAAGGAAATGCGGGATGGCACGCCCTGCTGCGATCTCGCCATCGTCGGCGAGGCCGGAGGACGGCGCGTGTTCCAGGGCACGGCCACGCTCGCCTTTCCCCGCTAGGGGAGTCGCCACCGCCATCCCTGCGCCAGGGGCGCCACCTCCGCCAGATCGGGAAAGGATCGATGAAGAGCGTCCTCATCGCAAATCGCGGCGAGATCGCCTGCCGCGTCGTGCGCGCCTGCCGCAGCCTCGGGCTGCGCAGCATCGCGGTCTATTCCGATGCCGACCGCAACGCGCTGCATGTGGAGCTGGCCGACGAGGCCGTTCACATCGGCCCGGCCCCGGCGCGGCGGAGCTATCTCGACGCGGGCGCAATCCTTGCCGCCGCGCGTGCCGGCGGCGCGGATGCCATACATCCCGGCTACGGCTTCCTGTCCGAGAATGCCGCCTTCGCGCGGCAGATCGCGGAAGCCGGCCTCGTCTTCGTGGGGCCGGCCGCCGCGATCATCGCCGAGATGGGCGACAAGGGGCGGGCCCGCGCCCGTGCCGAGGACGCCGGCGTGCCGGTTCTGCCGGGATCGGGACGGCTCCCGCAGGAGACGGGCGACGACCTCCTGGTCTGCGCCGCCGCCGTCGGCTTCCCGCTGCTGGTGAAGGCGACGGGCGGCGGCGGCGGCATCGGCATGCGCCGGGTGGACGCTCCGGCAGACCTCGCCGCCGCCGTGGAGCGCGCGCGCGAACAGGCGGCCCGCAGCTTCGGCGATGACGGCGTCTATCTCGAACATTTCGTCGCCGCAGCGCGCCATGTGGAGGTGCAGGTGTTCGGCACCGCGCCGGGCCGGGCGGTCGCCTTTCCCGAGCGCGACTGCTCGGTGCAGCGGCGCTTCCAGAAGGTGATTGAGGAGAGCCCCGCGGCGAACCTGCCGGACGTCGTCTCCCAGGGGCTGCGGGATGCCGCCGCCCGGCTTGCGGAGCGGGTCGGGTATCTCGGCGCGGGCACGGTGGAATTCATCGTCGATGCCGCGACGGGGCGGTTCTACTTCCTGGAGATGAACACCCGCATCCAGGTGGAGCATCCGGTGACGGAGATGGTGACGGGGCTCGACCTCGTGGCGCTGCAGCTGCGCCTCGCGGCCGGCGAAGACCTCTCGGCTGCGATCCCCGATGCGCCGCGCGCGCAGGGCCACGCCATCGAGGCCCGCCTCTATGCGGAAGCCCCCGAGCGCGGCTTCCTGCCGACACCCGGACGGCTGACGCGGCTCGATCTTCCGTCCTCCAGGCACGGCGTGCGGATCGACGCCGGGGTCCGGGCTGGCGACGAGATCACGCCCTTCTATGATCCCATGATCGCCAAGGTGATCGCCTGGGGCGAGGACCGGGAGACCGCGCGCCGCCGCCTCGACGACGCGTTGGCGGCCACGTGTATCGATGGTGTGGGGTGCAATCTGGCATTCCTGCGCGCGGTGCTCGCCCATCCGGAATTCCGCAATGGGACGGCCACCACGGATTTCATTGTCCGCAACGGGTCTGGGCTGGTCACGGCGACGCAAGGCGCCTCCGTTCCGGCCTGAGCGGCGACGTGCCGCGCAGCCCACGCGGCATCCATTCCGGAATTATCACCACCGGACTAAGTATCAATACGGACAAATTGTATTGATCTGGATCAAGGCTTTGCTATAGTTCGGAACAACGAAGATGCGACCGGCACAGTCGGCGCACCCGGGAGGGACCGATGGGATTGGCACGCAGGATCCTCGATCCGATAGCGAATGTGCTTCTGCTCGCCGCCGGCGTGAGCATCGTGCTGATGATGGTCATCGTCGTCGGCGATGCCGGCATGCGCGGCCTGTTCAACGGCACCGTGCCCGGCAGCCAGGAACTGACCGCCAATTACTTCATGGTCGCGGTGACATTCCTGCCGCTCGCCTGCGTCCAGCGCGAAAAGGGCCACGTCATCATCGAGCTGTTCACCAGTTGGATGCCGCCGCGCGCCGTGGCCTCGATCGACGCGGTGGTCTATCTCGCCTGCGCCGCAGGGACGCTCGTGTTCTGCTACGCGACCTACTTCAAGGCCCTCGCCATGACGCGGGCCGGCGAATACGCGGTCGGCACGGTGATCGTCACCATCTGGCCGTCCCGCTGGCTGGTGGTGGCCGGCGCGCTGGTGCTTGCGCTCTATCTCCTGCTGAACGCCGCGGAGGAAGTGCGCACCGCCATCACCGGCAGGGCAGCGCCGGGCGGCACCCGCCATGGCCACGCCCTCGACGTCGACTGACGCCGCGCACTCCGTCGCCTTTCCCCGAACCGACGTCTTCAAGGGCCAGCCATGTCATCGATCACCGTCGGCATTCTCGCGATCGCAATCCTGCTGCTGATGCTGGCCGTGCGCGTGCCGATCGCCTTCGCGCTGGCCTCGGTGTCGGTGGTGGGGATGCTCGTCATCCGCGGGCCGGCCGCGGCGCTCAGCGTGCTCGCCGAGCAGCCCTACAACTTCATCGCCCACTGGTCGCTGTCGGCGGTGCCCATGTTCATCCTCATGGGCACGGTCGCCTACCACGGCGGGCTCACCCAGAGCCTCTACAGGGCGGCGCGATTGTGGCTGAGTGCCCTGCCCGGCGGGCTCGCGGTGGCGAGCACCGCCGCCTGCGCCATGTTCGCCGCCGCCTCGGGCTCCAGCGTCGCCACGGCGTCGGCCATGGGGCGCATCGCGATCCCTGAGATGCTGCGCTACCGCTACGATCCCGGCCTCGCCACCGGCGCGGTCGCGGCCGCCGGCACGCTCGGCTCGCTCATTCCGCCGAGCATCCTCATGGTGCTCTACGCCATCTTCGCCGAGGTCTCGGTAAGCCAGGCGCTGGTGGCGGGCGTCATCCCCGGCATCCTGTCGGCGATCATGTTCGCGACCATGATCGCGATCCGCTGCAAGCTCAATCCGTCCCTCGCCCCGCCGATCGAGGAGGAGGTGAGCTGGGCCGACCGCTGGGCGGTGCTCGCGGCGGTGTGGCCGCTTCCGGTGCTGGTGCTGGCGGTGATCGGCAGCATGTATGTGGGCGTCTTCACCGCCACCGAAGCCGCCGCCGGCGGCGCGCTGATGACCTTCGTCATCGTCGCTTTGCGCGGCGGCCTGAACTGGAAGGTCATCAAGGAATCGGTGGTGGAATCGGTGAACTCCACCGCCACCATCCTGTTCATCGCCCTCGGCGGCTTCCTGCTTTCGCGCTTCATGGCGGTGTCCGGCCTGCCGGCCTATGTGGCGCACGTGGTCGACGGCATGGAGCTGCACTGGCTCTCCATCATCATCGGCGCCTCGGTGGTCTACATCATCCTCGGCATGTTCCTGGATTCCATCGGCATCATGCTGCTGACCCTGCCGATCATGCTGCCGGTGCTGGAGGCCGCCCGCCTCGACCTCATCTGGTTCGGCGTCCTGGTCATCAAGTACCTGGAGATCGGGCTCGTGACGCCGCCGGTGGGCCTCAACGTCTTCGTCATCAAGAGCGTGGTCGGAAAGACGGTGCCGCTGGAGACCATCTTCAAGGGCGTCATGTGGTTCATCGCCACGGACATCATCACGCTCATCCTGCTGATCTCCTTTCCGCAGATCTCGCTGTTCTTGCCGAATATCATGAAATGAAAATAAAACTGGGAGGACCCACGATGAGACGCGCACTCCTCGCCGCCGGCCTGGCGGCAGCCTGCGGCACGGCCCCGTTGCTTGCGGTGCCGGCCCTGGCAGCCGATCCCACCAAGATCGTCTATGCCAACTACCTGAACCCCAAGCACATCACCAATCCGGTGCTCCTGCGCTACTTCCAGGACGTGGAGCGGGATTCCAAGGGCACGCTGAAGTTCGAGTATCACTTCGGCTCCTCGCTCCTGTCGGGCAAGGACATTCCCGGCGGCGTGCGCGACGGCATCGCCGATGCCGGCTACTTCGTCGGCGCCTACATTCCGACCGAGATGCCGGTGGACAACTTCCTCGCCGAGTTCAGCCTGCTCAACGACGAGCCGCTCGTCATGACGGCGGTGCTCAACGAGCTGGAGCTGTTCAACTGCCCGCAGTGCACCGAGGAATTCAAGAAGTTCAATACCCGCTTCCTCGCTACCTACGCGCTGACGCCCTATGTCTACCACTGCCGCACCGAGCTGAAGAAGCTCTCGGACTTCAAGGGCAAGCGCGTGCGCGGCATCTCCGCCTATGCGGACCTCGCCCGCGCGCTCGGCGCGGTGCCGGTGAACGTAAGCCCGGACGAGGCCTACGAGGCGCTCGACCGCGGCATCATCGACTGCGCGCTCCACTCGATCGCCGCCCAGAAGGCGCGCTCCTATGGCGAGGCGGCGAAGTTCGTGCTGCTCGATCCCCTCGGCGGCTTCCTCGGCGCGGCCCTGTTCGACCTGCGGATCGATAAGTGGAACGCGCTCAGCGTCGACCAGCGCAAGGCCATCGTCGAGAACCTGCCCCAGCTCGTCACCGACTCGATCTTCAACTACATCCGCGAGGATGAGGAGGTCGTGGCGGAGTACACGAAGAAAGGCACGAAGTTCTACAAGGGCGATGCCGAATTCGGCGCCTTCATCCAGGACTTCGCCAAGAAGTACACTGCCACGGCGGTCGAAAAGGGCGGCAAGGTCGGCGTGAAGGACCCGGCGAAGATCGCGGCAGAGCTGACCCGCCTCGCCGACAAGTGGCGCGGCCTGCTGGAGAAGAACGGCCGCGACCCGGCGACCTTCAAGCGCCTCCTGTGGGAGGAAATCTATTCCAAGGTCGACGTGCAGAACCCCATCAAGTGAGGCGGTGCCGCGGGGCCGCGTCCGGTCCCGCGGCAAGCCTGCCGGCCCCGCGCGGGTGTCCGGCTGGAGGCAATGATGTCCCGTGACGACAGGCTGCGCGTCGAAGACGCGGACGGCGTGAGGCGGCTCGTTCTCGACCGCCCCGAGGCCCGCAACGCGCTCGACGGCGCGCTCGCCGCCGCGCTTGCGGAAGCGATCGCGGCGGCCGGCGCCGATCCCTCGGTCCGCGTGGTGGTGCTCGCCGGAGCCGGTGCCGGATTTTCTGCCGGCGCCGACCTGAAGGAGACGGCCCGCATCAGCGATCCTGCCGCAGCGGCAGCCCATGCGCACCGCATGCGGCTTCTGCTCGACGCGCCGGGCGAGATCGACAAGCCGGTGATCGCGCAGGTCCACGGCTTCGCGCTCGGCGCCGGCTGCGCGCTGGCGCTCGCCTGCGACGTGGTGGTGTGCACCGCCGACGCACGGCTCGGGTTTCCCGAGATGCGCCATGCGGTCGTGCCGGCGCTGGTGGTGCCCGGCATCGTGCAGCGCGCCGGTCCGCTGCTGGCCTTCGACCTCCTGGCCAACGGGCGGATCTTCACCGCCACGGAGGCGGCCATTCCGGGCCTCGTGGTGCTGCCCGCGGGCACGGATGCCGCATCGGACGTCGCGCGTCGGGCGGCAGAGCTTGCCGCCCACCCGCCGGAACTGCTTGCCGCGGTCAAGCGCATGGTGCGCACCAGCGACCGCTCCGACCAGGCAAGCGCCATGGACGCCGCCGAACAGGTGAATGTGGAGAACCGCCTCAGGCGGGCGCGGACGACGCGGCAGGACGGGGAATGACGAGATGAGGTTTCACGAGGTCGGCGATCGCGAGCCGGTCATCATCGATGCCATCCGCACGCCGGTGGGGCGTCGCGACGGCACCCTGCGCGAATGGCATGCGGCGGCCCTGCTCGGCCACGTCTTCACCCGCCTCATGGCGCGCACGGGCCTCGATCCGGCGCAGGTGGACGACGTGGTGGCCGGCTGCGCCACCCAGGTCGGCATGCAGGCCGGCAACGTGGCGCGCACGGCGCTGCTCATGGCGGGCATGCCGGTTGAGGTTCCGGGCACCACGGTGCAGCGCGCGTGCGGCTCCTCCCAGCAGGCGGTGCATTTCGCCGACACCCTGATCCGCTCGAACGTCTGCGACGTGGTGGTGGCCGGCGGCGTCGAGGTCATGTCCGCCACCCGCGGCGGCAATGACGACACGCGCTACGGGTCGCGCTATCCGAAGGAGCTGGTGGAGCGGTTCTCCATGCCCAGCATGGGCGAGGCGGCGGAGCGCATCGCCGAGCGCTGGCAGCTCGACCGCACCTATCTCGACGAGATCTCCGTCGAGAGCCACCGGCGCGCCGCCGCCGCGCAGGAGGCCGGCCGGTTCGCCGCCGACATGATCCCGATCGAGGGGGCCGACGGCGTGACGCTGGCGCACGACGAGGGCGTGCGGCCGGGGTCCAGCGTAGAGAAGCTCGCCACGCTGAAGCCATCCTTCCGGCCGGAGGGACGTATCACGGCGGGCAATGCCAGCCAGGTGTCCGACGGGGCGGCCGCGCTCCTGCTGATGAGCGCGGGCAAGGCGCGCGCTTTGGGGCTCACGCCCCGCGCCCGCGTCCACGCGCAACTGGTCGTCGGCGTCGATCCCGAGATCATGCTCACCGGGCCGATCCCGGCCACCCGCCGCATCCTGGCCCGTGCCGGCATGGCGCTGGGCGACATCGACCTGTTCGAGATCAACGAGGCGTTTGCCTCCGTGCTGGGGGCCTGGATCAAGGAGCTGGAGCCAGACCTCTCGCGGGTGAACGTGAATGGCGGCGCCATCGCCATGGGCCATCCGCTGGGGTCGACCGGGGCGCGGCTGATGACGCTGCTGATCGGCGAGCTGGAACGCCGCGGCGGCCGCTTCGGCCTGCAATCCATGTGCTGCGGCGGCGGCATCGGCACCGCGACCATCATCGAGCGCATCGAGCCCTGAGCGCGCCGCGCAGCCGCCCCGGCCTTCCCTATCGACCCGGCGGGCAGACGCAGCCGACCCTCGCAGGACGGCCGGCCGCGCCTCCCCCGCTCAGGTCGCCGCCATGGCTCTCGGCTGGGTCGCCGAAAGCCGGCCGGCGAGTGTCTCGGTGAGCTGCGAGGGGGTGTCCACCACGGTGATCCCCGCCGCCTCCAGCGCCGCGCGCTTGGCCGGATAGCCGCCGGCGCTGCCGGTGACGATGGCGCCCGCATGCCCCATCTTTTTGCCGGGCGGCGAAGCGCGGCCCGCGATGAAGGCCACCACCGGCTTCTCCATGCCGGCGGCATACTCGGCCGCCTTCTCCTCCATGGCGCCGCCGATCTCGCCCACCATCACCACCGCATCGGTGCCCAGGTCCTTGTCGAGCGCCTGGAGCGCGTCGCGGGTGGTGGTGCCGATCATCGGGTCGCCGCCGATGCCGAGGAAGGCCGACTGGCCCAGCCCGGCGCGGGTAAGGTTGAGGCAGACCAGCGTGCCGAGGCTGCCGCTGCGCGAGATCACGCCGATGCGCCCCGGACGGAAGATGTTCGGGTTGTGGCCCGGCATGATACCGACGAAGCCCTCGCCCGGCGTCACCAGCCCGGCGGTGTTTGGGCCGACGATGCGGGTGCCGCTGCGCGCGGCGGCACGGTGCATGGCCATCACGTCGTGCGCCGGGATGTGCTCGGTGAGCACCACCAGCAGTCCCGCGCCCGCATCGATGGCATCGAGCGCCGCGTCGCGCGCCGCGGCCGGCGGGATGAACATCACCGCCACGTCGAACGGCTGGGCCCGCGCCGCCTCGCGCGCGCTGGCGAAGAGCGGCACGCCGAGATGGGTCTCGCCCGCCCGCTTGGGGTTGACGCCGGCGACGATGCGGGTGCCCTGCCCCATCATCTTCTCGGCCCAGAACGAGCCCTGCTTGCCGGTGAGGCCCTGGACGAGCACGCGGTGGTGCTTGCGAAAGATGATCATCGGGCTGCCTCCACCGCGGCCTTCACCGCGTCTTCCATGAAATCGAACGGCTCGATGCCGAGGCGCTCGCGCACCAGGCGCACCGCCTCGTCCTCGCCGGTGCCGTGGATCGAGAAATAGACCGGCAGGGTCGGCCGCAGGGTCTCCCAGGCCTTCACCACGCCCTCGGCCATCACGTCGGTGCGCGCGAAGGCGCCGCAGAAGTTCACCACCAGGCTTTTGACGCCGGGATTGGAGAGCACGAGGTCGAGCGCCGTCTCCGCCTTGGTGTAGGCCTCGCCGCCGATCTCCAGGAAGTTGGCGGGCCGGCCGCCGAAATGGGCGATGGCGTCCATGGTGGTCATGGTCAGCCCGGCGCCGTTGGCGAGCACGCCCACGTTTCCGTCGAGCTGGATGAACTTCAGCCCGGCCGCGGCGGCGCGCCGCTCCAGCTCGGTGGCGGGGTCGCTGGCTGCCGCGCCAGCCAGTTCCGGCTGGCGGAAGGCCGCGGAATCGTCGAGCGTGAACTTGCAGTCGAGCGCCACCACGCGCCCGTCGCCGAGCACCGCCAGCGGGTTGATCTCCAGCAGTTCGGCATCGCTCGCCACATAGGCGGCATAGAGCCGGGCGAGGATGTCCACCACCTGGTCGTGCGCCGCGCCGAGATCGAGGCCGCGCAGCAAGGCGGCGGCATCCTCGCGGCTGAACCCGGCCTCGGGATCGATCACCGCGCGCCGCAGCGCGTCCGGCTGCGAGGCGGCCACCTCCTCGATGTCCATGCCGCCCTCGGTGGAGAACAGCACCAGCGGGCGCCGGCTGGCGAAATCGGACAGCACGGCGGCGTAGAATTCGCGCGCGATCTCGGCGCAGGCCTCCACCAGCACGCTCTCGACGGGATGTCCGTCGATGGACATGCCGAGGATCGCCTCTGCGGCAGCGGCCGCGGCGTCGGGCGTGGCGGCGACCTTGATGCCGCCGGCCTTGCCGCGCTTGCCCGTGGGCACCTGCGCCTTGACCACGCAGGCGCCGATCTCGCGGCAGGCCTCCGCCGCCTCCTGCGGCGAGCGGGCGAGGATGCCGGGCGGGATCGGAATGCCCGCCGGCGCGAGCACGAGGGCCTTCGCGGCCTGTTCGACGAGGTTCATGGCGCAGCCCTCACTTGCCGTACTTTGCCCAGAAGGGCCCGAACAGCTCCTCCTCGGAGGGCTTGTCCTCCGGGATCACCGTCACGAGATGGGTGATGTTCAGGAAATGGCGGAAGCTGAGATTCTCGGAGATCGAGTTCTTCTGCCAGGAGCCGCAGCCCATGGAGAGGGTGAAGCCGAGGCCGGAATCGAAGCCGCCGCCATTGCCAAAGGTGTGGGCGAAGTTGACCAGCACCCGCACCACGTCGAGGTCTTCCGCCAGTTCGCGGGCATGGCTCATGTCGGTGGTGTGGATGCCGAGCGAGTGGCCGCGCCCCTGATGGTCGAGGATGTCCCGCACCAGGCGCTTGGCGTCCTTGAAGTCGCGCGCGCGGTAGACGGTCAGCACCAGCGAGAGCTTTTCGCCGGAGAAGGGATGGTCCCGGCCGATGCCGGTCTCCTCCACCATGAAGAACTTCGCCGCCCGCGCCGCCTCCGGCAAGCGGAACGCCTCGGCAAGGGTCGGCGCGCCGCGGGCGATGAGATTGCGGTTCAGCTTGCCGCCGGCCCACAGATTGGCGCGCACGCGCTCCTTCTCATCGGCCGTGCACATGAAGCCGCCGGCATCCTCCAGCGCAGCGATGGCCGCGTCGTACACCTCGTCGAGGATGACGACCGAATTCTCGGACGAGCACGAGGTGGAATTGTCGAAGATCTTCGAGGCGCAGATCTTGCGGGCGGCGTCAGCGAGATCGGCGCTGGCGTCGATGATGACCGGCACGTTGCCGGCGCCGACGCCGATGGCCGGCGTACCGGACGAATAGGCGCGCCGCACATTGTCCTGCGACCCGGTGACGACGACGAGGTCGGCCATGCGCATGAGCGCGGTGGTGCTCTCCTTCGTCACAGGCTCGGGCAGAATCTGCACGAGGTCTTCCGGCAGGCCGATGCGGGCCAGCTCCGCGCGCATCATCTCCACCACCCGCGCCGTGGTGCGGTAGCCGAGCGGCGACGGCGCGATGACGATGGCGTTGCGGCCCTTGAGCGCCATCATCGCCTTGTTGGCGGGCGTCGCCGCGGGGTTGGTGGACGGCGTCACCGCGCCGATCACCCCCATGGGCTTGGCGTACTTCACGATGCCCTTCGCCCGGTCCTCCTCGATCACCCCCACCGAGCGGCCGCGCAGCAAATCGCGCAGGGTGCCGAAGGTCTTGCGCTGGTTCTTCACGACCTTGTCGGGCACGTTGCCGAGGCCGGTGTCGTCCACCGCAAGCTCGGCCAGCTCGCGGGCACGTCCCGGCTCGTAGATCGCCCAGGCGAGTGCGCGCACCGCCTCGTCGGCGCGCTCCTGGCTCACGTCGGCGAAGCTCTCCTGCGCCCGGCGCGCGGCCCGCATGGTGCGCTCGACCGCGGCGATCGCGTCGTCCGCCGCGTCGAGCGGCATGATGACGGCCTGTGACATGTGAATTCCTCCTTGCGTTATTCCTCGATGCCGGCCGCCTTCGGCTGCCTGCACGCGCCCTCAGAGCGCTGAGCGTCAGGTCCGGCGACGGCTCGCGTCGCCAGCGTCCCTATTCGGCGGGCGCGGCGCGCCGGCGGGGGATCAGGGTGCCGATCACCGGCAGCAGCAGGGTCAGCGCCACGAGCACCAGGACCGAGCCGGAGATCGGGCGGGTGAAGAACACCGTCCAGTCGTTCTGGAACGAGATCATGGAGTTCATGAACGCCTCCTCGGCGAGCGGGCCGAGGATCACGCCCAGCACCATCGGCGCGATGGGAAAGCGCATGCGCTCGAACAGGTAGCCGACCACGCCGAAGCCCAGCATCAGCCACAGGTCGGTGACGTTGGAGCGGATCGACAGCGCGCCGATGAAGCAGAACACCATGACGAAGGACGAGACCACGGCCTCCGGGAAGTCCATGATCTTCACCAGCGGCCGGATGGCGAAGTAGCCGAGCACGCACATGAAGACGATGCCGACGAACAGAGAGGCGAAGATGGTGTAGACCATGGCCGGCGACGTCATCATCACCTGCGGGCCGGGCTGCACGCCGTGCAGCATGAAGGCGCCGAGGATGGCCGCGGTGGCGCCGCTGCCGGGAATGCCGAGCGCCAGCAGCGGGATCAGCGCCCCGCCCACCGAGGCGGTGGCCGCGCACTGCGGCGCGACGATGCCCTCCGGCACGCCGGAGCCCATGCGGCCGCGCTGGCGGCCGAACTGGCTCTCGACGCCGTAGCTCACGAACGAGGCGATGGTCGCGCCCGCGCCCGGAATGATGCCCACCACGTGGCCGAGCAGGGTCGAGCGCAGCAGCATGCCCTTCAGCCCGGAAATCTCCTTCAGACTCGGCAGTTGGGTGCGCGTGTCGCTCACCCCCTGGAGCGGGGCGGAGGTGAAGCCCAGTTCCAGCCGCGCCAGCACCTCGGCGACGCCGTAGGCGCCCACCATGACCACTAGGAACTCGATGCCGTCGGCGAGGATCGGGGACTCGAAGGTGAAGCGGTACGAACCATAGATGGCGTCCGTGCCGACGCTGGCGACCAGCAGCCCCACTGAAAGGCTGATGAGCGCCGAGGAGAGCGAGCCCTTGCCGAGCGAGATCACGCTGGCGAGCCCGAGCAGGACGATGGCGAAGTACTCTGGAGACGAGAAGCGCAGCGCGAACTGCGCCACCGGCTTGGTGAGCACCACCATGATCGCCGCCGAGACGAGGCCGCCGATGAGCGCCGCCACCAGCGTCCAGCCCAGCGCCTTCGCCGGCTGGCCCTTCTTCGCCATGGCGTAGCCGTCCCAAAGCAAGGGCACGTGGATCGGTTCGCCGGGAATACGGAACAGGATCGAGGTGAAGGCGCCGCCATAGGTGCCGGAGACATACATCGCCGTCAGCAGGATGATCGCGGAGGTCACCTCCATCTGGTAGGTGAAGGGCAGGAACAGCACCACGCCCATCACCAGCGTGAGCCCCGGCAGGATGCCCACCAGCAAGCCGACGAGGAGGCCGACGAACAGCATCAGCATGTGGACCGGCGACAGGCAGGCAATGAAGCCCGCGCCCAGCTGGGAGAGAGTATCGAGCATGTGAAACGCCCTTTCAGGGACCGCGCGATTTCAGTGCAGGCCGACGATGAGATCGGTGATCGTGTCGAACGGCGCGATGCCGCGCGGCAGCGAGACGTAGACCACCTTCAGAAACAGGACGCTGAACACCGCGGCGCCGATGAAGGACGAGGTCCAGATCATGGTGTGGCGGCGGAACCGGCCGAGATACATGAACCCGGCGAGGAACAGGAAGGTCGCGAGCGGAAAGCCGATGATGCCGAGCGAGAGCGCGTAGCCGCCGCTCATGGCCATGCCGCCGAGCAGCAGAGGCAGGCTTCGGTCCCCCTGCTCGTCGGCATCGGCCAACGGCTCGGCGGACTCGAGCTGGTCGGTGATGCCGTGCGCCTCCTTATGGTTCGGCGAGACCACCGCCCGAGCCAGCTCGATCAGGCTGACGATGGCCATGAGGCCGATGGCGAGCTTGGGCCAGAAATCGGGGCCGAGCTGGCCGGGCCGCGCGGCGACATCGATGTGGTTTGCGTAGTACCAGAGCACCGCCGAAACCACCAGCAGAAGGACATAGGGCAGTCCAGCCGAGACACGGCTCTTCATCGCGAGCGCGGTCATGCGACCCTCCTCGACGCGGGGAATGTACGAAGGGCGAAGCGTCCCGGCCGGTGCGGCCGGGACGCGGGTGCGCTCAGGAGGGCTTGGCGAGCGCCTTCATCTCTGTGAGCTGCTGGGCGAGGAAGGCCGAAGACTGGCTCGCCGACAGGTAGCTCTTGGGATCGGCGATCTGATCCTTGAGGAACTTCTTGTATTCCTCGCTCGCCGCCACCTTGCCCATCACCTGGTCGAATTCCGCCAGCGCTGCCGCCGGCGTGCCCGCGCGCATCACCACCGCCCGGAACTGGGGCAGCGCCACCTGGAAGCCCAGTTCGTAGCTGCAGGGGATGTCCTTGAAGTCCGGGAAGCGCTCCTTGCCGAACACCATCAGCGGCCGCATCTGCTTGCTGCTGAGGAAGCTTCCGACGTCGCCCGCCTGCTCGTAGAGCGCATCGGCATGGCCGCCGAGGATCGAGATGTAGCGCTCGCTCGGCTTGGAGAACGGCACCTGCACCACCTTGACGCCCTTGCCCGCCAGATAGCTCAGCGAGAAGTCGTCGACGCTGTCGAAGCCGAGGGTGGCCACCTTGAGCTTGTTGGGGTTGGCGCGGGCTTCCTTCTCGAAGTCGGCCCAGGTCTTGAAGCGGCTGTCCTGGGCCACGAAGATGAAGGACGGCGCCTGGATCATCACCGCCGCGGGCGTGATGTCGGAGAGCTGCCAGCGCGGGTTCGGGCCGGCCAGCAGCGCGTGGGCGTCGGCGATGTAGATGGCGGCGGAATAGCCGTCCGCCGGCGCGGCGAGCAGCTTCGCCATGCCGGTCGCGCCGGTGCCGCCGGGCACGTTCACCACCGGCATGCCCTGTCCAAGCATGGGCTCCGCGAGCTTGCCGACCTGGCGGGCAAGCTGGTCGGCGCCGCCGCCCGGGCCCCACGGCACGATCATCTCGATCGGCCGCACCGGATACTTGGGATCGGCCGCAAAGGCGGTGCCGCACAGCGGTGCGCCGGCAGCGACAAAGGCGCCGCTGGCATAAAGAAAATGGCGTCGTGAAAGATCCATCTGGCTTTCCTCCCTCTCCGGGTCCTTGTCATCCGCAGGTTTACCTAGCGTGATGTTGCCCGGAATATTTATGCGCGACTCGCACCAGCTGCGATTGCGCAGCCGGCTTCCTGACCGAAAGTCCGAATATGGCCTGAGGGTTTGGCGTTATGCCTTGGCGTGACCCTGAGACCCGACGCGACAACGAGGTAGACTTCCGAACGGTACATCCGCGCTGCGATTAGCCGAAATCTATTGTGCTAATCGTCGGCATTCGCGATCCTTATGGTTATGATCCCCGACCTCGACATCGCTTTGGTCCGCACCTTCCTCGCCATCGTCGACACGGGCGGCCTCACTTCGGCCGGTCGGGTGGTGGGCCGAACGCAGCCGGCCGTGACCCAGCAGATCAAGCGGCTGGAAGACGCGCTGGGGCGGCCGCTGTTCGATCTCGACCGCCGGCATCTGAAGCTCACCGCCGACGGCGAGGTGTTCCTCGAATATGCCCGCGCCATCATGCGCCTCAACGACGAGGCGCGCGCCCGCTTCGATGCGTCCGAAATCCGCGGCACAGTCACCCTCGGCGTGCCGGACCTCTACGCCGCCTATCTCCTGCCCCAGCTCCTGCGCCGTTTCGCGAGGGCCCATCCGCATGTGGAAATCGAGATGCGGTGCATGCGGAGCGTTCATCTTTACGAGGCGATGCTGCGCGACGAATTGGACCTCGTCATCGCCACCCTCCAGCCGGACCTGAAGACCGGAACCGTGGTGCGGCGGGAGCCCCTGACCTGGGTCGCGGGGCTCCACGACCGGCCGGAGGCGGAGGAGGTGGTGCCGCTCGCGGTGCTACCGCCGGGCAGCGTCTACCGCCAGCGGGCGCTGGAGGCACTGGGGCGGGCGGGGCGGCGATGGACCATCACCTCGTTCAGCGAAAGCCTGGCCGGGCTTCAGGCCGCGGTGTTCGCAGGCCTTGCGGTGTCGGTGTTTCCGCGCTGCGCGGTGCAGCCGGGGATGCGGTGTCCGGGGCCGAGGGACGGGCTGCCGGACCTGCCGGCGATCGAGCTGGTGCTGCACCGCCGGCCGATGGCGCTGAGCGCCGCCGCCGAGCATCTGGGGGACTTCGTGGAGCGCGAGCTGGCGCAGGTGGCGGCCTTCCACCCGACCGCCGACGCGGGCAGCCCTTCGCCCCGTGCGCCGCGCGCCGTAGGCCGCGCCTGAGGACCGCCGGGACGGACCGGCCTGATCCTGCCGCACAACGGGCAAATCCCGCTGGTCTCGTCCCGCCTAGTCTCGTCCCGCCTGGTCCCGCGCCGGCCGGACGCGTCATCCCGCCGGCGGGGCCGCCGTCTCGCCCGCCCCTACCTTGGCGGCGAAGGCGGAGAAAAACTGGTCGGAGAGCTTCCGCGCCGTCGCCTGGATGAGCCGGCCGCCGAGCGAGGCGAGCTTGCCGCCGATCTGCGCGTCGGCGACGTAGGAAAGCACCGTCTCGGCGCCGTCCTCGGCGAGCGTCACCTTCGCCTCGCTTTTGGCGAAGCCGGCGATGCCGCCATTGCCCTGGCCGACGATGCGGCACGCGGCGGGCGGATCGAGGTCAGAAAGCTCCACCGTGCCGGTGAAGGTGGCCGAGACCGGCCCTACCTTGAGCTGCACCTTGGCGGCATAGGCGCCCTCCGCGGTCTGCTCCAGCTCCTTGCAGCCGGGGATGCAGGCGGCCAGCACCTGCGGGTCCAGCACCGCCCGCCACACCACGTCGCGGGGGGCGGCGATGCGGTATTCGCCGGTGATCTCCATCTCGTGCTCCTTCCGGAGGCCGAAGGGCCTCCTCAGACTGCGCAGTAGCGGTCCTGGATGTCCTTGTCGGCGAGCAGAGCGGCGGCGCTGGATTCGTACACCTTCTCGCCCTGGTCGATGATGATGGCGCGGCCCGCGAGCTTCAGCGCCCATTCCACGTTCTGCTCCACCAGCAGCAGCGTCGTGCCCTGGTCGCGCAGGGTGCGGAACAGCGTGCCCATCTCCTCCACCAGCACCGGCATGATGCCTTCGGAGGGCTCGTCGAGCAGCACCATCTTCGGGCGGGAGATGATGGCGCGGGCGATGGCGAGCATCTGCTGCTCGCCGCCGGACATGGTGGTGCCCTGCTGGTTGAGCCGCTCCTTGAGGCGCGGGAAGCTCCGGGCGATCTCGTCGATGGCGGCGCCCACGTCGGTGCGGCCGGCGGCCACGAGGCCCAGCTCCAGATTCTCGCGCACGGTGAGGCCGGGCACGATGCGGCGGTCCTCCGGCACGTAGCCGAGGCCGAGCCGGAAGCGGGCATGGGCGCCGAGCGGCAGAAGGCTCGTACCGTCGAACGCGACCCGCCCCTCGGCGCGCGGCATCAGCCCCATGATGGCGCGCAGGGTCGAGGTCTTGCCGGCACCGTTGCGGCCCACCAGCGCGACGATCTCGCCCTCCTCGACGGCGAAGGAGAGGTCGTGCACCACATGGCTCGGGCCGTACCAGGCGTTGAGCTTCTCGACCTCAAGCATAGCCATCGTTCTGTCCCAGATAGACGCGCCGGACCTCCGGATCGGACTGCACCGCAGCCGGCGTGCCGTCGGCGATGAGCCGGCCGTGATGCAGCACCAGGATGCGGTCGGACAGGCCGAGGATCATCTTCATCTTGTGCTCAACCAGCAGGATGGTGCGATCGGCCGCGAGGCGCTCGATCAGCGCCACCATGTCCTTGGTCTCCTCCGGCCCCATGCCGGCGGTGGGCTCGTCGAGCAGCAGCAGCTCGGGATCGGCCACCAAAGCGATGGCGATCTCCAGCGCCCGCTGCTCGCCATGGGCGAGGTCGCGCGCGCGCCGGCCGCGCCGGTGGAGCAGCCCCACCTGGGCGAGCGCCGCCTCGGCCTTCTGCGGCAGTTCCGGATAGCTCTCCCGGTGGCGCAGGATGTCGTAGCGGGTGCGAAGCGCCTGGGCGGCGACGCGCACGTTCTCCTCCACCGACAGATGCGGGAAGAGGTTGGTGATCTGGTAGGAGCGGGCGATGCCCAGATGGGCGAAGCGGTGCTGCTTCAGCCCCTTCAGCTCCTGGCCCTTGAAGCGGATCGAGCCGGTGGAGGGCGCGAGCACGCCCGAGAGCACGTTGAAGAAGGTGCTCTTGCCGGCGCCGTTGGGGCCGATCACCGCCGTCACCTTGTTGCGCTCGAACTCCGCGGTGATGCCGGCGAGGGCGACGAAGCCGCCGAACGAGCGGCCGACGTCCGTGACGCTCATGATGGCGGTCATCGCGGCGCCCTCCCCTCGCGGCGCGCGAGCGCGATCAGGCTGCCCCAGATGCCCTTGGGCATGAACAGCACGAACAGGATGAAGACGATGCCGACGATCAGCTGCCAGTGGGAGGTCCACAGCGAGGCCACGTCCTCGATCAGGAGGAACACCAGCGCTCCCACGAACGGGCCGAAGAACGAGCCGGCACCGCCCAGCATGGTCATCATCACGACGATGGACGAGGTGTGCACGCTGAGCGCGTCGAGCGGCACGATGGACAGATGCAGCGCCGAGAGCGTGCCGGCGAGCCCGCACAGCGCGCCGGAGAGGATGAAGGACAGGAGCTTGGTGCGCTCCACGTCGAAGCCGCAGGCGCGCGCCCGCGTCTCGTTCTCGCGCACCGCCTCAATGGCGGCGCCGAACGGCGAATTCAGCACCCGCGAGACGAACCACAGCGCCAACGCCGCGAACACCATGAGGAAGTAGTACTTCTGCAGCGGATCGAGCAGGTTCACCGAGAACCCGCCGATCAGCTCCGCCCGCGCCACGGTGAAGCCGCGCAGGCCGTTCTCGCCGCCGGTCCAGCCCGAGGCCTGGAGCGCGAGGTAGTAGACGAGCTGCGCCAGCGCCAGCGTCACCATGCAGAAATAGATGCCGCGGGTGCGGATGGCGAGCGCGCCGATCACCGCCGACAGGAGGCTCGCCCCGACCACGCCGGTGAGCATGGCGCCGAGCCAGCCGAAGCCGAAATGGACGATGGACATGCCGGTGAGATAGGCGCCGGCGCCGAAGAAGGCGGCATGGCCGAAGGAGAGCAGCCCGGTATAGCCGAACAGCAGGTTGAAGCCGACCGTGAACAGCCCGTAGATCAGCACGTTCACCGCCAGCGCCTGCGAGGGCAGGACGAAGGGCAGCACGCACAGCACGGCCACGGTCAGGGGCACGCGCCAGCGGTCGAGCGCGCGGCCGGCGGAGACCGGGCCGTGGGCGGGGAGCGCGCCCGGCGCGGCAAGTTCGGTGGTGGACATCATGGGGTCTCCGCTCACGCGCCGCCTCCTCACGCGCCCGCGCCGGGCCGGCCGAACAGGCCTTGCGGACGCACCAGGAGGATGAGGGCCATCAAGGCGAACATGACGATGGTCGCCATCTCGGGGGCGAACAGCGCCGTCATGCTCACGGCGATGCCCACAAGGAGGCCGGCCACCACCGCGCCCAGCAGGGAGCCCATGCCGCCGATGACGGTGACGACGAAGGCTTCGGCCAGCACCAGCGTGCCCATCTCCGGACTCACATTGCGCATCGGCGCGGCGAGCACCCCGCCGAGCGCGGTGAGGCCGACGCCGAGGCCGAACACCAGCAGCCACAGCCGGCCGACATCGACGCCCAGCACCTTCATGATGAGCGGATCGCGCGCGCCGGCCCGCACGATCAGGCCGAAGCGGGTCTTCTCCAGCGCGACCCAGAGCAGCAGCAGGACGAGCGCCACCACGCCGACCACGAACAGCCGGTAGAGCGGGAAATAGCCGACGCCCAGGTCCACCACGCCCTGGAGCGCCTCGGGCGCCGAGAACGGGATGCCGTCGGTGCCGAAGGTGATGCGCACGCTCTCCACCAGCACATAGCCGAGGCCGAAGGTGAGCAGCAGCGGGTCGTCCGGCGAGCGGCCGTAGAGTGGGCGGATGAGGAAGCGCTCGATCGCCATGCCCAGCACGCCGATGGCGATGGGCGCGACGAGGAGCGCCCACCAGAAGCTGCCGGTCTGCGCAGCGACCCACAGGCCGGCATAGGCGCCCACCATGAACAGCGCGCCATGGGCGAAGTTCACGATGCCGAGCATGCCGAAGACGATGGTGAGGCCGAGCGCCACCATCACCAGGATCGCCCCGAGGGCGAGGCCGGAGAACAGCTGCATCAGGATGAGTTCAAGGTCCATCGGGCTTCTTTCAGCGACAATGCACTCTCTCCTCTCCCCTTGCGGGAGAGGGGTCGGGGGTGAGGGGCTCGCGCCGCCCGGAATGCCCGCGCGCCCGCCCCCTCATCCGTCTCGCGGCTGCGCCGCGATCCACCTTCTCCCGCACGGGGAGAAGGGAATTTCGCCTGCTGCGCAGGACCTTTCCCCTGGACCCCGGCTCGGCGCTCCGGCTGCGCCGTCGCTTGGCCAGGGACCGCTGCCGGCAGGGACAAGGCTCCTGCCTCGCGCCCCGGCCGACTGCAACGGCGCACCGCGCCGTGGAAGGAGAGCCGGGGCCCAGCGCAAGAACTCCGCCGAAGGCGGCCGAAACCGCCCGGGCGCCCCCTCAGGTGGGGAAGCCCAGCTCGGCGCAGGTGCGCAGCATCTGCTCCGAGCCGGGCTCGTTGGCGACGATGTCGAACAGGTCCACCGGGCTCGTCATCGCCGCCTTGGGCTTGGACTTCAGCACCAGCACCGACTGCACCGACTGGTGGTCGCAGGCGCGGTAATATTGCGGGCCCTTGGCCACGTCGTATTTGAGGCTCGCCAGCGCATCGACCACCTTCTCGGTGTCGGTGCCGCCGGCCTTCTCCATGGCGAGCAGCAGGGAGGAGACGCCGGTGAAGCCGTAGGCGCCGTAGTCGGTGGGCACGGCGTCGTCATAGGCCGCCTTGAAGGCGGCGTTGAAGCTCTTGGCGGTGGGCACGGTCTGCTCCAGCTGCCAATAATAGTTGGCGCCGCCGATCACGCCCTCGAACACCTCGGGCGCCACCGCGATGCGCTGGTTGTGCAGCAGCACCGGCACCACGATCTGCATCTGCTTGTTCATGCCGAAATCGTTGGCCTGCTTGATGGCGTTGGCCTGGTCGCGGCCGAAATTGCAGATCGCGAGGATGTCCGGCTTCATGGCGCGCAGGCGCGGCATCAGCGTCGAATAGTCGGGCGTGCCGAACGGGTGCAGGATCTCGCCCACCACCTCGGCGCCCATCTCGGCGGCGGCGCGCTTGAAGCCGCGCAGCATCTCGTGGCCGTAGGCGTAGTCCGCCACCAGGAAGGCCACCTTCGAGCCCTTCTTGAAGGTCGCGCGCGCCACCGCGGCGGTGGTCATGTGCGGGTTGAGCGCCTCGTGGAAGGTGTAGCGCGAGAAGTCCTTCACCTCGTTGATGGTGTCGGACTGGCTGATGGAGACGTAGATCACCTTGCGGGCGCGCGTCACCTCGTTCACGGCGAGCTGGACCGCGCTCGAGAGCGCGCCCACCACGGCGTGGACCTTGTCCTTCTCGATCAGTTCGAGGGTGCGGGTCGCCGCCTCGCCGGCATTCAGCTTGTCGTCGCGCACCAGAAGCTCGACCTTGCGGCCGGCGATGCCGCCCTTGTCGTTGGCGAGCTTCACCGCGAGCTCCGCGCTCTTCACCTGGTCCTTCGCCTCGGCGCCGAACGGGCCGGTGAGCGGGGTGGGGAAGCCGATGCGGATGGTGTCCGCCTGGGCGCGCACGATGGCGGGCGCGGCGAGCAGGCCGACGCCGGCACCCATGCCGGCGAGCACGGCGCGGCGGGATACGCTTGAGAAGGGACGCTCGAAGGGTCCTGTCATGTCATCCTCCCGGAGTGGCGTTTCTTGGTTCTGGTCATGGTCTGGTCAAAAGGCCCCGAGCGCCGTCAGGATGCGCGCGGGGGTCATGGGGATCTGGGTCAGCACCGCGCCGAGGGGCGCCAGCGCGTCGTTCACGGCGTTCAGCGCGGCGGCGGAGGCGGCGGCGGTGCCGGCCTCGCCGCAGCCCTTGGCGCCGAGCTCGGTGTCCTTGGTCGGCGTTTCCATGTGGGCGATGGCGATGTCCGGCATCTCGCACGCCATGGGCACGAGATAGTCGGCGAGCGAGCCGTTGAGCAGCTGGCCGTTTCCGTCGTAGCGGCATTCCTCGAAGAAGGCCGCGCCGAGGCCCTGCACCACGCCGCCGCGCACCTGCTCGTCCACCAGAAGCGGATTGATGATGCGGCCGCAATCCTCCACCACGAAGTGCCGGAGGATCTTCACGAGGCCGGTCTCGGCATCCACCTCCACATGGCAGCCGTGGATGCCGTTGGTGAAGGCGAAGGGATAGCCCGAGGGCGCGAAGTGGTGCGCCACGGTGAGCTGCGCGTCGGTGCCCGGCGGCAGCGTGTCGGAGCGGAAGAAGGCGATGCGCGCCACCTCGGCAAGCGACAGCCGCGCCGCGCCGCCGGACGCCGCCACCACCTGGCCGTCCACGAGGTCGAGGTCGCCCGGCTGCGCCTGAAGGATGGCGGCGGCCACCTTCAGCACGTTGGCCTTGAGCTTCTTCGCCGCCTGGAGCGCGGTCTCGCCGCCGATGCCGGCGCCGCGGCAGGCCCAGGTGGCGCCGCCATGGGGCGTCGTCTCGGTGTCGCCGGTGATGACGCGCACGACCTCCTGCGGCACGCCGAGATAGTCGGCGACGATCTGGCCGATGATGGCCTCGGTCCCCTGCCCCTGCTCGGTCACCGAGATGGTGCAGCGCACCTCGCCGGACGGCGTGATCGCGATCACCGCGCCGTCCTGCGCCGAGATGCGCGCGCCGCCGACGCCGTAGAACGCGGGCGTCGGGTTGGTGATCTCGACGAAGGCGGCGATGCCGATGCCGCGATGAACGCCGCGCGCGCGCAGCTCCGCCTGTTCGGCGCGCAGGCGGTCATAGTCCATCAGCCCCTTCAGCCGCGCGAGGCAGGCCTCGTGCGAGAGCTTCTCGAACCGGTAGCCGGTCGCGGAGGCGCAGGGATAGGCGTCGTCCGGGATCAGGTTGCGGGCCCGGATGTCGAACGGGTCGAGGCCGAGGCGCGCGGCCGCGCGGTCCATCAGGTGCTCTGTGACGGCGCAGGCGATGGGATGGCCCACCGCGCGGTACTGGCTGGTCTGGGTCTTGTTCTGGAACACCACCTTCAGGTCGCCGCGATAGGCATCGAGCCGGTAGGGCGCGCCGATCAGGCGGATCACCTGGTTGCCCTCCACCGCGCTGGTGCGGGGATAGGTGGAGAAAGGGCCGATGGCGGTCTCGTCCTCGGCGGCGATGGCGATGAGGCGGCCGTTGGCGTCCAGCGCCGCCCTGGCCCGCACCCGGTGGTCGCGGGCGTGGATGTCGGAGACGAAGGCCTCCAGCCGGTCGGCCACATACTTCACCGGCCGGCCCGCCAGCATGGACAGGCCGATGACCGCCATGTCCTCGTGATAGACGTGCAGCTTGATGCCGAACGAGCCGCCCACGTCCGGCGCCACCACCCGCACCCGGGCCTCGGGCAGGCCGTAATGGCGGGCATAGAGGTCCTGGAACTGGAACGGCGTCTGGGTGGCGTGGTGCACGGTGAGGCGGCGCTCGCTGGCGTCGAAGTCGGCGATCAGCGCCCGCGGCTCCAGGGTCACGCCGGTGTGGCGGCCGAACGCCATGTCGGCCTCCACCACATGAGCGGCGGCGGCGAAGGCGTCGTCCACCTCGCCGGTCTCCACCACGCTGCGGAAGCAGATATTGTCCGCGAAGCCGGGCGCGATGCGCGGCGCGTCGGGGGCGAGCGCCGTGTCGAGGTCCGCCAGAACCGGCAGTTCCTCGTAGCCGACCTCGACCAGTTCGGCCGCGTCCTCGGCGGCGGCGCGGCTCTCGGCCACCACGGCCACCACCGCCTGCCCGCTCCAGGTGACGCGCTCCAGCGGCAGCGGCAATTGGGGCGCGGACTTCATGCCCTTGAAATGGTCGAGCGTTCCGACCCAGGGCGTGCACAGCTTGGCGAGGTCCTCCCCGGTCGCCACCAGCACGACCCCCGGCGCGGCACGCGCCGCATCCAGGCCGATGCGGACGATGCGGGCATGGGCGAAGGGCGCGCGCACGAAGGCCGCATGCAGCATGCGCGGCAGCTTCAGGTCGCTCACATAGGCTCCGCGGCCGGCCAGAAGGCGCTTGGCGTTCGGGCGCGGCAGAGGCGCGCCCACATGGCGCCCGGAGGCGGGCGCGTGCTCCGCGCCCTCGGGCGACGGGCGGCCGGGACGGTCGAAGGCCAGGGGCGCGTTCATCCGACGCTTTCCTCTTGCGCCGCGCGGGCGGCGGTCTCGATGGCGTCGACGATCGCCTCGTAGCCGGTGCAGCGGCAGTAGTTTCCGGACAGGGCGTCGCGGATCTCCTCACGGTCCGGCACGTCGCCGCGCTCCAGCAGCGCGTAGGCGTTCACCAGCATGCCGGGGGTGCAGAAGCCGCACTGGAGCGCGTTGCGCTCATGGAATGCCGCCTGGAGCCGCGCCAGCGCGCCGCGCGCCACGAGGCCCTCCACGGTCTCCACCTTTTGCCCCTCCGCCTGCACCGCGAACACGAGGCACGCATGCACCGGCACGCCGTCCAGCAGGACCAGGCAGGCACCGCAAGCGCCCATCTCGCAGCCCACATGGGTCGCGGTCAGTTCCAATTCCGCGCGCAGGAAATCGGCGAGCGTGGTGCGCGGCGGCACCATGCGCGCGACCTCGTCGCCGTTGACGGTGAGGGTGAGCGGGACGAGACCCGGGGCCGGAACTGTCATTGGTCCGCCTCCAGCTTGCGGATGAGCCGGCCGAGCAGCACGCGGGCGAGGTGGCGCCGCATGGCGGCGGGGACTTCCGCGTCGTCCATGGGGTCGATGTCGCCGTCGAGCGCGCGCTGGGCGGCGGCGATGGTGTCGGCATCGGGCGCGCGGCCCTCCAGCGCCGCCTCGGCGCCCCTGGCGCGCACCGGCGTCGGCCCGACCGAGAACAAGGCGATGCGGACGGCGCGCAGCGCATCGCCGTCGCGCTCGGCCATCAGCCCGCCGCCGACCATGGCATAGTCGCCCCTGCGCCGCGCCATCTCGTCGAACGCGCAGCACGCGTGCGGGCCGGCCGCGGGAACATGGAGCGCCACCAGGATTTCGCCCGGCTCGATGGCGGTCTGGTAGAGGTCGAGGAAGTATTCGTCCGCCGGCACGCGCCGCAGGCCTGCGTCGCCGGAAATCTCCATCTCGGCGCCCATGGCCAGCATCATGGCGGGGAATTCGGACGCGGGATCGGCGAGCGCGACGCTGCCGCCCAGCGTGCCTCGATTGCGGATCGCCGGATGCGCCACGAACGGCGCGGCGGCGGCCAGCAGCGGTGCATGGCGGCGGATGAGCGGGTCGGTCAGCGCGTCCGCATGGCGGGTGAGCGCGCCGATGCGCAGCACGTCCCCGTCCAGATGCACGCCGCGCAACGCGTCCACGCCCGCAAGGTCCACCAGCACCTGCGGCGCCTGGAGGCGCATGGCGAGCGCGGGAACCAGGCTCTGGCCGCCGGAAATGAAGCTGGCATCGCCATCCGCCGCCGCGAAGGCGGCATGGGCCTCCTCCAGCGTGCGCGGACGCACATATGCGAAAGCGCGAGCCTTCACGACGCTTCTCCCGGTGTCGCGGCCTATTTGTGACCACTTGGTCACAACATGACGTCCACGCCCCTTCCCTGTCAACAGGATTTGCGGGACATCTGCGGAAAAGCTTGCTGCGGTGCGCAAATAGCCTGTTTTTACGGAAGAAGAATGCCGTTATATTCAATTGGATATAACGTTTTTCATGGCCAGTTCTTGCGGTTTCTCCCGGCCGGGCGTCCTGCCCAGCGTCCTGCCCCCTGCCCCGCCCTCTCCCGCAAGTGGAAGCGATGCCTTTTCCTCAACCGCGCGCGAACCGCTGTCCCCTTGGTCCCGGCGGCTGCTTGCGCTATCGCAAGGGGTGGCGCGGCGCGCGCCGTGTGCGGTTCAAGGACGGAAGACGCGGTGAAGCCATTGCCCGAGAAGCCGGATCGAGCCGGCGCCGCGCGCCCGCCCCGGCGCCACATGCGCGCCGCCGACCGCGAGCAGGCCATCATCGAGGAGGCGGTGCGCTTCTTCGCAGAGCGCGGGTTCGAGGGGCAGACGCGCGAACTGGCGAAACGCATGGGGATTACCCATTCGGCCATCTACCGCTACATCCCCAGCAAGGAAGCGCTCATCGAGCGGGTCTACGAGCACGTCTATCTCAGCCGCTGGCAGGCGAGCTGGGCGCTCCTCGTGACCGACCGCACACGTCCGCTGGAAGAGCGCCTCACCCAGTTCTACCTCGAATATGTGGAGCGGGTGTTCGACTATCACTGGGTCCGCATCTTCGCCTTCTCCGGCCTGAAGTCGTTCGACATCACCAGCCGCTACCTCGCCATCGTGCGCGATGAGATCATCCTGCCCGCCTGCGCCGAGCTGCGCGCCGAGCTGAAGCTGCCGCCGCCGGACGAGGTGCCGATCGGCGAGCGAGAGGCGGAACTGTTCTGGGGACTGCACGGGCGCATCTTCTACCTCGCCATCCGGCGCTACGTGTACGGCACGACGACGCCGGAAGACCTCGGCCCCATCGTGCGCGACGCGGTGCGCGCGTTCCGCGCCGGGGTGGCGCCGGTGCTTAAGGACATCCTCGCCGAGGCCCGCGGCTGAGGGCGCGCCGCGGGTTCATTCGAGCGTCACAGAACTGACGTTCCAGCTTCAACGAGCCCGACTACGGTCCCGCCGATGTTCGAACGAACATGGCGACGGACGGAAATGAACATCACACCGCGGCAGCACGGTATCGTCGATATCGCCCGCCAGGGCGGGTTCCTCAGCATCGAAATGCTGGCCGGGCACTTCGCGGTGACGCCGCAGACCATCCGCCGCGACATCAACACCCTGTGCGACGCCAATCTGCTGCGCCGGCGCCGGGGAGGGGCGGAATATGTGGAGGCGCCGCGGATCAACCTGCCCTACGATTCGCGCCGCATCATCCACCCGCTCGCCAAGCAGGCCATCGGCGCGCTGGTGGCGGGGATGATCCCGAACGGCGCCTCGGTCTCTTTCGGCATCGGCACCACGCCGGAATTCGTCGCCCTCGCCATGCAGGGCCACGCGGACCTCACCGTCGTCACCAACAATCTCAACGTCGCCATGGCGCTCTCGGTGGCGCGCTCGAACCGCATCATCCTGCCGGGCGGCGCGGTGCGGCTGCCGGACCGCGACATGCTCGGGCCGCACGTGGAGGAGATGTTCGGCGACTACCGGGTCGACGTCTGCGTGTTTGGCGTCGGCGGGATCGAGCCGGACGGCACGCTGGTGGACTTCGACCGCGCCGAGGTGCTGGTGCGCGCCGCCATGCGCGGCAGCTGCCGCCGCTCCATCCTGGTAGCGGACGTGAGCAAGTTCGGCCGGCCGGCGCCGGCGCGCGGCGGACGGCTCACCGACATCGACCTGCTGGTTGTGGATGCGCCGCCCCCGCCCGAATTCGTTTCCCTGTTCGCCGGCGAGGACCAGGCCCGGCGCCTGCGCGTCGCCACCGGAGCCGCTGCATGAGCGCGCTCGGCCCCGACTTCGTGCGCCTCGACGGCGTGACCCGCCTGTTCCCCGGCGGCGGGGGCGTCGCGGACCTGTCCATCGCGGTGCCGTGCGGCGGCTTCACGGTGCTGCTCGGCCCGTCCGGCTGCGGCAAGTCCACCACGTTGCGCCTCATCGCAGGGCTGGAGACGCCGGACCGCGGCCGGGTGGAGATCGGCGGGCGCGACGTGACCGCGCTCGCCCCCTCCGCGCGCGGGCTCTCGGTGGTGTTCCAGTCCTACGCGCTGTTCCCGCATCTTTCGGTGGAGGAGAACATCGTGTTCGGCCTCAAGGTGCGCCGGGTGCCGCGCGCCGAGCGAGGCCGCAAGCTCGCCGAGGCGCTGGCGCTCACCGGGCTCGACGGCCTCGGCGCGCGCAGGCCAGCCCAGCTTTCCGGTGGCCAGCGCCAGCGCGTGGCGCTGGCGCGCGCCATCGTCGCCGATCATCCGCTCTGCCTGATGGACGAGCCGCTCTCCAACCTCGACGCCAAGCTGCGCCACGCGGTGCGCCAGGACATCCGCGCCTTGCAGCGCCGGCTCGGCATGACGGTGATCTACGTCACCCACGACCAGACCGAGGCCATGGGCATGGCCGACCAGGTGATCCTCATGCGCGACGGCCGCGTCGAGCAGCAGGGCGCGCCCGCCGCGCTCTATGAGCGCCCGGCCTCGCTGTTCGCCGCCGGCTTCGTCGGCACGCCGCCCATGACGCTGCTGCCGGCCGCTCTGGTGCCGCTGCCGCCGCCGCCCGGCCATGCGCCCGCGCGCCTCGTGGCCGGCGTGCGCGCCGAGGCGCTGTGCCTCGCGGCGCCCAGCGCCGGCCTCCTGCCGGCGACCGTGGAGGCGAGCGAGTTCCTGGGCGCGGAGACCTTCGTCTATCTGCGGCTCGCCGGCGGCGCGCAAAACGGTGCCCAGGTGATCGCCCGCCTGCCCGGCCGCAACGAGCCGGCGCCCGGCGCGGCGGTGTCGCTCGGCTGGGACCCCGCCGCCACCCACTGGTTCGAGCGCGACAGCGGCCGGCGCGTCCCGGACGAGCCCTTCCCCGACCTGCCGGCGACGGCCGCCGATCCCGTCGCCCGTGCGGCGGTGTGAGCCCCACTTCCACCCGCGTACGCGTTCCCCCAAGGCCAGAAGGACACTGACCATGAGACGCTTCTTCACCGCCGCCGTGACGGCGGCGAGCCTTTTCGCCGCCGCCACGGTGCCGGCCTTCGCCAAGAATGAGCCGACCAAGACCGAGCTCACCATGTTCTACCCGATCGCCGTGGGCGGGCCGCTCACCAAGGTGATCGACGGCATGATCGAGGGCTTCCAGAAGGAGAACCCCGACGTCGCCGTGAAGGCGGTCTATGCCGGCAATTACGACGACACCCGCGTGCGGGCGCTCTCCGCGCTCAAGAGCGGCCAGCCGGCCCAGCTCTCGGTCCTGTTCTCCATCGACGCCTACGACCTGATCGAGCAGGAACTCATCGTGCCGTTCGAGGACGTGGCGAAGAGCGCCGAGGACAAGGCCTGGCTCGACGGCTTCTACCCGGCGCTGATGGCGAACGGGCGCATCGACGGCAAGACCTGGGGCATCCCGTTCCAGCGCTCCACCATCGTCATGTTCTACAACAAGGACATGTTCCGCGAGGCCGGGCTCGACCCGAACGCGCCGCCGAAGACCTGGGACGCGATGGTGGCCGCCGGCAAGAAACTCGCCAAGGACGGCCGCTACGGCCTGATGGTGCCGTCCACCGGCTATCCCTACTGGATGTTCCAGTGCTTCGCGATCCAGAACGGCAAGGAGCTGATGAGCAAGGACGGCGCCAGCGTCGCCTTCGACGATCCGGCCGTGATCGAGGCGCTCGCGTTCTGGAAGTCGCTCTCCAGCGAGCACAAGATCTCGCCCGCCGGCATCGTCGAGTGGGGCACCCTGCGCCAGGCCTTCGTGCAGGGCCAGACGGCCATGATGTGGCACACCACCGGCAACCTTACGGCCGTGAAGAACGAGGCGAAGTTCGACTTCGGCGTCGCCGAGCTACCGGCCCACAAGCAGCCCGGCTCGCCCACCGGCGGCGGCAACTTCTACCTGTTCCGCAACGCCTCGGAGGCCGAGCGCGCCGCCTCCCTCAAGCTGATCCGCTACATGACGGCGCCCGAGCGCGCGGCCGAGTGGTCGATCGCCACCGGCTATGTGGGCGTGAGCCCGGCGGCCTACGAGACCAAGGAGCTGAAGGCCTACGGCAAGGACTTCCCGCAGGCGCTGGTGGCGCGCGACCAGCTCAAGGTCGCCATCGCCGAGTTCTCCACCTGGGAGACCGCCCGCGTGCGCGAGGCGCTCAACAACGCCATCCAGGCGGCGCTGACCGGCACCAAGAGCCCGGCCGACGCGCTCAAGGACGCCCAGGCCACCGCCACCCAGCTGCTCAAGCCCTACAAGCGCTGAGCCGCGCCTGGCCTGCACCACCGTCATCCCCCGGCTTGTCCGGGGGATGACGGGTGTGAGGGATGACGGTTGTGAGGGATGACGAAGCAGGCGCCTGGCCCGGACTTGGAGGCGGGCACCGGCGGGACTCCCTCTCCCGCTTGCGGGGGAGGGTTGGGGAGGGGGCAAGGGACGCCGTCCCCATCCCCACCGCCGGGCAAGCGCAGAGGGTTCCCCCTCCCTGCCCTCCCCCGCACGCGGGGGAGGGTTCCGCGTCGTTCCCAGACCCACCGCCGGGCACGCGGGGGAGGGTTCCGCGTGGTTGGGGAGGGGGCAGGGACGCCATCCCCATCCCCACCGCCAGGCAAGCGCAGCAGGTTCCCTCTCCCTGCCCTCCCCCGCATGCGCGGGAGGGTTCCGCCCGGTTCCCAGACCCACCACCGGAGCACCCCAGAAAGCCCATGCCCACCGCCCGCGCGCTTGATCCCATCGCTTCCCGGCAGCGGCGCCTGCATGCGCTCTATGGCTGGATGCTGCTCGCGCCCGCTCTGATCCTGCTGACGCTGTTCGCCTTCCTGCCCACCGCCACGACCCTGATCGCCAGCGTCCATTCCCGCGGCACCGCGCGGCGCCCCTCGATGTTCAACGGCGCCGAGAACTATGCCGATCTCCTCGCCGATCCCACCTTCTGGACCGTGCTCGGCAACAACCTCGTCTATGCCGGCATCACCATCCCGGTCTCGATCGCGCTGGCGCTGCTCATGGCGCTGTGGGCGGACCGGCACTTGCCGCTGCGCGGCTTCGTGCGCGGGGCCTATTTCACCCCCACCATCCTGCCGATGATCGCGGCGGCGAACCTGTGGCTGTTCTTCTACACGCCCGGCCTCGGCGTGATCGACAGCGTCACCGGCCTCTTCGGCCTGCCGCCGGTCAACTGGCTCGGCCAGCCGCAGACCGCGCTCGGGGCGGTGATCGCCGTCACGGTGTGGAAGGAGGCGGGCTTCTTCATGATCTTCTACCTCGCCGCGCTCCAGACCATCCCGCCGGACCTCAAGGAGGCGGCTTTGGTGGAGGGCGCGGGGCGCCTCACCTATCTGCGGCGCGTGCTGCTGCCGCTGCTGATGCCCACCACCGCCTTCATCTTCATCAACGCGCTCATCAACTCGGTGAAGCTGATCGACCACCTGTTCATCCTCACCAAAGGCGGGCCGAACAACACCACCAAGCTGGTGCTCTACTGGATCTGGGAGATGGCCTTCTCCTATTTCGACCGCGCCCACGCCGCCGCCCTGACGGTGCTGGTGCTGGCGGTGCTCGGCGCGGTGGCGGTGCTCCAGTTCGCCGTCCTCGACAAGAGGATTCATTACCGATGACGTCCGTGAAGGCCACCCGGCCGATCCCCTTCGGCGACATTCTGGAGGCGGCGGGCGCCTGGCTGCTGGCGCTGGTCTGGATCGCGCCGCTGCTGTTCGCCGCCTGGGCCTCGCTGCATGCGCCTGGACAGGCGCTCGACTTCTCGCTCGACGCGCCCTTCACGCTGGAGAATTACCGCGCCGCCTGGGCCGCGGCGCCCTGGCCCACCTACGCGCTGAACACGCTGCTCCTGGTGAGCTTCACCCTCGCCGGCCAGCTGGTGCTATGCACCCTCGCGGGCTACGCCTTCGCGCGCTTCAGCTTTCCGGGGCGCGAGGCGCTGTTCGTGCTGGTGCTGCTGCAGCTCTTCATCCTGCCAGAGGTGCTGATCGTCGAGAACTACGCCATGGCGGCGCGGCTCGGCCTGATCGACTCCATCGCCGGCATGGGCCTGCCCTATGTGGCGAGCGCGTTCGGCATCTTCCTGCTGCGCCAGGCGTTCAAGTCGGTGCCGCTGGAGCTGGAGGAGGCGGCGCGGGTGGAGGGCTGCTCCTTCATGGGCGTGCTGTGGCGGGTCTACGTGCCGGCCGCGCGGCCGGTCTATCTCGCTTATGCCCTGGTGTCGGTGGCGACCCACTGGAACAACTTCCTGTGGCCGCTGATCGTCACCAACGCGCCGGCGACGCGCCCGCTCACGGTGGGCCTGTCGCTGTTCGGCGCGCCGGAGAGCGGGGTGAACATCTCCATCATCAGCGCCGCGACACTCATGGTGGTGGCGCCGCTGATGATGGCGTTCCTGATCTTCCAGCGCCAGTTCATCCAGGCCTTCCTGCGCGCCGGCATCCGCTGAACGCGGCGCGCAGGCAGGCGCCTATTGCAGGCGCTCGATGGCGACGGCGGTGGCCTCGCCGCCGCCGATGCACAGCGAGGCGATGCCGCGCTTCATGTCGTAGCGCTGGAGCGCCGCCAGCAGCGTCACCATCACCCGCGCGCCCGAGGCGCCGATGGGATGGCCGAGCGCGCAGGCGCCGCCATGGACGTTCACCTTCTCCGCCGGCAAGCCAAGGTCGCGCATGGCCGCCATGGGCACCACGGCGAACGCCTCGTTGATCTCGTAGAGGTCGACATCGCCCAGCGCCCAGCCGGTCTTCTCGGCGAGCTTCTGAACCGCGCCGATGGGGGCGGTGGTGAACAGGTTCGGCGCCTGGGCGTGGGTGGCATGGCCGACGATGGCGGCGAGCGGGACGAGGCCGCGCCGCTCCGCTTCCGAGCGGCGCATCAGCACCAGGGCCGCCGCGCCGTCCGAGATGGAGGAGGAGTTGGCCGCCGTCACCGTGCCGCCGTCGCGGAAGGCGGGCTTCAGCGTCGGGATCTTGTCGAGCTTCGCCTTGGGCGGCTGCTCGTCAGCCGCCACCACGCGCTCGGCCTTGCCGGCCTTCACCGTCACCGGGACGATCTCGGCCTCGAACGCGCCGCCGTCCATCGCCTTCTGCGCCTTGGTGAGCGAGCCGATGGCGAAGGCGTCCTGCGCTTCGCGGGTGAACTGGTAGGCCTCGGCACAATCCTCGGCGAAGGTGCCCATGAGGCGGCCCTTGTCATAGGCGTCCTCCAGCCCGTCGAGGAACATGTGGTCGAGCACCTTGCCGTGGCCCATGCGGTAGCCGCCGCGCGCGCGGTCGAGGAGGTACGGCGCGTTGGTCATGCTTTCCATGCCGCCCGCCACCGCGACCCGCGCCGAGCCGGCGGCGAGGAGGTCGTGGGCGAACATGGCGGCCTTCATGCCGGAGCCGCACATCTTGTTGACGGTGGTGGCGCCGGTGGCGAGCGGCAGCCCGGCGCCGAGCGCCGCCTGGCGCGCCGGCGCCTGGCCGAGGCCGGCCGGCAGCACGCAGCCGAACACCACTTCCTCCACCTGGTCCGGCGCGAGGCCGGCGCGCGTGAGCGCGGCGGCGATGGCGGCGGCGCCGAGGGCCGGGGCGGCGACGTCCTTCAGGTCGCCCTGGAAGCCGCCCATGGGGGTGCGGGCGGCGCCGACGATGACGATAGGATCGGAGTGGCTCATTTTCTGGTCCTCCCTGAATTCCAGACCGGACGAGAGGCGGTCTTGCCCCTCATGGGTCACGGGCCTCGTACCTTCAAGCCGGTGGATGCCCCGGCTCGTCCGGGGCATCCACCGGGCCGCTTGCCCCGGCTTCAACACCCGAGCACCCGCCTGGCCGCAGAGTGGATCCCCCGGACAAGCCGGGGGATGACGGTGCGCGGGATTCTCCAGCCGCCCTTCAGCTCCGTCATGCCCCGGCTCGTCCGGGGCATCCATCGAGCCGCTTGCTCTGCCTTTGTCACCCAAGCACCCGCCCCGCCGCCGGGGGGATCCACCGCACGAGGCGGGGGGATGACGGTGCGCGGGATTCTCCAGCCGCCCTTCAGCTCCGTCATGCCCCGGCTCGTCCGGGGCATCCACCGGGCCGCTTGCTCTGCCTTTGTCACCCAGGCACCCGCCCCGCCGCCGGGGGGATCCACCGCACGAGGCGGGGGGATGACGGCGGGACGTGAAGTCCAGGACAGAGAGCGCACCGTCCCGCGTGCCGCTCAGCGCGGCGGCATGCGCAGCGCGCCGTCGAGGCGGATGACCTCGCCGTTCAGCATGGTGTTCTGAAGGATGTGCCGCACCATGGCGGCATATTCCGCCGGCCGGCCGAGGCGCGGCGGGAACGGCACGCTCTTGCCCAGCGCGTCCTGCACCTCCTGCGGCATGCCGGTCATCATCGGCGTCTCGAAGATGCCCGGCGCGATGGTCACGACGCGCACGCCGAAGCGCGCCAGCTCGCGCGCCGCCGGCAAAGTGAGCGCGGCGACGCCGCCCTTGGAGGCGGCGTAGGCCGCCTGGCCGATCTGCCCGTCATAGGCCGCGATGGAGGCGGTGTTGACGATCACGCCGCGCTCGCCCTCGGCGTCCGGCGCCTCCTTGACGATGGCGTCGGCTGCAAGGCGCAGCATGTTGAAGGTGCCGACGAGGTTGATGGCGACCGCGCGGGCGAAGCTGTCCAGCCGATGCGGCCCCTCGCGCCCCACCACCTTCTCGCCCGGCGCGACGCCGGCGCAGTTCACGAGGCCGTGGACGTGGCCGAACGCGTCGCGGGCAAGCTTCACCGCGGCGATGCCGTCGTCCTCGCTGGTTACGTCCGCGCGCTGGAAGCGGGCGGCATCGCCGAGCTCGGCCGCCACCGCGGCGCCGGCCTCGGCGTTCACGTCGACGATCACCACGCGCGCGCCCTCGCCCACCAGCATGCGCGCCACCGCCGCGCCGAGCCCGGAGCCGGCGCCGGTGACGAGAAAGACATGATCCCTGATCTGCATCCTGTGGCCCTCCCGGCGGCCTTGGCGGCGTTCTGCGCCAGCATTCGCGGCGATCTAGCCGCCCTTTCATATGGCAAGCGATGACGCTATTGGCATAATTCATTGATTGATTTTGCCATGTCGAGCGCGACCCGCAGGAGGCCCCATGGAGCGGCGCATGATCTCGGCCGGCTTCGTCGAGGACGCCCTCGCCGGGGTGCGCCGCGCCGGCCTGCCCGTGGCGCCGCTGCTGGCGCGCGCGGGCATTCCCGACCCCGTGGGCGCCTCGGTCTCGGCGGAGCAGTACGGCGCGCTGTGGCGCGAGATCGCGCGCGCGCTCGACGACGAATATTTCGGCATGGGCGCGCGGCCCATGCGCGCCGGCAGCTTCGCCATGCTGTGCCAGGTCATCCTCCATGCGGCGACGCTGGAGGAGGCGCTGAAGCGTGCGCTGCGCTTCCTGCGCCTGGTGCTCGACGCGCCCCACGGACGGCTTGAGGTCGCGGACGGCCTCGCCCGGATCGTGCTGGAGGACGACGGGCCGGCGCGCTCGGCCTTCGCCTACCGCACCTTCTGGGTGATCGTGCACGGCATCACCTGCTGGCTGGTGGGCCGGCGCATCCCGCTGCGCGGGGTGGACTTCCGCGCCCCGAGCCCGGCGCACGGGCCGGACTACGGCCTGTTCTTCGGCGCGCCGGTGCGCTTCTCCCAGCCGGCGAGCGTGCTCGCCTTCGACGCCGCCTTCCTGAAGCTGCCGGCGCGGCGCGACGAGAAGGCGCTGGCGGAGTTCCTGCGCCGCGCGCCCGCCAACATCCTGGTGCGCTACCGCCACGATGCCGGGCTTGCCGCGCGGGTGCGGGTGCACCTGCGCGCCGCGCCGCCCACCGCCTGGCCGGGCGTCGGCGCCATCGCCGCCCGCCTGCGCCTGTCCGAACTGACGCTTCGGCGCCGGCTGAAGGCGGAGGGGCAGACCTATCGCGACATCAAGGAGGAGGTGCGCCGCTCCCTCGCTTTGGAGTGGCTCGGCGCCGGCGGGCGCGGGGTGGGCGAGATCGCCGCCGATCTGGGCTTTTCCGAGCCGAGCGCATTCCACCGCGCGTTCCGCAAATGGACCGGGCAGAGCCCCGGCGCCTATCGCCGCCGCGGCTGAGCGCGTCAGCCGGCCGCGGCGCCGGCCCGCCTGGCGCGGCGCGCACGCCAGGCGAGGGCCTGGAGCAGGGCCGCGGCGAGTGCGAAGCCGATGCCCAGCGCGCTCACCAGCTCCCACCCGCCCGCATCCCACGCCAGCGTGCCGAGGCCCGAGCCGGCGGCGCCGCCCAGGAACATCACGCCCATGAAGGCGGTGTTGAGCCGCGCCCGCGCCTCGGGCTTCAGCGCGTAGACGATGTGCTGGTGCGCGACCAGGGCGCTCTGCATGCCGAAATCCAGAAGCACGCAGCCCAGCACCAGCCCGGCGAGCGTGCCGAAGGCGCCGAGCGCGATCCAGGCGGCGAGCGCCACCGCCGTGCCCATCAGCACCGCCCCGGTCGGTCCGTGGCGGTCGGCGAAGCGCCCGGCGAGCGGCGCCGCCAGGATGCCCACCGCGCCGATCAGACCGAACAGGCCGGCCACATCGGGGCCGAGCCCGAAGCGCGGCGCCTCCAGGCGGAAGGCGAGGATGGTCCAGAACACCGAGAAGGCGGCGAAGATCAGCGCCTGCGTCGCCGCCGCGAGCCGGAGCGCCGGGAAAGCGCTCCACAACTCGCCGATGGAGGCGATGAGGCGGCCGTAGCCCATGCGTGCGTCGGGCGCGCTGCGCGGCAGCACCAGCGCCATCACGCCCGCCATGGCGAGCGCGAGCGGCACCGCGAACCAGAACATCTCGCGCCAGCCGCCATGGGTGGCGACGAAGCCCGCGAGCGTGCGGCTGAGCAGGATGCCGGACAAAAGCCCGGCCATCACCGTGCCCACCGTGGCGCCGCGCCGCTCGGGGGCGGCGAGGTGCGCGGCGAAGGGCACGATCTGCTGCGCCACGGTCGCGCCGAGCCCCACCAAAAGGGAGGCGAGCACCAGCACCGCGGCGCTCGGGGCCGTCGCCGCCAGCACCAGCGCCGCCGCGAGCAGCACGAACTGCAGGACGATCAGGCGCCGCCGCTCCACGAGATCGCCCAGCGGCACCAGCAGGAACAGGCCGAGCGCGTAGCCCAGCTGCGTGGCGGTGGGGATCGCGCCGCCGAGCGCGCCCGGAAGCTCCTGCTCGATCTGCGCCAGCATGGGCTGGTTGTAGTAGATGTTGGCGACCGCGAGGCCTGCCGCAGCCGCCATGGCGAAGGTGAGGGCCGGACCGGCCGCCTTCGCGTCCGCCGGCGCAGGATTGTGCGCTGTCATGTCGGTCTCCCGGCCGCGGTCATCCGGGCGGATGCCAGCCAGGGCATCGGCGCGGGCCGCGGTGTCGGGATGGAAGATAGGTTGACCTAATTCAGGATATAATCTCTGCTAACGATGCACTGATATATCTAAATTCGATATGCTCGATCTCACCGCCCTCGCCCTTCTGGTGGAAACCGCGTCGGCCGGAAGCCTCGCGGCAGGCGCCCGTCGGCTGCGGCTCTCGCCCATGACGGCGAGCCGGCTCCTGGCCACCTTGGAGCGCGAGCTGGGCGTGCGGCTCGCCCATCGCACGACGCGCGCCTTCTCGCTCACCGAGGAAGGCCAGGCGCTCCTGCCCCACGCCCGCGCCATGCTGGAGGAGCAGGCCGCCGCCCGCGCCAGCGTGCGCGGCAGCGATGCGGAGGCGCACGGGCTGCTGCGCGTCACCACCTCGTTCGCCTTCGGCCGGCGCGTGCTGGTGCCGCTCATGGCGCGCTTCATGCTCGCGCATCCCAAGGTCGAGGTCGACCTGCACCTGACCGACGGGGTTCTGGACATCGTCGCCGAGGGCATCGACCTCGCCATCCGCATCGCCACCCCGGCGGACAGCGAACTGGTGGGCCGCAGGCTCGGCGACAGCCCGCGCGTGCTGGTGGCCGCGCCCGACTACATCGCCCGCCACGGCGCCCCCGCCACGCTGGCCGCGCTGCACGGGCACGCGTGCCTGACCATGAGCGGCGCCACCCATTGGAGCTTCGGCGGCGGGCGCGAGGTCGCCCGCGTCCGGGTGGCCGGGCGGTTCACCGCCAATTCCATCGACGCTCTTCACGCGGCCTGCCGGGGCGGACTCGGCATCGCCATGCTCTCGCTCTGGAACGTGGGGCCGGACCTTACGGCCGGCACCCTCAAGGAGGTGGCGCTCGCCGATGCGGTGCCGGTGCCGCTCGGCATCTGGGCGGTCTATCCCACCCGCCGCATGGTGCCGGCGAAGGTGCGGCTGTTCGTCGAGGCCCTGGCGGCGGAATTGAAGACCGCCGCCTGAGCCGGGCCTCCGCCGCTCCGCGGGGCGCGGCGAAGGCCATTCGCAGGGCCGGCAGCAGGCCGGCCTCAGCGGGTCCGGGTGGTCTCGAACAGGAACCACACCCGGCGCTCGGCCTCGTCGATCCAATTCTCGATCAGGCTGGCGGTGGCGACGTCGTTGAATTCGTCGCACACGTCGTGGACCTCGCGCAGGAAGCCGATCAGGCTCTTATTGTCCTCCATCAGCTCGGCCAGCATGTCCTCGGGGGTCACGAAGTCCGCGTCGTTGTCGGCGAGCCGCTGGAGGCGGTGGATGTGGCCGATGGAGCGCAGCGTGGTGCCGCCCACCTTGCGGGCGCGCTCGGCAAGATCGTCGGTGGTGGCGAAGATCTGCTCGCTCTGCTCGTCGAGCATCAGATGATAGTCGCGGAAGTGTGGGCCGGACATGTGCCAGTGGAAGTTCTTGGTCTTCAGATAGAGCGCGAACATGTCGGCGAGCAGGCCCGTGAGCGCGCCGGCGATGTCCTTGGTGGCGTTGTCGCCGAGGTCGGTGGGGGTGCGCAGCGCGGCCTTGCGGCGCTCCTTGGCGGGAGTGGGCATGACGGGGTCCCTTTCGTGCGGATGGCGGGGGTATCCAGCGCGCTGACCCACCGCCCGGCAGGGCGGAAACGCGGGAACCCCGGTCCCGTTCCCGCTTGCCGGAAATTCCCCGCTCGCGCGCCGGTCTCGGCCGACCGGACGGCCGGGCGCCCCCTCAGCGCATGTGCATGCGCGCCCAGCGCACCAGCGCCCGCAGGCGGGCCTTGAGACGGTCCAGGTGGACGAAGGCGGCGATGGCGTCGCGCACCGAGGCGGCGGTGGTCACCATCCAGGCCACCGGACGCAGCGTCATCAGCTGGGTCCGCCCGGCGGTGAAGATGCGCTCGATCAGCACGAACGAGACGAGGTGCGCCAGGAGGAAGGCGATGGTGCCGGTCTTCACGTGGCCGTCGGCAATCTTGAGCAGCGCCACGAACTTCAGCGGCTCCACCACCAGATAGGGCACGCCGATGAGCACCAGCACGAGATACGGCGAGAGCGAGGACACCCAGCGCTCCAGCGCCTGCATCAGGCGCAGCCCGGCGATCCACCGCAGCAGCGGGCGGTAGAGCGGGCGAACCAGTTCGTCGAGCACGATCACCGCGCCGGCGACGATGCGGAACACGAGCCCGAGCGCCCTCAGGAGAGGATTGCGGGCGCGGCGGCGGGGAGGAGGATCGGTGGCGGCCATGGAGGCGACCGCGCTGACAGGCAACCGCGTCCAAAATGCGGCGGCGGATGCGCCGCGCCTGGCGGGTCAAGGAGGTGGCCCACCCTTCCGCAGCAGGAAGGGCCCGTCACGCAAACGAGCCGCCGGCCCGCCTTTCCCCGCGCCTATCGCGGCCAGACGCACTCCAAATGCTCGCCGCACCATTGGCCAGGCTTGCAGCACCAATTGGCTTTGCCGTTGTAGCAGCACTTGTCGCCATTGCAGGTAAAGCGGCCACCCTTTCCGTAGCAGACCTGCTCGGCAACCTTTGTCCTGCTGTCAGACGGTGACGGTGACGTTGCAATGCGGTCCTTGATCTGAGCCAGGGATAGGGTGGTCGAACTGCCTGGATCCGCGCGAACGGGCGCCACCGAGAGAGCCAGGATCGCCAGTATTGCGATGACAAGAGTACGCACCGCATCCTCCTAATGCTGAATAGGGCTGCATCGTATGGGGGGAGCCGGGAGCCTACATGACCCATTTGGGGTAGAACGCGGCCTTTCGCCCCGCCGCGCGTCGTCTTCTGCGCCGTGAGCTGTCCCCCTCGGTGCAGCGGCAGGACGGTTTCCGGCGGCGAAGAAGGGCAGATCGGCGGGAGACGGCAGCGGTCTGTTCCATCTGCTCGGGTCGCGCTCTAGGATCGCGGCGAATCCTCCTCGCCACCCGGGATGACCGGTGCCCCTCAGGCTGATCCACACCTCCGACTGGCAGATCGGCAAGGTCTTCCGCTTCCTGGATGCCGCCACCATGGGGCTGCTCCAGGAGGCGCGCCTTGCCGCGATCACGCGCCTCGGCGGCGAGGCGCAGGCGCGCGGGGCGACCCACGTGCTGGTGGCGGGCGACGTCTACGACATGGAGGCGCTCTCCACCCGCTCGCTCAACCAGCCGCTGGAGCGGATGCGCAACTTCCCTGGCGTCCGCTGGCACCTCATTCCCGCCAACCACGACCCGCACCGGCCGAACGGCCTGTGGGACCAATTGGTGCGGCGCGGCCTGCCCGAAAACGTCCACGCCCACCTGTCGCGCGCACCGGTGGCGCTGGAGGCGGGCGCCTTCCTGCTGCCCGCGCCCTTGTTCCACCGTCACACGCTCGACGACCCCACCGCCTGGATGGACAGTGCGGCGACGCCAGAGGGGGCGGTCCGCATCGGCCTCGCCCACGGCTCGGTCACCGGGTTCGGGCCGGAGGGCACCGACCAGCCCAACTACATCTCCCCCCTTCGGCCGCAGGCGGCGGACCTCGCTTATCTCGCGCTGGGCGACTGGCACCGGCAGCAGCAGATCGGCCCGCGCTGCTGGTACAGCGGCACGCCCGAGCCCGACGCCTTCGACGTGGAGGCGGGCAAGGCGCTGCTGGTGGAGATCGACGGGCCGGGCGCGGGGCCGCGCGTCACCCCGTTCGAGACCGGCCAGTTCCGCTGGCTCGCGCTCGACGCGCAGCTCAACGCGCGCGCCGACATCGACCATCTCGCCGCCCGCCTGCGCGCGCTCGGCGGGGCGCTCGACAAGGTTCTGGTGCATCTGGAGGTGGAGGGCGCGCTCTCGCTCCAGGACCGCAGCGCGTTCGAGGCCGAGATCGTCGAGGGCGTCTCGGCGGCCCTGTGCGTGCTCCGGGTGGACGAGCGCCGCCTGTTCCCGAGCCCCACGGCGGAGGACCTCGACCGCATCGACCGCGGCGGCTTCGTGCGCGCGGCGGCCGAGCACCTGCGCACGCTGGCGGCAGGCGGCGGCGCCGAGGGCGCGCTCGCCGCCGAGGCGCTGCAGAAGCTCTATGTGGAGCACATGAAGCTGGAGGCGGGACGCAGATGAAGCTGCGATCGCTCGCCGTGAACCAGTTCAAGAAATTCACCGCCCCGGCGCGCCTTGCCGGCATCGGCGACGGGCTGAGCGTGGTGGTGGGCGCGAACGAGATGGGCAAGTCCACCCTGCTCGACGCGCTCCACGCCGCTTTGTTCGAGCGCCATGCCTCGAAGGCGCAGCAGATCGTCGCCTTGCAGAACGACCGCAACCAAGCCGCGCCGGTGGTGGAGCTGACGTTCGAGGTGGAGGGCGGCCTCTATCGCATCACCAAGCGCTTCCTGAAGAAGCCCTATGCCCGGCTCGACTGCCCGGACGGCCGCACGCTGGAGGGCGACGCCGCCGAGGATGCGCTGCGCGGCCTGCTGCGCTTCGAGGAGCCGGGCAAGACCGGCGCCAAGGCCGGCACGCTCGGCATGTGGAGCGTGCTGTGGGTGAAGCAGGGCCTGTCCTTCGCCGACCTCGCGCTGCCGGAGACCGCGCGCTCCAGCCTCCACGAGGCGCTGGAGAGCGAGGTGGGGGCCGTGCTCGGCGGCAAGCGCGGGCTGGCGCTGCCGCAGGCCATCGAGGAGCAGCGCGACGACCTGCTCACCAAGGCCGGCAAGCCGCGCGGCGCCTACCTCAAGGCCAACGAGGCGGCCGAGGCGCTCGCCGGCGAGATCGCCGTGCTCACCGCCCGCCGCACCGACCTCTCCCGGACCCTGGAGGCGCTGGAGGCGGCGCAGGAGCGGCTCGCGCGCCTCTCCGCCCCCGCCCGCGACCGGCAGGACGAGGCGGAGCTCGCCGAGGCCCGCACGCGCCAGGGCGTTCTCTCCGAGCTGGAGGCGCGCATCGCCGGGGCGGTCCACGCGGTGGAGCTGCGCCGGCGCGATTTGGCCGCGGCGGATGCCGCCGCCGCCGAGCGCCGCCGCCTGCGCGCGGATGCCGCCGCCGAGACGCAGG
>NZ_RCTF01000029.1 GCF_003667445.1 Xanthobacter tagetidis | reverse complement strand
CTCGTCGCCGCCGGAAAGCCACCCAAGCTCGCAATCGCCGCCGTCATGCGGAAGATGATCGTCATCCTCAACGCCATGGTCCGAGACGACGCGCCATTCAACGCCTGAAACACAGTTGCTTGACCGGGGGATCCACCGGCGCACACGCGCTGGCGCTGACAGTCCAGGCGGCGCCCCCTGGTGGATGCCCCGGACAAGCCGGGGCATGACGGTGTGCGGGAAGGGCACGACGGAGCGGATGAAGGCGATGCCTCCGGAGAAGCCGGGGCATCGCGGCGCGCGGGGCGCCCTGCTCACTCGTCGGTGAGCGGGCCGAGGATCAGCAGTTCCAGCTTCACCCAGTTGGAGAGCTGGGCATAGGTGAGCTTCTCCGCCTTCAGGTCGTAGGTGATCTCCGAGCGGGTCGGGCCGACGCACTTGAGCTTGCCGTCCTCGCCCTTCACCCTTTTGCAGCCGTCCTCGCTGTCATTGTAGTAGACGCGGCCATAGAGACCCGGCTTGGTCTGGTCGGCGTTGGAGAAGAACGCGTCGGCCTGCGCCTGGGCGGCGGAGGCGTCGAAGAAGCTCTGGTCGTTCTGCACCGCCTGCTCGTTCCAGCGCAGGTTGTACTCGTAATAGCCGGTAAAGGGCTTCTTCTTGCCCGCCTTGTCGGTGAACGTGCCGGTCTCTTCCACGAAGCGGATCGATCCGCCCACGCGGTCGGTGATGGAGCGGTCGGCCACCGTGTAGGTGAAGGTCACGCCGTTCTGGTCGGTCAGCCAGTTGCCCAGCTCGTAGTCGTAGTCGAGATTGCCGGAGACCCGCACCTCGGGCAGGAACGAGAACGGGCCGGAGGGCAGTTGCGCCCGCTCGAAGCGCAGCGGGTCGGGGTTCTTCACCTGGATCGAGACGACCTTGCCGTCCACGTAGCGCGAATAGACCTTGTCGGCCTCCTTCTGCGCCTTGCGGAACTGCTCGCCCACCTCCCACCAGCGCGTCACGTTGCGGCCCTGGATCGCGCCGCCGACGGCGGAGGTGGTCTGGTTGCCCTTGACGATGTCGAGCCGCAGCCGCCCGGCGTCCGGGGTGTAGCGGCCGGAATTGTCGATCGGCAGGTCGCCGCGCAGGATCGCCACCTCGCGCGCGATCTGGCTCGGATTCGTGGGGTTCACCACGTCGAACTTCACCGAATAGGTCAGGCTCTTGCCCGGCGTGCGCTGCACCGAGCCCTTGAGGATCATCAGGTCGGCGACCGCCATGTCGGTGATCTCGTAGAGATCGGTGCCGGTAGAGGGCCGCGCGACGCGCGAATTGTAATCCACCGTCATGGCGCCGGTGAGCTTCGCCTTGTCGGCGGGGATTTCCCTGATCGCCTGGCTGGGCTGCTGGGCGAGGGCCGGGACGGCCATGAGCAGGCTCGCCGCGCACAGCGCGGCAGACGGGGTGTGGAAGGTCATCTCAAGCTCCCAAAGGATGACGGGCCGCGCGCCGGCTCGTCCGGCGCCCGGCGGGAGGGGGCGCCCACCCCGCCAGGCGACGCCCTTCCCACCCGCACCTACCGAAACGGCAGGCGCGCGCGAGCCGAACAGAGAGGTCGAAAGGTGGCGGAAGCGTGGCGCCGGCCCCCGGCGCGCGCAATCGCGCGGGCCGTCAGGGCTTCGCGGCGCCGCGCACCTTGATCATCCGCAGGGGATTGTAGGTCAGCACCTCTTTGCCGTCGGCGCGCCGCACCGAATTGAAGGTCCGCACCAGGCCGCGGTCGCCGCGCGAGGTGAGCCGCGCCTCCACCACCTCGCAGAACACCGTGATGGTGTCGCCCACCACGGTCGGCCCCTTCACCTTCACGTCCGCCTCCAGGAAGGCGAGGCCGGTGTCCTGCATCATGGGCAGCATCAGGCCCTCGGCGAAGGCATAGACCAGCGAGCCCGGCACCACGGCGGCGGGCAGCGTCATGCCGGTGCGGTGGGCCGCGTTGGTGAACAGCTCCTCGGTGAGCCAGGTGAGATTGCAGAAGGCGGCGAGGTCCGCCTCCAGGAGGGTCCGCCCGGCGGTGCGGAACCGCATGCCGAGCGACAGATCCTCGAAATGGAAGCCGGTGCCGATCTTGGGCCAGCCCGTGTCCGCGGCATCACTCATCGTCGCCCTCCCCTGCCCCGCCCACCGCGCCCGACGCCTTGAGCGCGGCGATCTCGGCGCCGGAATAGCCGAGCCCGGCGAGCACCCCGTCCGTGTCCGCCCCAACGGCCACCGCCGACCGATCGGGCGCCCGCGGCGCGCCGCGGAACACCACCGGCTGGCGCAGGGTGCGGGCGATTCCCGCCTCGGCGAGCGCGCCGGGCTCGAAGAAGCCCACCGCGTTGAGGTGCGGATCGGCCAGAAGGTCGTCGAGGTCATTCACCTTGGAATAGGGAATGTCGAGCCGCGCGAAGGTCTCCAGCCAGTCGGCCGTGGAGCGCTCCAGCACCGCGGCGCCGAGCACGCGGTAGAGTTCGGCGACCCGGCGGCTGCGCTCGCCGGCATCCTGGAACCAAGGCTCGGCGGCGATGTCGGCGCGGCCGATCTCGGCCAGCAGCCGGCGCCACTGGTCGCCGGTGTAAGGCAGCGCCGCCACCCAGCCGTCACTGGTGCGGTAGGGCTTGCGGTCGGGCGAGAACAGGCGGTGATAGCCCGCCCCCTTCGGCTCGGCCGAGAAGGTGGCGGCGGCGAGGTGCTCGTTGAGCAGGAAGCCGACCAGGCTCTCGAACATGGGCACTTCCACGTCCACCGCCTCGATCTGCCCGCGCGCCTGGGCGGCCACCGCCGCCAGCACGCCGTAGACCGCATAAAGCGAGGCCACCTTGTCGGCCACCACGCTCGGCACATAGGCCGGTGTGCCGCCCACATGGGCCGGCAGCATGGCGAGCCCGCTCGCCGCCTGGATCACGTCGTCATAGGCCGGCCGGTCGCGATACGGCCCGTCCTGGCCGAAGCCGATGGCCGAGCAGTAGATGATGCGCGGGTTGATCGCCTTCACCGCCTCGAAGCCGAAGCCGAGCCGGGTGATGGCGTCCACCCGCATGTTGTGCAGCAGCACGTTGGCAGAGGCGATCAGCTTGCGCAGCACCTCCTTGCCGGCCGCCGACTTCAGGTCGAGCGCGAGGCTCTTCTTGTTGCGGTTGTTGTTGGCGAACATGGCGCCCATGCCGTCCGGCGAGACCGGATAGACCGAGCGCGCGAGCTCGCCCTCCAGCGGCTCCACCTTGATGACGTCGGCGCCAAGGTCGGCCAGCACCTGGCCGGCGAACGGCCCGAGCACGATGGAGGTGATGTCGACGACGCGGATGCCGGTAAGCAGTGGGGTCATTGCGCCTTGATCCGAGAGAGGATGGCCTGGGCGGTCCGGATGTGGGGCCGGTCCACCATGCGCCCGTCGAGCTTGAAGGCCGAGGCGCCGGGGTTCTCCGCCGCCAGCGCCAGCACGCGGCGCGCCCAGTCGAGCGTCGCCGCGTCGGGCGCAAGGCCCTCATGAATGGGCGCGATCTGCGCCGGATGGATCGCCATGCGGGAGCGGAAGCCGAGTTCCGCGCCTCGGCGGGTGTCCGCCTCCAGCGCCGGCAGGTCGCGGAAGTTCGCGTCCACCGCGTCGATCGGGGTGATGCCGGCGGCGTTGGCGGTCAGGAGGCAGAACAGCTGCGCGTGGGTGGCGAGCACCTTCTGCGCGTCGGTGCGGCCGGGCAGCGGCGCGCGGCCGAGTTCGGCGGACAGGTCCTCCATGCCCCAGGTATAGCCGGTCAGGCGCGGATGCCCTTTGCCGAGGTCGGCGCCGTTGAGCAGGGCCGCGGCGGTCTCCGTGACGATGCCGACGATGCCCACATGGCCGCTTGCGAGCCCGTCCCGCGCCTCCAGCGCGTCGAGCGCGCTGGCGACCGGCGCGAGCTGGGCGATGGTCGCGAGCTTCGGCCAGACGATGCCGGCGAGCGGCGCCAGCGGCAGCGCCGCGATCTCGCGCAGCGCGCGCTCCGGCTCGGTGCCGTTGACGCGCACGAAGAGCAGCGGCCCGCCCCCCTCGCCGCGGCCCGAAAGGAAGTCGCGCACCGTGCCGACGGCGGCGTCCTTGCGCTCGGGCGCGACCGAATCCTCAAGGTCGAGGATGAGCGCGTCGGCGGCGCCGGCGGCCCACGCCTTCGCCATCTTGTCCGGGGCGTCGCCCGGAACGAAGAGATAGGAGCGCGGCTCGGCCCGCGCGGGGCGCTCAGCCGGCATGGCTCTCTCCGGTCGGGCGGCGGCGCATGAAGGCCTGGCGGCGGCACACCGCCACCTCGACGCCATCCTGGTTGAAGGCGCGGTGCTCGAACTCCACCAGACCGGCATCGGGCCGCGAGCGGCTCGCGCGGGTGGAGACCACCGTGGTCTCGACGCGGATCGAGTCGCCCTGGAACACCGGCTTGGGGAAACGCACGTCGCTCATGCCGAGATTGGCGATGGTGGTGCCGAGCGTGGTGTCGGCGACCGTGATGCCGATCATCACGCCGAGCGTGAAAAGGCTGTTCACCAGCGGCTGGCCGAACTCGGTCTTGGCGGCGAAGTGCCGGTCGATGTGCAGCGGCTGCGGGTTCATGGTCAGGCAGCTGAACATCATGTTGTCGGATTCGGTGATGGTGCGCGTGATCGCGTGGGCGAACACCCGGCCCTCGACGAAGTCTTCGAAATAGAGGCCCGCCATGGCTCGGCTCCTCGGCATGGTGGCGGCCCGGCACGGCGCCGGGACATCGGGAGGAATGCGCCGGGGCGGGGCTTGCGGCCCCCGCCCCGGCGGAGGGCTCAGCGCTGCGCGGCGATGGCGGCGCGGAACGCCTCCAGCACCTTGTCGGCGGGCTTGCCGCGCTTCTGCAGGTTCGCCGCCCAGTCCTTGGAGACCTCGTCGAAATTGTTGGCGAGGATCTTCTCCTGCTCGGGCGTGAACTTCACCATCAGCACGCCTTCGCTTTGGAGCTTCTTGGCGAGTTCGCCCTCCTCGGTGTCGAACCTCGCGCAGGCGTGGGAGACGGTCTCGTCGCCCGCCTTGGTGAGCGCGTCCTGCACGTCCTTGGGCAGCGCGTTCCACTTGTTGAGGTTGATCGAATAGGTGATGCCCACGGTGCCGAAGTTCTGCCCGATGGTGGATGACTTCACCACCTTGTCGAGGCTGTAGGACACGGTGGAGGTGAAGGGCAGAAGCGCGCCGTCGATGGTGCCCTTGGTCATGGCGTCGAAGATTTCCGGCGGCGTCATGCGGATCGGCACCGCGCCGAGATTGCGCAGGCCGAGCTCCATGGGGCCGGGATTGGAGCGGATCTTGCGGCCCTTGAAGTCGTCGAAGCTCTTGAAGCCGGCCTTCTCGGAGAATACCGCCTGGTAGGGCGAGAGCGCCACCACGTAGAGCACGCGCACGCCGTTGGGCTTGAACTCCAGCGTGTCGAGCAGGCCGCCGGGCTTGGCCAGCGACCAGAACGCCTTGGCGCCCTCGCAGGACGAGGCGAAGCCGCCGGGCAGCTCGGCCACCGCGCCGAGCGGCATCTTCTCGGAGACGTAGCTCGGCACGATGTAGCCGATGTCGGCGAGGCCGGTCTGGGTGACCGAGAGCAGGTCCTTCGCCTTGCCGAGCTGCTCGGCCGGGAAGTGCTGGAACTCCACCTTGCCGCCGGCGAGCGTCTTCACGCGGTCGAAGAAGAAATGGGTGGCGTTCTTGGTGATGGAATGGCCGGCCGGCAGCGAGTCGGCGAGCTTCAGCGTCACGTCGGCGGCGGAAGCGGGCAGCGCCGCGATGGCGAGGGCGGCGGCGCCGGCCAGAAGGCCGAGGCGCCGGGACAGGGTCGACATGGGTGATCCTCCTTCAAGATGAACGGGTCGTTGCTCAGACCTTCTCGGCATAAGGCGGGGCGTAAATCACGAGCAGGCGCACCGGCTCCTCGCTGGTGGCGATGAACACGTGCTCCATGCCGGCGGGGAAGAAGCAGGTGTCGCCCGGCCCCATCTCCAGCACCTGGCCGTCCACCTCGGCGCGCGCGGTGCCGGAGAGGATGTAGCAGGCCTGCTCGATGCCATCGTGGTGGTGCGGATGGGCGCCCTGGCCCTTCTCGATGGTGCCGAGCACGATTTCGAGCTGGCCCGCGCCCACGGTCTCGCGGCTGATGAGGCGGCGGTTGACGGTGCCGGAATGGTTGGCGGGGGAATAGGTGCGCACGTCCTTCTCGCGCACCAGATAGGTCCGGGGGGTGTCGGCCATGGCGTCCTCCAAGGGGTGGTTCAGTTCATTGTGCTGGGCAGCCAGAGCACGAGGCCCGGCCAGGCGATGAGCGCGGCGATGACGAGGAGGTGCGCGACCACGTGCGGCGCGATGCCGGCGAAGATCTCCTCCAGCGGCCGGCCGCTGTAGCGGGAGACGACGAACACGTTGAGCCCGAGCGGCGGCGTCACCATGCCGACCTCGGCGGTGACCACCACGATCACGCCGAACCACACCGGATCGAAGCCGAGGGCCTTGATGGCCGGCACCACGATCGGCACGGTCAGGATCAGGATCGCCAGCTGGTCCATGAAGCAGCCGAGGATGATGTAGACGAGGATGATCATCGCCATCACCACATAGGGCGACACGTCGAGGCTGGTGATGAAGGTCACGGTCATCTGCGTGACCTGGGTCAGCGTCAGGAAGAAGCCGAAGATGTGCGCGCCGATGACGATCATCAGGATCATGCAGGTGGCGCGCGCCGACCGCGCCAGGACGTGGCGCAGAGTCGGGTAGGTCAGCTTGCCCACCGCCGCGGTGAGCAGCAGGGCGCCGAACGCGCCGAGCGCCGCCGCTTCCGTGGGCGTGGCGATGCCCACATAGATCACGCCCGTGACCAGGAACAGCAGGAGCAGCATGGGGCCGACCTGCTTCAGCGCGACCAGCTTCTCGCTCCAGGAATAGGAGCGCCCCGCGGGGGCGATGGACGGGTCGTGCCAGATCAGCGCGTAGACCGTGGCGATGATCGCGAAGGTGACGAGCAGGCCGGGGATCACCCCGCCGATCAGCAGGTCCGCGATCGAGACCTCGGCGATGATGCCGTACAGCACCAAAGCGATGGAGGGCGGGATCAGCATGGCGAGCGTGCCGGAGATCGCCACCACGCCGCAGGAGAAGCGCGGCTCGTAGCCGGCGCGGGTCATGGCCGGGATCGAGGTGGCCGAGAGCGCCGCGGCGGACGCGGTGCTCGACCCCGAGATCGCGCCGAAGCCGGCGCCGGCAAGCGCGGTCGCCACCGCAAGGCCGCCCCTGACCCGGCCGATCCACACCGACATGGCATGGAACAGGCCGTCGGCGATGCCGCTCGCCACCACCAGTTCCGCCATCAGGATGAACATGGGGATGGCGATGAGCTCGTAGGAATTGGTGACCGAGAACGCGGTCGTCTCCAGCACGCCGACGGTGGCCGCCGTTCCGGCGGTGAAAAGCAGGCCGAGCGCGCCGGCGACCGCCATCGCGAAGCCCACAGGCATGCCGATGGCGAGCAGCGCGAACAGCAGGCCGATGATCGCTAACGACGTCATGACGTCTCCCTGGAACGCGTGTTCGTTTGGTTGGGCGGCGGGCGCCGGGTGCCGAGGCCGGTCAGGCCGGATGCTGCGCCTTGGCGGGCGGATGGATGAAGCGCAGCAGGCACAGCAGGACGATGGGGGCGGTGCCGATGGGCACGATCCAGTAGGCGACCCAGATCGGCCACGGGATCAGCGTCGCCATCACCTCGCCCTGCGCGGTGCTGGCGATGGCGCGCAGGAGGCCGGTCCACAGGATGACGGCGAACAGCACCGCGCTCAGGCCGTAGGAGATGCGGTCGCACAGGCGCCGCAGGCCGTCGGACATGCGCAGATAGAGGATGTCCACCCGCACGTGCTCGTCGTGGCGCAGCGTGTCGGAAAGGGCGAAGAAGAACACGCCCACCATCAGATAGAGCGAGATCAGATCGTAGGAAAAGCCGAGCGGGCTGTTGAACAGATAGCGCATGGCCACGTCCACGAAGACGATGACCATCATCGCGAACAGGCACACGGCGCCGAGCGCCAGGAGCGCCTGCTCGTAGCGGGCAAGCGCGAGGGAGATGCGTCGGATCATCGGGCGTCGGCCCCCTTGTCGAAAAGCTGCTGGATGCGCTGGACCGCGGCGCCGAGGCTGGCGGCGGCCTCCGCCCGGCGGTCGAGCAGGCGGAAGTTCGGTCCGGCCACCGAGACGCCGAGCCGCTCGCCGTCGATCACCAGCGGCATGCCGACGGCGAGCACGTCGGGCGTGTATTCGGACAGGTTCTCGAACCAGCCGCGCGGCGCCGAGGCCAGGATGTCGGCCTCCACCGCCGCGGCATCGGGCAGCGTCGCGTCGCGATACTTGGTGAAGGCGATGGTCTCGAACAGGCGGGCGCGCTCGGCCGGCGCGTAGAGGCTGAGGATGGCCTTGCCGACCGAGGTGGCCTGCACCGGCCGCCGGTCGCCCACCTGGGCGAAGTAGCGCACGGGGTGCTGGCTCTCGATCACTTCGAGATAGACGATCTCGGCATCCATCCGGTGGCCGAGCAGCACGGTCTCGCCGGTCTCCTCCTGGAGCCGGACCAGTTCGGGCCGGATGCGGTCCACGAACGGATCGTTGCGGGCGATGTCCTGCGCCAGCACCAGCAGGCGGCGCGTGGGGTAGTAGCCGCCCCAGGCGCGCATCTCGTGGATCAGGCCCTTCGCCTCCAGCGTCTCCAAGAGATTGAAGGTCGAGGATTTCGGCAGGCCCAGCGCCTCGCTGATCTGCGACAGCGTGCGCGGCCGGCGCACGGCTGCGAACAGCTCGAGGATGGCGAGGAGGTTTTCAGCCTGTTTCACGATCATGAACTTTTTTTCAGATACTCGAACAGAAGAGTCAATATGGGTATGATGCTGCGGTGCAACCACGTATTTTGCGCCGCAGCGGCTGGCACGGCCGCCGGCGTCGTGGTCGTTTGAATCCTGGTTCTTGGCTGTTTGCTCGATCCCGCCGGGCGGCTGGGACGGACGTGGCAGGTGCTTCAGCACCATCATATGACCGTCGCGACGCGCGTCCGCCCGCTGTCGCGCCGGCGCGGCGTTGCGGTGCAGCACATTTTTCTTCGGAAAATGACCGGCGGAGCGGGCCGGGGTCAGCCTTCGGCGCGGGTCACAGCAGTCCGAGCTGGCGCAGTTCCCGGCGCAGGTCCTCGGGCATGTCCGCGCCGGCGCTGCCGGCGCCGAGGTCCGCGGGCGCATCCTTGTCGGCGAGGTAGCGCCAGCCCTGGAACGGGCGCGAGGGGCGCGCTACCACCGGCACCACCTCCGGCTCCAGCACCAGATGGCAGCGGCGGATGCCGTCGCCATCCACGAACGGCCGGATGTCCAGCAGCCTTTGCCGGGCGCTGAGCTGGCCCTTGATGACCCAATAGAGCGAGCCGCCGCCGAGCAGATCGGCGGTGCGGGTGGGCACCATGCGGGTGGTGTGGGTCTGCTCGTAGACGCGCCCGGCCGCCTGCGCGGCCGCGCCCCGCTCGGCGATCCAGGCAGCGAGGTCGGCGATCGAGTCCGCGCCGACGCACAGCTTGAGCAGATGAAGCGCCATGGCTCTCTCAACCTCGCGTCCGATGGATGAGCCGGGGCGGCTATTGCGCCGCCGGAGGCGACGCCTCGGGCGCGGGATCGGGGGCGGCCTGAGGCGGCGGCGCGGCCCGGGGAGGCTGAACCGGCGGGCGGGGACGGACGGGTGTCGCCGGCGTCGCCGAGACCGGGGGTCGCGGAGGCGGCAGGGGCGCCGCGGTGGCGGGCGGTGCCACGGCCGGAGCGGATTCTCTCGGTTCCACGGGCAGGTTCATCGTCGCGGGCGGGTCGCCGCCGGGCGCCCCCTCTCCCGGAGCGCCAGCGCCATGAGGCTTGGGCTCGACCACGGAAAGGCCGAACGGACCGGTGCGGGTGGGCGCGGCGACGGTGCCGCGGTTGCGCGCGTTGCGCTCCCATATGGGCGCATACTTCGCCACCATTGCCGCATAGCGGCCCGCCGCCATGTTCGCGTTCACGTGCTGCACGTCGCCGAGGAAGGCCACCTGGGGACAGGAGGTGGGCGAGCAGTTGCGCATGTCGAGCAGCATGGCCGCGGTGAGGCCGTAGGGATCGCGCTCCAACGGCCGGCGCCAGACGGCGATGCGCTCGAGAAGCGCCGGGTTCTTGCGCCGGCGCACCAGCTCGAACCCATCCTCGACCAGAGCGAACCGGGCGCGCAACATCGCCCGGGCGGCGGCGACCCTGTCCGGGTTCTCGAATATGAGCGTCTCGCAGGCCGCAGAAAGCACGTCGTCGGCATTGAGACAGCCGAGACTGGCCGCAGCGGCGGCGGCATCGAGATCGGCCGCGCGAATCTCCAGCGCGCGCGCCTCGGAAACCGCGTGGTTCACCTGCATTTCCTTGAAGGTCGCCGTGCCGACCGCCATGCCGCCAAGCAGGATGCCGGCCAGCACGAACAGGGTCAGCGGCCGCTCGATCGGCTCCGCGCGAACCAGCAGCAGAAACACCACCATTGCCGCCGCGGCGGCACCGGCGACCACGACCCATCCCGGCAGGGTGACGTTCTGGGTCAGGATGCCGAGGGTGGCGGCGATGAAATTCATGATCTCGACCTCTTCGGACGCCAAACGCCTACCAACGTCCGGGCGGGATCATGGTTCGCTGGGCCGCCGGAGGCAACAACGCCCTGCGGTTGCCGGACCGTCCGATGCCGAGCAGGACTTGCGGGCGCGCCGGACGCTGCGCCATCCGGGCGCCCGCCCCGGCAGGGCATCACACGAGCGGCCCCTTGTCCGTCGCAGGGCCCTAGCGTCCGCCTCACCTTATCTCACCACGCGACGGCGGCGCATCCGGCGCGCCGCCCCGCTTCAGCTTGCCCGCACCGCCGACGGATCGAAACCGCCGAACAGGTACGCCAGAAGGATGCAGAGGAGAAACAGGACGAGCGCAGTGCGCGCGACGCCCCAGCAGGTGCGCTCTTGAGACAGGTTCATGATTGAAATCGGTCGGCCCGCTTGGTTGAAGCCGGTGCCCGCCAGATCGACGATTCGGGCGCCGGGGTCGGGAGCATTAGGACTTTGTTAACCGCGCTGCAAGAGCGCTCGAGGCATTGCGGCCAAACATATTTCGCATAGCGGGGCAAAGCCCATGCCGCACCGCAGCACCGCGGCGCCGCAACGGCTGCCGACGCTCGCCTGGGCCGGCGCGGCGGCTTTTCCCTTGGCCGCAGGCGCGGCATTGGCTACCCATGGCCGATGCGCCGTCCGCCTTGCGCCGCGCCCCTCCCGCCGAGCAGCCATCGCCCATGACCCAGGCCCCAGACCCGCACGCCCCGGACCCCGCCGCAGCCGCCGCAGAGAAGCCCGCGCGCCTGCCGGACGAGGCGGTGATGGAGGCGACCATCCTGGAGCTGGCGGCCAAGGCCGGTCCCGGCAAGACCATCGGCCCGGAAGAGGCCGCCCGCGCGCTCATGCCGCCGGCCGACTGGCAGCGCGCGCTGCCGGTGGTGCGCCGGGTGGCGGTGCGGCTCGCCCGCGCGGGCCGGCTGATGATCTTCCGGAAAGGCAAGCCGGTGGACCCCGACACGCTGCGCGGCGTGTTCCGCCTGGGCCTGCCGCGCGACGACTGAGGGCTCAGGGCGCCGGGAACAGCGCGTCGGTGCGGCCGGTCAGGTAGTAGACCACCAGGCCCACCCACTCCTTCACGCCCGTATCGGTGAAGTCGAGCCCCACCGCCGCGCGCGAGAAATTGCCCCACAGCCCGTCCGGGCCGGCGGTGCGGAAATCGACGGGATAGGCGGTCACCGGAAAGTCCGCCTGGCGGAAGCAGCCCATGGCGCGCGGCATGTGCGCGGCGCTGGTGACCAGCAGCCAGCGCTCGCCCGGCTTCGGCTGCAGCAGCGCCTTGGCGAACACCGCATTCTCCTCGGTGTTGCGGGACTTGTCCTCGAACGCCACGCGGGACGCCGCGATGCCGAGATCGGGCAGGCTGGCGCGGATCATCTTCGCCTCCGCCCCTTCCTCGCCCGCGAGCTTGCCGGAGCCGCCGACGAAGGCGAGCCGCGCCTCAGGATAGCGCCGTGCGAGGTCGGCGAAGGCAATCGCCCGCTCGCCGGCATCGGCGAAGGCGGGAACGCCGCGCGCCAGCCCCACCTCCGGCACCTCCGCCCCGCCGAGCATGATGACGCCGTCGACCGGCCGCCCGTCGTCCTTGAACAGCGGGAAGCGCTCCTCCAGCGGGAAATAGATGTAGTTGCCGGCCGGCGAGAAGCCGAACACCAGCAGGCCGAGCACGCTCGCCGCAAAGAGCACGCGCGCGAAGCGCCACGCGCCGAAGGCGATCAGGATCAGCGCCAGCGCGGCGAGGAGCACCAGGAGGTTCGACGGCGCCACCAGGAACCAGAAAATCTTCGAGACCGCGAAGAAGTCCATCGGGCGCGCCTCCATGTTCCGGCGCGTCCGGCGCCACGGGAAGGCGGCCATCAATAGCCGGCCCCTTCGCATTTGCGAAGGGGCGGCGGCTCACGATGTCATGGGGTGGCGTCAGGCGGTCTTGTCGAACAGCTGGCGGCCGATCAGCATGCGGCGGATCTCGCTGGTGCCGGCGCCGATCTCGTAGAGCTTGGCGTCGCGCAGCAGGCGGCCGGTGGGATAGTCGTTGATGTAGCCGTTGCCACCCAGGGTCTGGATCGCCTCCAGCGCCATCCAGGTGGCTTTTTCCGCCGCATAGAGGATGGCGCCGGCGGCGTCCTCGCGGGTGGTGGCGCCCCGGTCGCAGGCCTGGGCCACGGAATAGACGTAGGCCTTGGTGGCGTTCATGGTCACGTACATGTCGGCGATCTTGCCCTGCATCAGCTGGAAGGTGCCGATGGGCTGGCCGAACTGCTTGCGCTCGTGGACGTAGGGCAGCACCACGTCCATGCAGGCCTGCATGATGCCGGTGCAGCCGCCGGCCAGCACCGCGCGCTCATAGTCGAGGCCGCTCATGAGGATGTTGACGCCCCGGCCCTCGCCGCCGAGCACGTTCTCCTCCGGCACCTCGCAATCCTCGAACACCAGCTCGCCGGTGTCGGAGCCGCGCATGCCGAGCTTGTCCAGCTTCTGGGCGGTGGAGAAGCCCTTGAAGCCCTTCTCGATCAGGAAGGCGGTCATGCCGCGCGGGCCGGCGGACGGGTCGGTCTTGGCGTAGACCACCAGGGTTTCGGCGCAGGGGCCGTTGGTGATCCACATCTTCGAACCGTTGAGGACGTAGCGGTCGCCCTTCTTCTCCGCGCGGGTGCGCATGGAGACGACGTCCGAGCCGGCTCCCGGCTCCGACATGGCGAGCGCGCCCACATGCTCGCCCGAGATGAGCTTGGGCAGATACTTCGCCTTCTGCGCCTGCGAGCCGTTGCGGCGGATCTGGTTGACGCACAGGTTCGAGTGCGCGCCGTAGGACAGGCCCACCGAGGCGGAGGCGCGGGAGACCTCCTCCATGGCGATCACGTGCTCAAGGTAGCCGAGGCCGGAGCCGCCATACTCCTCCTCCACCGTGATGCCGAGCAGGCCGAGCGCGCCGAGCTTCGGCCACAGATCGCGCGGGAATTCGTTGGTGCGGTCGATCTCGGCGGCGCGCGGGGCGATCTCGGCCTGGGAGAAGTCGCGCACGGTGTCGCGCAGCATGTCGGCGGTCTCGCCGAGATTGAAATCGAACATGGGCTGGCTGTTGGGCAGCATCTTCGTGGTTCCTCCCTCACCCTTTATGGCGCGCCTGCGGACGCGGCGCGAGCCGCTCCCGCGGCAGGGCGCCACCGTCCGGGCGGTTCCGGCCGGTCCCACCCCGGCCCGAACGCGGGACGGCAGGCGGTCGCGGCCAAAGAATAAAACGAATGTCCGTTTTTTCAACGGGGCGATCCGCGGCTTTTGCGCCGAAACCGCGGACCCGCTGCCGCCACGGAAGAACCTTGGCTGCGCCACGATCCCGCAAGATTGGATTCACGGATTTCCGCCACGCTGAAAGGAAGGATGGCTGACCGTGGGCGGGCGCCGCTGCCGGTCAGATCCTGGACCCGTCGTGTTGGGAGTATGCTCCATGGCGCATCTGACGAAACTGTCGAAGACCGGCATCCTCGCCGCAACGCTCGCCGCCGCGGCCCTGGCCGGCGCGACCACGCCGGCCGTGTCGGCGGGCATCGGCTCCGGCGCGGCGATCCTGGCTCCGGCAGCGGCCGGAGCGACGCCGGTGGGCTACTGGTATCGCGGCCGCTGGTATGGCGGCTGCTGGAACTGCGGCCCGAGCAACGGCGCGGCGGTGGGCGCCGGCATCGCGCTCGGCATCCTCGGCGGCGCGGCGATCGCGGGCGCCGTGGCGGCACCGCCCCCGCCGCCGCCGACGGTCTATTATCAGGAGCCGCCGGTGGTCTATCTGGAGCCGCCCGCCCGCCCCGGCCCGCGCCAGTGCTGGGTGCAGACCGACGGGCGCGGCTACGGCTACTGGTCGCCCTGCTGAGCAGGGTTCAGGCGCGTTGCGCGTCTGCCGAGCGCGCTTCCGCGCGCCAATCCATCGTGCTGAGCGCGCTTCCGCGCGCCAATGCACGTGCTGAGCGCGCTTCCGCGCGCTCAGTGCGACAGCGATTGCGCCAGCCCGACCATGAGCGGCATGGTGACGGCGGCGGCGAGGATCTGCACGGTAAGCATCTCCGCCAGCAGCGCGGCATCGCCGCCCATCTGGCGCGCCAGCACGTAGCCGGCCGGCGCCGAGGGCACCGAGGCCGTCACCACCACCACCGCCAGCTCGATCGGCGTCAGGCCAGCCCACAGGCCGATGGCGATGGCGATGGCGGGCTTCACCAGCAGCTTGAGCACGCTCGCGAAATAGACCGCGGGCTTGGGCCGCGCGAGCTGCGAGATCGACAGGCCGCCCCCCACCACCAGCAGCCCCACGGCCAGCGAGGCGCGCCCCAGCACGTCGCCGAACTCCAGCACCACCGCCGGGATCGGGATGGCCGCATAGTTGATGGCGGCGCCTATGAGGCAGGCCGAGATATAGGGGTTCTGCGCCAGCTGCCGCAGGACGCCGCTGACCGTGGGCGGCTCGCGCCCGGCGAAGTGGGCCAGCACCACCACCGCGATCACGTTGAGGAACGGGATCATCGCCACCAGCGCCACGGCCGCGACGGTGATGCCCTCCGCGCCGTAGAGGCCGCCCGCCACCGCGAGCGCGATGTAGGTGTTCCAGCGGAACGAGCCCTGGTAGAGCGAGGTGAAGGCCGGCCCGTCCAGCTTGAACAGCGCCATGATCGGCCGGTTCAGCGCCACCAGGGTGACGGAGAGGATCAGCACGGCGCCGAGCAGCGTGCCGGTGACCGCCAGCACGTTGACCTTGGAGAGGTCAGCCTTCACCGCCGAGACCACCAGCAGCGCCGGGAACAGCACGAAATAGGTGAGCCGCTCCAGCCCGGCCCAGTGCATCGGGTCCTTCAGCAGCACGCGCCGCAGCGCCGCGCCGAGGGCGATGATGAGGAAGACCGGAACGAGGGCGGTGAGGATGACGGACATGGCACGCACAAAGGGCGGGAGCGCGGGCGGCTCCCGGAGCGCCCCGTCATAGAGGCGGCGCGGACGGAAGGAAACCGTCCTGTTTCCCCTTTTGCCGGCCGATCCCATTTCGGCACGCGCGCCCGCGGCGCGGCGGAACGGGAGCGGCACGGAGCGTGACCGAATCGGCGGCGGCGCCGCGATGCCGCTTCGTTCCCGCGCGGTGCGGCAAGGCGGGCGCGTCCCGTTTCAGGACGCAACCCGATGCTGCGGCGGAACGGCAGCGGTACGGAGCATGACCGAATCGGCCGCCGCCGCGCGATCACCCTTCGTTCGGCGATGCGTCCGCAGGTGGATCGCCAGGCGTCGCGGCGCGCACCCGGGCGAGGAAGTCGAGCGCTCCCTCCAGGATGAACAGGGCGGCGTGCTGGTCCACCACGGCGGCGCGCTTGGCCCGGCTCATGTCGGCCGAGATCAGCGCCCGCTCCACCGCGACGGTGGAGAGCCGCTCGTCCCACAGCGCGATGGGCCGGCCGGACAGGCGCGCGAAATTGCGCGCGAAGGCGCGGCTCGCCTGGGCGCGCGGCCCCTCGCTGGCGTCCATGTTCAGCGGCAGGCCGAGCACGAATGCCACCGCCCGCCGCTCATCCGCCAGCGCAATGAGGCGCAGGGCGTCGGCGGTGAACTTGGTGCGCTTCACCGTCTCCACCGTGGTGGCGATGCGCCTAGCGGGATCGCACGAGGCCACCCCGATGGTCTTGGTGCCGAGGTCCAGCCCCAGCAGCGCCCCCCGCTCCGGCAGCAGGGCAGCAATCTCCGCAAGCGGGAGAACCAAAGCGGGGCCGGCGGGCGTGGGCGTGTTCGGAGGCGTGGTCATGGGTTCCTGTCTGCCGCACCGTCGCCTGTTTCGCGGCCCGGCGCCAGCCTGCCCTCACCCGTCGTCCACCACCGCGAGGAAGGCGTTGCCGTAGCGCTCGAGCTTCGCCTCGCCGACGCCGGAGATGTCGCCGAAGGCGGCGATCGAGCGCGGGCGCACGCGCGCCACCTCCATCAAGGTGGTGTCGTGGAAGATGACGTAAGGCGGCACGCCCTGGGCGCGGGCGATCTCCAGGCGCAGCGCCTTCAGGCGGAGGAACAGCGCCTCGTCCTCGGGGTCGGAGAGCTGGGCGCGCGGCGCCCGCTCGCCGCCGCCGGTTCGGGCCGGGCGGGCGCGGGCCTCGGCCTTCAGCTCGACCTTCTCCTCGCCGCGCAGCACCGGCCGGCACTTTTCCGACAGGCCGAGCGCGCCATGGCCCTCCACGTCCACCACGAGAAGGCCCATGGCCACGAGCTGGCGCACGATCGCGCGCCACTCGTCGCGGGAAAACGCCTTGCCGATGCCGAAGGTGGAAATCTTGTCGTGGCCGAACTTCGCCACCTTCTCGGTGGCTTGGCCCAGCAGCACGTCGATCACATGCCCCGCCCCGAAGCGCTCGCCGGTGCGGTAGACGCAGGACAGGAGCTTGCGCGCCGCCTCGGTGCCGTCGAAGGTCTTGGGCGGCGAGAGGCAGGTGTCGCAATTGCCGCAGGGCTGCGGCAGGTCCTCCTCGAAATAGGAGAGCAGCACCTGCCGGCGGCAGCGGGCGGTCTCGGCGAGGCCCAGCAGCGCATCGAGCTTCGCCCGCTCCACGCGCTTCCTGGCATCCGGGGCGTCGGAAGAATCGACGAACTGGATCAGCTTCGCCACATCCTCCAGGCCGTAGAGCAGGAGCGCCTCGGAGGGCAGGCCGTCGCGGCCCGCGCGGCCGGTCTCCTGGTAGTAGGCCTCGATGCTCTTCGGCAGATCGAGATGGACCACGAAGCGCACGTCCGGCTTGTCGATGCCCATGCCGAAGGCGATGGTCGCCACCATGATGATCCCCTCCTCCTTGAGGAAGCGGTCCTGGTGGCGGGCGCGGGTCTCGGCGTCGAGGCCGGCGTGGTAGGGCAGCGCCGTGCGCCCCTCGGTCGCCAGCATCTCGGCGGTGGCCTCCACCTTCGCCCGGCTCATGCAATAGATGATGCCCGCCTCGTCCTCGTGGTCGTCGAGAAAGGCGCGCAGCTGGGCGCGCGGATTGTTCTTGGGCGCGATGCGGTAGCGGATGTTCGGCCGGTCGAACGAGGACAGGAACACCCTGCCCTCCTCCAGGGCCAGCCGCTCGACGATCTCGCGCCGGGTCGGCCCGTCCGCGGTGGCGGTGAGCGCGATGCGCGGAACGCCGGGGAAGCGCTCGTGCAGCACCGTGAGCTGGCGGTATTCCGGCCGGAAGTCGTGGCCCCACTGGGAGACGCAGTGCGCCTCGTCGATGGCGAACAGCGCGATCCGCGCTCCGCCGAGCAGGGTCAGGAAGCTCTCGGTGAGAAGCCGCTCGGGGGCGACATAGAGCAGGTCCAGTTCGCCCATGGCGAGCTGGCGCTCCACCTGCCGCGCCGCGCCGGGCGCCAGCGAGGAATTGAGCATGGCCGCCTTCACGCCCAATTGGCGCAGGGCCTGCACCTGGTCGTGCATCAGCGCGATCAGCGGCGAGACGACGATGGCCGTTCCCGGCCGCACCAGCGCCGGCACCTGATAGCACAGCGACTTGCCGCCGCCGGTGGGCATCAGCACCAGCGCATCGCCGCCGGCGCAGACATGGGCGACGATCTCCTCCTGCCGGCCGCGGAAGCGCTCGAAGCCGAACACATGGCGCAGCACATCGGTCGGCGCGCGGGTGGAGGAGGCGTGAGCGGAATCGTCAAGGGCAGGCATGTGGCCTTATAGACCCCCAGGGGCGGCCGACAATGGGGCGCGCATGGGCCCGCACTGGCGCGCGCCCCGGCGCATCCTGCGTCCGCCAGCCCATGGACGATCACAAGCGCGGCATTCCGTTGCCTGCGAGGATCACGGCCGGACCGCGCGTGCGGCCACAGCGCGGGCCGACATCGGTGGCAGGCAGGATGGGCTCGGGCGCGCCTTCCGCCGACCCGGTGGGGTTCATGTGCCACCCGCGTTCGAGCGGACCGTCGCCCTCGGATATTCCGCAACGGCATGTTGATGCGTGCCGGACTTTCGCCCGGCGGCCGGCGGCGTGCGGGCGGAGCCGGCGCCCCCCGCTTTTGCCGGCGCGCGGACCGAATTCGGCCACGGAGCCGCGACAAAAAGGCCGATCCGTTCAATCGGCCTGCCGTGGGAAGGGCGCGACCGCTTGCGCGGCGCCCCGTCTGTAGCGGTATAAGCTCTGCGACCGACGCCCAAATCCTCTGGACCAGACCTGCGCGATGAATTCGAGCCACGACCCCGCCTTCGCCCGCGACGCCGCCCGCGCCGCCGCGTCGCACGACGCCGAGGGGCTGCGGCGCGCCTTCCTGCGGCTGGCGGACTACATGAACAGCTGCATCCTCGGCCAGCGGGCGTTCGTGGAGCTGCTGCTGGTGGCGGTGCTGGCGGACGGCCACCTCCTGGTGGAGGGCGCGCCGGGCCTCGCCAAGACCAAGGCCATCAAGGCGCTGGCGAAGGCCATCGACTGCGACGACCAGCGCATCCAGTTCACGCCGGACCTCCTGCCCTCCGACCTCACGGGCACCGACATCTACCGGCCCGAGGACGGCAGCTTCAATTTCCAGCCCGGCCCGGTGTTCCACAACTTCATCCTCGCCGACGAGATCAACCGCGCCCCTGCCAAGGTGCAGGCGGCGCTCCTGGAGGCCATGGCCGAGCGGCAGGTGACGGTGGGCGGCGTGACCTATGCGCTGCCGAAGCTGTTCCTGGTCATGGCGACGCAGAACCCGATCGAGCAGGAGGGCACGTATCCGCTGCCCGAGGCGCAGCTCGACCGCTTCCTGCTGCAGGTGAAGCTCGGCTACCCCGACCTTGCCGCCGAGCGCGCCATCCTGCGCCTCGTGCGCGGCGAGCAGACCGGCGAAGTGGTCTCGTTCGGCGAGCCGCTGCCGCAGGCCACCATCTTCGCGGCGCGCCAGCAGGCGCTCGCCACCTACATGTCGGAGGCGGTGGAGGAATATCTGCTCCAGTTCGTGTTCGCGACCCGCAACCCCGAGCTTTACGGCGACGAGCTGGCCGGCACGGTGGCGTTCGGCGCCAGCCCGCGCGGCACCATCGCGCTCGACCGCTGCGCCCGGGTCCATGCCTGGCTGCGCGGGCGCGACTACGTCACCCCCGAGGACGTGCAGGCGATCGCCAAGGCGACCCTGCGCCACCGGGTGCTGCTGACCTTCGAGGCGCAGGCGGACGGGCTCGACACCGACCGGTTCCTCGACCTGCTCCTCGCCCGCGTGCCGGTGAGCTGAGCGCGGGCGCGGGGGGTCGATGAGCGAGAACCGCAAGCCTGCCTCCTACGGCCTCATCGCCGGGCTCGACGAATTGATCGCCGCCCGCCCCGGCGGGGACGCCGGCAGCTTCTCGCCCGGCACGCGGGTGCGCACGCGCCAGCTCGGCGGCTACCGCTCCGCCTTCCGCGGCCGCGGCATGGAGTTCGACGAGGTGCGCGCCTATCAGCCGGGCGACGACATCCGCACCATCGACTGGCGCGTCACCGCCCGCACCGGCCGCACCCACACCAAGCTGTTCCAGGAGGAACGCGAGCGGCCGGTGCTGATCCTCGCCGACATGCGCGCGCGCATGCGCTTCGGCACGCGTGACTGCTTCAAGTCGGTGCTGGCGGCGCGGGCGGCGGCGATGCTGGGCTGGACCTGCGCCGCCGAGGGCGACCGGGTGGGCGGCGTGGTCATCACCCCCTTCTCCGTCGCCTCGCACCGGCCGGAGCGCAGCCGCACCGGCCTGCTTCGCTTCATGAAAGCGCTGGCCGACGGCACCCGCGAGGGGTTCGGCCAGCCGATCCCGAAGGAGGAGCCGCGCCTTGCCGACGCGCTGCTGCGGCTGCGGGCGGCGGCGCGGCCGGGCACGCTGATCTTCCTTGTCAGCGACTTCCACGACTTCGACGAGGCGGCGGCCCGCGAGCTGGGCCGGCTCGCGCTGCAGTCCCAGGTGACCAACCTGTTCGTCCATGATCGCCTGGAGGCGGCCATGCCCGAGCGCGGCGCCTATCCGATCTCGGACGGCTCGGCCGTCGCCATCCTCGACGCCGACGCGGCGAACACCCGCGCCGCCTATGCCCGACGCTTCGCCGAGCGCCGGGCGGCGGTGGAGCATGCGGCGCACCAGCGCGGCATGGCCTTCGTGCCGCTGGAGACCGGCTGCGACCTGAAGGAGGCGCTCCATCCCGAGCGCATGGGGCGCGCCCGCGCGCCGGCGCGGAGCCCGGCGGCATGACGGACACGCCAATTTCCTCGCCCTTCGGGCAGCCGACGGCGCCGGTGTTCGACCGTGACGCGCCGTTCGATCCCATGGCGGCGCTGCGCGACATCCATCTGCCCGACCCGGTGGGCTGGTGGCCGCTCGCGCCCGGCTGGTGGGTGCTCGCCGGGCTGGTGCTGCTGCTTGCGGCGGTGGCGGGCGTGCTCGAATGGCGCCGCCGCCAGACGCTCGCCTACCAGGCTGCCCGCGCGCTCGACGCCATCGCCCGCGACCATGCGCGCTTCCAGGATTCGCGTGCGGTTGCCGCCGAGGCGACCCTGCTCATGCGCCGCGTGCTGGTGACGCGCGCGGGGAAGCCCCAGGCGGCCGCGCTCACCGGCGCGGACTGGCAGCGCGTGCTGGGCGACGGCAAGTCCGGCCTGCCGGAGGAGGTGCGCGCCTTCGTGGCGCAGGCGCCCTATCTGCCGCCGGGCCTGCCGGACGCCGACCGCATCGACCGGGCGGTGGTGGTGAAAAGCGTGCACCGCTGGCTGCGGAGCAACGCATGATCGCGTTCCAGTGGCTCTGGGCGTTCGCGCTCCTGCCGGTGCCGCTGGTGATGCGGTGGCTGATGCCGCATGCCCGGCAGACCCGCTCCGGCGCGCTCAAGGTGCCGTTCTATGCCGACCTCGCCGCCGCCGGCCTCGCCGCCCGCGGCGCGCGCCGCGCGAAGGCGCTCCGGCTGCTGCTGCTCTGGCTCATCTGGGCGCTGCTGGTGACGGCGGCGGCGCGCCCGGCCTATCTCGGCCAGCCGGTGGCGATCCCAGTGGCCGGGCGCGATTTGATGATGGCGGTGGACCTCTCCGGCTCCATGGCGCGCGACGACCTCGCGCTCGGCGGGCCGCTGGTCGCCGACCGGCTCACGGTGGTGAAGTCGGTGGTCGACGACTTCCTCGCCCGCCGCAAGGGCGACCGGGTGGGCCTCATATTGTTCGGCAGCCGGGCCTATCTCCAGGCGCCCCTGACCTTCGACCGCAACGTGGTGCGCGAGCTGCTCGCCAGCGCCAGCATCGGCCTCGCCGGGCCGGAAACCGCCATCGGCGATGCGCTCGCGCTCGCCGTGAAGACGCTCCGGGCGCGGCCCGAGGGCCAAAGGGTGCTGATCCTGCTCACCGACGGCGCCAGCAATTCCGGCGTGCTCGACCCCATGGACGCCGCGGAGCTGGCGCGCCAGGCCGGGGTGAAAATCTACACCATCGGGGTGGGCGCCGACCGGCTGCCGGGCGGCATCGGCTTCGGCCAGCGGGTGGTCAACCCCTCCGCCGACCTCGACGAGGAGACGCTGCAGAAGATCGCCGACCTCACCGGCGGGCGCTATTTCCGCGCCCGCGACGGGCGCGGCCTCGCCGCCATCTATGACGACATCGAGCGCATGGAGCCGGTGGCGGGCGACCCGCTCTACCTCACGCCCACCGTGTCGCTGTTCCAGTGGCCGCTGGGCGCCGCCTTGGTGCTGAGCCTGATCTTTGGCGCGGTGCTGGCCCGCCCGCGCTTCTCCGGCCGCCCGGCGGCGGATGCAGCGCCCGACGCCGGGGAGGCCGCGCGCTTATGATCCCGGCGGGCTTCCACTTCCTGCGGCCGGAATGGCTGCTCGCTTTGGTGCCGGCGGTGCTGGTGGCGGTGCTCGCCTGGCGGCGCATCGGCACCGGCGCCAATGCCTGGGGCCGGCTGGTGGACGCCCATCTGCTGCGCCACCTGGCGCTCGGGGCCGAGCGCGGCACGCGCAAATGGCCGGTGGCGGCGCTGCTCCTCGGCTGGGTGCTGGCGAGCCTCGCCATGGCCGGCCCGGCCTGGCGCCAGTTGCCCACCCCGACGCTCGACCGGCGCGACCCCACCGTGATCGTGCTCAGCCTCGCCCAGTCCATGAACGCGCAGGACCAGAGCCCGACCCGCTTCGGCGCCGCCCGCCACAAGGTGGCGGACATCCTGCAGCGCATGCGCGGCGGGCAGATGGGGCTGGTGATCTATTCCGACCGGCCGTTCGTGGCCGCCCCGCTCACCGAGGATGCCCGCGTCATCGGCCTGATGGTGCCGGAGCTCGCCACCGACCTGATGCCGGTGCTGAACGACCGCCCGGACCTCGCCATCGCCCGCGCGGTGGAGCTGCTGCACGGCGCCGACGCCCCGGTGGGGCGGATCGTCGTCATCACCGATGGCCCCGGCGACGATGCCGGGCGCACCGAGGCCGCAGCCGCCGCGGCGGCCAAGGCGGGCTACCAGGTGAACGTGATCGGCGTCGGCGGCACGGCGGAGACGCCCTATCTGATCTATGACGGCACGCCGCTGCGCACCAAGGACGGCACCGCCGTCACCACGCGGCTCGACGCCGCCGGCCTCGCCCGCGTCGCCGCGGCGGGCGGCGGGCTGTTCACCCCGGCGCGGGTGGACGGCACGGACCTCGACCGCATCTTCGCGGCCAGCCTCGCCCGGCCGGTGGAGGACCTGCTCAAGCAGAGCGGCCTGTCCGCCGACACCTGGGAGGACATGGGGCCCTATCTGCTGCTCGCGGTGCTGCTGATCGCGCCGCTCGCCTTCCGGCGCGGCTGGATCGCGGTGCTGCTCCTCGCCGCGCTGCCGCTCGGCGTCCCGCTGAGCGGCCCCGCGCGCGCCGCCGACGCGCTCTCGGCGCAGGGCTGGCGCGACCTGTGGCGGACCCCGGACCAGCAGGGCGCCGACGCCTTCGCCCGGCAGGACTATGGCGCGGCCGCCCAGGCGTTCGAGGACCCCGCCTGGCGCGCCGCCGCGCTCTACCGCGCGGGCGACCATGCGGCGGCGGCGGAGGCCTACGCCCGCGTCCCCGGCGCCGACTACAATCGCGGCAACGCCCTCGCCCGCGCCGGCCGGCTGGAGGACGCAATCGCCGCCTACGACAAGGCGCTGGAGGCCGACCCGAAGCACCAGGACGCCGCCTATAACCGCGAGTTGCTGCGCAAGCTCCTGGAAAAGGAGAAGGAGGAGCAGCAGAAGCAGCAGGGTGGTGGCGGTCAGGGGGGCGGCGGTCAGGACAAGAACAACCAGCAGGGCCAGAACGGCCAGAACGACAAGAACAGCCAGGGCAAGGACGGCCAGCAGAAGCCCGACCCGGCCAAAGATCAGGCCAAAGATCAGGCCAAAGATCAGCAGAAGCAGGACGGCGACCGCAAGCCGCCGGACAGCGGCCAGGACAAGAAGAACGACGGCAAGGACCCGGACAAGAAGGAGCCCGGCAAGGACCAGGCGGACCAGTCCCCGCCCAAGCCGGAGCCCCCCAAGCCGGAGCCGCAGAAGCCGGAGCCGCAGAAGGCTGAGCCGGCGAAACCCGACCCGGCCAAGCCGGACCCGCAGAAGCCCGACCCGCAGAAGGCCGGCGGACAGCCTCCTTCCCCGCCTGCGCCACCCCAGCAGCCGCCGCCGGGCCAGCAGGCGGGCGCGCCGCCCCCGCCCGAGGCGCTGCCGCCGGGGGCCGCGGCGGCGCTCGCCCGCGCCAAGGCGGAGGAGGACCAGACCAAGGAGCAGATGCTGCGCATGGTGCCGGACGATCCGGTAGGCCTCCTGCGCGCACGCATCCGCACCCACTATTTCGGCGCAGCGCAGCCGGGGACGGCGCCGCAATGAGCCGCGCCAAGAGCCGCGCCAAGAGCCGTGCAATGGGCCGCGCAATGCGCCACGCCGTTGGCCTTGGCGCCGCCGCGCTCGCCCTCGCCCTGGTGCTGGCCGCGCCCGCCGCCCGCGCCGCGCTGCTGACCGGCTCCGTCGACCACGATTTCATGGGCGCCAACGAGACCTTCAACTACGTGCTCAGCCTGTCCGGCGGCGACGGGCGCGAGCCGCCGGACCTCTCGCCCCTGACGAAGGACTTCGAGATCGTCGATCGCACCCGGCGCAGCCGCTCCGACGACGTGGGCGGCCGGCCGGTGGACGTGAACGAATGGATCATGACGCTGGCGCCGAAGCGCACCGGCGTCCTCACCGTGCCCGGCCTCACCGTGAAGGGCCAGACCTCCGCCCCGCTCAAGGTGCAGGTGCTGCCGGCCCTGCCGGTCGAGCCGCCGGCGGAGGCTGGCGGCCTGTTCGTGCGCGTGGACGCGGGCGATGCCGCCCCCTACGCCCAGAGCCTGGTGCCGGTGTCGATCCGCATCTTCGACAGCATCGGCATGCGCTCAGGCCGGTTCGGCGACCTCAAGGCGGACGGCGCCTCGTTCACCCCCGAGGGCAAGCAGCGGGTCTATTTCCGCACCATCGGCGGCAAGCGCTACGGCGTCATCGAGCAGAGCTTCCTGATGCAGCCGCAGAAGAGCGGGCGGATCGAGATCGAGCCGCTGACGGTGAACGTCACCCTGCCCGCGCGCACCAGCCCCGCCGCCTCGTCCATGTCGAACCTGCTCGGCCGCGGCAACGTCCCCCAGCTCCAGAGCGAGGACGCCTCGTTCCAGGCGCGGCCGGTGACGATCGAGGTGAAGCCGCGGCCCGAGGGCGCGCAGGGCTGGTTCCTGCCGGCGCGGGCGGTGAGCCTGACGCAGGACTGGTCCGCCCCGCCGGAGCGCGCCAGGGTCGGCGCGACGCTGACCCGCACCCTCCGCCTCAAGGCGCGCGGGGCGAGCCCCAACCAGCTGCCGCCGCTGCCCGTGGCGGAGGTGGACGGCGTGCGCCAGTACCAGGACGACAGCCAGACCGGCCGGGTCACCATCGAGGGCGAGAGCGGCGCGGAACTGGTCGAGACCGTCTCCGTGGTGCCGACGCGGCCCGGCGCCTTCACGCTGCCGGCGATCGAGGTGGGCTGGTGGAACCTCGCCACCGGACGCCAGGAGCGCGCGACGCTCCCGCCTGTGACGCTTCAGGTGACGCCCGAAGGT
>NZ_RCTF01000028.1 GCF_003667445.1 Xanthobacter tagetidis | reverse complement strand
CGTCGCCGCCGGAAAGCCACCCAAGCTCGCAATCACCGCCGTCATGCGGAAGATGATCGTCATCCTCAACGCCATGGTCCGAGACGACGCGCCATTCAACGCCTGAAACACAGTTGCTTGACCGGAGGGCCCATTCTGCGGCCAGGCGCTGGGCCGGGAGGCGCATGGATGCTCCGATCAAGTCGGAGCATGACGGCGGTTGGTGGGATGCAGGAGGGCGGCGGGTTGCGGCGCAAGGTTCTGCCACAGCCACACCTTCGCCCCCCGTCCCTGCCTTCGTCCCCGCCGTTGCCCCTCGCTCCACCGTCGCCCTCCGGCTTGACAGGAGGGCCCATTCTGCGGCCAGGCGCTGGGTATGACGGCGGCCGTGGATGCTCCGATCAAGTCGGGGCATGACGGCGGCTTGGAGGGATGCAGGAGGGCAGCGGGTTACGCCGCGAGGTTCTGCCACCAACCACACCTTCGCCCCCATCCCTGCCTTCGTCCCCGCCGTTGCCCCCCGTCCCGCCGTCGCCCTCCGGCTTGACAGGAGGGCCCATTCTGCGGCTAGGCGCTGGGTATGACGGCGGCCGTGGATGCTCCGATCAAGTCGGAGCATGACGGCGGTTGGTGGGGCCATCATGGGGCCGCCCCTTCCGTTCGTCGTCCTGCCGTCTCGCCTTTCACCGCCGGCATACCCTCTCGTGCGGACGCTCACCGCGGGTCGCCGGCATCCTCCGCCAGCGATTCGAGGTCGAGCGCGGCGGGGTCCTCGGCCACCGACGGCTCGGACAGAACCGGCATCCAGGGCCGCTGGCGCGACGGCGGCCGGGTGGCGATGGCGGTGAGGCTGCGCCAGGCCAGGCCCTCCGGGGGTGCGGAGGCGGCGCGCGGGTGCGCCTGGTCCTCTGCACGCGCCGCTGCCACCGGCGCGGTTGCCGGCCCCGTCGCGAGCGGTGCGGCGCGGAGATGAAAATCCGAAAGCAGGCGCGCGGCGTCCTCCGCCCCGCCCGCTCCGTCCGGGCCATCGCCTGTCCGCTGGACCTCATCCGAACCAGCCCCGTCGGACGCCGCGGGACCAGGCCGCCCGGCCCTCCCCGCCTGCGCCACGAATGCGATCGTGCCGGTACGCTCCAGGACGGCCGGCGTCACCACCCGCGCCGGGCAGGCGTGGGGCGCCGCGTCGCGCGTCACCACGAGGCGCGCCGAAAGGCAGTCGGCCGCAAGGCCCTCGGCGCGGCGCGACACGGCGATGGTGCCGCCGCTCGGCAGCGGTGCAACGCAGCCCAGGGGGTCGCAGGCGAAGGCCGCGGCCAGCCCCCCGTCGTCCGCCGCGCGGCGGTCGCCCTCGCGCGTCAGCCACTGCTCGGCGATCAGCCGGTGCGCCCGCGCACCGAGGATGGAGAGCCGGCCGTCCGCGCCCCGCACCGCCACCGTCTCGCCGTTGGGGGCGATGAGGATTTCCGGACGGACCGGCGCCGGCGCCACGATCAGGGCCAGCGCCAGCGGCACCACCGCAAGCGCGCGCATCCAGCCGCGCAGAAGGCACAGGCACAGGAGGGCGAGGCTGGCGAAGGCAAGGCTCGCCTCGCCCATCACGCCGACCCGCTGGTCGGCGCCCGGCAGCGCCGCGACGACGTCCGAGGCCGCCAGCATGATCTCGATGCCGAACCCCATCACCGGCCAGGCCAGCCCGTCCCAGCCGAACGGCAGCAGCAGCACGCCGACGAGCCCCGCCGGCATCACCACCAGCGAGACCGCCGGCATGGCGGCGAGGTTCGCCAGGAGCCCGTAGGGCGCGAGCCGCTGGAAATGGAACGCCCCGTAGGGCGCGGTGGCCAGCCCAGCCACCAGCGAGGTCAGCGCGATGCCGGCGAAGAACAGCCCGAGCATGAGGGCGCCACGGGCGATCCATCCGTCCGGCCGCGGCCTGGCGCGCAGGGGCCGCATCTGCTCATAGACGGCCACCAAAGCGAGCGTCGCCGCGAACGACATCTGCGTGCCCGGCTCCAGCGCCGCCTCGGGCGAGAGCGCCAGCACCAGAACCGCCGCCACGGCCACCGTGCGCAAGGTGAGCGCGGGCCGCCCGGCGGCGACGCCCACCAGCACCAGCGCCGCCATCACGAACGAGCGTTGGGCCGGCACGTCGTTGCCCGACAGGATGAGGTAGAAGGCGCCGCCCGCCAGCGCCACCGCGGCGGCGAGGGACTTGATGGGCGCGCTCAGCGCCAGCGGCGGCACCAGCGCCAGCAGCGCCCGCGCGGCGGCGAACAGGGTGCCCATCACCAGCGCCATGTGCAGGCCGGATATGGACAGGATGTGGGTGAGGCCCGACACCCGCATGCCCTCCTCCACCCGGTCCGGGATGGCCGACCGGTCGCCCGCCACCAGCGCCACGGCGATCTCGGCCGGCGTGCCGCCGATCACCGCGCGGATTCGGCCGGAAAGGTCCCGGCGCATGGCGTCGACCGCGGTGGCGACGCGCACCGGGAGCGGCGGCGCGCCGATGTCCGGCGCCGGCTTCGGCCGGCCGAGCCCGTAGCCCACCGCGCCGATGCCGTCGAACCAGGGGCCGCGGCCGAAATCGTGCGCCCCGGGCATGGCCGGCCCGAGCGGCGGCAGCAATTGGGCGAGCTGCGTCACCGGCGTGCCCACCGGCGGGGCCCAGCCCTTGCGCAGGGTGAGCCGCACCAGCTCCGGCGGATGGTCGAGCCCGCGCACCGGCCGGCCGTCGAGCCGCAGCAGGATGCGGTCGCCCTTGGCGCGGCGCTCCACCCGCTCCACATGGCCGGCGAGCCGCACCGGGAAGCTGGGCGGCGCCGTCACCGCGTGGGCGATCAGCGCCGTGCGCAAGCCGGCGACCGCGAAGCCGGCAGCGGCGGACGCCAGCGCCAGCAGCACCGCCAGCAGGAGCGGCCGGGCGCGCGCGGCGACGACGCCCGCCGACAGGGCCGCCACCAGCAGGCCGGAAGCGAGGAGCGCGGGTTCCCGGTCGGCGCCGAAATAGAGCACGATGCCCGCCGCGAACGCCGCCGGCAGCCACAGGATCAGCCGGCCGGATCCCATCTCCGCCGCCGCCTCGCCGGCCATGCGGGCGCCGAGCGCATCGAGCGCCGCGCTCAGGCGGCCGGGAATGGGGCCGAGCCATCGCGCGCCCGGCAGCGGCAGAACGGCGCCCGCGGGCGCGGCGCGCGCGCCGCTCCGTGGCCGTCCCTCAGCCTCGATCCCCCGCCCCATCGGCCGGTCCCCGGACCCGCGCAGGCCTGCGCGAGCGGAATGATCGCACAGGTTGAAAGGCCTGCGCACGCCCGTTTCGATTCCCCTTGCCGGCGTAGCCCGGCCCCCGTGCCGCCGGCCATATGCCTGCCGCTGCTCCTGTGCTACAGGGGCGACCCGCGAGCCACCCCGCGGCGCGGCCGCCCGGCGCCCTGCCGGCGACCCGCCTGCGCCGCGCGTGCGGCATTCCCCGAGAGGTTTCCCGAGCCGCCATGTCCGACATCGTCACCCGCTTCGCCCCCTCCCCCACGGGCTTCCTCCATATCGGCGGCGCGCGGACGGCTCTGTTCAACTGGCTCTATGCCCGCCACACCGGCGGCAAGATGCTGCTGCGGATCGAGGACACGGACCGCCAGCGCTCCACCAAGGAGGCCATCAGCGCCATCATCGAGGGGCTCGAGTGGCTCGGCATCACCTGGGACGGCGAGCCGATCTACCAGTTCGCCCGCGCCGAGCGGCACCGGCAGGCGGTGGAGGAGATGCTCGCCAAGGGCAACGCCTATCGCTGCTGGGCGACGCCGCAGGAGCTGGACGAGATGCGCGAGCTGGCCCGCAAGGAGGGCCGGCCGCCGCGCTATGACGGGCGCTGGCGCGACCGCGACCCGGCCGAGGGGCCGAAGGACCGCGACCCGGTCATCCGCCTGCGCGCGCCGCAGACCGGCGAGACCGTGATCGAGGACCTGGTGCAGGGCACCGTGACCTTTCCCAACAAGGACCTCGACGATTTGGTGCTGCTGCGCTCGGACGGCACGCCCACGTATATGCTGGCGGTGGTGGTGGACGACCACGACATGGGCGTCACCAACGTGATCCGCGGCGACGACCATCTCACCAACGCCGCGCGCCAGACCCAGATCTACCGCGCGCTTGGCTGGGACGTGCCGCAGATGGCGCACATCCCGCTGATCCACGGGCCGGACGGGGCCAAGCTGTCGAAGCGCCACGGCGCGCTCGGCGTCGATGCCTATCGCGACATGGGCTACCTGCCGGCGGCGCTGCGCAACTATCTGGTGCGCCTCGGCTGGAGCCATGGCGACCAGGAGGTGTTCTCCACGCAGGAGATGATCGACTATTTCGACCTCGCCAAGGTCGGGCGCTCGGCGGCGCGGTTCGATTTCCAGAAGCTGGAAAGCCTCAATGGCCAGTACATGCGCGCCGCCGCCGATGCCGACCTGCTGGCGGCCATCGACGCGCTGGTGCCGCATCTGCCCGACGCGGCGCATCGCCTCGCCCGCATGACCGAGGCGCGCCGCGCCCAGCTCGCCGCCGCCATGCCGGGGCTGAAGGAGCGTGCGAAGACGGTGGTGGAACTGCTCGACAATGCCGAGTTCATCTTCGTCGCGCGGCCGATCCCGCTGGACGAGAAGGCCACCGCCTTGCTCACCGCCGAGGGCAAGGCGCATCTCGGCCGGCTGCTGCCGCTGCTGGAGGCCGCCGAGTGGACCGCCGCCGCCACCGAGGCCGCGGTGCGCCAGTATGCGGAGGCGGCCGGCGTGAAGCTCGGCGCGGTGGCCCAGCCGCTGCGCGCCGCGCTCACCGGCAAGAGCACCTCGCCGCCCATCTTCGACGTGCTCACCGTGCTCGGCCGCGAGGAAAGCCTCGGCCGCCTCAGGGACCAGGCGGGGTGAGCGGAACGGGCGACGGCACCCCGGCGCCGGACCGCGCGCCCGACCCCGATCTGGACCTGGATCTCGACCTCAGGGGCCTGAAATGCCCCCTGCCGGTGCTGCGCGCCCGCAAGGCGCTCGCCGACCTGCCGCCGGGCGGGCGGGTGCGCCTGGTCTGCACCGACCCCATGGCGGCCATCGACATCCCCCATTTCGTGCACGAGAGCGGCCACGTGCTGGAGCGCCAAGAGCGCGCCGGCGACACCCTGGTCTTCGTGCTGCGCCGGGCGGAGTGACGCTGCTTCATCTCCGTCGCACGTTCGCCGACATCCTCCCCTTCCCCGCCGTCGTCCCTTTCCCCGCCGTCGCCCTCCGACTTGATCGGAGGGCCCATCTTGCGACCAGGCGCAACGCGGCGAGGGCGGCATGGATGCTCCGATCAAGTCGGAGCATGACGGCGGTGAGGGTTCCGGCGCCCCGTGGCGCCTTTCTGCCGCCTTTGCTCCCTTCTCCACCGTCATCCCCCGGCTTGTCCGGGGGATCCACGCCTCGGCCGGGCAGGCTCTGGATTTTCCGGGCGCCCGCCGGCCGCCCGGTGGATGCCCCGGACAAGCCGGGGCATGACCGTGGTTATTCAGGATACGGCCGGGCACGGCCCTTATGCCCCCTCCCCGCCGTCGCCCCAGCCACCGCCGTCGCCCTCCGGCTTGACCGGAGGGCCCATCTTGCGGCCGGGAGGCAGGCCGGGACAGCGGCATGGATGATCCGATCAAGTCGGAGCATGACGGCGGTTGGCGGAACTGCGGTGGAGCGCTCGTTCACTCGGCGCCCTCTCACGCCTATCACCCCCGTCATCCCCCGGCTTGTCCGGGGGATCCACGCCTCGGCCGGGCCGGCGCTGGATTTTCCGGGCGCCCGCCGGCGGCCCGGTGGATGCCCCGCACAAGCCGGGGCATGACGGCGGCTATGCAGGATGTGGCCGGGCACGGCCTTTATGCCCCCTCCCCGCCGTCGCCCCAGCCACCGCCGTCGCCCTCCAGCTTGACCGGAGGGCCCATCTTGCGGCCGGGAGGCAGGCCGGGACAGCGGCATGGATGCTCCGATCAAGTCGGAGCATGACGGCGGTTGGTGGAACTACGGTGGAGCGGTCGTTCCTTCAGCGCCCTCTCACGCCTATCACCCCCGTCATGCCCCGGCTTGTGCGGGGGATCCACGCCTCGGCCGGGCCGGCGCTGGATTTTCCGGGCGCCCGCCGGCGGCCCGGTGGATGCCCCGCACAAGCCGGGGCATGACGGCGGCTATGCAGGATGTGGCCGGGCACGGCCCTTATGCCCCCTCCCCGCCGTCGCCCTCCGACTTGATCGGAGGGCCCATCCGGCGGCCGGGCGCTCGGCCGGAGGGTGGCGTGGATGCTCCGATCAAGTCGGAGCATGACGGCGGTTGGGGTTACCGGCGTCCCGTGACGCCTCTTCATCGCCGCCCGTGCCCCAAACGAAAACGGCGGGGCCAAAGGCCCCGCCGTCTTGCATCGAACCGGAAGGTCCGCGATCAGCGCTTCGAGAACTGGAACGAACGGCGGGCCTTGGCGCGGCCGTACTTCTTGCGCTCGACCACGCGGCTGTCGCGGGTCAGGAAGCCGCCCTTCTTCAGCGGAGTGCGCAGCTCGGGCTCGTAATAGGTGAGCGCGCGCGAGATGCCGTGGCGCAGCGCGCCGGCCTGGCCGGAGAGGCCGCCGCCGGACACCGTGCACACCACGTCGTACTGGCCTTCGCGGGCCGCGGCCTGGAACGGCTGGTTGATCATCAGGCGCAGCACCGGACGGGCGAAATACACCTCGATGTCGCGGTCGTTGACGGTGATCTTGCCGGTGCCGGGGCGGACCCACACGCGGGCGACCGCGTCCTTGCGCTTGCCGGTGGCATAGGCGCGGCCGAACTTGTCCAGCTTCTGGACATGGACGGGGGCTTCCTGGCCGACGGTGCCGAGAGCGGCACCCTTGGCACCCGCGAGGGCGTCGAGGGACTGAAGAATCTCGGCCATGTTCAGTTCCTCACGTTCTTGCGGTTGAGCGCCGCCACGTCGAGGGCGACCGGCTGCTGGGCCTCGTGCGGATGGGTCGGGCCCTTGTAGACGCGCAGGTTGCCCATGATCTTGCGGCCCAGCGGGCCGCGGGCGAGCATGCGCTCCACCGCCTTCTCGATCACGCGCTCGGGAAAGCGCCCCTCGAGGATGAACTTCGCGGTGCGCTCCTTGATGCCGCCCGGGAAGCCGGTGTGGTGGTAATAGACCTTCTGCTCTTTCTTGCGGCCGGTGAGCACCGCCTTCTCCGCGTTCACCACGACGACGTTGTCGCCGCAGTCCACGTGGGGGGTGTAGATGGGCAAGTGCTTGCCCTTCAGGCGCATGGCGATGATGGTCGCGAGCCGGCCGACAACGAGGCCGCTGGCGTCGATCACCACCCACTTCTTCTCGATATCGGCGGGCTTGGCCGAATACGTCTTCATGGGGATCATCCGAAATAAGAAGGCCGGGCGCGAGGGCATCCGGCGATGAAGGGGCTTTTAGCGGAGGCACCGCGCAGCGTCAACGCGGGCATCTGCGAAATACGCGTGGAGTTTCATAGGCTTATGAAAATGGTGTTATAACACCAATGATTTTTGCGCGAAATCGCAGCCTGTTATGCCGTGCAATGCCGGCATCCTAACCAATTACCGCCCCTCGGCGCCCAGCGCGCGCATGGCCGAAATCCACCGGGCGCGCGCCCCCTCGCTCAGCCGCTCGACGCCGCCCACCAGGCTGGTGCGCACCGGCGCGATGCCGACGAGGCCGAGGATATTGCGCTTGAGGATCGCCACCCCCGCCGAGAGGAACCAGAGCCGGAACGCCAGCGCCGGCATGCCCATGGTCACGACGATGCGGGCCGTGCGCCCCTTGAGCAAAGGCTGCGGGAAGCCCTTGCCGCCCGCGCCGTAGGCATAGGCGAAGCCGGGACGCAGGATCTGCTCCAGGAAGCCCTTGAGCAGCGCCGGCAGGGTGCCGAGCCAGAGCGGGAAGAAGATCGCCACGTGCCGCGCCTCCAGGAGCGCGCCCCGCGCCTCGGCGAGTTCCGGCGGCGCCATGCCGCCCAGGAAGTCCGCCTGCGACCGCAGCAGCGGGAAGTCGAGCTGGGCCACGTCGATCACGATCACCCGGTGGCCGCCCGCGCGGGCGCCGTCCGCATAGGCCTGCGCGAGCGCATGGCAGAGGTGGCCGCCGCCCGGGTCCGGATGCCCCTGGATCACGAGGATGGTGCCGACGGCGTCTTCGGTGGCGGACATGGCGCTCGGTCTCCCGGTTGTGGCATCCGTGCCATGCCGCGGCGAAGGCCGCCTTGCGTCAGATCAGCCGGCCCGCCGGCCCCTACCGGTCCTCCCAGCTTGCGGGCCGCTTCTCCAAGACCGCGGAGATGCCTTCGTCGGCGTCGCGGGCGAGCATGTTCTCGGTCATCACCCGGCTGGCATAGGCATAGGCATCGTCGAGGCCCATCTCCATCTGCGCGTAGAAGGCCTCCTTGCCGAGCTTCACCGGCACCGTGGACTTGGCGGCGATGCGCCGCGCCAGCTCCTGCGCCGCGGCGAGCGCCGTGCCCTCCGGCACCACCCGGTTGACGAGGCCCATGCGGTGCGCCTCCGGCGCCTCCACCCACTCGCCCAGCAGCAGCATCTCCAAGGCGTGCTTGCGCCCGAGATTGCGCGAGAGCGCCACCATGGGGGTGTGGCAGAACAGGCCGATATTGACGCCCGGCGTGCAGAAGCGCGCCTTCTCGCCGGCCACGGCGAGATCGCAGCTCGCCACCAGCTGGCAGCCGGCCGCCGTCGCCATGCCCTCCACCGCCGCGATCACCGGCTGCGGCAGGCGGACGATGGCGGTCATCAGCGCCGAGCAGCGCCCAAGCACCTCGGCGAAATAGGCGCGGCCGCGATCGGCGTCGCCCCGGTGCGCCTGGATCTCCTTGAGGTCATGCCCGGCGGAGAAGACCGGCCCCTCCGCCGCCAGCACCACCGCGCGCACGCTCTTGTCCGCCGCGATGCCGGCGAGCGCCGAGGAGAGCGCCGCCATCATCGCCTCGGACAGGCTGTTGCGCGCCTGCGGCCGGGCGAGCGTCAGCGTGCACACGCCGTCCGTGACCGCGCTGGTCAGCACGGGGGCGGCGCCTTCGTTGGCGGCGGGGTGAAGAATCATGCGGCGTCCTTCCGGGTCCTGCGGCGCCGCGCGGCTCGCCGGCGGCGCATTGACGTTTTCGCTGCCCATCTTATTCAGGTCGCGCGGCGGGCGCGAGGGAGAGCGGACCATGACATCCGGGACGGTGATGACGGCGGCGGAGCTCGAGGACTTCCTCCGGGAGGTGTTCCCGCAGGCCTTCGGCCCGTCCCGCCCGCACCACGTGGTGGCGCTGGGGCACCGCACCGCCACCATCCGTCTCGATGCGGAGGACGAGCACCTGCGCCCCGGCGGCACGGTCTCCGGGCCGTCGCTGATGGCGCTGTCCGACGTCGCGGTCTATGCGGCGCTGCTGGGGCAGATCGGCAGGGTCGCGCTGGCGGTCACCACCAACCTCTCCATCAACTTCCTGCGCAAGCCGGCGCCCGGGCCGGTGTTCGCGGATGCCCGCATCATCAAGCTCGGCAAGCGCCTCGCGGTGGGCGACGTGGCGCTGCGCGGTGCCGGCAGCGACGACCTGGTGGCGCACTGCGTCGCCACCTATTCCATCCCCGACAAGAGGTAGCCCGGCGCTCGAACGCGCGCTGCGGGATTGACGGCGGGGCGCGGCTCCCGTAACGCCTGCGCCTTCCCTCACCGCCCGCAGAAGAACCGCCGCGCCCCATGGCCGAGACCGCCGAGAAGTCGCCCCGCATCTCCTTTGTTTCGCTGGGCTGCCCGAAGGCGCTGGTGGACAGCGAGCGCATCGTCACGCGCCTGCGCGCCGAGGGCTATGAGCTGACGCGCACCCACCAGGGCGCCGATCTCGTCATCGTGAACACCTGCGGCTTCCTGGACAGCGCCAAGCAGGAGAGCCTCTCCGCCATCGGCGACGCCCTCGCCGAGAATGGGCGCGTGGTGGTCACCGGCTGCATGGGCGCCGAGCCCGAGGACATCCTCAAGGCTCATCCGAGCGTGCTCGCCATCACCGGCCCGCAGCAATATGAGAGCGTGCTGGCGGCGGTGCATGAGGCGGTGCCGCCGCGGCACGACCCGTTCCTCGACCTCGTGCCCGACCAGGGGATCAAGCTCACCCCGCGCCACTACGCCTATCTCAAGATCTCCGAGGGCTGCTCCAACCGCTGCACCTTCTGCATCATCCCCAAGCTGCGCGGCGACCTCGTCTCGCGGCCGGCCGGCGAGGTGCTGCGCGAGGCGGAGAAGCTGGTGAAGGCAGGCGTGAAGGAACTGCTGGTCATCTCGCAGGACACCTCCGCCTACGGCCAGGACATCCGCTACGCCGCGAGCCCCTTCGGCGACAAGGAGGTTGCGGCTCGCTTCGTCGACCTTTCCCGCGCCCTCGGCGATCTCGGCGCCTGGGTGCGGCTGCACTACGTCTATCCCTATCCGCACGTCGACCCGATCATGGAGCTGATGGCGGAGGGCAAGGTGCTGCCCTATCTCGACATCCCGTTCCAGCATGCGAGCCCCACCGTGCTGAGGCGCATGAAGCGCCCAGCCTCGCAGGAGAAGACGCTGGCGCGCATAAACGCTTGGCGGCAGGCGGTGCCGGACCTCACCGTGCGCTCCACCTTCATCGTCGGCTTCCCGGGCGAGACCGAGGCCGAGTTCCAGGAGCTTCTGGATTTCCTGGAGGAGGCGCAGATCGACCGCGCCGGCTGCTTCAAGTTCGAGCCGGTGCGCGGCGCCGAGGCCAATGCGCTGGCCGATCCCGTGCCCGACGCCGTCAAGGCCGAGCGCCACGACCGCTTCATGCGCGCCCAGCAGGCCATTTCCGCGCGCCGCCTCAAGAAGAAGGTGGGCACGCGCCAGCAGGTCATCATCGACCAGGTGACGCCCGGCGGCGGCATCGGCCGCACCAAGGGCGACGCGCCGGAGATCGACGGCACCGTGAAGGTCGCCGCCCGCAGGCCGCTGCGCGTGGGCGAGATCGCCACCGTCAAGATCGAGGCCGCCGGCCCCTACGACCTCGCCGGGACCGCGGTGGGCTTCTGAGGCAGGCCCCGCGGCGGCAGGCCCCGCGGCCGCCGCAAAACGAAAACGGCCGGGCGAGAGGCCCGGCCGTTTCGCTATTCGTTAGTCACGGAGCCGCGTTCAGCCCTCGTCGTCGTCCGTGTGCTCGGGCGGCACGAGGCCCTGGAGGCCGGCGAGCAGTTCCTGCTCGGTCATGCGGTCCATCTGCACGTCGTCGTCGCCGGAGCCTTCGCCGGAGGTGATCATCGGCACGGCCTCGGGCTCGGGCTCGTCCACCTCGGTGTACTTCTGCAGCGAGTGGATGAGGTCTTCCAGAAGATCCTCGGGGCTCACCGTCTCGTCGGCGATCTCGCGCAGCGCGACCACCGGGTTCTTGTCGTTGTCGCGGTCCACCGTGATGGGCGCGCCGGACGAGACCATGCGCGCGCGGTGGGCCGCGAGCAGGACCAGCTCGAAGCGGTTGTCCACCTTGTCAATGCAATCTTCCACGGTGACACGGGCCATGGGCTCGTCACTCCTTCATGCGCCAGCGACCAGGGCCGACGCCGGATGGGCTCAGGGAAGAGCGTGCGATACAGCAATTCACCACTTCCGGCAAGAGCGCTCTTGATTTCGCTTGCGTTGCAATCGCCTTCGTCGGAAAAAGGCGGCAGACGGACCATTTTATAATCGCTCTATCGTTACGCCCCACCTCTTCCAGAAGCGGATATTTGTATGCAGGGCACTGAGAAGATCGCTCTCCTTATCGACGGGGCCAATCTTTACTCCGCTACCAAGGCGCTCGGTTTCGACATCGATTACAAGCGCCTTCTGAAAGAATTCCAGAGCCGCGGCTATCTGTTGCGCGCCTTCTACTACACGACGCTGATCGAGGACCAGGAATACTCCTCCATCCGTCCGCTGCTCGACTGGCTCGATTACAACGGCTACGCGGTCGTGACCAAGCTCGCCCGCGAGTTCACCGACGCCCAGGGCCGCCGCCGTGTGCGCGGCAACATGGACATCGAGATTGCCGTCGACGCCATGGAGCTGGCCGAGCACGTGGACCATATCGTGCTGTTCTCCGGCGACGGCGACTTCCGCTCCCTGGTGGAGGCGCTGCAGCGCAAGGGCGTGCGCGTGTCGGTGGTGTCCACCATCTCCACCCAGCCGCCGCTGATCTCCGACGACCTGCGCCGGCAGGCGGACATATTCATCGACCTCGTGGAGCTGCAGCCGAAGATCGGCCGCGATCCCGGCGAGCGCGCCGGCCGCATGCAGGAAACCCCGCGCTTCCTGGAGCGCCGCGGCGCCCCCGCCGCCGATACCGGCGACCTGTGATGGCCGCTTCGGCGGCCCCCTCCCCTTCCCCAACCCGTGAGCCGGGCCGCGACTGCCCGCTATGCCCGCGCCTTGCCGGCTTCCGGCAGGAATGGCGCGCGCTGGAGCCCGAATGGCACAACGCGCCGGTGCCGGGCTTCGGCCCGCTCACGGCGCGGCTGCTGATCGTCGGCCTCGCGCCCGGCCTGCGCGGCGCGAACCGCACCGGGCGGCCCTTCACCGGGGATTTCGCCGGCGACCTGCTCTATTCGACGCTGCTGGCCTTCGGCTTCGCGGCCGGACGCTACGGCGCCACGCCCGATGACGGACTGACCTTGCGGGATGCGCGCATCGTCAATGCCGTGCGCTGCGTGCCGCCGCAGAACAAGCCGACGCCGGAGGAAATCCGCACCTGCCGGCCGTTCCTCGGCGCCGCCATCGGCGAGATGTCCAAGCTCGAAGTGATCGTGACGCTGGGCAAGATCGCCCACGATTCGACAGTCCTGGCCCTGGGTGGGCGCGCCGCGCATCTCAAGTTCGGGCACGGGGCCGACGGCGTGATCGGCGGGCGGCGGGTGATCGCGAGCTACCACTGCTCGCGCTACAACACCAATACCGGCGTGCTGACGCCCGCCATGTTCCATGCTGTCTTCGCGACCGCCCGCGCCTATCTCGACGCCGCGCCCTGAAGGTGGGCGAGCACGTCCGCCGCGCTCTTGTCAGGCGGGAACACCGGATAGAAGACGTGGGAGATCGCCCCCTCGGTGATGACGAGCGTGATGCGCTTCAGCAGCCGCATGCCGTCCACCTCGAACATGGGCAGGCGGATGGCGTGGGCGAGCTCGTGCCGAGCGTCCGACAAAAGCGGGAACGGCAGATGCAGCCGCTCCGCCACCTCCTTCTGAACCGGCGTCTCCTGCACCGAGAGCCCGAACACGTGGTCGGCCCCGGCCTCCCGCAGCAGCTCGAAATGGTCGCGGAAGGAGCAGGCCTGGGGCGTGCAGCCGCGCGCGCCGGGGATCTCGTCCCAGCCCGTGGGCAGCGGCTCGCCCGGCACGCCGGTGCGCGGATAGACATAGACCACCGCGAGGCCCGAGAGGCCGGAGAGGTCCACCACCCGCCCGTCCGTCGCCGGCAGGCGGATGATGGGCAGTTCGAGCCCCGGAAGGTGGACGGCCGCGCCGTCGTCCTCGGGGGCCGGCAGGCCGTCGGGAAGGGATTGGAACTGGGTCATGTCGGGCTCCCGTAGGAGATGAATTCGAGCAGCGACCCGTCGGGATCGCGGAAATAGACGCTGGTGCCGGCGCCGCCGGCACCGAATCGCTCCACCGGCCCCAGCTCGGGCACGATGCCGTGGCGCGCGAGGTGAGCCACCGCGTCGGCGATCGGGCCGTCCCAGCGAAAGCACAGGTCGCTGTTGCCGGGCTGGACCGGCAGCCGCGCCACCGGCGTCGCGTCGACGCCCGGCCCGTGCAGGTTGAGCTGGCGCGCGCCGAAGCGATAGGCGACGCCGCCTGTGGGCGTCGTCACCACTTCGGCGCCGAGCACGTCCCGGTAGAACGGGGTCGAGACCGCGAAGTCGCTCACATGCACCACGCAGTGGTCGAACGAAACCGGCAGCGGCATAACTGCCCTCCCCTATCCGCGGTCGCGCATCAGGCGCGCCTTGTCGCGCTCCCAGGATTTCTCCTTGAGCGCCTCGCGCTTGTCGTGGCTCTTGCGGCCGCGGGCGATGGCGATCTCCACCTTGGCGCGGCCGCGGTCGTTGAAATAGATCTTCAGCGGCACCACCGTCATGCCCTCGCGCTCCACCGCATGGCCGAGCTTGCTGATCTGCCGCTTGTGCAGCAGCAGCTTGCGGGGCCGGCGGGTCTCGTGGTTGAAGCGGTTGGCCTCCAGATATTCCGGGATATAGGCGTTGTAGAGCCACATCTCGCCGGACTTCTGGGCGGCATAGCTCTCTGCGATGGTGGCCTTGCCGGTGCGCAGGCTCTTCACCTCGGTGCCGGTCAAGGCGATTCCGGCCTCGAACACCTCGCCGATCTCATAGTCGAACCGCGCCCGCCGGTTGTCGGCGGCGATCTTGCGCGGCGCTTCCGTCTTCTTGCTGCTCATGGTGGGGAATGTGGTCGCACGGCCGCGGCGAAGCAAGCGGCAAGGGGGGTGTGGGTCAGGGGCGGCGGCGGGCCGTGTGGTAGACGGCGATGACAGTCATCAGGTTACCTTCGTCTTCAATGCGATAGACGATGATGTAAGGGCGCCGTGTCATCACCCACTCGCGCGTCCGAGGCACCGCGCCAGGACTGGCGGCGGGCTGCCCTTGAGAATCGAACCCTCATGTCCTGAAGCGCGCCAAGATCGCTTCCATCTCCTCCTCGGTGACGAAGGTGGCCGTTCCCTCGTCAATCTCGCGGACTATGAGTTTGACTTCGGCCACCTGCGCAGGCGTCAATTCATATCCTGGCGCACTGTTTTGCGCGAAGCCGAGCAAGACCTCGGCCGCACGGTCCTGCTCCGCGTCCGGCAGCTTGCGGATTTCGGCGATGGCTTCTTCGAGCAGCTTGGTCATGAGCCAAGCATAGCAGAGACGGCCTCAGTTGATGAGGCCGGCATGCACCATGGCGCTGCGCACCACGGCCTGCGTGCTCTCCGACACCGTCACCATGGGCAGGCGCACCTCGTCGCTCATCTTGCCGAGCAGCGAGAGCGCGTACTTGGTGGGCGACGGGTTGGTCTCCACGAACAGCGCCGTGTGGAGCGGCATCAGCTGGTCCTGGATCGCGAGCGCGGTCTTGAAGTCGCCGGCGAGGCACGCGTTCTGGAACGCGGCGCACAGGCGCGGCGCGACGTTCGAGGTCACGGAGATGCAGCCGACCCCGCCATGGGCCATGAAACCGAGCGCGGTCGCGTCCTCGCCGGAGAGCTGGATGAAGCCCTCCCCCAGCACCTGCCGCTGCATCGACACCCGCGCCATGTTGGCGGTGGCGTCCTTTACGCCGACGATATTCGGAATCTCGTAGAGCCGCGCCATGGTCTCCACCGACATGTCGATCACCGAGCGGCCGGGGATGTTGTAGATGAAGATCGGCAGGTCCACCGCGTCGGCGATGGCCTTGAAATGGCGGTAGAGCCCTTCCTGGCCGGGCTTGTTGTAATAGGGCGTCACCACCAGGAGCGCGCTCGCGCCCACCTTCTGGGCGTGCTCGGCGAGGGCGATCGCCTCGGCGGTGTTGTTGGAGCCGGCGCCGGCGATCACCGGCACCCGGCCGGCGGCCTGCTCGACGGCCCACTCCACCACCAGATTGTGCTCGTCGTGGGAGACGGTGGGGCTCTCGCCCGTGGTGCCCACCGGCACCAGGCCGTGCGTGCCCTCGGTGATCTGCCAGTCCACGAGGCCGCGGAACGCCTTCTCGTCGAGCGCGCCGTCGCGGAACGGGGTGACGAGGGCAGTGAAGGACCCGCGGAAGGGCGACGACGACGGCAAGGGCGACGAGAGGGGCGACATGGGGGCGCCTCGTTTCCTGACAAAGAGTTGATCGGCCGCCAGGCAGCCGGATCGGCGCTGCGGCGCGCCGGCGGTCGAGCGCACGGCGATCCGAACCCTTAGCCTGTCCAGGCGCGGCGGGAAAGAGCGTCGGGTCCAGGTTGTGGCAGCCCCGCTTTCGCCCTCATCGTTTGCTCTGGTGTGGTTAGGGTTTCGTCAATTCGCGTGGCGGAACATGCGGCGCTCATCGGACATCCGGGCCGCGAGGGTACAATCATGTCGCCAGTTTCGACCCTGATCCGCGCCAGCGCCGTGGCGATCGCCGTCGCCACGCTCGGCGCGATGGCAGCGTCCCAAGCGGCGCCCCTTCCCCCGACGCCGCCCGATTCGAGCACATCCGCCAGTTCCAAGAAGGCCGACTCCAAGAAGGACGCGGGCAAGAAAGACTCGGGCAAGAAGGACGCGGCGAAGAAGGACAGCGGCAAGAAGTCCGCGAGCACGTCCGCACCCATTCCGCCGGCCAAGCCCGGCACGAAGCCCGGTACCACCGCTGCCAAGCCGTCCTCCGGCAGCCAGTCCAAGGCAGCCGCCCCGGCCCGCGTGATGCCGCCGCCGAAGCCTGCGGCACCGCCCACCGTCGCCGCCTCCGCCGCGATCCCCTCGGGCGAACTCGGCACGCTGAAATCGGCCGTGTCCGCCGCCCGCAGCGGCAAGGGCAACGAGGCCCTCGCGCTCGCCCGCGACCTCGACGACGAGGTGGCGCGCTCGCTGGTGACGTGGCTCGTCGCCCGGCACGCGCCGCAATTCCTCGGCTTCAACGGCATCAACGCCTTCCTCCAGGAGAAGCCCGGCTGGCCGACGCAGAACACGCTGCGCCGGCGCGCCGAGCGCATGCTGTTCCAGGAGAAGCGCGATCCCGCCACGGTGCGCGCCTTCTTCGCCCAGCAGCCGCCGATCTCCGGCGAGGGCAAGATCGCGCTCGCCCGCGCGCTCATGGCCACCGGTGCCCGCTCCGACGCCACCGACTGGCTGCGCGAGGCCTGGTATCAGGACGAATTGACCGAGGCGTTCGAGGAGCAGGTGCTGGCCGAGTTCGGCTCGCTGCTCACCCGCGGCGACCACAAGGCGCGCGCCGACCGCTTCAGCTATCTCGGCGAGAGCGACCGGGCCTTGCGCGCGGCAGGCCGCGCCGGCTCGGACGTGGTGACGCTCACCAAGGCGCGTCTCGCGGTGATGAACAACGATTCCAACGCCGGAAAGCTGTTCGCCCAGGTGTCCGGCAGCTTTTCGAGCGATCCCGCCTACCAGTTCGCCAAGGCGCGCCTGCTGCGCCGGTCCGACAAGCCGGCGGAGGCCGCGAGCGCGATCCTCCAGGGCGCCAAGAGCCAGAATGCGGCGCTGGCGCCCGACCAGTGGTGGATCGAGCGGCGCTTCATCGCCCGCGACCTGATCGACGTGGGCGATGCGCGCACCGCCTACCGCGTCGCCGCCACCGGGGTCGAGCCGGAAGCCAACAATTTCCGCGCCGAGCAGCAGTTCACCGCCGGCTGGATCGCGCTGCGCTTCCTCAAGGACCCGCGCACCGCGAGCCAGCATTTCGCCGCCGCGGCCGAGGGCCAGTCGCACCCCATCACCCTGGCGCGCGCCTATTACTGGCAGGGCCGCGCGGCGGCCGCTGCCGGCGACCGCGGCACCGCGCAGGCGCGCTTCCAGGCCGCGGCGCAGTTCTCCACCGCCTATTACGGGCAGCTGGCGCGCACCGAGCTGGGCGTCCAGCCGGTGGCGCTGCGCAACACCGCGCAGCCCTCCTTCTCGGACCGCAACACCTTCCCGCGCATCGAGGCGGTGAAGGCGATCCGCCTGCTCTACGCCATCGGCGAGCGCGACATCCCGCTGACCATCTATTACGACCTCGCCTGGAACCTGAAGGAGCCGGGCCAGCTCACCCTGCTCGCCGAGCTGGCGCAGGCCAACGGCGATCCGCGCGGCGCGCTGGCGGTGGGCCGCGAGAGCCTCGGCGATGGCGGCATGCCCACCGACCTGATCGCGTTCCCGACCTCCGGCCTGCCCAACTACCAGCCCATCGGCACGCCGGTGGACAAGGCCATGGTCTATGCGGTGGCGCGCCAGGAGAGCCATTTCCACCCCGGCACGGTGTCGAGCGCCAAGGCCATGGGGCTGATGCAGGTGACGCCGGCGGCCGGGCGCCAGGTGGCGAAGGTCACGGGCGCCACCTACAACGAGGCGCGCCTGATGAGCGACCAGTCCTACAATGTGCAGTTCGGCGCCGCCGAGCTGGGCGAGCTGTGGGACATCTACGACGGCAATTGCGTGCTGGTGTTCGCCGCCTACAACGCCGGGCGCGGCAACGTGCGCAAGTGGATCGAGCGGTTCGGCGACCCGCGCGACCCGGACGTGGACGTGGTGGACTGGGTGGAGCGCATCCCGTTCGGCGAGACCCGCAACTATGTGCAGCGGGTGATGGAGAACTACCAAGTCTACAAGGTGCGCTTCAACATCCCCACCAAGCTCCAGCTGGAGGCCGACCTGCGCGGCACCCGCACCCGCTGACCGGGGCGCTTCTCCTCGCACCCCATCGACGCTTCATCGGCCGCCTTCGGGCGGCCGATGCCGTTTCAGGGCAAGGTCGGTTCGGGGTCCCTCAGCCGGGGCGGCGCGGCGGCAGGCGCAGATCCTCCGGCTTCGTGCCGGCGATCAGCGCCTTCGCCTGGCCGATCCAGTCCTCGCGCTCGATGCGCCCGGGAAAGGCGAGATAGGAGCCGACCCACAAAGCCTCGTCCGCGGACCATTCGGCGATCTGCGACAGCCGGTGGATGCCCAGCGCATGGAGCCGCGCCTCATTCTGGGGGCCGATGCCCTTGATGAGCTTGAGGTCGTCGCTGCCCGCCTCAGGCGCCTCCAGCGCCGGCGGACGCTGGCCGGGATGGTCCGCCTCCGCGTCGCCCCTGATGGCGGGCTTCGCCTGAGGCTTTGGCGCGGGCTTGGCGAGCGGCGCTGGGAGAGGCGCGGACGCGCCGAGCAGCAGTTCGCCCTGAACGGCAGGCAGAGGCCCGGCGGGCGGCTCCGCTGAGGCGGAAGGGACGGGCGCGACGTCATCGGGGGGCGCCTTGGCTTCAGGCGCAGGCGTGGCGCCACGATCGGCTTCGGTGGCGAGCAGGGCCGCCGGCGGGACAGCCAGCGCTGCCTCCCCCCGCTCGGCCGCGGCCCGGGTCCGGCGCGCGCGCAGATAGAGGCCGATGGCGAAGCCGATGGCGAACACCAGTGCCAGCAGCAGCAGGGTCTCGATGGCAAAGGCCGTCATGGCCGCCCTCCCCGCCCCGGCAGCGGCCGGCGCGCATAGTAGCCGGTGAGAAGGCCGAGGATCAGCGCGCAGAGAAGATAGGGCCAGAGCGCAAGCGCGAGATAGATCATTGCGAGGCGCCCTCCTTCACCGCGATCTCGATGCGCCGGTTCAGCGCCTTGCCCGCCTCGGTGTCGTTGGGCGCGACCGGCTGCGAGGTGCCGTAGCCGGTCGCCGAGAGGCGCTCGTGGAGGATGCCGGCGTCGGCGAGATAGAGCACGACCGCGTCGGCCCGCGCCTGCGATAGGCGCTGGTTGAACGCGGCATCGCCGTCGGAATCCGTGTGCCCCGTCACCTCGACCACCGTGCCGGGGCAGCGCGCCAGCGCGAAGGCCAGCCGGTCGAGCAGGCCGAGGCTGCGGCGGTCGATGCGCTGGCTGCCGGAATCGAACAGGATGGTGGCCCGAACCAGCAGGTCGTTGACCGACTTCTGGCATTCCGGCGCCGTGGCGGGCGGTCCCGCCGGCGCGGGCGCCAATGCCGTCTCCACGGTGAAAGGCGGCGTCAGGCGCCGGGCCAGCTCGGCGGCGATCTCGGCGTCCGCGCCCGGGCGCAGGGTGGTGCCGGAAAGGCGCATCTGGGCATCGGTGAGGCGCATTTCCCCGGAGCCGAGGCGCGCGAGCTGCGACAGGCCGGCCTGGGCGGCCGCCAGGAACCCCTTGGGCGCGCCGCCGCCGATGGCGGAGACGTCGGTGAGCTTCTCCTTCAGGAAGTCGCGCTCCAGGCTCGTGCGCAGCGCCTGGTGCGCGGCCTCGTCCGGATAGAATCCGGACAGGGTCAGCGTGTCACCCTCGCGCTGCACCGCCAACACATATGGCGAGATGGTCGGCGGACGCACGGCGCTCGCATCCACGCTCAGGCCAGCAGGCGGCTGGGCGACCGCCTGCATCAGCAGGCCGTAAGAGGCCGAATCGAGCGCCTCGCCCGAGAGCACCACGCGCGCGCCGCCGATGTCCGCGAAGCCGGTGCGCAGCTTGGCGAGTTGCGCCACGGCGAAGCTGGAGGCGGCGGACCATGCCTCGGGGCTGGGCCCTCCCGAGGCGAGCCGCATCTCGTCCACCACGCCGGAGCCCTGAAGCGCGCCCCGGACGGCATCGAGCAGCAGCCGGCGCGCCTCCTCGGAGGGCGCGTAGCCCGAGAGCACCACCTTGTCCGGCAGGCGCGTCAGCTTCCAGGCGAAGGGCGACACGCGCGGCGGCTCCACCGCGAAGCGGATGATCTGGAAGCCTTCCGGCGGCGTGCGCCTGAGGCCCGTGAGCACGTCATAGGCGACGAAGTCGGGCGCCGCGGCCTCGATGGTGATGGTGCTGTCGGCGAGCCCCACCCGTCCGTTCGGCACGACGGCGAGCGCGCGGCCGGCGAGCCGCACCGCCCGCAGCCAAAGCTCGGTCGCCGGCGCGCCGTCCGCGAGGTGGGTCTCGTCGCGGATGTCGACACCCGGCAGCAGCCCGCGCAGGGCGCGCAGCGCCTCGGCGCGCGCATCGTCCGAGGGCACGTAGCCGGACAGGCGGACGGTGCCGCCGTCGCGCGTGGCGATGAACAGGAAGGGCGAGGCCACCGGCGGGCGCACGGCGAAGCGCGCCAGCGTCATGCCCGGCGGCAGCGGCCCGTTCATGGTGGCTCTCAGCGCCTCGTAATTGGCGAGGTCGGCGGCGCGGCCCTCCATGGCGAGCGCGCCGTCGGACAGGGTGATGCGGCCGGACGGCAGCCGATCGAGCTGGGTGATGGCGAAGGTGGCGAGCGCGGCGAAGTCGCCGGGCGGCGCGCCGCGCGCCCGCACCAGGCGGTCCTCCCCGGCGACGGTGGCGCCGGTGGCGCGGGCGGCCGCGACGATGCGCTGGAGCGCCTCCTTGGACGGCACGTAGCCATTGAGCGCCAGCGCCTTGCCGCTCTTCACCGCGCTGAAGGTGAAGGGGCGCCGCTCCGGCAAAAGCGTGGTCTCGTCCTTCACCACCCGCACGCCGAACAGGTCGGCGAGCGAGGTGCGGACCTTGGTGCGCGCCTCCTCGGCGAGGGATTCGCCGGTGAGCGTCGCATCCCGCCCCTCGAACGCGACGGAGGCCCAGGATTCGCCGCTGCGCACGAGCACGGAGAAGGCCCGCGCGGCGAGGTCGTCCTCCACCGGGCGCTGGGCGGTGGCGATGGTGGCGAGGCCGAGCAGCGCGAGGCCGGCGAGCCCGAGCAGCAGCACGGCCGGCCGCCACCGGCCCGGCCGCCGCATGCCGCCCTGCTCCTTTTTCGAGACCGTGCCGGGTGCGTTCTCAACCATGCGCCGCTGCCTCCATCCGCCGCCCCGCCGGGCGCCGGCCTGCCTCAACCTCCAGGAGGGTGATGGCGCCAATTGAGCATATTTCGGTCACGCTCCGAAAGACGCAGCGGCCGGCCGAAGACCAGGCCGGCGCCGCCGCGCGGCGCGGCGCGACGCGGCGAAAACCTTTGGCTACAAGCAAAAACGGCGGAGGATGGAACGCCGGGAGCGTCGCATCCTCCGCCGAAAAAAAACGCCAGGGCGCCGGGGCGGCCGGCGCGCGCGTTCACGCCGTCTCGGCCAGGATGCCGTCGATGGCGCGCGTGACCTCGTCGATCGGCTGCATGCCGTCGATCTGCTTCAGCTGTCCGCGGGCGCTGTAATAGGGCGACACCACGGCGGTGTCCCGGTTGTAGGCGTCGAGGCGGGCCTTGAAGACCTCCGGGTCGTCGTCCTTGCGCACGGGCTCGCCCTTGGCCTTCGCCTCGGCGGCGCGGTTGAGGATGCGGCCCACCAGCTTCTGCTGGTCGACCACCAGCTCGATCACCGCGTCGAGCTTGAGGCCCTTCTCGGCCAGAAGCCGGTCGAGCGCCTCGGCCTGCGCCACGGTGCGCGGAAAGCCGTCGAGGATGAAGCCGTTGCGGGCGTCAGGCGCCTCGATGCGCTCGGCGATGATGCCGATGACGATGTCGTCCGAGACGAGGCCGCCCGATTCCATCACCGCCTTGGCCTTCAACCCCACCGGCGTGCCCGCCGCGACGGCGGCGCGGAGCATGTCCCCGGTGGAGAGCTGAACGATACCGTGACGGTTCACCAGCCGTTGCGCCTGCGTCCCCTTGCCGGCTCCGGGCGGTCCCAGCAGCACCAGCCTCATCTTATTTCCTCCTCCCCCCGCGCAGCTTGGCCTTCTTGACCAGTCCTTCGTACTGGTGGGCCAAGAGATGTCCCTGGATCTGGGACACCGTATCCATGGTCACGCTGACCACGATGAGCAGCGACGTCCCACCGAAATAGAACGGAACCGACGCATAGGAAATCAGCAGTTCGGGGAAGAGGCAAACCGCCGCAATGTAGGCCGCGCCCACCACGGTGATGCGGGTGAGGACGTAGTCGATGTATTCGGCGGTGCGCTCGCCGGGACGGATGCCCGGGATGAAGCCGCCGTGCTTCTTCAGGTTGTCCGCGGTCTCGCTCGGATTGAACACGATCGCGGTGTAGAAGAAGCAGAAGAATACGATCAGCGCCACATAGAGCACCATGTAGAGCGGGCGCCCGTGGCCGAGATGGGTCGTGATGGTCTGCAGCCATTCCGGCCCCTGGCCCTGCGAGAAGCTGGCGATGGTGGTCGGGATCAGCAGCAGCGAGGAGGCGAAGATCGGCGGGATGACGCCCGACGTGTTCAGCTTCAGCGGCAGATGCGAGGACTGGCCCTCATAGACCCGGTTGCCCACCTGGCGCTTGGGATACTGGATCAGCAGCCGGCGCTGGGCGCGCTCCATGAACACGATGAAGGCGATCACCAGCACCGCCATCGCCAGCACGGCGAGGATCAGCACGGTGGAGATGGCGCCCTCGCGGCCGAGCTCCAGGGTGCGCACGAAGGCGCCCGGCAGCTCCGCGACGATGCCGCCGAAGATGATGAGCGAGGTGCCGTTGCCGATGCCGCGCGAGGTGATCTGCTCGCCGAGCCACATCAGGAACATGGTGCCGCCGGTCAGCGTGATGACCGTGGTGATGCGGAAGAACCAGCCGGGATCGGCCACCACCGTGCCCGAACCTTCCAGGCCCACCGAGATGCCGTAGGCCTGGAACAGCGCCAGCACGACGGTGAGGTAGCGGGTGTACTGGTTGAGCTGCTTGCGGCCCGCCTCGCCTTCCTTCTTCAGCGCCTCCAGCGTCGGCGAGACGCTGGTGAGGAGCTGGATGATGATGGAGGCCGAGATGTACGGCATGATGTTCAGGGCGAAGATCGCCATGCGCTCCACGGCGCCGCCCGAGAACATGTTGAACAGCCCGATGATGCCCTGGTTCGCGGTCTTGAACACGTCCGCGAGGGCATCGGGGTTGATGCCGGGCATGGGGATGTAGGTGCCGAGCCGGTAGACCAGCAGCGCGCCGAGGGTGAACCAGATGCGCTTCTTCAGCTCCTCGGCCTTGCCGAGGGCGCCGAAATTGAGGTTCGCCGCGAGTTGTTCCGCCGCCGAGACCATGCCTTGCTCCGCTTGAGGCCGCCCCTGCAGGAAGGGGCGCAGCCCTTATATGAGGGCGGGAATTGCGGTGCCAAGGCGGCGCCGGCGCATCGATCCGGAGTGTGTCCGGCAAGCCATGCCGGACAGGCCCGAGCGAGATGCCGCGCCGCGCACCAAAACGCGAACCGGGCGCGCGGGCGCCCGGTCCGAACTCACATCGTCAGTCCGCGGCCTTCTCGGCCTTCGGAGCCAGCACGGTGATCGAGCCGCCGGCCTTCTCCACCGCCTCGGTGGCGGCCTTGGTGGCATAGGCCACCTCCACCTTCACCTTGGCGGTGATCTCGCCGGTGGCGAGCAGCCGCACGCCGTCCTTGGCCCGGCGCAGGACGCCGGAGGCGATCAGCGCCGCGGCGTCGACCGGCTTGGAGGCGTCGAGCTTGCCGGCATCGACCGCCGCCTGGATGCGGCCGAGGGTGACCTCGGCGAAGTCGAGGCGGAAGATGTTGGTAAAGCCGCGCTTCGGCAGGCGACGATGCAGCGGCATCTGGCCGCCCTCGAAGCCCTTGATGGCGACGCCGGTGCGGGCCTTCTGGCCCTTCACGCCGCGCCCGGCGGTCTTGCCCTTGCCCGAGCCGATGCCGCGGCCGACGCGCATGCGCTTCTTGCGCGCGCCGGGATTGTCCCTGATTTCGTCGAGGTTCATGGCTTGATCCTCACTCCCCCTCGACCACGCGGACGAGGTGGGCGACCTTGGCGATCATGCCGCGCACGGCCGGAGTATCCTGGAGGGTGGAGCGGCGGTGCCGCTTGTTCAGCTTGAGGCCCTTCAAGGTGGCCTCCTGGTCGAACGGGCGGCGGATCGGCGAGCCGATCTGCTCCACGGTGATGGTCTTGTCGCTCATGTGGCGCGCTCCTGATCTTCGCGGTTCGCGCCTCAGTCCGTCGCTTCCGCGTCTTCGACGCGGCGGCGGGACTGGAGCTGGGACACCTTGAGGCCGCGGCGCGCCGCGACCGAGCGCGGGCTGTCCTGGTTCTTCAGGGCATCGAAAGTGGCGCGCACCATGTTGTAGGGGTTGGAAGACCCGAAGGACTTCGCCACCACGTCGTTCATGCCGAGCGTCTCGAACACGGCGCGCATGGGGCCGCCGGCGATGATGCCCGTGCCGGCCGGAGCCGCGCGCAGGATCACCTTGCCGGCCCCGTGGTGGCCGTGCACGTCATGGTGCAGCGTGCGGCCTTCCCGCAGCGGCACGCGGATCAGCGAGCGCTTGGCGCTTTCCGTCGCCTTGCGGATCGCCTCCGGCACCTCGCGGGCCTTGCCGTGGCCGAAGCCGACGCGTCCCTTCTGGTCACCCACAACCACCAGCGCGGCGAAGCCGAAGCGACGGCCGCCCTTCACCACCTTGGCGACGCGGTTGATGTGGACCAGCTTGTCCACGAACGTGTTGTCGCGGTCCTCGCGCTCATGGCGCTGTTCCCGATCACGGGCCATTTTCGCTCGTCCTTCGCGTCAGAACTGAAGGCCGCCCTCGCGGGCACCTTCGGCGAGCGCCTTGACGCGCCCATGATAGATGTATGCGCCGCGGTCGAAGACGACCTCGGACACGCCCTTCGCCAAAGCCCGCTCGGCCACCAGCTTGCCGATGGTCTTGGCGGCGTCGGTGTCCGCCCCGGTCTTGAGCGACGAACGCAGGTCCTTTTCGAGGCTGGAGGCGGAGACCACGGTCTCGCCCTTCGCGTCGTCGATGATCTGCGCATAGATATGCTGCGAGGTGCGATGCACGCTGAGGCGCGGACGCCCGTTCGCGGCGACGCGGAGGGCGCGACGCACCTTGGCCTTGCGGCGCTCCTGCGCCTGAAGATCCTTAGCCATGGCTCGCCATCCTTACTTCTTCTTGCCTTCCTTGCGGAAGATGAACTCGCCAGCATACTTGACGCCCTTGCCCTTGTAGGGCTCGGGGCCGCGGAACTCGCGGATCTCCGCCGCCACCTGGCCGACCTTCTGCCGGTCGATGCCGGAGATCAGCACCTCGGTGGGCTTCGGGGTCACGATCTGGATCCCTTCCGGGATCGGATAGACCACGTCGTGGCTGTAGCCGAGCGACAGGTTCAGGTTCTTGCCCTGGACCGCCGCCTTGTAGCCGACGCCGGTGATCTCCAGCTTCTTCTCGAAGCCCTTGGTGACGCCCTCGATCAGGTTCGACACGAGGGTGCGGGACATGCCCCACATGGCCCGGTGGCGTTGGGTCTCGCCGCGCATGGACACCTTGAGCTCGCCGCCCTCGATGTCCGCGCCGATCTCCTCGACCAGCGTGAGCTGGAGCGCGCCCTTCGGGCCCTTCACCTTTACCGTCTGCCCCTCCAGCGTCGCGGTGACGCCGGACGGAATGGCGACGGGCAATTTGCCGATCTTCGACATATCGTTCTCCCTCGCCTCAGAACACGGTGCAGAGCACTTCGCCGCCGACGTTCTTGTCGCGGGCTTCGTGGTCGGCCATCACGCCCTGGGGCGTGGAGACGACCGCGATGCCGAGACCGTTGGCGACGCGGGGAAGATTCTTGACCGACGCATAGACGCGGCGGCCGGGCTTCGACACGCGGGAGATCTCGCGGATCACCGGCACGCCGTCGAAATACTTGAGCTCGATCTCGAACTCGGTACGGCCGTTGCCGTGGTCAGTCGCGGTGTAGCCGCGGATGAAGCCCTCGTCGCGCAGGACGTCGAGAACCGAGGCGCGCAGGCGCGAGCCGGGGGTCTGCGTCTTGTCCTTGCGGCGCATCTGCGCGTTGCGGATGCGGGTGATGAGATCGCCGATGGGATCGTTGATGGCCATCTTCTAGCTCCTCACCAGCTCGACTTCACGAGGCCGGGGACCATGCCCTGGTTGCCCAGCTCGCGCAGGGCAATACGGCTCATCTTCAGCTTGCGGTAGAACGCCCGCGGACGGCCCGTCACCTCGCACCGGTTGCGGATGCGGATGCGGGCGCCGTTGCGCGGCATCTCCGCCAGCTTCAAGGTCGCCTGGAAGCGCTCCTCGATCGGCAGGGACTTGTCGTTCACGATCGCCTTCAGACGCGCGCGCTTCGCCGCATGGCCCTTGGCCAGCTTGCGGCGGCGCTCGTTCGTCTCGATCGCGCTCTTCTTCGCCATCTTCTGCTCCTGTTCTCCGCGTCTGAGGCGGCCAAAGCCCCTCACGGCCGGAAAATCACGTCTCTCGTTCGAACTCTGCGAGAACCGCCCTCCCCATCGGGAAAGGGCCGCCCTTCTATACCGTCACTGACGGAAGGGGAAGTTGAAGGCCTTCAGGAGGGCCCTCGCCTCTTCGTCCGTCTTCGCCGTGGTGCACACGATGATGTCCATGCCCCAGACCTGCTCGACCTTGTCGTACTCGATCTCGGGGAACACGATGTGCTCCTTGACGCCCATGGCGAAGTTGCCGCGGCCGTCGAAGCTCTTGGGGTTCAGGCCGCGGAAGTCCCGCACGCGCGGCAGCGCGACGGTGACCAGGCGGTCCAGGAACTCGTACATGCGGATCTTGCGAAGGGTGACCTTCGCGCCGACCGGCTGGTTCTCGCGCAGCTTGAAGTTCGAGATGGCCAGGCGGGCGCGGGTCAGGACCGGCTTCTGGCCGGCGATCTTCGCGAGGTCCGCGGCGGCGGTGGTCGCCTTCTTGGTGTCCGCGGTGGCTTCGCCCACGCCCATGTTGATGACGATCTTCTCGATCGTCGGCACTTCCAGGGCGTTCTTATAGCCGAACTCTTCGATCATCTTCGGCCGCACCACCTCGTCATAGAAGGTGCGCAGCCGGGGGGTGTAGGCAGCCTCAGCCATCGATCTTCTCCCCGGAACGCTTGGCCACGCGGACCTTGCGCCCGTCATCCAGCACCTGGAAACCGACGCGGGTCGGCTTGCCGTCCTTGGGATCGGCAATGGCGACGTTCGACAGGTGGATGGGAGCCTCCTTGGAGATGATCCCGCCCTCCTGGTTCGCCGTCTGGCGCTGGTGACGCTTGACGATATTGATGCCACGGACGAGCGCGCGCTCCTCCTTCGGCATCACACTGATGACCTCGCCGGAGCGGCCCTTGTCGCGGCCGGCGAGGACGACGACCTTGTCGCCCTTCTTGATCTTCGCGGCCATCACAGCACCTCCGGCGCCAGCGAGATGATCTTCATGTGGTTCTTCGCGCGCAGCTCGCGCGGAACGGGGCCGAAGATACGGGTGCCCACCGGCTCCTTGTTGTTGTTGATGAGGACCGCCGCGTTCTTGTCGAAGCGGATCACCGAGCCGTCCACGCGGCGGATGTCCTTCGCGGTGCGGACCACCACGGCCTTCATCACGTCGCCCTTCTTCACGCGGCCGCGCGGGATCGCCTCCTTGACCGACACCACGATGATGTCGCCCACATGGGCATACTTCCGCTTGGAGCCGCCAAGCACCTTGATGCACATGACGCGACGCGCGCCGGAATTGTCCGCCACGTCGAGATTGGTCTGCATCTGGATCATGACGCACCTGTTCTCGTCACCGGCTCAGCCGGCGCGCCGGCATTGCCTTCAAACCCGAAATACCGTGGCCGCTCATCGGAACACGGTCTTGCCGCGGTGCGGTCTCCACTCGGCTGCGCATGCAGACGACGGACCCGGCGCCGGGGCCTTCGCTCCCGCCCGGACGAATCAGCCGGGCGGGGAACCTCTTATCAGACTTCCGCCCGCTTCTCGCCCTGGATAACGATCCAGTTCTTGAGCTTGGACAGGGGCCGGTGTTCCTCGATCCACACCGTATCCCCCACCTTCCAGGCATTGCCTTCGTCGTGGGCGTGATACTTCTTGGACCGGCGAACGGTCTTCTTCAAGAGCGGATGGGTGAAACGACGCTCGACACGCACCACGACGGTCTTGTCGGTCTTGTCGCTCACCACGACGCCTTGGAGCACGCGCTTCGGCATCGCTTCCTCACTTCGCCTTCTGCGCCGGCGAACCGGCACGCTTAATGGTCTGCACCGTCTTGATCCGCGCGATGTCGCGGCGGATCTCGCGCTGGCGCGCGGTGTTCTCGAGCTGCCCCGTCGCCTTCTGGAAGCGCAGGTTGAACTGCTCCTTCTTCAGCTTCAGCAGCTCATCGGCGAGCTGATCGGGGCTGAGGGCCCGAACGTCCTCGGCTTTCATGAGCTTCTCCTCACTCGGCGATGCGCTGGATGAAGCGCGTCTTGATGGGGAGCTTCGCCGCCGCGAGGGTCAGTGCCTCGCGGGCGATCTCGACGCTCACCCCGTCGATCTCGAACATGATGCGGCCGGGCTTGACCTTGGCCGCCCAGTATTCCGGCGCGCCCTTGCCCTTGCCCATGCGGACTTCGGTGGGCTTGGAGGTCACCGGGACGTCCGGGAACACGCGGATCCACACCCGGCCCGCACGCTTCATGTGACGCGTGAGGGCGCGGCGGGCCGCCTCGATCTGGCGGGCGGTGACCCGCTCCGGCTCGAGGGCCTTGAGGCCGAACTCGCCGAAGTTCAATTCCGTGCCGCCCTTGGCGACGCCGTGGATGCGTCCCTTGAACTGCTTGCGGAACTTGGTGCGCTTGGGTTGCAACATGGCTTGATCGCCTTCTTAACCAGTCTGGCCGTCAGGCGCGGTCGCGGTCGCCGTGACCACGGTCACCGCGATCGCCACGGTCACGGTCGCCACGCTCGCGCCGCTGCGGACGCGAAGAGGGACCGGCTTCCTGCTCGGCCTGGCGCTTGTCCTGCGCCATGGGATCGTGCTCGAGGATCTCGCCCTTGAAGATCCACACCTTCACGCCGCACGTGCCGTACGTGGTGAAGGCGGTGGCGGTGCCGTAGTCCACGTCCGCGCGCAGGGTGTGCAGCGGGACGCGGCCCTCGCGGTACCATTCCAGGCGCGCGATCTCAGCGCCGCCGAGACGGCCCGAGCAGTTGATGCGGATGCCCTCGGCGCCGAGGCGCATCGCCGACTGCACCGCGCGCTTCATGGCGCGGCGGAAGGCGACACGGCGCTCGAGCTGCTGGGCGATGGACTCGGCCACCAGCGTCGCGTCGGTCTCGGGCTTGCGGATTTCGACGATGTTGATGAACACCTCCGAGTCCGTCATCTCGGAGACCTTCTTACGCAGCTTGTCGATGTCCGCGCCCTTCTTGCCGATGACCACGCCCGGACGCGCCGAGTAGATGGTCACGCGGCACTTCTTGTGCGGACGCTCGATCACCACCTTGGACACCGCGGCCTGCTTGAGCTGCTTCAGCAGCATCTCGCGGATCTTGATGTCCTCGTGCAGCAGCTTGCCGTATTCGCCCTTGTTGGCGAACCAGCGGCTGTCCCACGTGCGGTTGATGCCGAGCCGGAGCCCGACCGGATTGACCTTCTGACCCATCAGGCCCGCTCCTCGACTTCCCGCACCACGATGGTGATGTGGGAGAAGGGCTTCTCGATGCGCGAGGCGCGACCGCGCGCCCGCGGCGAGAACCGCTTCATCACCAGACCCTTGCCCACGTGCGCCTCGGCGACGATCAGGTCGTCGACGTCGAGCTCGTGGTTGTTCTCGGCGTTGGCGATCGCGCTCTCGAGGCACTTCTTCACGTCGCGGGCGATCCGCTTGTGAGAGAATTCGAGATCGGCGAGCGCCGTCGCCACCTTCTTGCCGCGGATCAGGCCCGCGACGAGGTTCAGCTTCTGCGGCGAGACGCGCAGATTGCGCGCGATCGCCTTGGCTTCGTTGTCCGCGAGCGCGCGGGGCTTTGCCTGCTTACCCATGACCGATCACCGCCGCTTCGACTTCTTGTCGGCCGCGTGCCCGTAATAGGTACGGGTCGGCGCGAACTCGCCGAACTTCTGGCCGATCATTTCCTCGGTGACATTCACGGGCACATGCTTGTGACCGTTGTAGACGCCGAAGGTTAAGCCCACGAACTGGGGCAGGATCGTGGAGCGCCGGCTCCAGATCTTGATAACGTCCCTGCGACCCGACCCCTGGGCGGTCTCCGCCTTCTTCAGGAGGTAGCCGTCGACGAAGGGGCCCTTCCAAACCGAGCGTGTCATCGTTCAGGCCCTCACTTCTTCCGCTTGTGGCGGCTGGACACGATGAACTTGTCCGTCGCCTTGTTGTTGCGGGTCTTCTTACCCTTGGTGGGGAAGCCCCAGGGGGTGACCGGATGCCGGCCGCCCGAGGTGCGGCCTTCGCCGCCGCCGTGCGGATGGTCGACCGGGTTCATGGTCACGCCGCGATTGTGCGGCTTCACGCCCAGCCACCGGTTGCGCCCGGCCTTGCCGAGCGAGATGTTCATGTGGTCCGGGTTCGAGACCGCGCCCACGGTGGCGTAGCAGGCGCCGAGAATGAGGCGCTGCTCGCCGGAATTGAGGCGCACGATCACGTAGCCCTGGTCGCGGCCGACGATCTGCGCGTAGGTGCCGGCCGAGCGGGCGATCTGGCCGCCCTTGCCCACCTTCATCTCCACGTTGTGCACGATCGTGCCCACCGGCAGGGAGGACAGCGGGCCGGCATTGCCCGGCTTCACGTCCACCTGGTCGCCGGCGATCACCTGGTCGCCCACGGCGAGGCGCTGCGGGGCCAGGATGTAGGCGAGCTCGCCGTCCTCATACTTGATGAGGGCGATGAAGGCCGACCGGTTCGGATCGTACTCCAGCCGCTCCACCAGCGCCGGCATCCCGCGCTTCAGGCGCTTGAAGTCGACGACGCGATACGACTGCTTGTGGCCGCCGCCACGGAAGCGCACCGTGATGCGCCCGTTGTTGTTGCGCCCGCCCGAGGAGGACTTGCCCTCGGTCAGGGTCTTCACCGGCTTGCCCTTGTAGAGGCCGGAGCGGTCCACGATCACGAGCTGGCGAAGGCTCGGCGTGACCGGCTTGAAATGCTTCAGCGCCATGGTCTTCTTCCGTTTCCTTCAGCTCACAGGCCCGTGGTGATGTCGATCTTCTGGCCCTCTTCGAGGGTCACCACGGCCTTCTTGACGTCGTTCTGGACGCCCTTGCGGCCCTTGAAGATCTTCACCTTGCCCTTGCGGACCAGCGTGTTGACGCTCTTCACCTTCACGTCGAAGAGCTTCTCCACCGCCTCTTTGATCTGAGGCTTGGTGGCAGTCTTCGCGACGTTGAAGACGACCTTGTTGAACTCGCTCGCCGCCGTCGCCTTCTCGGTGATGACGGGGGAGACGATGACGTCGTAGTGACGCGGTTCGATGTTGCGCGTGCTCATTTGAAGCGCGCCTCCAGCGCGTCCACGGCGGCCTTGGTCAGGACCAGGGTGTCGCGGCGCAGGATGTCGTAGACGTTGATGCCCTGGATCGGCAGCACGTCGACATAAGGCAGGTTGCGCGCCGCGAGCGCGATGTTCTGCTCCACCTGGGCGCCGTCGACCACCAGCACGGAGGACCAGCCGAGCTTGGCGAGCCGGTCCTTCAGCGCCTGGGTCTTGGGGTCGGCCAGCGAGGCGCTGTCCACCACCACGAGCTGGGCGGCCTTGGCCTTGGAGGAGAGCGCATGCTTCAGGGCCAGCGCGCGCACCTTCTTCGGCAGGTCGATGGCGTGCGAACGCACCACCGGGCCGAAGGCGCGACCGCCGCCGCGGAACTGCGGCGCCGAGGCCGCGCCGTGGCGGGCGTTGCCGGTGCCCTTCTGCTTGTACATCTTCTTGGACGTGCGGTTGATCTCCGAACGGCCCTTGGTGCGGTGCGTGCCGGCCTGGCGGCGCGAGAGCTGCCAGGTCACGCAGCGGTGCAGGATGTCCGCGCGCGGCTCGAGACCGAAGATCTCGTCCGCAAGCGTCACCGAGCCGGCATCAGCGCCGTCGAGCGTCTTGACGGTCAGTTCCATCACACGCCCTCCTCGGCGGCAGCTTCGGCCACGGGTGCATCCGCGCCGTTGGCGAGCTTGAACGCGCCGGGCTTGGGAGCGGCCTCGGGCAGCTTCTTCTTGACCGCGTCGCGCACGGTGATCCAGCCGCCGGCGTGGCCGGGAACGGCGCCCTCGACCGCGATCAGGCCGCGCTCGACGTCGGTCATCACCACCTTGAGGTTCTGGGTGGTGACGGTGACGTCGCCCATGTGCCCCGGCATCTTCTTGTTCTTGAAGGTCTTGCCCGGGTCCTGGCGGCCGCCGGTCGAACCGATCGAACGATGCGAGATGGAGACGCCGTGCGAGGCGCGAAGACCACCGAAATTGTGGCGCTTCATGCCGCCGGCGAAGCCCTTGCCGATGGTGGTGCCGGTCACGTCCACGAACTGGCCCACGACGAAGTGGTCAGCCGTGATCTCGGCGCCGACCGGGATCAGCGCGTCTTCCGGCACGCGGAACTCGGCCATCTTGCGCTTCGGCTCGACCTGAGCGACCGCGAAGTGGCCGCGCTCGGCGCGGGTCACGTTCTTGGGCTTGCGGCGGCCGGCTCCGAGCTGGACCGCGACATAACCGTTCTTGTCGAGCGTGCGGTGGGCAACCACCTGGCAGCTCTCAACTTTCAGCACAGTGACCGGCACGTGCTCACCGGCATCGGTGAAGATGCGGGTCATGCCGACCTTCTGGGCGATGACGCCTGACCGCATGGTCGTGTCTCCTCGCACCACGTCAGAGCTTGATTTCGACGTCAACGCCGGCGGCGAGGTCGAGCTTCATCAGCGCGTCCACCGTCTGGGGCGTCGGATCGACGATATCGAGCAAGCGCTTGTGGGTGCGCATCTCGAACTGCTCACGCGACTTCTTGTCGATGTGAGGCGAACGGTTGACGGTGAACTTCTCGATCCGCGTGGGCAGCGGGATCGGGCCGCGCACCTGGGCGCCCGTGCGCTTGGCCGTGGCGACGATCTCGCGCGTCGACGCATCGAGGATGCGGTGATCGAACGCCTTCAGGCGAATTCGAATGTTCTGGCCGTTCATGGCTCAATTGGCTCCAGGAAGAGGAAACGCGCACGCCGGTGCGCAGCGCGTTTCGTTCTTGTTGATCACTCGATGATGGCGGCGACGACGCCGGCGCCGACGGTGCGGCCGCCTTCACGGATGGCGAAGCGCAGCTTCTCCTCCATGGCGATCGGCACGATCAGGTGCACGTCCATGGACACGTTGTCCCCCGGCATCACCATCTCGGTGCCTTCGGGCAGCGTGCACA
>NZ_RCTF01000027.1 GCF_003667445.1 Xanthobacter tagetidis | reverse complement strand
CACCGGCGCGGCGCTCGCCGACACCCTCGCCGCCGCTGGCGTGCCCGCGTCGCTGGTCGATGCCGGCGGGCGCCGCGCGGTGCGCATCGCCGACGGGCCGGCGCTTGGGCGCGAGCGCGGCTCGCTTCAGGCGCCGCCCGCGCCCTGGCTCGCGGCGGCGCTGCTCGCATTCCGCAGGAGGCGCCCGTGAGCCTGCCCCTCGACAGCCCGGCCTTGGCGCTGCGCGCCGCGATCCATGGGGCGCTCGCCGCCGATGCGCCGCTCGCCGCTTTGCTCGGCGGCGCCAAGGTGTTCGACGTGCCGCCGAAGGAGGCCGATTTCCCCTTCGTCGCGCTCGGCGAGGCGGTGGTGGCCGACTGGTCCACCGCCACCGAGCGCGGCACCGAGCATGCGCTGACCCTGCACGCCTTCTCCCGCTCCGGCGGGCGGGCGGAGGCGATGGCCATCGCCGCGGCGGTGCAGGAGGCGCTGCACGACATGCCGCTGGCGCTCGCCGCCCACCGCCTCGCCAACCTGCGTGCCACCACGGCCGAGGTGGTGCGCGATCCGGACGGGCGGACCTTCCACGCTCTGGTGCGGTTCCGTGCCGTCACCGAGCCGCTCTGAACCCTTGCTTGGAGACATCCCATGGCCGCGCAGAAGGGCAAGGACCTTCTCCTCAAGATGCATGACGGCGCCGCGCTGGTGACGGTGGCGGGCCTGCGCTCGCGCCAGATCGCCTTCAACGCCCAGAGCGTCGACGTGACCCATGCCGAATCCGCCGGCCAGTGGCGCGAGCTGCTGGCCGGGGCGGGGGTGCGGCGCGCCGCGGTCACCGGCTCCGGCGTGTTCAAGGATGCCGCCTCCGACGCTCTGGTGCGGGCGGCGTTCTTCTCGGGCGCGATCCCCGAATGCCAGGTGGTGATCCCGGATTTCGGCACCGTCACCGGCCCGTTCCAGGTGACGGCGCTGGAGATCGGCGCCGAGCACGACCGCGAGGTCACCTTCGACCTCACCTTGGAGAGCGCCGGTGCGCTCGCCTTCGCCGCGCTCTGAGGGCGACGCCATGGCCAATCCGCGACGCGGCGAGATCGAGGCGGTGCTCGACGGGCGCCCGCGCACTCTGGTGCTGACGCTCGGCGCGCTCGCCGAGCTGGAGGCCGCCTTCGGCGCCGACGACCTGATGGCGCTGGCCGCCCGCTTCTCGCAGGGCCGGCTCGGCGCGCGCGATGCCGCGCGCATCATCCGCGCCGGGCTGAGCGGCGCCGGCGAGCGCGTGAGCCTGGAGGCGGTGGAGGCCATGCGCGCGGAGGGCGGCGCCGCCGGCTTCGCGCGCATCGTCTGCGACCTGCTCCAGGCCACCTTCGGCGAGGGGGAAAACCCTCCGCCGCCGCAGGAGGGATGACGCCGCCGCCCGGCGCGCCCGCGCCCTTCCCCTGGGAGGAGGCCATGGGCGCCGGGCTCGGCCTCCTGCGGCTGCCCGCCGACCAGTTCTGGCGCCTGACGCCGCGCGAGCTGGCCGCCGCGCTCGGAGCGCTCGCGCCGAAGCGCGCCGCGCCGCTGCCGCGCGCCCGGCTCGATGCGCTGATGGCGCGCTTTCCCGACGGCGCCGAGAGGAGGCAAACGTGACCGAGAGCGTCGACATCGAACTGTCCGTCGACACCCGCAAGGCGATCGAGGCGCTGGGCGCGGCCGAGGTGTCGGCGCGCGGCTTCGCCAGCGCCCTGGCGGGCGCCTTCACCGGCGTCGCGCTGAAGGGCAAGGACCTCGGCACGGTGCTGGAGCAGCTCGCCCAGCGCCTCGCGGGCCTCGCGCTGACCGCGGCGCTGAAGCCGCTGGAGCAGGGGCTCACGGGCCTTCTCTCCGGCGCGGTCGGCGGGCTGGGCTTCGCCGATGGCGGGGTGATCCAGCAGGGGCAGGTGAAGCCGTTCGCGCGCGGCGGCGTGGTGGCGGCTCCGACCTATTTTCCGCTCGCCTCCGGCCTCGGCCTGATGGGCGAGAAGGGGGCCGAGGCGATCCTGCCGCTGTCGCGCGGCGCGGACGGCACGCTCGGCGTGCGCAGCGCGGAAGGCGGCGCGCGCGCCAGCGTGACGGTGAACATCGCGACGCCGGACCTCGCCGGCTTCCGCCGCTCGGACGCCTATCTCTCCGGTCTCGTGGCGCGGGCCGTGGCGCGCGGCCAGCGCGGCGCGTGAGCGGCGCGGGTGTTCAGCGGGCCTGGCGCCAAGGGTCGTTCGCGGCGGTCGGCGGGCTTTTGTTGTCGGTGGCGCCCGATGGCGCGGCGGGTGCCGGCGCGGTAGCGCCGGACGTGCCGGTGGGCGTGCTGCCGGCGCCGGGATTGCTGCTGAGATTGCCGCCCGTATAGGCGTCGAACCGCACCGCGCCGCCCGCCTTCACGCAGCTGTCGCTGCCAGGCATCTTCTGGAAGCCGGGGCCGAACGCGGCGCACGGATTGGACTGCGCCCTTGCCGCGCCCGCACCGGCCGCGATCGCGGCGAGCGCCATCAGCGCGGCCGCCGTGAGCGGGGCGCATGCGCGCGCGAGCGGCCGCGGGGCGAAGCCGGCGCGGACGGACGGAGAAGACATGCAGCGTGGCGCCATGGCCGTTCGGTCCCAGCATGGGTGACGGGGATGAGACCGGCGAAATCTAGCGCCGCAAATTTTCGGCACAAGCTGTCGTAACGTCCGCCCCATGGCGGGACGCGCGGCGCGGTGCTGAGGGGGAGCCGATTGCGCGTCTGGTCCTGGGCGCGGGCAGGCGCCCCAGCATCCGGCGCAGCCGGTGATCCGGCACGGCGATTTCGCGGATGGTGAAGCGCGACGCGGCACCGCCGTGCAGGGCGATCTCATGCACGGGGATCGCCCGAGCGGCGACGGCCCGCAGGCACGACACGGCAAGGATCACGATACGGCAGGGATAAGGAAGAAGGCTTCGGGACGGGCCACGTCGACGCGGCATCGCTGATGCCGCGTCGTCGACGAAATGCCGAACGTGACTCGGGCCCAACAGGACCTGCCAAGCGCACCGACAGGACGCGCCTCCGAAGCAATCCGTCCTCGGAGGAAAGGCATCTTCGGATGGCGGCGTCTTCAGGGGAGGGGGCCTTGCAGCGAGCCGTCCCGCGGAAGAGGCGCCTCAATCCGCGCCATCGCCGGGCTCGCGAGCAACCCCGGCAAGATGAGGGCGTGTCCCGGTCCAGTCCCGCGCTGCGCGCGGCCTCGGAGCGGGTCTGCGTGCGTGAGGCGGCCCCTTGAGCGGGGCCGCGCTCACTTCTTCTTGGCCGGAGCCTTGGCCGCGGGCTTCTTCTCCGCTGCCGGCTTGGCGGCAGCCTTGGGAGCCGCGGCCTTCTTCTCGGCAGCAGGCTTGGCGGCGGCGGGCTTCGCAGCAGCGGGCTTGGCAGCCGCCTTGGGGGCAGCGGCAGGCTTGGCAGCGGCCTTGGGGGCAGCCGGCTTCTCCGCGGCCTTCTTCTCGGCGGCGGGCTTGGCGGCCTTCGCAGCCGCCGGCTTGGCGGCGGCCTTCGGGGCCGCGGCCTTCTTCTCCGCAGCGGGCTTCGCCGCGGCCTTGGCAGGTGCCTTCGCAGCCGCCTTTGCAGGGGCCGCCTTCTTCTCGGCGGGCTTCGCCTCCGCGGTCTTCGCGGGCGCCTTCGCGGCGGCCTTCGTGGCGGGCTTCTTCTCCACCGCAGGGGCCTTCGCGGGGGCCTTGGCCGGCGCCTTCTTCTCGGCGGCGGCGGCGGGCTTCTTCGCGGGCTTCGTAGCCATGCTTTCGCTCCATCCTCATCGAGGAAATGAAAGTCAAGGCGCGCGATTAGACTATGTCAAGCGGCTTTTTATTGATTTGCCTTAAGAATTGGGGATTGGAGGCCTCTCATGGGCGGTTTTCACGAGGTTCTCTTCCCGATCGACGTCGCGCTGGGCGCTTCGGGCGGTCCGGAGCGCGTGACGGAGGTGGTCACGACCGCCTCCGGACGCGAGGAGCGCAACACGCGGCAGGCTGATTCGCGGCGCCGGTGGGATGCCGGATTCGGCGTCCGCACGCTCGCCGCGCTGAGCCAGGTGGTGGCCTTCTTCGAGGAGCGCCGCGGGCGCCTTTACGGCTTCCGCTGGCGCGACCGTCTCGATCATTCCTCCGGCCTTCCGGGGGCCGCGCCGAGCGCCCTCGACCAGCTCCTCGGCATCGGCGACGGCACGCGCCGCGCCTTCCCCCTGGCGAAGACCTACGGCCTGCTCCACGCGCCCTATGCGCGGCCGATCTCCAAGCCCGTGGCGGGCAGCGTCAGGGTCGCGGTGGATGGCATCGAGGCGGCGGCCGAAGCCTTCTCCGCGAACGCGTCGAGCGGCCTCGTCACGTTCGCGGAAGGGGCCGCGCCGGGTGTCGGCGCCGCGGTCACCGCGGGCTTCCTGTTCGACGTGCCGGTGCGCTTCGACACCGACTTCCTGGAGGTCAACCTCTCGGCCTTCGCGGCCGGCGACATCCCGCGCATCCCCGTCATCGAAATCAGGCCGTGAGGGCGCCATGAGAGAGCTTCCCGACGCGCTCGCCGCCCGCCTCGCCACGGGCGTCACCACCTTGTGCCACGCCATCCGCATCACCTGCCGCGACGGCGGGGTTCTGGGCCTCACCGACCACGACCGCGACCTCGTGGTGGACGGCACGCTCATGCGCGCGGCCGGCGGAATGCGCGCCAGCGAGAGCACGCTCGCGCAGGGCCTCGCCGTCACCGGCGCCGAGCTGTCCGGCGCGCTGTCGTCCGACGCGCTCGACGCGGACGACCTCGCCGCCGGCCGCTATGACGGCGCGTGCGTCGATCTGCTGCTGGCGGACTGGTCCGCACCCGAGATCTTCCACGTCCTGCGCCGCGGCACCATCGGCGAGGTGCGCTGCGCGGACGGCGTCTTCACCGCCGAGGTGCGCTCGCCCGCCGACGCGCTCGGCGAGGCGCGCGGGCGGCTTTATTCCTCGCGCTGCGACGCGGCCTTGGGCGACGCGCGCTGCGGCGTCGACCTCGGCGCGCCGGCCCATTCCGCGCTTGCCACGGTCGCGAGCGCGGACGGATCGCGGCTGGTGCTCGACGGCCTGTCCGGCTTTGCGGCGGGGACGTTCGCGCGCGGCCGCTTCGCCTTCACGTCAGGCGCCAATGCGGGCTTCGCCAGCGAGGTGAAGTCGCATCTCCTGGAGGGCGCCGCCGCGGTGGTGCGCCTGTGGCAGCGTCCGCCCTTCGCGGTCTCTGAGGGGGACGCGGCGCGCCTCACGGCGGGGTGCGACAAGGCCTTCGCCACCTGCCGCGACCGCTTCGCCAACGCGCTCAACTTCCGCGGCTTTCCGCACATGCCGGGCAACGACTTCGTCATCACCGTCGCGGTGCCGGGCGAGGGCGGCTATGACGGCGGGCTCCTGTCGTGAGCGCGCCGTTCCGCCGCGCCGACATCCTCGCCGAGGCGCGGGCCTGGCTCGGCACGCCCTACCGCCACCGCGCCTCGGTGAAGGGCGAGGGCGCCGACTGCCTGGGCCTCGTGCGCGGTGTGTGGCGCGCGCTCCTCGGCCCGGAGCCCGAGCCGCTGCCGCCCTATGCACCCGACTGGGCGGAAGCCGGCAAGCGCGAGACGCTCGCCGACACCGCCTTCCGCCGCCTTGTCGCGGTGCCGCTGGATGAGGCGCGGCCGGGCGACGTGCTGCTGTTCCGCTTCCGCCCCCATTTGCCGGCGAAGCACGCGGCGCTGCTCTCCGCCGGGGCGGTGGGCGGGGGCGGGATGATGATCCACGCGTATGACGGCGCCGCGGTGTGCGAGAGCCATCTCGGCCGCTGGTGGTCCCGCCGCTGTGCCTTCGCCTTCGCCTTTCCTGGCGTGGCGGACTGACTTTTCCCCGGACGCATGGAGCGCAGCGGAATGCGAGCCGGGGTCCAGCGCAAGAATCCGCCGAAGGCGCTTCGATATCGAGGGTGCTGAGATTGTGCCCGCTGCGCGGAAGTTTTGCGCTGGGTCCCGGCTCTCCTCCCGCTGCGCTTCGCTCCGCTCCCGTCGGCCGGGACACGAGGGCGGGATGCTGCCGCTGCGCCCGCCGTTCGCGCCCCCTCTCCCGCGTGCGGGAAATGGCTTTGCGGCCCCTCGCGCGGCGGTTCCCCGGACGCACGCAGCGCCAGCGGAATGCGAGCCGGGGTCCAGCGCAAGACTCCCGCGCAGCGGGGCAAAACCTGAGGACGCCGGGTTTCAGCAGCGCCTTCGGCGGTCTCTTGCGCTGGGTCCCGGCTCTCCTCCCGCGGCGCTTCGCGCCGCTCCCGTCGGCCGGGACGCGCGGGCGGGAGCCCATCGTTGCCTCCGCCGTTCGCGCCTCCTCTTCGACCAACTCCAAGGACACCACCCCATGGCGACCCTGCTCCTCGGCGCGGCCGGCTCACTGATCGGCGGCGCGCTCTTCGGACCGCTCGGGGCGGTGGCCGGGCGGGCGCTCGGGGCGCTCGGCGGCGCGGCGCTCGACCAGACGCTGCTCGGCGGCGCGCGCACGCCGAAGGCCGAGGGGCCGCGCTTGTCCGACCTCGACGTGATGGCCTCCACCGAGGGCGCGCCGGTCGCCCGGCTCTACGGCCGCGCGCGCCTGCCCGGTCAGGTGATCTGGGCGACGAAGCTGCGCGAGATCCGCCGCGAGGAGACCCAGAGCGTCGCCGGCAAGGGCGGCTCGCTGGCGCCCAAGGCCACGACCTACACCTATTATGCCAATTTCGCCGTCGCCTTCTGCGAGGGGCCGGTGGCGCGCATCGGCCGCATCTGGGCCGACGGCAAGCCGCTGGACGAGCGGCGCCTGTCCATCCGCACCCATCTCGGCGCCGAGGATCAGGCCCCCGACGCCTGGGTCGCCGCCAGGCAGGGCGACACGGGAACGCCGGCCTATCGCGGCGTCGCCTATCTCGTGTTCCAGAACCTGGAGCTGACCGATTTCGGCAACCGCATTCCGCAGATCACCGCCGAGGTTGAGCGCCCGGTGGGGGCGCTTGAGAAGGACATCCGCGCCGTCACCCTGATCCCCGGCGCCACCGAGTTCGGCTACGACCCGCTCACCGTGCGCCAGCAGGTGGGGGACGGGGTGTTCCTGCCCGAGTCGCGCCACGTCACCACCCACCAGAGCGACTTCGAGGCGGCGCTGGAGCAGATGTTGTGCGCCTGCCCCAATCTCGAACGGGTGAGCCTCGTCGTCTCCTGGTTCGGCGACGATCTGCGCGCCGGCGCCTGCACCGTGCGGCCGAAGAGCGAACGCGCCGTCAAGACCACCACGCCGGTGGCCTGGGCGGTGGGCGGCGACACCCGCCTCAGCGTCTCCGCCGTCTCGCGCTTCGAGGGCCGGGCGGCCTATGGCGGCACGCCCGCGGACGGCAGCGTGCTGCGCGCCATCCGCCGGATGAAGCAGGAGGGCATCAAGGTCACGCTCAACCCGTTCGTGATGATGGACATCCCCGCCGGCAACGCGCGGCCCGACCCGTGGACCGGCGCCGCCAGCCAGCCCGCCCATCCCTGGCGCGGCCGCATCGTCTGCGATCCCGCGCCGGGCCGCGAGGGCTCGGCGGACGGAACGAGCGCCTGCGCCACGCAGGTGGGGGCGCTGTTTGGGGCGGCGCAGGCGCACCACTTCACCCGCCTCGGCGACCTCGTGCTCTATTCCGGCCCGGCGGAATGGTCGCTGCGCCGCATGGCGCTGCATTATGCCCATCTTGCCGTGGCGGCGGGCGGCGTGGAGGCGATCCTCATCGGCTCCGAGTTCGAGGCGCTCACCCGTCTACGCGACCACACCGGCGCCTTTCCGGCGGCGGAGGCGCTGGCCGACCTCGCGGCCGAGGTGAAGGCCGTGGTGAGCGCCGGCACCAAGGTGTCCTACGCCGCCAATTGGAGCGAATATGGCGCCCAGGTGTTCGACGGCGGCGACGTGCGGTTTCCGCTCGATGCGGTGTGGGCCTCGCCCGCCGTGGACTTCGTCGGCATCGACTATTACCCGCCCATGTCGGACTGGCGCGAGGGCTCGGCCCATCTCGACGCGGCGCTCGCCCGCTCGCCCCACGAGGTGGCCTATCTGAAGGGCAATCTGCGCGCCGGCGAGGGCTACGACTGGTACTATGCGGACGAGGCCGCGCGCCTCGCCCAGGACCGCACGCCGATCACCGACGGCGCCCATGGCGAGCCATGGGTGTTCCGCCAGAAGGACATCTGGTCGTTCTGGGCCAGCGCGCATTTCGCGCGCACCGGCGGTGTGCGGCATGCGGAGCCGACCGCCTTTGTGCCGGGCGCCAAGCCCATCCGCCTCATGGAGGCCGGCTGCCCGGCGGTGGACAAGGGGCCGAACCGCCCCAGCGTCTTCCCGGACGAGAAGTCGTCCGAGAACGCGCTGCCGCCCTTCTCCACCGGTGCGCGCGACGACCTCGTCCAGCGCCGGGCGCTCGCCGCGATCCTCTCAACTTTCGAGCCGGCGGCGGGCGCGAGCCTCGCCGACAATCCCGCCGCCACGCTCTACGAGGGACGGATGGTGGAGGCGGGCTGCATCTTTCTGTGGACCTTCGACGCGCGGCCCTATCCCCAGTTCCCGCTGGCGCGCGGCGTGTGGGCGGACGGCGACAACTGGCGCACCGGCCACTGGCTCAATGGCCGCCTCGGCGGTGCGCCGCTGGACGGCCTCGTCGGCGCCCTGTGCGCGGACTACGGGATCGGCGGCATCGACGCCTCGACCCTCTCCGGGGCGGTGGACGGCTATGTGGTGGAGCGCCCCATGAGCGCGCGCGCCGCCATCGAGCCGCTTGCCCGCGCCTTCGGCTTTGACGCGGCGGAGCAGGGGAACGGCATCGCCTTCCGCCCGCGCGGGCGCGCCGCGCCGGTGGCGCTCGACGCGGCCGATCTGGTGCGCGGCGAGGACGGGCCGCTGGTGGCCTTCACCCGCATGCAGGAGAGCGAGGTGCCGTGCGCGGTGCGCCTCGGCTTCGTCGACGCGCACCGCGACTATCGCCGCGTGAGCATCGCCTCGCGGCGGCTGGTGGGCGGCAGCCGGCACGAGGTGGAGGCGGACCTCGCCGTGGTGGCCGAGACCGCCACCATGGCGCGCGCCGCCGACGTCTGGCTGCAGGACCTGTGGGCCGGCCGCGAGAGCGCCGCTTTCACCCTGCCGCCCTCGAACCTCGCTCTGGTGCCGGGCGACCTGGTGCGCCTCGCCCTCGACGGCCGGGAGCGCCTGCTTGAAATCACGCGCGTGGAGGAGGCGGGCGCGCGCGCCGTGACCGCCCGGAGCATCGACCCGGACGTGTTCGACGCCGCGCTGCCGCCGGCGGAGGAAGGCACGGTGGTGCTGCCGCCGCCCTCCGGGCCGCCCGCGGTGGCGCTCATCGCCTTGCCCTCGGAGGGTGCCGCCGAGCCGGTGCCGCTGCAATATCTCGCCGCCGCCGCCGATCCCTGGCCGGGCACGCTTGCGGTGTGGCGCTCGGGCGATGGGGCGAGCTTCGAGGCCGTCGCCGCGCTGACCTCGCCGGCGCTGTTCGCCACCCTGATCGATCCGCTGCCGCCCGGCCCCCTCTGGCGCTTCGACCGCTTCGCCCAGGTGCGCGTCGCGGCCGCCGACTTGGTCTCGGCGAGCGAGGCGCAGGTGCTCGGCGGCGCGAACCTGTTCGCCCTCATGGCCGAGGGGCGCGACTGCGAGGTGATCCAGTTCGCGGAGGCCGAACTGCTGGAGGCCGGCGTGTTCCGCCTGTCCACGCTGCTGCGTGGGCGGGCCGGCACCGAACTGGCTGGCGCCGCGCCTTGGCCCGCCGGCACCCGTCTCGTGAAGCTCGACGGGCGCGTGGAGCCGGTGGCCTTGGGCCTCTCGTTGCTGGGGCGCGCCTTCATCTATCGCGTAGGCGCGGCGCGCGGCGACCAGGGCGACGAGGAGGTGAGCGAGATCGCCGGCACGGTAGAGGGCACGGCACTGCGCCCGCTCTTCCCTGTGCATGCGCAGGCGCGCCGCACGCCCGAGGGCGTGATGCTCTCCTTCATCCGCCGCACCCGCACCGAGGGCGACGGCTGGGAGCAGATGGAGGTGCCGCTGGGCGAGACGCGCGAGGCCTACCGCGTGGAGATTCGCGACGGGGCGGCGGTGGTGCGTGCGTTCGAGACCGCCGCCCCATCAGTGCTCTATCCCGCCGCGGACGAATGGGCCGATTTCGGCGCCCCGCAGGCGGTGCTCACGGTGCGCATGGCCCAGCTCTCCGATGCCGTGGGCGCGGGCGCAGCGCGCGTCATGAGCCTGCCGGTCCGCTGACCTTCCCATCCCTCTCAAGCGAGGATCGCCCATGGCGTCCGACAGCACGGCCAACCTGGCGCTGCCCTATCTCGCGGCGGCGCAGGCGCAGAAGCATGTGACCCACAACGAGGCCCTGCGCCGCCTCGACGCCTTCGTGCACCTGGTGCTCGAAAGCGTCACCACGCCGGCGCCGCCCGGCGTGCCGGCGGAGGGCGCGCGCTGGTTCGTGCCGGCGGGTGCGAGCGGCGCCTTTGCCGGGCACGCGGGCGAGATCGCCGCGTATGAGGCGGGCGCCTTCGACTTCCTGCCGATCGCGCCCGGCTTCCTCGCCTTCGTGAAGGACGAGCGCCGGCTGGCGCTGTTCGACGGCGGCGCCTTCGTCTCGCCGCTCGCCGCGAGCGCCCACCGCGCCGCCATCGAGGCGTGGGTGCTGGAGGAGGATGTCGCGCTCGCCGGCGCCTTCGTGGAGAGCACCATCGCCATCCCCGACCGCGCCATCGTGCTGGGCGTGACCACGCGCACGCTCACGGCGGTCACCGGCGCCGCCTCCTATGACTGCGGCATCGCCGGGGAGGCGTCGAAGTTCGGCGGTTCGCTCGGCGCGGCGGCGGGCTCGACCAATGCCGGCGTCATCGGCCCCACCGCCTTCTATGCGCCGACGCCGGTGCGCCTCACCGCCAATGGCGGCGCCTTCACCGGCGGCGTCGTGCGGCTCGCCATCCATCTGCTCGCCTGCCCGGTGGCCGGCGCCTGAACCCCAGTCCGAGGAGCCTTCCATGCCCTACGATCCCGCCCGCGACCCCATGCGCGGCCACGCCGCCTCGCTCACTTCGCCCACCCGGCGGCTCGCCGCGGTGACGCCCGCCGACGGGGCCGATCTTCCCACCTACGCCAAGGCATTGTGGGCCTTCGTGCCCGAGGACGTGGCCGGCGGCGTCGGCACGGTGCGCATCACGCCCGTGGGGGCGGGCGACGGGGAGAGCGTGGACGTGCTCGCTCTGCCGGGCCTTCAGCCCTTGCCGCCCTGCCAGGTGCGCCGGGTGTGGGCCACCGGCACCTCGGCGGGGGTGCATGTCTACGCTTTGGTCGAGGGCTGAGGCGGGCCTGCTCCGCGCCGTCCCGTCCGCCTGCCCCGAGGGAGTCGTTCCATGATCCATATGTCCACCCTTCGCGCTGCCGCCGTGTCGTGCCGGTGCCGGCCTGCAGTCGGTGCAGGGAGGGTCGCGTGATGCCCCGCCTGGGCCCGGGGCTGGGGCTCGACGCGGCCACCGCCCGGCGCAGGTCCGTCTTCTTCCGCGACGCCGCCCACCGCCTCGACGGCGTCGCCCCGGCGCTCGCGGCCGATTTCGCCCGCGGGCGATACGCGCTGGCCGGCGCGCTGGTGCCGCTCTCATCGATCATCACCATCTCGTCCGGTGCCAAACGGGTGTCCGACGCCGCCGGCGCACTGGTCACCGTTCCGGCCAACATGCCGGCCTTTGCCCGGCGCAGCGGGCGCCCGCGCCTCCTGATCGAGGGGCCGACGACCAATCTCGCGCTCGACTCCGCCGCAATCCATGGGTGGCTGGCGACAGGGGCACACAGCCCGACGCGGACGGGCAATGTAGCCCTCGCCCCGGACGGCACCATGGCGGCGGCGCGGCTCGATTATCCCGCCGGGTCGGGCACCGCTTTCGGTAGCGTGTACCGGCTCATCACCTCGCCGGCAGCGAGCCCCGCCTATGCCTTTTCGGTCTGGCTGCGCGGGGCGCTCGGCGGCGAGACGATCTATCTCACGTGGACGAAATCGTCATCGGTGCACCAGACGATCGCCTGCACGCTGACAAGCCAGTGGCAACGCTTTGTGCTTGTGTCGACGCTCGATACCAGCGGCGCCAACTACATCAACATCGGCCGCGATGGGCGGGCGGGCAATGCCGACACGCCTGCGCAGACGATCTATGCCTGGGGAGCCCAGATCGAGGCGGGCGACATCGCGACCTCCTACGTCCCGACGACCGCCGCGGCGGCCTCGCGGATCGCCGACGTGGTGCAGCTCACGACAGGTGCGGCGGCGACATTGCAGGGCGCGGCGGCCTCGCTGGCGTGGCGCGGGCGGGGGCGGTCGGCGGTGGCGTCGCAGCCGCTCGTCGGCCTGCCCTCTGGATATGCGCTGCTGCGCGGCGGCACGGCGCCGGCGGAACTGCGCCTCGACGGATCGAGCGCGGCGGCGCTCTCCCTCGGCTCGGTGCTGCCGGGCGAGATCGGCGCGGCCGTGGGCTGGGACGGTGCGGGCCGCGCCGGCGCGGTGAACGGCGCCGCCGCGTCGGCCGACGCCGCGGGGCTCGACCGCGCGCGCACCGGCATCTTCCTCGGCGGCGCAGCCGGCATGCCGGCGGGCTGCGCGCTAGAGATCGATGAACTCGTGGCGTGGGCAACGCGTGGCTCCGGCGCGGCGCTCACCGGGCAGGCGAGGGGGTGGGCATGAGCGAGACGATCTTCAGCACGACGATCTTCCTGCGCTTCCCCGACCGGGAGACGGCCCGCGCGGCCTTCGCGCTGTATGGCTCCGGCACCGCCGAGGGGCCGGACGGCGCGCCGGTCTGGCCGTCCTGCGGCACCTATGAGGGTTACCGCTACGACATCGCCGTCGTGGGCGCGGACGGGACGATCTTCCGCCCCACCGGCGCGACCATCGAGGCCGATCCGGATCTCGGCCCCATGCCGGTGCTGGAGCCGGTCGCGGGCTTCCATGTCAACGTGCTGTGGCAGGGGCCGGCCGAACTGATCCCGGACTTCGGTGCGGCGCGGGTCCATCCCGTCACGCCGGAATGCGTGTTCGCCTGATCCCGGCCGACGCGGGGAAAACGATCGGCCGGCCTCGGGTGCGGGGTGCCCTCGGTCGGCCGATCGCTCCTGACCGGCATTGTTGGTGCCGTCCCCCTTTTAGCGCGGCCCCGGCCGGCGCCGCTTCCCCCATTCGAGGGATGGAGACCGTCGCAGCGCGCAGGCGTCGCGGCGCATTCCCCTGCGTTTTAGGACGAGGCCACTTCCATGCGCGACAATTTCAAGCCCGCTTTGGCCGCCGTGCTGGTGCACGAGGGCGGCTACTTCAACCACCCCCGCGACCCCGGCGGCCCGACCATGAAGGGCATCATCAAGCGGGTCTATGACGACTACCGCCGCTCCAAGGGCCTGCCTACGCGTGACGTGCGGCAGCTTGAGGAGAGCGAGCTTCAGGAGATCTACCGCCGGCGCTACTGGGACCTGATCCAGGGCGACAAGCTGCCCGCCGGCATCGACTACGTGGTGTTCGACGGCGCCGTGAATTCCGGCCCGGCCCAGGCCACCAAGTGGCTGCAGCGTGCGCTCGGCATCGCGGCGGACGGCGTGCTCGGCCCGGCGACGCTCGCCGCGCTGGAGCGTGGGGAGGACCACGACGCGGTCATCGCCGATATCCAGGCCCGCCGGCTCGCCATGCTGAAGAACCTCAAGACCTGGGACGTGTTCGGCAAGGGATGGGGCCGCCGCGTCGCCGAGGCGAAGCAGCTCGGGCAGGCCATCGCCTCCGGCTCGGTGCACCTGCCGATGCCCACGGCCACGGCTTGCGGCAAGGCCTATGCCTCGTCCGCCAAGTCGCCTCCGCCGAAGGCCATCGGCGATGCGCTGGCCTCCGGCGGCACGGTCTCCACCGGCATCGGCGTCGCCATGGACGCGCTGGTGCCGGTGGCCGACAAGAGCGCGATGGCCGCGACCATCCTCACCATCCTGATGGTGGCGGGCGCTCTGGTGGCCGTGCTGGGCTACGTCTATCGCGAATGGGCGAAGGCCAAGGCGGCCGAGATCATGGACGCCCTCGACCTCAAGGCGCCTGACTTCGGAAGCACGGCCGAGCCGGCCGAGGCGGTGCCGGCATGAGCGCGCTTGTTGCTCTCCTCTCCGCCAAGTGGGTGGCGGCGCTCGGCCTCGGATGGGCGCTGCCGGCCGCGGCGGCGGCCGTGAGCCTCGTTGCCACGCTGCTGTGCGGCGGGGACTGGTGGCTCGCGCTGATCGTCTCGGCCGGGGCCGCCGGCTTCGTGGCGCTCTGGTCGGCGCTCGGCCTCAAGCCGGCCTTGGCCTGGCTCGCCGGCGCCGCGGCCCTCGCCATCCATCATCTCGGCGTGCGCAAGGGCGCCGATCAACAGGCCACAAGGGAGCGGGCCAATGCAGACCGTGCCGTCCAGCAGGCGGAGCGCGCGCGCGCTGACGCTGATCGCCGCAATTCTGACCCTGAGCGCCTGCGCGACGACGACGGGTTCCGGCGGGACTGACGTGTTCTGCCGCGCGGCGAAGCCGGTGCGGTGGTCCGTCAGGGACAGCGACGACACCATACGTCAGGCCAAGGCTCACAACGCCGTCGGGCGCAGGCTCTGCCGCTGGTGAGCGCGCGGCCGGGGCGGAATGGCGCCGCTCCGTCCAACTGGCTGCGCAGCGGGACGCTGACATTGCGGCTCCGCTCTGGCATTCTGCCCGAACAATCGTTTTTCGCGTTGTTTCCGAGGTCGATCGCAACCTTTTCGCGTCCCGTTCGAATCTGGAGGGTCCGTGCGCCTGCTCGTCATCGAGGACGATCCCGATCTGAATCGCCAGCTCGTCGAGGCCCTGGCCGACGCGGGCTATGCGGTGGATCGCGCCTTCGACGGCGAGGAGGGCCACTATCTGGGCGAGAGCGAGCCCTATGACGCGGTGGTGCTTGACATCGGCCTGCCGAAGATGGACGGCCTCTCGGTGCTGGAGAGCTGGCGGCGCGCGGGCAAGACCATGCCGGTGCTCATGCTCACCGCCCGCGACCGCTGGAGCGACAAGGTGCAGGGCTTCGATTCCGGCGCCGACGACTATGTGGCCAAGCCCTTCCACATGGAGGAGGTGCTGGCCCGCCTCAGGGCGCTCCTGCGCCGCGCCACCGGCCACGCCTCCAGCGAGCTGACCTGCGGTCCGGTGCGGCTCGACACCCGGTCCGGCCGGGTCTCGGTGGGCGGCAACCCGGTCAAGCTCACCTCGCATGAATACCGGCTCCTGTCCTATCTGATGCACCATTCCGGCCGGGTGGTGTCCCGCGCGGAACTGGTGGAGCATCTTTACGATCAGGATTTCGATCGCGATTCCAACACGATAGAGGTATTTGTGGGGCGCCTGCGCAAGAAGCTCGACTGCGAGGTGATCCAGACCGTGCGCGGCCTGGGCTATCTCCTGGTAGCCGCCGATGAGGTGTGAGCCGCCGCGGTGCCGGGTCGACGCGGGGGCGGCTGCCGGATGACCGATGAACCGAATCCCGGCTCACTCGCCGTCCGCCTCATGCTCTCCGCCATCGCCATCATGCTGGTGGTGCTGACCCTGGTGGGCCTCGTTCTCTCCAGCCTCTACCGAGATGCCGCCGAGCGCTCGTTCGACCGTAGGCTGGACATCTATCTCAAGACCATCGTCGCCGAGCTGGCCAATGCCGCGCCGGGCCAGATGCCCCAGCCGCAGGCGATGGCTGACCCGCTGTTCCTGTTCCCCAATTCCGGCTGGTACTGGCAGGTGGCCCAGGCCGGCGGCGGGCCGGACCACCGCACTTCGCCCTCGCTGCCGTCCGGCATGCTCCCGATCCTCTCCGAGTTGGGCGTCGAGGCGCCGCCCGGCCGCATGCGCCAGGGCTATGCCCAAGGGCCGCTGGGCGAAACCCTGCGCGTGGTCGAGCGCGACCTCGACCTCGGCAAGGACGAGCGCTTCGTGGTCTCGGTGGCGGCGGTGTCGTCCGAGCTGGAGGAGGAGATCGCCGCCTTCAACCTCGTCCTGGTGGGGACGCTGGTGGTGCTCGCCATCGCCTTCCTGTTGGTGGTGCTGATCCAGGTGCGCTATGGCCTGCGGCCGCTCAAGCGCATCTCGCAGGCGCTCGCGGCGGTGCGCTCCGGCAAGACCGAGCGCCTCGACGGCGCCTATCCGGAGGAAATCGCGCCGCTGGTGCGGGAAGTGAACATGCTGGTGGACGCCAACCGCGAGATCGTCGAGCGCGCGCGCACCCATGTGGGCAACCTCGCCCATGCGCTGAAGACCCCGCTGTCCGTGCTCATGAACGAGGCCGGCACGCGCGACGATCCGCTCGCCGTGCTGGTGCGCGACCAGGCCGGCGTGATGCGCGACCAGGTGACGCACCACCTGGAGCGGGCCCGCATGGCGGCGCGCGTCTCGCTGGTCGCGGGCCTGTGCGACGTGACGCCGGTGGTGACCTCGCTCGCCCGCACCATGGAGAAGATCAACCGCGCGCGCGACATCGCCATCGACGTGAAGGTGGTGGACGACGTGCGCTTCCGGGGCGAGCGGCAGGACATCGAGGAGATGGTGGGCAACCTCATCGACAATGCCTGCAAGTGGGCCAGCACCCGCGTCGAGGTGGAGGTCTGCATCGGCCGCGGCCGCACCGCCTCCGACCGCGTGTACTTCCACGTCATCATCGACGATGACGGGCCGGGCCTCGATCCGGCGCGGCGGGCGGAGGTGGGGCGCCGCGGGCGCCGCCTCGACGAATCGAAGCCCGGTACCGGGCTCGGCCTGTCCATCGTCCATGAGCTTGCCACCCTCTATGGCGGCCGCTTCGACCTCGGCGCCGCCCCCATCGGCGGCCTGCGGTGCGAACTGGTGCTGCCCGCCGCCTGAGGCGGGCTTTGGCCGCGCCGCCGCCCTCCCGCGCTTTTCCCTCCCCACTGCGCGCCGATCAGGCGCCCTGGCCTTTGTGCGACGGCCTTCCCACCGGCCGCACGAGGCCTTATGAACGAAGGGTCGGCCTGCGGGCGATCTCAGCCCCCGGCCGGTTTCGTCCGTCTCAAGGCTCGTCCGTCTGAAGGCTCGTCCGCCCCATGGTCCTGCGTCCGGTCGCTTTGTCTGGTCCGCTTGCCGCGCTCGCGCTCTCCGCGCTGGTGGTGGGCTGCGCCACCACGCCCGGCGGCGGCCTCGGCACCTCGGCCTCGAACGTCGCGCTGCCCATGGCGCCGGTGATGAGCGGCGCGGTCTCCGGCGGCCTCATCGGTGGCACGGTGGGCAACGGGCTCGCCCCGGTCGACCGCCAGCGCGCCTACGAGGCGGAAATCGCGGCGCTGGAGACCGGCGGGCCGGGCTATCCCATCGGCTGGAAGGGCGATGACGGCGCGCGCGGCACAGTGATCGCCGGACCGGCTTATGTGCGCCCGGGCTACAAGAGCTGCCGCGACTATTCCCACACCATCTATATCGACAACCGCCCGCAGATCGCCCGCGGTGCCGCCTGCCTCACCGAGGCGGGGGTCTGGACCTCGGTGGTCACGAGCTGAGGCGGAGGGGCGGAGCCGCGTCCCGCGGCGCCCGAGCGCCGAGACTTCGCCCGCTGCCGGCGATACTACCCCCAGCGCGCATCCTCGACGCGCTGAGCTTCAGCGCAGCCAAGTCGTCATGGCCGGGCTTGTCCCGGCCATCCACGCCCCGCGGCGGGCAGCTGACTTAAGGGCAGAGCAAGCGGGGCCGCGTGGATGCCCGGGACAAGCCCGGGCATGACATGAGGCGGGGGCGCGAAGCCGCCCCTCAGGCGGCCTTGTGCCTGCCCATCATCTCCACGAACCGGGTGAAGAGATAGTGGCTGTCGCGCGGGCCGGGGCTCGCCTCGGGGTGGTACTGCACCGAGAACACCGGCTTGTCCGACAAGGCGATGCCGGCATTGGAGCCGTCGAACAGCGAGACGTGGGTCTCCACCGCGTTCGCCGGCAGGCTCTCGCGGTCCACGGCGAAGCCGTGGTTCATGGAGGTGATCTCCACCTTGCCGGTGGTGAGGTCCTTCACCGGGTGATTCGCGCCGTGGTGGCCCTGGTGCATCTTCACAGTGCGCCCGCCGACCGCGAGGCCGATCATCTGGTGGCCGAGGCAGATGCCGAAGGTGGGCACGCCCTCATCGATCAGCGCGCGGATCACCGGCACCGCATAGTCGCCGGTCGCCGCCGGGTCGCCCGGACCGTTGGAGAGGAACACGCCGTCCGGCCGGAGCGCCAGGATGTCCTGCGCCGGCGTGGTGGCGGGCACCACCGTGACCTTGCACCCGGCATCCACCAGCAGGCGCAGGATGTTGCGCTTCACGCCGTAGTCGACGGCCACCACGTGGAATGCCCCGTCGTCCTTGCGGCCATAGCCGGTACCCCATTCCCAGGGCGTCTCGTCCCAGCCGTAGCGCTGGGGCGCGGTGACGCCGGGCACGAGGTCCATGCCTTCGAGCCCAGGCCACTGGCGCGCCTCGGCCTTCAGCGCCTCGATGTCGAACACGCCGTCGGCGCGGTGGGCGATGACCGCGTTGGGCATGCCCTTGTCGCGGATCAGCGCCGTCAGCGCGCGGGTGTCGATACCGGTGATGCCGGGAATGCCGCGCGCCTTCAGCCACTGGTCCAGATGGCGCGTCGCGCGGTAGTTCGATGGCTGGGTGACGTCGGTGCGCAGCACCACGCCGCGCACGCCCGACGAGGCGGCCATGGAGACCGTCTCGATATCCTCTTCGTTGGTCCCCACATTGCCGATGTGCGGGAAGGTGAAGGTGATGATCTGCCCGGCATAGGAGGGATCGGTGAGGATCTCCTCATAGCCGGTGATGGCGGTGTTGAAGCACACCTCGCCGGCCAGCTGGCTCTCCGCGCCGATGCCGTGGCCATAGAGCACGGTGCCGTCGGCGAGCACCAGCACGGCCGTAGGGGTGGGCTCCGCCCAGCCGGAATGGACTTGTTCAAGGGTCATGGGACGCTTACATAGTCATCGGCCGACGCGGGGTCAAAGGGATGTGCGATGGGCGCAGTGCGCCGGATAGCGAGGCATCCCGGTCCCGCCCGTGCGGCCCCACGAGCTTGGGAGAGGTCGAAAGCGCGGCACGTGCCGCAGGCGGGGCCGGCTGACGCCATGGCCCAACCGGCCGGGAGCGGCGTTCCGCACAGCCGCGGCCTTGCAGGAGTTGCTTTCTCCGCACATCCCGATGCCGGCCCGATCCATTCCAATACGACAGAGGTTTCCACGTGCTTCGTGACGACATCAACGCGGCGCTGAAAGAGGCGCTCAAGGCGCAGGACAAGCGGCGCACCTCCACGCTGCGCCTCATCAACGCGGCCCTGAAGGACCGCGACATCGAGCAGCGCGGCCACGGCAAGGACCCCTTGACCGACGACGAACTGCGCGCGCTGCTCGCCAAGATGATCAAGCAGCGCGACGAGAGCGCGCGCATCTATGACGAGGGTGGCCGCCCCGAGCTCGCCGCGCAGGAGCGCGAGGAGATCGGCTACATCAAGGCCTTCCTCCCGGCCCAGATGTCCGAGGCCGAGACCCGGGCCGAGATCGCCAAGGTGATCGCCGAGATCGGCGCCGCCGGCATCAAGGACATGGGCCGCACCATGGCAGTGCTGAAGGAGCGCTTCGCTGGCGCCATCGACTTCGGCAAGGCCTCGCAATGGGTCAAGGAGCAGCTCACCGCAGGGTGAGCCGCTCCCCGGTCCGCCTTTGGCCCGCCGCCGTCAGCGGCGGGTCCAGATGCTCTTGTCGACGCCCTCGGTGAGGTCCGGCATTTCGGAAGCGAGGAACATGGGTTCTTCGCCCGCCTTGCGCTTCTTCAGGTAGTCCCGCGTCAGCCGCGCGACCACGCCCGAGAGGAGCACGATGGCGACCAGGTTGATGGAGGCCATCAGCCCCATCGAGGCGTCCGCCGCATTGAACACGGTGGAGACGCTCTGCAGCGATCCCCATACCACCATGGCGAGGAGAGCGAGCCGCAGCACCATGATGCCGGCGGTATGGCCGTGGCCGAGGAACACCAGCGCGCCTTCGGCATAGGAATAGTTGCCGATGATCGAGGTGAAGGCGAAGAAGAAGATCGCCACCGCCACGAAATAGCGCCCGGCCCAGCCGATATGCACCTCCAGCGCCGCCTGGGTGAGCTGGGTGCCGGTGAGCCCGGTGTTCTGCTGGAACACGCCCGAGAGCAGGATCAGCAGAGCGGTGGCGGTGCAGATGACGATGGTGTCGATGAACACGCCGAGCGACTGCACGAAGCCCTGGCTCACCGGATGGTGCGGGTCCGGCGTCGCCACCGCCGCGATGTTCGGGGCGCTGCCCATGCCCGCCTCGTTGGAGAACAGGCCGCGCTTGACGCCGTTGAGCATGGCCGCGGCCACCGAGCCCGCCACGCCCCCCACCGCCGGCTCCAGGCCGAAGGCGCTGCGCACGATCAAGGAGAGCATGCCGGGCACCTCGCCGATGTTCACGACGAGGGCGTAGAGCGCAAGGCCCACATAGCCGGCGGCCATGAACGGCACCACGATCTCGGCGGTGCGCGCGATGGCGGCGATGCCGCCGAAGATGATGACGCCCGACAGCGCCGCCACGGCGAGCCCGGTGGCGAGCTTCGGCAGGCCGAATGCGCCTTCCATGGCATCGGCGATGGAATTGGCCTGCACCGCATTGAACACCAGGCCGAACGACAGGATGAGGCAGACCGAGAAGATTGCGCCGGCCCACGGCGCCTTCAGGCCGGCGGAGATGTAGAAGGCCGGTCCGCCGCGATAGCGCCCCTGGTCGTCCTTCACCTTGTAGAGCTGGGCGAGCGTGCTCTCGGCGAATGCGGTGGCCATGCCGACGCAGGCCACCATCCACATCCAGAAGATGGCGCCGGGGCCGCCCAGCACCATCGCCACGGCGACGCCGGCGATGTTGCCGGTGCCGACGCGGGAGGCGAGCGAGGTACACAGCGCCTGGAACGGGGTGATGCCGGACTTGTCGGTGTCGTCCGCCCGCAGCACCGAGCGCAGCATCTCGGGGAAGTGGACGACTTGGATGAACCGGAGCCGGAGCGTGAAATAGATGCCGATGGCGAGGAGCCCGTAGATCAGCACGTAGCCCCAGAACACGGTGTTCAGGAAGTCGATGATCGCGTCCATGGCACCCCAGCCCGGATAGGTTGAAATCACAAGCTAGAGCCCGGCTTACGCCGGGTCCACTGGGAAAGCGGGCGCGTGGCGCGGGTGAAAGCTGGGGCGTGGGCTGTGGATTGCGGGGACGCTTGCGGCCCTGCGCTCACGCTCCGTCGGTGCCGGAGCGCGGGGCGGCGGCATCCATGAAGGCGCGCAGCACGGCATTGATGCGCTTCTGGTAGCCGGGGCCGGAGGCCTTGAAGAAGGCGAGCACGTCCTCATCGAGGCGGATGGAGATGGGCGCCTTCTTCGGCGGCACCACCACGGTGGCGGTCCAGCCCTCAAGGTCCAGCAACCCTTCCCAGTCGGGATCGGAGCGCGCGGCGGCCTCGACCTCCTCCGCGGTCATGGCACGCAGGCGTGCCCAGTCGGTTTCAGAGGGAAGCTGCGACAGGTCAGCGGCCGAATAGCGCGCGATAGTCCCGCTCTTCCCTGCCTCGGGCGCGTCGGGCCGAGATGATGCGGACCGCTTCGCCGCGCCAGGTGTGGACGATCGCGACGAGGAGGCCGTTGATCTCGACGATGCCGACATGGCGCTTCTCCTCTCCGCGTGACGAATCGTAGGTCAATTGAGGGCTCGTCCCGAGAGCCTGGGCCGCATCCCTGAAGTCGATGCCGTGCTTTCCGAGGTTCGAGCGGCGCTTCGCCTCGTCCCACTCGAAGACGGCCGTGCCCCAGTCCATCGCCCCGCCCCCGCCATAGTCGGGGCAGACTAGTCACACCGCAATGCGAATGCACGCCAGGATTGCGTTTCGGGCGAGTGGGTGTCCGCATTACAGATGTATATACAAGCGTCCTTTGTCAATCCCCGCGTCGCGGCGTGCTAGACTGGTGCCATGCGCTTCCCCCCCTCGTTCCTCGACGAGATTCGTGCCCGCCTCCCGGTGTCGGAGGTGGTGGGCCGGCGCGTGAAGCTGAAGAAGCAGGGGCGCGAGTTCGCCGGCCTCTCGCCGTTCAATGCGGAGAAGACGCCGTCCTTCTTCGTGAATGACCAGAAGGGCTTCTACCACTGCTTCTCGTCCGGCAAGCACGGCGACGTGTTCGACTTCCTGATGGAGACGGAAGGCCTGCCGTTCGGCGAGGCGGTGGAGCGGCTCGCCTCCATGGCCGGCCTCCAGGTGCCTCAGGCAAGCCCCGAGGCGGCCGCGAAGGAAGAGCGCCGGCGCACCCTGCACGAGGTGATGGAACTGGCGGCACGCCATTTCGAGGCCACGCTTCAGACCCGCCTGGGGGCCAAGGCGCGCGGCTATCTTGCCGATCGCGGGCTCGGCCCGCTGACGCAGCAGCGCTTCCGCCTTGGCTATGCGAGCGCCGACCGCTTCCACCTGAAGGAGGCACTGGGCAAGCTCGGCGTCTCCACCGAGGACATGGTGGAGACCGGCCTGCTGATCTCAGGCGACGACATCCCCGTGCCCTACGACCGCTTCCGCGACCGGGTGATGTTCCCGATCACCGACATGAAGGGGCGCGTGGTGGCGTTCGGCGGGCGGGCGCTGGAGAAAGACGTTCCCGCCAAGTACCTCAATTCCCCCGAGACCACGCTCTTCCACAAGGGGTCGCTGCTCTATAACGGCTTCTCCGCCCGCGCCGCCGCCCAGAAGAGCGGGCGCGTCATCGCCGTGGAAGGCTATGTGGACGTGATCGCCATGGTGGAGGCCGGGTTCGGCGCCACCGTCGCCCCGCTCGGCACCGCGCTCACGGAGGAGCAACTGCAGCTCCTCTGGCGCATGGCCGACGAGCCCGTGCTGCTGTTCGACGGCGACAAGGCTGGCCGCAAGGCCGCCCACCGGGCCATCGACCTCGCTCTGCCGCACCTGAAGGCCGGGCGCAGCCTCTCCTTCGCCACGCTGCCCGAAGGGCAGGACCCGGACGACCTGATCCGCCGCTCCGGCCCCGATGCCATGGCCGACGTGCTGGCCCAGGCGCGGCCGCTCGCCGCCGAGCTTTGGGCGCGCGAGAGTGAGCAGGCCTCGCTCGACACCCCCGAGCGCCGCGCCGGCCTTGAGGCGCGGCTCAAGGAGGTGGTGGCGGTCATCGCCGACGAGACCGTGCGCAAGCACTACGGACAGGAGCTTTCGGAGCGGTTCCGCGCGCTGATCGCGCCCGCCGCCGGGGCCGCCCGGCAAGGCGGGTTCCAGCGGCGCGACGGCGGCAGGGGCGGGCGCTTTGCCCCGCGCGAGGCGCCGCTGGTGCCGCGCGGCGGGGAGATCGCCAAGAGCGCCCTGGTGCGCGGGCCGATGGCGGCCATGCCGCGCAACGAGGCGTTGCTGCTGTTCTGCCTCATCAACCACTCGTTCTTGCTGGACGAGGCTTCGGAGGATGTGGCGGGCCTGCCGCTGGCCAATCCCGATGCCGACCGCCTGCGCCGCCTGCTCCTGGAGGCCCATCTCGAAGGCCTCGACGACGAGGCCCTGTCGGCCCGCCTCGGACAGGCGGACATTGAGGCGCTGGCGCAGCGGGTGCGGGCCCTCGCCAATCCCCGGCACGACTGGCCAGCTTATAGTGATACCGCTCCCAGCGATGTTCGGCTCTGGTGGCACCAGCGCACGGCCTTGCATCGCAAGGCTCACGCGCTATCTAGGGAACTGAGGGAGGCCGAGCGCAGCTTGGGGGACGACCCCAGCGAGCAGAATTTCGCTTGGCTCCGCGACGTGCGCGAGCGCCTTTCGGCGATCGACGGCACGGAAGCATTGGTGGAGGGGTTCGGCGCTTCTTCGGGCCGCGCGTCGGCGCGCTCGGTGTGAAGCCGTCCTCCGGATAGTCGAAGGAAGTCTGCCGCTCCGACCATGGGGGTTGGATGCGCGTTCAGGCTGGTTTAACGGGATGGCGACGAAAAAGCCGCTCCCGGGTGCGAAGGCAAAAGGTGGCGAGGCCGAGGGGCCGCGCCGCCGTCTTGTCGTTTCTAGCCGGCGAGATCAGCAGGAGAAGTCCATGGCGAAGCAATCGGCCGAGGCGACCGAGGCTCCGGAGAAGGAAAGCGAGGCCCCCGACGGGCCGCTGCTCGACCTCTCGGACGCGGCCGTCCGGAAGATGATCAAGAACGCCAAGCGCCGCGGATACGTGACCTACGAGCAGCTCAACGAGGTGATGCCCTCCGAGGAGGTGACCTCCGAGCAGATCGAGGACACCCTGGCGATGCTCAACGACATGGGCATCAACGTGATCGAGGCCGAGGAGGCCGAGACCGAGGAGAGCAGCGAGGAAAGCGAGACCGCCGAGGAGCCGGAGGAGGCGGAGAGCGGCGAGCTCACCGAGGCCTCGCCGCGCGCGGTCACGCGTGCCGAGACCAAGTCCGAGCCGGCCGAGCGCACCGACGACCCGGTGCGCATGTATCTGCGCGAGATGGGCTCGGTGGAGCTGCTCTCCCGCGAGGGCGAGATCGCCATCGCCAAGCGCATCGAGGCCGGCCGCGAGGCAATGATCGCCGGCCTGTGCGAGAGCCCGCTCACCTTCCAGGCCATCATCATCTGGCGTGACGAGCTGACCGAGGCGCGCGTTCTGCTGCGCGACATCATCGACCTTGAGGCCACCTATGCCGGCCCCGAGGGCAAGAACCCCCCCGCCGCCATCGGCGACGAGGCGGCGCTTGCCCCCGAGGCGGGCGAGGACGGCCTTCTGGGCGACGGCGCCGGCCCCGAGGGCGACGAGGACGACATGGAGAATTCCATGTCGCTCGCCGCAATGGAGGCCGAGATCAAGCCGAAGGTGGTGGAGACCTTCGACCGCATCCACTCCAGCTACACCAAGCTGCGGCGCCTTCAGGACCAGAACGTCGAGTCGAAGCTCAAGAACGAGACCCTCTCGCCCGCGCAGGAGCGCAAGGCGAAGAAGCTCAAGGAAGAGCTTGTCGCCGACGTGAAGTCCCTCTCCCTCAACCAGCAGCGCATCGATGCCCTGGTCGAGCAGCTCTACGAGATCAACAAGCGCCTCGTGGGCCTGGAGGGCCGTCTCCTGCGCCTCGCCGACAGCTACGGCGTCACCCGCGACGACTTCCTCAAGCAGTATATGGGTTCCGAGCTGGACCCCAAGTGGGTGCTGCGCGTCTCCAAGCTCGGCTCCAGGGGCTGGAAGGGGTTCGTCGCCCACGAGAAGGAGATGATCAAGGACCTGCGCGGGGACATCCACGCGCTGGCCACCGAGACGGGGCTCGAAATCTCCGAGTTCCGCAAGATCGTCCAGATGGTGCAGAAGGGCGAGAAGGAAGCCCGCCAGGCGAAGAAGGAAATGGTGGAGGCGAACCTGCGCCTCGTCATCTCCATCGCCAAGAAGTACACGAACCGCGGCCTGCAGTTCCTGGACCTGATCCAGGAGGGCAACATCGGCCTCATGAAGGCGGTGGACAAGTTCGAGTACCGGCGCGGCTACAAGTTCTCGACCTATGCCACCTGGTGGATCCGGCAGGCCATCACCCGCTCGATCGCCGACCAGGCCCGCACCATCCGCATCCCCGTGCACATGATCGAGACGATCAACAAGATCGTGCGCACGAGCCGGCAGATGCTGCACGAGATCGGCCGCGAGCCGACCCCGGAGGAACTGGCCGAGAAGCTCGGCATGCCGCTGGAGAAGGTGCGCAAGGTGCTGAAGATCGCCAAGGAGCCGATCTCCCTCGAAACGCCCATCGGCGACGAGGAGGACAGCCACCTGGGCGATTTCATCGAGGACAAGAACGCGGTGCTGCCCATCGACGCCGCGATCCAGTCCAACCTTCGCGAGACCACGACGCGTGTCCTCGCGTCGTTGACCCCGCGCGAAGAACGCGTGCTGCGCATGCGCTTCGGCATCGGCATGAACACCGATCACACCCTGGAAGAGGTGGGCCAGCAGTTCTCGGTGACGCGCGAGCGCATCCGCCAGATCGAGGCCAAGGCGCTGCGCAAGCTCAAGCACCCCTCACGGTCGCGCAAGCTCAGGAGCTTCCTCGACAATTGACGCCCGGCGCGGCGCGGTTCGATAGGTGCTGAATAAAGAGGCCCCGGATTTCCGGGGCCTCTGACTTTCTGCGTCCAGCTTGCACGGCCTGCTTCTGGTCCCGAGGCGCCGCCCGCGCCATTGGTGACGACCGGGTGCCGTTCACCGGGCGATGCTCGCCTTGCCGCATGGGACGGGTTCGGTTCCCGGCCTTGTCACCGGGCGCGCACAACCGGCCTGCCATGGGCGCTTCGATCGGGTAACGTGGGCTTGAATGGGAGCGCACGTCGGGGAGCGGCATGAGATACGCGGTGGCGCTGGCTGTGGCGATGGCCGGCCTTCAAGCCATGCCGGCGCAGGGCGCCGGTCAGCGGGAGACCGGGCTTGAGGAGACGCTGGCGCAGCGGTGCGACGCCGCCGCGGCGAGCCCGTTCGACCGGGACCGGCCCAGCGGGGTGCCGGGAGTCCCCTCCCACGAGATCGATCCTGCCATCGCCATCCCCGCCTGCATGGCGGCGGTGCGCGCCGCCCCCGAGGTGCCGCGCCTCTGGTACCAGCTCGCGCGGGCCGATCTTGCCGCGCGGCGCTTCGACGAGTTCCGCGACATGGCGGCGCGCGCCGAGGCGCTCGGCCATGCGGGTGGGGCGCACGCGCTGGGCCAGAGCCACGAGGCGGGTCACCACGGCGCACGCGATCTCGCCGCCGCCCGCAGGCTCTACGAGAAGGCGGCGGACGCGGGGTTCGCCCCCGCCATGGTGGACCTCGGCGTGATGCTGGAGGATGGCACGGGCGGGACAGCCGACGTCGCGGCCGCCAATGCCTGGTACCTCAAGGCCGCGGAGGCGGGCGAGGTCGCCGCCATGAACCTGCTGGGCGACAATCTCGTTGCCGGCAACGGCATCGGAAGGGATGCCGCCTTGGGTGCGCGCTGGTATCGCCGCGCCGCGGATAAAGGCGACGGCTTCGCCATGGCCAGTCTCGGCCTCCTGCTGGAGCTGGGCAATGGCGTTCCGCGCAACATGAAGGAGGCGAACGCCTGGTATCGCAAGTCCGCGGTGGCCGGCAATCGCCGGGGCATGCGGCTGCTCGCCCTCAACCTGGAGACCGGCAACGGGCTGGAGCGGGATCCGCGGGGCGCCGTCTCCTGGTACAAACGGGCGATCGAGGCCGGCGACGTGATGAGCATGCGCCTCATCTCGTTCAGCTACTTCAACGGGACGGGCGTGCCGAAGGACCCGCAGGAGGGGCTCTACTGGCTGCGCAAGGCGGCGGAGGCGGGCGACCCGGCGGCGATGGTCACGCTCGGCTTGCGCTACACCGCCGGCAGCAACGTGCCGCTCGACTTCGAGCGCGGGCTCGGCTGGCTGCGCAAGGCCGCCGAGCAGGGCGAGCCGCGGGCCGAGGCGGCGCTCGCGGTGCTGGGCGATGCGCCGCCGGGCCGGTCCGCCTGCCGGAGCGTGCTCGGCGACTATCATGCGCTGGACGCGCGATACGGCGCGCTGCCGGCGCGCTTCTCCGGCACGCTTCCGGCGTTCCGCGCAGTGTGCGCCGGCTTTCCCGGCCTGAAGGAAGACGACGTGCGGCGCTGCCACCTGCTCAACCCGGACGGCGCGGGCGACTTCGTGCGTCGGGTCCGCAAGCAGTGCCGCTAAGCCGGCCGGCGCCCTGCCGGCCCGGCGTCAGGTCTTGGGAAGCCCGGCCTCCAGCGGCACCACCGGCGCATCCTTGGCGCGCTTGAGGGTGAGGGCTGTCTTCACGTTGCGCACGTTGGGGGCGGCGGTGATCTCCAGCACGAAGGCCTGGAACGTCCGCAGGTCGGGCGCGACGCAGAGCATCAGGAAGTCCACCTCGCCGGAGAGCATCCAGGCGGCACGCACCAGCGGCCACTTGCCGATGCGCGCCTCGAAGTCCCCGAGGTCCGCTTCCGCCTGGCTCATCAGGTGCACCATGGCGAAGGCGGTGAGGTCGTAGCCGAGGCGCTTCTCGTCGAGCAGGGCGCGGTAGCCCTCGATGATGCCGTCTTCCTCAAGTGCGCGCACGCGCCGGAGGCAGGGGGGCGCCGAGATGCCGACGCGGCGGGAAAGCTCGACATTGGTCATGCGCCCGTCCCGCTGGAGTTCGTCGAGAATCTTCCAGTCCACGGCATCGAGGCGAACGGTCAAGGCGGGCTCCTCGCGATTGGCTGCCGCGCACCTTAGTGCGCGTCTCCCGCAGCGCAACGAAATAATCTTTCGCGCCTCAAGGCGGTGGCCGTATGGTCACGAGACGCGGTTCCGTGTCTTGTGGCGACGCACGCGTGCTCCTACATTCCTGCATGGCTCGCCGGTCTCTTCCCCAGAGGCAGGCACGCTTCACGGCGCAGGCGCGGATGACCCGATGCGCCTGGGTTTCGAGGAATTCCATGACCACCCATCACAAGAAGGTCGTCATCATCGGCTCTGGCCCGGCGGGCTATACCGCGGCGATCTATGCGGCCCGCGCCATGCTGGAGCCGGTCCTGTTCGAAGGCATCCAGCCCGGCGGCCAGCTCACCATCACCACCGATGTGGAGAACTATCCCGGCTTCGCCGACGTCATCCAAGGCCCCTGGCTGATGGAGCAGATGCGCGCCCAGGCCGCGCACATGGGCACGCAGATCATCGCCGACCATGTGGCGAGCCTCGACCTTTCGCGGCGGCCGTTCCGCATGACCACCGAGGGCGGCGAGACCTATCTGGCCGACGTGGTGATCCTCTCCACCGGGGCGCAGGCGCGCTGGCTCGGCATCGCCTCGGAGGAGGCCTATCGCGGCTTCGGCGTCTCCGCCTGCGCCACCTGCGACGGCTTCTTCTATCGCGGCAAGGAAGTGGTCGTGGTGGGCGGCGGCAATACCGCGGTGGAGGAGGCGCTGTTCCTCACCAATTTCGCCTCCAAGGTGACGGTGGTGCACCGCCGCGACAGCTTCCGCGCCGAGAAGATCCTCCAGGAGCGGCTGTTCGCCCATCCCAAGGTGAACGTGGTGTGGCACGCGGAGCTGGCCGAGATCGTCGGCGCCGAGGAGCCCACGCGCGTCACCGGCGCGATGCTGCGCGACACCCGCACCGGCGAGCTGACGCGCCTTGCGGCGGACGGCGTCTTCATCGCCATCGGCCATGCGCCTTCCACCGAGCTGGTGAAGGACCAGCTGAGGCTCAAGCCCAACGGCTATGTCTGGACCGCGCCCGATTCGACCGCCACCTCGGTCGCCGGCGTGTTCGCGGCGGGCGACGTCGCGGACGATGTCTACCGGCAGGCGGTGACGGCGGCGGGCCGCGGCTGCATGGCCGCGCTCGAGACCGAGCGCTTCCTCGCCCACCACCAGGTGTCGCAGGCCGCCGAATAGCGGCCTGCGCTGGGCGGCGCCGGACGCCGCCCGTCAGCCGCGCAGCGGTCAAACGATGAGCGCGTGCCCCGCCGCGAAGCGGGGAAGAGTGCTTCCAGGGACGGGACCCGATGGATTGGGACAAGCTGAAGGTCTTCCACGTCGCCGCCGAGGCGGGCTCCTTCACCCATGCGGGTGAGACGCTCGGCCTGTCGCAATCGGCGGTGAGCCGGCAGGTCTCGGCTTTGGAGGCGGAGCTGAAGGTTCCGTTGTTCCACCGCCATGCCCGTGGCCTGATCCTGACCGAGCAGGGCGAGCTGCTCTACCGCACCGCCCACGAGGTGTTCCTGAAGCTCGAATCGGCGCGCGCCCAGCTGACCGACAGCCGGGAGAAGCCCAACGGCGACCTGCGCGTGACCACCACCATGGGCCTCGGCACCCACTGGCTCACGGCGCGGGTGGGCGAGTTCGTCGAGCTTTATCCCGACATCCGCATCCAATTGATCCTCACCGACGAGGAGCTGGACCTTGCCATGCGCGAGGCGGATGTCGCCATCCGCATGCGCCAGCCGGTGCAGCCGGACCTGGTGCAGAGGAAGCTCTTCACCGTGCATTTCCACGCTTATGCCTCGGCGGACTATCTCAAGCGCCACGGCCAGCCGCGCACCGTGGACGAACTGGACAAGCACCGCATCCTGCTGCTCGGCGGGCCGATCCCGTCCTATTTCCAGGGCCTCAACTGGCTGGAGCATGCCGGCCGCGACGGCTCGACGCCGCGCATTCCCGCCTTCGAGGTGAACAACGTGCTTGGCCTCAAGCGCGCGGTTGAACGGGGCGTCGGCATTGGAACTCTACCGGACTACCTTTCTGACGATTCGACGTCGCTCGTGCCGCTCTTCACCGACCGCGAGACGCCCAAGCTCGAAGCCTATTTCACCTATGCCCAGGAAATGCGCTCCGTTGCGCGGATTCAAGTGTTTCGGGACTTTCTGATTTCCAAGGCCCAGCGCTGGAATTATTGAGAAAGACCCATTCCAGGTACCCGGCTGCCTCGCTCGTGTGGGCAGCCCAGCGTCCAGCACATGCCTGTTATGCGATCAAACGGCGTTGCAAAATGCCTATGCGGCAGGCATTTTATACATGCGCTGAACGCATCCTATGCGGTGCCTCAGCTGTTCCCCTCTGGAAGGTTCGCCGCTCTGCGGCGATACTTGCCGGGCCTTTCATCGGGCCCGGCATTTTTCTTTTCCCCCTCGCAATTCGCATGCTTTTGTCATGCGTTGGTAGTATGTGATTGGCGGTCGAGGGTGTTTCGCCTTCTCCGAACGCTGTGGCTCGCCCGGTGATCGGGGCCACGGCGCGACAGCGCGGGCGCTCGTCCACCCGGTCCCGCCCGACAGGGCAGGGTCCGGACCTCCATCCCATTCATCAGGGGAACAGCGATGGCGATTCTGAAGCGCGGACTGGCCGGCGAGCCGGTCAAGATTCTCCAGGCCAAGCTCGGCGTGAGCGCCGACGGCCAGTTCGGTCCCGCCACCGAGGAGGCCCTGAAGGCCTACCAGAAGGCCAACGGCCTTTCCGCCGATGGCGTCGCCGGGCCGGACACCTTCTCCGCCATGGGCCTGCCGGAGCTGATCCTGCTGACCGTCGGCACCAAGGGCGAGGCGGTGAAGAAGCTCCAGACCGCCCTGGGCATCGCCGCCGACGGCCAGTTCGGCCCCGGCACCGCCAAGGCGGTGAAGGCGTTCCAGGAGAAGAACGGCCTTGAGCCCGATGGCATGGCCGGCCCCGTCACCCTCTCCAAGATCCCCGCCTTTGCCGGCGTCTTCAGCGCCGAGGCCGTGGCCAAGGCCCAGTCCGGCCCGGCGACCGTCGGCACCGACGGCAAGCCGGTTTCGGCGGACGCCGCCGCTGCGCCCAAGAAGAGCATCTGGCAGACCATCACCAGCTTCTTCTCCTGACATCACCCTGCGGAATGCGCGGCGGCCCCAGGCGGGCCGCCGTTTCCGTTTCTGGCGGGCCGTTCGCTCGGCCGGACGGGCAGTGGCTCGTCCTTGGCGCGCGCCGGTTCCCAGGCCGGGCAGAGAGCTCTAGGCTGCGCCGATGGCTCTCCTCCCGCCGATGGTCGCACGCGTCATGGATCAAGTGGTGAAACCTGCGGCTCTTGCCCTTGGCCTGTCCACGCTTGTGCCGCCCGCCGAGGCCCGCACCGACCGGCCGGCCATGTTCGTGGACGTCGCCCAGATCGTGCCCGGCGTCATTCTCGACGTGCGCTATTTCGGCAGCGACAATTTCGTCGGCACCCGCGTGGACGGCTACGAGGCCGCGCGCTGCTTCCTGACCCGGCCTGCGGCGGAGGCGCTCGCCAAGGTGGCGGAGGATGCCCGCCGGCAGGGCTACCTGCTGAAGCTGTTCGACTGCTACCGGCCGGCCCGCGCCGTGGCCCATTTCGCGCGCTGGGCGTCGGACCTTGCCGACGAGGGCACAAAGGCCGCCTATTATCCCGACCTCGCCAAGTCCGAGCTGTTCAAGGAGGGCTATATCGCCTCAAGGTCAGGCCATTCGCGCGGCTCGACGCTCGACCTCACCTTGGTGCAGGCCGCAACCGGCGCGGAGGTGGACATGGGCACCCCCTTCGACCTCTTCAGCCCGCGCTCCTGGCCGGAATCCGACGCCGTGACGGCAGCCCAGAAGGCGAGCCGCCAGCGCCTCGCCGACCTCATGACGCGCCACGGCTTCGTCCCCTTCGCCAAGGAATGGTGGCACTTCACGCTGAAGGACGAGCCGTTTCCCACCACCTATTTCGACTTTCCCATCCGCTGAAGCGGCGACACGTCGCTCAGTGCGGCGCGATCTCCTCGATCTTCATCTTGCGGCCCCAGGAATCGAAGAAGGCGCCCTCGTTCAGCACCAGCCGGTCTTCCGTGAGGCGCGATTCAAGCTGGCGCAGGCGCGCCCGCGCCTCGGCATTCTCGATCGGCCCGTCGGCATCGAGTACCGGGAAGAAGCTCACGCCGTCCCAAGCCTTCTTCGCGCCGGCGAACAGGCCGGCGATCTGCGACCAGCCGATCTCGTCGCCCACGAAGGTGAGGAAGGTGGAGGCGAGCGGCGTCACGCGCGTCTCGCCGATGGCCACCAGCACCACCAGGGCCGTGAAGTCGCCCTCCTGGGCATAGGTCTCGGCGAGCCAGTCGGAGAAGTCGTCGGCGGGCGGCACGGAATCGGCGAGCGAGGGGCCGCCGGCGGCGTGCCCCTCATGTGTGCGCGCCTTCGCCCCGCCGGCGCGCGGCTTGCGCCTAGAAGTCGACAAGGGGCGTCTCCGGAAAATAGTGGTCAAACAGATACCAGAACGGGGTCTCGCGCGTGGCGAGATACCAGTCCTCGAACGCCGCCAGGGCTTCGGCGGGCGCCGCGGGCTCGGCCGGGGCGGGGGCGTCCGCCTCCGCTCCGTCCGCCTCGTGGCCGGCGGCGTACAGCGCCAGCGCCACATCCGAGAATCGGGTCAGAACCTCGGAGCGGGCGGGGCTGTCGTCGTCCCAGCCGAGGCGGGCGCGCAGCAGCGCCTGGCCCGCCGCCGCGGCAAGCTCGGCGCTCTCGATGTCCCGCGTCGTCTCGGCGAGCGAGGCCATCAGGTCGGCACGGCGATAGGCATGGGCGCGGGCCGTGGCCAGCGCCTGGGTCTGCGCGGCGACCTCGGCGCGATAGCGCGTCTCGGCCACGTCCGCGGCCGTCCGGGCAGCGTCGAGATCGGTCAGGAAGGCGGAAAGGAGGCTCATCTTTTGTTCCGGAGGGCTGGCGGAAGAGAGTGGGAGTCGAACCCACCAAGGACCGGCTCGCGGCCCCTCCCGGATTTGAAGTCCGGACGCCCCACCAGGGACGCTTCTCTTCCTTGCGGCGCGCCGCCCCCCGCCGGAGCGGGGGAGGGCGTTGCGGATTGGGTTTCGCGCGGCCCCTCAGCCGGCGCATCTTCTACCGGCGCGGCGAAGAGGTCCAGACGGTGCGGGTTGACCCGGCGCAGATCTCCACGGCGCAACGTGACGCCGTGGCGGTCGAAGAATTCGAGGATCTGGATCGCGACCTTGCGGCCGTTGGAGACCTGGTCGCGGAACTGGGCAGCGGTGAACTCGCCCTTCGGCAGGCCGGCGGAGAGGTGGCGCACGATGGCCACCATCTCCGCCACCGTGCTGCGCAGGAAGAAGTGGTCGTGCGCCACCTCGTCGAGGCGCCCCATGCGGCCCAGCAACTTGAACAGCCGCCGCACCTCCGGCTCCGGTGCCGGCAGGAGGCCGGCGATGTCGCGCACGCGCGGCGGGCGGAAGCGCTCTTCGGCGGAGACCAGGGGCGCGATGCGCGCCCACAAGGCCTCGTCCTGGGGCGAGAGGCGCACCTCGAAGCTCGCGCGGCGCACCCACGCGCCTTCCAGCCGCACGTCCGCGCGCGGCAGCATCTGGAGCGCCGCAAGGAAGGTCGGCGCCGGCAGGCGCGGCACCAAGGCAAGGCGCAGGCGCTCGCGGCCGATGCCCGGCAGGTCCGGGTTCTGCGTGTGGAAGTCGTCGAGGACGGTGAGCAACTGGTCGCGGAACGCGGCGAAACGGCCGCGCGACAGCGCGACAACGCTCTCGCCGGCGGCAATGCGCACCAGATCGAGCGCCGCCGTCATGGCCTCGGTCTGCGCCTCGGACAATGCGTGGTCGCGGGCGAAGGCAATGAGGTCCACCTGGAACGGCGCGTTCTCCAGCAGCGCGCCGAGGGCGGCCTCAGGCTCGGGCAGGGCCAGGGCATCGAGCTGGGCCAGGCGCTCGGGCGTCCGGCGCTTGCGGATGGGACCGCGCAAATCGAGGAAGGTGCCGCCCCCGACCGTGCGCTGGGCGGAGGTGTCGCGGATCACGAAGCGGTCGCCCACCGCCGCGGCGATCGGCGCTTCCAGCACGAGCTGCACCTGCCCGCGCGCCCCCGGCGCGATGGGATCGCCGAGCAGGACGACGCGCGCGCCCACCTCCCGCGCGCCGTGGTGCAGGCGCACCGGAAACCACTGGCCGACGGCCTTGGGCTCGCTCGCCAGCACCCGCAGGGTCGCGTCCAGGTGGTCGGCGGGCGCATGCAGCGCGGGATCGAGCACCACGTCGCCGCGTTGGATCGCCTCCTTGGTGATGCCGTCGCCGGCGAGGTTGATGCCGCAGCGGTCGCCCGCGCGGCCCTCCTGCGCCGTGCGGTCCTGGGCGCGGATGGAGCGCACGCGCGCGGCGAGGCCCGAAGGGCTGACCGTGATCCGGTCGCCCACCTTCACCCGGCCCGACAGCACGGTTCCCGTCACCACCGTTCCGGCGCCGGACAAGGTGAAGGAGCGGTCGACGGCGAGCCGGAAGCGCCCATCCGCTGCCCGCTGGCCCATGGCCCGCGCCGCTTCGGCGAGGCGGGTGCGCATGGCGTCGATGCCGGCGCCGGTGGCCGCCGAGACGGGCAGGATCTCCGCGCCCTCCAGCGCCGTGCCGTCGAGCGCGGCGGCGATCTCCGCCATCACCGCGTCGAGGCGGTCCTGATCCACGAGGTCGGCCTTGGTGAGGGCGACGAGGCCGTGGCGGATGCCGAGCAGGTCGACGATGGCGAGGTGCTCGCGGGTCTGCGGCATCACTCCGTCGTCGGCCGCCACCACCAGCAGCACGAAATCGATGCCGCTCGCGCCGGCAAGCATGGTGTGCACGAACTTCTCGTGGCCCGGCACGTCGACGAAGCCGAGCACCTCGCCGTCCTCGCCCGCGTCCTCGCCGGCCAGCGGCAGATAGGCGAAGCCGAGGTCGATGGAGATGCCGCGGGCCTTCTCCTCCTTCAGCCGGTCGGTATCGACGCCGGTGAGCGCCCGTACCAGGGTCGACTTGCCGTGGTCGATATGGCCGGCGGTGCCGATGATCATGGGGCCTTGGCCCCCGTCAGAGGCAGCCCCGCGCGGCGGCGCGCCTCCACCTGCTCCTGGGGGAAGAGCTGGCTGCGCACCACGTCGAAGAAGCGCTCGGCGAGCGGGCTGCCGCCGGCCCGCGCCCGCAGCAGCCAGACGAAGGCGGCGAGGTTGTCGCGCGGGACGCCGGAGCCGAGATGATAGGCCGCGCCCAGCATGGCCTGGCCGTCCGCGTCGCCGGCCTCGGCACCCTTCAGCCACCAGCGGGCGGCTTCGTCCGGGTCGCGCGCGGTGCCCAGCGCATTGTGCGCCATCATGCCGAGCCGGGTCATGGCGGCGGCGACGCCCTGGGCCGCGGCGGCCTCGGCCCATCGCTTCGCCTCGGCGGGGTCGGTGGGCATGACCTCGCCCTCCAGCAACATCCAGCTCAGCATGTCCTGGGCCGGGCCGTCGCCCTTCTCTGCGGCGGCGCGGTAGAGTTCGGCGGCGCGGGTGTAGTTCTGCTCCGTGCCGTCGCCCTTGAAGTTGAGGGCGGCGAGATTGCGCATGCCCACCGGGTCGCCGCCGGCGGCGGACAGCTCCAGCCAGCGGTGGGCGAGGGTGAGGTCCCGGTCCACGCCGAGGCCGTCCACGAAACACGCGCCCACATTGTTCTGGGCGCGGGCATGGCCGGCACTCGCCAGCGGCTCCCAGAGCGAGAGCGCCTTGGGATAGTCGCCCTGTCGCGCGGCTTCGAGGGCGGCGGACATGGCCGCCTCGGCATCGATCGCCGACGGCTCCGGGCGCGCCTTGCCCTTCAGGCGATCAAGCCAGCCCATGTCGCACCTCTCCCGGCAGCGCATCGAAGGCGGCGAGCAGCGCCGCGCCGTCGTCCAGGCAGCGCAGGTCCAGCACCAGCGCCTGGTCCTCCACGCGCCCGATCACGGGAACCGGCAGGCGCCGCAGCGCATCCGACAGGCCTGCAAGCGCGCGGCCGCTGCCGCCCGCGGGGCGAAGGGCGAGGCCGGCGCTCGCCAGCGTTTCCAGCGGCAGCGCGCCGGAACCGATCTGGCTGCGGCAGGCGACGACCGAGACGGTGAACCCCGCGCCGAGCCGCGCGGCGATCTCCGGCGCGAGGCGCTCGGCCTCGGCCGCGAGGTCCGCAGCGGTGCGGGTGAGGAAGCGCAATGTGGGCAGCCGGGCGGCCAGGCGGTCCGGGTCGCGATAGAGCTTGAGGGTGGCTTCGAGCGCGGCGAGGCGGATCTTGTCCACCCGCAGCGCCCGCTTCATGGGGTTCTTGTTGATCCGCGCGATCAGCTCCGCCCGGCCGACGATGAAGCCGGTCTGCGGGCCGCCCAGCAGCTTGTCGCCGGAGAAGGTCACGATGTCCGCGCCTTCCGCCACCGCCTCGCGCACGGTGGGCTCGTGGACCAGGCCATAGGCGGAGAGGTCGCACAGCGTGCCCGAGCCGAGGTCGTTCACCAGCGGCACGCCGTGGCTTCGCGCGAGGTCCGCCAGCGCCCGCGCCGGCACCTCGGCGGTGAACCCCTCGATGCGGTAATTGGAGGTGTGGACCTTCAGGATCAGGCCCGTCTCGGGCGTCAGCGCCGCCTCATAGTCGCGCAGGTGGGTACGGTTGGTGGTGCCGATCTCGCGCAGCCGGGTGCCGGCGCGCGCCATGATCTCGGGCATGCGGAAGGCACCGCCGATCTCGATCAGCTCGCCGCGCGAGACGATGGACTCGGTGCCGGCCGCCAGCGTGTTGAGGGTGATGAGCACGGCTGCGGCATTGTTGTTGACGACGGTCGCCGCCTCCGCCCCGGTCAGCTCCAGCAGCAAGGCGCGCACATGGTCGTCGCGCTCGCCGCGCTTTCCGCCGCCGAGGTCGAACTCCAGCGCCACCGCCTGCCGCATGGCCGCGGTGGCGGCCGCGACCGCCTCCTCGGCGAGGATGGCGCGCCCCAGATTGGTGTGCAGCACCGTTCCGGTAAGGTTGATGACCGGCTTGAGCGAGGGGGCTGCCGCCGCCTCCAGCAGCGCCAGCGCCGCCGCGCCCAGCGCCTCCGCCTGGGGCGGCTGCGCGGGG
>NZ_RCTF01000026.1 GCF_003667445.1 Xanthobacter tagetidis | reverse complement strand
CCTTGGCCACGTCGATGCCGATGTTGAGAGCGTCCATCCGATCCCATCCTTGCGCAAGCGGGCTTCGCTTCGAGCGGCCCAAGCGACTGTTCGGGTTCGATGGAACGGCGGACGAGGACCCTTGCTCACCCACGGGCTTGGGGTCCCTCAGGGGTACCGGTCTCCCGTCCGCCACCGCAACCGGGACTATACCCGATCCGGCAGAACCAAAGTTACAAGGGGTTCGTCCGCGGGTCTGTGTGGCGGGCCGGTGCGTGGGCCTGCCTGGCGGGGGGCACCCGTCGCGCGCGTGCAATGTCGCGTCAGGAAAGGTGAAGGCTGCGGGCGGGAGCGGCTCTTCTGCGCCGGGCGGGGTCGCCTTATTCTCGGACGCCACGAGGCAATGCGACCGGATGGGAGACATGCGACGCCGCCTTTGGCTGCTGCCCCTGCTCTCAGCCGCGCTCGCGTCCGGCGCGGCGGCGCAGGCATGCGAGCACGGCATGGCCCCCGCGCCGCCGCCGGGCCCATTCGCGCCTGCGGCCGCGCTCGCGGCGGGCTGGGGCGCCGACGGCGCGCTCGCGCTCTCCGACGGCCGCAGCCTTGTGCTCCTCGGGCTCGCGCTGCCCACGGCGCTCGATCCGCAGCCCGGCCTCCTCGCGCGCTCCCGCGCGGCGGCCGAGATGGTGCTCGACGGGCGCCTGCTCGTGCCCGCGGTCCGGTCCGCCGACCGGCATGGCCGGCTCGCGGGGGATGCGGTCCTCCTGCCCGAACCGGGCAGCCCGGCGGATGGTGGCAGCCCTTCCCTTGCCTTGGCCCTGCTTGCTGCCGGCGCAGGCTATGCCGACCCTGGCGCCGCGCCGGCCTGCGCCGCGGCGCTTCTCGCCGCGGAAGCGCAAGCCCGGCAGAAGCGCCGCGGCATCTTCTCGGACCCCGACACCGTCGCGCCGGCGCACGACCACGACCGGCTCGGCCGGCGCGCCGGCCTCTTCACCCTGGTCGAGGGGCGCGTGCGCGCGGCCGGCGCGACGCGGGAGAAGGTGTTCCTCAACTTCGGGTCACGCTGGCGCGAGGACTTCACCATCGTCCTGCCGGCCGGCGATTTTGCCACAATCTTGGGGGATGGCCTCGTTGCCGCCATGTTGCGCGGCACCCTGGTGTCGGTGCGCGGCGTGGTGCGGATGGACGGCGGACCTGCCATATTCGTGCGCAGCAGGCATGAGATATTGATCCTGGAAGGCCCGGCCACGGCCGAGTCGAAGGAGGACACGGCAAGGTGAAGAGCCTGGCGGCGGGGCGCAGGACGATGGCGGACCGGCACGCGGCACGTGGTGCGCGCGCGTTCGATCGCGCATGCCTGACGCCCGATGTGCCCGGCCGGCTGTCCCGTCGCCTCCCGCGGAACGGCGGGCTGGCCGCAGCCTTCGCATTCGCCTTGGCCCTGTCCGGCTGCGCCGGCATCGACCTCGACCAGGCGGGCCTCTCCGTCAGCCCCGGCACGGGCGATGCGTCGACCCGCTCCGAGTTTGCGGAGATGTCGCCCTCCCAGCGCGGCGAGCACGAGCGGCTCATCGCGTCCTATGGGGGCGCCTATGCCGATCCCCAGCTCAAGGCGCTGATCCAGCAGACCGTGGAGCGCCTCGTGGCGGCCTCGGAACGGCCGGACCTGAAATACCGCGTCACGGTGCTCAATTCGCCCGCCATCAACGCCTTCGCGCTCTCCAACGGCTCGCTCTACGTGACGCGCGGCCTGCTCGCGCTCGCCAACGACACCTCTGAACTCTCCTCGGTCCTCGCCCACGAGATGGCGCATGTGATCGCCCGCCACGCGGTGATCCGCGAGGACCAGATGGAGCGCACCGTGCTGGTGAGCCGGGTGGTCTCCGACGTGCTGAACGATCCCGCGGTAGGGGCGCTCACGCTGGAGAAGAGCCGCAGCACGCTCGCCACCTTCTCCCGCGGCCAGGAGCTGGAGGCGGACGCCATCGGCGTCGGCATCGCCGCGCGCGCGGGCTTCGACCCCTACGGCGCCTCGCGCTTCCTCACCGACATGGGCCGCTATGCGGAGCTGCGCGCCGGCGCCCTCGCGGCCAAGCCGGGCGCGTCGGCGGAGGTGGACTTCCTGTCGTCCCACCCGGCGACGCCCGAGCGCATCTCCATCGCCATCGCCAATGCGCGCCAATATGCCCAGCCGGGCGCGGGCGAGCGCGACCGCTCGGTCTATCTTGCCGCCATCGATGGCATGATCTACGGCGACGACCCGAAGGAGGGCTTCGTCCGCGGCCGCACCTTCTTCCACCCTAAGCTCGGCTTCACGTTCTCGGCGCCGGAGGGCTTCTCGCTGGAGAACACCTCCCAGGCGGTGCTCGGCGCCACCCAGGCGGGGCGCGAGGCGCTCAGGCTCGACGCGGTGCGGGTGACGGCCAACCAGTCGCTGGCGGAATACCTCTCCTCCGGCTGGATCGAGGGGGTGGAGATCAACACGGTGGAGACGCTGACCATCAACGGCTTCTCCGCCGCCACTGCGATCGCCCGCGGCGACCAGTGGTCGTTCCGCATGTTCGCCATCCGCTTCGGCTCGGACGTCTACCGGTTGATCTTCGCCGCGCGCGAGCTGACGCCGGAGGTGGACCGGCAGTTCCGCGCCGCCGCCAATTCCTTCCGTCGCGTCACGTCGGGCGAGGCGGACGCGGTGAAGCCGCTGCGCGTGCGCGTGGTCGGCGTCGGCCTCGGCGACGGGCCGCAGACGTTTGCCGCCCGCATGCAGGTGCCGGACCGGCCGATGGAGCGCTTCCTGATCCTCAACGGACTCGATGCCGGCGCCAAGCTGAAATACGGCGAGAAGGTCAAGATCATCGCGGAGTGAGGCATTCGCCTGCCGCTGCCGCCCCGATCCGGCTACAACCCTTGCGTTCGTGCCGCTTTTCCCCTATGTGAGCGGCGTCCGAGGTCGCGCTCCCCAAAGGTGGAGGCCGCCCGGGCGGGCCTGGGGACGCGGGATACGCGACCCAGTTCGTCGGAGGCAGCCCGCCCTGGCTTTCGCTGAGCAGAACCCGGCCAGCCCATCACATCCCGTGCCGCTCGGCGTTTTGCGCCGGCCTGCCGACCTCCGTCGGCGGCCGTCCAGTCCGTTTTCCGAACAGGAAGCGCCTGGACAACCGAGCAGCCCAGGGTCTTGCAACACCAGACGCCGGCGCAGCGAATTTCGGAGTTTGAATGACCGCCGTAGAAACCACCCGTGAAGATTTCGCCGCGCTCCTCGACGAGAGCTTCGGCAGCGCCGACACCCAGGAAGGGTCGGTCGTCAAGGGCATCGTGGTCGCCATCGAGAAGGATCTGGCGATCATCGACATCGGTCTGAAGACCGAAGGCCGCGTCGCGCTGCGCGAGTTCGCCGGCCCCGGCCGCGAGAACACCATCCAGGTGGGCGACGAGGTCGAGGTCTATCTCGAGCGCGTCGAGAACGCCATGGGCGAGGCCGTCCTCTCGCGCGACAAGGCGCGCCGCGAGGAGAGCTGGATCAAGCTCGAAAAGGCCTTCACGGCCAACGAGAAGGTCTTCGGCGTGATCTTCAACCAGGTGAAGGGCGGCTTCACCGTCGACCTCGACGGCGCCGTGGCGTTCCTGCCGCGCTCGCAGGTGGACATCCGCCCGATCCGCGACGTCGGCCCGCTGATGCACAACCAGCAGCCGTTCCAGATCCTCAAGATGGATCGCCGCCGCGGCAACATCGTCGTCTCCCGCCGCACCGTGCTGGAAGAGACCCGCGCCGAGCAGCGCCACGAGCTGGTGCAGAACCTCGAAGAGGGTCAGGCCATCGAGGGCGTGGTCAAGAACATCACCGACTACGGCGCGTTCGTTGACCTCGGCGGCATCGACGGCCTGCTGCACGTCACCGACATCGCGTGGCGCCGCGTGAACCACCCGACCGAGGTGCTCAACATCGGCCAGACGGTGAAGGTCAAGATCATCAAGATCAACCACGAGACCCACCGCATCTCGCTCGGCATGAAGCAGCTGCTGGGCGATCCGTGGGAGGGCATCGAGGCCAAGTACCCGGTCAACGCCCGCTTCAAGGGCCGCGTGACCAACATCACCGACTACGGCGCGTTCGTGGAGCTGGAGCCCGGCATCGAAGGCCTCATCCACGTCTCCGAGATGAGCTGGACCAAGAAGAACGTCCATCCCGGCAAGATCGTCTCCACCTCCCAGGAGGTCGAGGTGCAGGTGCTGGAAGTGGACAGCGCCAAGCGCCGCATCTCGCTCGGCCTCAAGCAGACCCTCCAGAACCCGTGGGAGGCCTTCGCCGAGAAGTATGCCCCCGGCGCGGTGGTGGAAGGCGAGGTCAAGAACAAGACCGAGTTCGGCCTGTTCCTCGGCCTCGACGGCGACGTGGACGGCATGGTCCACCTCTCCGACCTCGACTGGAACCGTCCGGGCGAGCAGGTGATCGACGAATACCGCAAGGGCGACATGGTGAAGGCCGTGGTGCTCGACGTGGACGTCGAGAAGGAGCGCATCTCCCTCGGCATCAAGCAGCTGGCCGGCGATCCCTTCGCCGACGCGGGCGAGGTGAAGAAGGGCGCGGTCGTGACCTGCGAGGTCTCGGACGTGAAGGACGGCGGCATCGAGGTGAAGCTCACCGGCACCGACCTTTCCGCCTTCATCAAGCGCTCCGAGCTCGCCCGCGACCGCAACGACCAGCGCCCCGAGCGCTTCTCGGTCGGCGACAAGCTGGACGCCCGCGTCACCTTGTTCGACCGCAAGGCGCGCAAGGTGCAGGTCTCCATCAAGGCAATGGAAATCGCCGAGGAGAAGGAGGCCGTGGCGCAGTACGGCTCGCAGGATTCGGGCGCTTCGCTCGGCGACATCCTGGGTGCCGCGCTCAAGCAGCGCGCCGGCGCCGAGAAGGAAGACTGAGCCTGTCTTAGGCTTTCAGTTCCAAGGCTTCGAGACGAAGGGCCGGCGTTCGCGCCGGCCCTTTTTCATTCCGCGCACCGGGCCTTGGGTGCGCGCGCTCGCCCCTTGGCAGCGCCTTTTGCTCCCTTGGGCCAGCGCACCGGCCAGGCGACGATGTGGTCGACCAGCTCGAACAGGCCGAAGGCCTCCTCGCTGCCCGCCACGCGCCCCGCCACCGAGATGCCCGCCGCCGCCACGGTTCCGCGGTCGCCCGAGACCAGGGGATGCCAGAACGGCAGGTCCTTGCCTTCCGACACCAGGCGATAGCCGCAGGTGGGCGGCAGCCAGGCCAGGCTCGCCACGGCGTCCGGCGTGAGGCGCACGCAATCGGGCACCTGCGCCGAGCGGTTCTCATAGTCGGCGCAGCGGCAGGTTCCGGCATCGAACAGGCGGCAGGCGACGTCGGTATAGGCGATCTGGCCGGTATCCTCGTCCTCGAGCTTCACAAGGCAGCAGCGCCCGCACCCGTCGCACAGGCTCTCCCACTCCGCGGCGCTCATGGCGGCAAGCGGCTTGACGCGCCAGAAAGGCTCCTCGGCCATCCTCACTCCCGGTTCGGCCCCGGCCTATTCCTAACTCAGCGACACCTCAGAGGCCACGGGCCTGGCCGCCCGCATTGCGGCGCGCACCGATGCCGCCGGTCTGCCGGCCGGGCGCGGGCTTGCTCTGGCTCCAGGTGTTGGCTTGGCTCGCGCCGTCGGCAGGCGGATCACGTCGAGAAGACGGCACCGGCCGATGGCGGCGGCGCAGGCCGAGCGGCGCGATCGGCGGTGAAACAGCCGTGGCGTGCGCCTTCAACGTGGATGTTCCGCACGGCCATAGCTCGGAACACGGATGGCGTGCGACGGCCTGTCCCGCGGGAGCGGATATGGTGTCCGGGAATCTAGCGCTTCGGCGTCGCGTAGTAGTCCGCCCAGGCGAGCACGACGGCGAAGCCGCCAAACGCGGCGACAACGGCGGCGATCACGGCGAATGTCTGTGACGGCACGGCTACCTCCCCCAATTTTGGGGGCGAGCCTAGCCAGCGCGGCGGCGCGGCCGCCTTGATCTCGATCAATCGGCGCCAGCCGCGCGAATCTCATCGGCGGCCACGCGGTTGCGGCCCGCGCGCTTCGCCACATAGACCATGCGGTCGGCACGGTACATGGCCTCGGTCAGTTCCTCGTCCGGCCGCCATTCGGCGATGCCGAAGCTGGCGGTGACCGTCGCGCCCGGCGGCAATCCGGGAAAGTTCGTCAGCTCGGTCTCGGCCCGCAGCCGCTCGGCAAGACCCGCGGCGCCGGCGCGATTGGCGCGCATCAGCAGCATCACGAACTCCTCGCCGCCGAAGCGCGCCACCACGTCGTCGCCGCGCACCTCCTGCTCCACCAGCCGTGCGAACTTCTGGAGCACCCGGTCGCCCACGGGGTGGCCGTACGTGTCGTTGATCGCCTTGAACCGGTCGATGTCGCAATAGACCACGCTGATCGGCGCGAACGGCCCGGTGGGCCTGATGCTCCGCGCCCGGCGATGAAACCCGCGCCGGTTGGCGAGCCCCGTAAGCGCGTCGATGCCCCCCTCCCGGCTGATGTCCTCGATCACGTCCATCGCCACCGCGGCGAGCAGCGTCATGGCCATCAGGAAGGCGCTGATGAGCAGCGAGAAGTTGAGCACCTGCCAGAACGGCGAGGTGCGGAACTTCATGCTCAACCCCTGCATATCGCCCTCGGGCCAGTTCCGAACGTAGTCCCGGATGGCGTCGGAAGCCCCCATCGTGAGGAGCGTACGCGGGAAGAAGTGGAGCCCGAACAGCAGAAGTATAACAAGGATGACCCGGTCCATGATCTTGCGATTGGACAGGCGCACGAGCCGGAGCGACGCGTAGACAACCATCAATCCATATCCGAAATTCCCGATATAGATGCGCGTCACCAAGTCCCTGTCGACATAGTAGAAATAATAGAGCAGGACGATGATCCCACCGGCGAGGCCGACGAGCACCACATCCACCCCTTGGACACCCCGGCGCAGCATCACCCCCTCCACCAGGCAGAGGATGGCGAAGGTGTAGAGGATGGATGAGATCATCGTGTTGCTCCCGTAGTCGCGCGGGATGAGCAACATCTGGGAGAGCGAGCCGAGGGCGAAGGCGAGGAAGGCCAAGGCGAACAGCAGCACGTAGCCGCGCTGGCGTTGGTAGAGCCAAGCGCCGAAGAAGGTCGCCGCGACGATCAGGGCGAACGCCGGCCCCGTGTAAAGATAGATGCCGCCTTCCGACATCACCCCTCCGCCGGCGAACGGCCGGTGTACTGAACTGGGTTCGGCGGCCCCCGAGCCGGCGGCGCAAGCCGCCGCCCTTTCGGTGCCGAACCGGAGGAATGCACTGGAATGGCATACCTCGTCCGCGGTCAAGCCCGGCTCTGAACTTTCAGCCCGGCGGCACACCTGGCGGCGGTGAGAGCGGGGGACGAGGGGTACGATGGTGCAGAAACGTCATGGTGGCATACGCGCCCAGCCAGGAACCTACGGCTGCGAACACCACGTACACCCAATTGGCGGTGTAGCTGATGACGGCGAACGAAGAGAGCATGTACCAGATGCTGCTCCAGTTCGCGGCCTGGAGCCGGCGCTTGCCGGCCACCGAGGCGGTGAACATCACATAGGCCGCGTCGGTCAGGGTGGTGGCGAGCACGACGCCCGCCGCCACCAGCGGGTCAAGGGAGGAAAAGGCGGCGATAATGTCCGGCATGGCGGGCTCCCGGCGGCGGCACGCCGCGCCGACCATCCTCGCCGCCCGCGCTCCGCGCGCAAGCCGCCGCTCGCCCCAGGCCTATCGGCGATAGGCCCAGAGCCTGATCTCGTTCTTCAGCCGGCGGAAATCGTAGAAGGTGAACGCCATGAGGGCGATCGCCAGCAGAGCGAGGCCGAGGCTCACCGCGCCGGGCCAATCGAGGGCCGAGCGCGAGAAATCGTAGACCAGGTAGCCCAGAAAGGCCGTCACCGCCGCGCAGATGGCGAAATAGACCTTCGGCCCGAGCCGGGCGAGGGCCATGCCCGCCGCCACCCAGATGGCAAGCGCCACCAGGATCGACCAGCCGAGCCCCAGCCCCAGCTGCCGCGCCAGGAAGTGCCCCCCTGCCCCGCACAGCACCACCGACGCCACCAGCAGCAGCAGGCCAGCGCGCAGCCGCAGGATGGTGGCGGTCTTGCCTCGCGTACCGTCCGTCATGGTCTGCCCTGCCCCTTCCCTTTCGTGATTTCCGCCCCGGAACCGAAGCGTCGCATTATTGTTCTACGCCATCTGGAGATTGCTTTCTCCTGTCGAGTGCACCGGGCGCCGGAGGCCCACACAATGCGGCGGATGCTGGTGGTTCTCAATGCCCAGGCGGGAACGATGCGCGATCTCGGCGCCGAGCAGGTGCGCGACGAGGTGGACAAGGCGCTCACCCGCGCCGACATGGACGTGGAGGTCATGGTCGCCTCCGGCGAGGAAATGGTCCGGGCCATCGATGCGGCGCCCCATGGCGGCTACGACACGCTGGTGGTGGGCGCGGGCGACGGCACCGTCTCCTATGCCGCGTCGGTGCTCGCCGGCACCGACATCGCCCTCGGCGTGCTGCCGCTCGGCACCATGAACCTGCTCGCCCACGACATCGGCCTGCCGCGCGACCTGCCTGGCGCGCTCGCAGCGCTCAGCAAGGCCGAGCCCATGCGGGTGGACCTCGGGACCGTCAACGGGCGTCCGTTCCACGGCGTCTCGGGTCTCGGCTTCTTCAGTCAGATGGCGCTGGCGCGCGAGCAACTGCGCAAGAAGCGCGGGCGTATGCTCGGCTGGCTCATCGCGCTCGTGCGGGCGCTGGTGCGCTCGGGCCGGATCTCGCTGGAGATCGAGATCGCGGGCCAGCGCGAGCCGATCGAGGCCTATGCCGCATTGGTGACGGTGAACGCCTTCGACGCCCAGGGCCTGCACCGCTCCCGCCTCGACGGCGGCCACCTGGAGGTGCTGGTGGCGGAGGACCGCGGCGCCCTCGCCAAGATCAAGGCCAGCGCCGACGTGCTGGTGGGCTCGTGGCGCGACAACCCCGGCATCCACACCTTCACCGCCGAGCGGCTCACCATCCACGCCCGGCGCCGGCGCACCTGGGTCGCGACCGACGGCGAGGTGACGCGCGAGAACCTGCCCCTGCGCTATGCCATCTCCCCCAAGGCGCTCATGCTGCTGGTCCCGCCGGAAGGGCTGCGGGTGCGCGCGGACATCGGTGCGCCGGACGCCGAGACCCTTCACGAGCCGCCGCGCGCCGGCCTCGGCTGAGCGCGTGCTCAGCCCTGGTCGCGGAAGCGGTTGGTGATGGGATAGCGGCGGTCGCGGCCGAAATTGCGGGCCGTGACCTTCACCCCCGGCGCCGCCTGGCGGCGCTTGTATTCGGCGATGTTGAGCAGGCGCTCCACCCGCTTCACCACCTCGGGCTCGAAGCCCTCCGCGATCAGCTCCGCCACCGAGGCCTCGCCCTCCACCAGCCGCCCCAGGATGGCGTCGAGCACGGCATAAGCGGGCAGCGAATCCTCGTCCTTCTGGTTCTCGCGCAATTCGGCGGTGGGCGGCTTGTCGATCAGGCGGTCGGGGATCACCTCGCCCGCCGGCCCCTTGGCGAACACAGGCTTCCAGAGGTTCCTCAGGCGCGAGAGGCGGAACACCTCGGTCTTGTAGAGATCCTTGATCGGGTTGTAGCCGCCGTTCATGTCGCCATAGAGCGTGGCGTAGCCGGTGGACATCTCCGACTTGTTGCCCGTGGTCACCACCATGGCGCCGAACTTGTTCGACACCGACATGAGCACCGTGCCGCGCACCCGCGACTGGAGGTTCTCCTCGGTCACGTCCTTTGCGCGGCCGGCGAACAGGGGGGCGAGCGCCGCCTCAATGCCCTCCACCCCGCCGGCGATCGGCACCGTGTCGTAGCGCACGCCGAGGCGCCGGGCGACGGCGGCGGCATCGGACAGGCTCTCGTCCGAGGTGTAGCGATAGGGCAGCATGATGCAGTGGACCCGCTCGGGTCCGAGCGCATCCACCGCCATCGCCGCGCACAGCGCGCTGTCGATGCCGCCGGACAGGCCGAGCACCACACCGGGAAAGCGGTTCTTCTCCACATAATCTTTGAGGCCGAGCACGCAGGCGGCATAGTCCGCCTGGTCGCCCTCGGTGCGGTCGGCGAGCGGCGCCTCGGTCATCTTCCAGCCGTTGGCGAGGCGCTCCCACTTGGTGACGCGCACGCGCTCCTGGAAGCTCGGCAGTTGCATGGCGAGCGAGCGGTCGGCGTTGAGCGCGAACGAGGCGCCGTCGAACACCAGTTCGTCCTGGCCGCCCACCTGGTTGACGTAGAGCAGCGGCAGGCCGCTCTCCACCACGCGGGCCACCGCCGCGTTCTCGCGCTCCTCATAGACCGAGCGGCGATAGGGCGAGCCGTTGGGGACGATGAGCATCTCCGCCCCGGTCTCGGCGAGGCACTCCACCACGTCCGGCCCCCAGATGTCCTCGCACACCGGCACGCCGAGGCGGATGCCGCGGAACGGGATCGGGCCGGGCATCGGGCCGGGCGTGAACACACGCTTCTCGTCGAACACGCCGTAATTGGGCAGATCCACCTTGTGACGCACCGCGGCCACCCGCCCGCCGTCCAGCAGCAGCACCGAATTGTGGAGCTTGCCCGCCTCCATCCACGGCGCGCCCACCAGCAACGCCGGACCGTCCACTGTCTCGGCCGCCAGTTCCTCCACCGCCCTGCGGCAGGCCGCCTGGAAGGCCGGCTTAAGCACCAGATCCTCGGGCGGATAGCCGGAGATGGACAGCTCCGAGAACACCAGAAGGTCGGCGCCTTCGAGCCGCGCCGTGTCGCGCGCCTTGCGGGCGAGCGCGAGGTTGCCCCCCACGTCGCCGACGGTGGGATTGATCTGCGCCACCGCGATCAGGAGTTCGTCGGGCGGGGCGCTGGCGGTGATGGAAGGCTGGGTGTCGGTGCTGCTCATGGCTTTCGGATGTAGCCCCCGTGCGGCCCGGCGAAAAGGGGGAGATCGCGATCAGCGGTCATCCGCGCGCGCACGCCCCGTCAAGAGACCCGGGACCGGCTCGAACCGGCGTCACCTGCGCAAAAAAGGCGACGGGTGCACCCAATTGGGTGAAGCGGGTCGGACCGCAATGGCGGAGCGTGCCGGACGATCCGCGACACGCGGGCAAACCCCGGAGAAACGACGATGATTCGCATGCTGATGATCGCGGCGCTTGCGCTGCTGGCCCAGATCGCCTCCGCCAGTGCCTGTGTCACCACGGGCAAGGACCCCGGCCGCTATCCCTATTTCTACAATGGCTGCCGCGGCGCGGTCATCGTCAAGTTCTTCCAGAATGGCGGGTATGCCGCCATGACCGGACGCATTCCCGTCGGCGGCAGATATTCCGTGGACAGCATCGTCGGCCGCTATTCGTGGTGCGACGTGGGCGACAAGCACTATTGGACCTGCTCCTGAGGATTGACCGGCACAGACTGAAGGGGCTTGTCCACGCGAGCGCCGGGCCCCCGAGCCCGGCGCTCAGCCGGCCAGTGCCGCGATCACCGCATTGAGCACCGGGAAGCCGTCCGGCGTCGCCCGCAGCCGCTCGCCGCTGCGCGCCACCAGGCCGTCCGCCTCCAGCGCGGCGATGCGGGCGCCATCGAGCGGGCGGCCGCCGAGACGCGCATGGCGGGCGAGATCGACGCCCTCCTTGAGGCGCAGGCCCATGAGCAGCATCTCGTCCGCCTGCTCGGCGTCGGCGAGCGCGGTGTCCTCGATGAGGCCGTGTCCCGCCGCCTCCACGCGGGAAAGCCAGCCCTCCGGCGCGCGCTCGGTGAAGGTCGCGCGGCGCACGCCGTCCACCATGAGCCGGCCGTGGGCGCCGGGGCCGATGCCGGCATAGGTGCCGTAGCGCCAGTAGACGAGGTTATGCCGCGCCTCGGCGCCCGGCCGCGCATGGTTGGAAATCTCGTAGGCCGGCAGCCCGGCGGCGGCGGTGACGTCCTGCGTCACGTCCCACAAGGCACGGGAGGCCTCGTCGTCGGGCAGGATCAGCTTGCCGGCGCCGTAGAGCCGCGCGAACGGCGTCTCCGGCTCGATGGTGAGCTGGTAGAGCGAGAGGTGCTCGCAGCCCTCGGCGAGCGCGCGCTTCAGCTCGGCGGCCCAGGCCTGCGGCGTCTGGCCCGGCCGGGCATAGATGAGGTCGAACGAGACGCGATCGAACGCCGCGCGCGCCACCGCCACGGCGGCGAGCGCCTCGGCCACCGAATGCATGCGGCCGAGGCCCTTCAGGTCGCCGTCGTCCAGCGCCTGGACGCCGAGCGAGACCCGGTTGACGCCGGCGGCGCGGTAGCCGGCAAAGCGCGTCGCCTCCACCGAGGTGGGGTTGGCCTCCAGCGTCACCTCGGCATCGCCGGCGAGCGGCCAGGCGTCGTTGATGGCGTCGAGGATGCCGCCCACGGTCCGCGGCGCCATCAGCGAGGGCGTGCCGCCGCCGAAGAACACGCTCTGCGCCCGCTGCGGCCCGGACAGCGCGCGCATGTAAGCGATCTCGCGCCGGAAAGCGTGGAGGAACCGCTCCTGGTCCGGCGGGGCATGCCGCACATGGCTGTTGAAGTCGCAATAGGGGCATTTGGCGAGGCAGAACGGCCAATGCACATAGACCCCGAAGCCGCCTTCTGGGGCGGCGGCGGCCACGGGGCCGGAAAGTGCGTCGCTTGCGATGTTCATGCCTTCACAATCCGACGTCCGCGCTCCGCGCCCGCGTCCCGGCCGACTGCAACGCAGCGCAGCGCAGTGGAAGGAGAGCCGGGACCCCGCGCAAAAGTCCGCCGAAGGCGCTTCCTGATCCGACCATCACGCACATGGCCTGCTGCGCAGGAGTCTGGCGATGGGTCCCGGCTCGCATTCCGCTGGCGCTCCATGCGTCCGGGAGACAAGGCGCTCACCCCTCCAAACACGCCCGCGACAGCTTCAGGAACGCCCGCGCGCGGTGCGAGAGGCCGAAGCCCTTGGGCGGCATGGCATGCTTCTCGTCAGCGGTCATCTCGGCGAAGGTCTTGTCATGGTCCTCGGGCCGGAAGATGGGGTCGTAGCCGAACCCCTTCGCCCCGCGCGGCGGCCACACCAGGGTGCCCTCCACCGTGCCCTCGAATTCCTCCAGGTGCCCGTCCGGCCAGGCGAGGCAGAGCGCCGAGACGAAGCGCGCGGTGCGCCGCTCGGGCGCGCGGGCGCCGGCCTTGCGCAGTTCCTCCTCGACCTTCTCCATGGCCATCTCGAAGTCGCGCTCCGGCCCCGCCCAGCGCGCGGAGTGGATGCCGGGCGCGCCGCCCAGCGCATCGATCACCAGCCCGGAATCGTCCGCGAAGGCCGGAAAGCCCGAGGCCTTTGCCGCCGCCACCGCCTTGAGGCGGGCATTGCCGGCGAAGGTCGTCTCGGTCTCCTCGGGCTCGGCGAGGCCGAGTTCGGCGGCGGACACCGCCTCCACGCCGTGCGGGGCCAGCAGCATGCGCATCTCGGTGAGCTTGCCGGGATTGTGCGTCGCCACCACGAGGCGGCCGGACAGGCGCCGGCCCATCAGGCCACGGCCGCCTTCTGCAGCGCCACCAGGCGCTCCACGCCGCCGCGCGCGAGGGCGAGCAGGGCGAGCAGCTCGTCCTGCGAGAACGGGGTCTTCTCGGCGGTGCCCTGGATCTCGACGATGCCGCCATCGCCCGTCATGACGAAGTTGGCGTCGGTCTCGGCGACGGAATCCTCGGCATAGTCGAGGTCCAGCACCGGCGTGCCGTTATAGATGCCGCAGGAGACCGCGGCCACGTGGGTCTTGAGCGGGATTTCCTTCACCATGGAGCGCGCGCGCATCCAGGCGAGGCAGTCATAGAGCGCGATCCAGGCGCCGGTGATGGCGGCGGTGCGGGTGCCGCCGTCCGCCTGCAGCACGTCGCAGTCGATGGTGATCTGCTTCTCGCCCAGGCCGACGAGATCGGTCACGGAGCGCAGGGAGCGGCCGATCAGGCGCTGGATCTCCTGGGTGCGGCCGGAAGGCCGGCCGGTCGTGCTCTCGCGCCGTGTGCGGTCGTGGGTGGCGCGCGGCAGCATGGAATATTCCGCCGTCACCCAGCCGCGCCCCTGGCCCTTCAGCCACGGCGGCAGGCGCTCCTCCAGCGTCGCCGCCACCAGCACGTGGGTGTCGCCGAACTTGACGAGGCAGGAGCCTTCCGCATGGCGCATGACGCCCCGCTCGAAGGAGACGGCGCGCAGCTCGTCGGGGGCGCGTTTGCTGGGACGCATGGGGAACTGTTCCTTTGGGGTGTTCTCGATCCGGGGCGCCTTTGTAGGGGTGGGCGGTGACGCCAGCAAGGGGCGTGCCGCCGGGCCGCTTGAACCCAGCGCGGTCCATGGACACATTAGAGGCTCGCGGCCGCCTTCCGGCGTACCCGAACCGCGTTTGGCATGCGAGGCACACCGTGGCGCTCGACCCGCTTCTGTCTTTGTCCACCGGCGCGCTGGCGCAGATCGACGAGCGTGCGCGCGAAATCTTCCGCCAGATCGTCGAAAGCTATCTCGCCACCGGCGAGCCGGTCGGCTCGCGCAACATCTCGCGCCTGATCCCCATGACGCTGTCGCCGGCCTCGGTGCGCAACGTGATGGCGGACCTGGAGGCGGCGGGCCTCATCTTCGCACCCCACACCAGCGCTGGGCGCCTGCCGACCGAGCGGGGCCTGCGCTTCTTCGTCGACGCCATGCTGGAGATCGGCGACGTCAACGAGCGCGACCGCACCAATATCGAGACCCAGGTGATGGCCGCCGCCAAGGGCACGACCGTTGAGGGCGTGCTGCAGGAAGCCTCGGCGCTGCTCTCCGGCCTCTCGCGCGGCGCCGGCGTCGTCACCGCGCTGAAGACCGACCCGCGCCTGAAGCATGTGGAGTTCGTGCCGCTCGATCCCGTCCGGGCGCTGGTGATCCTCGTCTCCGAGGACGGGCAGGTGGAGAACCGCGTGCTGCCGCTGCCCGCCGGCCTGCCCGCCTCCGCCCTCACCGAGGCGACCAATTTCCTGAGCGCCCGCATCCGCGGCCGCACGCTCGCCGAGGCGCGCACCGAGATGGAGAACCTGCTCTCGGAACTGCGGCGCGACCTCGACGGCCTCACCGCCCGCGTGGTGGAGGCGGGGCTCGCCACCTGGTCCGGCGACGCGCCCTCCGAGCGGCGCCTGATCGTGCGCGGGCAGGCCAAGCTCCTGGAGGACCTGCGCGCGCTGGAGGACCTGGAGCGCATCCGCCTGCTGTTCGACGACCTGGAGCAGAAGCGCGACGTGGTGGACCTGCTCGGCCGCGCCGAGGAGGCGCAGGCGCTGCGCATCTTCATCGGCTCCGAGAACCGCCTGTTCTCGCTCTCCGGCTCCTCCACCATCGTCGCCCCCTATCGCGACGGCCAGGGGCGGGTGCTGGGCGTGCTGGGCGTGATCGGCCCGACCCGCCTCAACTACGGGCGCATCATCCCCATGGTGGACTTCACCGCCCGCCTGGTGAGCCGCGTTCTGGGCGCGCCGGGTGCCGATGCCGCGTGAGGCCAATTGAGGCGGGGAATGCGGGGCCTTCCAGTCGCGAACTCTTGATTTTTCGGCCCCACCCTCCGATATGCGCGGGGACCATTCCGCCCTGCGCGGGCGAGACCGCTTGAGAAAAGAGGAAGACCGGATGAGCGAGCACATGCGCGCGCCCGAGACCGGCGAGGGCACGGCCGATCCCAAGTCCACCGCCCAGCAGGCCGAGGCCACTGCCGAAGCCGAGGCGCTTGCCGCCGCGGACGCCCAGATCGGCGCCGATGGCGCCGCCGAGCGGGCCCGGCTGGAAGCCGAGATCGCCAGCCTCAAGGACAAGTTCCTGCGCGCCTTCGCCGAGGCCGAGAACGTGCGCCGGCGCGCCGACAAGGAAGTGGCCGACGCCAAGACCTACGGCGTCGCCTCCTTCGCGCGCGACATCCTGACCGTCGCCGACGACCTCGCCCGCGCGCTCGCCGCCGTGGACGACAAGGTGAAGGCCGAGGCCGAAGGCTCCCTGAAGGCGTTGCTGGAAGGGCTTGAGCTGACCGAGCGTAGCTTCCACAAGGCGCTGGAGAAGCATGGGATCCGCAAGATCGAGCCGCGCGGGGAGCGCTTCGATCCCAATCTGCACCAGGCCATGTTCGAGGTGCCGGACCCGAGCGTGCATACCGGCACCGTGGTCCAGGTGGTCCAGGCCGGCTACACCATCGGCGATCGGGTGCTGCGCCCGGCCATGGTGGGTGTCGCCCGCGGCGGGCCGAAGCCCGAGGCCGCCAAGCCCGCGGCGCCCGACGCGGACAGCGACCAGGCGGAAAGCCGCGGCTGAACGCAAAAGGGGCGCCCGTGGCGCCCCATCATATCCCGCGCGCGACCTGCCCTCGCGCCATCTGCCGGCCAGCGCCGGCAGGGGCTTCAGAAGTGGCTGGGATTCTCGAACCCGCCCCGGGAGCCGCCCTGGCCCTCGTCATTGTCGCCCGTGCCCATGAGATCGGCGAGCGTGGCGGCGATGGCCTTGCTGGTATAAGGCTTCGGCACGCGGGGAGTGTCGGCGAACTTCTCCGGCAGCCGGCCCGAACCCGAATATCCCGAGCAGAACATGAACGGAATGCCGCGGTCCACAAGGATGGCAGCAGCCGGGAAGACGTATTCGCCGGCGAGATTGACGTCGAGGATGGCCGCATCGACGGTCTCATGCGCCGCGGCCGCCATCGCGGCCGAGAGGCTCGCCACGGGTCCGACGACGGTGCAGCCGAGCGCCCTGAGATTATCCTCCAGGCCCAGAGCCACCAGGAACTCATCCTCGACGATGAGCACCCGCTTGCCAGAAAACTTCATCTTTACATACGCCTTGGTTGGTCTTTGCAGTTTCGCGACCAACGGCGGGTAAGGCGGAAAGTTCCGCGCTCCCCGGCCCATGCGGCGTCCCGCCATCCCTGCGACCGCACCCCGTGCCTGGGCTGACAAGCGCGCAGGCCGTCAGGACTAAGGCATTATGGTTTAAGATGAATTAAGTTCCGGGGATCGGCGGGCAATCCCGGCCGAACCGCTCGCGCGGAGGTGATCTCACCCGTCCCCTGCGATCCGGTCGGGGCAGCCATGACGCAAGTCGCATCCCAGCGGCCGCCCCAAGCCGCCCCGTCCGCCGCGGCGGACGGGCTAACCGGCGCCGGATCAGTCCTTGGCGCGCTCCACATAGGAGGCATCGGCGGTCATGATGACCACGCGGGTGCCGGCGGAGACGTGCGGCGGCACCATGGTGCGCACGCCGTTCGACAGCATGGCGGGCTTGTAGGACGAGGAGGCGGTCTGCCCCTTCACGGTCGGCTCGGTGTCGACGATCTCCAGCGTCACGCGGGCCGGCAGATCGATGGCGATCGGCACCCCGTTATGGGTGGAGAGCATGCATTCCATGCCTTCCTGGAGGTAGACCGACTGGTCGCCCATGACGTCCTTCGTCACCGTCACCTGGTCGAAGGTCTCGGGATTCATGAAGGTGTAGCCGTCCGAATCCTCGTAGAGGAAGGTGTGCGGACGGTCCTCGACGAAGGCGCGCTCCACCTGCTCGGTGGTGCGGTAGCGCTCGGAGATCTTCACGCCGTCGGAAATCCGGCGCATGTCGAGCTGCGTGACCGGGGTGCCCTTGCCGGGATGGATGTTCTCGGCGGTGAGCACCACATAGAGCTTGTCGTCGATGTCGACCACATTGCCCTTGCGCAGGGAGCTGGCGATGACCTTGACCACGTATCGTCTTCCTCGAACTGTGCGGCGGCGCCGCATCTGAGCGTTGTCGCGCACCTAGCCCATATTGGCGCCGAGCGCCAGCCTCCGGCGGCATTTCGCGCCCGGAGCCCCCTCCCAGGACACTTGCGCGCCATGGCATCGCCCCCCTCCCCCGGTCCGCAACCGAGCCCCTGGTGGGACCGGCGCGCTTATGAGGACCGCCGGCCCTTCCTCCTCGCCCGTGCCCGGCTGATGGCGCGGATGCGCCAGGCATTCGCGGACTGGGGCTTCCTGGAGGTGGAGACGCCCATCCTCCAGCGCTCGCCGGGCAACGAGACGCATCTGCACGCCTTCGCCACCGACCTCGTCACACCGGACGGGGCGCGCGAGCGGCTCTATCTGCGCACCTCGCCGGAATTCAGCGCCAAGAAGCTCTTGGCGGCGGGCGAGGAGCGGATCGTCGAGTTCGCCCGCGTGTTCCGCAACCGCGAGCGCGGCCGGGCGCATTCGCCCGAATTCACCATGGTCGAGTGGTATCGGGCCGAGGCGCCCTACACCGTCCTGATGGCCGATTGCGCCCGCCTTCTGGCGCTGGCGGCGGAGGTTGGGGGGGTGAGCGCCTTCGCCTATCGCGGCAATGCCTGCGACCCGTTCGCCGAGCCGGAGCGGCTCACCTTGGTGGAAGCCTTTGCCCGGCATGCGGAAATCGACCTCGAAGCGGTGCTGCCGCCACCCGGCGCGGCGCCCGACGCGACGGTCTTCGCCGCGGCGGCGCGGCGCGCCGGTGTTCGCACGGCGCCCGACGATGGCTGGAGTGACATCTTCTCCCGGGTGCTGGTGGAGAAGGTGGAGCCGAGGCTCGGCATCGGCCGGGCGACGATCCTGTGCGAGTATCCGGTGAGCGAGGCGGCGCTCGCCCGCGCCAAGCCATCCGACCCGCGCTTTGCCGAGCGGTTCGAGCTTTATGCCTGCGGCCTGGAGCTCGCCAATGCGTTCGGCGAGCTGACCGATCCGACCGAGCAGCACCAACGGTTTTCACGGGACATGGACGAGAAGGAGCGGCTCTATGGCGAGCGCTACCCCATCGACGGGGAGCTGATCGCCGCGCTCGCGCTCATGCCGCAGGCCTCGGGCTGCGCGCTCGGCTTCGACCGGCTCGCCATGCTGGCGACCGGCGCGCGGCGCATCGAGGACGTCCTGTTCGTCCCCGTGTCGGGGGCGCAAATGCTGCCCTGATCCCCGCTGGTCCCGCTGGTCCCGCGAAATCCGGTCCGGACCGGTCCCGCTCAGGTGATTTCGAACAAAGACGAGAAGCCGGAAATGTCGAATACCTCGCGGATCTGCGGCTGCAGCGAGGTGAGCGCCAGCTTGCGCTTGCCCGTGCGCATGGCCTTGCCGGCCACCAGCAGCGCGCGCAGCCCCGAGGAGGAGACATAGTCGACCCCCGAGAGGTTGACGATGATGCCGCCCGCGGTCTGCGCCACCACCTCCATGAGGCTCGCCTCGAACGGCTTCGCGTTCGGGGTGTCGAGACGCCCCACCACCTTGAGGAGCACGTCGCCCCCCCACTGCTCGCGGTCAATGTGCATGGATGTCATGAGTGCTCCGCACCGTCGGGGCCGGACCCGGCACGCGGCCGGCGGGCGTCCGCCGGAAGGTCAGGCCACGCCTTCCGGGGTCTCCTGCCGCGCGGGATCACCCTCTGGTGCTCTATCCTCAATCGCCGGGGGGCGCAACGCCACAGCGACGCGCCGCACCAGCCAGACGGCGCGCTCGAACAGGCTGGTGGCGTGCATGAGGCGGCGCGAATCCTCCTCCGCGCCGGGAGCGGAGGCGGCGAGCGCGCGGCGGATGCGGTCGAGCATCTCGGAGCGGTCGGCGGTCAGCGCGATCAGGAGGTCGAAATCGTCGGCGGCGCCGCCGTCGGTGGCGTCGGCCAGCGACAGCACGATGGTGCGCAGCGATTCGGAGAGGTTGAAGGCGAGCGGCGGCACTCTGCGGAATTCGGCCACCACGCCGGAGAAGTCGTGCAGCGTGTCCACCAGCGCGCGGATGGTCTCCAGCCGCGCCTGCTGCTGGAGCGCGATGTCGAGGCTCTCGCGCGTAGCGCCGGCGCGGATCACGTCCACCAGGAAATGATCCACCGCCAAGGCGATGGCGGTGGAGCCCTTCCAGAACGCGGTGCGATCCTGGCGGCTGTAGTCGGCGCCGCCGCGGTCGAGGTCGGGCAGGAGGTTGGGCAGCAGCTTGATGAGCCGCGCGCTCTCGCGCTCGGAGAGGTCGAGCGCGGTCGCCGCCTCCTCCGCCGCGCGGCGGTGGATGTAGCGCGGGCGCGAGGCGTCGTCCTCCACCGAGGGCGGGCTGAAGTACCGCGCGATCCGTTCGGTGAGGCGGCGCCCCAGCGAGACCGGCACCGCCCCGGCCAGCTGGAGCACCAGGAACAGCATGGAGACCGCCGCCCGCGCGCTGTCGGCGCCGCCGGACGCCGCCAGCGCCGCCTCCGGATCGCCGCCGGCCAAGGTCACCGCGATCCAGGCGGCGAGCAGCACCGCGCAGCCGATCGCCTTCACCAGGATGTGGACGTAGCAGAGCTGCCGCCCGGTGCCTTCCAGCTCGCCCGACGAGATCAGCGTCGCCAGCCCGGAGCCGAGATTGGCGCCGAGCACGATGAAGAAGGCGTCCTCGAACCCGAGCAGCTTGGCCTGCATCAGCGCCAGCACCAGGATGGTCGGGGTGGAGGAGGACTGGCACAGCGCCGCCGCCGCCATGCCGATGGCGAAGCCTATCCAGGGCGACAGCCCGTCATCCAGGGCCCTGGCGATCAGCGCCACGTCGAGGTCGCGCGGCCCCTGCTTGATGAAGTCGAGGCCGAGCAGCGCCAGGGTCAGGCCGAGCGCGACCCAGATCCATTCCTTCCAGGCTGGCCGGCGATCGAGCTTGAAGTGGAAGCCGAAGCCCACCAGCGCCAGGAGATAGAACACGACCAGGCGGAAATCGAAGGCGGCGACGAACACCAGAGCCGCGGTGCCCACATTGCCGCCGGCCACCACGGGGATGGCGTCGCGGGTGGTGAACACGCCGCCGCGCACCAGGTTGCCGCAGATCAGGGCCACCGCGTTCGAGGACTGGGTCGCGGCGCCGGCGACCATGCCGCACACGAGGCCCACCAGCGGCGAGCGGGTCGCCGCGCGCAGCAGCGCGCGGACCCTCCGGCCGGTGGCGTTCTGGAGGTGGCCGGACATGGTCTTCAGCCCAAAGAACAGGAGGCCGAGCCCGCCCAGGATCTCCGCCAGAACCACCACCATCATGCAGACTTCCTCTCAGGAGGCGCCCAGCCCGCCGCGCCGGGCCGACCGCCGCGCACGGCGCGCGGCCGCGCAGCATGGAACCATGGCGCGGGGCGCGCAGTATGTGAAAATTTCGTGTCGATACAACTACAGTGCAACACTATGATTTTTCTTGATGTTTTCTCCCGCGCGATCCAGCGCGCCGGCCCGGACGCCCGGCGCCATCCCTCCTCCCCGTCGCCGCGTCCGCTCCCCCGTCGCCTTTCTTCCTGCCGCCGCCCCGTCTCCCCGCCGTCACCCTCCGGCTTGACCGGAGGGCCCATCCGGCGGCCATACGCGACGCCGCGCGGTGGGCGTGGATGCTCCAAGTCGGAGCATGACGGCGGTTAGGGGGCCGCCGTGCGGCTCTCTTGTTCAGCGGCGTGCCCGTCTTGCACCACCGTCATGCCCCGGCTTGTCCGGGGCATCCACCGGGCCGCGCCGGGCCGTGCGAAGGACCGGGCGCCCGCGCGGCCGCCGAGTGGATCCCCCGCACAAGGCGGGGGATGACGGTGGCTTTTGGGGATGCGGCAGAGCGTGCTGCCGCCGAGGGCTGCCCTTGCACCGCCCTCGCCCCGTCTTCCCGCCGTCGCCCTCCGGCTTGACCGGAGGGCCCATCCGGCCGCCGGGCGCGACGCCGCGCGGCGGCGTGGATGCTCCGATCAAGTCGGAGCATGATGGCTGTGTGGCGTGACGTGCGGCCCCGGAGACCTGCTCCGGATAAGCTGGATCCATCGTCGGGCGGGCACAAAAAAGCCGCCGGCGGGGCCGGCGGCTGGTGTCTGCGCCCGAACGGGGGCGGGAGGCGCGGCGCGCCGGTCACTCGGCGGCGGCGGGCGCCTTGGCCTTCTTGCCCTTGGCGTCGGCGCGGGTGTCCTGGCGCTCGGCGATGCGGGCCGACTTGCCGCGACGGTCGCGCAGGTAATACAGCTTGGCGCGGCGCACCTTGCCCCGGCGGACCACCTTGATGCTGTCGATCAGCGGCGAGTAGACCGGGAACACGCGCTCCACGCCCTCGCCATAGGAAATCTTGCGGACCGTGAAGCTCTCGTTGAGCCCGCCGCCCGAGCGCGCGATCACCACGCCCTCATAGGCCTGCACGCGGCTGCGGTCACCTTCGACCACCTTCACGTTCACGATCACGGTGTCGCCCGGCTGGAATTCCGGAATGGCACGCTTTTCGGCGAGTTTCGTCGCCTGCTCGGCTTCGAGCGTCTGGATGATGTTCATGTCGCCAACCTCTTAGCGGCGCGGGGCAGGCCCCAGCGCCACGTCGTGTCGTTTTAAGTTAAGGGACGCGGCTACATATCGGAGAAATGGCAGCCTGTCATTCCCTTTCCGTCGCCTTCTTGTCACAGGCGGGGGCAAGAAGGTCCGGACGCCGGGCCCGCGTGGCCGCCTCCGCCTCGGCGCGGCGCCAGCGGGCGATGCGGGCATGGTCGCCGCAGGTCAGCACCTCGGGGATGGTCAGGCCCTCGAACAGCTGCGGCCGGGTGTATTGCGGATATTCCAGCAGCCCGTGGGAAAAGCTTTCGTCGGCCCCGCTCTCGGCCTTGCCCATGACGCCGGGAATGAGCCGCACGCAGGCGTCGAGCACGAGCAGCGCCGCCGCCTCGCCGCCGGAGAGCACCACGTCGCCGACGCACACCTCTTCCAGAGCGCGCGCGGCGACGATGCGCTCGTCCACACCCTCGAAGCGCCCGCACAGGATCACCGCCCCCGGCCCGGCGGCGATCTCGCGCACCCGCGCTTGCGTGAGCGGACGCCCGCGCGGCGTCATGAGCAGGCGCGGGCGCGGATCGCCCTCAGGCGCGACGGCGTCGATGGCGCGGGCCAGAACGTCGGCGCGCATCACCATGCCGGGGCCGCCGCCGGCGGGGGTGTCGTCCACCGAGCGGTGGCGGTCGAGGGCGAAGTCGCGGATCTGCACCGCCTCCAACCCCCACAGCCCGGCGCCGAGCGCGCGCCCCGCCAGCGCATGGCCGAGCGGCCCGGGAAACATCTCGGGGTAGAGCGTCAGCACGCTGGCGCGGAAGAGCGGGGCCGGGGTCATGGCGTGGTGATGGGCGCGGACGGCGGCGGCGTCAAACGGAACCTCAGGCCTCCGCCTCGGGCGCGCCGTCCTCGGCGGTGCCGGCCGGCACGAAGGCGGGATCGACCACCACCCGCCGGCCCGCCACGTCCACCACCGGCACCGCCGCCTTGGTGAAGGGCACCATCAGCGTCTTGCCGCCCGCGGCGGGGGCGAATTCCAGGATGTCGCCGGCGCCGAAATCGTGCAGCGCCACCACGGTGCCGAGCGGGGCGCCGTCCGGGTCCGTGATCGGCAGGCCGATCAGGTCGGCGTGGTAGAAGGTGTCCTCGTCCTCCGCCGGCGGCAGGCGGTCGCGCGCGACGTAAAGCTCGGTCTGGGTCAGGGCCTCGGCGGCGGTGCGGTCGTCGATGCCGGCGAGGCGGGCGACGAAATGGTCCTTGCCGGGCCGAAGCGAGACGATGCGGAAGCTGCGCCGGCCCGCTTTGTCGGTCAGCGGCTGATAGTCCAGCACCGCCATGGGGTCCTGGGTGAAGGGGAAGAGGCGCACCTCGCCCTTCACCCCGTGGGGGGCGCCGATGCGGGCGACGAGGATGCGGTCGGTCATGGCGGGCTCGGTCGATGGCGGGCGGTCCCGCTTCGGGCCGCCCTCATAGACCCGGCGGGCGCGGAAGGGAAGGCGGGGCAGATGCGCGGGGACAGGCCGGACCGGGGCGCAGCCGGCGCTTGCCGGGCGCGAGGCGCTGAGGCAGTGTCCCGGCCATGTCGACCCAATCTCCCGCACCCCTCCTCCTTGATCCGCAGGTGGTCGAGGGCGTCCTCGCCCGCATCGCCGGGCGCATCGGCGCGCGCCACGTGCTGCGCGCCGGCGACGACGTCGCCTCCTATCTGATGGAAGAACGCGGCCTGTTCCACGGCACGACGCCCGCCGTGCTGCGGCCCGGCAGTGCCGAGGAGGTGGCCTTCGTCGTCGGCGAATGCGCGGCGGCGGGCCTGCCCTTCGTGCCGCAGGGCGGCAATACCGGCCTGGTCGGCGGGCAGATGCCGTTCGGCTCGCTGCTGATCTCGCTCTCGCGTCTCGACCGCATCCGCGATCTCGACGCGACCGACCTCACCGTGACCGTCGAGACCGGCGTGACGCTGGCCCGCGTGCAGGAGGCGGCGCGCGCCCAGGGCTGCCTGTTCCCGCTCTCGATCGCGGCGGAAGGCTCCTGCCAGATCGGCGGCAACCTCTCCACCAATGCCGGCGGCACCGCCGTGCTGCGCTACGGCAACACGCGCGAGCTGACGCTGGGGCTGGAAGTGGTTCTGCCCGACGGGCGGCTGTGGAACGGCCTGTCGCGCCTGCGCAAGGACAATACGGGCTACGATCTCAAGGACCTGTTCATCGGCGCCGAGGGCACGCTCGGCATCATCACCGCGGCCGTGCTGCGCCTGTTCCCCGAGCCGCGCCAGCGCGCCACCGCGCTGGTGGGCGTGGAGAGCCCCCACGCCGCCTTGGCGCTGTTCCGCCGGCTGCGCTCGGTCGCCGGGGATGCGCTCACCGGCTTCGAGTTCCTGCCGCACTTCGGCATGGAGATGGTGCTCAGGCACATGCCGGGCACGATGCGCCCGCTCCAGGGCGACCACGCTTATTACGCGCTCGCCGAACTCACCTCCACGCGCCAGGACGACGACCTGTCCGCCATGGTGCTCGCCGTGCTCTCCGACGCCTTCGAGGCGGCGGAGGTGGAGGACGCGGTGATCGCCGCCAGCGAGGCGCAGGCGGCGGCGCTGTGGCGCCTGCGCGAAAACCTTTCCGATGCCCAGAAGTACGAGGGCGGCTCCATCAAGCACGACGTCTCGGTGCCGGTGTCGAAGGTGGCGGACTTCGTGGTCGAGGCGGCGCGCCGGTGCGAAGCCCATATGAGCGGCGTGCGCGTGTGCGCATTCGGCCACATGGGCGACGGCAACGTGCACTTCAACCTGAGCCAGCCCGTGGACATGGACAAGGCGGCGTTCATCGCCACCTGGGAGGACTTCAACCGCATCGTCCACGATCTGGTGGCCTCGCTCGGCGGCTCGTTCTCCGCCGAGCACGGCATCGGCCTCCTGAAGAAGGAGGAACTGGCCCACTACAAGGACAAGGTGGCGCTGGACCTGATGGCGGCGGTGAAGCGGGCGTTCGACCCCAAGGGCCTCGCCAATCCCGGCAAGGTGCTGATGGGGCGGTGAGGCCCCTCAGCGCTCCGGCGCCTCGATGGTCAGCGGGTCCGGCTCGGCCGGGCGCGGCAGCGGGACGGCGTCGGGCCGCCGGCGCACCGCGAAGGCGGTAAGCACGGCGACGGCGAGCGCCAGCGCGCCGATGGTCAGCACCAGCGAGGGCTGGTGGTGGTCGAGCGCGAGGCCGAAGAAGATCGGCGCCACCAGCGCGCCGATGTCGTAGCCGGAATACACCACGCCGAACACCTTGCCGGTGGCCCCGGCCGGGGCGGCGCTGCGCACCAGGACGTCGCGCGAGGGCGTGGTGAGGCCGAGGCACACGCCGACCACGGCGATCAGCGCCACCGTCACCGCCGGCGCGGCGGTGAGCCCGGCGGCGATGAGCCCGAACACCGCGCCGACCGCGAGCCCGCTCATGGCGATCACGTGGTGCGCGCTGGTGCGGTCGGCCACCATGCCGCCCACCGCGACGCCCGCCGCATTGCCGAGCTGGTAGAGCGAGGCGGCGAGCGTCGCCAGCGCCAGGGTTGCGCCATAGCCCTGCTGGAGCGCGGGGATGGAGAAGCTCTGGAACGCCGAGAGCGACACCGCCGTGAGCACGAAATAGAGGAACGCCATCAGCACCACGGGCATGGCGAGCACCTGGAGGAAGCTCGGCGCCCGCAGGGCGGCGGCATCCCCGCCGGCGGGGTGGGCCTGCGGCTCCACCTTCAGCGCCGCGCGCCGCGTGACGAGACCGAGGCCGAGCACGACGACGAGGCCGCCCATGGCGAGCAGCGCGGTGCGCCAGCCATAGGTGGTGCCGATGGCGGCGGAGGCGATCGGCGAGGCGGCGAAGCCGAGGTTTCCGGCGATCACATGGGCGGCGAAGGCGCGCCCCAGCCGCGCATGGGCGATCCGGTGGCTGAGGATCGACAGGTCGGCGGGGTGGTAGACGGAATTGCCGAGGCCGGCGAGCGCCGCGAGCGGCAGCAGCGCCTCGTAGCGCGGCGCAAGGCCCATGGCGGCGGTGGCGGCGCCCTGGAGCAGCATGCCGCACAACAGCAGCCGGCCGGCGCCGAAGCGGTCGACCAGGATGCCCGAGACCACCTGCCCGACGCCGGAGAACAGGTAGAACACCGACAGGACCAGACCCAGCTCGGTGAAGGACACGCCGAGGTCGTCGCGCATCAGGATGAAGAGCGGCGCCACGGCCAGCTGGAGGAAATGGCTGCAGAAATGGGCGACGCCCACCGCGCCGATGGTGGACGTCTCGCTCGCCGGCCATCCGGCCGCGCGCGTTTCCATGGACACTGGTCTTCCTCCCGTCCGGTGGCCGGCTTGACGCCGGGGCCGGTGCGGCGCGATGCCACCCGGCCGGATATTCCCCTCTTCCGGTCCTGCCCGTCGGGCGAGGTTGGTCCCTCGCCTCGATCGGTCCTTCAATCGCATCGGCCGCTCACCGCGCCCGTCTCGGCCCCTGACCGCCCGAATAGCGCAGGGTGAGGCAGGTGATGTCGTCCGCCTGGGGCGCGCCGCGCTCGAACACATGCACGGAGGCCAGAACGCGCTCCGACAGATCGTGCACCGACCAGTCGCTCGCCCCGCTCTTCAATAGCGTCTCCAGCCGCTCCTCGCCATAGGGCTGCTCGTCGATGTCGAACGCCTCGGTGACGCCGTCGGTGTAGAGGAACAGCGTGTCGCCGGGGGCAAGCTGCAATTCGCCTTCGGCGAAGACGAAGCCCTCCAGCACCGCCACCGCCATGCCGCGGGTGCTGGGCACCTCCGTCACCTCGCCCGACCGGGTGATGTGATAGGGCAGGTTGTGACCGGCATTGACGTAGCTCAGGCGCCCGGTGTTGAGATCGAGCACGCCGTAGAACAACGTCACGAACAGCATCTGCTCGTTCTCGGCGGCGAGCAGGTCGTTGAGGCGGCGGATGCTGGAGGCCGGCGAGCGCTCGAACAGCGCCGTGGAGCGCAGCAGCGTGCGCGAGATCGCCATGAACAGCGCCGCCGGCACGCCCTTGCCGGAGACGTCGGCCACCACGAGGCCGAGCGTCGTTTCGTCGATCATGAAATAGTCGAAGAAGTCGCCGCCCACCTCGCGCGCCGGCGTCATCTGGCCATGGACCGCGACCCGCGCGTCGGGCGGGAACTCCTTGGGCAGGATGGCGAGCTGCACCTGGCGGGCGATCTCCAGCTCCTGCTGAAGGCCGGCGAGCTTGGTCTTGGTGACGAGGGCCTCGCGCAGTTCCACCACCATCGAGGACAGGCGCGTGTGCTGCTCGACGATGCGGCGCGAGAGGTCGTGCAGCACCCGGGCGACGCGCTTGAGCTCGTCCTCCTCCGCCACCTCGGCGCCGCGGGCGAGCAGCGCCAGCACCTGCTCGCGGTCGGTGGGGTCGATGGCGTCGGCGAGCGCCTTCAGCTCGGAGGAGATGAGCGTCTCCTGGCGGCGACGCACCCGGTCGCGCTGGCGCCGCGCCTCAGCCAGCGCCTGCACGTTGCCGCGCAGCGCCACCACCGCCGAGGCGATGCGGCCGATTTCGTCGCGGCCGGCATGGTCGACGGTCACCGAGGTGTCGCCGCGCGCCAGCGCCTGGAGCACGTCGATGGCCGATTCCAGCGGTCGGAAGGAATACCAGAGGAACACATTGAGCCCGATCACACCCAGCAGGACGAGGCCGATCGCGCCCGCGATGGCGGCGCTGCGGATCAGGCTCGTGGCCTCCAGGGTCGCGGTGGCGTCGACGAAGCTCACCAGCGCGCCGAGCGCCGAGCCGGACAGATCCTGGATCGGGATGCCCGTGACGGCATAGGTCTTCTCGCCCACCCGGACCTGCTCGGCGAACGCGCGGCGCGGCGTGAAGCTGAGGTCGGCGCGCTCCCAGAGGGCGGGATCGGTGCTCGCCGCCACCCGGCCGCGCAGGGTGACGAGCGTGGTCTCCGCATTGATGCCGCGGGCGAAGCGCTCCATGCCGAGGCCGGCATTGCGGCCGAGCACCAGCACGGCGCGACCTCTGCCTGCGAGCGTGACGGTGCGGGTGGCGAGCACCACGATCTGGCGCGCCGACACCTGGCGCATGCCGCCCAGCGCCTCGCCGCCCAGGGCCCGGTCGAGGCTGCCGGCGTCCAGCACCGAGCGGGTGCCCGCGCCGCTGCCGCTGTAGATCACCTCCCGGTCGGTGCCCACGACCTCGAAATAGGTGTCGTCGTCGTCCACGTCGACACCGGCCTCCTTGAGGGCGGTGCCGACGCCGGCGCGGTCGGCGAAGCCGAGCGTGAGGCGGAAGGAGGGCGAGGCGTCCACCCGGTCGAGCACGCGACCGAGGCTCGCCACCTGGAAGGCGATGATCTCGCGCCAGAGCACGCTCTGGCCGGCGATGGCAAGCTCGCCTTCGCGCGCCTGGCCGACGCGATCGCGCAGCACCGAGGCGCTCCACATGGCAAGCATCAGCGCCACGAAGCCGGCGGCGACGATGAGCGTGATGCGGGTGCGCAGCAGCATCAGGAACTCCGTGCCTTGTCAGCCACCGGCCGTGTCACGACCTCCCGCCTGATCCGCTCCACGTCGGGCCGGAGCGCGCCGTCGAAGTCCACGGCCAGCAGTTCCTCGGCATAGGCTTCGAGTGCCGCGCGACGCTCCGCCACCCGGCGGTTGCCCTGGATCAGCGCGCTGAGCGCGCGGCCCACGCCGCCGCGTCCCAGGCTGCCGGACCGCCGCTGATCCAGCGCCGTCGGCTCGAAATCCTCCTGCGCGGTACGGGCGAGGCCGGAGGCAACGCGCGCCTGATCGGCGTCGAGGTGGGAGCCGGCGAGGATCGCGGCGAGGACCGCGAACGCCACTGCGGTGGCGAGCACCGCCAGCAGGGAGCGCATGCGGAACCGCTCGGAGGAGGAGATCAGCGCCGACGGATTGGTGCTGACCTCCACTGCCGCCACCTGAAGGCCGTCCACCGTCACCGGCGCGCTGGTCTGGTCGATGCCCGGCTCGTCGCCCACGGCGCTGCGGATCTCGCGCCCGTCCGGCCCGCGCAGGACGATCTGGGCGATGCCGGGCGTGCCGGCGAGCGTGTCGGCGAGATAGGCGTCGACGCCGGGGATCAGCTTCAGTGGCACGTTGAAGCGGGCCGCGCGCTCGAACTGCTGGGCGAGGGTCCGGGCGACCGAGGTGCCGATCACCAGCGCGTCACGCCGGGCACTGTCCTCGACCCGGTCGCGGAAGCCGTTGGTCAGCAGCAGGCTGGCGCCGCCGCCCACCACAAGCGTGATGAAGAAGACGAACAGAGCGGTCCACAGGCGCGCCCGTCCCGCGCGCAGGGGCTCAGCCGGCATCGTCGAGCGCTCCCAGCTGCTGCAGGCCGCGATCGATGCGTGCCTCGGCGGCGGTCCAGCCGGCGCGCGCCTGGCCGGCGAGCTGCGCGAGGTCGCCGTCGTCGGCCCCGGCGACCTCGTGACCCCCGAGGATGCGCGCCACGCGGTCGAACGGGCGGGTGATGAGATAGGAGAAGGCCAGCGCCGCCCCGGCCGCCAGCAGCGCGACGATCAGCGCCAGCGGCGCCGCGCGCAGGATCAGGTCGACGGCGAGCCGGTCCATGCGGTTGAGATGCGATTCGTCCGAGACCGTGACGGCGATGCCGCCGGCGACGCCGAGGTCGTTCTCGAAATGACTGCCGAACACCGTCTCGCCGCGCTCCGTGGTGCGCCAGGTGCCGGCGCCGGAGAGCTGGCGCACCCAGTCGGCGGGCACGCTTTCCCCAGCGACACTGACATCGGTGGAATAGACCGCGCGGCCGGAGGGATTGAACACTTCGATGGCGAGAATCGAGGGGTCGCCCGCTTTCTCGCGCTCGATTCGGTTCTGCAAGGTGGCGATCTGGTCGAGCGCGAGGCCGATGGACAGGCTTGCTTCCGCATTCTGCTTGATGGCGGCGAGCAGGTTGGCGACGCGGGCGCGCTCGATTTCCTGGCTCACGCGATCGCTCGCCCCGAAGGCGATAACGGCCGTGGCGACAATGGCAGTCACCACCGAGGCCGCCAGCAGCAGCGCGAGTCGGCTAACGAAAGTCATGGGCGAAGCTTCGACAATGGGTCGGGGCCGGACGTTACCCGCGCCGCTTCGCTCAAACCAGACCAAATCCGCGTATGCGGCAAAAATCAGCCTTTTCCGCAAGCGCGCTTTTCACGGCGCGGATTGCCTGACATTGTGGCGCCACTTCCCGCTCCAACGGTCGACACCATGACGCGGACCACATTGTGGCTCATCGCTTTGTTCGCCCTGATCGCCGCCGCGTGCGTCGCCTTCGGTGCCTATTTCTCCTACGTCACCCTGCTGAACGCCCACCGCAACGCCATCGAGGCGCGCTTCGCGATCACCGCCGAGCGCCTCGCCGGAACGGCGGAGCGGGCGAGTTCGCTCGGCATCGCCTTGCCGGCGCAGACCACCTTCGAAGGCCTGCTGCGCCGCGAGGCGGAGCTGGAGCCCTCGATCTCCGCCATCGACGTGGTGGACGAGCGCGGCGTTGTGCTGTTCAGTAGCGAGCCGGCACGGGTGGGGCGCGCCGATCCCAAGGTGCGCAACGCGGTGTCGAAGCGAATCACCAGTGATCTCGGCACCACCATCGGCCTCGTGGAGCTGCGCTACGATCCGGAAGCCCTCGCCGCCGGCGCCGCCGCGCTCGCCGACGACCTGACGGTGATCGCCATTCCCACGCTCGCCGTGGCGTGCCTCGCCACCATCCTCGTCGGCCTGCTCCTGGCGCTGGGCCTGCGCCGCTCGGCGCGGCGCGCGGCCGAGCCCGCCTCCTGGCCGCCGGCGGCGCGCACCGCATTCGAGACGGTGGCGAAGGTGCACCTTCGCGCCGCCCCGGGCGCCCCCTCGTCCCTCGCGCCGGAGCCGCGCACATGATCGGTTTCCGCGCCGGCATCTCCATCGCCATCGCGCTGGTGCTCTGCGTCGCGCTCGCCGTGGTCGGCTGGGGCGCGCGAACCGCGGCCCAGCGCACTATCGAGCCGGAGATGCTCGCCAAGGCCCAATCGGTGGGCCGCTCCGCCGCCAGCCTGGTCGAGGTGGCCTACGGATCCGGCATTCCCATCGACAAGATGGTGGGGGTGCGCAGCTATTTCGCCGATCTGCGCAAGGCCAACCGGGAGTTCGCGCTGATCCGCATGACCACGCCGGACGGGCGCGAGCTCGCCCGCTCGGGCGACGGCACCGGCATGGCGGGGGCGCCGGTGGTGCACACCGCCGTGACCAGCCGCTCCGGCGTGCCGATCGCCGACATCGCCGTGACGGTCGATCCGGGCGTCATCTCGGAAGAGGTGGGCGGGGTGCTGATCGACGTGGCCTTCATCGGCATCGTCTCGCTGCTGATCGCGCTGGAGCTGGTGGCGCTCGTCATCGGCACCAGCGGCATCGCCGCTTTGGCGGCGCTAGAGGATCGGCTGCGGGCGCTGGCCAAGGGGCGGCTCGCGCTACACGAGAGCGGGGCGCAGACGCGGGCGCGCGACCTCGTCGCGCCGATCGACCAGCAGGTGAGCCTGCTCGCCGCGCGCCACGCGGAAGCCCGCGCCGCCGCCGCGCGCGCCGGGGACGCGGAGGCGCTCGCCCAGCTCGACCTCGTCGCCCGCCGCACCGGGCTCGGCGCGGTGTCGACGTCGGAGAACCAGGCCGCGGTGGCGGTGCGCCCAGCTCTGTTCCTGTTCATGCTGGCGGAGGAGCTCACCCGGCCGTTCCTGCCGCGCTTCGCCCAGGGGCTCGCCGCCGCCGACGAGGCCATCGGCCCGGACCTCGCGGCGAGCCTGCCCATCGTCGCCTTCATGGCGGTCATGGCGCTGTGCCAGCTGCCGTTCGCGGCGCTGTCCGAGCGCATGGGCCGCCGGCCCGGCTTCCTGATCGGCGCGCTGCTGGCCGCCGCGGGTTACGCGCTCTCCGCCTCCACCGGCGACTACATGCTGTTCCTCGCCGCCCGCGTCACCACCGCCGTGGGCTATGCCCTGGTCTTCGTCTCGGCGCAGGGGCACGTGGTGGACCATGCGGCGGGCAGCGCGCGCACCACCGCGCTCGCCGTGTTCGTGCGCGCCATCATGGTGGCGAGCCTGTGCGGCCCGCCGATCGGCGGCGTGGTGGCCGACCGCCTCGGCCCGCAGGCGGCCTTCATGCTGGCCGCCGGCCTCGCCGTCCTGTCGCTCGGCGTCGCCGTCCTCACCTTGCCGGCGGCCCGGCACGCGGCGAGGGGCGCCGGTCTCGCCTGGAGCGACCTGAAGGACGCCGCGCGGGCGCCGCGCCTGATGGCGCTGCTGGTGGGCTGTGCCTTCCCGGCCAAGCTGCTGCTGGCGGCCCTGTGCTTCCTGCTGGTGCCGCTCCAGCTCCAGGCGATGGGCTATTCCTCCGCCGCCATCGGCCGGTTCCAGATGATCTACCCGATCCTGATGGTGATGCTGGTGCCGGTGTTCGCGGCCATGGCGGACCGCCTCTCGGCACGGGCAGGCTTCGTGGTGCTGGGCGGGCTTGTGGCCGGGGCCGGGGCGCTGGCGCTGCCGCTCTACCCCGGCGTGCCGACGATCGCGCTGGCGCTGGTGCTGCTCGGCGTCGGCCAGTCCATGTCCATCGCCTCGCAGTCGGCGTTGGTGGCCGACAGCGCCACCGGCGGCCGCTCGGCCGGCGTGCTCGGCCTGTTCCGGCTGGTGGAGCGCTCGGGCAATGCCGCCGGCCCGGCGGCGGCGGGCGCGCTGCTCGCGGGCCTCGGCTTTGCGCTCTCGGGCGCGCTTCTGGGCGCGGTGGTGGTGGCGGGCGCGGCGCTCTATGCCGTCGCCGGGCGCGGCACCCTGCGGGGCGAGGCGACCCACGCCGCCGTGGCCAGCGAGGGCGAGGTGTGAACGGCGAACGGACGGTGGGATCGCGCCAAACGGTGGTTCCATCCGGCCGGATCGCGCACTAGAGTGACGCCGGTTCCGGCCGGGGCGCCCATGCGCGCCGCGGCCACAACGCCTCAGCCCCTTCCCGGGAGATCGATGCGGTTATGAAGATCGAGACGACCGAGCTCGGCAACCAGGTGACGCTCGCGGCGCTTGCCGGACGCCTGGACATTGCCGGCGCAGGGGCCGTGGAGGCCCAGTTCGCGGCGGCGGCGCGCGAGGCCAGCGTGGTGGTGGTGGACCTGAGCGGCGTGACGTTCCTCGCCTCCATCGGCATCCGCCTGCTGCTCGCCAACGCCAAGGCGCTGACCCGCCGCAGCGGGCACATGATCCTTTACGGCTGCGATCCGCAGGTGGAGAAGGTGCTGCGCTCGACCGGCGTCGACCAGCTCATCGCCATCGTGGCGACGCGGGAGGAAGCGGTGGGCCGGGCGGGAACCCTCGTTCCCGGCGGTGGGCCGGCCTAAGCGCCCCACATGATCCCCCCTTCCGCAGCCGGGTCCCTGCTTTCTGAGCTGCGGATCGGCGCGCGCATCGACGAGATCGCGGTGGCGACCTCCTGGCTCGGCGACCTCGCCGATGCGGGCGACTGGCCGCAATCGACGCGCTTCGGACTGGAACTCAGCCTGGAGGAGGCGCTCACCAACGTCATCTCCTACGGCTTCGCCGGGCTCGCCCACGACCCGGACATCCGCATCGAATGCTGGCGCACGCCGCAGGACCGGATCGTCGTGCGCATCCGCGACAACGGCGTCGCCTTCGATCCCACCACCATCGCCGCGCCCGACGTCCCCGCCTCCATCGAGGAAGCGAAGATCGGCGGCCACGGCGTGCAGCTCATGCGCAACTTCCTGGAGAGCCTCTCCTACGAGCGCGCGGACGGCGAGAACCGCCTGACCCTGGTGGGCAAGCCGGACCAGGACTGACCGTTCGTCATGCTCCGGCTGGACCGGAGCATCCATGGCCCATTCCCATCGTATGCCCGGCCGCCGGATGGGCCCTCCGATCAAGTCGGAGGGCGACGGTGGTGCGGGGAGGGCAACGGCGGGGTGGAGGGCGATGGAGCAATCGAGAGCCGCCGGCCGTACCCCCAACCGCCGTCATGCCCCGGCTCGTCCGGGGCATCCACTGCGCCGCCTGCGGGCGTCCGAAAGTGAAGCGTCGGACCGGCCGCCGCGTGGATCCCCCGGACGAGCCGGGGGATGACGGGGGTGAAAGATTGAGCCGACGCTGGAAGCCCCTCACCGCCGTCATGCTCCGGCTTGACCGGAGCATCCATGCCGCCGCCCCGCGGCGCGCGGCGAAGGTGGTGCGCGGGGGGCGGCGCTGGGTGGGGCACGCGGCCTATGCCGCCGGCAGCGGCTCGCCCAAAAATTGGGCGTGGATGCCGTTGACAGGTTTGTCTGACAATCTTAACGTAAATATATTCAAACTGTAGCCTCTTTGAAGGCTCCGGCTCTCATTTCTCGCTCAAGGCTCCCATGGCAACGCCGGACAGCCCCCGCACCATCGCCGAGCTGTTCCAGCGCGCCAGCGCCTCGCTCGATGCGCCGGTCTGGGACTATCTCACCGGCGGCGCCGAATCGGAAACCAGCCTCTGCCGCAACCGCCTCGCGCTCGATAGCCTTGCCTTCGTGCCGCGGGTGCTGCGCGACGTCTCCCGCATCGATCTCGGCGCCGATTTCCTCGGCACGCCGATCGCGCTGCCGCTGTTTCTCGCCCCGGTGGGCTCGCTGCGCCTGTTCGACGAACAGGCTGCGGCAGCCTGCGCCCGCGCCGCCGAGGCGGCGGGCGTGCCCATGTTCATGAGCATCATGGCCCAGCCGACGCTGGAGCAGGTGCGCGCGAGCGCCCCCGGCGCCGTCCTGGTGCTCCAGCTCTACATGCGCGGCGGGCGCGACTGGCTCGACGACATCGTGGCGCGCGCCGAGGCCGCAGGCTGTGCCGCGCTCTGCCTCACGGTGGATGCCGCGGTCTATGGCCGCCGCGAGCGCGATCTCGTCAACCGCTATTCCTCCGCCCAGGCGGTGGACCGCGCCAATCTCGGCGACCGCAAGGACGTGCAGATCGCCGACGAGCAGGCGCAGCTCTCCTTCGACACCATCGCCTGGCTCAAGGCGCGCACCCGCCTGCCGCTCATCGTCAAGGGCGTGCTCGATGCCGAGGATGCGCGGCTGTGCGTCGAGCACGGGGTCGACGTGGTCTATGCCTCCAATCACGGCGGGCGGCAGCTCGACCATGCGGTGGCCGCCCTCGACCAGCTCGGGGAGATCTGCGGCGCCGTCGCCGGCCGCGCCCGGATTTTCGTCGACGGCGGCATGCTGCGCGGCACCGACATCGCCAAGGCGCGGGCGCTGGGCGCCGACCTCGTCGGCCTCGGCAAGGCCCAGGGCGCGGCTCTCGCCGCAGACGGCGAAGCCGGCGTCGTGCGTCTGATCGAGATTCTCGGCGCGGAACTGCGCACCACGCTCGCGCTGCTCGGCTGCCCGTCCCTCGCCGGTCTCGGGCCGCACCTGCTGCGCAAAGCGGCGCCGGTCGGCCCATCCACCGCCTTGTCCACCCTGCGCCTGCCGGCCCCCGCCGGCCTGCCGCCCCGATAGCCCGCGCTCAGAGGCCTGGCCCGTCCATAGCACCCCTTCCAGTCGAGAAAGACGAGCGAATGAAGAACATCGAACGCCCGAAGGTCACGCCCTCCAACGCCGCCGAATGGGGCAGCGACGTCGCCGCCCGCATGCTGCGCGAGCTGGACATTCCCTATATCTCGCTCAATCCCGGCGCGAGCTACCGCGGGTTCCACGACAGCCTGGTCAACCATCTCGGCAACGAGGCGCCGCAGATGCTGCTGTGCCTCAACGAGGACCACGTGGTCTCGATCGCCCACGGCTACGCCAAGGTCACCGAGAAGGCGATGGCCTGCGTGCTGCACTCGAACGTGGGCCTGCTGCACGGCTCCATGGGCATCTTCAACGCCTGGTGCGACCGCGCGCCGATGATCGTGGTGGGCGCCACCGGCCCCGTCGCCCCCGAGAAGCGCCGTCCCTGGATCGACTGGATCCACACCGCCAAGGACCAGGGCGCGCTGCTGCGCGACTACATCAAGTGGGACGACGAGCCGCGCTCGCCGCACGGCATCGTCGAGGCGTTCCTGCGCGGCAACCAGCTGACCAATTCCCAGCCCACCGCGCCGGTCTATATCTGCCTCGACGCCGGGCTCCAGGAGCAGAAGCTCGACGAGCCGCTGGCGATCCCCACCACCGCGCGCTACCAGCCCGCCGCCACGCCGCGCGCCAATCCGGCCGATGTCGAGGCGGTGGCCGAGATGCTTGCCAAGGCCGAGAACCCGCTGATCCTGTTCGGCCGCGCCGGCCGCGATCAGGCCGCCTGGGACCGCCGCGTGCGCCTCGCCGAGCTGTCGGGCGCCTCGGTCATGACCTCGATCCGCGAGCGCGCGGTGTTCCCCACCGACCACGGCCTCCACGTGGTGCCGCCCTTCTACTGGCTGAGCCCCACCGCCAAGGAGATCGTGCGCAAGGCGGACGTGATCGTCTCGTTCGACTGGGTGGACCTCAACGGCTTCCTGCTGCAGATGACCCGCGCCACGGAAAGCTACCCGGCCAAGATCGCCCATGTGACGCTCGACGCGTCGCTGCACCGGGGCTGGAGCATGGACTATTTCGCGCTGCCTCCGGTGGACGTGCCGATCGCCGCCGGCGCCGACACGGTGGTGGAAGACGTTCTGGCGCTGGTGGAGCGCAAGCTCGCCGGCAAGGCGAAGTGGGACGGCACGAGCCGCAACACCTATCCGGTGCCGGCCTACAGCGCCGGCGCCGCCACCGAGCTTGCCCCGCGCGACATCGAGATCGCGCTGGCCAAGGCCCGCGGGGAGCAGACCTTCACCCTCGCCCACGTCACCATCGGCTGGGCGGGCGACGCCTACCACTTCCGCGATCCCTACGACTTCATGGGGCATGACGGCGGCGCGGGCCTCGCGGCCGGCCCCGGCCTCACGGTCGGCGTCGCGCTGGCGCTCAAGGACGCGGCGCGTCCGGTGGTGTCGGTGCTGGGCGACGGCGACTTCCTCCAGGGCGTCACCGCGCTCTGGACCGCCGCGCACTACGGCATTCCGGCGCTGTTCATCGTCTCCAACAACCGCTCCAACTTCAACGACGAGATCCACCAGGAAGCGGTCGCCAAGGCGCGCAGCCGCCCGCCGGAGAACCGCTGGATCGGCCAGCGCATGGACGAGCCGGTGGTCGACCTCGCCGGAATGGCGCGGTGCCAGGGCGTGGAGGCCGAAGGGCCGATCCGGACCGTCGCCGAGCTTGAGGAGGCGCTGAAGCGCGGCCTCGAAGCGGTACGGGCCGGAAAGCCGTATCTGCTCGATGTCCATGTGACGCCGGGCTATGCCAATCCGCCGCTGTCCCGCGGCGCCTGATTCCAAGATCCAAGTCCCCGGCCCAAGGGCCGGGGGCTCGAACGGCGAGGAGCCTCAGCGCGATGAGCAACACCACCAAGTTCTACATCAACGGCGAATGGGTCGACCCGGTCGCGCCGAAGCTGTTCGACGTCATCAACCCGGCCACCGAGGAGCCCGCCGGCCAGATCAGCATGGGCGGCGCCGAGGACGTGGACCGGGCGGTGAAGGCCGCCCGCGCCGCGTTCACGACCTTCTCGAAGACCACCAAGGAGGAGCGCCTCGCCCTCCTCCACCGCATCATCGCGGTGTTCGAGAGCCGCATGGACGACCTCGCCCGCGCCATCACCGCTGAGATGGGCTCGCCGCTCTGGTTCGCCATGCAGGTGCAGACCAACACCACGCTGGAGCACTTCAAGGAGGCCGCCAAGGTCCTGAAGGACTACGATTTCGGCCACATGCTCGGCGGCACCACGCGCATCGTGCGCGAGCCGATCGGCGTGTGCGGCTTCATCACCCCGTGGAACTGGCCGATCAACCAGGTCGCCTCGAAGTTCGCGCCCTCGCTCGCGGCCGGCTGCACCTGCGTGGTGAAGCCGTCCGAGATGGCGCCGCTCTCCACCATCATCCTCACCGAGATCCTCCATGAGGCGGGGGTGCCGAAGGGCGTGTTCAACCTCGTCAACGGCGACGGGCCGACGGTGGGCGAGGCGATCTCGCGCCATCCCGACATCGACATGGTGTCGTTCACCGGCTCGACGCGCGCCGGCATCCTGGTGGCGAAGGCGGCCGCGGACACGGTGAAGCGCGTGCACCAGGAGCTGGGAGGCAAGTCGGCCAACATCATCCTGCCGGGCGCGGACCTGGAGGCGGCGGTCTCGGCCGGAACGCTGCGTGCCTTCACCAATACCGGGCAGTCCTGCCAGGCGCCCACCCGCATGCTGATCCACCAGGACCAGCTCGCCGAAGCCACCGCCATTGCCCGGCGCACCGCCGAGGCCGTGGTGGTGGGCGATCCGCTCGCCGAGGGCACCCGCCTCGGCCCGCTGGTGAGCGAGGCGCAGTTCGACCGGGTGCAGCACCTGATCCGCATCGGCATCGAGGAAGGCGCGACGCTCGCCGCCGGCGGCCTCGGCCGGCCCGCCGGGCTCAACCGCGGCTATTACGTGAAGCCCACCGTGTTCTCCGACGTGACGCCGGCGATGACCATCGCCCAGCAGGAGATCTTCGGCCCGGTGCTGTCCATGCTGCCCTACAAGGACAAGGACGACGCCGTGGCGATCGCCAACGGCACCATCTACGGCCTCGCCGGCTATGTGTGGGCGGGCTCGCTGGAGGAGGCGCGCGAGGTCGGCATGGAGCTGCGCGCCGGCCGCATCTATCTCAACGGCGCGCCGCACGGGAAGCTGCAGGACGTGGAGGCGCCCTTCGGCGGCTACAAGCAGTCCGGCAACGGCCGCGAGGCCGGCATCTACGGCCTTGAGGACTTCCTCGAGATCAAGGCGATCCTCGGCTACGAGATGGCCTGACGACGGGGCCTGACGACGACTGCCGCCCGCCGTTCCGCGGCGGGCGGACACCAGCGCGGACCGGCCGAAGAGCCGGCCGCGGCCCGACCGATCCAGAGACATGCACAGGGCACCGCCGCGAGGCAACGCGGCGGCACCCGCAGGGCCGCTCCCGAATTTCGCTTCTGCGCCGATCGGCCGCCCGTGCCGCCCCGGCGCGGCGCATCGTGGGGCTTCCGCGCGCAGATGAGGGGAACCATGCGTATCGCATCCACCAAGGACTTCCTCGCCGGGATCCTGTTCGCCGGCCTCGGCGCCGCCTTCGCGGCGGTGGCCGCCACGAGCTACGCCCAGGGCACGCCGGCGCGCATGGGGGCCGGCTTCTTTCCCCTGGTGCTGGGCGTGCTCCTGGCCGGGGTCGGGCTCGCGGTGATGGTGCGCAGCCTTGTCGTTCCCGGCGACGGCTTGCCGCGCGTGCAGTTGCGCCCGCTGCTGTCGCTGCTCGCGGCCATGGTGCTGTTCGGGCTCATGCTGCGGCCGCTCGGCCTCCTGATCTCGGCCGCCGCCTTGGTGCTGGTGGGCGGCCTGTCGAGCCCCGAATTCCGGTTCAAGGAAGCCGTTCTGCTCGCCGCGGGCCTGTCGGTCGGCGCGGTGCTGCTGTTCGTCACGATCCTCGGGCTCCCGCTGCCCGTGTGGCCCTCCTACTAGCGCCCGGGGAGGCCTGACGTGGAAACCATTGCCAATCTGGAACTCGGCTTCTCGGTCGCGCTGACCTTCGCCAACATCGCCTACTGCTTCATCGGCGTGCTGCTGGGCACGCTGGTGGGCGTGCTGCCCGGGCTCGGTCCGGTGGCGAGCGTGGCGATGCTCTTGCCCATCACCTTCACCCTGCCGCCGGACTCGGCGCTCATCATGCTGGCGGGCATCTATTACGGCGCGCAGTATGGCGGCTCCACCACGGCGATCCTGGTCAACATTCCCGGCGAATCCTCCTCCGTGGTGACCGCCATCGACGGCTACCGCATGGCCCGCACCGGACGCGCGGGTCCGGCGCTGGGCATCGCCGCCATCGGCTCGTTCTTCGCCGGCTGCGTCTCCACCATCGCCATCGCCTACTTCGCGCCGGTCCTGTCCGATCTCGCGCTGGAGTTCGGGCCGGCGGAATACTTCTCGCTCATGGTGTTCGGCCTCATCGCCGCGGTGGTGCTGGCGCGCGGATCGCTCATCAAGGCCATCGGCATGGTGCTGCTGGGCCTTCTGCTCGGCCTCGTGGGCACCGACGTGAATTCCGGCACCGCGCGCTACGACCTCGGCTTCCCGGAACTGCGCGACGGCATCGGCTTCATCGCCTTGTCCATGGCGCTGTTCGGCATCGCCGAGGTGGCCTGCAACCTGGAGACTGAGCAGGATCGCTCCGTCACCGCCCAGCGCATCGGCCGGGTGCTGCCGAGCCTGCACGATCTGAAGATCTCGGCCCCCGCGATCCTGCGCGGCACCGGCCTCGGCGCCATTCTCGGCGTTCTGCCGGGCGGCGGGGCGCTGCTCGCCTCCTTCGCCTCCTACATGCTGGAGAAGAAGGTGGCGAAGCCGCCGCGCAATTTCGGCCATGGCGACATCCGCGGCGTGGCGGGGCCGGAATCGGCCAACAATGCCGGCGCGCAGACCTCGTTCATTCCCATGATCACGCTCGGCATCCCCTCGAACCCGACGATGGCGCTGATGATCGGCGCCATGATGATCCAGGGCATCGCCCCGGGGCCCACGGTGATGAGCGAGCGGCCGGGCCTGTTCTGGGGCCTGATCGCCTCCATGTGGGTGGGCAATCTGATGCTTCTGGTGCTGAACCTGCCGCTGGTGGGGCTTTGGATCCGGCTGCTGAAGGTGCCCTACCGGCTGCTGTTCCCGGCCATCCTGCTGTTCTGCGTCATCGGCGCCTATTCCAGCAGCAACAGCGTGTTCGACATCTATCTGATGGGCGCGCTGGCCGTGCTCGGCTACGTGTTCGTGAAGCTCGACTGCGAGCCGGCGCCGCTGATCCTCGGCTTCATCCTCGGCCCCATGATGGAGGAGAATCTGCGCCGGGCGATGCTGATCTCGCGCGGCAATTCCTCGATCTTCCTCACCCAGCCCATCAGCCTCGGCTTCCTGATCGCATCCGTGGCCCTGCTGGTGGTGCTGATCGTCCCCGCCATCCGCACCACGCGGGAGGAGGCGCTGCAGGAGTGAGGGGCGGGCGCCGCCAGCTTTTTCCGCGCCACCGCCGCCACCCCACCCGCCGTCATCCCCCGGCTTGTCTGTTTGAGATGTGTTGGAATGAGAGCGCCTGCGGAGCGCCCCTAACGCTCCGCAGGCGCGGGCGGGAGGCCGTTTACTCCGGCAGGCCGGGGGTCCGGCGAGGA